>NZ_CP159955.1:3810000-3827500 GCF_042466635.1 Mesorhizobium sp. ANAO-SY3R2
TCACCCGCCGCAAAATCACCCCGCCCGACCGGAAAAGGCCAGACCAAATGATTCACCGCCGATTCACAGCCTCAGGACGCTGACAAAGACGAGGGATACTGAATTGAGGCTACGCGGCGTGGGGGCCGCCGCAATCGCTGCCTTGCGCGCTTGTGGTCGAATGAAGGCTCCGAGCGGCCGGCGAAGCGTTAGACCGAGAGCGGCGGGGCACTCATGGCCTTGCCAAACATTGCCCTGCCGGCAGTTCGGGCGCGTCGCGCCATATATAGAAGGTGTCAACGACAAGCCGAACATGGCCGATCGGCTGCTTCGGCGGATTGAGGCGACCTCGACCGTCCGCTCCACCGTCAAGGAATGGGCTGTCGATAAAGACGGCACATTCCCAGGATGTTGCGATCAGAAGCCCGAGGTCGACTTTTCGACCTGCTTGAGCTTGCCCTTGTCGATACGGAAGAACGGCATGGCGCGTTCGCCGGCGCCGTCGCCGCGAAAACGGAAGACGCCGGTTGAACCGCGGAAGCCGGTCGGGTTCTCGATCACCTGCCTGGTAAAGCCCTTTGGCCCCAGGGCACTGGCAATGCCGGCGGCAAACGCCACCGTGTCATAGCCATAGGCGACATTGACGTCCGGCTCATAATTGAAGGTCTTGCGGAAACGATCGGCGATCGGCCCGATCTCGGCACTGTCGAGCGTAGCGATATGGGCGCCCTGGAGGACGGGATCGTCGATGCCGTGCTCGAGCCAGCGGTTGGAGCCGACAAGCTTGACGCTCTTGCCGAGCATGCCCTTGTCCTTGAGGGCTGCGACCAGCGGCGCCGGATTGGCGCTGCCGCTGGCGATCACGATGGCCTCGGGATTGCTGACCAGCGCCGCCATGTCGGCCACCGCCTTGTCGGAGCCGCCGCTCGAGGGCCCGAAGGGCAGCGCCACGGCCAGCGATGCGCCGTAGATGCTGAGACTGTTGGCGACGCGCTTTTCGATCGCCTTGCCGTCGTCGCCTTCGGCCATGAACAGTACGAATTTGCGCGCGCCCTTGGCGGCAATCGCCGCAGCTCCCGCCGCCGCACTGTCGGCCTCGTTGAGCCTGACCGAATAGACCCCCGGGGCACCTGCATAATTGTCGGCGAGCGCCAGCACCAGCGGCCGGTTGGAGCCGGAAATTGCCGCCAGTTGGCGCACCGCGGCCTGTTCGGCGGGGCCGATCACCAGTTTTGCGCCTGACGACAGCGCACCCGTCGCAAGCGTGCGGGCGCGGGCATCGTCGCCGGCGGTGTCTTCGACCGACAGCGTCAATAGCTCATTGCCGAGATCGGCCATGGCCAGGGCTGCAGCATCGCGCATCTTGCGGCCGCGGTCGCCGGCCGCCCCACTTGCCGACAAGGGCAGCAACATCGACACCTTTACGGGGCCTTTGCCCAGCGTTTCGGCCGATTTCGCGGGGCCCGACCGCGCCGGAGCGTTTTCGGCCGGCGCAGCACCATCCTGGACGGCGCTGCCCAGCACATCCGTCGAGCCGTTATTTGCCTGGCAGGCGCCAAGACCAAGCGGTAGCGCCAATGCGGCAGCCACAAACACGGCACGCCGCAACAAGCGCCAGTCATTCTCGATCATCGGCGCTCCTCACGCGAGCCCGCAAGGCGACATCGGCCGCATGGAAAGTTTCGACAGGCAACGCTTCTTCATCGCAATCCGACCGCCCGGCCAAGACCTGGCCCGTCGGTCAGTTCATGTATTCCACCATGCGGCTATGGAAGCACTCGCATTTGTTGAGCGTATCCTCGTCGCGGGTATTGGTCCTGAGGTAGCCGTATGCCATGCCGCAGGCGACCTTGGCTTCGGAAGCCCAGACAAAGACCGGGCGCTTGGAGTCGATCCACTGGGAGCTGTTGGCGGCAGCCACCGCCTCGTCCATCAGGCGAACCACCTCGGCCGTCAGCTCCCCGGTATTCTCGGTCAGCACCAGGTTCGACGTGGTTGCCACCCGGCAATAGTCGGCCACCGGCTGTCCGACCAGGTCGGCGGCCGCCACCTGGCCGGTGAAGGCCAATACGCAAAGACCGGCGAGTGCCGATCGTTTTTTCCCCATGAATGCCATTTCAGTCCCCCTCCTGGCCGGCATTGACGCGGTTGCCGGCTGCAACCCATTCACGTCCCCACCCGGAAAATCCGGGCGCATTCAAAACTCAAAGCGTGCCGTGTCCCGACGAACCATCTTCCTCGAAAAGGATGGTGAAAGGCAACGTGGCGACGAAAACATCCCCGCCCGTCTCCGCACCCACCGGCTCGACCGGCACTGCAGCCGGCTCGACAGCCTGCTCAACGCCGGATTCCAGCAGTTGCGGGATCAGGTCGGAGATCTCGATAACCTCGCCGAACAGCGAATCCGCAAGGATGTCGCCGAGCGCGGCGTGGTCGATCGCAGGCAGCGGGCTCGGCGCCAGCATCGGCAGGTCGGCAAGGCCAGCCTCTCCATACCACGAGCCCATGTCGACGACGGGGGCAAGCAGCAAAGCGCCTGCCCCTTCGTCGGTTGCGTCCGGCTTGTTGTCAGTCATCGAACCGCTGTCTGTCCTAGCTTCGACAAGCACTCATAGAGTATCCGAGTGCTTGTTGCCCGAATTATCTTCGAACAGCACCCTCACGGTATCGTTCGTCTGACTATTATAGCTGAAGTTCTCGAGCACTGCGACCTGCTGGTAGTTGTTGCCGCCGCCATCGGTATCGACGCTGACGATCGAATTCACCCCACTCTGCTCGATCTTCACATACCCCAACCCTTCCAGATCGGTCTCGGCGGCGAGCCCCTTGAGCAACTCACTCAGGTCGAGCTGGTCCTCGGCCGGATTGAAGTCGGTGATGATGTCGTTGATCGCAAGCGAGATTGAATCCACCCCGATCACGAACGTATCGGCCCCAGCGCCACCGGTCATCGTGTCCTGCCCGGCGCCGCCGATCAGGATATCATCGCCCGTGCCGCCTATCAGGATGTCGTTGCCCGTGCCACCGAACAGGATATCGCTGCCAGCCCCGCCATTGATGGTGTCATTGCCTTCCTGGCCGAAGATGATGTCGTTGCCGGCGCCGCCGTCAATGGTGTCGTTGCCGCCAGTACGACCGGTACCGCCCGCAACAGATTCCTGCGCCAGGGTGCCCATGTTCTTGGTGATGTAGTCCATCGTATCCGCGCGGGTCCAGGCAACCCCGCCCGGGGCTTCCAGTTCGGCGAACACATCCCAGCCGGAACCGGGCTTGGTGGTCAGGCCGAGCGAGGCTGCCAATGCGTCCGTGTTGGGCGCATCGCCGAAGATGATATCGTTGCCCTCGCCAGCCGTGATTGTGTCGGCGCCGACGCTCTTGAGGTTGACCAGCGGATTGAGCCCCTGGAGAACAGCCTCCAGTTCGGCGGCAGTGTTGATGTTTTGAGCCGCACCGCCCCCACCGGATCCAGGGACACCGTCCTCTACATCGTTTAGTCGGCCCATCGCGGCCGAACCGGCGCCCAGCAGGATGCCAACCGCTTCGATGGTATAGCCCTTGGCCTTGATCAGCGCGGGTTCGTTGGTGGTGTCACCGCTAGCCTGGCCAAAGACGTGATTGTAGGCCGTCTGATCAAACGGGATGCTTCCTGTCGTGTTGGTATTGTACGCCGTTGGATCTCCATCGGAAATGAAGATCACCTGTTTCGTGGTTGCATTGGTAATCGGAGCACTGTTGCCGCCACTTGAGTTAATCCAGTTCAGGGCCGAATTCAGACCGGCTTCCCAGTTCGTATATTGCGCACCGGAAATGCTGATGGAACCAACATTGCTCTTGGCGTTCGTCAGTTCACTGTTCTGTACTGAACCGTTTTGAATCAGGGTGTAGGTTCCGACCGTGCTCGCTCCTGTTCCAAACTGGACGATGTGAACCTTCACGTCCGTGGCGCCAGACCCTGACAGCGATTCCAGCAGATTCTGAACCGCCGTCTTCATGATGGAGAGCCGGCTGACACCGTTGACCGTGTCATTCATGCTCGTCGAGGCGTCCAGCACCAGCACGATATTTGCCGAGTGCTGCGGCTGAGTCACGTCGACCCCGCCCGCGTCGCCAAACTGGATGTTCGGACCCGTAGTGCCGACGATAGCGCCGTCGACGACGCCCGGCAGTTGCACGATATGGTCTTCCGTACTGCTATCCTTGTCGTTCGCGTTGGAGCCTACGGTCAATGTCGGCGAACCGAACGAGATGGTGAACTGTTCGGTATCCGTGTCCGCATCGCGATCGGTGGCCTTGACCGTGAAATCGAGGCTGTTCGGCAGGTCGACTGTCGCTTTGTTGCCGGTCAGGCCGGTTACCTGCATGTACCTGTAGTTGTCGCTGGTAGCGCCCTGGGTCACAACAGTGAACTCGATCCTGTCGAACTGCGGCAGTCCGGCCGGATCGATTGTCAGCGTCTTGGCTCCGGTGTTGCTCCCATCGTCACCGTCGTAGAGCACGCCGGTGTTTCCCGTGACGCTCACGCCGGTGGCCGAGTTGTAAGCGGTCCATGTCACCATCAGGTCGTCGTGAGCGCTACTGGTGCTGCTCTGGCGCTGGGTTCCGATGTTGAGGTTCAGCGTGACGCTGTCCATCGTCTGGGCGAACGTCGTCACAAAGCCTTCGCCGCCAGTGATGCGGTTAGCTCCGCCCGAGCCACCCACGACCCCGAAACCGCCGGCATAAGGGTCGATATTTCCGCCCCCGCTCCCAAGCTTCGAGATCGTGACGCCGGAGTCCGCGAAGGCGATGCTCGCCGCTGCCGCCACATCGGAGAAGGCCACAGGCTTGATCGCAAACGCTCCCTCCGCCAGCTTGAAGTCGTAGCTGCCATTGGCGTTGAGCTGGACGGTGTAGACCGTCGTGGTGCCAAACTTCGCCGTCAGCAGCGTGTCGTTGTTGCTGAGCGTGTAGGTCAGCCCTGCGACCTTGGTGTAGTCCGCGGTGAACTGGAACGGCGTTGCCGCCGGGCCGTCGGCGCCAGGCCCTGCGTCGATGATGCCGTGAACCGAACCGGCGATGCTCTTGAGCATCGATCCGTCCTCGACCGAGGCGATTTCAGGCGTATCGTCATTGATGGTGACCACCAGCGTGCCTTGGGCGCTGTCGCCATCGGCATCGTTGACCTGATAGCGGATCGCAAGGTCGAGGCTGTCCTCGTAGGATGTTTCAACGGTTCCCTGGGACGCGGGATCGTCATGCTCCGGATGATCGAGTGGCTTGATCTGCGTATAGCCGTATACGCCCGTCGAGGTGTTGAGCGTGATCTTGAACACCGCAGTCGCAGCAGCATTTGCCGCGCTCGAAACATCGGTCGCGCCATAGAGCGTGTCCGTGTTAGCATTCCAGAAATATGCAAGCGCCACGCCACCCGATTTGATCGGCGCGTTGTCCGTGTCCACGACCGCCAGATTGTGCATCGGCGAGAAGTTGACTGGATCGGCAGCCGCTGCACCGCTCGGCCCGACGTTGAAGGCCAGCGTCCCCGCTGCCACCGCTGTGCCTGCCGTATCGCCCAGGCCGCCGGACAGGCCGCCGGCAAGCGCATCTTCGTCGATCAGCGCGTTGACCGCCCCGGCCGTCGGTGCCGCGTTGACGATGTCGATATGGATCGGGAAGGAGATAGCGTCGCCGTCGCCGTCCCTGACCGTGACATTGAAATCGAGATCGACATCGACCGTGGTGCTGGTCGTGGTAACGCTCTCCAGGTCGAGCTTGCCCTTGCCGTCCTCAATGTAGAACTCGACATAGTCAAGATACTTGCCGGGAGGGGCAACGGGCTCGAATTTCTTGCCTAGCAACTCACTGACGTCGAACTTGGCGCTCGCGCTCGTCCCGTCGGTGTAGTGGACGACGTAGTGAATGGTATCCGAACTCCCAAACGACGCGAGGGAGAAGGAGGCTTTCGAGACGTCGGGACCGTTGAACGTGCCTGCTCCCGGCGGGACATATGAACCACCGCCGTCAAAGTCGACCTGCTCGCCGAAGTCGAAGCGCAGGATTTTACCCGGCTCAAAATTCTGGTCGTCAACGCCCCAACCGTTGGTGCCGCCATTGACCTTGGCAACTGTGATGCCATTGAAGGGATTGGGTTCCCCCGCCTTCCAGTTGGCCAGGTTGAAGCCGGCACCGGTCTTCCAGCCGGACACGACCGCGAGATGCTCACCCGTGCCCTTGGGGCCGTTCGTCAGCACCTGGTAGGATGTTGGTCCCGCACCGAAGGCGCCGCCGATCGACACGTTTTCATGGGTCACGCCGTCCAGCGTCTTGAACGACTGGAATGTATAGTTTCCGGTTGCCGGGTCGAGCGTCAGCTTGAAGACCGGATCATTAGGATTGCCGGTGTGGGCGATCAGAACGTTCGGCGTCGCGTTGCTGTAGATCAGCGCCGTGCCACCATGGCTCAGCGATGCTGGCGAAGTCGTCATCGAGATACTGGGCGTGCCCTGACCATCGGTACCATAATCGAACTTGATGTCGCCATGGACGATTGCGTTGGCCGAGTTGCCGACTGTGTGGATGTTCGGCGTTGAATCCGTGAGCGCAATTGGCCCGTCGTCGTCAAAGGAAATAGCCGAGGTGTTTTTGTTGACCAGGTCGACCGATGCGGAATTCATTACCACGTCGCCGTCGCCGTCGGTGGCGGTCACCGTCAGCGTCAGTTGGACCTTGCTGTCGCCCGTCGTGAGCAGCGAAAGAACCTCATCGTAGACCGAGGGGTTCTCTGTCCCCCCATGGTCGATCGGCAGGTACTGCTCGACGACGATCTGTGCCGATCCAGGCGTCGATGCGTTGGCGACCGTGATCCGGAACGCGACCGCGTCATTGCTGCCAATTCCGTCTGCGCCGGGAACCCTGCCGACGATGGCGCCGTTTTCCATTGTGAGATAGATCTGGCGTGCGGCGTCGCTCAGGCCGGCCAGCGAAGTGCCGGCCAGCGCGGTCACGCTCAACGTCGTACCGACGGTAGCGCCCCCAAGCAGCACCAGCGTCAGCGCCTGGCTTTGGGAATTCTGAGCCGCCGGACCATCGGCACCGAATACGACGTTCGTGCTGAAGAGAGATGCAAGCCCGCCCGTCAGGTTCGACGTCAGCTTGCTGATGGCCTGGGACGCATCGACGGTCGAACTGACGGTGGGCACGCGAACGTAGGTGCTCCCACCTGCGCTGACGTCATCCGCTCCACCGTTCCTTGTACCGGAAGGTCCCGATTCGTCCTCACCGCCAGCACGGTACCGATCATGGTTCGGATTGCTGCCCCCGTTGGGCTGAACCGTTTCGTCGAGCCCGAGTGCCAGAGCGGACAACGGGCTGGAGCCGCCCGCAGAAACGGTCACGACCGGCACGTCGTCGACGATCTTGATCGTCAGGTCGCCCGACTTGCTGTCGCCGTCGAGGTCGGTCACCTTGATCGTGAACACCGCGCTGGTGGTGTCGCCCGAGGTGTTGTCCTTGAGCGTGTAGCTGTAGCTGATCGAGCCTGCGCCCGTCGCCGCATTGTAACTGTAGCCGGTCACAACAAGCGTGCCCGTGGCATTGTTGGCCACCGTCACCGGCGTATTCAGCGTGGCATTTGCCAGCGCCGCCAGGCTCACCGGCTGCCCGCCGATCTCGATGCTCTGCACCCCGTCCGGCGAGGTAAACGTCACCGAACCCGACGTCGTCTCCGAGTTCGCCGCCTCATTCGAGCCCGCAGGCTCGCTGCCGCGCGCCGGAAGGCCGGCCTCATGGACCGTCGTGCCGGCAGAGTCCGCCCCAGGCGTCGTCACCGTCACCCCGCTGTCGTCGATCTTGATCGTCAGCGTCGCCGTGTCAGTGTCGGTGTCGCCGTCCTTGAGCGTATAGGTGAACACGTCCTGCTTGCCGCCCGGCGTGCCGGCAGTGCGCACATAGGAGTAGGTGCCGTCCGAGTGCAGCGTCAACACGCCATACTGGCCGTTGATCGTCACGCTGCCGCCGGCCGTGATCGTCTGCGACGCCCCGCCGCCGGGATTGTTGCTCTCCACCGCGCTCACCGAGGCGCCGTCCGCACCCTGGACGTCGGCATTGGTCGTGCCTTCGGTCGTGCCCTCACCGCTGATCACGTTGCCCGTCGCCGCATGATCGGCGCCCGACTGACCCGCACCGATCGTGTCGCTGTCGGCCTTGGCAACCGGCGCGTCGTCGACGATCTTGATCGTCAGGTCGCCCGACTTGCTGTCGCCGTCGAGGTCGGTCACCTTGATCGTGAACACCGCGCTGGTGGTGTCGCCCGAGGTGTTGTCCTTGAGCGTGTAGCTGTAGCTGATCGAGCCTGCGCCCGTCGCCGCATTGTAGCTGTAGCCGGTCACAACAAGCGTGCCCGTGGCATTGTTGGCCACCGTCACCGGCGTATTCAGCGTGGCATTTGCCAGCGCCGCCAGGCTCACCGGCTGCCCGCCGATCTCGATGCTCTGCACCCCGTCCGGCGAGGTAAACGTCACCGAACCCGACGTCGTCTCCGAGTTCGCCGCCTCATTCGAGCCCGCAGGCTCGCTGCCGCGCGCCGGAAGGCCGGCCTCATGGACCGTCGTGCCGGCAGAGTCCGCCCCAGGCGTCGTCACCGTCACCCCGCTGTCGTCGATCTTGATCGTCAGCGTCGCCGTGTCAGTGTCGGTGTCGCCGTCCTTGAGCGTATAGGTGAACACGTCCTGCTTGCCGCCCGGCGTGCCGGCAGTGCGCACATAGGAGTAGGTGCCGTCCGAGTGCAGCGTCAACACGCCATACTGGCCGTTGATCGTCACGCTGCCGCCGGCCGTGATCGTCTGCGACGCCCCGCCGCCGGGATTGTTGCTCTCCACCGCGCTCACCGAGGCGCCGTCCGCACCCTGGACGTCGGCATTGGTCGTGCCTTCGGTCGTGCCCTCACCGCTGATCACGTTGCCCGTCGCCGCATGATCGGCGCCCGACTGACCCGCACCGATCGTGTCGCTGTCGGCCTTGGCAACCGGCGCGTCGTCGACGATCTTGATCGTCAGGTCGCCCGACTTGCTGTCGCCGTCGAGGTCGGTCACCTTGATCGTGAACACCGCGCTGGTGGTGTCGCCCGAGGTGTTGTCCTTGAGCGTGTAGCTGTAGCTGATCGAGCCTGCGCCCGTCGCCGCATTGTAGCTGTAGCCGGTCACAACAAGCGTGCCCGTGGCATTGTTGGCCACCGTCACCGGCGTATTCAGCGTGGCATTTGCCAGCGCCGCCAGGCTCACCGGCTGCCCGCCGATCTCGATGCTCTGCACCCCGTCCGGCGAGGTAAACGTCACCGAACCCGACGTCGTCTCCGAGTTCGCCGCCTCATTCGAGCCCGCAGGCTCGCTGCCGCGCGCCGGAAGGCCGGCCTCATGGACCGTCGTGCCGGCAGAGTCCGCCCCAGGCGTCGTCACCGTCACCCCGCTGTCGTCGATCTTGATCGTCAGCGTCGCCGTGTCAGTGTCGGTGTCGCCGTCCTTGAGCGTATAGGTGAACACGTCCTGCTTGCCGCCCGGCGTGCCGGCAGTGCGCACATAGGAGTAGGTGCCGTCCGAGTGCAGCGTCAACACGCCATACTGGCCGTTGATCGTCACGCTGCCGCCGGCCGTGATCGTCTGCGACGCCCCGCCGCCGGGATTGTTGCTCTCCACCGCGCTCACCGAGGCGCCGTCCGCACCCTGGACGTCGGCATTGGTCGTGCCTTCGGTCGTGCCCTCACCGCTGATCACGTTGCCCGTCGCCGCATGATCGGCGCCCGACTGACCCGCACCGATCGTGTCGCTGTCGGCCTTGGCAACCGGCGCGTCGTCGACGATCTTGATCGTCAGGTCGCCCGACTTGCTGTCGCCGTCGAGGTCGGTCACCTTGATCGTGAACACCGCGCTGGTGGTGTCGCCCGAGGTGTTGTCCTTGAGCGTGTAGCTGTAGCTGATCGAGCCTGCGCCCGTCGCCGCATTGTAACTGTAGCCGGTCACAACAAGCGTGCCCGTGGCATTGTTGGCCACCGTCACCGGCGTATTCAGCGTGGCATTTGCCAGCGCCGCCAGGCTCACCGGCTGCCCGCCGATCTCGATGCTCTGCACCCCGTCCGGCGAGGTAAACGTCACCGAACCCGACGTCGTCTCCGAGTTCGCCGCCTCATTCGAGCCCGCAGGCTCGCTGCCGCGCGCCGGAAGGCCGGCCTCATGGACCGTCGTGCCGGCAGAGTCCGCCCCAGGCGTCGTCACCGTCACCCCGCTGTCGTCGATCTTGATCGTCAGCGTCGCCGTGTCAGTGTCGGTGTCGCCGTCCTTGAGCGTATAGGTGAACACGTCCTGCTTGCCGCCCGGCGTGCCGGCAGTGCGCACATAGGAGTAGGTGCCGTCCGAGTGCAGCGTCAACACGCCATACTGGCCGTTGATCGTCACGCTGCCGCCGGCCGTGATCGTCTGCGACGCCCCGCCGCCGGGATTGTTGCTCTCCACCGCGCTCACCGAGGCGCCGTCCGCACCCTGGACGTCGGCATTGGTCGTGCCTTCGGTCGTGCCCTCACCGCTGATCACGTTGCCCGTCGCCGCATGATCGGCGCCCGACTGACCCGCACCGATCGTGTCGCTGTCGGCCTTGGCAACCGGCACGTCGTCGACGATCTTGATCGTCAGGTCGCCCGACTTGCTGTCGCCGTCGAGGTCGGTCACCTTGATCGTGAACACCGCGCTGGTGGTGTCGCCCGAGGTGTTGTCCTTGAGCGTGTAGCTGTAGCTGATCGAGCCTGCGCCCGTCGCCGCATTGTAACTGTAGCCGGTCACAACAAGCGTGCCCGTGGCATTGTTGGCCACCGTCACCGGCGTATTCAGCGTGGCATTTGCCAGCGCCGCCAGGCTCACCGGCTGCCCGCCGATCTCGATGCTCTGCACCCCGTCCGGCGAGGTAAACGTCACCGAACCCGACGTCGTCTCCGAGTTCGCCGCCTCATTCGAGCCCGCAGGCTCGCTGCCGCGCGCCGGAAGGCCGGCCTCATGGACCGTCGTGCCGGCAGAGTCCGCCCCAGGCGTCGTCACCGTCACCCCGCTGTCGTCGATCTTGATCGTCAGCGTCGCCGTGTCAGTGTCGGTGTCGCCGTCCTTGAGCGTATAGGTGAACACGTCCTGCTTGCCGCCCGGCGTGCCGGCAGTGCGCACATAGGAGTAGGTGCCGTCCGAGTGCAGCGTCAACACGCCATACTGGCCGTTGATCGTCACGCTGCCGCCGGCCGTGATCGTCTGCGACGCCCCGCCGCCGGGATTGTTGCTCTCCACCGCGCTCACCGAGGCGCCGTCCGCACCCTGGACGTCGGCATTGGTCGTGCCTTCGGTCGTGCCCTCACCGCTGATCACGTTGCCCGTCGCCGCATGATCGGCGCCCGACTGACCCGCACCGATCGTGTCGCTGTCGGCCTTGGCAACCGGCACGTCGTCGACGATCTTGATCGTCAGGTCGCCCGACTTGCTGTCGCCGTCGAGGTCGGTCACCTTGATCGTGAACACCGCGCTGGTGGTGTCGCCCGAGGTGTTGTCCTTGAGCGTGTAGCTGTAGCTGATCGAGCCTGCGCCCGTCGCCGCATTGTAACTGTAGCCGGTCACAACAAGCGTGCCCGTGGCATTGTTGGCCACCGTCACCGGCGTATTCAGCGTGGCATTTGCCAGCGCCGCCAGGCTCACCGGCTGCCCGCCGATCTCGATGCTCTGCACCCCGTCCGGCGAGGTAAACGTCACCGAACCCGACGTCGTCTCCGAGTTCGCCGCCTCATTCGAGCCCGCAGGCTCGCTGCCGCGCGCCGGAAGGCCGGCCTCATGGACCGTCGTGCCGGCAGAGTCCGCCCCAGGCGTCGTCACCGTCACCCCGCTGTCGTCGATCTTGATCGTCAGCGTCGCCGTGTCAGTGTCGGTGTCGCCGTCCTTGAGCGTATAGGTGAACACGTCCTGCTTGCCGCCCGGCGTGCCGGCAGTGCGCACATAGGAGTAGGTGCCGTCCGAGTGCAGCGTCAACACGCCATACTGGCCGTTGATCGTCACGCTGCCGCCGGCCGTGATCGTCTGCGACGCCCCGCCGCCGGGATTGTTGCTCTCCACCGCGCTCACCGAGGCGCCGTCCGCACCCTGGACGTCGGCATTGGTCGTGCCTTCGGTCGTGCCCTCACCGCTGATCACGTTGCCCGTCGCCGCATGATCGGCGCCCGACTGACCCGCACCGATCGTGTCGCTGTCGGCCTTGGCAACCGGCACGTCGTCGACGATCCCGGCCGTAAGCGTTCCAGTCACGGTATCGCCGTCATTGTCGATGACCCGCACCTCGAGGTTCTCGAACAGCACGTCTTTGCCGCCCCCATCCGGGTGCGCCTCGTTGTCCGTCAGCGTGTAGGTGTAACTCACCTTGCCGCTCACCGGATCGTAGCCGGTGATCGACAGCTTGTTGCCTAACGGCGTCGTGATGACCTTTGGCGTGAACACGCCATTGGTGACCACCGCCTCGCCATGCACGGTCAGTGTCTTGATGCCGTCCAGCGACTTGACGGTGAAGTAATCGCTCGCCTTTGCGCCAACTTCTGTGTCGAGATCGGCCTCGTAGACCGTCACGTCGCCACCATCGACCTGGGGCGTCAGGTCAGAAATCTCCGGCGCCCGGTTGCGCCGCAGACCCGGAAGCAAATCGCGCACCTCATATTGCGGAAACTGCAAAGCCGTCGGCGGCAGCAGGGCGGAAAGGTCGAAGCCGCTGCCGATGCCGCCGGGCGAGACATTGAAATCACCGCCCGAGCTGGATGCCGAGGCGCTCGGACCAGCCGAGATGGAGCCGTCGGCGCCGAAAGCGATGTTGATGCCGCCGGCTTCGAGCGCGGCAATCAGGGCGACGCGCGGAACCTCGACGTCGCCGAGCATGAAGGTAGGCACGTTGGAGGCGGCATCCTTGATGACGATGACGCTGCCGTCGGCCTGCTCGAGAACCAGATTCTGGCCGTCGACCTCGATGTTGTCGATCGAGACGTTGGCGGGCAGATGCACCACATTGGAAGCATCGGCGACATATTCGGCGGGTGCATCCTCAGCAGGTGCGGCCACGCTCGGCTGCTGCGCCTCAAGAGGTTGGCCCGAACCTGCATCGACCGGCACTGGCTCGCCCTGCGCGCCGGGCTGAGCCGCCTGCGCCAGAATTTCCGCTTCGGCGGCCGGCGCCGCCATCTCGTCCTGCAGCGCTTCATTGCCGCGTACGGCAGCCGACAGATTTTCCAGGTCAACAGAGGTCGCCATAGCCCATCCCCATCATATTTGTTGCCCCGACAAAGCAGAGGGAACGGATGAATTGCAACCGGGGATTACATCCACCTGCATATCTGGATATGCCGGACTGGTATAAAGTCCTGCGATTGGTTAATTCAGTAGCTAATTCCAAGTCTTCAATTGGATAGACTTCCACAGGCGATGCGTCGGGTGCATCTCAAACGAGCACTGGCCGAGTCCTACGACCGTCCGCCCGGTGTAGTCTTCGAAAAACCGACGTGCCCGCAGAGATCATGTTCCATGACAAGGTGCAGGTCGGCGGTTGAGTGGTCCTTCCGCTCAAAGGCTGGCGTTAACAACCAGCCCCTACTGGAGATCGCCGGTGACTACCCGACCGCCGACCTGCACTACCAGCAGGGAAGCGATCGGTTTTATCATTTTGACTACAGCGCCGCGCGTCATTCATGACGCGCCAAGGACGCTGTCACACTTTGTATTTGCGCATCGCGCTTCCCGAAAAACGGCTCACGGCCTTCCAGCAGGCGGTGACGACCGGAGAGACCGGCAGGCTCGCCGCCTTGCTTGCGGACGACATCGTGCTCGCGGCCGATGGGGGCGGCAAGGTCGCCGCGATCGGGCAACCGGTTTCCGGCAAGGCTGACGTGCTGGCCTTTGTCACCGAAAGCCTCGGCCGCTGGTGGGACACCTACGAATGGCGAACCGCCGTCATCAACGGCACGCACGGCGCTCTTTTGTTCGAAGGTGGGCAGATCGCTGCGGCGGTGAGTTTTTCCTGCGACGACGAGGATCGCGCGACGGGCATCTACATCATGCGCAATCCGGACAAGCTTGCGCGCCTCGTGGATACCAAGGCACAGCTATCATGAGTGAACTGTCGTTCTCGGGCGCCGGTGGCGCGCCGGCCGGCGGCTGGCGAGACCTGTTCAGGGGTGCCAATCTGATCCGGTCTCTGGCGTTGAGCGGAGGCGTGGCGCTTCATGCCGTCAACCTCTATGTCTCGACCACCATCTTGCCGTCCGTTGTCGCAGACATCGGCGGAATGAATTACTACGCGTGGAATACGACGATCTTCGTCCTTGCCTCCATTCTGGGCGCAGCCGTTTCGGCCCGTCTCCTTTCGGAAGCCGGGGCAAGGGCGGGCTATACGGTCGCGGCAATGGTCTTTGCCTGCGGTGCGGTGGTCTGTGCGGCCTCCCCCTCCATGTCGGTCATGCTGTTCGGCCGATTTGTCCAGGGGCTCGGCGGCGGACTGCTGCTTGCGTTGCCCTATGCCATGATCCGCAGCGTGTTCGCCGAACCGCTCTGGCCCCGGGCAATGGCGCTGTTGTCGAGCATGTGGGGCATTGCGACGCTGCTTGGTCCGCTGATCGGCGGCATATTTGCGGAATTCGGCATCTGGCGTGCCGCCTTCTGGGCGCTGGTGCCCGCGACCGGCCTGTTTGCTTGTGCCGCCGCCTTCGTCCTGCCGGGCCACGTCGCTTCGAGCAGCAGGGCATCGCGTCTACCCGCGCGCCAACTAGCGCTTCTGGTAGCGGCGGTGCTCGCTGCGTCTGCGGCCAGCGTTGCCACGGAGCTTGTCTGGAATGCAGCCGGCCTGGTTGCCGCCGCTGCCCTCATCGCCCTGCTGATCCGTGTCGAAGCCCGCGCCCGGCAAAGGCTCCTGCCTTCCGGCACCTTCCGCCTCTCCGCGCCGCTCGGGGCACTTTACGCCATATCGGCGCTGCTGGCGGTGACCGTCACCTGCACCGAGATCTTCGTTCCTCTGTTCCTCCAGATACTGCACGGTCAGTCGCCGCTGAAGGCTGGCTACATCGCGGCCTTGATGTCCGGTGGGTGGACTGCCGCGGCGATCATGAGTTCCAGCCTCGGGCAAAGCAGCCAGATGCGGCTTGTCCGTTTGGCGCCGCGCATGTCACTGGTCGCAATGCTGAGCCTTGCCCTCGTCATGCCTGTTGCCGAGCATCGAGTTGGTTTTGTCGCCATCTGTCTAGCGCTCGTCTTCGGCGGTGCGGGGGTTGGCCTCGCCTATCCGTGGCTTGCCGCCTCCATCCTTCGCGTCGCCCCCCGCGATGAAGAAGATGTCGCGGCAACGTCGATCATGACGGTGCAGCTTTGCGCGACGGCCTTCGGCGCGGCGTTGGCCGGATTGACGGCGAATCTCGCCGGCATTACGGGACCGGGCGGCGCAGCGGACATGGCCGGGGCAGCGCGCTGGCTGTTCATCACTTTCGCCCTGGCCCCGATGCTCTCCCTGACGTTGCTGGATCGGATCAAAGGGGTGTAGCCAACTCTTCTGCCCGACCTTTCGGTGCGCTGGTAAACCGCCCCGGGGTTTGCCGGCGGCGCCAACTCAGAACGTGGGGCCGGTATGAGCAAGACGGATGTTGCTGGAGGCACTCAAAGTATCCGTGTTTGCAGAGACAGGCCTCGGCTTTTTTGTCCGGCTTTTTCGGCTTGGGCTGCTTGGGGGCGGCGACTGGGGATCGAGGTGCAGCGTCAGCGGTCGGCCGATAGCCCAAACGGTCGGCGGAAACGCAAAAGGCCCGCTTGCTGCGGGCCTTTTGTTGATTTGGTTGCGGGGACAGGATTTGAACCTGTGACCTTCAGGTTATGAGCCTGACGAGCTACCGGGCTGCTCCACCCCGCGCCACCGATGTGCAGGTTTTGGCCTGCGAAGTCTGCCGGCTTTCGCCTGCTTTGATGTAGGCATTTGCCCACATGATTGCGAGGTTTTCGCCAATTGAAAGAGCCGCCCAATCTTTGACGAGACTGGCGGCCCACAAACCCGCTGGCGGGCCTTGTTTCGTTCCGAGAAGATTTTCAACGTGCGCTTGGCAGACCTGGCAGCGACTTACTCTCCCGCGTCTTGAGACGAAGTACCATCAGCGCTGGAGCGTTTCACGGCCGAGTTCGGAATGGGATCGGGTGCAGCCGCTCCGCCATAACCACCAGGTCGGCAAAACGCACGTTGTTTCGAGAAGCTTTCTTGAGCGAATAGGGAATAGAGAGTAGCGAATAGGGATCTATTCGGGGCCTCTCGGGCCATTCGCTGGTCTTTGTCTGTGCCGTTCACTTGCGACGATCCTTGCGGATCGCGCTGCGATGAACATTAGGAATGAGAACGATCAAGCCTATCGAACTATTAGTACCGGTAAGCTTCACACATTGCTGCGCTTCCACACCCGGCCTATCAACGTGGTCGTCTTCCACGGTTCTCAGGGAATACTCGTTTTAAGGTGGGTTTCCCGCTTAGATGCCTTCAGCGGTTATCCCGTCCGGATATAGCTACCCTGCTATGCGGCTGGCGCCACAACAGGTCCACCAGAGATCCGTCCATCCCGGTCCTCTCGTACTAGGGACAGATCCTTTCAATATTCCTACACCCACGGCAGATAGGGACCGAACTGTCTCACGACGTTCTGAACCCAACTCACGTACCGCTTTAAATGGCGAACAGCCATACCCTTGGGACCTGCTCCAGCCCCAGGATGCGATGAGTCGACATCGAGGTGCCAAACAACCCCGTCGATATGGACTCTTGGGGGTCATCAGCCTGTTATCCCCGGCGTACCTTTTATCCGTTGAGCGATGGCCCTTCCACACGGGACCACCGGATCACTATGACCGACTTTCGTCTCTGCTCGACTTGTCAGTCTCGCAGTCAGGCAGGCTTATGCCATTGCACTCAGCGAACGATTTCCGACCGTTCTGAGCCCACCATCGCGCGCCTCCGTTACTCTTTAGGAGGCGACCGCCCCAGTCAAACTACCCACCATACATTGTCCCGGACCCGGATAACGGGCCGCGGTTAGACATCCATAGAGATAAGGGTGGTATTTCAAGGGTGGCTCCACCAAGGCTGGCGCCCTGGCTTCAAAGCCTACCACCTATCCTACACATGCCACTACGAATGCCAATGTAAAGCTATAGTAAAGGTGCACGGGGTCTTTCCGTCTAACCGCAGGAACCCCGCATCTTCACGGGGAATTCAATTTCACTGAGTCTATGCTGGAGACAGCGGGGAAGTCGTTACGCCATTCGTGCAGGTCGGAACTTACCCGACAAGGAATTTCGCTACCTTAGGACCGTTATAGTTACGGCCGCCGTTTACTGGGGCTTCGATTCAAAGCTTGCACCTCTCCTCTTAACCTTCCAGCACCGGGCAGGCGTCAGACCCTATACGTCGTCTTGCGACTTCGCAGAGCCCTGTGTTTTTGATAAACAGTCGCTACCCCCTGGTCTGTGCC
>NZ_CP159955.1:3832500-4338903 GCF_042466635.1 Mesorhizobium sp. ANAO-SY3R2
CGCTGATCACCTTCCTTGTCTGGGAGGACGGTGCTGTGGGCCGCGTCGGCCATGGCCAGCCGAGCGAGATCGCGCTGGCCATCGAGCCGTCAAGCATCGGCTTCTGGCTTACGCGGGCGCTGTCACATCATGTCGAGGTCTCGGGGCCTTCAGAGGAAATGGGCGAACCGACGCTCAGGCTCAAGGATCCCGACGGCGTGATCGTCAAGCTCGTCGGCGTGGCCGGCTTTCCCGCACCGACGGACTGGGGCGCATCATCCGTCCCACAGGAACACGCCATCCGCCGTATCCGCGGCGCCACCATCATGAGCGAGGTGCCGGAACTGACCGAGCGTTTTCTCGCCCGCCATTTCGGCTATCGTCCGGCACTGGGCAGCGAGTTCATGCGGAGGCTGGTGTCCGACAGCGGCGACGTCATCGACATCCGCGACGCCAGGGGTTTCTGGTCGAGTGCTGCGGGTACCGGCACCATCGACCACATCGCCTTCCGCGCCCGAGATATCGCCGAGGTCGAGGCCTTGCACGCCGAACTCGCCAAAGGCAACTCGTCGACCACCAATGTGCACGACCGCAACTATTTCTACTCTCTATATATACGCGAGCCCGGCGGGGTGCTGATCGAGTTCGCCACCGACGCCCCCGGCATGACAGTGGACGAGCCGGCAGACGAGCTCGGCACGCATCTGTTCGTGCCGCCGGAACGCGCCGACAAATTCGATGAGCTAAAGGTGATGCTGCCGCAGTTTTCCTGGCCGGGCGAGGAGCGCGTGATCTATCGCGACCTGCCCTTCGTCCATCGCTTCTACACGCCCGAGGATCCTGATGGCAGTACGATCGTGCTGCTGCATGGCTCGGGCGGCAACGAGACCAGTCTTTTGCCCTTCGCCGCAAAGGCGGCGCCGAATGCCACGCTGCTTGCGCTGCGCGGCCGCGCGACCGAGGAGGGCACGCCGCGCTGGTTCCGCCGGTTTTCGGCCAACAAGTTCGACCAGGCCGACATCGGCTCGGAAGCCGAGGCGTTCGCCGGCTTCATCGAGGGAGCGGCCGAGGCCTATCGGCTTGACCTCGAACGCACCGTGTTCCTCGGCCATTCCAACGGCGCCAACATGCTGGCGGCGACGATGCTGCTGCATCCGCATCTGGTCCGCCGCGCCGTGCTGCTGAGGGCTGCCATGCCGCTCGAGGAGCTGCCGGCGGCGGACCTGTCGGATGTCGAGGCGCTGCTGGTTGCGGGCGACGCCGACATGTTCAGCAGCTTCGGCCCTGACCTTGCCGTCCTGTTGCGCGATGCGGGAGCCGCCGTCGACGCCCGCGCAATCGCCTCCGGCCATGGCCTCGACGTCGCCGATGTCGAAATCGTCGGCGACTGGATCGCGGCGTGCAAATAGACTCAGTACTGCTCGCGCGGCAGATGCACGACCAGCCCGTCGAGGGCTGCCGACATCTTGAGCTGGCAGGTCAGCCGGCTGCGTTCTGTCGGATTCATCAGGCATTCGATCATGCCCTGCTCGGAATCGTCGGGGGGTGAAAGCCGTTCGGTCCAGCTTTCGTCGACGTAGCAATGGCAGGTGCCGCAGGCGCAGGAGCCGCCGCATTCGGCGAGGATCTGGTCGATGCCGTTGGCGACGGCCACCGCCATGACGCTCTGGCCATCGGTAGCAGTGAGTTCGGTCGCCTGGCCGTCGGCGTCGATGAAGGTTACGCGGTACATATGCAAAAATCTCCGGGAAAGTCAGGTCAGGCTGGCGTCAGCGCCAGGCGCAGCGTCTTGGGGCCGCGCACGGAAAGGCCGCGCTTGTATTGCGGTTCGGCATCGACCAGCTCGATCGACGACAGGCGCTTGATGAGCGTGGTGAAGATCACCTCCATGTCGAGCCGGGCCAGATGGTTGCCGAGGCAAAAATGGGCGCCGCCGCCGAAGGCGAGGTGCCGGTTCGGGTTGCGGCCGACGTCGAAGCTGTCAGCATTGTCGCCGAAAGCTGCCGGGTCGCGGTTGGCCGCGCCATAGAGCAGGCCGAACTTGGTGCCGCGCGGGAACGCTTGGCTGCCGACCACGCAGTCGGTGGTCGAATAGCGGTGGAAGAAGGGTAGCGGCGACTCGAAGCGGAACATCTCCTGGATCGCCGTATGGATCAGGCCAGGGTCGGCCTTCAGTCGCGCCATCTGGTCGGGAAAGCGCAACAGCGCGTGCATACCCGAGCCGAGCACATCGATGGTCGAGCCGTGGCCGGCCATCAGGATCAGCATGCAGGTGGAGACCAGTTCGTCCTCGTTGAGGTGGCCGGCATCCTGCGCCACCATCAGCCGGGTGATCAGGTCTTCCTGCGGGGCCTTGCGGCGCTCGGCCATCAGCTTCTTAAGATAGTGATAGAATTCGGTGGTCGCCTGTTCGGCCAGCGCCTTGCGCTCGTCGGTGCGGTTGATGTCGAAGAACTGCACGACCTTTTCCGACCAGCCGCGCAGCTGCGGGCAGTCCTCGTCCGGCACGCCAAGCACGCGGCCGATGATGTGTCCGGGCACCTGGGCGGCGAGGTCCTCGACGAAATCGATCTCGCCCTTGTCGATCAGGCTGTCGATAAGTTTGTCGACGAAGCTCTGGATCATTGTGCGCTGGCGGGCGATGAAGGCGGGCGTGAACTCGCGAAACACCTGCTTGCGCAGCCGGTCATGCACTTCGCCGTCGCTGTCGAGCATGGAAAACTGCACGAAGCGCTCATGGTGCGGCATGTCGAGCCAGTTCTGCAGGCGCTTCTGCTCATGGACCTCCTCAGCCGACATGAAGAACTCGGGCGAGCGGACCATCGAGATATCGCGCGCGATGGCGGCGACGTCGTCGAAGCGGGTGACCAGCCACATGTCGAAATCGGCGAAGAACTGGGGCGTGCCCTTGTCGCGCAGCGCGGCATAGGCCGGATAGGGGTTTTGGGCAAACGCCGCCGAAAGCGGTTCGAAAGCCACGTCCTCAACGCCTGCCTGTGGGGTAGCGGTCACCATCCAACGCTCCAATCGACTGAAATCCGGCCGCATGCGCGGCTGGCTGCATTTAGCCTAATGGCCGGGCTGGCAAAATGAATGCATCCTGATCGCACCGTGCTGGATAAAACTCGCATCCGGCTTTGCCTGCGGATACAAGGAGACGAGCCTCTCGAGAACAATGCCTGTGCAAAAATGACCACGCAAACCGATGGCAACGAGATCTTCTTCCATACGCCGGGACGGCATGCGGATGCCTATCCCTACAAGATCCTGGTGGCGGGGCGCACCCGCTTTTACCATGCCGACGGCTTCGTCAGCCGCCGGTTCCACCACCATACGCTGATCTGCACGCTGTCCGGCCTCGGCCTGATCGAGGTCGCCGGCGCCCGCTTCGTGGCGCGGCCCCGTACCGTCGCGTGGCTCGACACGTCGATGCAATATGCCCATGGCTGCCATCCCGACGCCGATCATTGGCACTATCTGTGGATGAGCATCGAGGGCCACGGGCTCGAAGCCGTCTTCGCTTTCCTGCGGGTGGCCGGCAGCCCGATCTTCGCCGCCGCCGGCGACGGCTGGGCCGACGGTTTCGAACGCGCCATCGACAACCTCGCCCGGCGCGGCCAGACGACCGACGCTCGTTCGAGCGCCATCGTCGCCCGGCTGGTCGAGATGCTGGTGGCCGAGCGCGGCGAACAGGCGAGCGGCGAGGAACGGGGCGAGCCGGTGCAGCGGGTGATGCGCGCACTACGCACTGATATCGCCCGCAACTGGCGGATCGAGGAGCTGGCCGCCGTGGCCGGCCTCAGCGCCTCGCAATTGCATCGGCAGTTCAAGGAAAAGACCGGCACCACGCCGATGGACTGGGTCCGCCACGAGCGCATGAACCTCGCCAAGCGCCTGCTGATCGCGCCCAACGTCAAGATCGCCGCCGTGGCGCTCAACCTGGGCTACGCCGACCCCTATCATTTCAGCCGCGATTTCCGCCGCGTCGCCGGCCAGTCGCCGAGCGAGTTCCGTCGGGCGCAGGGGCAGTAGGCAACTGGCCCAAGCAGCCGATATCGACAGTTTTTCCCGTCCGGGCTACCAAGGGCGCTGAACCCAACAACCCACGCGACGGACACGACATGTCATCCAGGCCAGCGGTGTACGAGTTCAATGCGGCGATCGTGCGCAAGCCGGCCCGCTCGGTGGTCGATGGCCTGCGCGCCGACGACCACGGCAATCCCAGCTATCAAGGGGTGGTGGCCGAGCATGCGGCCTATGTCGCGGCCCTGCGGGCAGCTGGCATCGACGTCACCGTGCTGCCGGCGCTGGAAGACTTCCCCGACTCGATTTTCGTAGAGGACCCGGCGCTGGTCTTTTCCGAAGGCGCCATCCTGCTGCGTCCCGGCGCTGAAAGCCGTCTGAAGGAAACTGCCGAAATCGCGCCGACACTGAGAAAAATATTCGAGACGGTGCTCGACCTGCCCTTCCCCGGCTTCGCCGACGGCGGCGACGTGCTGACGACGCCGAAAAGCGTGATGATCGGCCTGTCGGCCCGCACCGACCGTGCCGGTGCCGAGGGGCTGATCGCCAGTCTGGAAAAGCTTGGTCGCAAGGGCGAGATCGTGCAGACGCCGAAGGGTGTGCTGCATTTCAAGAGCGATTGTTCGCTGCTCGACGGCGAGACCATGCTGTCGACGGATCGCCTCGCCCGCTCGGGCGTTTTCGGTAGATATCGCCGGGTAATCGTTCCGGAGGGCGAGGAGGCGGCCGCTAATGCGCTGCGCGTCAACGACGTGGTGATGGTGGGTGCGGATTTCCCTAGAACCATCGAACTGCTCGACGGGCTCGGCTACCAGGTGGTGCCGCTGAAGACCACCGAGATCGGCAAGATCGACGCCGGCCTGTCCTGCATGTCGCTGCGCTGGCATCGCGGCTGAACGGCCGCACCGCACGAGGTCATCGCGCGGCACGACTTGCGGTTTGGTTACTCGGCGGCCTCGGCGAATGAACCGGGCACGTAGTTGAGGATCGGCCCGAGCCAGCGCTCGGCTTCGGCCACCGACATCCCCTTGCGCTGGGCATAGTCCTCGACCTGGTCGCGCTCGACCTTGGCGACGCCGAAATAGTAGCTTTCGGGATGCGCCAGATAGAGCCCCGAGACCGAAGAGCCCGGCCACATGGCCATGCTTTCGGTCAGCGCTACGCCGGCGTTCTTTTCGGCGTCAAGCAGTCGGAATAGCGTCGTCTTCTCGGTATGGTCGGGCTGGGCCGGATAGCCGGGCGCCGGGCGGATGCCGTGATAGGCCTCGCCGATCAGCTCGTCGCCCGAAAAATCCTCGTCCGGCGCATAGCCCCAGAACTCCTTGCGGACGCGCTGGTGCATACACTCGGCGAAGGCCTCGGCGAAGCGATCGGCCAGCGCCTTGACCATGATCGACGAGTAGTCGTCGTTGGCGCGTTCGAAGCGTTCGGCGATGGCCACTTCCTCGATGCCTGCGGTGACGACGAAGCCGCCGACATAGTCGGCCTTGCCGCTGTCGACAGGGGCGACGAAGTCGGACAGCGCTACGTTGGGCCTGCCGTCGCGCTTGGTCAGTTGCTGGCGCAGGGTGAAGAAGGTCGCGAGTTCCTCGCTGCGGTCCTCGCCGGTGAACAGCCTGATGTCGTCGCCGACGACATTGGCCGGCCAGAAGCCGATCACCGCCTTCGGCGCGAACCATTTTTCATCGATGATCTTCTTCAGCATCGCCTGGGCGTCGTCGAAGAGCTGGCGCGCCGCCGCACCTTGCTTCTCGTCCTCGAGGATCTTGGGGTAGCGGCCCTTGAGCTCCCAGGTCTGGAAGAAGGGCGTCCAGTCGATATAGCGGGCGAGCTCGGCAAGGTCCCAGCTCTCGAACACTTTCGTGCCGAGGAAGGACGGCTTCGGCGGCGTGTAGCCGGTCCAGTCGACCTTCTGCGCATTGGCGCGGGCGCGGGCCAACGGCAGGCGCTGCTTCTCGCGCTCGGAACGCTCATGCGCCTCGGCAACCTTCTTGTATTCCGCCCTTGTCGCCTCGATGTAGCCGCCCTTGGCTTCCGGCGACAAAAGACTGGAAACCACGCCGACCGCGCGGCTGGCGTCGGTGACATAGACCGCCTGCCCGCGTTCGTAGCGCGGATGGACCTTCACCGCCGTATGCACGCGGCTGGTGGTGGCGCCGCCGATCAGCAGCGGAATGTCAAAACCCTCGCGCTCCATCTCGGCGGCGACATGCACCATCTCGTCAAGCGACGGCGTGATCAGGCCAGACAGGCCGATGATGTCGACATTCAGCTCTTTCGCCGTCTGCAGGATCTTGGTCGCCGGGACCATGACGCCGAGATCGATGATCTCGTAATTGTTGCAGGCGAGCACGACGCCAACGATGTTCTTGCCGATGTCGTGGACGTCGCCCTTCACCGTCGCCATCAGGATTTTGCCCGCGCTCTGGCGCTCGCCGCCGCCATTGGCGGCCTTTTCGGCCTCCATGTAGGGCAGAAGAACCGCGACGGCCTGCTTCATGACACGGGCGGACTTGACCACCTGCGGCAGGAACATCTTGCCGGCGCCGAACAGGTCGCCGACGACATTCATGCCGGCCATCAGCGGGCCTTCGATGACATGCAGCGGGCGCTCGGCGTTCTGCCGCGCCTCTTCCGTGTCGGCTTCGATGAACTCGGTGATGCCGTTGACCAGCGCATGCTCCAGCCGCTTTGCGACCGGCCATTCGCGCCAGGCGAGATCCTTCTCCCTGGCTTCCTTGCCGGCGGCGCCCCTGTAGCGCTCGGCAAGCTCCAGCATCCGCTCGGTCGCGGTGCCGCCGGCCTTCGGCTTGCGGTTCAGGACGACGTCCTCGCAAGCCTCACGCAATTCGGGGTCGATGCTTTCATAGACCGCCAGCTGGCCGGCATTGACGATGCCCATGTCCATGCCCGCCTGGATGGCGTGGTAGAGGAACACCGCGTGCATGGCCTCGCGCACCGGCTCGTTGCCGCGGAACGAGAACGACAGGTTCGACACGCCGCCCGAGACATGGACATGCGGCAGGGTGGCAATGATTTCCCGCGTCGCCTCGATGAAGTCGACACCGTAATTGTCGTGCTCCTCGATGCCGGTGGCGATGGCGAAGATGTTCGGATCGAAGATGATGTCTTCGGGCTCGAAGCCGGCCTGTTCGGTCAGGAGCTTGTAGGCACGGGTGCAGATCTCGACCTTGCGCGCCTTGGTGTCGGCCTGGCCCTTTTCGTCGAAGGCCATGACGACCACCGCCGCACCATAAGCCCGGCAGAGGCGGGCGTGATGCAGGAAGGCTTCCTCGCCCTCCTTCATCGAGATCGAATTGACGATCGGCTTGCCCTGCACGCATTTCAGGCCGGCCTCGATCACCTCCCATTTGGAGCTGTCGATCATGACGGGTACGCGGGCAATGTCGGGTTCGGAGGCGATCAGGTTGAGATACTCGACCATCGCCTTCTTCGAATCGATCAGGCCCTCGTCCATGTTGACGTCGATGATCTGGGCGCCATTGGCGACCTGGTCGCGGGCGACATCGAGAGCCGCAGCAAAGTCGCCTGCTGTGATCAGCTTGCGGAACTTGGCCGAGCCGGTGACGTTGGTGCGTTCGCCGACATTGACGAAGGGGATTTCGGGCGTGAGCGTGAAGGGCTCGAGCCCCGACAGCCGCATCTGCGGCGCGCGCTTTGTCACCTGGCGCGGCGCATGCCTGGCCACCGCCTCGGCAATGGCGCGGATGTGGTCGGGCGTCGAGCCGCAGCAGCCGCCGGCAACGTTGATCAGCCCTTCGCGCGCGAATTCCTCGACCTGGGCGGCCATGAAGTCCGGGCTCTCGTCATATTTGCCGAAGGCGTTGGGCAGGCCGGCATTGGGATAGGCGCAGGTGAAGGTGTCGGCAACATCCGACAGTTCGGCCAGATGCGGGCGCATGGCCGCCGCACCCAGCGCGCAGTTGAGACCGATGGTGAAGGGTTTTGCATGGCGCATCGAGTGCCAGAAGGCGGTCGGGGTCTGGCCGGTCAAGGTGCGACCGGAGAGGTCGGTGATGGTGCCCGAGATCATGATCGGCAGGCGCACGCCCTTCTCAGTGAAGATCTCCTCGCAAGCAAAGATCGCCGCCTTGGCGTTCAGCGTATCGAAGATCGTCTCGATCAGGATGATGTCGGAACCGCCGTCGATCAGGCCGCGCAGCTGCTCGCCATAGGCGAGCCGCAAATCGTCAAAGGTGACGGCGCGATAGCCGGGATTGTTGACGTCGGGCGAGATCGAGGCGGTGCGGTTGGTCGGCCCGAGCGCGCCGGCGACGAAGCGGCGGCGACCGTCCTCCTGCTGGGCACGGATGGCGGCGCGACGCACCAGCCGCGCGCCGTCGCGGTTGAGCTCGTAGACCATCTCTTCCATGCCGTAGTCGGCCTGGGCGATCGAGGTCGACGAGAAGGTGTTGGTCTCGATGATGTCGGCGCCGGCCTTGGCGTACTGGTAGTGGATCTCCTCGATCGCCTTGGGCTGGCTGAGGATCAAGAGATCGTTGTTGCCCTGCTGGTGGCAGGCGCAGCCGGCAAAACGGTCGCCGCGGAAATGGTCCTCGCCGAAGCCGAGGCCCTGGATCTGCGTGCCCATGGCGCCGTCGAGCACGAGGATGCGCTCGCGGGCCGCGGCCTGCAGCGCGGCAAGCACCTCCGAACCGTCCGCCTTGGCGGACACGGCCCCGAACAGGGCATCGAGTGAGGAGGTATTTTGCGACATCTAACGTCCTTTCGGCGACAATGGCGCCACCTCACATAAAGACATCTTTATGTCAATATGTCGACCGCGCGTTTACGGCCGGACGCCCCGGCCTTGCGACGATGCTGCAGTGGTGGTCCGGCCATGACCGTGGTGGCGATCAGGTCGCTCGTAGCGCCTGGCGCCGCATCAACAACAATGCGTCCGACTCATCGAGGTTGTCGCGCATCTTTCGCAGACCGCGTCCTTTGCCATATTCGCCTGATATCAGCGACTGGCGCTGGCCCACCGCCTCCTGAATGCGGTCTGCGCCAGTGGTCACACCGCGGTGCCGACCAGCGCGCCGATCCCCGCCGTCAGCGCCATGGCGAAGGCGCCCCAGAAGGTGACGCGCGCCGTCGCCTTCATGACGTTGGCGCCGCCCGCCCTGGCACCGACCGCACCGAGCAGAGCGAGGAACACCAGCGAGGCCGCCGAAACGGTCCAGACCAGCATCGAGGCGGGGGACACCAGCACCATCAGCAGCGGCAGCGCTGCCCCGACCGAGAAGGTCGCCGCCGATGTCAGTGCCGCCTGGATCGGCCGTGCCGCGGTGATCTCCGAAATGCCGAGTTCGTCATGGGCGTGCGCGCCGAGGGCGTCCTTCGCCATCAACTGGTCTGCCACCTGACGCGCCAGGCCGACTTCGAGCCCGCGCTTGACATAGATCTGCGCCAGTTCCTCCCGCTCGAACGCGGGCTGGCTTGCCAGTTCCGCGCGCTCGCGGGCAAGGTCGGCATTCTCGGTGTCGGCCTGCGAACTGACCGAGACATACTCGCCCGCCGCCATCGACATTGCGCCTGCAACCAAACCTGCGACACCGGCAACCAGCACCTCCGACGTCGCCGCCGAGGCGGAGGCGACGCCGACGATCAGGCTGGCGGTCGAGACGATGCCGTCATTGGCGCCAAGGACGGCGGCGCGCAGCCAGCCGATACGCGATACGAGATGGCTTTCCTTGTGCATGCGGGTCATCTTCTGCTCCAATCGATGCCGACGGCTCGTCGGCCGCTACCATTTCAACCCCGGGCGACGCCATCTGCAATGGCATCACTGGAAGAGACCTTGCCCAGCGGCACGGCACCCCATCCGTCGCCCCTGGCCCGCAGCGCATTGAGGATGACGGCAACGTCGATCACTTCCTGCAGCAATGCGCCTGCGACCGGCGGGATGTAGCCGAACGCCGCAAAAACCATGGCGATGCCCGACAGCGCCAGTCCAACCACGACGCTCTGCAGTGCGATCGACCGCGCGCGGTGGGCGACGAGGACCGCGTCGGCGACCAGATCCAGCCTGTCGGCGAGGACGACGACATCGGCGGCTTCCGAGGAAGCCGTCGCGCCGCGCGCGCCCATCGCCACGCCCACGGTAGCCGCGGCCAGGGCGGGCGCGTCGTTGATGCCGTCGCCGACCATCATCGTCGGCGCGCGCGCCTTTTCGGCGTTTACGGCCTCGACCTTCTGCGCGGGGCTGCAATCGGCAAGGATGGCGTCGAGGTCGAGCGCCGCGCCGACGGCGTCCGCCGCCTTGTGGTCGTCGCCGGTCACCATGATGGCCCTTGTGACACCGGCGGCGCGCAGCCGGGCGATGGCCCGCGGCGTATCCCAGCGGATCCCGTCGCCCATGACGAGGATCGCCGCCAGCACGTCGTCGACACTGACAAAGACCGTCAGGACGGGCTGGCCCTGATATTGCGCGACGAGTTGCTGCGCCCATGCCGGCAGGTGGGTATCGCCCGTGACCAGCGACCGCGAACCGGCGCGGACGAGCTTGCCTTCGACGACGCCCTGCAGGCCGGATCCCCTGGTTTCCTTGACCTTTTCCGGGTGAGCGAGCGCCAGGCCTTTGGCGCGGGCGGTCTCGACCAGTGCGGCGGCGAGGACATGGTGCGAGGCCTGCTCCAGCGAAGCCACCAGCCGCAGCGCCTCGTCGGCTCCCACGCCGTTGCCCGTCTCGACAGCGATCAGCTTGGCGCCGCCCTCGGTCAGCGTGCCGGTCTTGTCGAAGATAGCGGTACGGACCTGGGCCAGCGCCTCAAGCGGCGCGCCGCCCTTCATCAGCACACCCATGCGGGCCGCCCGCGACACGCCGCCGATGAGGGCGACGGGTGCAGCGAGGATCAGCGGACAGGGCGTCGCCACGACGAGCACGGCAAGCGCCCGGATCGGATCGCCCGAATAGAGCCATGCCGCGGCCGCCACGAGCAGCGTTGCCGGCAACAGCAGAAGCGCGAAGCGGTCGGCCATGCGAATGAACGGCGCCTTGGCCGTCTGGGCGGCGCGGACCATCCTGATGATGCCGGCATAGGTGCTCTCGGAGGCCGCCGCACTCGCCCGCATTGTGAAGGTTTCGCCGACATTGACCGTGCCGCTGCGCGCCAGTTCGCCCGCGGCACGCTTGACCGGCAGCGGCTCGCCGGTAACCGCGGATTCGTCAATCAGCGCGGTCGCGCCCAAAACCCTTCCGTCGACGGGCAGGACCTCGCCTGCCCGCACCAACAGTTCATCGCCGATCGCGATGTCCTCGACCGGAATGTCCCTCGTCTCGCCGCCCTGGCGCCGGTGCGCGATGCGTGGCGTGCGGTCGGTCAGCGCCTTGAGATCGCGCTCGGCACGGCCCCGGGCGTAATCCTCCAGCATGTTGCCGCCCGAATACATGATGGCGACGACGACACCGGCGAGGGGCTGGCCCAGCGCAAGTGCCGCCGACATCGAGACAAAGGCGATCGCATCGACGCCGACGCGGCCCACGAAAAAGTCACGCACAATGGCGATGCCGAGCCCGAGGACGACCGGTGCTGTCGCCGCCGCCCAGATCCAGTCGGCCTCGACGGGAGAGGCCAGGCCGAAACGCGCGACACTGCCGGCAACCAGGCCAAGGATGGCCACTGCGAAAAGCATGCGATGGAACGTCGTCTCACTCACCTGGAACCATCCCGTCATCTTGCCTGCAAGGTCTGATCTCCCACGTTGCCCCTATCGTGTCCTGATGCAAGCTTTCGCTTTGGCTAGGCCATGCTTGCGAAACGGCATCTGGAGCACGCCGGCGGCAAAATGCCGGCGTGCTCCGGTCCGCCATCCTATTTCCAGATCGGGTTCGACCAGGCGCTGCGGCCGGTGTCGTCGATGACGATCACGCGCAGCCATGGGCTCTTCTTGAGCGGCGCCAGCGACACGCTGGTGCGGGTCATCGCAATGCCGCTGCTGTGGCTCATCAGATAGCCCTGTCCGGCGACCAGCACGCGCGAAGCCGGCGAGCAGCGGACTTCGACGCGATCCTCGGTGACGTCGATGTCGTCGATGCGCGGGCCCTGCGTCGAATAGAACTGCCCAGCCTTCAGCGCTTCCAGGATATGCTCGGGGCTGTTGGTCTCGGCCTTGAGCTCGATCCAGCCGCCGCCGAAATCGGCCGCCTTGAAATGCGCGTCGTCGCAGGCATAGGTCGACAGGCGGTAGCCCTTGTCGAGCAGGCCGTCGAGCAGGTAGGCGCCGTGGCCCTTGTCATGCATGACCTGGCAGCCGTGATTGTAGATCTCCACCGAATGAGCGGCATCCACCAGCGTCTCGGCGTCGGCAAGCGACAGGCTGTACCAGCCCGGATGGGCGATGCCGACGAAGGCGCCGGCGGCGTTGGCGCGGCGCGCCAACTCAGGGCCGGTTTCTGCCGGCGAGGTCGGTGCGAAATCGAGCGGCAGGCCGACGGCGACCAGATGCCAGATGTCGCTGACCTCGGTGCGCGGCGCATGGACCTCGGCGCCGAGCAGCATGGTGAAGTCGTCGTCGCTGAAGGTGCGCGTATCGGTGATCGGGAAATCGAAATCCTTCAGGAAATGGTCGGTGACCGACAAGAAATCATAGCCCGACTTGCGATAGGCCGCGACGACGTCCTCGACCGACAGCGCGCCATCGGAGCGGGTGGTGTGGGTGTGGATGTTGCCGCGCAGGAAGCGGCCGGCGGTGGAAAAGGGAGCGATGCTGCTCATTTGAATGCCCTTTGTGTGGGGGAGTGATTTCAGGCGGTGGCGACCGCCGGCAGGGGGTCTGCCAGCCAGGGATGGGCGGCAATCTGGTGGTGGTGGGTCAGGATCGGATCGGCGCCCAGGGCGCGCAGCCGCTGGTCATGGCCGGGCAGGATATGGCCGCCGCCGCAGAAGCCGATGACATGCATGCCGGCGGCGCGGGCAGCGGTGACGCCCGTGAGGCTGTCTTCGATGACGAGGCAGCGCGACGGGTCGAAACCGCCCATTGTCTTAGCCGCGAGCAGGAACAGATCGGGCGCAGGCTTGCCGCGCTTCACGTCGTCGGCGCTGAACACACGGCCCTCGACCAGCGGCGCGAGCCCGGTCACGGCAAAAGTCCGGCGCAGGCGCTCGTGCGTGCTGTTGGAGGCCACGCAAAAGGGCAGTCTGAGGCCCTCGAGCAGGTCGGCGATGCCGGCAATGGGCTGCAATTGGGTGTTGAAGGCGTGATCGAGCCGGGTCGCCATTTCCGCCTCGAAGGCGGCCGGCAAATCCGCGCCATGGATTTCCTCAAGCTTGCGGCGTGCCGCCGCTTCGTCGAGGCCAACCAGGGCGACGAGCGCTTCTTCGGCGGACATCGTCAAGCCGAGGCTGTGTAGCGTGTCCGATGTTACCTGCGCGGCGAGGATTTCGCTGTCGACGAGCACACCGTCACAGTCGAAGATTACAAGATCTATCAAGGAGCTAGCCTAGAAAAGTGGCCGCGCGTGGTGCCACGCGCGGCGCAGGTTATGGGGATGCCGGATTACTTGGCCCGGATTACTTGGCGATGAGCGTGTTGGTTTCTTCGACGATCTTCGCCAGCGCGTCCTCGGGCGTCGTCTCGCCGCTCATCACCGTGCCGATGATGTCGCGCTGCATGCGCCAGATCTTCACGCCGTTGGTGCCGGGATACCCGCCCCAGGGCGCCGCGCGCGAGATCTGCTTGATGCTGGTGTACCAGTTCGGATGCTCGTCATAGAACTTGCCGAGATAGTCAGGCGCGAGCGCTGCCTTGTTGGTCGGCATGTAGCCGGAACCGAGGACGGCGATCGTCTGGCCTTCGGCGCTGGTTGCGAACTTGATGTATTCCCAGGCCGCGTCCTGCTTGGCCTTGTCCTTGGCGAGGATCATCATGCCGTTGCCGCCGGTTGGCACGACGCCCTTTTCCAGGTTCGAAACCGGGAAGGTCGAGGACGCCAGCGCGAAACGGTCGCCGATCAAGTCGGAGAAGCCGCGGGCGCTGTTCGGCGAGGCGAAGATGATGCCGAGCTTGCCGGCGGCAAACTGCTGACGCGACTGCTCGAAATCGCGCATGACCATGCCTGCATCGGTGACGAACTGGCGGGCAAGCTTGAGGGCGCGCAGGCCCGAGCCGTTGTCGAAGGCGACAGTCTTGTTGTCGTCATTCATGATCTGCTCGCCCTGCTCGAGGATGAGCGAACGCCACAGCCAGTCGTCCGGCCAGGCATGGATGTCATAGGCAAAGCCATCGACGCCGCCGCCGAGCGCCTTGATCTTGGCGCCCAGCGCCATCATGTCGGCCCAGTTGGTCGGGAAGTTCTCGGGATCGCCGCCGGCCTGCTTGACCAGATCGGCGTTGAAGAAAACGATCGGCGTCGAGGCGTTGAAGCCGATGCCGTACTGCTTGCCGTCGACCTTGCCGAGATTGAGGATCGAAGGCTCGTAGTTGGCGGCGACCCATGCTTCGCCTTCCTTGGCCATGTAGTCGTCGAGCGCGATGACCTGGCCGCGCTTCTCGAGCTGGTGGACGACCTCTGGCAGCAGGTGGAAGCCGGAGTGATAGACATCAGGCAGGTTGTTGGTCATCGATTCGCGCAGCAACGACTGATGCTGCTCGTCGTAGCTCGGCAGGGAATTGCGGAACTTGATCTGGATGTCGGGGTGCTTCTTCATGAACGCCTCGGCGACCTGTTCATGGAAGACATTGTGCGACGCATTGAAGTGGGTGACTTCGATGGTGATCGGGTCGGCATGAGCGGCCGATGCGCCGAGCATCGCGGCTGCGCCGACCAAAGTGGCCTGCATCAGGGATTTCATTTTCGTCTCCTTGGGAGTTGCTTGGGGATGGATGGACCGCATCGAGAAGGCATTGAGCCTGTCTCCTTGCGGCCGGAACATGCGCAAGGACCGGGCCATCCCGATCCCTAGCGAAGGCTGGGCTTCACTTCACGCCGGTCATGGTGACGCCGCGAACGAAGCTGCGCTGGGCAAACAGGAAGAGGATCGTCAGCGGCGCAGTCAGAAGCGTTGCCGCGGCCATCAGGGCGCCGAAGCTGGAGCCGAGATCGGAGTCGTTGAAATACATCATGCCGAGCGGCGGAGGGGCGAGCTCCGGGCTGGTCACCACGATCAGCGGCCAATAGAGGTCGTTCCAGTGGGCGGTGATCGAGAAGACCGCGAAGGCTGCGATTGCCGGGCGCGCGCTCGGCACGACGACCCGCCAGAGGATTTCCATCTCGCCCATGCCATCGAGCCGTGCGGCGTGGATGATGTCGTCCGGGAACGAGCGCAGCACCTGGCGGAACAGGAAGATCGCGAAGACCGACAGGAAGAACGGCAGCATCAGTGAGAAATAGCTGTCGAGCGTGCCGGTGAAGGCGAGGCCCATGTAGAGCGGCAGGGCGGGAACCTGGACCGGTACGCACAGTGCGAACAGCACCAGCGCAAACAGCAGGTTGCGGCCGCGAAACTCATACTTCGCCAGCGCGTAGGCGCAGGGAATGGCCGTCAGCAGTTGCACGGCAAGGATGCCGGCGCAGATCACCACGCCGTTGGCCATGAAGCGCAGCAGCGGTGCCTTGTTGAAGGCCTCGCGGAAGTTGTCGAAGCCGACGAAGGTCTGCGGCAGCCAATGGAACGTCGGTGAGAACACTTCCTGCGAGGGACGGAAGGCGGTCAGCAGCATCCAGTAGAAGGGAAACAGCATGGCGAACGCGCAGGCCAGCAGGAAGCCATGCATGGCGATCTGACCGGGAGTGAACCCCGACCGGGCGAGAAGGGAGGCGGAGCGCGACATCAGTAATGAACCTTCCGCTCGAGCACCTTGGCCTGAACCAGCGACAGCAGCAGGATGATGCCGAGGAAGACGACGGTGATGGCCGAGGCAACGCCGATGCGCATGTATTGGAAGCCCTCGAGATAGTTGGTGTAGAGCAGCACGTCGCTCGCCCCCTGCGGCCCGCCCTTGGTCAGGACGGCGACCGTGTCGAACACCTTGAAGGCGGTGATCGAGGTGGTGATGATGACGAACATGGTGGTCGGGCCCAGCATCGGCATGGTGACCGTGAAGAAGCGCTCGACCGGGCTGTCGATGCCGTCGACGGAGGCCGCCTCGTAGAGCTCCTCGGGGATGGCCGTGAGGCCAGAAGTGAAGAGCACCATGTTGAAGCCGGCCAGCGACCAGATGCCGATGATGGCCAGGGCCGGCATGACCAGCGACGGCGTGCCGAAGAACTCCAGGCTCGGCAGGCCGATCGCCGTCAGCAAGTGGTTGACCGGACCGATCGTACCGTGCAGCAGGTATTTCCACACGGTCGCCATGGCGATCAGCGTCGAGGTGACCGGCAGGAAAAATGCGACCTGGTAGAAACCGCGTCCGCGCCTGAGCCCCTGGACCATGACGGCCAGGACCAGGCCGATGATGACAGAGGTCGGGACGACAAGCGCCACGTAGTAAAGCGTGTTGCCGAGCGAGCGCCAGAAGGTCTTGTCATTGGCGAGCGCGACGTAGTTTTCGACGCCGATGAAGGAAAAATCCAGCGCGCCGAGTTCGTAGTCGGTGAAGCTCATGGCGATCATCACGACGATCGGCAAAAGCAGCGTGCCGACCAGCAGGGCGACCGACGGCAGGGCGAACCAATAGGCGACCGACGGTGAAATTTCCGCGCCGAGGCGACGGCTGCGCGCCAATGGCGCGCCTTGGGTTTGTGCAAGCGACATGGTCATGATCAGGCCGACAGCAGTTCACGCGCTGGAGAAGGCGCTCTCGACGGGGCGACGGGGGCGGGGCGGAGAGACGGCACCCTTTTGCCGTCGGAGCCGAACAGCAGTGCTGCGCTGGCGCGCGCGCCGATTGTGATTACGTCGTTGAGGCGGCCGCTCATCTGCAACGCCTCCATCTCGGCAGACGAGATGCGGAGGATGAGATTGCCCTGCTCGCCCTCCTCGTTGCGGGCGTGCAGCAGCACGTCATGGCCGAGCCGTTCGCTGCGGAGCAGGCGCACCTTGATCGCAATGTCGGCCGAGGCGTCGTCGATGCTGAGGATTTCCGGCCGCAAACCGACCGTGACCTGCCCCTCGACATGGGTGCGCAACCCGGTCTGGCGGCCGCCTACGATGACGCGCCCTTGCGTGTCCGCCTTGCCTTGCAGCAGGTTGATTTCGGGGCTGCCGATGAAACGGGCGACACGCACGTCGGTCGGGTTGGAATAGATCTCGTGCGGGGTGGCGACCTGGACGATCTCGCCTTCCATCATCAGCGCGACGCGGGAGGACATGGTCATGGCTTCGACCTGATCATGCGTCACATAGATGAACGTCGCTCCGAGACGACGATGCAATTCGGTCAACTCGCCGCGCATGTGGACACGCAGGCGGGCATCGAGATTGGACAGCGGTTCGTCCATCAGGAACACGCGCGGCTGGCGCACCATCGCGCGAGCCAGTGCCACGCGCTGGCGCTGGCCGCCCGAAAGCTGCGCCGGGCGGCGGTCGAGCAATGGCTCGATCTCGACCTGCGCGGCCACCTGCTCGATGGCCTGGGCGATGTCGGCGCGGGCCTGCGCCTGCCCCGGCACCAGCTTGCCAACCAGCGGCATGCGGGAAAGTCCACTCAGATGGCGGATGTTGAGCGGCGTCGCGATGTTCTGGCGCACGCTCATATGCGGATAGAGCGCATAGCTCTGGAACACCATCGAGACGTCGCGCGCCTTGGGCGGCAGGTGATCGACGGGCGCGCCATCAATCGAAATCGAGCCGCCATCCTGCGGTACCAGGCCGGCAAGGATGCGAAGCAAGGTGGACTTGCCGCATCCCGACGGCCCGACCAGCGTCAGAAACTCGCCGGCTGCGACATCGACCGAAACACCCTTCAGAGTCCTGGTCGCGCCGTAGTGCTTTTCGATGGAGGTGATTGTTACGTTCGCGGTCATGGCCCGTTCCTTGAGTTGGCGGGACCATGTCGGAGTTCTATTTCAGTCGTATGACATCCTTGGAGTAAAACTCCAGGCGTCATCCATGACAGCGGTCACCTGTAGCGCGGTGGTCGCAGCAACCAGTGCCTTGTCTTCGTCCCGTCACCCAAGGGATCGGCAAGGGTCCGCAACCTGCCAGCGCTCACCGGCAGACCCAATGCCTGTGCCACCCTCGCCGCAAGATTTTGTTCCGCCGGGATATTTGACAACACAGGGCCGGGTCCTAGTTAGACTGGAAGCGGGGCAAAAGACCTTCCGCGCGCGCACAGCATGGCATGCCAGTTTGACAAAGCAATTCTTGGCTCGACGCCGCTTTGGCTAAAGGAGTGGTTCCCATGAGTGACCTCGTTTTCATCGCTTTCCCTGACGAGAAAAAGGCCGAGGAAGTTCGCCAGCGAGTGCTTGGTCTGCAACGGGAGTATCTGATCGAAATCGGGGACGCCGTGGTTGTCGTCAAGGATGCTGATGGCCGGATCAAGCTCAATCAGCTCATCAATTCGACCGCCATGGGCGCCGCTTCGGGAGCGCTATGGGGCACGCTGATCGGCTTCATTTTCCTCATGCCGCTTGTCGGCGCGGCGGTTGGCGCAGCGTCCGGAGCGCTCGGCGGCAAGCTCACCGACGTCGGCATCGACGACAACTTCATGAAGGATGCGGCCAGCGCCTTGCTGCCGGGCACCGCCGGGTTGTTCCTGCTCATCCGCAAGATGACCACGGACAAGGTCCTGGCCGATCTCAAGGGGATCGGCGGCACTGTCATGCGCACATCGCTCGATGAGAAGGCGGAGCAAGCCCTGCGCGACGCCATCTCCGCGCATGTGGCCACCGCCGACCCGGGTGAAACGCCCGCCGCCACCTGAACTGCCCGCAACAGCGGCGAAGGCGAGCCCAGACCTTCGCGCAGATGCTGGAGTTGAACGCCTACTCGCAACGGCAATCCGGGAATCTCATATGGCGGCAGACCACCAGTTCATCGCCCCTGATCGAGGTCTTGAGGCGGACGGAGCAAGGGCCGCGATCGCCGCCTTGGCTTTCGGGGCCGCACCTGTCGTGGTTGCGACAACCACCGAGTGGCAGCCTCCCTAGACCGGCAACGACGTTTTCCCAGGCCGTTTCAGCGGCCCGGCGCTGCGCATCGGGGGAGACCACCCATGGTCATCTTGTCGAAGAAACGTCATCCGATATGCGCACCCGCCGCGCCTCGGACCGGTCGTGCCTCGTTGCGCTCACCTGGCTGGACCCGCATCGTCGCCAGCGTGGCCGCACTCGCGCTGCTGACCTCCTGCGGCGACGAAAAGGCCAAGACGGCCGAGAGCGCGGCGCCGCCGCCGGTCCCCGTCACCGTCATCGAAGTGACCGAGCAGCCGACAAATCCCGGCCTGACCTTCGTCGGCCGCGTCCAGGCGATCGACAACGTCAACCTGATCGCGCGCGTGACAAGCTTCCTCAACAAGCGCCTGTTCACGGAAGGCCAGGCGGTAAAGAGCGGCGATCTGCTGTTCGTGCTTGAGAAGGACAATTTCCAGGCCGTCGTCGACTCCGCCCAGGCCAATCTCGAAAAGGCGCAAGTTGATGCCGACAACCTGGCCATCCAGGCCAAACGCGCCGAGGTGCTGGTCAAAGAGCGGACGATTTCCCAAGCAACGCTCGACGATCGCGTCGCCGCCCAGAAGCAGGCCGAGGCCGTGGTCCAGCAGGCCAGGGCGTCCCTTCAACAGGCGGAAATCAACCTCGGCTACACCGAAATCCGCGCGCCCTTCGGCGGCCGTATAGGAACGTCCAACTACAGCGTCGGCGCGCTGGTCAGTCCCACCAGCGGACCGCTGGCGACGATCGTCAGCCAGGATCCGATCTATGTGACCTTTCCGGTCAGCGACAGGACCATACTCGAAGTCACCGGTGGCAACCGCGCCAGTGCGACCACCTCAAACATTGCGGTGCACCTCAGGCTTGCCAGCAACCTGCCCTATCCTGAAGTCGGCACCATCGACTTCACCGGCATCAAGGTCGACCCCGCAACCGATACCGTGACAATCCGTGCCAAGTTTCCCAACCCGAAGAACACCTTGCTGGATGGCCAGTTCGTCCAGGTCTTCACCGAGAGCAAAAGTCCGGTCGAGGCGCTGCTGGTGCCGCAGAAGGCGGTGCTGACCGACCAGAGCGGCAACTTCGTGTTCACGGTCGGCGCGGACAACAAGGTCGTACAGCGGCAGATCACGCAAGGACAGACCTTCGGCAGCAACGTCGTCGTCCAGTCGGGGCTCAAGGCCGGCGACATGGTGGTCACCGAAGGGCTGCAGCGCATTCGCCCGGGCCAGCTGGTGGCGCCCGAGGCAATGTCGCCGCCCGCTTCCGACCATCAGCAACCGACGGGGAATTGAGCGATGCTGTCGTCCGTCTTCGTCGACCGGCCGCGCCTTGCCATCGTGATCGCCATCGTCATCACGCTTGCGGGACTGATCGCACTCACGCGCATTCCGGTGGCGCAGTTCCCCGACATCGTGCCGCCGCAGGTTTCGGTGACGGCGCGCTATCCGGGAGCAAGCGCGGAAGTGGTGGAGGCGAGCCTCGCACAGCCGATCGAAGCGCAGGTCAACGGCGTCGACGACATGATCTACATGAGCTCGATCAGCGGAAGCGACGGTTCCTACACGCTGACCGTGACCTTCGCCGTCGGCACCGATCCGAACCTCAACACCGTCAACGTGCAAAATCGCGTGAGGCTGGCCGAAACTAGCCTGCCCGAGGAGGTGACCCGGCTCGGCGTGACCGTCAAGAAACAGTCCTCGTCCTTCCTGCAGATCATCACGCTCTACTCGCCGGACGGGCGCTACGACGAGCTGTTCCTCAACAACTACGGCGTCATAAACGTCATCGACAGGCTGGCCCGCGTTACCGGCGTCGGCCTCGCGCAATCCTTCGGCACGCTGAACTACAGCATGCGCATATGGTTCAAGACCGACGTGTTGAGCAGCCTCCGTCTCACCCCCACCGACATCATCAACGCCGTCTCGAGCCAGAACGTACAGGCCGCCGTCGGTCGCCTCGGCGCTCCACCGATGTCGGACAATCAGCAGGTGCAGCTCAACCTGACGACACAGGGGCGGCTGACCGACGTCAAGGAATTCGAGCAGATCGTGGTACGGGCCAATCCCGACGGCTCGCTCGTGCGTCTCGGCGAGGTCGCGCGCGTCGAACTCGCCGGCCAGTCGTATGACACGATCGGCCGGCTGAACGGCAAGCCGGCGTCCGTCATTGCCGTCTATCAGTCGCCGGGGTCCAACGCCGTCGCCGCCGCCGCTGGCGTGCGTGAGGCCATGGCGGCGCTGAAGCAGAATTTTCCGGCCGGACTCGACTACAAGATCACCTACGACACCACTGTCTTCGTTTCCTCGACGATCCATGAAGTGATCAAGACGCTGATCGAGGCTTTTGTGCTGGTCGTCATCGTCGTGTTCATCTTCCTCGGCAACATCCGCGCGACCCTGATCCCGACTATCGCCGTGCCGGTTTCGCTGGTCGGCACCTTCGCCGTGCTGCTGGTGTTGGGTTTTTCGGCAAACACCGTCTCGCTGTTCGCCATGATCCTGGCCATTGGCATCGTGGTCGACGATGCCATCGTCGTGGTGGAGAATGTCGAGCGTGTCATGGCCGAGACCGGTCTGCCGCCGAAGGAGGCGACCAAACAGGCCATGGCCGAGATCACCGCGCCGATCATTGCGATCACGCTGGTGCTGCTTTCGGTGTTCGTGCCGGTGGGCTTCATTCCCGGCATCACCGGCGAACTCTACAAGCAGTTTGCGGTCACCGTTTCGGTGGCCATGCTGATCTCGGCGATCAACGCGCTGACGCTGAGCCCGGCATTGTGCGGGGTCCTGCTCAAGCAGGAACATGGCCATGGCAACAGCCTCTATGGCCGCGTCATGAACAAGCTGTCGCTGGGCATCGAGAAAATCAGCGACGGCTATGCCTTCATCGTGCGTCGGTTGGTGCGGGTCGCCTTTCTGTCGGTCCTGCTCGTCGCCGCCTTCGGAGGCGCGGCCTATGTGCTCAACAAGATCACCCCGACCGGCTTCCTGCCCGAAGAGGACCAGGGGCTGTTCTTCGTGCAGATCAACCTGCCCGCGGCAGCCTCGCAAAGCCGCACCGCAGTTGCCGTGGCCGATGTCGAGAACATGGTGCGCGACATCCCCGGCGTTGCCGACATTACCAGCGTCACCGGTTTCAGCTTCATCGACGGGCTGTCGGAATCGAATGCCGGCCTCCTGATCGTCGCACTGAAGCCCTTCGACGAGCGGATCAAGGAAAGGATCACCGTCTTCGATGTGATCGGTGAAGTGGCCCGGCGCACAGCATCAATGCGCACAGCCAATGTGATCCCCATCAACCTGCCGCCGATCATCGGCCTCGGTTCGTCGGGCGGGTTCCAGTATCAGCTCGAGGACCAGCAGGGGCGCTCGCCCCAGGAACTGGCCTCGGTCGCCCGCGCGCTGATCATCGCCGCCAATCAGAACCCGAAGCTGTCTCGTGTGTACACCACGTTTTCGACCGACACGCCGCAACTCTATCTGGATATCGATCGCAACAAGGCGCTTAGCCTTGGCGTATCCCCGATTACCATTTTCAACTCCCTGCAATCGACGCTCGGAGGATATTTCGTCAACAACTTCAATCTGTTCGGACGGACATGGCAGGTCCTGGTCCAGGGCGAGCAGCAGGATCGGAGAACCATCGAGGACGTCTACCGCATCTTCGTCAAGTCATCGCACGGCGACATGATACCGCTGCGCTCGCTGCTTGAGGTCGAACAGCGGCTGGGGCCGCTGTTCATCACGCGCTACAACAACTACCGAAGCGTCACCATCAACGGTAACGCCGCCCCGGGGGCCAGCTCCGGCGACGCATTGGCGGCGATGGCCGCCGTGTCCAAGGCGACCCTGCCTGCCGGCTACAGCTATGAATGGACCGGCACCGCGCTGCAGGAACTGCAGGCAGCCGGCCAGACCGGCATCATCCTGGGCTTGGCGGTACTGTTTGCCTATCTCTTCCTGGTCGCGCTCTACGAAAGCTGGACAATCCCCCTCGGCGTGCTGTTGTCCGTCATCGTCGGCCTGGTTGGCGCGCTTCTGGCGTTGCGGCTGACGGGACTGGCCAACGACGTCTACGCCCAGATCGGCATCGTCGTCCTGATTGCCCTCGCCAGCAAGAACGGCATCCTCATCGTCGAGTTCGCCAAGGAGCGACGCGAACAAGGCATGTCATTGCTCGAAGCGGCGGTCGTCGGTGCCCGGCAGCGCTTCCGCCCGGTGATGATGACGAGCTTCGCCTTCATACTGGGCCTGGTCCCGCTGGTGATCGCGGTCGGCGCCGCAGCGGCCAGCCGGCGTGCAGTCGGCACGTCGGTTTTCGGCGGCATGATCGCGGCATCGGCCATCGGTATTTTCCTGATTCCGATGCTCTATGTAGTGCTGGAGCGGGTGCGCGAATGGGGTCACGCTCACATCCTGCGCCAGCCGCTCTATGAGGAGACAGCCCCGGCCGGAGAAGCCGAAGACGCCGGTGAGCAAGCGCCCGCGCCAGCGCAGGTCCACGACTGACTTTCCTCAATCGGCAACGGGAAGGAAGAGAGATGTCCAGCAAAAAGCTATTCGCCGTTTCCCTGGCGTTCGCGATCGCAGCACCGCTGGCGGTCGACGGCGCTCATGCCGCCGGCTTTGTCTGCGCCTACAAGGAAGCGCCCAATGCACCGAAGAACATGGCTCCGGTGACCGGGCTGACCGCTGACATGACCCAGGTCCAAGCCCGCAAACGCCTCGCCGAACTGGTCGGCGACCTGGCCATTGCCAAGATGCCGCCGGCGCTGATCGTCGACCACCTCGTCTGGGCCTACTGCCCATTGGTGGCCAACGACAAGACCCTGACCGACGCCGAGAAGACCGCCCGGATGCGCCGCTTCGCCGCCACGGTGGCGGCCATGGTCTATGCCCCGGCAAGCGAGGCGGAGCTCGACATCCTCGTCGACCTGCCGATCGCCCCGGCAGTGCTGGGCCAGGTCGACAACGCGGCCAAGGCCGATGGCCTGTCGCGCGACGAATGGTTGAGGCTGGCCATCGAAAAGGCACTCGGCGCGCCTTGAGGCAAGCAGCGCGAAATGGCCGGCGGGCCAACAAATGCGCGCTAGATCGGCGGTTTCGGATACCTGCCATGCAAGGGAATGATGGCACTGGCATCGAGCGCCGCTTCGATCTCTGCGGCCAGTTCTCCGACCAGGGCGCGGTATTCTGCGGTCCGCTCCTCACGCAACGGATGGTCCGAACTTTCCCACCGCATCAGTTCTGCCTCGGCGTCGGCAAGATCGGCGCACAAAGAGTGGAACTCTTCGTCGCGCCCTGCCAATTCTTCGATCATCCTGCCGCGCGCAGGAAAGTGCCGTCTGGCTGCGGCCAAATTTTGATTCATATCAACGACGTCCCTGCTGCTTCGGCTATGCTCCGTAATTGGAATTGGCCACGGCACGCGCACGGTCCCGGCATGTTGGTGGATCGCTCGATCTTTGAGGAGTAGACTACGGTAGCCTACGCTTGCGGTGGGAGCCGCAAGTCTGGGCAGCGAGGGTCGGCAATGCGAATATTTGCGCAGACCGCTGCTCTTGCCGCTGCCCCCGCGGTGCGACCGCCTCCCTCGCAGGAAGAAATTCGCGTTCAACTCGAGCGGATTCTCTCAAGTCCTGAGTTTGCGGTTCCGGCGCGTGGCTGCGCCTTCCTGCGCTATGTCGTCGAGGAAACCCTGGCCGGGCGCAGCGCCTGGATCAAGGGCTACACCATAGCCATCGAAGTGTTCGGCCGCGACGAGACCTTTACCCAGGACGATCCCGTGGTGCGCATCGAGGCCGGCCGCCTGCGTCGGGCTCTCGAGCGCTACTACCTGGTTTCCGGACAAGACGATCCAATCCGCATCGACATTCCCAAAGGCGGATACGTTCCCCTGTTCACCTGGAATGCCGACAACCCCGAAGAAGCCGCCTTGGCCGAGACGACGGCGATGGCGGCGATTTCGAGCCTTGGCGCGCTGTCGCGGCAACGCGCCAGATGGCTCCTCCCGGCAGCCTCCCTGTTCCTCGCAGGCTTCTTGGTCGTTGCTTACTGGATGTCGGGCCTGCCGATGTCCGGGGCACCTTTGTCTTCCACATCACTCGGCCCTGAAGGGCCGACACTTGCGATCCTGCCATTCGAAGATCTCGGCGAGGGACGGGAATCGAGGCTCTACGCGCTCGGGCTGACCGAGGAACTTTTGAGCGCGCTGCCGCGCTTCAGGGAGATCACGGTATTCGGCCATGAGACGTCTGACGCTTTGACTCCACAGGTCGCTGCATCGAATGCCGGCGAGAAGCCCGCAGCCCGCTACCTGCTCGCCGGCGGCGTGCAGGTCTCCGGCGGCCGCGTTCGCATCACAGCGCGCCTGCTCGAAACCGCTACCGGCGCGATCTTGTGGTCGCAGACCTACGACGAGGATTTGCGCACGCGCGACCTGTTTGCCATTCAGTCCGATGTTGCCGCCAGGGTCGCCACCGTCGTCGCCCAGCCCTATGGCGTCATTGCCCAGGCGGATGCCGCCAATCCGCCGCCTGACGATCTCGACGCCTATCGCTGCACGCTGCAGTTCTACGCCTATCGCGCCGACTTGAATGCCGCACGGCATCTAGCGGTCCGCGACTGCCTGGAGCGCGCTATCGTCCGCTTTCCGACCTATGCCACCGCATGGTCGATGCTGTCGATCGCCTACCTCGACGAGGACCGGTTTGACTTCAATCCAAGGCCAGGAACGCCGGCGGCCTTGGAACGTGCGCTCACCACAGCGCAACGCGCCGTCGAGCTCGATGCGCGCAACATCCGCGCCCTTCAGGCCTTGATGACGGCCTTGTTCTTCAATCATCAGCTGTTGGAGTCGACCGAGGTGGGAGACCGGGCGCTCGCCCTCAATCCCAACGATACCGAGTTAATTGCCGAGTTCGGCACCCGACTCGCCCTGGGCGGACAATGGCAGCGCGGAGCCCAGCTGCTGCATGACGCGCTGGCGCGCAATCCCGGCGCATCGGGCTACCATCACGCCATGCTCGCATTCTCCGCCTACATGCTGGAGAACGACGTATTGGCTCTTGCCGAAATTCGGCAGGCCAGCCTTGATGCGTTGCCGCTCTTTCATCTGGTTGCGGCGGTCATCTACGCCCAGAGCGGCATGATGGACGAAGCCACCCGGGAAGGACAACAGTTCGTCAGCAAGCGCCCGGACTTCCTGCCCAACATCGAAACCGAGCTCGCAAAGCGCAATATCCGGGGCAAGGATCGGACCCGGATGATTGCCGGCATTCGCAAGGCCGGCCTGCCGCTCCCTTCGGATATCGAGGCCAGCGCATCACCGCCCTGACATGCAGGCGGAATCTCAAGACGCAACACGCTTGGCAAGCCGCTACCCAGAGCATACGTGATGTTACGGGCATCGAGGCGCCACAACGCCTACCGTGCATAGGCTGGGCATGTGCCCTGTCCGGACCCCGGCCCGTAGCGCCCGACACCCCGCGGTTCGAGCGCGACGTCCGGTTCGGCCAAACACGCCACGGAGATTATCTTCCCCCCCTTCCGGCCACTCGGAGCCGGCGCGCAGTCCACCACCAGAAGGATAGCCGTCATGAACCTAGGAAGCCTGAAATCCCTTGCGCTCGGCGTTGCATTGGCAGGCAGTTTCGTAGTGGCAGGCAGTTTCTTCACGCCGGCACATGCTGCGGAGAAGCCACCAAACATCCTGTTCATCATGGGTGACGACGTCGGTTGGTTCAACATCGGCGCCTACCATCGCGGCGTCATGTCCGGCAAGACGCCGAACCTCGACAAGCTCGCCTCCGAAGGCATGATGTTCACCGACTATTATGCCGAAGCCAGCTGCACCGCCGGCCGCGCCAATTTCATCACCGGCGAGTTGCCGATCCGCACCGGATTGACGACCGTGGGGCAGGCCGGTGCCGACGTGGGCATTCCGGCACAGGCAGTGACCCTTGCGACGGCGCTGAAGGCGCAGGGCTACGCAACCGGGCAGTTCGGCAAGAACCACCTAGGCGACCTGAACAAGTTCCTGCCGACGGTGCATGGCTTCGACGAGTTCTTCGGCTACCTCTATCACCTCGATGCCATGTCGGACCCGTACTGGTATTCATTCCCGAAGGATCAGGCCTATCGCGACAAGGTGGGCCCGCGCAATCTCGTGCATAGCTGGGCGACCGACACCGACGATCCCACGGTGATGCCGCGCTGGGGCGCGGTCGGCAAGCAGAAAATCGAGGACGAAGGTCCGCTGGCACCTTTCCCTGACATGTCGAACGTGCAGAACATGCACGACATCTCGCCCAAGGCGAAGTACGACATGACGACCTTCGACGAGGTTCTGGTCAAGGCGTCGAGCGACTTCATGGACAAGGCCAAGAAGGACGGCAAGCCGTTCTTCGTCTGGCACAACACCACGCGGATGCATGTCTGGACGTTCCTGTCGCCCAAGTACCAGGCGCTGATGAACAGCACGACCAACTACGGCCTGGAAGAGGGCGGCATGGCGCAACTGGATGACAGCGTCGGCGCGCTGCTGAAGCACGTCGAGGATATGGGCGAAGCCGACAACACCATCGTCATCTTCACCACCGACAACGGCGCGGAAGTCTTCACCTGGCCGGATGGCGGCATGACCCCGTTCAGGGCCACCAAGGGCACCGTCTCCGAAGGCGGTTTCCGGGTGCCGGCGATCATTCGCTGGCCAGGCCACGTAAAGCCCGGCACCATCGAGAACGGCATCTTTTCCGGCCTCGACTGGTTTCCGACGCTGATGAACGCTGCCGGCAATCCGAAAATCACCGAACAATTGCTGCAGGGCGTGGATCTTGGCGGCACCTCCTACAAGAACCATCTGGACGGCTTCGATCAGATGGCCTTGCTTACCGGCACGGGACCTTCGGCGCGGCATGAACTCTTCTACTTCGGCGGCGCGGAACTGGGCGCAATCCGTCTCGACGACTTCAAGTACATCTTCTACCAGCAGCCGGCCGGATGGCCGGGGCAGAAGACCACGACCGACATGCCAACGATCATCAACATCCGTCAGGATCCGTTCGAACGCACCCCGATGATATCGGGCGAAACCGCAGCGAACGGCGCCTTCGGCTACGGCAACGACTTCTTCGCCCGTGAGTTCTGGCGCTTCGTCTCTGTCCAGAAGGCGGCTTTGAAGCTGGCCCAGACGGCGATCGACTTCCCACCGATGCAGGACCCGGCGTCGTTCAACCTCTCGGCATTGAAGGCGCAGATCAATGCGATGGTCGAAAAGACCAAGTCCGGCCACATGGGCGACTAGGGCGGTTCCGGGGCTTGGATGAAATGGCGTGCGCCCCCACTGGGGCGCACGTCGCCGAACACGCCACATCGAAGCGATGGGAGAAGGCGCATGGCCAGGTTTTCACGACGCGCAATGCTCAAGCTTTCGGCCGTGTCGGCATTCGCCGCAGCCACTGCCTCCTCAGCCAAGGTCGAGACGACACCGGCAAGGACGTCCCCTCAAGCCGCCGCGACTCCGGCCGCCGATCCCTTGCCGTCGTGGAATGACGGCGCCACCAAGCAGTCGATCATAAAGTTCGTTGAGAAGGTGGCGAAGGAAGGCTCGCCCGACTTCGTGCCGGTCGACGAGCGCATTGCCACCTTCGACAATGATGGAACGCTGTGGGCCGAAAAGCCGCTCTATGTCCAGTTGCTGTTTGCGCTCGACCGCGTCAAGACGATCGCCAGGTACCATCCCGAATGGCAGGCCGAAGAACCCTTCGCCTCGCTGCTCAAGGGTAACGTCAAGGCCGCGCTCGGCGGCGGCGAACCGGCGATCATGAAGATCGTCATGGCCACACACTCAGGCATGACCACCGAAGAGTTCAACCTGATCGTCAAGGACTGGATCGCCACCGCCAGGAACCCGGCGAAGAAGCAGCTCTTTACCGACATGGTCTATGTGCCGATGCTGGAGCTGCTGGCCTATATGCGCTCCAACGACTTCAAGACCTTCATCGTCTCCGGCGGCGGCAGCGATTTCATGCGGCCGTGGACGGAGAGGATCTATGGCATCCCGCCCGACCAGGTCTTCGGCTCCAGCGGCAAGACCAAATTCGAGATGCGTGACGGCATTCCGGTCCTGATGCGCTTGCCGGAGATCAACTTCATCGATGACAAGGGCGGCAAGCCGGTTGGCATCCACCAGTTCATTGGCCGGCGCCCGATCGCTGCCTTCGGCAATTCGGACGGCGACCTGCAAATGCTTCAGTGGACCACGGTAGGGCAAAGTCCGCGCTTCGGCCTCATCGTCCACCACACCGATGCCGAGCGCGAATGGGCATATGACCGCCACTCCGACGTCGGCCGGCTCGACAAGGCGCTCGACGCGGCGGCGGTCAACAAGTGGACCGTCGTCGACATGAAGAACGACTGGAACAAGGTGTTTGCCTTCGAGAGCTGAATGGGCGGCGCCAGGCCCCCACCAGGCCCGCTGAGCGGCGTGACACGATCAAGTGCGCCGATTGTCAACCGGACAGGGATGATCATGCCGTTCGCATGGTTGCTTGCGATCGCCGCCCTTGTCGAGGCCGTCACCGGCATCGCTCTGATCGCAATTCCAGATGCGGTGGTGCAGTTGCTTCTTGGCCAGGGGCTGACGGGGACCGGGCTGGCCGTCGGTCGTCTCACCGGGATCGCGCTGCTTGCGCTCGGCATCGGCGCCTGGGTCGGCCGGCTGGAAGATGGCAGGACCGCGACATCAGCAGCGATGCTCGTCTACAACGTCCTTGCGGCCATCTATCTGCTTTATCTCGGGCTCGACGGTGCGCTGGTTGGAAAACTGTTGTGGCCGGCGGTGGCGATCCATGCGGTGCTTGGCCTGCTGTTCGTTCGCGCTTGGTTTTCGCAGCGGCCCCGGCAATAGGCACATGCCGGCCTGGCGACGCAATCGCAGCCAAACCGTAACGACGAAGACAGCCTAGATACAGATGCTACCCGAACCTACGGGCGGGCCTAAGTCAAAGTCGCTAGCGTCGCAGGCACTGTCGGTCCCCCCGCACCTCAACCGCAAGATTTAAAGCGAAGGAGAAGAACCGTGGTTGCTCTGGTCAGTCGTCGCCTGGTGATCAAGCTCACGCTGTCGGCGGCAAGCCTTTGGCCGTTTGCGCCTGCATTCGCCTTCGCCGACACGCCGCTGACCGAAAGCGAAATCAACGACATCGCCATGTCGGCCTATCTCTATTTCTACCCGCTGATCTCCATCGATGTGACGCGAAAGCAGTTCACCAACGTCGAGGCGGGCAAGGAGTTCGGCAAGGGACCGATGAATACGATCACCAACATCCCGGAATATCCGCCGGCCAACTTCAAGGGCGTGGTGCGGCCCAATTTCGACACGCTGTATTCCATTGCGTGGCTGGACCTCACGGAGGAGCCGATGGTGCTGTCGGTACCCGACACCAATGGCCGCTACTATCTGATGCCGATGCTCGACATGTGGAGCGACGTGTTCGCGTCACCCGGCTGGCGAACCACGGGAACGGGTGCCGGCACCTTCGTCATTGCCCCGCAAGGTTGGGAAGTAGATGGCCTGCCCGACGGCGCGCAGGTCATCGAGGCGCCCACGCCCTATGTCTGGATCATCGGTCGCACCAAGACCGACGGCCCCCAGGACTACGACGCGGTCCACAAGATCCAGGCGGGATATCGTGTCGCGCCGCTGTCGAAATTCGGCACCGACTACACCCCGCCACCCGTCAAGATCGATCCCAACATCGACATGACGACGCCGCCGCGGCTGATCGTCGACACGATGTCGGGCGAGAACTATTTCACCTATGCCGCGGACCTGCTGAAGGACATCCCGCCGCATGTGACGGATGCGCCGATCATCGCCCAGCTTGAACGTCTCGGCTTTGTGGCAGGCGAGCCCCTGGACTTTGCCAAGCTGGACCCGCAGGTCCAGAAGGCCTTTGCCGGAGCGCCGACTGCCGGGCAAAGTCTGATGAAGTGGAAGGGTCCGAGCCTCGCGCGCGTGGCAAATGGCTGGTCGATGAACACCGACACGATGGGCGTCTACGGCAACTACTATCTCAAGCGGGCCATGATCGCCCAGCAGGGCCTTGGCGCCAACCTGCCGGAAGACGCGATCTATCCCCTCAATCTGACCGATAGCGAAGGCCAGCCGCTCGAGGGTGGCAACACCTATCGCATTCACTTCGACAAGAGCCAGATACCCCCGGCCATGGCGTTCTGGTCGATCACGCTCTACGACAACGAGGGTTTCCAGGTCGCCAATGAACTGGACCGCTACGCGCTGAGCAGCTGGATGCCCTTCACCTACAATGCCGACGGCTCGCTCGACCTGTATTTCCAAAACGAGCCGCCGGGCCAGGGGCTCGAGAACAACTGGCTTCTCGCCCCCAAGGGCCCGTTCAATCTCACCATGCGGCTCTATGCACCGGCAAGCAATGCGCTCACCGGCAAATGGAACCCGCCGCCTATCCTGCGGGGGCCGATCAGCAGCCCGATCACGGCACAGTGACGTCCACGTCGGGACCGGCGGTGACTTTGGACCACTACAGTCGCGGCATGCCCTTCGGACGCAACTGCCGCTTCTGCGCGGCGATGCGGAACGGCGCGTTGGGGGCGCCGTAACCCCTGTAGCCGCCACGCCGCTCGACAATCTCGAAGATGAAGCCCTCACCCCAGGTCGGGGCGTAGAGCTGGAAATATTCGCTGTGTTCGTCGCGGTCATAGAGGATGTTTTCGTCCCGCAGCCTGTCGGCCAGATCGGGCTCAAGGCCGAAACGGGCCTCGACGTCGTCATAGTAGTTGGCGGAAATCGACAGCGGCGCAAAGCCGCGCGCCTTGAGTGCCGCGGCGGTTTCGAAAATGTCGTCGCAGGCAAAGGCCAGATGCTGCACGCTCGAGCCGAAATTCTCGGCGATGAAGCGGCCGGCGAGCGTGCGCCGGTTCTCGGCACCGTTGAGGGTGAGCCGCAGCGAGCCGTCCCCGTTCTCGATGGCCTGGCTGCGCACGATGCCGGAGGGGTCGATGACGTCGACGAGCGGGGCTTTGTGCGTCTGGAAGATCGAGGTGTAGAACAACAGCCAGGTCAGCATCTCGCCATGGTCCATCGTCTGTCCGACGTGATCGATGCGGGTCAGGCCGCCTACCTGGGGGGCTGCGCCGACTTCGACCGCTGGGAATTCGACCTCCCAAACCCGGGACAGCTGCGACTTGTCGTCGATGAAGTAGATGACGCTGCCGCCGACGCCGCGAATGGCCGGGATGCGCAACTCGCCCTGGCCCACGGGCTGCTCGAACGGCTCGGCGCCAAGCTGGCGGGCCCGATCGACGGTCGCCTGCGCATCCTCGACCTTGAGGCCGATGGCACAGACGGACGTGCCGTGAACCACGAAGGAGGAGTGAGCGAAGCCTTCCTTCTGGGTGTTGACCACGATGTTGATGCCGCCTTGCCGGTACAGCGAGACGTCCTTGGAGACGTGGCGGCCGACCTTGCTGAAACCCAGGCACTGCAACAGCTGATCGATCTCGTCCGCACCGGACCGGTCGGCGGCGAATTCGACGAACTCGACGCCGTGAACGGCGATGCGATCGGGCATTTCGGGCATCGAAACGCGCAGGGCGAGCTCGGCGCGGCGCACCTGGTCCATCAGGTTGACCAGCGAGCGCTTGCCATCGAGTGCGATCGACCTCGCCGAGCCGCCACGAAACGCGTCGTTGAAAATCTCCAGCGACAGGTAGCCGTCGTAGCCGGTGGCGGAAACCGCCTGCATGAATTCGCGCACCGGCAGGTCGCCCTCGCCCGGCATGTTGCGGTAATGGCGGCTCCAGTAGAGCAGGTCCATGTCGATCGCCGGCGCATCGGCAAGCTGAACGATGAAGATCTTGTCCTTGGGTATCGAACGTATCGACGAGACCTCGATACGGCGCGCCAGCGTGTGAAATGAATCGAGGATCAGGCCGATGTTGGGGTGATCGGCCCGGCGCACGATCTCCCAGGCGTCACGGTGGTCGTTGACGTGCTTGCCCCAGGCCAGCGCCTCGTAGCCGACGCGCAGGCCGCGTTTGGCGGCTCGCTCGCCAAGTTCGCGAAAATCGGCCGCCGCACGGTCGATGCCGCCCAGCGAGACGGGCGAGACGCTCGAACATACCAGCATCAGGTCGGTGCCGAGCTCGTGCATGACGTCGAACTTGCGCTCGGCGCGATCGAACGCGCGGGCCCGCTGCGGCTCGGGTAAACCCTCGAAATCGCGGAACGGCTGGAACAGCGTGACTTCCAGTCCGGCATCGCGCGCCATCTTTCCGGCATCGCGAGGCGAACCGTCGAAGGCGACCAGGTCGTTCTCGAAAATCTCGATGCCGTCGAACCCCGCCGCGGCGATGGCCGCCAGCTTCTCCGCGAAATCCCCGCTTATCGAGACCGTAGCGATCGAAGTCTTCACCTGCCCCCTCCCGGTGCGCATAATGTACGAACTAGTTCGTTTACACTATGCCAGCGCCCGGCAGGTATCAAGGTGGCGCAGTCAGCCCCGCGTCGGCCCCTCGTTTCGCATCACGAAGCGAACCACCATGTCGACCGAATTGCGCCGCAGCCGCGCCAATTGCTCTTCGGTGCCGAAATCACGGCCGAAGATCTTGGAGAATGTCGCCCGGTTGGAAACGTTGAAAAAGCACAGCGCGCTGACCTGCCAGTGCAGTTCGACCGGGTCGATCCCTTCGCGAAACACACCCTCGGCGACGCCACGCGCATAGATCCGCGCGATGTGGTCGATGGCCGTGACGTTCAACTCGCGGATGGCTTCGGAGCGCTCGAGATACTGGCCGTGGTGAATGTTCTCGATCATCACCATGCGAATGAATTCTTCATGCTGGTGATGGTGGTCGAAGGTGAATTCGACCAGCCGCGACAGCGCCTCGACGGGAGGCAGACCCTCGATGTCGAGCTTGGCCTCGCCCTCGCGGACCATGCGGTAGGCGTTCTCCAGCGCGGAGAGGTACAGGCCTTCCTTGTCGCCGAAGTAATAATAGATCATCCGCTTGCTCGAGCGCGTGCGCGCTGCAATCTCGTCGATCCGCGCGCCCGACAGCCCGTTCAGCGCGAACTCCTCGGAGGCGATTTCGAGGATGTTCTGGCGGGTGCCTTCGGGGTCCTGGTGGCGCGTCGCCTCACCCCTGGCCTTGCGCCGGCTCCTGGCCGGGCCCGCCTTCATTTCACTGTCCATTGCGCCCCTCGGCTCCGGTCGTTGACTAAACTAACCAGTTCGTACATTGTTCTTCACATCAGGCGAAGCCATTTACCGGCCAAGCCCGTACAAAGACAAGAGCGGTGCCAAGGTGCTGCCGAACCGCAGGAACATGCGGGGTGGGAGGGAATGTTGCAGCTTACGGACGATTCGTTCGTCGACATGCTCGGGCGTCTCGTAGCGAGGCCCTGCGATGCAAGTGTTGCGTCGGGCGCCGTGCTGATCGGACTGGTGGGGCGTGGTATCCAGTTGTCGCGTTCGCCGATCATGCACGAGCGCGAAGGCGCCCGCCTCGGCATGAGCTACAGCTACATCCTCATCGATTTCGACAAGCTCGGCCTGGATGACGACGCGCTGGGCGGCATCATTTCGGCGGCCGAGGAGATAGGCTTTGCCGGGCTGAACGTCACCCACCCGTTCAAGCAGAGCGTAATCCAGCATCTTGACGGACTGGCGCCCGAGGCATCGGCGATCGGCGCGGTCAACACGGTGGTCTTGTCAGGCGGCGTGCGCCAGGGCCACAATACCGACAGCTGGGGCTTTGCCGAGAGTTTTCGCGACGGGATGGGGCAATGTTCGCTGAACCGCGTCGTGCAGTTCGGCGCCGGCGGTGCGGGTGCCGCCGTCGCCTATGCGCTGATCGAACTCGGCGTCGACGAATTGCAGATCATCGACAGCGCCCCAGAGCGGGCGCGCCAGCTGGCAGACAGGATGACGGCGCGCTTCGGCACGCGCGTCCGCGCCGAGACAGACGTCGCCGCCGCGCTGGCGGCCGCAGACGGCATCGTCAACACCACACCCGTGGGGATGGCCAAGTATCCCGGCATGCCGTTTCCTTCCAGCTTGCTGACTGCGCGCCACTGGGTCGCCGAGATCATCTACTTCCCGCAGGAAACCGAACTTCTCAAGCAGGCCGGTGCGCTGGGCTGCCGCACGCTCGCCGGAACCGGCATGGCCGTCTACCAGGCAGTTCGCGCCTTCGAGCTGTTCACCGGCAGGGCGCCCGACCGCGCGGCGATGGTCGGCCATTTCAAGGCTGCGTCATGACCGGGGCGCCCGGCCATCGGGATGCCTCTTCAAGGGCGCTGGGCTTGATCCCTGCACGCCCGATATCGGCGCTTTCCGCGCCGTTTCGAACAAGGAGTGTCTGGAATCGTCACTCTCCGAGGGATGGCCGGAGGGGATGATTGAAAGAATCAATGCGCTCTGATGGCGCTTGAGCAACGGGATGGAATTCAAGGGAGGAAAACCATGACACTGAATGCAACACGCAGGCAATTTCTGATCGGTACGGCACTTGCCGCCACGGCCGTGGCCACGACGTGGCCGGCGCTGGCGCAGGACAAGCCCAAGCTACGCTTTTCGGCGGTGTTTTCGGAGCAGGACATCCGCGCCCAAATGATGAAGAAGTTCTCGGACGCCACGGCCGAGAACTTCACCTTCGAGGGCTACTACGGCGGCAACCTGTTCAAGCAGGGCACCGAACTCGTCGCCCTGCAGCGCGGCAACCTCGAGATGGGCAACATCGCACCGCAGGACATTGCCAAGCAGGTCCCGGCCTGGTCGATCGTGACCGCCGCCTATCTGTTCCGCGACGCGGCCCACCTCAAGGCGTTCTTTGCCAGCGACCTCGGCGCGGAGCTGAAGAAGATGGCCTCCGACCAGCTCGGCATCCATGTTCTCGGCCCGACCTATTTCGGCGCCCGCCAGGTCGGCCTCAAGCCCGACACGAAGATCACCACGCCCGCCGACATGGCTGGCATCAAGCTGCGCATGCCGGGCGGCGACTCGTGGCAGTTCCTCGGCACAGCACTCGGCGCCAATCCGACGGCCATGGCCTATGCCGAGGTCTACACCGGCCTGCAGACCGGCGCGATCGACGGCCAGGACAACCCGCTGCCCAACGTCGAGAACATGAAGTTCTACGAAGTCATGTCGCAGATCGTGCTGACCTCGCATCTCGTCGGCTTCGACCTGCTGGTCGTCTCGAACAAGGTGTGGGACGCGATGAACCCCGAGCAGCAGGCCAAGTTCCAGGCCGCAGCTGACGCTGCCATCGACTTCAGCACCGAAGCCCACCTCACCCGCGAGAAGGAACTGGTGGAACTGTTCAAGGGCAAGGGGCTCAAGGTCTATGAGCCCGACGTCGCCGCGTTCCGCAAATTCGCGCAGGAAAAGTACCTGGCTTCCGATCTGGCCAAGGACTGGCCGGCCGGGATGGTCGACAAGATCAACGCGCTTTGAGCCGGCGATCGCGGCGGGCACACAGCCCGCCGCCCACCGCCCTTTCCCCGGGCAAAAATCAGCTTTCGCGGGAGGATCGCCTTGCCCTCTTCATATCGCAGCCTCGGCGGCTGGCTCTATCGCCGTGCGGAAAACGTGCTTGCCGCGATGCTTGTCGCCATGTTCGCCGCCTTCCTTGTGCAGATCGTGTTCCGCTACATGCTCAACCTGCCGATCGGCTGGGCGAATGAGATCAGCGTCGTCTTATGGATATGGCTGGTGCTGTGGGGTGCGGCCTTCGTCGTGCGCGAGGAAGAGGAAATCCGCTTCGACCTCTTTTATGCCGCAGCCAGGCCGCGGGTACGGCGCATCATGTTCCTTGTCGCGGCATTGTCGCTGCTGGCGCTCTACACGATCTCGTTTCCGGCCGTGCTCGACTATGTGATGTTCATGAAGGTCGAAAAGACCGCGTATCTCAAGATCCGCATGGACTGGCTGTTTTCGATCTATATCGTCTTCGTCATAGCCATCATCGCCCGCTATCTCTGGCTCTCCTGGCAAGCCATGTTCGGCAAGGCGCCACAGGAGTTCGACCCCATCAAGGCAGGATCGGGCGTATGAACCTCGCAAGTCCATTTTCCGTTTCCGTCGTCGCGATCACCGCCCTTGCATTCCTTGGACTGCCCATCGGGCACTCGATGATCGCCGGCTCGATCCTGTATCTGCTGCTTGCCGGCCTCGACATGGGAACCGCCGCCGAGCAGTTCCTCAACGGCATGTATTCCAACTACATCATCCTGGCGGTGCCGCTGTTCATTCTGGCAGCCGAACTGATGAACATCGGCTCGATGACCGAACGGCTGCTGCGCTTCTGTGATGCGTTCGTTGGCCGTTTCCGCGGCGGTCTCGCCCATGTCAACATCGTCCAAAGCATCATCTTCGCCGGCATGTCGGGCTCGGCCATCGCCGATGCCGCCGGCACCGGCAAGATGATGCAGATGATGATGACCAAGGACGGCAAATACACGCCAAGCTATGCGGCGGCGCTGACGGCGGCGACGGCCGTCATCGGTCCGATCATTCCGCCATCGATCCCGATGGTCATCTACGCGCTCGTCTCGGACGCCTCGATCGGCTATCTGTTTTTGGGCGGCATGATACCGGGCCTTCTGATGGCGGCATCGCAGATGGCGATCGTCGCCTACCAGGCCAATCGCCACGATTTCCCGGTCGAGGCACCGACACCGCTGCGCGAACTGCCGGGCATCACCTGGCGGGCATTCCCGTCGCTGATGATGCCCGTCGTTCTTCTGGGCGGCATCTATTCGGGCATCACCACGCCGACCGAGGCGGCGGCCGTTGCCGCAGCCTATGCGCTGATCATTTCGGTGATCCTCTATCGCAGCGTCAGTTTTGCCGATTTCTACCGCTCGGTGCTGGCCAGTGCGCGCACCACCGCCTCGATCGGCATGCTGATCGCCGGGGCGCTCGTGTTTAACTATGTCGTGACGGTCGAAAACATCCCCGATTCGCTGAAGGTCATCCTTACCAGCTGGGATCTGTCGCCAACGGGCTTCCTGATCCTCGTCAACATCCTGCTTTTGCTGCTCGGCTGCGTTCTGGAAGGGACGACCATCCTGCTCGTCATCGTGCCGGTACTCATTCCGACCGCGCAAGCACTCGGCATCGACATGGTGCATCTCGGCGTCGTGATCGTGGTCAACATCATGCTCGGGCTGGTGACGCCGCCCTACGGCCTGCTTCTGTTCATCATGACGCGCATCGCCGAGGTGCCGCTCAGGGACATCGTCCGCGACGTGCTGCCGTTCCTCTGGGCGATGATCGCTTCGCTCGGGCTGATCACCTTCTTCCCCTCGCTGGTGCTGTGGCTGCCCCGGCTGCTCGGCTACCAGGGCTGAATTCGATGGAGAGCAACTTGTCCAAGCCGATCTTCGTTCTCAACGGCCCCAATCTCAACCGGCTCGGCAAGCGCGAGCCGGAGATCTACGGAACCACCACGCTCGCCGAGGTCGAGGCCATGTGCCGGGCGGCCGCAAGCGGGCGGCCACTCCGCTTTCACCAGTCGAATTTCGAAGGCGAAATCATCAACTGGATCCACGAGGCGATCGACGAGAAGGCGGGCATCGTCATCAATCCAGCCGCTTTGACCTTCACCTCGATCGCCATTCTCGACGCCCTGAAGATGTCGGCCGGCCCGATCATCGAGCTGCACATCTCCAACATCCACCGGCGCGAGGCCTACTACCACAATTCCTTCGTCTCCAAGATCGCCACGGCGGTGATCGCCGGGCTGGGGCCTAACGGTTATCCGACCGCGGTGCGCGCCATGTCCGAACTGCTGGGCGACTGACGCGCCCCGGCTATCTTCGATGGCATTGATTGAACTTGGTGCGAGCGAAAGCCCTCGCACCAAAGCCGTCGCCGTGCACCTCTCCGGTTTCGACTGTCAGTCCGGCAATGGATTGACGAATGCATGGGCAAGCGGAAGAAATCGCCCCTGAACAGGAGAGCTTCCGCTGCCACTACATTTAGGTGCCTCGCTGCCGGCGCATATTGGCGCCAGCACCATCGCATCCAATCGTGTATGAAGCGGCGATCGCCCCCCAGGGACCGCATCGCAACCAGTCAGTCATCCGGATAGCCATGTTCCGCTTCATCCATTCCAGCGACCTGCACCTCGGCAAGCGCTTCGGCAATTTCAGCGGCGACCTGCCGAGCAGGCTGCGCGAAGCGCGGCACGCGGTCATTGCGCGCCTGGCGCAACATGCGCGCGAGCATGGGGCGACGACGGTCCTGCTCGCAGGCGACACGTTCGATACCGAGACGCCCGCACCGGATGTCCGCCGGCAGGCGCTCGCCGAGATGCGGCGTCATGCGCCGATCCAATGGGTGATCCTTCCGGGCAATCACGATTCGCTGCAGGCGACGCAGCTCTGGACGACATTGAAGGCAGAGGCGCCCGAAAATGTCATCCTGGCGACCGAACCTCGCCCGATCACCTTGGCAACGAACGTCGTTCTGCTGCCCGCACCCTGCACGACACGGCGCCCCGGCCGCGACCTCAGCGCGTGGTTCAACACAGAATCGACGCCAGAGGGAACCATTCGTGTCGGGCTTGCGCATGGGGCGATCCAGAGTTTTTCGGAGGAAGCGGCCGTCACCGATGTCATCGCGCCGGACAGGGCGCGGCAGGCGGGCCTCGACTATCTTGCGCTCGGAGACTGGCATGGCGCGGTCGCCGTCGATCCGCGCACGCACTACAGCGGCACGCCGGAACCCGACCGGTTCAAGCACGACCGCCCCGGCGCCGCCCTGCTCGTCAGCATTGCCGCCCCGACCGCCCTGCCGGAGGTGACGTCGCTGGAAACCGGCAGCTTCGCCTGGAGCACTTTGCAGATGCACCTGCTGGACGGCGACGATCCCTTGCAGGCCCTCGATACGCTGATGCCGGAGGAAAGCCGCCGCCGGCAGACGCTCGCCCGCGTGGTGGCGACGGGACGCAGCCGCCTGGCAATGCGCACAGCGCTCTCCGCCGCCATTCACGACGCGGTCCCGGACTTCGCCTATCTCACTTTGGACGACACCGATCTCGCGACGGAATGCGAAGTGGCGGACCTCGACCAGATCGATCAAGCCGGCGCCCTTCGCGAGGCCGCGAACGCCCTGCTCGCCGAGGCCGGTGACGAAAGCCGGGCCGCAGTCGATCGCGAGATCGCACGGGCCGCCCTTGCGCGTCTGTTCTCCTATGCCCAGAAGGTCGCGCCATGAAGATTTCAGCACTGCGTCTCTTCAACGTGAAGCGCTTTGCCGGCCGCGGTGTCGCCATCGAGGGCATCGGCGACGGCGTCAACGTGCTTTGCGCCGCCAACGAGTTCGGCAAGTCGACGAGCTTCGAAGCATTGCATGCGCTGTTCTTCCAGCAGCATTCCGGAACCCCCGGCGATGTGCAGAGGCTGCGCCCCTACAGCGGCGGCAACCCGCTGCTCGAGGCCGACATCTCGACCGCGGACGGCAGCTTCCGCATCACCAAGCAGTATTATGGGGGCCGATCGGCGCGGGTGACCGATCTTGCCTCGGGACGCCTGATTGCCCAGGCCGACGAGGCGGAGAACTTCATCTCTTCGCTGATCCGGGGCGGCACCGCGGGTCCTGCCGGGCTGCTCTGGGTGCGCCAGGGCATCACCGGCATCGAAAGGCGCAGCCGGTCGGAAGAGGACAGCGAAAAGCAGGTCCGCGCGAGCCTGCTTGAATCCGTGCAAGGCGAGGTGGAAGCCGTCACCGGCGGGCGGCGCATGGCCGAGATCATGGCCGCCACGGAAGAGGCACTTGCCGAATTGGTCACCGCCACAGGTCGACCGAAGACCGGCGGGCGCTATGCGACGGCGATCGGCGAACGCGACAAGCTCGATGCCGAAGAGAAGGAGCTTTCGGGCGAAGTCGCCTCCTTGCGGGAAGCGCTCGACAAACGTGCGGCTGCCCAAAAGCGTCTCACCGAAATCGACAACGCCGAAGACAAGCAGGAGCGGCGGACGGCGATCGACCGGGCGCAAACTGCCTTCGATGCCGCGAAGGCCCAGGGCGAGGCGCTGAAAACCGCGGAAGCCGAACTCAAGCTTGTTGTCGAAAGACGCGATACCGCCGATCGCGATCTCAAGGCGTTTCGAACAGCCCTGGAGCGATCGGCAGCGCTACGCGACAGTCTCCGGGAGGCCGAGCAGCGGCGAGGCGAAGCCATCGGCAGACGCCATGGCGCGGCCGAGGCGATCGAACAGGCCACAACGGCCGCAGATGCAGCTGAGACCGAGGAGCGTGAGACCCGCAATCTCCTCGATCGTCTCCAGGCGGCAATGAACGCCAGGGAAGCGGCGGAACGCATCGCCGAATTGAAGGATCGGTTAACGCAGGCGGAGGCAGCCCGTCAGCGAATCGAGGAAGGCGAGGCCGAACGGGCGCTCGTGCAGATACCGCCAAGCGCCATCGACGAGCTCCAGACGCTGGAAGTCGAGATCGCGAAGCTCCGGGCGATCGAAGAGGCGGCCCGCCCTTCGGTCGCGATCGCCTACGAGCAGGACACGGCCACGCGCATCCTGATGGACGGGACTGCGCTTACGGCCGGGCAGGAGCGCGGCTATGACGGGCAAGCGCAGCTTGCCATTCCCGGCATAGGCACGATCACGCTGCGTTCGAACCGCCCTGCCCGGACCGACGACCGCCTGGGACAGGCCGACGAGAAGCGGCGCGCGCTCCTGGCGTCGATGGGGGTCGACAATCTCGCAGCGGCACGGGCGCGACAGGTCAGGGCCCAGCAAATGGACGCCGACCTGCGCGAACTGCGCAGCCGCCTGTCGCTCTTGGCGCCGCACGGCCTGCCGAAGCTGCGCGAAGAGGTCGCCGCGCGCAGCGCAGTCAGCGTCGAGGTGCTCGAACTCAAGGAGGACCCGGCACAGGTCCGGACGGCCCTGGCCGAAGCCGAAAAGAGACGCACCGTAGCAAAGCACGCCCTGCGCGAGGTCGAGCCCCTGCGCAAGAGCGCTGACGAGGCTTTCGTCCAGGCCGAGACGGCGATTGCCGCGCTCAAGGCCGAAGGCGCGCAGTTGGACGCGATCCTCGGTCTGGAAGAGGGGCGTATTGAACGCGAAGGTGTCCTGGCGAGAAACCTGGACGACATCGACGCGAGCCGTGCCATGGCTGAAGCGCATACGGCCAAGCTCCGCGCCACGACCATCGATCTGGAATCCGCAGGAGCGGTGCTGAAGCGGGCGCGTTCGGTCGAGGAAGCCGCCGAAAAGGAAGCGAATGCTCTGCGGCAGGCGATCGCGGAACTCAACGGCCAGATCGGGACCTTCTCCGACGAGGCCGTCGAGGAGAAATGGCGCGAGACGGCCGAAGCGCTGTCCGCCGCCACCTCCCGCGTGGAGGCCTTCGCCAAGGAGGTGGCGGTCCTGCAACGGTTGTCCTCGGCGCTGGAGAGCGCCCGATCCGAAGCCCGCGAACTCTATCTGAAACCCGTCATGACGGAGCTCAGGCCGCTGCTCGGGTTGTTGTTCGACGACGTTTCGATCACCTTCGACGACAAGACCCTCCTGCCCCAGACGATCCTGCGCAACGGCCAGGAGGAGGACGTCGAGCGCCTCAGCGGGGGCATGCGGGAACAGCTTTCGGTGCTGACGCGCCTCGCCTTCGCCAGGCTGCTCGCCCGCGACGGACGGCCGGCGCCTGTCATCCTCGACGATGCGCTTGTCTATTCCGACGACGACCGCATCGAGCGGATGTTCGACGCGCTCCACCGCCAGTCGACAAATCAGCAGATCATCGTCTTCTCTTGCCGCCAGCGCGCCTTTGCCAAGCTCGGCGGCAACGTTCTGCAGATGAGGGATTGGCAGCCGTAGAAGCCGGTAGCCCTCGCGGTAGATACAACCGCAGCGCCGCGCAACCATGATTCCACGCGTCCAGAAGCCCTTCGCACGAATCAAGTGCCACTTCAGCAGGCACCGCGCCTCGCGCGATCACCTGATTCGGAAAGTGAATGGGAACAGGAGCGGTCGACTGAATCGAAGCGCCCGAATCGGACATCGTCGTCTCTGGGCCAGGCCAACCGGAGCTAGCGCCATCCCAAGGGAAAAAACCGATGCTATCTTCGGAAAACTAAAAACCAGCTTTGCTGGAGACTGATTTGGTGGAGCCAATCGGAATCGAACCGACGACCTCTTGAATGCCATTCAAGCGCTCTCCCAACTGAGCTATGGCCCCACACCCGGCAGTCAGCCGGCGCCGTTTCCGGCGAAGAGGTCGGCGCGAATTTTGGTGACCCGCGCCGTGTTTGTTGGGCGGCTTCTAGCGCCGCATTTGCTCTATGGCAAGCCTTGTTCGAAACCTTTTTTCGGTTTCTTCCACAGGCGCGTCAGATCTCGTCTTCGTCGTCGCCCACACCGATCATGTCGGAGACGTCGTCGTCGTCCTCTTCCTCGTCGGCCAGGAAGGTGTCGTCGTCATCGTCGCCCAGGTCGACATCGTCGTCGTCCAGGTCCGGCAGGTCGTCGGCGCCGCCCTTGGCTTCGTCGTCGGCGTCTTCCAAGGATACGACATCGGCGCCTTCATCCTCGGCGTCGAGCTCCTTCTGCTCGACCTCGTCCTCGTCGTCGACGATCGACGACGCCTTGCCGTCGTCGAAATAGGAACGCGCATAGCTCTTGCCCGTGTAGGGGGAGACAATCGGATCCTTGTTCAGGTCGTAGAACTTACGGCCCGTCTCCGGGTCGATACGCTTTGTGCCAAGCTCGGATTTTGCCACGTCAGGCCTCGTCTTGTTCGCTTTTCGGTCCCCTTAGCGGCAGTTTGGTGCGCTGTCAAAGCCAAATCCCGGCGTTTCCGCCCAGCCTGCAAGGCGCCCGGCCAAATAGGGATGACCGCTGCCACGATCGATGCTACCACACCGCCGCAATCATTGGGAAAGCCCGGTTTCGTCAGGCATCCCGAACGAGGATCCATCATGTCGCATCATGCCGCGCCGCAGCCGGCCGTCGCCCGTAAGTCTCCCGCCCTGTCCGGCACCGCCCGCGTACCCGGCGACAAGTCGATTTCGCACCGCTCCTTCATGTTCGGCGGGCTGGCCTCGGGCGAAACCCGCATCACCGGACTGCTCGAGGGCGAGGACGTGATGCGCACCGGCGAGGCGATGAAGGCAATGGGCGCGCATATCGAGAAGCGCGACGGCGAATGGATCATCAAGGGCACTGGCAACGGTGCCTTGCTGCAGGCCGCAGCACCGCTCGATTTCGGCAATGCCGGCACCGGCTCGCGCCTGACCATGGGCCTGGTCGGCACCTACGACATGGAAACCACCTTCATCGGCGACGCGTCGCTGTCTGGCCGGCCGATGGGCCGCGTGCTCGATCCGCTGCGCCAGATGGGCGTACAGGTCATCGACGCCGCTCCCGGCGACCGCATGCCGCTGACCCTGCGCGGACCGCGCCAGGCAGCCCCCATCACCTACCGCGTGCCGATGCCCTCCGCTCAGGTCAAGTCGGCCGTGCTGCTCGCCGGCCTCAACACACCAGGCATCACCACCGTCATCGAACCCGTGATGACGCGCGACCACACCGAAAAGATGCTCAAGGGCTTTGGCGCCAACATCGAGGTCGAGACCGACGAGCAGGGCGTGCGCCACATCTTCATCGAGGGCCAGGGCAAGCTGACCGGCCAGGTCATCGCCGTGCCGGGCGATCCGTCCTCGGCCGCTTTCCCGCTGGTGGCGGCACTGATCGTGCCGGGATCGGACATCACAATCGAAAACGTGCTGATGAATCCGACCCGCACCGGCGTCATCACCACGCTGATCGAAATGGGTGGCTCGATCGAGATCCTGAACCGCCGCAACGCCGGCGGCGAGGATGTCGCCGACCTGCGCGTGCGCGGCTCCGAACTCAAGGGCGTTACCGTGCCCGCCGAGCGCGCGCCGTCGATGATCGACGAATATCCGGTGCTCGCGGTCGCCGCCTCTTTCGCCGAGGGCGAAACGCTGATGCAGGGCCTGGAAGAGCTCCGCGTCAAGGAATCCGACCGCCTGGCGGCCGTCGCCCGCGGCCTGGAAGTCAATGGCGTCGACTGCACCGAGGGTGCGGCCACCCTTTCGGTGCGCGGCACCCCCGGCGGCAAGAGCCTCGGCGGCGGCGTGGTGAAAACCCATCTCGACCACCGCATCGCCATGAGCTTCCTGGTCATGGGGCTGGCTTCGGAAAAGCCGGTCACCGTCGACGACCAGGCGATGATCGCCACCAGCTTCCCCGAATTCATGGGGCTGATGGCCGATCTCGGAGCCGTCATCGAGCAGGCGGACGCAAACCGGGCCTAATTGCGCAACAGGCAGCCGTAACGGCTTGCGGCTGCGGCCTTTGACGTGCTGTCTTGCGTGCGCCGCGGCGGGCAACCGATTTCCGGCGCGGATCGGGCAATCGGAGGAGCAATATCATGACCAATAAAGTGGCGGTGATCGTCGGCGGCGGCAGCGGCATGGGGGCTGCGGCGGCGAAAAAGCTGGCAGCAGACGGCTTCAGCGTCGCCATCCTGTCCTCCTCCGGCAAGGGTGAGGCGCTCGGCAAGGAACTCGGCGGCCTCGGCTTCACCGGCTCCAACCAGTCGAACGAGGACCTCAAGCGCTTCGTAGACCTGACCATGGACAAGTGGGGCCGCATCGACGCTCTCGTCAACGGCGCCGGCCATGGGCCACGCGCGCCGCTGCTGGAGATCACCGACGAGCAGTGGCACAAGGGCTTCGACGTCTATTTCATGAATGTCGTGCGCGCTACGCGTCTCGTCGCGCCGATCATGGTCGCCCAGAAAGGCGGCGCCATCGTCAACATCTCGACCGCCTGGGTCAGCGAGCCGGCGGCGATGTTCCCGACCTCGGCCGTGGCACGCGCGGGCCTCAACGCCTACACCAAGCTGTTCGCCGACCAGTATGCCCCGCACAACGTCCGCATGAACAACGTGCTCCCGGGCTGGATCGACAGCCTGCCGCAGACCGACGAGCGCCGCGCCGGCGTGCCGATGGGACGCTACGGCAAGGCCGAAGAGGTCGCCGCGACCATCTCATTCCTGGCCTCCGATGGCGCCGCCTACATCACCGGCCAGAGCCTCAGGGTCGATGGCGGCCTCATGCGCAGCATCTGAGAAAGACTAGAACGCGCGAACAATGCAGAAACGCATCACCATCGCCATCGACGGCCCCGCCGGGGCCGGCAAGGGCACGCTGGCCCGCCGGCTGGCCGATTATTACCACCTCGCGCTTCTCGACACCGGCCTGACCTACCGCGCGGTTGCTCATATGCTGATCGAAAAGGGCTGGCCGCTCGACGATGCCACCCATGCCATCGAGGCGGCCAGGCTGGTCGAACTCGGTCACCTCGACCGCAAGGTGCTGTCGGTCCATGCCGTCGGCGAGGCAGCATCGAAGGTGGCGGTCATCCCCGAGGTCAGGAAAATCCTGGTCGACAAGCAGCGCGAATTCGCCCGCGCACCGCAAGGCGCGGTACTCGACGGCCGCGACATCGGCACCGTTGTCTGCCCCGACGCCGAGGTTAAGCTCTATGTGACGGCCAGCGCCGAGGTGCGCGCCGGTCGCCGGTTGGCCGAGATCGAGGCCAATGGCGGCTCGGCCGAGTTTGCCACCATCCTCGCCGACATCGAGCGCCGCGACGAGCGCGACACCGGCCGGGCCGATTCGCCACTCAGGCCCGCCGCCGACGCGCTCTTGCTCGACACTTCGGAAATGGATATAGAAGCGGCGTTTTCGGCCGCTCGGGACATCGTCGATCGGGTCCTTGCGGACGAAAACAAGGCTTGAGCCCACCAATCAGGCAACCAAACCGACCTGTCTGCATTCTTCTTGCGCCGATTGCCGCTTCCCGCGGTCAAGGGCTTCCAGCCCGGGATGCAGTCAGGTTAACGCAACACAAACCCACGGCGCCGCTCCCGCAAGCCGGGACGCTCCAGGAGATCCAATGTCACAAGCTAATCCCTCCCGCGACGATTTCGCGAGCCTGCTCGAAGAGTCCTTCTCGGACGGTCATTCGGGCGAAGGCCAGGTCGTTCGCGGTATCGTCACCGCCATCGAAAAGGACATGGCGATCATCGACGTCGGTCTGAAGGTCGAAGGTCGCGTGCCGCTGAAGGAATTCGGCGCCAAGGCCAAGGACGGCCAGCTCAAGGTCGGCGACACCGTCGAAGTCTATGTCGAGCGCATCGAAAACGCGCTGGGCGAAGCCATGCTGTCGCGCGACAAGGCTCGCCGCGAGGAGAGCTGGGTCCGCCTCGAGGAGAAGTTCACCAAGGGTGAGCGCGTCGAAGGCGTCATCTTCAACCAGGTCAAGGGCGGCTTCACCGTCGATCTCGACGGCGCCGTTGCCTTCCTGCCGCGCTCGCAGGTCGACATCCGTCCGATCCGCGACGTCACCCCGCTCATGCACAACCCGCAGCCCTTCGAGATCCTCAAGATGGATCGCCGTCGCGGCAACATCGTGGTTTCGCGCCGCACCGTTCTCGAAGAGAGCCGTGCAGAGCAGCGTTCGGAAATCGTACAGAACCTCGAAGAGGGTCAGGTTGTCGAGGGCGTGGTCAAGAACATCACCGACTACGGTGCGTTCGTTGACCTCGGCGGCATCGACGGCCTGCTGCACGTCACCGACATGGCCTGGCGCCGCGTCAACCATCCGACCGAGATCCTCAACATCGGTCAGACGGTCAAGGTGCAGATCATCCGCATCAACCAGGAAACCCACCGCATCTCGCTCGGCATGAAGCAGCTCGAGAGCGATCCGTGGTCCGACATCGGCACCAAGTTCCCGATCGGCAAGAAGATCACCGGCACCGTCACGAACATCACCGACTACGGTGCGTTCGTCGAGCTCGAGCCGGGCATCGAAGGCCTCATCCACGTTTCCGAAATGTCGTGGACCAAGAAGAACGTGCACCCGGGCAAGATCCTGTCGACCTCGCAGCAGGTCGACGTGGTCGTGCTCGAGGTCGATCCGGCAAAGCGCCGCATCTCGCTCGGCCTCAAGCAGACGCTCGAGAACCCGTGGGAAGCTTTCGCCCGCAACCACCCAGTTGGTTCGCAGGTCGAGGGCGAGGTCAAGAACAAGACCGAGTTCGGCCTGTTCATCGGCCTCGACGGCGATGTGGACGGCATGGTTCACCTGTCCGACCTCGACTGGAACCGTCCGGGCGAGCAGGTCATCGAAGAGTACAACCGTGGCGACATGGTCAAGGCTCAGGTGCTCGACGTCGACATCGAGAAGGAACGCATTTCGCTCGGCATCAAGCAGCTCGGCCGTGACTCGGTCGGCGAAGCCGCGACCTCGGGCGAGCTGCGCAAGAACGCCGTCGTCACCTGCGAAGTCACCGGCATCAAGGATGGCGGCCTCGAAGTTCGTCTCATCGAGAGCGGCATCGACTCCTTCATCAAGCGCGCCGACCTGTCGCGCGACCGTGACGAGCAGCGCCCCGAGCGCTTCGTCGTCGGCCAGAAGGTCGACGCCCGCGTCATCGCCTTCGACAAGAAGACCCGCAAGCTGCAGGTCTCCATCAAGGCGCTGGAAATCGCCGAAGAGAAGGAAGCGGTTGCCCAGTACGGCTCGACCGACTCCGGCGCTTCGCTCGGCGACATCCTCGGCGCGGCACTGAAGAACCGCGGCAACTAAGCCCCGGCTTCAGCAAAGCTAAAATCAAGGCCCCGCCGGAGCGATCCGGCGGGGCTTTTTCTTGTCCACCTCATCGACAACGCGGCCGCCTGGCAGCGAGGTGATGCCGCAATGCTGCAAGACGGAAACAGAATCCACCGCCGCCAAGCTGTTCCAGCACCTTGGCAGTTGCCGCCGGTGCGGATTGCTGCTCTTTAATTGCCCGACTACTGCCCGCATGCCGAGCCCAGCCATGACCAAGCCGCGTTTTCTCGCCTTCTTCTTCGTGCTGCTGGTGCTTTCCGGCTGCGCCGGGCGTGCCGTGCTTGGCCTTGATGGCAGGGAAGGAGAATCAGCCGCCGTCGTGCCGATCTATGTGGCGACGATGCGCGCGCGCTCGGACAATCTTTCGCTCCCCTTCTCGGCGGAGCGATCGCCTCATCTCAACTTCGCCAAGTTCGAGATCGGCATCCCCAAGACCCATGTCGTGGGCAAGGTCGAAAGCACCGGCCGCACGCCCGATCCCGCCCGCAACTTCGTCGCCGTCAGCTTCCAGCCGATCGACACCAAGCAGAAATTCATCGACGACCTCAACGCAGCACTGGCCAAGCGCCCGCCGGACGAGCAGGAAATCTTCATCTTCGTCCACGGCTACAACAACAACTTCGCCGACAGCATCTTCCGCAACGCCCAGATCGTCCACGACTACCACGTCAAGGCGGTGGCGCTGCACTATGCCTGGCCCTCGGGCGGCTCGCTGCCGCTCTACGTCTACGACCGCGACAGTGCCGTCTACAGCCGCGACGGGCTGGCCGACACCATCGAGATCGCTGCCCGTACCAAAGCCAGGCGGATCATCCTCGTCGGCCATTCGATGGGAAGCTATGTGGTGATGGAAGCGTTCCGCAGCCTCGCGCTCAGCGGCCGCGGCCAGTATCTCAACCGCCTCAACGGCGTCATCCTCGCCGCACCCGACGTCGACATCGACGTGTTCCAGAGCCAGGTGCGCGACATCGACAAGCTGCCCACTCCGTTCACCATCCTGGTGTCGCGCCGCGACCGTGCGCTCAGCGTCTCGGGCCGCCTAACCGGCGGCCATCCACGCGTCGGCAGCGGTGCCGACATTGCAGCACTGCAGGAAGAAAACATCGTCGTCCTCGACACCTCCAATGTCGACGGCGGCAGCCACGGCGTCTTCGCCAGCTCGCCGACGCTGATGGCGCTCGCCTCGACGGGCGCGCTCACGAGCGACATCGGCAACCGCGGCGAAGGCGCGCCGGCCGAAACGCTGCTCGCCAATGGCAGCTCGTTCATCCAGGGCGCGGCTTCGCTGGTGATTTACCTGCCGGCCCGGCTTTTGGGTGTCCCCCAAGCCGGCCTGATCCAGTAGCGCTTACGCCACCACGATCTCGATCAGGTACGGACGCATTTTGCCTCTAGCCCGCTCGAGCGCCGCGCCGAGACCGGAAACGTCCGTCAGGCGCTCATGGGCCAGCCCGTAGGCCTCGGCGATCCTGCCGAAGTCAGGTGGAACCGGCGACACGCCGACCGGCTCGACGCCAGCGTCCAGCATCGAGGTCTCGATCTCGCGGTAGCCCCTGTTGTTCCAGACGATGAAGATCACCGGCGCCCCGGCCTCCACCGCCGCGCCAAGCTCTGGCAGCGTGAATTGGAAACCGCCGTCGCCGCTCAGGCACACCACCGGCGCATCCGGCATGGCAAGGGCGGCGCCGATCGCCGCCGGCGGGCCATATCCCAGCGCGCCGTAGCCGGTGGCGGCATTGAACCAGCCGCCATGCCGGTCGTGGTCGTAGTAGAGATTGGCGGCATAGACCGGCTGGGTCGAATCGCCGACGATCAGCGACCCTGGCAGCGCGTCGCGGATCGCCTCGACCGCCTGCACCTGTGCCTGCATTGCGGGTCCGATTTCTTCCCATGCCGCGTCGCGCGTACTCCCGGCCCTTGCCGCGCCTTCGCCCGAACGCTGCTCGCCCGCCATGGCGGCATGCAGAGCCGCGAGCCCGGCGGCCGCATCGCACTGAAGCGCAACCGTCGCCGGCCGCCGCTCGAGCTGTGCGGCATCGATGTCGATGCGGATCAACTTGTCCGGCACCACGAAGCCGCCGTCGCCATACATGTCGTAGTCGGTTGGGCCGAATTCGGTGCCGGCGGCGATCACCAGATCGGCCTCGGCCATCAGCGCCCGCACAGCCTTGAGACTGGGGCTCGCCGGCACGCCGAGCGGATGGAGGTGCATCAGGCCGCGCCCGTTGGCGGTGGTGACGACAGGGGCATCGAGTGCTTCGGCCACCGCCAGCAGCGCCGTCTCGGCCCGCTTGGCCCCACCACCCGCCAGGATCAGCGGCCGCTGCGACGCCTGGACCAGCTTGACCGCCTCGGCCACCGCCGCCTCGTCGGGAACCTGCGTTGCGGCGCGGATCGGCACCGGTCTCAGCCCGCCCGCCGGCAGCGGCATCACGTCAAGCGGGATTTCGATGTGAACCGGACCCGGTCGCCGGGTCGCGAAAATTTCAAAAGCTTCGGCTATCGCGCCAGGCAGCTCCGATGCCTCGGTCACCCGCCGCGACGACAGCGCCACCTTTTGCATCATGCCGAGCTGGTCAGGCAGCTCATGCAGATAGCCGAGCCCCTTGCCCAGCGAAGGCAGGGCGTTGACGCCCGAGATCACCAGCATCGGCACCGAATCGGCGCGCGCCTGGGCCATCGCCGTGATCGTATTGGTGAGCCCCGGCCCGGTGATGACGAAGGCGACACCCGGCCGCCCCGATGCGCGCGCATAACCGTCGGCCATGAGGCCCGCGCCCTGCTCGTGGCGTGGGGTGACATGGCGGATCTTCGACCGCGCCAGCCCGCGATAGAGCTCGATGGTATGCACGCCAGGAATGCCGAACACGGTGTCGATGCCATGCGCCTCGAGCAACTGGATCAGGGCTTCGCCTGTTGTCGTCATGCCACCTCCCTCTCGCCGCACAATCTTAGGCTTGCATAAAAACGTCGCAAGTGCCGTAATGGGCGCACAAAAATAAGCGGGAAATGGCCCCGTTGACGCCGCAAGGCCCAACGATCATCTTCACCGCCAGGGGAACATCGCGACGCCACCATGAGCAGCCGATCGCCAGCTGACGGGAAGACGTGTACGCGCCGGGGCCGTTGCTGATGGCTGCCGTGGATGCAGCCACGCCTCACGCCCATGCCAGCGGCACTGCCGCCGAAGCCATCCACATCGAGAACCTGCACAAGAAGTTCGGCCAGCTTCATGTGCTCAAGGGCGTGTCGCTGTCGGCGCGCGACGGCGAGGTGGTGGCGATTATCGGCGGCTCGGGTTCGGGCAAGTCGACGCTGCTGCGCTGCATCAACTGCCTGGAAAACCCGACCAGCGGCGTCATCCGCATCAATGGCGCAGAAATCCGCCTGAAGCCGAACGGCCGCGGCGACTGCATTCCCGCCGACCGGCGCCAGATCGAGCACATCCGCTCGCGGCTCGGCATGGTGTTCCAGAGCTTCAATTTGTGGACCCACATGACGCTGCTGGAAAACGTCATCGAGGTGCCGGTGCATGTGCTGGGCATAAGGCGCACTGATGCCATCGCCGAGGCAGAAAGGCTGCTGGCGCGGGTCGGCCTGGCCGAAAAGCGCGACGTCTACCCCGCCTTCCTGTCCGGCGGCCAGCAGCAGCGCGCCGCAATCGCCCGCGCCCTCGCCGTCCAGCCGCGCGTCATGCTGTTCGACGAGCCGACCTCGGCACTCGACCCCGAGCTGGTCGGCGAGGTGCTCAAGGTGATCGGCGATCTCGCCCGCGAGGGGCGCACCATGGTGCTGGTCACCCACGAGATGAAGTTCGCCCGCGAGGTGGCGACCCACGTGATCTATCTCTGCAACGGCCAGGTCGAGGAGGAAGGCCCGCCCGAGCAGATTTTCGGCGCCCCGAAGTCGGAGCGCCTCAGGCAGTTCATCCGCAGCATCGGCTAGGTCCCGACGAGCGGAGGAAATCAGGGGAACATCCAAACAACGACAACGGGAGTGACAGCATGAAAGCACTGCTTACAACTGCGGCCCTGGCACTGGTCCTCGGCCTGGGCGCGGGAAGCGCCCAAGCCCAGGCGCTCAAGGTCGGCATCGCCGCCGAGCCCTACCCGCCATTCGCTTCGCCCGACGCTTCGGGCAACTGGGACGGCTGGGAGGTCAAGATCGCCAAGGCGCTCTGCGACGAGGCCAAGCTCGAATGCGAGATCACGCCGATCTCGTGGGACGGCATCATTCCCGCGCTGACCACCAAGAAGATCGACCTGATTGCCGCCTCGATGTCGATCACCGCCGAGCGCGAAAAGACCATCGCCTTCTCCGACAAGTACTACAACACCCCCACGGGCATCATCGGCCCCAAGGGCGAGACGTTCGACGCCACGCCCGAGGGACTGAAGGGCAAGATCATTGGTGTCCAGGTTTCGACCATCCACGAGGCCTACGCCAAGAAGCACTTTGGGCCGACCGCGGCGGAGATCAAGATCTATCAGACCCAGGACGAGGCCAATGCCGACCTCGCAGCCGGCCGCGTCGACGCCGTGCAGGCCGATTCGATTGCGCTGATAGATTTCCTGAACACCGACCAGGGCAAGCAATGCTGCGACCTCAAGGGCAACGTCGCCGACGATCCGGAGGTGCTCGGCAAGGGTGTAGGCGTGGGCCTGCGCAAGGAAGACAGCGATCTCAGGGAAAAGATCAACGCGGCCATCAAGGGCATCCGCGCCAGCGGCAAGTATGACGAAATCTCGAAGGGTTACTTCGATTTCGACATCTATGGTGGCTGATCACGGCACCGAAGCGCCGAACCCAACCAGGGGATCCGCGAGCGGACGGACACGAGACGCGGCGGCGACACCCTCCCTCCCCCTTGTGGGGAGGGATAGAGGGTGGAGGTCCATGGCCGCTCGCTGGCCGCACATCTCGGTTCCTTGAGGCAGGCAGCTACCCCCACCCCTAACCCCACCCCACAAGGGGGGAGGGGGACCCGACATCCGCGGCACTCCAAAGGACCACTGATATCGAACCCCTGCTGAGCCCGCTGCTGCAATCGAGCGCGATAGAGCTCCTGTCGCCCACGCCGCCCGGCTGGGGCGGCAATCTGCTGCGTGGCCTCGCCAATTCCGTGCAGATCGCCATCGGCGCCTTCGGGCTCGGATTACTGATCGGGACCGCCGGCGCCTATGGCAAGCTCTACGGCGGCCCGGTCGTCCGCGACCTGATGGAAATCTACACCACCGTCGTGCGTGCCGTGCCCGAGCTGGTGCTGATCCTGCTGCTCTATTACGCTGGAACCGACCTCATCAATCGCGCGCTTGAAGCAGCCGGCTACACCCGCATCGACATCAACGGGCTGATGGCGGGCATCATCGTGCTCGGCTTCGTGCAAGGCGCCTACGCCACGGAGGTCATCCGCGGTGCCATCCTCGCAATCCCGCAGGGTCAGATCGAGGCCGCGCGCGCCTATGGCATGGCGCCCGGCAAGATGCTGCGCCGCATCACGCTTCCGGCGATGCTGCCCTTCGCCATCCCCGGCCTCGCCAATCTCTGGCTCATCGCCACCAAGGACACGGCATTGCTGGCCGTGGTCGGCTTCAACGAATTGACGCTCGAAACCCGGCAGGCGGCGGGCGCCACCAAGGCTTATTTCACCTTCTTTGTCGCGGCGGGCGTGCTCTATCTGCTGCTGACGCTGTTTTCCAACGTCATCATCGGCCGCATCGAGCGCTGGGCGCGACGCGGCATGCCTGAGATCGCGGAGGGCGGCTCATGACCATCAGCCTTGCCGACGCACCAACCACCCGACAGCGCCTGCAGGACTGGCTGCTGCCGCACCGCATCGGCCTGATCGCCGTCGGGCTCGCGCTCTTCGTTTCAGCGGCGGTGTTCATGCGCTGGAGTTGGCTGCCCGACTATTACAGCCTGATCCTGGCCGGGCTCTGGCGCACCATCTGGATTCTGGTCGTCACCTGCGCGATCGGCTTCACGTTTGCCGTCCCGCTCGGTCTTGCCCAGGCGGCGGGCCCGTTCTGGCTCGCCTGGCCGGCAAAGGCCTTCTGCACCGTCATCCGCGGCACGCCGCTGCTGCTGCAACTGTGGCTGTTGTATTTCGGTCTTGGCTCGCTGTTTCCGCAATACCCGTGGGTCAGGCAATCCGAACTGTGGCCCTATCTGCGCCAGGCCTGGCCCTATGCGGTGGTGGCGCTGACACTGTCTTTCGCGGCTTACGAGGGCGAGGTCATGCGCGGCGCCTTTGCCGGCGTGCCGAAGGGGCAGCTGGAGGCCGCGCGCGCCTTCGGCATGAGCCGCTGGAAGCGCTTCCGCCGCATCTGGCTGCCGCAGGCCATACACCGCGCCTTGCCCACGCTCGCGGGCGAAACGGTGCTGCAGCTCAAGTCGACCCCGCTGGTCGCCACCATCACCGTCGTTGATATCTACGCGGTCGCCTCGCGCGTGCGGCAGGACACCTTCATCGTCTACGAGCCGCTGCTGCTATTGGCGCTCGTCTATCTGATCATCACCGGCATCCTCGTGCTTGGCTTCCGCAAGCTGGAGGCGCGGATTCCGGCCAGGCTGGGATGACGCCCATGACAGAAACCGAAGCCGAAACCGTCACCCTCAGCCTCGACGAGGCGCGGGCTCTGTGCATCGCCGCCGCCCTCGGCGCCGGCGCCAGCGAAGAGACTGCGCGCGCCATCGCCCTTGCCGCCGTCGCCGCCGAGGCCGAGGCCGACGGCCAGCCGAGCGTCGGGCTTTGTCACTATATCGACTATCTGGAGGCGCTCGAGGCCGGCCGCATCGACGGCAAGGCAGAGCCGGCGATCACCCGGCCGGCGCTGGCGATCTACCTGGCGGACGCTCAGAGCGGTGCCGCCCACACCGGCTTCGACCGCGTCTTCGACGACATCGCCAAGGCAGCACGGCTGTTCGGCGTCACAATCTTTTCGCAGAGGAATTCCTACACCTGCGGCGCGCTCGGCTATTTCACTGGCCGCCTTGCGGAGGCAGGGCTCGTGGCGTTCGCCGCCGCCAATGGCCCCGCCCTTCTTGCCGGCTCCGGCTCGACCAGGCCAGTCTATTGCACCAATCCGATATCGCTTGCCGCCCCGGCCGCTAGCGGCCCGCCACTTGTCATCGACCAGTCGTCCAGCGCCACCGCCTTCGTCAACATCCGCAAGGCAGCACAGGCGGGCGAGGCGATCCCCGAGGGCTGGGCGCTCGACGCGCAAGGCAATCCCACCACCGACCCAAGCGAGGCGATGAAGGGCGCACTGCTCGCCTTCGGGGGGCAGCGCGGCGCCAACATCGCGCTGATGGTCGAGGTGCTTGCCGCCGGCGTATCGGGCGCCAACTGGTCGCTCGATGCGCCCTCGTTCAGCCAGGGAAATCAGTCGCCCGGAGCCGGGCTGTTCGTTCTCGCGTTCGACCCGAAACTGTTCGATCCCGGTTTCGAGCAGCGCATGCGGGAGCAGCTCGACCGGCTGTCACGAGATTTCGGCGTCCACATACCCGGCGCCATCAAAGTCGCCGCCCGCGCCCGCTCCGAAGCCGAAGGCGTCACGGTCCCGGCAACCGTCCACGCTCGCATCGCGGAGTTTGCGGCGCGGCATCAAGCCGACGAGCTATATTGAACAAGAAGCCCCGCATCGATCGGGGCTTCCTATGGTGGGCCAGTTTCTCAGGCCCGCCGCATCCGAATTCGGTCGGCGCAAATTCAAGTGTTAGAGCGTCCTTTGCGCGTCCGAATGGACGCGCGGCGCTCTAATGGTGCTTCAGCCAGGTGTCGATTTCCTTCTCGGCTTCCTCCTGCGCCTTGCCGTAGCGGGCCTGGATCTTGCCGGCGAGTTCCTTGCGCTGGCCCTTGATGACATCGAGGTCGTCGTCGGTCAGCTTGCCCCAATGGCTCTGGATCTTGCCCTTGAACTGTTCCCAATGGCCTTCGATCTGGTTCCAATTCATCGCTGTTCTCCTTTCCAATCGGGCGCGACGGGACCGCCGCACTGGAATGGGAACGTCCCGATCAGGGCCAGGTTCCAAAATTTCTCAAAAGAATACCTTTTCGATCAACTTTCCATCAAACCTTGTTGACTTGACGACGAGGCAACCGTTCGGGCGTTGGTGCGTTGCAACACCAACCAGGCATCGCCCTGCCAACGGAGACTTCCCCTTGCCCCTGACGACCGAAAAATCCGGCCGCCGCCTTTTCATCCCCGCGCTCAGCGGGCTCTATGCCAGCCTGCACGATTCCGCCGAGACGATCCTGCGTGTCGTCGCCGGCGTGGCACTCGTCACCCACGGCCTGGGCAAGATTTCCGATCCGTTCGGCGCGACCGGCATGGTCGAGAGCCTCGGCTTCTATCCCGGCGCCTTCTGGTCGTTCATGCTCTCCTGCACCGAATTCTTCGGTGGCATCCTGATCGCCATCGGCCTGTTCACCCGTCCGGCTGCCTTCGCCGCCATGATCGTGCTTCTGGTCACCGTCTGGTTCCACTGGGTCACCATGGGCCAGGGCTATTCGGGCGCGGAAAAGTCGATCCTGTGGGCGGCGATCTTCCTGTTCTTCGCCGTTCGCGGCGGCAACCGCCACTCGGTCGACGCGCGCCTCGGCCGCGAGTTCTGAACACCCTCCCCATTGCCTCCCAAGGCGACCGACCCGCCCGCGCCAGATCGGCGCGGGCCGCTGCCGGGCGGCCGCTCGATGATTGCCTTTTTCGCGAAACGGGCTAAGAAACGCTGACCAAAGAGCCCTTCAGGCGCCACCGGAGCCAGCGATGACCGAAATCCTCCAGACCCCGCAACTCGTCACCGTTTTCGGCGGGTCCGGCTTCCTCGGCCGCCATGTCGTGCGGTCGCTGGCCAAGCGCGGCTATCTGGTGCGTGTCGCCTGTCGCCGCCCCGATCTCGCCAACTATGTCCAGCCGCTCGGCAATGTCGGCCAGATCCAGCCGGTGCAGGCCAATCTGCGCGTGCGCTGGTCGATCGACCGGGCCGTCCAGGGCGCGTCCCATGTCGTCAACCTCGTCGGCATCCTGCATCAGGGCGGCCGCCAGCGCTTTTCCACAGTGCATGACTTTGGCGCCCGCGCGGTCGCCGAGGCGGCGCGCGCCGCCGGTGCGACGCTGACCCATGTCTCGGCCCTCGGCGCCAACGAAAACTCCCCATCCGTCTACGCCCAGACCAAGGCGCGTGGCGAAAAGGCCGTTCTCGATGTCATGCCTGACGCCGTCATCTATCGCCCGTCGATCGTTTTCGGCCCCGAGGACGCCTTCTTCAACCGCTTCGCCAGCATGGCCCGCTTGTCGCCGTTCCTGCCGCTGATCGGCGGTGGTGAAACGCGCTTCCAGCCGATCTATGTCGGCGACGTCGCCGAGGCCATCGCCCGCGCCGTCGACGGCAAGGTCAAGGGTGGCACGATCTATGAGCTCGGCGGACCTCAGGTTCTCACCTTCAAGCAGTGCATGGAAGAGATGCTCGAGGTCATCGGTCGCAAGCGCATCCTTCTGCCGCTGCCATGGTGGGCGGCCGAGCTGCAGGCGTCGGTTCTCGGCCTGCTGCCCAATCCGCCGCTGACCAAGGACCAGGTCACGCTGTTGCGCACCGACAACGTCGTGTCCAAGGCAGCCGAGGACGAAGGCCGCACCATCGACGCCATTGCCATCGCTCCCAAGACTACGGCCTCGATCCTGCCCACCTATCTCTGGCGCTACCGCACTACGGGCCAGTTCACCCGCCGGACGGAAGCCTGAAAGCGGGCTGAGGGCGCATGGACGCCCTCACCTCCTTCCTGCCCCAAGGGCTCGACCCGCTCGTCGCCGGGCTGCTGGTCGTTGCCAGCGCCTTCACCTCGGCGCTGACGGCCGCCTTCGGCGTCGGCGGCGGCATCGCCATGCTGACCCTGATGGGACTGTTCGTGCCGGTTGCGGCCCTCATCCCCGTCCACGGCGCGGTCCAGCTCGGCTCCAACACCGGCCGCGCCTGGCACCAGCGCGCCAATGTGCGCATGGATGTCGCCGCCCCCTTCATTGCCGGCAGCGTAGTTGGTGCCGTCATCGGCGCTTTCGTGGTGATCCAGCTGCCCGATGCGGCGCTCAAGCTGGTGCTCGGCGCCTTCGTCATCGCGATCACCTGGGCCAGGATCCCCGGCATCGAGAAGCTGACCCGCACCGGCCTTGCCGTGGCGAGCGTAGTCGTCGCCCTGCTCGGCATGCTGGTCGGCGCCACCGGCCCACTGGTGTCGGTGCTGTTTGCGCAGTTCTTCGCCAACGACCGCAAGGCACTGGTCGCCACGCACGCCGCCGGAATGGTGGCCCAGCACGGGCTCAAGATCGTCGTCTTCGGCCTTGCCGGCTTTGCCTTTTGGGAATGGTTGCCGCTGATCGCGGCGATGGTCGTTTCGGGTTATCTCGGCACCGTCTACGGCACGAAGCTGCTCGAACGCATGCCGGAAGAAAGTTTTCGCAAGTGGTTCAAGATCGCCATCACCGTGCTGGCGCTCGATTTGCTGCGGCGCGGGGCGATGGGACTGTTTTAGCCAAGGTTCTCGCGCGCATTTGACCAGCCTGGTGCTGGAACTGCCGCATCCAGGACGAGCACGACGGCGACGTCCTCCCTCCCCCTTGTGGGGAGGGATAAAGGGTGGGGGTGTCTGGGTACTGTGAGTGGGGGGAAGGGAACCCGAGCCTACCCCCAGACCAGCAGCGCAACCAGCCCCACGCCGCCGACCAGCAGACGCCACCAGCCGAACAGCGCGTAGCCGTTGCGCGAGACGTAGTCGAGCAGGTGGCGCACCACGAACAGCGCGGTGATGAAGGCGGCGATGAAGCCGATGCCGATCACCGGCAGGTCGGCGGCCGACAGGATGTCGCGGTTCTTGTAGAGGTCGTAGGCGAAGGCGCCGGCCATGGTCGGCATGGCGAGGAAGAAGGAAAACTCCGCCGCCGCGCGCTTGTCCACGCCCATCAGCATCGAGCCGACGATGGTGGCGCCCGAGCGTGAGGTGCCGGGGATCATCGCCAGGCACTGGAACAGGCCGATCTTGAGATAGACCGACAGCGGGAACTTCGTCACGTCGTGGTACTTCGGCTTGAGGTCGAGCTTGTCGACATACAGCAGCACGAAGCCGCCGAGGATCAGCATGATGCAGATCAGCTTCGGCGTCTCGAACAGCACCGTCTTGATGAAGTCGTGCGCCAGGACGCCGATCACCACCGCCGGCAGGAAGGCAATCAGGATGCCGGCGACGAAGCGCTGGGTGGCCGGATCGCGCGGCAGGGTAATCAGCATCTGCCACAGCCGCGCCCAGTAGACCGACAGGATCGCCAGGATGGCGCCGAGCTGGATCAGGATCTCGAAGGTCTTGCCGGTCGAGTTGAAGCCGAGGAAATGCCCGGCAAGCAGGATATGGCCGGTCGAGGAGACCGGGATGAATTCGGTAAGCCCCTCGAGCAGGCCGAGCAGCAGCGCATTGAAGAGTGTATGGATATCCATTGCATCCCCGCGAGTTCGTTCGATCGCGATTGCTTGTCACGGGGCTGAACTCACCCTATAGGTCGGGTCGCCCGAGAGCCCGGCGCGCCGGGCCAGAAAGCTCTAGCGGCGCGACATGCGATTCGCCAGAGCGCCACCGATCACGAATTTTAGCAGGACCATGCTGACGCTTTTCCATCACCCCATGTTCGCGACATGCCGATTCGTCCGTCTGGCGTTCGGCGAATATGGCGAGGAACTGGCGCTAATCGAGGAAAAGCCCTGGACCCGGCGCAAGGAATTCCTGGCGCTGAATCCGGCCGGCACGCTGCCGGTGCTGCTCGCCGAGGGCGATGTACCGATCGTCGGCGCCATGATCATCTCCGAATATGTCGACGAGACGCGCGGCGTGCTCAAGCGCGACCGCCGGCTGTTTGCCGAAGACCCGATGGAACGCGCCGAGATCCGCCGCCTGACCGATTGGTACCTCACCAAGACCGAGAGCGAGGTGACCCGTCATCTGGTGCGCGAGCGCGTGCTGAAGCCGATGATGCCGGAATCGGCCGGCGGCGGCTCGCCCGATTCGGGCGCCATCCGTGCGGCCCGCGCCAACATCCGCCAGCACATGAAATACACCAACTGGCTCGCCGGCACGCGCCACTGGCTGGCCGGCCCGCGCATCACCTATGCCGACCTCGCCGCCGCCGCCGCCATTTCGGTGCTCGACTATCTCGGCGAGATCGACTGGCACGAACACGCCTCGGCGCGCGAATGGTATACGCGCGTCAAGTCGCGGCCGTCCTTCCGTCCCCTGCTCACCGACCGGGTGCGCGGGCTGACCCCGGCATCGCACTATGCGGACCTCGATTTCTGATACGGCGCTACGCCAGCTGATCGAGCGCGAGGCAAGTCGCGCCGGTTTTGCTGCCGTTGCCGTCACGCGCCCCGACGCCATTCCCCTTGCGCCTGCCCGGCTTTCACAATTCGTCGGCGACGGCTTCCACGGCTCGATGGCGTGGATGGCAGAGACGCTTGAACGCCGCGCCGCCCCGTCCGCGCTCTGGCCCGAGGTGCGCTCGATCATCGTTCTGGCGATGAACTACGGCCCGGACACGGATCCGCGCGAGTTGCAGACCCTGACCGACCGTGGCGCGATCTCCGTCTACGCCCGCAACCGCGACTACCACGACGTCATCAAGGGCCGGCTCAAGGAAATCGCAGGAAAAATCGTCGCCCGCACCGGCGGCGACGTGAAGGTGTTCGTCGACACAGCCCCGGTCATGGAAAAGCCGCTGGCCGAGGCCGCCGGGCTCGGCTGGCAGGGCAAGCACACCAATCTCGTCAGCCGCGAATTCGGCTCGTGGCTGTTCTTGGGCACCATCTTCACCACCGCCGAGATAGCCCCCGACGCGCCCGAGGTCGACCGTTGCGGCTCCTGTCACGCCTGCCTCGACGCCTGCCCGACAAACGCCTTCCCCGCGCCCTACCGGCTCGATGCGCGGCGCTGCATCTCCTATCTCACCATCGAGAACAAGGGCCCGATCCCGCTCGAATTCCGCCAGAAAATCGGCAACCGCATCTATGGCTGCGACGACTGCCTCGCCGCCTGCCCGTGGAACAAGTTCGCGCAGGCCGCCTCCGAACAGAAGCTCGCCGCCCTTGACGACCTGCGCGAGCCGCGCCTTGCCGACCTGCTCGCCCTTGACGATGCAGCCTTCCGCGCCTTCTTCTCGGGCTCCCCGGTCAAGCGCATCGGCCGCGACCGTTTTGTCCGCAACGTGCTGATCGCCGCCGGCAACTCCGCCGACGCCGCGTTGGTCGACCCCTGCCAGGCACTGCTCGGCGATGCCTCGGCCCTCGTGCGCGGTGCTGCCGTGTGGGCGCTGTCGCGGCTCGTCGAGGCCAGGGCGTTTTCGGCCCTTGCGCATCAGGCGCTGACGGCCGAAACCGATCCGGACGTGCTGGCCGAATGGCGGACGGCGCTTGAGGCCAACGGGGCGCAGACATGAGCGAGCAAAAGATCTTCATCTTCGGCGCCGGCTATTCCGGCAAGGCTTTTGCTCGGCAGCGGCCGGAGGGTGTGCGCATCGCCGGCACCACCCGCTCGGCCGAGAAATTCGCCGGACTTGAGGCGGCAGGGATCGAACCCTTCGTCTTCGACGACCATCTCACGCCGGAGATCAGGGCCAAGCTGTCGGAAACCACCCATCTGGTGGTGTCGGCCGCCCCCGGCGACGATGGCGACCCGGTGCTCAACGCCGCTCGCGATGCGATCGTCCATCACATGCCGGCGCTGCGCTGGATCGGTTATCTCTCCACCGTCGGGGTCTATGGCGACTATGACGGCAAGTGGATCGACGAAACCGCCGAATGCCGGCCCAGGCCCGGCCGCTCGCAGATGCGTCTCGACACCGAACGGGCATGGCACGAGTTGGGGGAGGAAATCGGCCGCCCGGTCGCGATCCTGCGCCTGTCGGGCATCTACGGCCCCGGCCGCAACGCCTTCGTCAATCTCGACAACGGCACCGCCCGGCGGCTGGTCAAGCAGGGCCAGGTGTTCAACCGCATCCATGTCGAGGACATTGCCGGCGCGCTCTGGCACCTTGGCGACGGCGAATATGGCGGCATCTTCAACGTCACCGACGACGAGCCCGCCCCGCCGCAAGACGTGGTCGCCTATGCCGCCGAGCTGATGGGGGTTGCCCCGCCGCCCGAAATTCCTTTCGAGACTGCCCAACTTTCGCCCATGGCGCGGTCCTTTTATGGCGAGAACAAGCGCGTCTCCAACACCGCGATCAAGGCGCTCGGCTACCAGTTCCGGTTTCCCGACTACCGGGCGGCGCTGGACAGCATGTGGGCCGACGGAAGTTGGAGCGGCGAAGGCGAAGGCGACAGGCGCAGCCCGATCCGCGAGGGCTGACCGGGTCGTGCGGCGCGACGAAATGGCAGGGGCAGCGGTGCCGGAATTTACCTTCGGGTAACCACGGTGGCTCAAGCTTGGCGGAGAGGATTGGGTTGATGACGGCATTTTTCAGCGGTTTTCTGGGCAAGGCGGCGCGGCTTGCGATGGCGGTCGCAACGCTCGGCCTCGTCGGCCTCGACATGCAGGCGGCAAGTGCCGAGGACCTCGCCAAGGACCTGTTCGGTTCGAAGAAGCTGCCCGCCGCCACCGACGCCCGCTCCTACGGCTTCTATTCCAAGGGCTGCTTTTCCGGCGGCATGGCGATTGCCACCGACGGGCCGACCTGGCAGGCCATGCGCCTGTCGCGCAATCGGCGCTGGGGCCATCCGGCGATGATCTCGCTGATCGAAAAACTGTCGCGTGATGCCACCGCCGACGGTTGGCCGGGCCTTCTGATCGGCGACATCTCGCAGCCACGCGGCGGGCCGATGCTGACCGGCCACGCCTCCCACCAGATCGGCCTCGATGCCGACATCTGGTTCACGCCGATGCCCGACCGCAGGCTGTCTGCGACCGAGCGCGAAAACATGAGCGCGGTCTCGATGGTCAACGACAAGACCCATCTCGTCATCGACAAGCGCTGGACCCCAGCGCATGCGCGGCTCTTGCAGCGCGCCGCGAGCTATCCTGAGGTCGAGCGCATCCTGGTCAACCCGGGCATCAAGAAGAAGCTCTGCGACACCGTTACCGGCGACCGTTCCTGGCTGCGCAAGGTCCGGCCGTTCTGGGGCCACGACTATCATTTCCACGTCCGCATCGGCTGCCAGCCCGGCTCGCAGGGCTGCAAGGAGCAGGATCCGACGCCACGCGGCGACGGCTGCGACAAATCGCTGGCCTGGTGGTTCACCGAGGAGCCGTGGCGGCCGGCGACGGGGCCGGAAAAGCCCAAGGCGCGCGACATCATGACCATGGCCAGCCTGCCCAAGGAGTGCCGCGCCGTGCTCGCCGCACCCTCCCCGGTCAACGAGGCCGCCGTGACCTACCACGGCACCGGCGCACCGGCGGCGGTCGCCACTGCGCCTGCGCCCCGGCCGCAGGAACCGGGCAATCCCGTCATTTCTGACCCAGGCGTGCCGGCGACGGCCAAATCCTTCGTGCCCAGGCCTTCGGTCGACATTCCCCTGCCGCGTCCACGCCCGGCAAATCCTTGACCCCGGTGCTGCGCGCACTTTCAAAAGCGGTGAAATCCGTCTAAGGATTTCAACCGATTTAACCAGTCAGGTCGACTTTCACCGTGACACCAGCATTGCGCCTCGCGCTCATCGCCCATGACCAGAAGAAGGACGACATGGTCGCCTTCGCCGGCGATCACGTCGAGTTCCTGCAGACCTGCCACATCGTCGCCACCGGCACGACCGGCCAGCGCATCCTGGCCGCCTGCCCCGGCCTCAACCTGACACCGCTGAAAAGCGGTCCGCTCGGCGGCGACCAGCAAATCGGCGCGCTGATCAGCGAAGGCCGGATCGACGCGCTGATCTTCTTCGTTGATCCGCTGACGCCGATGCCGCATGACGTCGATGTCAAGGCATTGACGCGGCTCGCCATCGTCTACGACATTCCCATGGCGTTGAACCGGGCGACTGCCGAGATCATGCTGGAAAACCAAGAGAACGGCTGAACGCCGTCGCAGATTCTGGGGACACAACCGGGCATGTCACATCAGAGCGAGCAGGCGCAGGCTCTCCCCTTCCCGATCCTGATCGGCGACATCGGGGGCACCAATGCACGCTTTGCCATCGTCGAAAGCGCCGACCGGCCGGCCGGCGAGCCGAAGATCGTCCAGACTGCCAGCTACCCGACCATCGACGAGGCGATCCTCGCCGTGCTCGACGGCTCGCCCATCCGCCCGCGCTCGGCGGTGCTGGCGGTCGCCGGGCCGGTCGAGGGCGAGGAGATCGCGCTGACCAACTGCCCCTGGGTGGTGCGCCCGAGGCAGATGTTCTCGAGCATTGGCCTCTCCGACATACTGGTGCTTAACGACTTCGAGGCCCAGGCGCTCGCCGTGGTGGCACTCGGCGACGAGCACATGGAGAAAATCGGCGGAGGCGAGCCCGAACCGGGTGCGGCCCGCGTCGTGCTCGGACCGGGCACCGGCCTCGGCGTCGCCGGCCTCATCCACGCGCTAGGCCGCTGGATTCCGGTCCCCGGCGAGGGCGGCCACATGGATATCGGCCCGCGCTCTCAGCGCGATTTCGAGGTCTTCCCGCATATCGAAAAGCTCGAGGGCCGCATCTCGGGCGAGCAGATCCTGTGCGGCCGCGGCCTGGTCAACACCTACCGCGCCGTGGCAATCGCCGACGGCAAGGTCCCCACCCTCACCCAGCCGGCCGAAGTCACCGCTGCCGCACTCGACGGCCGTGATGCTATCGCCGAGGAAGCGCTGGAGTTGTTCGTCACCTGTCTCGGCCGCACCGCCGGGGACCTGGCGCTGGTGTTCAAGAGCAAGGGTGGCGTCTTTCTCACCGGCGGCATCGCCCAGAAAATTGTGCCGGCGCTGAAGACCGGCAATTTCCGCGACGCCTTCGAGGACAAGGCCCCGCATCGCGAGCTGATGCGCTCGATGCCGGTCTATGTCATAACCCATCCGCTGGCGGCGCTCGCCGGGCTTGCTGCCTATGCACGCACGCCCTCGCTGTTCGGCATCGAGACAGGCCACAGGCGCTGGCGCGCATAAGCCGCGGCAAAAGGCGGTTTCCCCATCAGCCGTCATGCTCTAAGAGGGCATCGCGGAGGTGCGGGAGGCCCATGGGATTACCGGTTTGAACTCAAACAAGTCAAAACGCGGCCGGGCAGCTCCCGGTGAGGTCTACGCTGTCATCAAGCGCATCGCCGCCGAGAACGGTCGCGATTTCGTTTGGCATTATGTACTCGCCGCCGCGTTTCTGGCCGCGATTGCCGGCACCACTGCGTTCACCGCATGGATCATGCGCGATGTCATCGACGAGATCTTCTACCGCCAGCGCGCCGACCTCATCGTCCTGATCTCCCTGTCGATCGCCGCCGCCTTCGTGCTGCGGGGCATCGCAACCTACGGCCAGGCCGTGATCCTGGCCAAGGTCGGCAACAACCTCGTCGCACGCTACCAGCGCCGCCTCTTCGACCACCTGATGAAGCTCGACATGGAGTTCTTTTCCACGACGCGCTCAGGCCAGGTCGCCGCCCAGATCAACGAAAATGTCAGCGGCATCCGTTCGATCCTCAACATCACGGTCACCTCCATCGCCCGCGACTTCGTATCGCTGATCGGACTGGTCGGGGTGATGGTATTTCAGGATCCGATCCTGTCGCTGTTTGCGCTTCTGATCGGCCCGCCGCTGGTCTTCTTCGTCAGCCATCTGATGCGCCGGCTGCGCAGGCTGAACCACGATGCCATCCTGGTCAATTCGCGCCTGATCGGGGCCATGCAGGAAGCGATCCAGGGCATGGCCATCGTCAAGGCCTTCACCATGGAAGACCAGCTGTCGGGCAAGATGCATGACCTGGTCGCAGACTCCGAAGCGCGCTCCAACAAGATCGCCCGTGTCTCCGAGCGACTGTCGCCGATCTCCGAAATGCTGGGCGGTTTCGTCTTTGCCGCCGTCATCGGCTATGCCGGCTACCGCGCGACGTTCGGCGCGCAGCCGCCGGGCACGATCGTTGCCTTTCTCACGGCCTTGATACTCGCCTATGACCCGGCTCGCCGCCTCGCCCGCACCCAGGTCGGGCTTGAGCGCGCGCTCGTCAATGCCCGCATGATCTACGAAGTGCTCGACACCGTGCCGCGCCAGGAAGACGCGGCCGACGCTGGCCAGCTCGAGGTCGGCAAGGGCGACATCCGCTTCGACAGTGTCTCTTTCCGCTACGGGCCGGAAGCGCCGGTGCTGCACGACCTGAGTTTCCTTGCGCCGGGCGGCAAGACAACGGCAATCGTCGGTGCATCGGGCGCCGGCAAGTCGACGCTGATCGCACTGCTACAGCGCTTCTACGACGTCAGCGGCGGCCTCATCGAGATCGACGGTCAGGACATCTCGACCGTCACCAAGCGGTCGCTGCGCCAGCAGATCGCCTATGTCTCGCAGCACCCGTTTCTGTTCGAAGGCAGCATCGGCGACAACATCCGCTACGGCCGCCCCGACGCCACCGACACCGAGGTCGAAGCAGCGGCGCGGCAAGCCTTCGCCGACGACTTCATCCGCGAGCAGCCGAAGGGCTACGATACGCCGGTGGGCGAAAGCGGCGCCACGCTTTCCGGCGGCCAGCGCCAGCGCATCTCCATCGCTCGCGCCCTCGTGCGCAACGCCCCGATCCTGCTACTCGATGAGGCGACGTCGGCGCTCGACAATGAATCGGAGGCCCGCGTGCAGGCGGCGCTGGCAACGGCCACCAAGGGCCGCACCACCATCGTCATCGCCCACCGCCTCTCAACGGTGATCAATGCAGACCATATCGTCGTGCTCGATCACGGCCGGCTGGTCGAGGAAGGCACGCATGCCGGCCTGATGGCCGATCCGAACAGCATCTATGCCCGCTTCCACAATCTCCACGACGAGGCGGGGCTCGGACTGCTGGACGACACTGCGGAAACCGCACTAGAGGAGGCTCAGCGCGCGGGCGCTGCAGCAGGGAGCTGACGATGAGCGAAATGGGTCTTGTTGTGGTGGGGGCCGCCGGCCGCATGGGGCAGGTGCTGTTGCGCACCGTGCATGCGATGGAGGGCGTGCGCGTCGTCGGCGCCATCGAGCGCAGCGGCTCGCCCTATCTCGGCAAGGATGCAGGCGAACTCGCCGGCATCGGCATCATTAACGTGCCGATATCAGACGATCCGCTCGCCGCCTTCGCCAAGGCCGACGGCGTGCTCGATTTCACGGCACCCGCGGCCACCGTCGAATTCGCCGGCTACGCCGCGCAGGCGCGCATCGCCCACATCATCGGCACGACCGGCTGCCTGCCGGAGCACGACGCCCAGATCGCGGCGGCGGCGCGCCATGCCACCATCGTCAAATCAGGCAATATGAGCCTTGGCGTCAATCTGCTGGCCGTGCTGGTCGAGAAGGCGGCGCAGGCGCTGGGACCCAGCGACTTCGACATCGAAATCCTCGAAATGCACCACCGCCACAAGGTCGACGCCCCCTCGGGCACGGCACTGCTGCTCGGCGAGGCCGCGGCCGAAGGGCGCAAGATCGCACTTGCCGACCACAGTGTGCGGGTGCGCGACGGCCATACCGGCGTGCGCGAAACCGGCGCGATCGGCTTTGCCGCGCTGCGTGGCGGCTCCGTCGTCGGCGACCATTCGGTCATCCTCGCCGGATCTGGCGAACGCATCACCATGTCCCATCAGGCCGAGGATCGCTCGATCTTCGCGCGCGGCGCCGTCAAGGCAGCCCTTTGGGCGCATGGCCGCAAGCCCGGTCTCTATTCGATGCGCGACGTGCTCGGCCTCTAGATCAACCTACATCCTCACCCAAGGGAGAAAAAATGTCCGGAACACTCGTGCTCGTCCGCCACGGCCAGAGCGAATGGAATCTCAAGAATCTGTTCACCGGCTGGCGCGATCCCGGCCTGACCGAACAGGGCCACGCCGAAGCCAAGGCTGCCGGCGAGAAACTCAAGGCGCGCGGCCTGAAGTTCGACATCGCCTTCACCTCGGCGCTGTCGCGCGCCCAGACCACCTGCCAGCACATTCTCGACGTGCTCGGCCAGAGCGATCTCAAGACCATCCGCAACGCGGCGCTCAATGAGCGCGACTATGGCGACCTCAACGGCCTCAACAAGGACGACGCCCGCGCCAAATGGGGCGAGGAGCAGGTCCATATCTGGCGCCGCTCCTACGACACCCCGCCGCCCGGCGGCGAAAGCCTGAAGGACACCGGCGCCCGCGTCTGGCCCTACTATTTGCACGACATGCAGAAGCACGTGCTGTCGGGCGGCACGGTGCTGGTCGCAGCCCACGGCAATTCGCTGCGCGCCCTGATCATGGCGTTGGACGGAATTTCCAGCGAGGAGATCCTCAAGCTCGAACTCGGGACCGGCGTGCCGATCGTCTACAAGCTCAACGCTGATTCGACCGTTGCTTCCAAGGAAGTGCTGGCCTGAGCCGACACGGGAGTTGCGATTCGCGGCTCCCGCCCCTTCGCCGGCTTTAGAATGCCGCATGCCGCAACGTCAGCCGGAGCGCCAAAATGCGACAAAACGGGCCTGTCGCGACATTCCTCGACAAAAGCTGAAAAAGCGCGTTGACACAGTCGCTTCGCCCGCTTACATCACCGCCCACCAGCCCAGATGGCGGAATTGGTAGACGCGCACGGTTCAGGTCCGTGTGCCGCGAGGCGTGGAGGTTCGAGTCCTCTTCTGGGCACCAATTTCCTGTTTCAGACAGTTCATCTGTCCAGAAACATTCAAGAAGCCCGGTTCGCCGGGCTTTTTTGTTGCCTGAATTCCGGCTCGTTGGCGGGGAATGGATTTTCCCCAGCCGCTCCGGGACTACAGCCCAAACAGCATCGCTTCGTTCGAGAGAAAAGCCCCCGCCCCAATCTCCGGGGGCCAGGCGTCATTCAGCCGTCGAGCATCAGGCTTCAAGGTTGCGGTTGCGGTCCTGCCAGAGTTCCAGGATTGCCAGCAAGGCGACGGCGGCGCCGAGCCCGATATGCCAACTGCGCAACGGCGCGCCATAGGCGAAGACGAATGGCTGCACCATCATCCAGATCCCGCAGAACAGCGACAGGATTTCCTCCCAGCGCCGCAGGAAGATCTGCTCCAGTCCGGAAAGCACGACAATCGCGGCACCAATCACCGCGGTAGTCGCCATCATTGTCGTCATGTCGGTTTGCCGGAACCATAGCGGCGACACGATGATCATCGCGCCGAGGATCATCGACGCGATGTCCTCCCAGCGCCTGTGTTGCATAAGCCCCGCTGGGGCCATCTTATCGAGAGTTGCCATGGCAAAAAGTCCTTTTGGCTACGTTCGAGTTAAGCTCGAGCGCCCGTGAGGACTATGAGTGCTTACCTGTGGAACTCCTCAAGCGGACGTTCTTCGCACTGGCTGCATTATCGCAAGAACATGCAAAAAATTCAATGAAATCCGCATTTCCGGCGCTTGAGTCGCAGGCGCTATCCGCCCGTCGCATTTGCATGGAGCCGCGACCTTGATCCGCACGCGCCGAGACCGCGCGTCGGCCTGACCAATAGCCGCGCGGTCTAGCCGCGCCTGCTGCGTCGCAGCCAGGCCAGGCCGGCACATCCCGCCAGCGCGGCAGCACAGCCGATCCAGAGCCACTCGCTGCGCCCGGTCATGAAGCTGCCGCCGAGCAGCCCCCCCCTGCAGCATCCAGATCACGCCGATGACGACGGCGAGTGCGGCAACAATGTTGGCAATTGTTCGCATGCGAGCTGTCTCCCATGACCGGTTAATTCCGCAACCCTGCCCCGCCGCCCAAGCATCGCGATGTAATTTCCGAGTTACGGCGTTTCGGCACTTCTGCCGCTCACCTGCATCGCGGCAACGCAAATTGTGAAGATATTCCTTCTGCACTGCAGCATCCGGCTGACAGACTGTTACCCGCGGACTCCAAACGTGCGCGCGCGCCACGGAACCGCCCGAAGCCTGCCCCATTCAATGCCACATTTCGTCCGAAACCGTTCCGTGTGTTCAACAACGGAGCATTAACCAGAAGATGAAGAACGCCAAGCCCGCGATCGTGGCGGCCACCCTTACCGCCGGAATGATGATTGTCGCCTCCACCGGAACCGCCTCGGCCCAATGCGGCCGCGCTTCCTGGTACGCCCTGACCTCGAAGACTGCTTCAGGCGAGCGCATGAATCCGTCAGCCCTGACCGCAGCTCATCGTTCGCTTCCCTTCGGCACCAAGCTCAGGGTCACAAACAAGGACAACGGCAAGAGTGTCGTCGTCCGCATCAACGACCGCGGCCCCTACGCCAAGGGACGCGTGCTCGACCTGTCGAAAGCCGCGGCCCAGCAGATCGGCTTCATCAGCTCCGGCCACACCGCAGTGTGCATGGAGCGGCAGAGCTGAGACGGTAGAGGCTAAGACAGCAGACGGCGCGCCGCCGTCTCGGCCATCGCGTCAGCGAGGCCAAGCCCCCACTCGGCCCGGCAATAGGCGCGGAAATCGAAACAGGGCAGGCCGGGACAGACCTCGAACTCGATCAGGTGAACCGTATCGTCGGCCTCGACCCGCAGGTCGAGCGAAAAGACGTCTCGGAGCCCGAGTCCTGCCATCAGCCTTGCCGCGATCCGCCTGATCCTGCCCGCCGCACGCGGCTGCAGGGAGGCCACCGGCACCAGTTCCGGCTCAGCGTAGCGGCCCTCGTCTTTCGCGGCGGCACCGGTGTCGCCGTAGAGCGCCATGCTGTCGGCCATGGTCTGGAAATCACCACCTGAATCGACAAAGGCGATGCCCAGCGCCTCGGCCCCGGCCTTGGGATCGACCGCCAGGAAGCTCGCCCGCACGTTGCGGCCCGCGACATAGGGCTGGACCACGACGTCGTCGCGATAGGCCTCGAACACGCGGCCCGCAAGCGCAAGCGCCTCATTTGGGGTGCGGCAGCGCGACTCCTCCCAGATGCCGATCTTGGCGCCCAGCCGGTTCGGCTTGACGAAATAGCCTGAGCTCGACTCCTGCAGCTCGACCACCCAGCGGCCATCACGCGCCAGCCCGGCAGCCGGCACCGGCAAGCCAAGTGCTGCCAGCACCGCGCCAGAGCGGAACTTGTCCTGGCAGAGCGCAAACAGGCTGTCGTCCACCCCTATCGTGGGCAGCCCGTAGAGCCGAGCCAGCGCCGGCGCCGCCCCACCCCGGAAATAGGCGATGCCGTCGGTCAGCGTCCACACCAGACTTTTGCCCCGGTCGCAGCCGACGAGCATTCCGGCTGCGTCATCGAGTTCGACCGCGTGAAAATCGAGACCGCGCGCGAAACAAGCCTCGGCAATGGCGCCGAACTCCGGTGCTAGGTCCGTCGACTGCGCCAGATAGGACGAAATCTCCATCGCCGCGCGCGGCGTAAAGCCATCGGCCAGCAGCCGGTCGAAACAGGCGCGCTCGGGTTCGTAAACAAGGATCAGCATCGGTTTGCGTGCGGCCATCGTTTCCCCCTGCGCCTGCCCTTCTACGACAGTCGCATCCCGACGCTCAGAAACCTGCCGGAAATCCGACCTGTTGTCATCGCTCGGGCGACGGGCGCCCAGCAATGCCCTCAGATCAGCACATTCGGCTCATGGCGGCCATTGACGGCGATATCGAGCAGGAAGGTCTTGCCGGTCTGAGGGTCGGCCCGGCGGGCCTTGGCGTTCAGCCCCTCCCAGGCCGAAGTCACCGCCATCCGGTCGGCCGCAGCACCGACGAAGGCTGGACAGGACGGCTGCATGACCGGCACCGGCACGGAGCGCAGCAGGGAGCCATCGGGGGCATAGGCGTCGACCCGTCCGCCGCCCCAGCAGGCGTTCCACAGCACGCCGTCGCGGTCGCATACCGAGCCGTCGATGCCGCCGGTCCTGGCGCGCCCATCGACGAACAGCTTGGGTTCGCCTGTCGGCAGGCCGGTGTCGGCATCGCAGTCGATGCGATAGAGCAGGTTGACCGCGGTGTCGGCGTAGTAGGCCGTCTTGCCGTCTTCGGTGAAGCAGATCGAGTTCGGGATGGTGATCGCCGGAAACAGCAGCCTGAGCTCGCCGCGGAAGAACCAGTAGATCGCCCCTGCCCCGGCCTCGGCCTTCTTGCCCATGGTGCCGAACCACAGCGCTCCGCACGGATGCACCCGCGCATCGTTGGACCGGGTGGCGGCGTTGGCCGCCTCGACCGAAACGTGCAGCGACGTCCGGCCGGTCAGGGCATCGCGAATATGCAGCCCGGTCTCGGTCAGCAGCAATTGCCGCTGGTCGTCGATCCTGGCGATGGCGCTCGCCATCTCGCCAAGTTGGTGGATTCTGGTTTCGCCGCCTGACATGTTCTTTTCGAGCATCCGGCTCGCTAGGATGTCGAACCAGTAGAGCGTGTCGGTGGCCGGGTCGTAGCTTGGCCCCTCGCCCAGTTCGCATGCAACGTCGGACAGGACCGCAGCCGCCATCTCACCCTCCCTGGATCGCGTCCCAGCCGGCCACGGCGGCCCGCGCACGCGCACCAACCTCGGCAGCGCTCATGCCCGGCTTGTAGAGGCTCGAGCCCAGCCCGAACAGCTGTACGCCGACCTTGGCATAGGCGGCGAAATCGGCTTCCGACACGCCGCCGACGACGCCAACCTGCGTTTCCTTCGGCAGCACCGCGCGGATCGCAGCAATACCGCCAGCGCCGAGCACGCTGGCGGGGAAGAACTTCAGCGCCGAGGCGCCCAGGCGCAGCGCCAGAAACGCTTCGGTCGGGGTGAACACGCCCGGCATCGTCACCATCTTGCGGACTGCCGCACGGCCCATCACCTCGGCGTCGATATTGGGGCTGACCAGCAGGCGGCCGCCGGCGTCATTCAGCTGGTCGACGTCCTTGGCCCAGACCACCGTGCCGCCGCCGACTAGCGCCTTGGGCAACGCCTTCGCCAGCGTTTCGATCGAACGGAACGGGTCGGGCGAGTTCAGCGGCACCTCGATCGCCTCGATGCCGGCGTCGAAGACGGCCTGGCCGACGTCGACCGCTTCTTCCGGCGTCAGCCCGCGCAGTATGGCGACCAGTCCGCGGCGAAGCGTCGGGAACGGGGCGGTCACGCTCATTGTGCGTCTCCTTCAGGCAGCATGCCGTTGCGGCGGGCGGCGGCCACCAGCCCTGCAAGTACTGCGGCATCCGCATCGGCGATCTCGACCGCAATGCCGTCGAGGTGCATCGCCTCGGCATACAATGCGCCGAGCGGCCCCGAGCCGACAAGGATGACCGGCGCGCCGCGCCGGCCGAAGCGTCTCGTGGCCGAAGCGATCTCGGCGCCGATCAAAAGACCAGAAAGCGCTGCCGCCGCATCCTCCTGACCAAGGCCGGACAGCAGGCTAGCTGCGCGGATGCCGAACAGTCGGGCGCCGATGTCGGCGTCAAACAACGCCTCCTGGCACCAGTCGCGGAACACTTGGCCGGTCGGCGCCACCGCCGCCGGCCTGTCGCCGATCGAATGGCGCAGGATCGAATGCTGCGCCAGTACCGAAAACATCTCGCCCGTGGCCCAGGTGCCGAAGCCCGAAATCGTCCCGCCTTCTGCGATCACCCATTTCGAATGCGTGCCCGGCATGCAGACCAAATGGCTGCCCGAGCCGACCAAGTGGCTGATGCCGGCAAGCTGGGTTTCCTCGCCCCGCATCACGTCGGGCGTGCGCGGGTTGCGCTGGGCCAGCCCCGGCACGATGCGGATGTTGCGCCCGACGCCCGGCACCGGCACGGCAGCACCGAGAATGTCATCGAGCAAGGATGGCACGTCGACATAGGGCGCTTCCACCCAGCCCTGGCGAGCACCGGCCATGCCGCAGACGATCACGGGCAGGTCTCGTTCTGCCCCCATGTCCCCGAGATGGCGCTCAAGGATCGCGGCAAACCCCTTCTGCTGCGCCGTCAGCATGCCGTCGTCGCTGCGCCGCTCGTCGAGCACGGTGCCGGCGGCATCGAGCAGCCAGACGCGCAGCCTGGTCGTGCCCCAGTCGACGGCCGCAATCTCAGCTTTTCCGCTCAAAGGATACCTCCGTCGACGATCAGCGTCTGCGCCGTCAGCATTTGCGAGGCGTCCGAGGCCAGAAACAGCACCGGCCCGACCATGTCCTCGGGCAGCATCATCCTGGGGATGCATTGCCTTGCGATGTGCCCCTTGAGAGACTTCTTGCTGACCCACAATTCGCGCTGCCGCTCGGTGATGACCCAGCCGGGAGCAACCGCATTGACCCTGATGTTGTCCGGACCGTAGCGGCCGGCGAGCCCCTTGGTCAGGCCGACGATGGCGGCCTTTGCAGCCGTATAGGCCGGCATGGTGCCGATGTTCAGCATATAGGACGTCGAGGTGAAGTTGATGATCGAGCCGCCGCCCGCTGCCGCCATATCAGGCGCCAGTGCCTGGATGGTGAAAAAATGCGGCCTGATGTTCACCGCCTGGTTTTCGTCCCAGCTTTCGGGCGTGACGTCGGCGACCTCGTGGCGGGTGTCGTTGGCGGCATTGTTGACCAGCACCGTCACTGGGCCATGCTCTTCGACTGCGCGGGCCACGGCACGGCGAAGTTCCGAAATATCGCGCAGGTCGGCGCGCAGATAAAAGGGGCGGTTGCCTGTCGTTTTCTCGACGTCGTCGCAGAGCTGCTTGCTGGCCTTGAGGGCGATATCGATGAAGGCGACCTTGGCACCCTGGCCGGCAAAAGCCTCGGTCAGCGCTGCACCGATGCCTGTACCGCCGCCGGTGATGAGCACCGACCGCCCCTCCAGATCAGGAAATCGCGCCGTTGACACCATGCTTTGCTCCCCCCAGGCACGACGCTCCCGATCGAGCCGGTTTCGCGCCAGTCATAACCGATTGCCCCGGAAAGCGGAATCGCTTTTCGGCCGCGGAAAGTGCCACGAATACGAGGTTCTAGCTGTTCGCTGGGGCTTGGGCAGCAATGCCGGTCGTGATCGCCTGGACGGCGGCATCGAGGATTTCGTCGGAGACAGCAGGGTCGGGAACGGCGCGCGCCAGCGACAGCGCCCCGACCATTTGCGCGAGCAGCGCCAATGCAGCCTTCCGCTGCTCGGCCCCGTTTGCCGCCGGCATCAAGGGACAGAGCATTTCGGCATAGTCGTCGATCGCCTTTGCGAAAACGGCACGGACCGGCTGCTCCCGCCGCCTGGCTTCGGGAGCGAGCGCAGCCAGCATGCAGCCCTTGTCGGGCTGCATGCGATGTGTTGGCGACAGATAGGCGCGGACGAAGGCGGCGAGCGCCTTCTGGTCGTCCGTCGCACCATCGAGGTAGTCCCGCCAGAAGACGAGGTTCTCATCGTGCGCCTGTTCGCAGGCCACCCTTGAAAGATCCTCCTTGGAGGCGAACTGCTTGTAGAAGCCGCCCTGGGTCAGCCCCGCCGACTTCATCAGGTCGACGATTCCGATGCCGTCGAAGCCGCGCTCGCGAAAGAGCGCACTCGATGCGGCGATGACCCGCTTGCGGTTCTCTTCGGCCTGTTTGCGGCTGGCACGCATGTCAGCTCCCTCCTCGTCGCTGCGATCCCGTTCCTTTAGCCCAGTCGCTCGATGATTGTCACATTGGCGACGCCGCCGGCCTCGCACATCGTCTGCAGCCCGTAGCGCCCCTTGCGGCGCTCCAGTTCGTGCAGCAGCGTCGTCATCAGCTTGGCTCCGGTGGCGCCGAGCGGATGCGCAAGCGCAAGCGCGCCGCCGTTGACGTTTACCTTGTCGGCCGGAAAGCGGGTCTCGTCCAGCCAGGCCAGCACCACCGGCGCAAAGGCCTCGTTGATCTCGACTAGGTCGATGTCATCCGCTGTCAGGCCGGTCCGTTCCAACGCCCTCAAGGTCGCCGGAATGGGGGCCGTCAGCATCATGATCGGATCGTCGGCAAGCACGCTCATGTGGTGGATCCGCGCCCGCGGCACGAGATCGTAGCGTTTGAGCGCCCTTTCGGAGACCACCAGCAGCGCCGCCGCACCGTCGCCGTTCTGGCTGGCGAGCGCGGCTGTAATCGCCCCGCCATCGGCGAGCGGCGCAAGCGCCGCCATGTCCGCCAGCGTCGTGCGACGGACGGTCTCGTCATGGGCAAGGCCATCGGTGGGAAGTATCTCGCGCTCGAAGAAGCCACCGACCTGCGCGGCCAGCGCGCGTTGGTGGCTCTGGAGCGCAAACTCTTCCATCCTCGCCCGCGAGATGCCCCATTTCGCCGCGATCAGCTCGGCGGCGCGAAACTGCGTGATGGGCACTTCGCCAAAGCGCGCCTTCCACCTTTCCGACCTGGCGAAAGGCGTGTCGTGGCCGAGTGCCTTGCCCGCCGCCGAGGCGCTGCCAAGCGGAACCTGGCTCATTGTCTGAACCCCGCCCACGAGGATAACATCCTGGGTGCCGGACATCACCGCCTGTGCGGCGAAATGCAATGCCTGCTGCGAGGAGCCGCATTGGCGGTCGACGGTGACTCCGGGGACGCGAAGCGGCAGACCGGCGGCGAGCCAGCTTGTCCGCGCGATGTTCTGGGAGTGCGGCCCGACCGCGTCGATGCAGCCGAAGATCACGTCGTCATAGTCCTCGGCGGGCACCATGTTGCGCTCCACCAGCGCACCGGCCGCGTGGGCGCCGAGATCGGCTGCGTGAATGTGAGAAAGACCGCCGCGGCGCTTGCCGGTCGGGGTGCGCAGGGCATCGACAATATAAGCTTCAGACAAAATCGCTTTTCCTTCTATCCGGCACCGGGCCTGAACGAGCCCGCGCCTCTCAACGCATTTAGATTATAATCATAATCTAAATGGTCAAGTTGCGATTTGCCGAAAAACTCAACCACGCGGCAAGACGCCCAGAAGATCAGGCAGGAAAGGGCGCCCCGACGCAGCGGCCACGAATGCCTGCCGCGAAGGATGGGTGCGCGTATCCGGATGGGGATAGGGCTCGGACAAGAGGAAAGCCCCCGGCTCGGTCGGAGCCGGGCGGGCGCAGGCGCAAGGTCTTGCCGACTTGTGCCTTCCGAAGAGATGGCCGTTTCAGATCGCCTTGGCGTGGGACGCGCCGCGATAGGCTTCGCGCAGGTAGCCGAGCGTCGCTTCCGCATCGGCCGGGCGGCCGAACAGGTAGCCCTGGCCGCCGGCGCAACCGAACTGCACCAGCCGCTCGGCCTGTGCTTCCTGTTCGATGCCTTCGGCCACCACGTCCATGCCAAGCCCATCGCACATCGCCAGGATGGCGCGGATGATGTGTTCGGACGGCCGGTCCTCGAGGATGGAGGCAACGAAGGCGCGATCGATCTTGAGCTTGTCGAAACGGAATTCGCGCAACCGCCCGAGCGAGGACTGGCCGGTGCCGAAATCGTCGAGCGACACGCGAATGCCGACGCGCCTGAGATCCTCGACGATCTTACCGGCCGAGACCGGATCGCTCATCAGGCCGGTTTCGGTGATCTCGATCTCGAGGCGGCGCGGATCGAAGCCGGTGCGCTGGAGGATGGCAAGGATGTGCAGCCCGGTGTTCTGGTCTACCAGCTGCGATGGCGACAGATTGAAGGACAGGAACATGTCGCTCGGCCAGCTGCGCGCCGCTTCGGTTGCCTTGCGCAGCACCAGTTGCGACAGCGGTCCGATGATGCCGCGTTCCTCGGCGATGGGAATGAAGATCGCCGGCGAAACCTGGCCGAGGTCGCGGTCGGTCCAGCGCGCCAGCGCCTCGAAGCCGATGGTACGGCGGCTGTTTAGATCGACGATCGGCTGGAAATGCGGCGTCACCTCGCCGGCGGCAACCGCCCGGCGCAGCGCCTGCTCGATGCGGGTAATGCGCTTGGCGGCCTCTTCCATCTCACGGCTGTAGACGACGACGCGCCCACGGCCCGAGCGCTTGGCGTGATAGAGTGCCGTCTCGGCCTTGCGCATCAGGGTTTCGGTGTTGTCGTCGGTCGATTGAAACAGCGAGCAGCCGACCGAGGCCGACAGGCGCGCCGTGCGCTCGCCGACATCGTAGGGCGCAGACAGGATCTCGATCAGCATGCGGGCCTTGTCGGCCGCCGCCTCCTCGGAGAACACCAGCGGATAGAGGAAGGCGAATTCGTCGGCGCCAATGCGGGCGACTGCCGAATGGCCGTCGCAGGCCGCGCGCAGGCGCATCGCCACCTGGATCAGGATGTCGTCGCCGGCGCGATGGCCGAACAGGTCGTTGATCGGCTTGAAGCCGTCCAGATCGAGAATGCCGACGGTAAAGGGAGCGGGGTCATCGGCGCGTTCGACGATCAGCCGCTCGACCTTGTCATGGAATCGGCGCTGGTTGCCGAGGCCGGTCAAGGCATCGGTAAGGGCCAGATCTGCCGGTTCCCTGTCGAGATGGCTGGCGCCGAGGGTCATGCGTATTCTCAGTTCTGCTACTGCGATCGTTTCTGGACCCTCGCAGCAAAGGGTTTAGGAATTGTTTTCGCATCGCGTCCACTTATTTGACGCAGCGTCTATTTTTTCGCACTCTCGGTTTTTGCGTCCCTGATGCCGGCCCCGTCTTCATTCCGGCACCACGCCGCCATTGCATCGGCCCGGCAAATCGCTACATCCTCGTCACCACAGCGCGCGACCGGCCGCCCGGTTGCGCGAATTGCCCCACGACCAGCCGCGCCGGAGACCTCCATGCCGCTCAAGATCGCCGTCCAGATGGACCACATCGCAACCATCTCGATCGCCGGCGACACGTCGTTTGCGCTGTCGCTGGAGGCGCAGCGCCGCGGCCATGAGCTCTACCACTACACACCCGACCGGCTGTCCCTGCGCGACGGCAAGGTTTTCGCCCGCATCGAGACGCTCGAGGTGCGCGACGTCAAGGGCGACCATTTCACCCTCGGCGAGCCTGTTCGCACCGACCTGTCGGAAATGGACGTGATCCTGTTGCGCCAGGATCCGCCCTTCGACATGAACTACATCACCACCACCCACATCCTCGAGCGCATCCATCCCAAGACGCTGGTCGTCAACGACCCTGCCTGGGTGCGCAACAGCCCCGAAAAGATCTTCGTCACCGAATTCTCCGACCTGATGCCGGAAACGCTGATCACCAAGGATCCGCAGGAGGTCGCCGCCTTCCGCAGGGAATTCGGCGACATCATCGTAAAGCCGCTCTACGGCAATGGTGGTGCTGGCATCTTCCATCTGCACGAGGCCGACCGCAACCTCGCCTCGCTCTTGGAAATGTTCGGCCAGATGTTCCGCGAGCCCTACATCGTCCAGCGCTACCTCAAGGACGTGCGCAAGGGCGACAAGCGCATCATCCTGATCGACGGCGAGCCGGTCGGCGCCATCAACCGCGTCCCGGCCGAACACGATTCGCGCTCCAACATGCATGTCGGCGGCCGCGCCGAGAAGACCGAGTTGACGGCGCGCGAGCGCGAGATCTGCGCGGCAATCGGCCCCTCGCTGCGCGAGCGCGGCTTCATCCTCGTGGGCATCGACGTCATCGGCGACTACATGACCGAGATCAACGTGACCTCGCCGACCGGCATCCGCGAGGTCAAGAAGTTCGGCGGCGCCGACATCGCTGCCCTGTTTTGGGACGCGGTGGAGCGGAAGCGGGCCTGACCGGCCCGCTCGCGGCGTGCCGACGTAAGAGCGCCCGGCCTCTTCTCTGCCTGCTGCTGGACTACCAAACGACAGCGCAACGCGCCGGAGCACATCTGTTCCTGGATTGTTCTTGCGCAACTTTGCAATCTGTGCTTGTCTTGCGCGAGGTCACTCGACCATATCGCGCGGAACAGGGGCAGCATTCCGCGGAGGGGGCAGCATGGTTTCGCGCGTGCGCACGGTTGCGTTCCAGGGCATCGAGGCGGTTCCCGTCGACGTGCAGGTGATGGTGGCGCCCGGCAAGGTCGGCATGCAGATCGTCGGCCTGCCCGACAAGGCGGTGGCCGAAAGCCGCGAGCGGGTGCAGGCGGCACTGCACGCCTCGGGTCTGTCGATGCCGGCCAAGAAGGTAACGGTCAACCTCGCCCCCGCCGACTTGCCGAAGGAGGGCAGCCATTACGACCTTCCCATCGCGCTCGGCCTGATGGCTGCGCTTGGTGCCGTGCCCGGCGACGCGCTGGCCAGCTATGTCGTGCTTGGCGAGCTCTCGCTCGACGGCACGATCGCGGCGGTCGCCGGCGCGCTGCCAGCGGCAATCGCGGCGAACACCGAGGGCAGGGGGCTGATCTGCCCGTCGGCTTGTGGTTCCGAGGCGGCATGGGCGGGTGCCGACATCGACATCCTGGCGCCGCGCAGCCTGATTGCCATCGCCAACCATTTTCGCGGCACCCAGGTGTTGTCGCGGCCCGAGGCCGGCATCCGTGCGCCGGCGCGCGACCTGCCCGACCTCGCCGACATCAAGGGCCAGGAAAGCGCCAAGCGAGCGCTCGAAGTGGCCGCCGCCGGCGGCCATAACCTGTTGTTCGTCGGGCCGCCGGGCTCGGGAAAATCGATGCTGGCGGCACGCCTGCCGTCGATCCTGCCACCCTTGTCACCCAAGGAACTGCTCGAAGTCTCGATGATCGCCTCGGTGGCCGGCGAACTGGCCGAGGGCAAGCTCACCGACCGGCGGCCGTTTCGCGCGCCGCATCATTCGGCCTCGATGGCGGCGATGATCGGCGGCGGGCTCAGGGCGCGGCCGGGCGAGGTCTCGCTGGCCCATCACGGCGTGCTGTTCCTCGACGAATTCCCGGAATTCACCCCGCAGGTGCTCGATTCGCTGCGCCAGCCGCTGGAAACCGGCGACTGCATGATCGCGCGGGCCAACCATCGCGTCACCTATCCGGCGCGCATCCAGCTCGTTGCCGCCATGAACCCGTGCCGTTGCGGCATGGCCGGCGAGCCGGGCTATCGCTGCCTGCGCGGCACCCGCTGCCAGGCCGACTACCAGGCGCGCATTTCAGGGCCGCTGCTCGACCGCATCGATCTGCGCATCGAGGTGCCCGCGGTTTCCGCCGCCGACCTGATCAGGCCCGGCAAGTCGGAAGCCAGCGCCGAGGTCGCGGCCCGCGTCGCCCGGGCCCGCGCGATCCAGCGGGAGCGCCTCGAGGCGCGCGGCGTCACCAATGCCACCACCAATGCCCAATGCGCCGCCGGCCTGATCGAGGACATCGCCGCCCCCGACGCCGCCGGCCTTTCGCTGCTCAGGGAGGCCAGCGAAAAGCTCGGCTTCTCCGCCCGCGCATACCACCGTGTGCTCAAGGTGGCGCGCACGCTCGCCGATCTCGACGCCAGCGAGACGGTCGGGCGCATCCATCTTGCGGAAGCGATCTCCTACCGCATCGCCTCCGAGCGCATGGCACAGGCGGCATGACGCACCATCGCTGAGCGAAGTTCGCTATCGCGGATAGAGGCGACCGTTTCCGGAATGGATCTGCATTGCTGTTCAACGGGAATGGACAAGCGCCACAAGGAACCAGCCGGGGCTGCAGCGCCGCCTGGGCCGGTCTATGCCTGAGTGGCCTTTTCGTGCGGGCCACATTGCGGCGGCGATACGCAAGCTTGTGCCGACGCAACAGCAACCAACCTCGCGGATCCAGCCTGAACGGCGGGGAAGGGCGCTACTTGACCGAGCCGACCAGCGTGGTCTGGCCTTCGCGGATGCTCACCCAGCGGCCGGTGTTTTCCGTCGATTGCCGCTTGAGAAAATTGTAGCCGGTCTCGTCCCACTGCTGCACGGCGTCGGTCAGGTTGTCGAGGATGAAGTCGCCCCTGGAAGTGCGCACGGTCAGCACCGCATGGCCCTCGCCATCGGGCTTGCGCACCACTGTTATGAGCAGGTTCGAAAGCGACACACCCTCGCGGCTGAGCGTCCGGCGCTTTTCGAGCACATAGTCCTCGCAGTCGCCTTCGCCATTGTCGGGATAGGTCCAGACCTCGTCGCGGCCATAGATGTCGATGTCGTTCATCGGCTTGATCGCAGCGTTGATCGCTACGTTGATCGAAACGATCTTGCGCCACAACTCACCGGTCAACTCCTCGGGCCCGGTGTCGCGCTGCTTGATCGCGCATTCCGCAGGATTGAGACGACAGAAGTCATAATGGCCGATCGGCTGCGAGGTCAGCCCGCCGGTGGCCATCGGCTGGGACGCAGCAGAGGCCGCGCCGGCACCGGCGACAACGCCTGCCGCCAACCCAAAGAAAACTGCGCCGCGCCGTGCCGTGCGCGCCAAGCCTGCTGCGGAAATCATGTCCCCCGCCCGCCCCTTTACATCGTTAATAAAACGTTAAGGTCTCGGGGCGTGGCGAGTCAATCAACGCCGGCGACAGATTGCAGACATGGTTACCGCGGCTGCCGGCACGCGACTATTGTGCAACAGAAATGCTTGTGCATGACCCCGAAAATCGGAATCGATTTTCGGAAAGGATCATGCACAAATTCAAAGTGTTACAGCGCCTTTGCGCGTCAGAAAGGACGCGCGGCGCTGTATGGCCCGGCGGTTCGCGCCGGGCCCTGCTGTGGATAAGTGAGGCCGCCTTGCCGGGTGGGGCGGGCGTTTCAGGCCTTGCGCACCACCTTGGGCTTGCCCCCTTTGCGCGCTTCGGCGCCGTGGCTTTCCATGAAATCGGCGATGCGCGGCACGATCTCGGCGCGGAAGCGCGAGCCGTTGAAGACGCCGTAGTGACCGACCGCCGGCTGCATGTAATGCGCCTTCATCTCGCCTGGGATGTTCGCGCACAGATCATGCGCGGCCTGCGTCTGGCCAAGCCCGGAAATGTCGTCGTTCTCGCCCTCGACGGTGAACAGCGCGACGTTGCGAATGGCAGCAAGGTCGACCGGCTGGCCGCGATGGTTCATCTCGCCCTTGGGCAGGGCATGACGGATGAACACGGTTTCCACCGTCTGCAGGTAGAACTCGGCGGTCAGGTCCATCACCGCCAGATACTCGTCGTAGAAGTCGCGGTGCTTCTCGGCGCCATCGCCGTCGTTCTTCACCAGATGCATGAAGAAGTCCTTGTGGGCGATGATGTGGCGGTCGAGATTCATGCTCATGAAGCCCGACAGCTGCAGGAAGCCCGGATAGACGTCGCGACCGAAGCCCGGCGCCGGCCACGGCACCTGCATGACGACGTTGTCGCGGAACCAGTCGATGCTCTTCTTCTCGGCCAGTTCGTTGACGGCGGTCGGGTTGCGCCGCGTGTCGATCGGGCCGCCCATCAGCGTCATGGTCGACGGCGCGAAACGGTCGCCGCGCGCCTCCATCACCGCCACAGCGGCCAGTACCGGCACCGAAGGCTGACACACCGCCATCACATGGGTGTCCGGCCCCAACGCATGGAACATGTCGATGACATAGTCGATATAGTCGTCGAGATCGAACCTGCCCTCGCTCATCGGCACCATGCGGGCGTCGGCCCAGTCGGTGATGTAGACGTCGGCATGGGGCAGCATCGCCTCGACCGTGCCGCGCAGCAGCGTCGCGTAGTGGCCCGACATCGGCGCCACGATCAGAAGCCTGGGCTGGGGGCGGCTGCCCTCGGGCAAGTCGCGCTGGAAATGGATCAGGTTGCAGAAGGGTCGCTGCCAGACGATGCGCTCGGTCACCGCCACCGGCTTGGAATCGACCACCGTCTTGTCGAGGCCGAACTGCGGCTTGCCGTAGCGCCGCGTCGTGCGCTCGAACAGTTCGGCCATCGCCGCCACCGAACGGCCGAGCGGCATGTGCGAGAACGGGTTGAGCGGATTGGAATAGAACATCCTGACCGCGTCGACATAGGCCCGCGCCGGCTGCAGCGCCGCGTGGGTGGATTCATAAAGCTGGTAGAACATGCAGTCCTCATGCGGCCATTCGGGAGGCGAGCCGGCCGGAGGCCCGTCATGCGATGCAGCGAAGTTAACAAACATCTGCTGCGATGCAATATCTCATAAATCGCGAAATATCGGCATCGTTGGGTGCAAGCCGTTGAAAAAACGTTTCCAACCCAGCGCTGGCCCAGGGGAAACGCCGCCTTGACATTGTGCAGCGCCAAAAATGTGGCGGGGCGGCAAGCCTACCCGGCCGGCGCTGGCGCCCCTCGAAAGATGGGCCACCTCCAACTGAACATCATTACCCCATCAGGCGGGCGGCTCCGGAAACCCGGATCGAGCTTCCCGGCTCGGGCGCGATTTCGGCGTGCAGCCGCGAGCGCATCCCCATGTCCTCGCCCTGGATAACCTCGATGCGGCCGCCATGCGGCCAGCCGAGGTCGCGCAGGTAGCCCGCGAAGGCCGCCGTCGCGGCACCCGTCGCCGGGTCCTCGTAGACCCCGCCGGCGGCAAAGGCGTTGCGGCTGTGGAACAGGCTCGGAGACTCTGCATAGACGAGCAGGATCGTTGCCCAGCCATGCCGCCGCATCAGCGCCCGTCCGGCTTCGAAATCATAGGTCATGCGGGCCAGCGCCGGCCGAGAAGCGAGCGCCAGCACGAAATGTTCGGCGCCGCCATTGATGATGGCTGGCGGAATGGCCGCGTCCAGCTCTTCGCCGCGATAGCCGAACAGCGCGAGCATCTCGGCCGTCAATTCCGGCGGCGCCGGCCGGCTGTGCGTCGGCGGCGACTGCAGCGCGGCCTCGAAGTCGCCGTCCGCACGCCAGCCCTCGACCGTGATCTCCGCCTGGTTGAGCCTCAGGGCAAAAATGCCGTCGCCGTACCTCATCGCCAGAGCAGCGCCCAGCGCGATGGTGGCGTGGCCACAGAACGGCACCTCCATCTCGGGCGCGAAGTAGCGAACCCGCCATGCATCGCCGTGCGGCGCGGCGAAGGCCGTTTCGGAAAACCCCACTCGGGCTGCGATGCGCTGCATCTCGGCCGCCTCGGGCAAGGCATCAGCGATCATCACGCCGGCCGGGTTGCCGCCGCTGCCGCCTTCAGAAAAGGCGGCAATCCGCAGGACCTCGGACATCTCAGTCATCCCCTCGAATTCGTGTCGATCAATCGGCAGGCGCCCCCGAAAGGTCAGGGCGCTTAGATGCCCTCGACCAGCACGATCTCCCCGTCGGCAAACTGCTGGCGGATCGACTTGGCGTGCTGGTATTCGGGCGAGAAGTAACAGTTGCGGGCGTCTTCCATCGAGGCGAACTCGATGACGACGTTGCGGGCTCGCCCGAGGCCCTCGACCGCCTCGCTGGCGCCGCCGCGGGCAATGAATTTCGCGCCGAAGCGCTCGAAAGCCGGCTTGGCGGCGGCGACATAGCCCTTGTAGCCTTCGGGGTCGCGCACGTCCACGCGTGCGATCCAATAAGCCTTGGTCATGATTTCCTCCCCGTTTTGCCTTGGTGCGTCCCTCGAGGCTCGAAGGACGCAAGACGGTCTATGCGGCCGCCATTTCCTCCAAGATAGCCTGTGCGGCGGCCCGCCTGTCAACCGCACCCACGATGGGGCGCGCGACGACCAGATGGCTGGAACCGTTGCGGATGGCGTCGGCCGGGGTGACGACGCGCTTCTGGTCGCCATGCTCGGCGCCTGCCGGGCGGATGCCGGGCGTGACGACCGCCATGTTGTGCCCAACGATGCGGCGCACCGCCGAGGCCTCGCTGGCCGAGCAGACGATGCCGCCCATGCCGGCGTTCAACGCCTGCTCGGCGCGATGCAGCACCAGCGTCTGCGGGTCGAACTCATAGCCGGCTTCGATCATGTCCTTGTCGTCCATCGAGGTCAGCACCGTCACCGCCAGCAGGCACAGGTCGCTGCCTTCGGCGGCCTTGACCGCCGCCCTCATGGCCTTGGGATAGGCATGCAGCGTCAGCATGGTCATGCCCATCTTGACGATGTTCTCGACGCCCTTGGCGACCGTATTGTCGATGTCGAGCAGCTTCATGTCGAGAAAGACCTTGTTGCCGCCACTCGCCAGCTCGCGGGCGAAGTCGAGCCCGCCGGCAAAGGCGAGCTGATAGCCGATCTTGTAGAAGTTGGCCGTGCCCTCGAGGTCGCGCACGACATTCTCCGCATCCTTGACGGTTGGCACGTCGAGCCCGACTATCAGCTTGTCGCGCATTGCTTCGATGCTCATGGTTCCACCCTCGTCGACAGCAAGGTCGCCCTTTCGATCAATGCACCGCACAGGCGCGCCATGCCCTTGCGCAGCCGCTCCTCCTTGAACTCGCCGTTCTCGTCGAAGGCCTCGCTGCCATTGGGCACCGAAACCTGCGGCGAGATCACCTCCATCTGGATATGCGACAGCACGGCGCGCAGATGGTTGATGCAGCGGATGCCGGCGAAATGGCCGTTCGACGACGAGCACAGCGCCACGAGCTTGCCGGGGTAGGGGTTGAGCGGCACGCCGCCGTCGCTGCGGACCCGGCTCACCCAGTCGATGGCATTCTTGAGCAGCGGCGGGATCGAGCCGTTATACTCGGGCGTGGCAATCAGGATCGCGTCATGGGCGACGAACAGGCGGGCCAGCGCGACCGCGTTTGCCGGCACGCCCTCGGCCTTCTCGAGGTCCTGGTCCATGATCGGCAGCGGGTAATCGGCCAGCGAAATGCGGGTCACGTCTGCGCCCTGCAGCGCCAGTTCCTTCTGCGCGCAATCGGCGGTCTTGCCGCTATACGCGCCGGTCCGGATCGAACCTGCGAACACGAGAATCTTGGGAACTATCGCCATGGCCATCCTGTTGCGCGTCCGCTGCGGGCGCATTGCAGTCAGGATGGGTATAGGCAATCGGCCCGCCAAATCAAGGCGGCAGCACTCAGTGCTGACTGCGGCGGTAGACCCAAAGCTGCGTCGGCGGGATGTTGCGAATGACGAAGTCGAAATGCTCAACCGTGTAGTCGCCCAGGCCCGGCGGTATCGGCGATTTCGGCCCGTAGGTAAGCTGGATCACAGGCCGGCCGACGGGAATGCGCTTGAGCAGGCCTTCCAGATAGGCAACGCGGCTGACAACCGGGAAATTGAGCAGCGGCACGCCCGAAATGACGGCGTCGAAGGTCAGGTCCTTCTTGTCGCCCAAGGTCGTGTCGAGATCGAAGGCGTCGCCCTCGATGACATTGACGCCGGGATAGAGCCGGCGCAGGTGCCGGACGAAATCGGCCGAATATTCGACCGTGTACAGATTCTCCGGCTTCACGCCGTGGGCCAGGATCGCCTTGGTGATGACGCCGGTGCCGGGGCCGACCTCCAGGACGGGCAGGCCTGAACCGACATCGATCACCGAAGCCATGCGGCGGGCGGTAACCGAGCTCGTCGGCACGATCGAGCCGACGGCCTTGGGCTTGTCCATCCAGCCCTTGAAGAACTTCAGTTCGTCGTCGAACTTGGCTGCAAGGGTCTTTCGCAATCCGGAACCGCGTGGCATCGATCTTGTCTCCTACCCCTGCCGCCGTGGACCATTAGCAAGAAACTGGCCCAAGGCAAGTCGAAATCTGGCTCAACTTACCCCGGGTTATGCCGCAGCGTCATTTTTCCCCGAAGGATTCGAAAAAGTCCTTCATGCGATCAAAGAAACCACTCGATTGCGGCGAATTCTCGGTCGAGGACAGCTTCTCGAACTCTTCGAGCAGCTCGCGCTGACGCCGGGTCAGGTTCTGCGGCGTCTCGACCGCGGTCTGGATGTAAAGGTCGCCGACCTGCGGCTGCCGCAGCACCGGCATGCCCTTGCCCTTGAGGCGGAACTGGCGACCATTCTGCGTACCCTCGGGCACCTTGACCCGCGTCTGGGTGCCATCGAGCGTCGTCACCTCGAACTGGCCGCCGAGGGCGGCCGTGGTCATCGAGATCGGCACCTTGCAATAGAGGTCGGCGCCGTCGCGCTGGAAGAACTCGTGCGGCTTGACCGACAGGAAGATGTAGAGGTCGCCGGGAGGGCCGCCGCGCAAGCCCGCCTCACCCTCGTTGGCGAGCCGGATGCGGGTGCCGTCCTCGATGCCCGAGGGGATGTTGACCGAAAGCGAGCGCTCCTCGGTGGTACGGCCCTGGCCGGCGCACTTGCCGCACGGGTCCTTGATCGTCTGGCCGCGGCCCTGGCACTGCGGGCAGGTGCGCTCGATCGAGAAGAAGCCCTGGCTGGCGCGCACCTTGCCGTGGCCCTGGCACATCGAGCAGGTCACCGGCTGGGTGCCGGGCTTGGCGCCCGAGCCTGAGCACTCTGTGCACGACACCGAGGTCGGCACGTGGATCTGCGCGGTCTTGCCGGCAAAGGCCTCCTCGAGGGTGATTTCCATGTTGTAGCGCAGATCGGCGCCGCGTTCGCGCCCACCCGACGAGCGGCGCTGGCGGCCACCCATCATATCGCCGAAGATGTCTTCGAAAATGTCGGCAAAGCCGCCGGCACCGAAGCCACCATGGCCATTGCCCATGCCGCCGTTCTCGAAGGCGGCATGGCCGAAACGGTCATAGGCCGCGCGCTTCTGCGGGTCCTTCAGCGTCTCGTAGGCCTCGTTGATTTCCTTGAACTTGTGTTCGCAGGTTTCGTCGCCGGGGTTGCGGTCGGGGTGGTACTGCATGGCGAGCTTGCGAAAAGCCACCTTCAGTTCCTTTTCGTCCGCGCCCTTTTGAACGCCCAAAGTTTCGTAGAAATCGGCTTTCATCTTTTCCTACTGCCCGGTTGCTCAATGTCTTTTGGCATTGTTTGCCGGTCTTGTTGCTCGGCGTCAGGTTTCCGATTTAGTGAGCCGGAAGCCGCGATGCCAGAGTTGGGGCGGCTTTCGCCGCTTTTTTTCGATTGGAACCTGCAAAAAAGCCCGGCCAATCCGCCGGGCTTTCCTGTTTGCGCCGAAAAAGGGCCGGTCAGGCCGACTTCTTCTTGTCGTCGTCGTCGATTTCCTCGAAGTCGGCGTCGACCACGTCGCTGTCCTTGGCCGCGTCGGCAGCAGCGTCGGATTCGGCCGCTTCCTTCTGCGAAGCCTCGTACATCGCCTGGCCAAGCTTCATCGAAGCTTCGGCAAGCGTCTGCGACTTGGCATTGATGGCCTCGACGTCATCGCCCTCGGTAGCGGTCTTGAGTGCTGCGATCGCATCGGAAATTGCGGTGCGGTCGGCCTCGGTGACCTTGTCGCCATATTCCTTCAGCGACTTCTCCGACGAGTTCAGCAGGCTTTCAGCCTGGTTGCGCGCCTCGACCAGCGCCTTGCGCTTCTTGTCGGCCTCAGCGTTCACCTCGGCGTCCTTGACCATCTTTTCGATGTCGGCGTCCGACAGGCCGCCCGACGCCTGGATGCGGATCTGGTGCTCCTTGCCGGTGCCCTTGTCCTTGGCCGAGACGTTGACGATGCCGTTGGCGTCGATGTCGAAGGTCACTTCGATCTGCGGCACGCCACGCGGTGCGGGCGGAATGCCGACGAGGTCGAACTGGCCGAGCATCTTGTTGTCGGCCGCCATTTCGCGCTCGCCCTGGAAGACGCGGATGGTCACCGCCGACTGGCTGTCTTCAGCCGTCGAGAAGACCTGGCTCTTCTTGGTCGGGATCGTGGTGTTGCGCTCGATCAGGCGGGTGAACACGCCGCCCAGCGTCTCGATGCCCAGCGACAGCGGGGTCACGTCGAGCAGCAGAACGTCCTTGACGTCGCCCTGCAGCACGCCGGCCTGGATCGCAGCACCAAGTGCCACCACCTCATCGGGGTTGACGCCCTTGTGCGGCTCCTTGCCGAAGAACTGCTTCACGATCTCCTGGATCTTGGGCATGCGGGTCATGCCGCCGACCAGGACCACTTCGTCGATCTCGCCAGCCTTGAGGCCGGCATCCTTGAGCGCTGCCTTGCACGGCTCGATGGTGCGCTGGACGAAATCGTCGACCAGCTGCTCGAACTTGGCGCGCGACAGCTTCATCGTCAGGTGCTTCGGCCCGGAGGCGTCGGCGGTGATGAAGGGCAAGTTGATCTCGGTCTGGGTCGTCGACGACAGCTCGATCTTGGCCTTTTCGGCAGCTTCCTTGAGGCGCTGCAGGGCCAGCTTGTCGTTCTTCAGGTCGATGCCCTGTTCCTTCTTGAACTCGGCCGCCAGGTACTCGACCAAGCGCATGTCGAAGTCCTCGCCGCCGAGGAAGGTGTCGCCGTTGGTCGACTTCACCTCGAACACGCCGTCGCCGATCTCGAGAACCGAGATATCGAAGGTGCCGCCGCCAAGGTCATAGACGGCAATGGTCTTGCCTTCCGTCTTGTCGAGGCCATAGGCCAGCGCTGCCGCGGTCGGCTCGTTGATGATGCGCAGCACTTCCAGGCCGGCGATCTTGCCGGCATCCTTGGTGGCCTGGCGCTGGGCGTCGTTGAAATAGGCCGGAACGGTGATGACGGCCTTCTCGACCTTCTCGCCGAGATAGGCTTCCGCCGTTTCCTTCATCTTCTGCAGGATCATCGCCGAGATCTGGCTGGGCGACTGCTTCTTGCCGCCGGCCTCGACCCAGGCATCGCCATTGTCGCCATTGACGATGTGGTAGGGGACAAGCTTCTTGTCCTTTTCGGTGACCGGATCGTCATAGCGGCGGCCGATCAGGCGCTTGACCGCGAAAACCGTATTCTCAGGATTGGTGACTGCCTGGCGCTTGGCCGGCTGGCCGACGAGACGCTCGCCGTCACCGCTGAAGGCGACGATGGAAGGGGTCGTGCGCGCGCCTTCCGCGTTCTCGATTACCTTGGCGTCCTTGCCGTCCATAACGGCGACGCAGGAATTGGTCGTCCCCAGGTCAATGCCGATAACTTTTGCCATTTTACGTCTTCTCTCCGCTTAGCAGGCTCGCTGGACCCAAACGGCGTTCCGGCGCAAGCCCCTGATCACAAGAAATTCCGCTTCGGACACCGGATTTCCGGGCCGAAGCGGCGTTGCGGCGTATATAAGAACAGCATTCTGACAGCGCAAGCGTCCCGCAACTTTCCGTGTGGGGGGTCTCGGCAAACGCCTGGGACATACTCATATTCAAGATATGAGCGAGTTCAACTCAATCAACCTGCTCGAGCATCGCCGCAATCGGGCGCTCAATTCGCTGCAGACATGGCTTCTGGGCGCTGGAAGCCTGCTGCTTTTGACCGTCACCGCCTGGGCATTCGCCGGCACGACCGGCATCGTCTATGCGCTGATCTTCGGCGTCGTCTCGATGTGGGCGGTGCGCCGGATCAGCCCGCAGATGGTGCTTTCCATGTACAAGGCGCGGCAGGTCAGCCCACTCGACTTTCCCGCCGGCTTCCGCATCATCGAGGAACTCGCCCGCCGCGCTGATCTGCCGGCGGTGCCCAAGCTCTACGTCATCCCCTCGAAGATGATGAACGCCTTTGCCGTGGGCAGCCGCAGCGTTGCGGCAATCGCCGTCACCGATGCGCTCGCCCGCAGCCTGACGCCGCGCGAACTGGCCGGCGTTCTCGCCCATGAAGTCAGCCACGTCGCCCACGACGACGTCAAGGTCATGGCCTTTGCCGACATGGTCGCGCGCTTCACCTCCTTCATGTCGACGGTCGGGCTGTTTTCCTTGTTCTTCAACCTGTTCGGCGTCGCCCGCGGTGCCGGCACGCAGGTGCCGTGGCTTGCGATCGTGGTGCTGCTCGCCGCCCCGACCGTCGGCGGGCTGTTGCAGATGGCGCTGTCGCGCACCCGCGAATTCGACGCCGATCTCGGCGCCGTGGCGCTCACCGGCGATCCCGACGGACTGGCTTCGGCCCTGGCCAAGCTCGAACGCGCCCAGGGCAGGGTCTGGGAAAACATCCTTCTGCCAAGCGGCCGCATTCCCGACCCTTCGGTGCTGCGCACCCATCCGCTGACTTCCGACCGCATCGCCCGGCTCAGGGCACTCAAGGCGGCCGACATGCAGGACGAGCTTGTTCCCGCCGGAGCTGCCGGGCTGCCGCGCCTTGCGCGGCCGTCGATCATCCCGAAAATTCGCGCCCATCCCGGCACCTACCTGCCGCAGGGCGCGCGCGGCTTCATCAACGCCGCCAATTCCGACTTCGCCGACGACACCCGCCCCGCCAGCGACACCCCGCTCAACCCGCCCGACAGCGCCCCCCGCATCCGCGTCACCCGCGGCGGGGTGTGGTGGTGATTTTTTTCCACCGATGCGGGGAAAGAGTATCCATGGTGCGAGCGTTTTTTTCGTCGGGCGTCGCCGCGACAATGCCGCTCCCCCGTTATGACGACGCTTGTCGTTTCACGCCGTTTCCCATGTCCTGCGCCGCCGGTCCGGCTTCGCCATCACGGCATGGATCCCCGGGATCTCCGCCGCTCGCTTCGCTCGCGCTCCGACCCGAAGATGACGAAGGCCGGTTGGCTTTTGGCTAATCTCATAGGTCGGCGGTTGGCAGGAATGCTGGAATTGGGCTGCAAAGACGGCCAGCCACCGACGTCAGCGATTGGCCGCAAGCCCAACGCCTTCGTCATCCTCGGGCGGAGCAGGAGCGCAGCGAACTGCGGAGACCCGGGGATCCATGCCGTAACGCTGAAGCTGTCGCCGCGGTCCAAAACCAGCATGCGACTACAGCAAATGTGCGTGCCAAGCGAAGCGACGGCGAGCCTCGAACTCAGGCTTGGCCGGTGCGTGGGGACGAGCGGGGCCTGGAAACTGCCGCCCCGCCATTGGCCGCTACCCAGATAACGTGCCGCGCACCGCCGCCTTTGGTGCTGGCGCGGACCTTGACCTCGTCGACGACGAAGCCGCTCTCGTGCAGGCGGCGGGTAAAAGCCCGGTCGGGCCCTTGCGACCACACGGTCAGCACGCCGCCCGGCTTCAACGCGCTACGCGCGGCATGCAGGCCGGCATGGTTGTAAAGGCTGTCATTGGCGTCGCGCGACAGGCCCTCGGGGCCGTTGTCGACGTCGAGCAGGATGGCGTCATAGGTGCCCTTGCCGTCACGGATCAGCCGGCCGACATCGCCCTCCACCACCTCGACGCGCGGATCGTCGAGGCAGCCGGCGAAAACTTCGGCCATCGGGCCGCGCGCCCAGGCAACCACCTCGGGCACGAGTTCGGCAACGACGATGCGGGCGTCCTTGCCGAGCAGCGCCAGCGCAGCTCGCAGGGTAAAGCCCATGCCAAGCCCGCCGATCAGGATTTTAGGCTTGCCACGACCGGCGATGCGCTCGCAGGCGAGCTTCGCCAGCGCCTCCTCGGAACCGCTGAGCCGGCTGTTCATCAGTTCGTTGGAGCCGAGCATGATCGAGAACTCGGTGCCGCGCTGCTTGAGGCGCAGTTCGCCGCCGCCGGGGATTTTCGCGGTGTCGAGTACGATCCAGGGAATCATCGGCAGAGGCTCGTCGGCTGGGAGTGCATCGATGGCTCCCTAGCACAGAGTAGCGCACGCGACAGCCGCAACCAACGGAGGCCGGACCGGCGAGCGGGAAAACTACACCTTCTCCCAGCCGTCGTGGTCGCCGGCGCGGAAGATGGCGTCGATGACCTTCTGGTTGAGCACCGACTCCTCGAGCGAAAAGACATGGTCCTTGCCGCCGCGCGCCGCACGGACGAAAGCCTCGACCTCGAGCCGATAATGCTTCGCGCCGGAGAAATGGAACACCGTCGTCTCGTTATGCGACGCGTTGTGCAGCTCGACGCGTTCCTGCTCGTATAGGCCGGCGTTGAAGGGTGCCCGGACCTCGATGAAGCCCTTGTCGCCGTGGAACACCATGACCTGGCGGTTGGCTAGCTGGGTCGACAGGTAGAAGGACAGCTCGAAGTCGCCGAAATCGGCGCGCACGCTGGAATAGATATCGGTGCCGAAAGTCTTGTCGCGCTCGATGCTCGCCTGGACGCGGCTGGGCTCCTTGCCCGTGGAAAACCGCGTTGTCACCGTCGGATAGACGCCGATGTCGGGCAGGGCGCCGCCGCCGAGATCGAGCTGGTTGCGCATGTTGTTGGGGTCGACATTGTAATAGGAAAACGCCCCCTGGACATGGCGCAGCCGGCCGATGGCGCCGGCGGCGATCAGGTCGCGCACCTTGATCCACTGTGGGTGGTAGGTGACCATGAAGGCTTCGGAGACGACGACCTTGTTGCGGTCGCGGGCCGCGATCAGCGGTGCGATGTCCTGGGCATTCAGCGCCAGCGGCTTTTCGACCAGCACATGCTTGCCGGCCTCGGCGGCCTTGATGGCCCATTCGAGATGCTGCGAGGTCGGCAAAGGGACGTAGACGCCGTCGACGGTGTCCGAAGCCAACAGCTCGTCATAGGAACCGAAGGCGTGCTGGGCGCCGAAACGGCCGGCCAGCGCGTGTGCCTTGCCGATGTCGCGGCTGGCGATCGCCGCCACCACGCCATTGTCGGAATCGGCGATGGCCGGCAACACGTGTTCCCGCCCGATCTTGGCGGTGGAAAGAATACCCCAGCGAAACATCTGGCCTCCGCGCGAAAAGCGACCCCTTTCGGCCGCTGCCCGAGATTGGCGGAAGCAGCGGCCAAATGCCAGAGGTTTCGGTTGGTCGGTTGCTCATCAGCCGCGATGGCCGGTGAACTGCATGTCGAAGCCGACGACGTTGGAATAGATCGGCGTGCCGGCATCCATGTGGTAGCGCGAGCGATAGACATTGCCACTGACATGGAAGCGGATCTGGCCGCCATTCACGCCCTGCAAGGTGGCGGTGAACTTCTCGGTGTTGGTGTGGCCGCGCGCCGTCAATTGGCCGGTGATGACTGCCGAATTGTCGCCGGTGCGCTGCACCGACGTCGAACGGAAGGTGATCTGACGCGACCTGGCGGCGTCGAAGACGGCATCAGACTTCAGGAAGGCATCGATGCGACCCTGGCCGGTACCGACACTGTCTGGATAGATGGTGAAATCGACATGCGAGCGGCCGATGTCGCCGCCGTCGATGCGGATGGTGCCCTTGAAGCGGCCAAAGGCGCCGTTGAGGCCGCCGCCGCCGGCCTTTCCGATGACGAAGTGGATGCTCGAGCCACTGGGGGAGACGGCATAGCGCCCGGCAGCATCGGACAGCGCCACAGCCGTGGCAGAACTGCTGATCGAACCGAGGGCGAGGAGGGTGGCAACGCCAAGAATACGCAAGGACATTTCATCATACTCCCTGATCGCGCGGCACTTCGGGGTGCCATGCAGGAAGACCAACGATTCGGTCTCGGCGCCTATTCCGGAAATTTTCTGCGGCGGGCGAGATTGGGCGAAATCATGCGCACCAGAACGAAGTCGCGCAGCAAGAAATGGTGCCGCAGTGCCGCCAGAACATGCAGCAGCACCAGCGCGATACCGCCATAGGCGAGCCATTTGTGCGCGGCGATCCAGAAACTCTCCGCCTGCTCCGAAATCTCGAATGGCAGGTTGGGCATGACGAAAAGATCGAACGGCATGGAAGGGATTTCGAGCACCGAGACCGACACGAGGATCCAGCCCGACAGCGGCACGGCCAGTTGCGCCGCGTAAAGCAGAAAATGCACCGCGGGCGCTGCCTTGCGCTCCATCGGCCCGACCCCTTCAGGCAGTTCGGGGCTGACGCTGGCAAGCCGCCAGCCGATGCGGATCAGCACCAGCCCGAGTAGCAGGAAGCCGAAGGACTTGTGCAGCTGGATCAGTTCGAAGGAGGTGAGCTGGCTGGCAATGCGGACCATGACCAGCCCGAGCACGAACTGGCCGATGAAGAGAGCCGCGATCAGCCAGTGGATCAGGATGGCTGTCCAGCCGAAACGGGTCATGGTGTTGCGCAGCATCGACGGCACCTCCGTCGCACAACGAATCTGGGGCGGATTTCGTCCCGGAACAGGATCTCACCAGTCGACGACTGTCACCTCGGGCCACATCTGCCTGGCACGTTGGCCCTTAGCTTCGTGGGTGGCGCGGTTGTCGTTGCGATGGTTGGGCGTCAGCCGGAAGGCGAAGATGTCGTCGAGGCCGAACGGCGCCCAGACCTGCGGTGCACCATCGACGAGGGCGAGACCGACGGCATGGGTGCGCGAGGCGAAGTGTTCGAGCGACTCGGCGCAAGAGCCGAGCGGTGCGCGCGGCAAGCCGAAATGATCCTCGAACCAGAGATGGACGCGGGCCTGGTTGCGGATTTCAACCGGCAACGGCAGATGCGCAAAGGCGTCACTGCCACGACGGATGACCACGTCCTCGGCCTCCCAGGAGAGGTCCGAACCATCGAAATAGAACAGGTCGATATCACGGATGCCGTAGCCGCCGGGACGGCCGGTCAGATGGTTCCAGACACTATTGTAAAGCGCGCCGGAAACTAGCATCCACTGCGACAGATCCAGCCGCTCGGCCGCCGCGAGTGCAGGGCGGACAATCGGGTCGGCAAGGAGGATGTCGAGCAGGACCTGCCGCTGGTCTTCAAACGGCAGGCCATTGTAGCGAAGATGCTCCATGCTCCTCCCTGAGGGCGATCAACTGCGCAGCACGCCGCCCGTCTGCTTCTTGACGTTCTCGACGATCTTCGCCGCCAGCGCCTCGAAGTCTTGGTCGGTCAGCGTCTTTTCGACCGGCTGGATGGTGACCTCGATGGCGACCGACTTCTTGCCCTCGCCGAGCGAAGCGCCCTCGAAGATGTCGAAGACCGAAACCGCAGTGATCAGCTTCTTGTCGGCGGCAAGAGCTGCGCGCGTCAGCGTGCCGGCCTCGACCACCTTGTCGACGACGAAGGCGAAGTCGCGCTTGACGGCCTGGAACGGCGACAGCTCGAGCTTCGGCTTGGTCTTGGTCGGCTTGGCCTTGGGCTCGGGGATGGCATCGACATAAACCTCGAAGCCGCAGAGCGGGCCCGAGACGTCGAGGCCTTCGAGCGTCTTCGGATGGAACTCGCCGAAGGTGCCGAGCACGACCTTGGGGCCGAGCTTGATCACTCCCGAACGGCCCGGATGGTACCAGGCGGGCGCGCCGGTCTCGATCTGCAGCCGGTCGACCGGTGCGCCGCAGGCCTCAAGGGCTGCGATCGCATCGGCCTTGGCATCGAACACGCCGACATTGCCCGCATTGCCCGACCAATTGCGGCCGGAGCCCTCGAGCTTGGCGGTGCCGCGGCGGATGCCAGCGGCGACACGGCGCTGGCCCTCCGGCGTGTCGCTCTCATAGGTGCCCGAGACCTCGAACAGCGCGACATCGCCGAGCCCGCGGTCGGCGTTGCGCTGGGCAGCGGCGATCAGGCCGGGCAGCAGCGAAGGCCGCATGTCCGACATGTCGGACGCGATCGGGTTCGACAGCTTGAGGTTTTCCTGGCCACCGCCGAACAGCTCGGCGTGCCTGGCCGGGATGAACGACCAGGTGACGGCCTCCATCATGCCGCGCACGGCGAGCGCGCGCCGTGCCGAACTGGTGCGGATCTGCAGCGTGGTCAGGATCTTGCCATTGACCGCATCATGCGCGCCGAGCGGCTGCGGCACGATGTTGTCGACGCCATGGATACGCATGACCTCCTCGACCAGATCGGCCTTGCCGTCGACATCAGGGCGCCAGGACGGAACGGTGACGTCGACGACGTCGCCATCGCCCATAACACCGAAGCCGAGACGGGTGAGGATGTCGAGGCTCTCGGCCTTGGCGACCTCGATGCCGGTCAGGCGCTTGACCTCGGACAGCGGGAAGGTGACGACTTTTGGCGTGTGGCCGGCATAACCGACGACATCGGTCTTCGTCGGAGCGCCGCCGCACAGGTCGAGCACCAGCTTCGTCGCAAGTTCGACGCCCGGAACCATGAATTCAGGGTCGACGCCACGCTCGAAGCGGTAGCGCGCATCGGTGATGATGCCGAGCGTGCGGCCGGTGCGGGCGATGTTGAGCGGCGCCCAGAGCGCCGACTCGATCAGCACGTCGGTGGTGTTCTCGTCGCAGCCCGAATGCTCGCCGCCCATGACACCGGCGATAGATTCGACACCGTTGTCATCCGAGATCACGCACATCTCAGGCGTCAGCGCGTATTCGCGGCCGTCAACCGCCAGCACCTTGTCGCCCTCGCGGCCACGGCGGACCACCAGATTGCCGGCGACCTTCTTGGCGTCGAAGACGTGCAGCGGGCGGCCGCGATCGAAGGTGACGTAGTTGGTGATGTCGACCAGCGCGTTGATGGGGCGCAGGCCGATGGCGAGCAGGCGCTGCTGCATCCACTTGGGCGAGGGGCCATTCTTGACGCCGCGCACCAGGCGCAGCGCAAAGCCCGGGCACAGGTCGGGTGCTTCGATCGTCACCTTGACTGGGCAGTCGCCTTCGCCAGCAATCGAGGCAACCGCGCCACCCTTGAGCGTGCCGAGACCGGAAGCGGCGAGATCGCGCGCGATGCCGTGAACGCTGGTGGCGTCGGGACGGTTCGGCGTCAAATTGATCTCGATCATGGGATCGTCGAGATGGGCGTAGGCGGCGAAGGACGTGCCAATGGGCGCATCGGCCGGCAGGTCGATGATGCCGTTGTGCTCGTCCGACAGCTGCAGCTCGCGCTCGGAGCACATCATGCCATGGCTTTCGACGCCGCGGATCTTGCCGACCGACAGGGTGACGTCGATGCCGGGCACATAGGCGCCAGGGGCGGCGAAGGCACCGATCAGGCCGGCGCGTGCATTGGGCGCTCCGCAGACGACCTGGACGGAGGTACCGGCGCCGGTGTCGACGGTCAGCACCTGCAGCTTGTCGGCATCGGGATGACGCTCGGCCGTCAGGATCTTGGCGATGACGAAGGGTTTCAGGGCCGCCTTGTCGTCGACGGATTCGACTTCGAGGCCGATCGAGGTCAGCCGCTCGACGATCTCTTCGAGCGTGGCGTCGGTTTCGAGATGATCCTTGAGCCAGGAGAGGGTGAATTTCATGGGTTCACTCGTTTCGTGTCGTTGCGGTCGAGCACTTCCACCAGCCGGAACCGCTCACAAACCAAAATCATGTCTGGCGAAAAGCCACCATTGCGGCCGAAATAGCCCTCATGGGCCTCCCGCCAATAGTCGTAGGACAAGTCGCCTTCGCCTTCCGCGGCAGCAAACTCGGCATCGACCTCATCGAAGCGCTTGTGCTCGACCGAGACCGTCTCGATGACCGCTGCACGCCGGCCCTGGCCGTCGAGCACCACATCGCGGCGACCGACCTCCGGCACCGGCTCGGCGCCGCCGTAGTCGCGCAAGGCGCCGCAGGTCGCGGTCTTGCGGCCCGACAGCACCAGGGCCAGCAGTTCGTCGGCGAGCTCAGGGCTGTCGCCGAAGGCGAAGGTCACCGCACCGGCATATCGGTCGGCAGCCTCGATCATGCGCTCAGGCCACCGAACAGCGTCGGCATGTCGAGCGGCCTGAAACCATAGTGCGACAGCCAGCGGACATCGGCGTCGAAGAAGGCGCGCAGGTCGGGCATGCCGTATTTCAGCATGGCGATGCGGTCGATGCCCATGCCCCAGGCGAAGCCCTGGTACTCGTCGGGATCGAGACCGCCATGGCGCAGCACATTCGGGTGAACCATGCCGCAGCCAAGGATCTCCATCCAGTCGTTGCCCTCGCCGAAGCGCACTTCGCCCGGCCGCGAGCGGTCGCACTGGATGTCGACCTCGAGGCTCGGCTCGGTGAAGGGGAAGAAGGACGGGCGGAAGCGCATCTTGACGGACGGCACCTCGAAGAAGGCCTTGCAGAACTCTTCGAGCACCCACTTCATGTTGGCGATGTTGGCGGTCTTATCGATCACCAGCCCCTCGACCTGATGGAACATCGGCGAGTGGGTGGCATCCGAATCCTGGCGGTAGGTTTTTCCAGGAATGACGATGCGGATCGGCGGCTTCTGCGTCTCCATGGTGCGGATCTGCACCGGCGAGGTGTGGGTGCGCAGAAGCTTGCGCTCGCCATTCTGGCCGGGCGGGAAGAAGAAGGTGTCGTGCATCTCGCGCGCCGGGTGTCCCTCGGGGAAGTTCAGCGCGGTGAAATTGTAGTGGTCGGTCTCGACATCGGGACCTTCGGCAATGGCAAAGCCGAGATCGCCGAAGATCGCCGCGATCTCGTCGATGACCTGGCTGATCGGATGGATGCGGCCGCGCTCGGCCGGCGACTGGCGCACCGGCAAGGTGACGTCGACCTTTTCGGCGACGAGACGCGCGGTGATGGCTGCGTCGCGCAGTTCGGTCTTGCGGGTAGCCAGCGCCTCGGTGACGCGGTTCTTCAGCCCGTTGATGACAGGGCCCTTGGTCTGGCGCTCGTCGGCGCTCATGGCGCCGAGCGTCTTCAACATTTCCGAGACCGAGCCCTTCTTGCCGAGGGCTGCGACGCGCACCGCCTCGATCGCCTGCTCGTCGGCAGCAGAGGCGATGTCGCTCAGCAGCGATTGTTCGAGAGTTTCCAGATCGCTCATGGTCCAGTTCCGTTGCGTTGCTGCAAAGAAAAACCCGCGCTAGCCCTGCCAGCGCGGGTTTCCCAAATCAAAATGTAGAAAGCTTGGGAAGCGCTGGTCTTTAACCGACAGCGCTTTCAAAAGCGTTCGGGGTCGTGTTCTTGAGGTACTCAAGAGCGACCTTGGCCTTGGCAACGAGCGCAGCGAAAGCCTGCGGCTCATGGATGGCCATGTCGGAGAGGATCTTGCGATCGATCTCGATGTTGGCCTTGTTGAGGCCATCGATGAAGCGGCCGTAGGTCAGGCCGTGCTCGCGAACCGCGGCGTTGATACGCTGGACCCACAGGGCGCGGAAGTTGCGCTTGCGGTTCTTGCGGTCGCGGTAAGCGTACTGCAGCGACTTCTCGACCGCCTGCTTGGCGATGCGGATGGTGTTCTTGCGGCGGCCGTAGAAACCCTTGGCCTGGGCGAGAACCTTCTTGTGCTTGGCGTGGGCGGTAACGCCCCTCTTTACACGTGCCATGTCATGATCTCCTTAAAAAGCTGTCCAGACCGAGTGCTCAGAGGCCGTTCGGCAGAAAATTCTTGATGACCTTCTTGCCGTCCGGTTCAGCCAGAACCATCGTGCCACGGGCATCGCGAATGAACTTGTTGGAACGCTTGATCATGCCATGGCGCTTGCCAGCGGCAGCCGCCAGGACCTTGCCGGTCGCGGTAATCTTGAACCGCTTCTTGGCAGCGGATTTGGTCTTCATCTTGGGCATTTTGCTACTCCGTTCTTCGGAATCCCGCGGCGCCCGGAGGCGTCTCGAAACCCTTCATGTTGTTGTTTTCAGGCCGACCAAAGCCTGAAAAGCAAAGGAAACCGCCACGGCATGCCCTGCCGGGCGGTTCTTGGACGCGGCTATATACCCGCAAGCGCTGCGTTTCGCAACACCCTGCGAGTGCTGCGATTGCAATGAATCCTGGGGCTCAGGGCAACCGGAACAGCACCGGCACGATGCCGGATTGCTGGGCGTAGTCGATCATCTCGAACACCGGCAGAGCGACGAGGAAAACGAGCCCGTCGAGCAAGGTCGTCAGGAGCGTCCGCGGAACGAATTTGCCGGTATCCCCCTCCTGGTAGAGCGACAATTTGGGGAAGAAACGCGGGACCCTGGCGACATAGGCACGAAAATCGTCGCCGAATGTCGCCTCGAGAAAGCGCTCTTCGCGCAGGATGACGATGTGGAAGGCCGCGGCACAGAGCACCGCAAAGCCGACCGTGGCGACGATGCTACCCATCTGCGCGCCGACGCCGGCGGCGGCCAGCGTCGAAAAGACGTAGAGCGGGTTGCGGGTAGTCGAATAGGGGCCGCCGGTGACGACCTCGCCCGACTTGCGGCCGCCAATATAGAGTGTGGCCCACAGCCGCCCGACGATGCCGAGGAAGATCATCAGGATGCCGAGCATCTCGATGGCCTCGTGAATATGGGTGTCAGGCGGGAAGATGGACTGGCCGAAAAGCAAGGCGGCGAACATCACCGCGATCATGATGGCAAGCACGAGCCGCCGCATCTGCTGGTACCGGCCCAGGCCGTTCTTGTCTTTTTCGCTCATTGCAGTCCACTCGCCAGCAGCTCCCGCATGGCGAGTTCAACCGCTCAACGCCTTTTTAGAGAAATGCATGCCGCCCCGGCCTGTGCCGGGGCAATGAAGCGCCGCGCGCCCAAACAGGCGCGCAAGGGACGCTCCAACAATTTTACTCCGCGCCACCTGCTTTCCGAAAATCTGTGTCGATTTTCGGGCCGCTGACGCCAAGGCGTCAGCGTGGCGCGAGCACCATCATCATCTGGCGGCCTTCGAGCTTGGGCTCGGCTTCGACCTTGGCGATGGCGGCGGTCTCCTCGCGGACCTTGTTGAGGAGTTGCATGCCGAGCTCCATGTGCGCCATCTCGCGGCCGCGGAACCTCAGCGTCAGCTTGACCTTGTCGCCTTCCTCGAAGAAGCGGCGAACCGCCTTCATCTTGGTCTCGTAATCGTGGTCGTCGATGTTCGGGCGCATCTTGATCTCTTTGATCTCGATGACCTTCTGGTTCTTGCGCGCCTCGGCCGCCTTCTTCTGGTTGGCGTATTTCAGCTTGCCGAGGTCAAGAATCTTGACGACGGGCGGCGTGGCATTGGGGGAAATCTCGACGAGGTCGAGGCCTGCCTCTTCGGCGGCCAGAAGTGCCTCGTTGATGGAAACATCGCCGCGGTTCGAACCGTCGACGTCGATCAGCTGGACCCGGGGAACCCGGATGTCACGGTTGGAGCGCGGGCCGTCCTTGGTGGGCGCGGCTGCTTTGAAAGGTCTGCGAATGGTCGTGGTCTCCTCGAGCCATTTACGTTTAGGTTGTGTGCGCGCCAATGTGGGGAGCGCGCGGGCGTTGTCAATAACACAGCAATCACAGGAAATCACCTGCTTCTGCGCATCCGAAATGGGCCAAATGAAGGAATTTGCAGGGTACTACCACCTTGCGGCCGGCTGTGCCACAAGTCCGTGCCGGAGGGATTTGACATGACAGCAAGCGCACCAGCCTTCATCGAGGTGGACGGCAACCGCATCGCCTTGAGACACGTGGCAGGCGCAGCACCGGGCGTTGTCTGGCTCGGCGGCTACAAGTCCGACATGCTCGGCACCAAGACCGAAGCGCTCGCCGCCTGGACGGCCAGCGAAGGGCGCGCCTTCCTGCGCCACGACTATTCCGGCCATGGCGAATCCGGCGGCGCCTTCGCCGACGGCACGATCTCCAGATGGCTGGGCGAGAGCCTGGCGGTGTTCCGCGCCTTCACGCAAGGGCCGCAGATCCTGGTCGGCTCGTCGATGGGGGCGTGGATCGCGCTGCGCATGAAGGCCGAACTCGACAAGGCGGGCGAGGGCGACCGGGTCGCGGGCCTCGTGCTGCTCGCACCCGCGCCCGACTTCACTGCCGAGCTGGTCGAGCCTGACCTGACCGAGGCGCAACGGCGCGACCTCATGGAAAAAGGCTATTTCGAGGAGCCGTCCGAATATTCGCCGGAGCCCTACATCTATACCCGCGCGCTGATCGAGGACGGGCGGCAGAACCTCGTCATGGGGGCGCCGATCCACACGCACTGTCCTGTTCATATCATCCAGGGGCTGGCCGACCCCGACGTGCCGCCCAGCCACGCGCTCAAGCTGATGAGCCTTTTGCCGGCCGACGATGCGACGCTGTCGCTGGTGCCCAACGGCAACCATCGCCTGTCGCGGCCGCAGGATCTCGAACTGATGATCCGGGCGGTGGGCGAACTGATCAGGCGGGCAGGCTGACCCTATGCGGCTGTCGATCCCGATCTCGGCTTTCGTCGCGGCCATCGTCGGCTTCGGCGGCACGCTCGCCATCATCATCGCCGCCGCCGAGGCGGTGGGTGCAACACAAGTCCAGACGGCGAGCTGGGTCACCGCCATCTGCCTCGCCATGGCCTTCGAGACCGCCTGGCTGTCATGGCGGACCAAAATGCCGGTCATCACCGCCTGGTCGACGCCGGGGGCCGCACTGATCGCGGCAAGCAGCGGCTTTTCCATCGGCGAGGCGGTCGGCGCCTTCCTGGTTGCCGGCGTGCTTCTGGTGCTGACCGGGCTGATCAAGCCGCTGACGCAGTTGATCTCGCGCATACCGGCCTCGGTGGCGTCGGGCATGCTCGCCGGAATCGTCGTCATCTTCGCCATCAATGCGGTGAAGACGGTTCCCAGTGATCCCTGGCTGGTCCTGCCGCTGGTCGCCGCGTTCTTCTTCATCCGGCTTTTCAACCCGGCCCTTTCGGTCCTTGTGGTGCTGGTCGGTGGCGGCCTGGCCGCATTCCTCACCGGCCGCGTCGGCGGGCTGCCGGCACCCGAACTGTCGACGCTGACGCTGATTGCGCCCGAGTTCACGGCAACCGCGATCATCGGCCTGGCCCTGCCGCTCTATCTCGTCACCATGGCCTCGCAGAACCTGTCCGGTCTCGCGGTGCTGCGCGCCGCCGGCTACCACCCCGCACCAGGACCGCTGATCGGCGTGACCGGGCTGTTTTCGATCCTGTCGGCGCCGTTCGGAGCCTCGACCACCAACCTGGCGGCGATCTCGGCGGCGATCTGCACCGGCCCAGACGTGCATCCCGACATGAAGGAGCGCTGGAAGACCGGGCCGTTCTATGCGCTCGCCTATGTGATCTTCGCCGCCTTCGGTGCCTCACTGGTGGCGATCTTCGCCGTACTGCCGGCGAGCCTGATCGTGCTGGTGGCGGGGCTGGCGCTGATGCCGTCGCTGGCCAATGCGCTGGCGATCGCGCTCAAGGACGAACACCACCGCATGGCGGCAACCACCGCCTTTGCGGTCACGGCCTCGGGGCTGACGCTGTTCGGCGTCGGCTCGGCCTTTTGGGGGCTGGTCGCAGGGCTGATCGTGCTGATGCTGGAGAACATCAAAAAACGCTAGGTTTTCCAGGCCATTGTCCGGTTTGCCCCCGGGCCGTCTTGAATCGCCATTTTCGCCTTCCCATGTCCATTGAAGCAGCTTTTTCTGTGGCTGCCTCGAACAAAGGAACGGCAAACTCGATGAACACGACTGCATTGATCCGCCCGGCTTGGACGCCGGCGACCATCGCGCTGATGGTGATCGGATTCATGGTGTTCTGGCCGCTCGGCCTCGCCATGCTTGCCTATATCATCTGGGGCGACCGGCTTGACGGCTTCAAGCGCGACGTCAACCGCGCGACGGACGGCATCTTCGCCGGCTGCCGCCGGGCTTCCTACAGGGCGAGTGCCCCCACCGGCAACATCGCCTTCGACGACTGGCGCGAAAAGGAACTCGAGCGTCTCAACGAAGAGCGCCGCAAGCTCGACGAGATGCGCGACGAATTCGACGCCTATGCCCGCGAACTGCGCCGGGCCAAGGACCAGGACGATTTCGACCGCTTCATGGCCAACCGCAACAAGCCGACCGCGCCAACGGTCACGCCCAAGAAGGGCAAGTCCGGCCAGATCGACGACTGAGGCCACTCACCCCCCGACTGACGACGGCGCCGCCGGATGCGGCGCCGTTTTCTTTTGCTCCAAAGCCCCCTCGAATCACCTATCCTGCCTCCATGCCCTTTGGTTTTCTCAGGAAGCTGCAGCCGCCCAGGCTCGCACCCGTGCAGGAGCGGGAGCATGTCGTTGCTGGCCGCACCCTGCCGCTCAGGATCGTCGAGAACGATCGCGCGCGGCGGCTGACGCTTCGCATCGATGCCGGCGGCCGCGGGCTGCGCGTCACCGTGCCGCCCGGCCTGGCGCGCGGCGAGGTCGAGCGCTTCCTCAATCGCCACCAGGGCTGGCTGGAACAGCGCCTCGCCAAGGTGCCCGACCAGCCGCAGGTGCGCCCCGGCATCAAGATCCCCATTCGCGGGCTGCCGCATCTGATCGTCCATGAGGGCGGATCGCGCGGCACCGTGCGCCAGTCGCAGGACGAAAACGGGCCGACGCTGCTGGTCCATGGCGACCGGGCGCATCTGGCGCGGCGCGTCGCCGACTTCCTCAAGCGCGAGGCGAAGCGCGACATCGAAGCGTTGGTTGCCAAACACTGCGAAACCGCCGGCCGCCGCGCCAAGGCGATCCGCTTCCGCGACACCACCAGCCGCTGGGGCTCGTGCACGTCCGATGGGACGCTGTCCTTCTCGTGGCGGATCATGATGGCGCCAGCGCCGGTGATCAATTACCTCGTCGCCCACGAGGTGGCGCACTTGAGGGAAATGAACCACGGCCCGCAATTCTGGAAGCTGTGCGAGGAGCTTTGTCCCGATACCGAGCGCTGCAAGGCCTGGCTCAAGCGCAATGGCGGCGCGCTGCAGGCGATACAGTTCGAGTGAGCGAATAGGGAATAGGGAATAGGGAATAGGGAATAGGGAATAGGGTCAGGACGCCAAGTACCGGCGCGCTCGAAGCAATATTTTCGCTACTCCCTATTCGCTACTCCCTATTCGCTATTCGCTGTTTTCCTCGACTTCGCCGCCTTTTCATGCCACTCCCGCCCTATGGCTTTCGACATCAAAATCTGCGGCCTCAAGACCGAGGAGGCGCTCAAGGCAGTGCTCGACAATGGCGCGAGCCATGTCGGCTTCATCTTCTTCGCAAAAAGCCCGCGCAACGTTTCGCCTGACGAGGCCGGACGGCTACGTGAGGCGGCGAAGGGCAGGGCCAAGGCAGTCGCGGTGACGGTCGACGCGGACGATGCCTTCCTCGACGAGATCGTCGCCAAAATGGCGCCCGACATGATCCAGCTGCACGGCAAGGAAACTCCCGAGCGCGTGGCCGAGGTAAAAGTGCGCTACGGCCTGCCGGTCATGAAGGCCTTTTCCATTCGCGAAGCCGCTGACTTCGAGGCGATGGCTGCCTATATCGGTATTGCCGACCGCATGCTTTTCGACGCCAAGCCGCCGGCCGGCTCGGAGCTTCCGGGCGGCAACGGCGTGTCGTTCGACTGGCGGTTGCTCGCGGGCCTTGACGCCTCCGTCGATTACATGCTTTCCGGTGGGCTGAACGCCGCCAATATCGGCGACGCCATCACGCTCGCCAGCCCGCCCGGGATCGACATATCCTCAGGCGTGGAAAGCGCGCCGGGCGTCAAGGATGACGCGCTGATCGATAATTTCTTCAGGGCCGTCCGGGCCGCGCGCGAAAGCAGCGCCGCCTGACCGGCCTGCAGCCGCAAGGAGATCGGCCGTGAACATGCCGGCAGAGCCCAATTCCTTCCGTACCGGACCCGACGAACAGGGCATGTTCGGCATTTTCGGCGGTCGTTTCGTCGCCGAAACGCTGATGCCGCTGATCCTCGAACTCCAGCGGCACTGGGACGAGGCCAAGAACGACCCGGCCTTCCGGGCCGAGCTCAATGAGCTGTCGACCTTCTATGCCGGCCGGCCGTCGAAGCTCTATTATGCCGAAGGCCTGACGAAACATCTCGGCGGCGCGAAGATCTATTTCAAGCGCGAGGACCTCAACCACACCGGCTCGCACAAGATCAACAACTGCCTGGGCCAGATCCTGCTCGCCAAGCGCATGGGCAAAACCCGCATCATCGCCGAAACAGGTGCCGGCCAGCACGGCGTGGCCTCCGCCACGGTCGCGGCGCGCTTCGGCTTCCCCTGCTTCGTCTATATGGGCGCCACCGACGTCGAGCGGCAGAAGCCCAACGTCTTCCGCATGAAGCTGCTGGGCGCCGAAGTGCGCGCCGTCAACTCCGGCCACGGCACGCTGAAGGACGCGATGAACGAGGCGCTGCGCGACTGGGTCACCAACGTGCACGACACCTATTACCTGATCGGCACCGCTGCCGGCCCGCATCCCTATCCGGAACTGGTGCGCGACTTCCAGTCGGTGATCGGCACCGAGGCGCGCGCGCAGATCCTCGAGCAGGAGGGCCGCCTGCCCGACATGATCGTGGCGGCCGTGGGCGGCGGTTCCAACGCCATCGGCCTGTTCCACCCCTTCCTCGACGACCGCAGCGTCAAGATCGTCGGCATCGAAGCCGGCGGACGCGGCCTCGACGGCGTCGAGCACTGCGCCTCGATGAATGCCGGCCGCCCCGGCGTGCTGCACGGCAACCGCACCTATCTGTTGCAGAATGACGACGGCCAGATCATGGACGGCCACTCGATCTCGGCCGGCCTCGACTATCCCGGCGTCGGCCCCGAGCACAGCTGGCTGCGTGACAGCGGCCGCGTCGACTATCTGCCGATCCTCGACGACGAGGCGCTGGAAGCGTTCCAGCTCACGACCCGCGTCGAAGGCATCATCCCGGCGCTCGAATCCGCCCACGCCATCGCGCATGCGGTCAAGGTCGCGCCAACCATGGGCAAGGACAAGGTGATGATCGTCAACCTGTCGGGCCGCGGCGACAAGGACGTGCACACTGTGGCGAAAATGCTGGGCATGGAGATCTGATCATGACCACCCGCATCGACCGCCGCATGGCGAAGCTCAAGGCCGAAGGCCGTCCCGCGCTCGTAACCTATTTCATGGGCGGCGACCCGGACTACGAGACGTCGCTGTCAATCATGAAGGCGCTGCCCAAGGCCGGCAGCGATATCATCGAGCTTGGCATGCCCTTCTCCGACCCGATGGCCGACGGCCCGGCGATCCAGGCCGCCGGCCTGCGCGCGCTGAAGGCCGGCCAGACGCTGGCAAAGACGCTTTCGATGGCGCGCGAATTCCGCCAGGGTGACGACGAGACGCCGATCGTCATGATGGGCTACTACAACCCGATCTACATCTACGGCGTCGACCGCTTTCTCGCGGACGCAGTGGCCTCTGGTATCGACGGGCTGATCGTCGTCGACCTGCCGCCGGAGATGGACAACGAGCTGTGCATCCCCGCGCTCAAGGCCGGCATCAACTTCATCCGCCTGGCAACGCCGACGACCGACGACAAGCGCCTGCCCAAGGTGCTCGAGAACACCTCCGGCTTCGTCTACTACGTGTCGATGACCGGCATCACCGGCTCGGCGCTGGCCGACACCGGCAAGGTTGAAGAGGCGGTCAAACGCATCAAGTCGCACACCGACCTGCCGGTCTGCGTCGGCTTCGGCGTCAAGACCGCCGAGCAGGCCCGCACCATCGGCGCTTCCGCCGACGGCGTGGTGGTGGGGACGGCGATCGTCAACGCGGTGGCCAACGTCATCGGGCCGAACGGCGAGAAGACCGCCGACCCGGCCGAGGCCGTCGCCACGCTTGTCACCGGTTTGTCCCAAGGCGTTCGCGCCGCACGCCTTGCTCCCGCCCAATAAATATCCCATGTCCCTGGGTCGAAGAGGACCAAAACCATGAACTGGATCACCAACTACGTCCGCCCCAAGATCAACTCGATGCTGGGCCGCCGGGAAATGCCTGACAATCTCTGGATCAAGGATCCCGAGAGCGGCGAGATGGTGTTCCACAAGGACCTCGAGGAAAACCAGTACGTCATCCCCTCGTCGGGCCATCACATGAAGATCTCGGCCAAGGAACGGCTGCGCTTCTTCTTCGATGACGGCCGCTACGAGCAGATCGACAACCCCAAGGTGATGATCGATCCGCTGAAGTTCCGCGACGAGAAGCGCTATGTCGACCGGATGAAGGACGCCAGGGCCAAGACCGGCATGGAAGACGCGATCCTGTCGGGAAGCGGCAAGATCGAGGGCCTTCCTGTTGTCGTTACCGTGCAGGATTTTGCCTTCATGGGCGGCTCGCTCGGCATGGCGGCGGGCGATGCGATCATCCGCGCCTTCGAGGTGGCAATCGAAAAGAAGCGCCCGCTGATCCTGTTTGCCGCCTCTGGCGGCGCGCGCATGCAGGAAGGCATTTTGTCCCTTATGCAGCTGCCGCGCACGACGGTTGCGGTGGATCGCCTGAAGGAAGCCGGCCTGCCCTATATCGTGGTGCTGACCAATCCGACCACCGGCGGCGTCACCGCCTCCTATGCGATGCTGGGCGACGTCCATATTGCCGAGCCGGGCGCGCTGATCGGCTTTGCCGGCCCGCGCGTTATCGAGCAGACCATCCGCGAAAAGCTGCCCGAAGGCTTCCAGCGCTCGGAATATCTGATGGACCACGGCATGGTCGACATGGTCGTGTCGCGGCTCGATCTCAAGTCGACGATCGCCAACCTGCTCAAGATCCTGGTCAAGGCGCCGGCCGAGGCAGAGCCCCTGCCACCCATGGCACCAGCGGCGTAACGCCGAGCACGACCGGGAATTGCCATGACCACGCTCGAAGCCGACCGCGAAATCGAGCGCCTGCTGGCGCTGCACCCGAAGGGTTTCGACCTTTCGCTCGACCGCATTTCGCGGCTGCTCGAACGCCTCGGCAACCCCCAGGATCACATCCCGCCGGTGATCCACATCGCCGGCACCAACGGCAAGGGCTCGACCGCAGCCTTCTCGCGGGCGCTGCTCGAAGCCTCCGGCCGGCTGGTGCATGTGCACACCTCGCCGCATCTGGTGAACTGGCATGAGCGCTACCGTCTGGCAGCCCCCGGCGGCGGCCAGCTGGTTGCCGACGACGTGCTGGCGGACGCGGTCCGGCGCGTCGGCGAAGCCAATCGCGGCGAGAAAATCACCGTCTTCGAGATCCTGACCGCCGTCACCTTCGTGCTGTTTTCCGAGCATCCGGCCGACGCCTGCATCATCGAGGTCGGGCTTGGCGGACGTTTCGACGCCACCAATGTCATCAAGCGGCCTGCCTGTTCGGTGATCATGCCGGTGTCTCTCGACCATGAGGCCTATCTCGGCGACAAGGTCGAGCTGATCGCCGCAGAAAAGGCCGGCATCATCAAGCGCGGCTGCCCTGTGGTCATCGGTGCGCAGGAAACCGAGGCAGCACAGCAGGTGCTGATCGACACGGCCGAGCGGCTCGATTGCCCGCTCGACGTCTACGGCCAGGATTTCCTCGCCTATGAAGAGAACGGCCGCATGGTCTACCAGGACCAGAACGGCCTGATGGACCTTTCGCCGCCAAGGCTTCCCGGCCGCCACCAGTTCGCCAATGCCGCCGCAGCCATCGCTGCCGTGAAGGCGGCCGGCTTCCCGCTCAGCCAACGCGCCGCCGACACGGCGATGTCAAGCGTCGCTTGGCCCGGCCGCATGCAGCGCCTGCCGCAAGGCAAGTTGCTCGACCTTGCGCCGAAGGGTGCTGAAGTGTGGATCGACGGCGGCCACAATCCCGGTGCCGGCACGGTGATTGCCGAGGCGCTGACCGAGCAGGAAGAGAGATTTCCGCGGCCGCTGTTCCTGATCTCCGGCATGATCAACACCAAGGACCAGACCGGCTATTTCCGTCCGTTCCACGGCATGGCGCGCCATGTCTACACCGTGCCGGTGACGATGAGCGAAAGCGGCGTTCCGCATGAGGAGCTTGCCGTGCGCGCCAGCGAGGCGGGCCTGTCGGCCGAGCCGGTCAGTTCGGTCGCCAATGCGCTGATGCTGTTGCGCGATACCTGGGACGAAAACGAGACTGCGCCGCGCATCCTGATCGGCGGCTCGCTCTATCTGGTCGGCGAAGTTCTGGCCGAGAACGGCACGCCGCCGACCTGAGCGACAAAAGCCCGGTCGAAGCCCCCAACCAGTAGCTTCCATGTGGAATGCTCATTCTCGCTAAGCCGGTCCAGACCTCCGATCTTTGCGGCTGACTTTTGCCACGATAGTCAACGTAGCGCTATTTTTTGTTCTTGTTATGTTCTGGTTGGGGCGATATGAATTTTCATACCGTACCATCAGAGGAACAGAAGAAATGAGTGTCTACGTGACTGTTGGCACACTGGAGTCCGCCAAGTCGAACTCCTTCTACGACGCCGTCCTGGCAACCATCGGATGGAGCAGGCACACGGAATTTCCGGGATGGCGCGCATATTCCGAAGGCGGGACGGGCAAGGGGCTTGTCTTGTGGGTCTGCAAGCCTTTCAACGGCGAACCGGCGAGCGCTGGAAATGGCTCGATGGTGGGTTTCATGGTCAAGTCTCGTGCGGAAGTCGATGCTTTTCACGAAGCTGCCATGGCCAATGGCGGTACGGACGAAGGCACCCCTGACCCACGCCCGCACTACGGGCCGCACTGGTACGCTGCATACATGCGCGATCCCGCAGGAAACAAGATTTCCGTGGTCTACAACGGCTAGCGCTTCGCAAAACCGGCCTTACGACTGCCTTCGGAAAAGAAAAAGCCGCTCGAAACGTGCTGTTACGAGCGGCTTCACTTTTTGTGGCGACAGGGCTTTTCGCCGTCGACCTTGCGCAAGCGTCAGGCGACGTTGCCGTTGATCCAGCTGGACAGGGCCGTCTTGGGCGCGGCACCAACCTTGATGTCGGCGACTTCGCCGTCCTTGAAGATCATCAGCGTCGGGATCGAGCGCACGCCGAACTGCGCGGCGATCTCGGGGTTCTCGTCGATGTTGACCTTGGTGATCTTGACCTTGCCGGCGAGCTCGTCGGAAATCTCCTCGAGCGACGGGCCGATCATCTTGCAGGGGCCGCACCATTCGGCCCAGAAATCGACCACGACAGGCTCCTTGGCCTCAAGCACGCCGGACTTGAAATTGCTGTTGTCGATCTTGACGGTGGCCATTTAGCGATCCTCTTGGAGTTGGCTGTCGCGCCATATGTGGTGGTACGGCGCCCCTCGTTCAAGCAGTTCTTGTGTCACGCCGAGGTGAGTCGAGCAAGAGCGCCATCCATCGCCTCGCCGGGAATGGCGATCAGGCGCGGCGCCTCGGTGAACAGCAGCGCCGCCGAGACCACCCTGCCCGGATAGAGTGGGGCAAGCAATGTCCGGTAGAGCGCGAGTTGGACGACATAGGCCGCCGGCACTTCGTCGAAGGACGCAGGCGGCGGCCGGTTGGTCTTGTAGTCGACGATCAACACTTCGCTGTCGGTGACGGCCAGCCGGTCGATCTTGCCCGACACCGAACGCGGTTTTCCCCTGACATCGAGGCTGCCCATGACCGAGACCTCGGCGCGCGAGGTCGGCGAAAATAATGGAGCGAAACGTGGTTCGTCGAGGATCGCCAGGACGGAAGCGCGGGCGGCGGCGCGTTCCCTTTCCTCCCAGCCCTGGCCGACACGGGCGAGATAGCGCTCGGCAGCGGCCTCCCGCTCCTGCGGATCGAGGCGCGGCAGCATCTGCAACAGGCGATGCAGCGCCGAACCGCGGACGATGGCAAAGCCGGGTTCTTCCACGGCGTCGAGCACCGGCGAACGCCCTGATATCAGCGGTTCGGTCGTCTCGTCGATCAACGCCGAGGCGCCTGAAGGCGAAAGCGGCGGCGGCAAGTCCTCGAAAGCCGGCGGCGCGTCATAGAAGCTTTGCGGCAGGGGCTCCACGGCCAGGCGTTCGCTTGGCGTCGGCTCCACCGCAGCAATTTCTGGCTGCGTCGGCAGGGGGGTGACGCGGAAGCGATGGACCTTGCGCTGGGCGATGACTGGATGGTCGCGCTCCTCGCTCTCTTGTGCCGCCGAAAGCGCGCGGAAAACGATGGAATGCCAGGTATTGGCGCCGGGGGCGCGCTTGCCGTGATAGCCGCAGACGATGAGCCGGTCCTCGGCACGCGTCATGCCGACATAGAGCAGGCGGCGGTACTCGTCATCGGCGAGGTCCTTGGCGGTCGCACTCGCGCCCTTCGAGAAGGCATTGGCGACATCGGCGCCGGCGCGCCAGAGATAGCCTTTTCCCTGCCAATGCTTTCCGTGCGGGGAAAACGGCATCAGGCGCGGAAGGTGCTGCTCGCTGAAAGGCGCCGAGCCGCTGTCGACCAAAAACACCACCGCACCCTCCAGGCCCTTGGCGGCATGCACGGTCATGATGCGGACCTCGTCGCGCGTCTGGTCCATCTCGCGCTTGATCTCGGGGCCGGCGTTTTCCAGCGTCGACAGGAAGGATTCGAGGCCGGACGGGCCGGTCCTTTCTTCGGCGAGGCAAAAATTCAAAAATTCGTCGAGGATGTCGCCGGCCTCCTGGCCGAGCCGCGCGATCATCTTCTTGCGCACGCCGTCGCGGCCGCGACCACCTGATAGAACGCCGGAATAGAACTCGAAGATCGGCCGGAACGCAGCCTCGCTGGCCCAGGCGTCCAGCTGGTCGGCGACGACCTTCATTCCTGCATCGGTTTCGGCGGCGGCGCGCAGCGAGGCTGCCAGCGACCGGCTGCCCGGTCGAACTGAAGCAAGCACAAACAGTGCCTCTTCCGAAAGCCCGAAGATCGGGCTGCGCAGCACAGCCGCCAGCGACAGGTCGTCCTCCGGCTGGATCAGGAAACGGCCGAGCGCGATCAAGTCCTTGACCGCGATGTGGCCGGGCAGGCTGAGCCGGTCGGCACCGGCGACGGGGATATCGCGGCGCTTGAGCGCGCGCGACAGCGCATGCACGAAGCGGTCGCGCTTGCGCACCAGCACCATGACGTCGCCGGCACGCAGGCGCTTGCCCGTGCCTTCGATGATCTCGCCCTCGTCGAGCCATTTGCGGATCGTCGCCGCCACCTGCTCGGCCACCACCACCGCCGGCGCATGGGCATGATCGATCGGCTTGCGCCAGTCGTCGGGCTCATCGACCGCGTCGGCCCCGACCGACGGCCAGACCTCGACATAGCCGGGGGCGCCGGCGCGGATCGCCTTGTGGCTCGGCGGCTCGGGCGCGCGGGTGACGCCGCGGCGGACGGCGGGATCCTCGAAAACACGGTCGACGGCCGAGAGCACGTCGTCGGTCGAGCGGAACGACCAGGTCAGCGTCACGTCCTCGAAGCGCGCCTCGGCATCGCGGATGCGGGCGGCGAATTCGTGCTTGGAGTCGTCGAAAGATTCGGGCGCAGCCCCTTGGAACGAATAGATCGACTGCTTCTCGTCGCCCACCGCAAAGACGGTGCGGTGGACATTTTCGCGCGCGCTCTGCCCGGAAAAGAACTCCTCGGCCAGCCGCTTGACCACCTGCCACTGGTCGGGGCTGGTGTCCTGGGCCTCGTCGAGCAGGATATGGTCGATGCCCTTGTCGAGCTTGTATTGCACCCATGGCCCGGCGTCGGGCCGCGCCAGAAGATTGACGGTGCGGGTGATGAGGTCGTTGAAATCGAGGAAACCGCGCCCGGTCTTCAGCCGCTCGTAGCGCGCAATCAGCCAGTCGGCGATGGTGAGAGCGGCGCGCGTCGCTTCCAGCATGCGGAAATGGGCAAGCCGGTCGGCGGCTTCGGTGATCGCGGCCGCGGTTGCGGCGTAGCGCTCGGGCAGGTCGGAAAGGCGGTCGATCAGGGCCTTCTTGAAGGCGCTGGAGGGATTGTAGGGATCGCCGTCAGCCTTGAGGAAGGCATCGGCCAGAAGTCCCAGCCGACGGATCGGATCGCTTTCGGCGTAAGCCAAGCGCGCATGGGGCAGGATGTTGTTGAGCACGCTGCGCGCATCGGTCGCTTCCGCGGCGGCAGCAAAAGCATTGAAGAAGTCGGGTTCGAAGCCGGGCAGGGGCCAGATCGACGTGGCAATGGCTTCGGCACTGTCGTCGCGGGAAAAGCCGAACTCCTCGTAGAGCGCACCGAACGGCCAGGAAAAGTCCATGACCTGGCCGATGAAGGCGCGCAGGCCGTCGCGCTTGCGCACGATCTCGGCGAGCAGCGCGTCGAGGCCTGCTTCGCCACCGCGTTCCAGCACCATGGCGAAGGCCTCGGCCAGTTCCGGATTGTGTTCGCCCGCACCGGTGACCATGTCGCGGCGGGCGGTGGCGAACAGCGTCGCCTCCATCTGCGCGTCGAGCATCTCGAAATGGGCGGCGATGTTGGCTTCAAGCGGGAACTGGTGCAGCACCGACTCGCAGAAGGCGTGGATGGTCTGGATCTTGAGCCCGCCCGGCGTTTCCAGCGCTTCGGCGAACAGCCGCCGCGCCCGGCGCAGTTTTGCGGCATCCGGGCGCGCGCCATCGAGGACAGTGATCCGCTCGGCGAGATCCCCGTCGGGCAGCATGGTCCATTCGGACAGGTTGGCGAAGACCCGGTTCGACATGTTGGCGGCCGCCGCGCGCGTATAGGTCAGGCACAGGATCTTCGACGGATCGGTGCCGCGCAGCAGAAGCCGCATCACGCGTTGCGACAGGACGTGGGTCTTGCCCGAGCCGGCATTGGCCGACACCCAGACCGAATTGGCCGGATCGGAGGCACGCGCCTGACGGTCAGCCGTCTCCTGGGGGACGAAGAACTTCTTCTTCATTCCTCGCCCTCCGCACCGCCGTCGCCGCCGGCCGACCACTCGAGCACGCGGGCGAGATGATCATAGTCGCCATCGGTCTCGCCCTCGCGGAAGGGCAACGCGCGGGAGAGATAACCTGTCGTCGGATCGTCGTAGTGGACCAGAAGCTGTTCCAGCCGCTCCCAGGCTTCCTCGGAAAGCTCGGCCGCCGATTTCAGCTTCCTGTTGTGTTCGAGGATCGATTCAGGATCGACTTCGCCATTCGGCCTCAGTCGCACGAAGGCGAGTTGCGAGGGCTCGCGCTTGCCGAGTTCGCGGAACGCACCGCGGCGGAGCAGCGCGCCTTCGAGCGCCAACTGCGGCGAGATCAGCGTATGGGCCTGCGCCTTGGATGGCGAAGAACCGGTCTTGTAGTCGAGGATGTCGGCCATGCCGCCGGCGAGGATATCGATGCGGTCGGCGCGGCCTGACAGTGTGATACCGGTCCTGCCGACCTCGGTGGCGGATGCGCCTTCCTCGGCATGGCGGCTCGCCACCGCATCGGCGCGGCGACGCTCCCATTTCAGAATATTGACCGCCAGCCGCTCGAAACGCGGCCACCAGACGGCCTCGACATCGGCGGGTAGGGCGGCCTCGGCAAAGCAGTGGCGCCCGGCCGAGATCAGCACATCGAGCGCATTTTCCGCGCGCGGATCGCCGATGGTGGAAGAAAAGAGGTGCAAAATGTCGTGGAACAGCGTGCCGCGCTCGGCCGCACCTGGATCGCGCACCAGTGGGTCGATCGCAGACAGGCCGAGGATGCGCCTTGCATATACGGCGTAGGGGTCGCGGCGCAGCGTCTCGATCTCGGTGATGCTGAAGCGACGCGGCCTGACGGCCAACGGTGGCTTTGGCTCGGGGCGGGCGGCGAAGTCGGTCTTTGCGCCGGCGTCGAGCGCGCGCGCCCAGACAAGCAGCCTTTCGCCACGCCTGCGCAAGGTCGCGGCATGTTCGGGACCGGCATAGGTGAGCAGCCGCTGCAGCCAGCGCGACGGCACGGCGGGCGCGTCGCCGGAACGCGCCGAGCGCGACAGGACAACGTTGCTTGCCCCCATCGCCATCTGGAAGTCGTGGGCGGCGAGGCCGATGCGGCGCTCGGGCGGTTCGAGGTCGATGCCGGTCTTCATGACGCGCGACATGAAGCGGTCGGCCTCGGCCTTGCGCGGCCAGCTGCCCTCGTTGAGCCCGCCGATCACCAGCGTGTCGACGGTCTGCAGACGCGCCTCGAGCGCACCCCAGATGGAGATGGCGCGGTCCGCACCCTGCGCAGGCTTGACCGCTTCGGGGGCGGCCAGCGCGTCCATGACATCGGGCCACTCGTCGGCGGCGAAGGTGAACGAGGCCTGGGCGGCGACCAGCGCTCGCAGCACCTCGGCGAGCTTGGCGCCGGCCTCGCCGTCATAGAGCGTGCCGAGCCCGCCATGTTCGTCGCGGCCGAGATTCTCCAGCACTTCCACGGTGGCGCGGACCATGGCGGCCAGATCGACGGTCGCCTCGCCACGATGGCCGAGCAGCGGCGCCAATGCGGCGACCAGCCTGCCTACGACATCGCGCGCCTCTTCGATGCGGCGGACGGTGATGCGGTCGAACCAGAACGGTTTGCGCGACTTGTCGCCGATGCCGGTCAGCCGTGCCTCGAAATCCTCGACCAGCTGGGCGACATCAGGACGGCCGACGCCGCCGCGCAGCACCACGAGTTCAATCGTTTCGGCGGCACGCCGGACCACCGGGCGTTCCAGGCCGAGCCGCAGCAAGGGGTGCTTGAGCAGCGACAGGACGGCCACCGGATCGCCGGGCCGGAAGGCAGCCTCGAGCATGGTGCGCAAGAGCGCTGCGGGCGGGGTGTTGGCCAGCGGCACGCCGCCGGAATCGTCGGCCTGGATGCCGAAGCGCCGGAGTTCTGTGGCAACACGCCGGGCGAGGTTTCGGTCGCTGGTGACGAGTGCTGCGCGACGCCCCTCCTGGGCGACCGCCTCGCGCAGCGCAATGGCAATCGCCGCCGCCTCGTCGCGCTCGTGGGCCGCTTCGAGCAGGGTCACCCCTGAAAGGGCGGCGGCGATCTCGGCATCGTCGACCTGGCCGCGCTTTTCGGCCCAGGCGTCGGTGGTTTCGGCTGGGCGCAGCGCCTCGCCGATCATCGCCGCGCGCCGCACGAGGGCCGGCTCCGGCTTGCCGAGTTCCTCGATGTCGCCGCGGACGATGCCGATCTTGCCGATCAGCTTGGCCAGGCCGTATTGCGGGTGGCCGAGCACCGAGGCGCGGGCACCAATTTCGGTGATCGTCTCGAAGGCGCGATCATCCAGAGAAGCATCGAAGCCGGGCAGCACCACGGCTCCACGCGGCAGGCGCGATATCGCAGCCAAGAGTTCGGCGGTGGCGGGGATCGAGCCAGTCGAGCCGGCAGCGATGACCGGACCGGCGGGCGGATTGCGCTTCAGCCGCTCGGCCTCGAGACGGATCAGTGCGCTGCGGTGGGCGGCGGGATTGGACTGGCCGCGCTCCTTCAGCATCTCCGGCCACGCGCTGGTGACAATGCTCAGGAAATCGAGGGTGACCTGCCACCAGCCCGACAATTCGCCCGACACCAGGCCGGCAAGCCGCGACCAGTCGGAGCCTTCTGTCTCGATCTCGTCCATCAGCCCGGCGAGGTCGCGCGCCAGCCAGATGGCATCGGCGGTCGAGGCCGGCACGACGATTTCTTCTTCGAACATGGCCGCGACATGGGCCGGCAGCCGACGTTTCCAGGCACGCACCAGAGGTGCCAGCAAGAGCAGCCGGTCGGTGGACGAGACCGCCGGAGCAAGGTCGAGCGCGTCGCCGCCCTCGGCCTCGAAGGCAGCTTGATCCTCGTCGAATTCGCCGAGCGGCTTGATGACCGGCAAGATGGCCGAGCCGCCGCCCGCCGCATCGACGAAGACGGTCCTGAGCGCCCGCGCCGCACGCCGCGTCGGCACATAGATGGTCACGTCGGCGAGCGACAGCGGATCGCCGGCATAGCGGAAATCGGGGATCAGGCGGCCGTCGAGCAGGGCCGCCGCCAGCGTCGGCAGGTATGGCACACCGGGCGCGATGGAATAGACGCGGGGCGTGGTGCGGCCGCTCATTGCGCCCCTGCCAATGCCCTTTTCACCGCAGCCTCCGCCGGGGCGATTGCCTCGGGCGTGCCGACGGTGATCCAGCTGCCATGCATCTGCATGCCGAACAGGCGGCCAGCTGATATGGCTTGGTCGAAGTAGCGGTTGAGCGAGACCGGTCCTTCGGGCGCGTCCTCGAACATGCGCGGGTGGATGATCGCCGCACCGGCATAGATGAGCCCGTCAGGCGAGCCTGCAGCACGGCGAAGCTGGCCGTTGGCTTCGACGAGAAAGTCGGTGCCGCCGGAATGGCCGGTCGCCTGGGAGAGATCCGCGAGCATCAGCAGAATATCCATGCGGCTCGCGTCCCAGGCAAGGGCGAGGCGGGCAAGGTTCGGCATGCCGTGATCGATCCAGAAGGTGTCGGCATTGACGATGTAGAACGGATCGGCGCCGAGCTCCTGGCGCGCCCTGACGATGCCGCCGGCGGAATCGAGCAGGCCGTCGCGCTCGTCTGAGATTTTTACGCGCGGCGCATGCCGGGAAGCGACATGCTCGATGATCTGATCGGGCAAATAGTGGACGTTGACGACGGCCTTTTCGACGCCGACCTCGGCCAGGCTGTCGAGCCCCCAGTCGAGCAGCGTCTTGCCTGATATCCTGACCAGCGGTTTCGGCATGGTCTCGGTGATCGGCCTCATGCGCTTGCCGAGACCGGCGGCAAGCACCATGGCGACGGCGGGAATGTTGCTTTCACCGCTCATGCGCCGAAATCCTCGAGCAGGCGGTTTGCGAGATAAAAATCGCGCAATTCGGCCAGCGCCGGATGGGCGAGCGCCCGGCCGAGATAGTCGCGGATGCGCGGCAGATGCTTGAGATACTGCGGCTTGCCGTCACGCCGGTCGAGCCGGACGAAGATGCCGAGGATTTTCGAGTTCCGCTGCGCCGCCATGATGGCATAGGCCTCGCGGAATGCGGCCTCGTCGAACGCGCCGGCGGCATGACGGGCGGCGACATAGGCGGCGACAGTGCTGCGTTCGATCTCTTCCGGCACCGTCACCCGCGCGTCCATGGCCAGCGAGGCGACATCGTAGGCCAGCGGGCCGATCAGCGCGTCCTGGAAATCGATGATGCCGAGCCGGTCGAAACCCTTGCGCTCGGCGCGCCAGATGATGTTGGGCGAGTGGTAGTCACGCAGGACGAGGCCGTATTCCTTGTCCGCCAGCCGGTCGAAGACGGCGTTCCAGGCCGCACGATAGCCGTCGCGCAGGGCATCGGATGCCGGCGCGCCGGTGACGGCGGGCACGTACCAGTCGACCAGAAGGTCGACCTCGATCATCAAGGCATCGCGGTCGAAGGGCGGCACGTCATGGAAGATTCCGGGCGCAGCCTCGATACGGTGGGCAAAATGTTTCCCGTGAATCATTGCCAGAAGTTCTGCCGCCGCCGCGTAGCGCTCGGCGACGGGCTTGCCCTCGGCACCGAGGAACGCGCCGGTGCCCAGATGTTCAAGCAGCAGAAATCCCCGGTCGAGGTCCTGGGCGACAATGCCGGGCACGGAAACGCCGGCTTGGGCAAGCGCGCGGTCGATGGCGACGAAGGCGGCCACCGATTGCGCGGTATGGGCGATCTCGGCATAGGGCTTGCCGTCGCGCACCGGCGGGCCGAGCATCAGCCGTGGCGAATTCATCAGCACAAGCGTCTCGCGGCCGACGAGCGTCACCGTCTCATAGGCGCGGGCCGAGGCATCGCCCATGAAGCGGGCGCGGCGCGCTTCGCCCCAGCCTGAGGCGACAAGGAAATCGCGCATGGCGAGCGAGCGGACGACGCGGTCGAAGGTCTCGCCGTCGCCCGAGATCGTCACGCGCCGGCCATCGCCCTGATGGTCGAGCGCGATGCGCAGGCTGGTGGCCGGCATGGCATCTCCCGCGCGTTCCGGCCACTCGACCAGTGCGGTGCCCGAGGCAACAGCCTCGTCGAAGCCGAGTTCCTCCAGCTCTTCCGGCGAGGACAGCCGGTAGAGGTCGAAATGATGGACGGGCAGCGGAGTGTCGTAGCTCTGCACCAGCGTGAAGGTCGGGCTCGGCACCTCATAGGCGGGATCGGAAGCCAGCGTGCGGATCAGGCCGCGCGCCAGCGTGGTCTTGCCGGCGCCGAGATCGCCATCGAGCAAAAGCACGTCGCCGGCCCTGAGCGCCAGCGCCAGATCCTCGCCCAGCCGCGTGGTCGCGACATCGTCGGGGAGGAAAAGCTCCAGCGATCTGGCCGTCATCCAGTTGCTACTCCGCCGCGACGCGGACGCCGGCCGGCGCGTCGGGGAACAGGCAGATGACGGTGGTGCCGCTATCCTTGCCGCTGTCGATGCGGACTGAGCCGCCATGCAGCTCGACGAAGCTCTTGACGATCGACAGGCCGAGCCCGGCGCCACGGCGGCGGCCGCCATTGACGTGCGCCTCGAAGCGCTGGAACACCGTGTCGAGCACTTCCGGCGGCATGCCGGGACCATCGTCATGGACGGAGAACTCGACGCCTTCGGCACGCTGGCGGCAGGCAAGCGTGATGGTGCTGCCCGCAGGCGCGTAGTTCACGGCATTGCCGAGCAGGTTGTAGAGGATCTGGCGCACACGCGTCTCGTCGCCGCTGAAGTTCTTCGGTGCGGCGGCCGTGTCGATGGCAAGCCTGATCGAATGCTCTTCGAGGCGGTCGGCGACGAGTTCGGCAGCAGCTTCGATGGCGCGGTCGATCCGCACCTCGGCAATGTCGAGCTGCATGATGCCGGCATCGACGGTGGCAAGGTCGAGGATGTCGTTGACGATGGTCAACAGCACGGCCGAGGACGAGCCGATATGCTCGACATACTCACGCTGGCGCTGCGACAGCGGTCCGGTGCCCGGCAGCGACAGGAGTTCGGTGAAGCCGATGATGTTGGTCAGCGGCGAGCGCAGTTCGTAGGAAACGTGCTGGACGAACTCGTTCTTGATCTGGTCGGCGCGCTGCAGCGCCTCGTTCTTGTCCTTCAGCGCGCGTTCGACATTCACGCTGTCGGTGACGTCGACGAAGGTCAACATCACCTGGCCGTTGGGCAGGTGGATGACGGCGTACTGGAGTACCGAACCGTTCTTCAGCTCGCTCTGGCCGTGGCGGTCGCTACGCTCGTCGAAACCGGTGACGGCAGCGACGAAGTCGCCCCACGGGCTGTTGTCGGCGCGCGTGTCGCACGCGGCGCGAATGGCCGCAATATGCGTATTCTGCTGCAGCACATCGGCGGAAACGCCCCACAGCTGGCCAAAGGCCGGGTTGAACAGGCGGATGCGGCCATCGGGCCCGAAAACGACGACGCCCTCAGCGAGATTGTCGAGGGTCTCGCCCTGCACGCGCACGGCGGTCGTGTAGCGGCTTTCGAGGTCGATCTTCTCGGTCAGGTTCTCGAACACCCAGGTGACGCCGCCCTTGGGCTGCGGGTTGGCGACCACGCGAATGGTGCGCCCGTCGGGCAGGTGCCAGAGATGCTCCTGCGGATCGACGGCGCGATAGGCCAAAAGCAGGTTCTCCTTCCAGCGCCGCCATTCCGGCTGCTCCGGCAGCTTGCGCTCGCTGCGCAGCCGGTCGAGCAGAAGCGCGTTGTCGGGCGCGCTGGAGAGGTAACCGGCGTCGAGATCCCAGAGCTTCTCGAAGGCGTTGTTGTGGAACCGCAGCTTCTGGCCGGCGTCGAAGGTGGCAACGGCGGTGGCGACCTGGTCGAGGGTGTCGGCGTGGCTACGCACGACCTGGCCATATTCTTCGCGGATGGCGTCGGCGGCGCTCATGTCGGCAGCAATGCCGGCCGAGCCTTCCTTGCCGACCACGTCGGTGACGGCAAACATCTTGCGGTCGCCGTCAATGACCGTCGACAGCGTCTGCTGGAAGACCGGCCGCGACAGGTGCTGCGCGGCGATCGCCTCACGCGACTGGGTGCCGAGGAATTCCTTGCCGTCGCGGATCACGGCAGCCGAATCCGTCGCCTCCACGGCCCGGGCGAATGCCTTGTTGACCCATTTCAGGCGACCGTCGGCATCGCGCATCCAGAACGGCATATCGATGGCGTCCATCAGGCCGATCAGCGTCTCGTATTCGGTGCCGATGCGCTGGTTTTCGAGCCGGAGCCGCGCCTGGGCGCGCTGCGCTTCGGAAATCGAGATGAAACGCACGATGACATGGGCGCCGCTCCTGCGGCCCTGCACCTCGAGCGCCGCACCCGCATGGGTCTCGGCGACGAGTTCAAAGGCGGTTCCCCGGTCGCGCAAGCTGGCAATGGCGTTTTCGAGCGCGGCTGCCGAGCGCGGCATCAGCCAGCGGCCGAAGCCGAGGAAGGCGGCACGCTCGTCGGGAGCACCGGTTTCCATCGGCAGCGAACCGACCAGTTCGGGCTTCTTGTTGTCGCTGGCCCAGACGATGACGCGCTGGTCGCGCAGGTTGAGCAACGCTTCGGAGCGCTGGAGCGAGGCGTTGAGATCGGCGACGCGGCTGCGCAGATCGGCATTATCGGAGGACAGGCGGCCCTTTTCGCGGATAGAGGCGACGGCCGTGATCAACGCGGCACCCATCACGCCGACCAATACGGCGAGTTGGATGACTTCGACCGTGCTGACGGGCAGGCCGGCAATGGTGGCCTGGCTGGCATGTGCCGATACGAGGGGGGCGCACAGTGCCGTAGCACCGAGCAGAACCCCCGCCACGCCATGACCGAGCCGGCGCACGGCCTGCCACTGGCCATTCGAAGGGGCCCGCTTAGAATCCTCTTGGCCGCCGGAAACGGCCTGTCCCGCTGGAAGCGGGTATTCCCCCGGCATGTCTTGTTCCTCTCCGCCGCCTGAATGCAAGACCGCCCTTGGAGCGCCCCATGTTCCCGCCAAGAACGGGCGCGTGGCGAATCACGCCACAATAGCCCCTAGGCGAATCGACGTGAAGAAGGCGGCTGCCCAAAAAGAGAAACCGGGCGAAAGTCAATCGCCCGGCTTCAATATCTTGTAGGCAATCGCGCCATGGTTAATAGCGGTAGTGTTCAGGCTTGAACGGACCCTTCGGCGTAACACCGATATAGGCGGCCTGTTCGTCGGAGAGCGTGGTCAGCTTGGCGCCAAGCTTGTCGAGATGCAGGCGCGCCACCTTCTCGTCGAGGTGCTTGGGCAGGACGTAGACCTCGTTCTTGTAGTGGCCAGGCTTGGTCCAAAGCTCGATCTGGGCCAGCGTCTGGTTGGTGAAGGACGCCGACATCACGAAGCTCGGATGACCGGTGGCGTTGCCGAGGTTGAGCAGTCGGCCTTCCGACAGAAGCAGCATGCGCTTGCCATCGGGGAAGGTGATCATGTCGACCTGCGGCTTGACGTTGGTCCACTTGAGATTGCGCAGTGCTGCGACCTGGATCTCGTTGTCGAAGTGGCCGATGTTGCCGACGATGACCATGTCCTTCATCAGGCGCATGTGGTCGAGCGTGATGACGTCCTTGTTGCCGGTCGTGGTGATGACGATGTCGGCAGTCGGTGCGGCGTCCTCGAGCGTGACGACTTCAAAGCCGTCCATCGCGGCCTGCAGCGCACAGATCGGATCGACCTCGGTGACCTTGACGCGGGCGCCGGCGCCCTGGAGCGAAGCTGCCGAACCCTTGCCGACGTCGCCATAACCGCAGACCACGGCGACCTTGCCGGCCATCATCACGTCGGTGCCGCGGCGAATGCCGTCGACCAGCGATTCCTTGCAGCCGTACTTGTTGTCGAACTTCGACTTGGTGACGGAATCGTTGACGTTGATCGCAGGGAAGGGCAGCAGGCCCTTCTTCTGCAGCTGATAGAGACGGTTGACGCCGGTCGTGGTCTCCTCAGTGACGCCGCGAATGGCTGCCTTGTGCTTGGCGAAGAAGCCCGGCGTTTCGGCCATGCGCTTCTTGATCTGCGCAAACAGGATTTCTTCTTCCTCGCTGCCCGGCTTGGACAGAACGTCCTCGCCAGCTTCGGCGCGGGCGCCGATGAGGATGTACATGGTGGCGTCGCCGCCATCGTCGAGGATCATGTTGGTGGGGCCGCCATCGGTCCACTGGAAGATCTGGTCGGTGTACTGCCAGTATTCCTCAAGCGTCTCGCCCTTGACGGCGAACACCGGAATGCCGGCCTCGGCAATCGCCGCAGCAGCGTGATCCTGGGTCGAGAAGATGTTGCACGAAGCCCAGCGGATGTCGGCGCCGAGTTCCTTGAGCGTCTCGATCAGCACCGCCGTCTGGATCGTCATGTGCAGCGAGCCGGAGATGCGCGCGCCCTTGAGCGGCTTGGCTTCGCCGAATTCCTCGCGGCAGGCCATAAGGCCCGGCATTTCGGTTTCGGCGATCTCGATTTCCTTGCGACCCCAGCCGGCGAGCGAAATGTCGGCGACCAGATAATCCTTGCTACCCGTCATGGCTTGCTCCGATTCCTGTTGCTGCGCGCCGGACGGGCAGGCCGATCATGGACGCGCGAATGAAGAACGGCCTGACTACCAGATCAGCCCGCGACCGACAATGGGACATAAAGAAATCTTTATTCGTGCATGTCGCCGGAGCATGATCCGGCGATCAGCATTCCTCGCCGAAGCGGGCGGCGACAAGCGCCGACAGCGCATCCATCGCTTCGGCAGCTTCGGGACCGCTCGCCGTAACCCTGATGGTGCAGCCGGGGCTGGCCGCCAGCATCATCAGGCCCATGATCGACGTGCCGCCGACCGAGATGCCATCCTTCTCGACGCTGATCGCGGCCTGGAACTCGCCGGCGATCTGCACGAACTTGGCGGAAGCGCGGGCATGAAGGCCGCGCTGGTTGACGATGGCGAGGTCGCGGACGACGTGGCCCTGGTCGGACGAGTAGTTCATGCCGCTCATTTGCCGCTCAACACCTGGCTTGCCACATTGATGTATTTGCGGCCGGCGGCCTGCGCCTCTTCGAGCGCCATGGCCATGTTGTCGGCCTTGCGCACGCTGGTCAGCTTGATCAGCATCGGCAGGTTCATGCCGGCGATAACCTCGACGCGGCCAGCCTCCATCACCGAGATGGCAAGGTTGGACGGCGTGCCGCCGAACATGTCGGTGAGCACGACGACGCCTGCGCCCGTCTCGGCGCGGGCGACGGCAGCGATGATGTCGCTGCGACGCTGCGCCATGTCATCATCGGCGCCGATCGAAACGGTCTCGAAATTGTCCTGCGGTCCGACGACGTGTTCCACGGCATGGCGGAACTCTTCGGCCAGCTGACCGTGCGTCACGAGCACGAGTCCGATCATTCTGTTTTGGCTCCCGTCATGGTCCCTTCACAGCAGCGCAATATCGTTGCCGCCTTCATCGAGGGCGGGAGCGCTATCTTGTCGAGGGCGGGGGCGTTTACAAGCCCCAATTTGCGGCGCCTCAGGCCATTTTGACGCATCGCAACAACAGGCAAGGCCCCTCTCAGCCCGCCGGTGCGAAGCCAAGACGGGCGAGAATGGCCGGAACGGCGGCAGCGAATTCGCGCTCTGCCAGGGTCATACTGGCGATTTCGCAACCGCACATAATCTCGCTTTCCGCCTCGGGAAACCGCTCGACCACCGCGGCAGGGACGAGCCTGACGAGCAGATCGACCGCTGCGGCCGCCTCGTGCTCGACAGCAGTCGGCCCGAGCCCGCGGATCTCCACCAGGCCGGCGATCGTCGCGGGCGCGCGGCACAGCAGGCGTCCCTTGTGAGCGGAAAGAAACAGCTGATCGTCGGAAACCAGCCGGGCGAAGCGGCCGGCGGCACGCATCTTCTCGACCAGCGCCAACGCCAGCAGCGACTTGCCCGCGCCCGACGGTCCGGCGATCAGCACGCCGCGGTCGCCGAGCAGTACCGCCGTCGCATGCATGTTGGTGGGGGCCACGGGTCAGCCTTCGGCCGGCAGGGTGACGATAAAGCGCGCACCCCTGATTTCACCGGGCTTGGTGCCGGCGATGTTCTCGGCGGTCAGCGTGCCGCCATGGGCCTCGACGATCTGGCGGCTGATCGACAGGCCGAGGCCGGAATTCTGGCCGAAGGCTTCACTCGCGGGCCGGTCGGTATAGAAGCGCTCGAAGATGCGGTCGATGTTTTCGGCGCCGATGCCGGGGCCGTTATCCTCGACGGTAATGACGTTGAACTTGCCGACGCGCGACAGCGTGATGCTGATGTGGCCGTGACCGTCGGGCACGAAGGAGCGCGCGTTCTCGATCAGGTTGGTGATGACCTGGCCGATGCGCAGATCGTGGCCGAGCACATTGTAGTTCTTCACGCCGGCCGGCAGCTTGGCGGCCGTGAACTCGATCTCCACCGGCTTCTTGCGGCTGGTTTCGCGCGACACCGAAACCAGGTCGCCGATGAATTTCTTGAGATCCAGCCTGGCAGCGTCTTCGCGCGCCAGTTCGGCATCGAGCCGGGAGGCATCGGAAATGTCGGTGATCAGCCGGTCGAGGCGCTTCACGTCGTGCTGGATGATCTCCATCAGCCTGGCGCGCGAATTCTCGTTCTTGGCCAGCGGCAGCGTCTCGACCGCGCTGCGCAGCGAGGTCAGCGGATTCTTGAGTTCGTGCGAAACGTCGGCGGCAAAGCTCTCGATCGCCTCGATGCGGGCGTAGAGCGCATTGGTCATGTCGCGCACGGCGACCGACAGGTTGCCGATCTCGTCCTGGCGGTCGGAGAAATCGGGGATTTCCTCGCGGTTCTTGCCGCCACGGCGAACCCGGTTGGCGGCGGCCGAGAGGCGGCGAAGCGGGTTGGCGATGGTCGAAGCGAGCAGCAGCGACAGAAGTGCCGTAACCAGCGCCGCGACACCGAAGATGCGCAGGATGGCCTTGCGCTCGGCGGCCACGATCTTGTCGATGTCGCCGCCTTCGGTCGACAGCATCAGCACGCCGAGCACCGCGCGGAAGCGCTGGATCGGCACGGCCACCGAGACGATCTGCTCGCCCTTTTCGCTGACGCGGACGATCGTCGCCGGGCCGCCGGTCAGTGCCTGCATTACCTCGGGGAAGGCGGCGCCATTGCCGCCGGGCTGCTCGCGGTAGACCGGCAGCGTTCGATCTCGGAACAGGTCGAAGACGAATTTCTGCGCCCGCTCCATGAGCGTCGGCTCCTCCTCTTCGACCGGAGGCAGGTCGTAGCGCAGAATCTGGCCGCGGGAATAGAGATGGCGTGAATCGAGCAGCAGGTTGGCGTCGCGGTCAAAGATGCGTGCCCGCGTGCGGGTAGGCGTGATCAGCCGCCGCAGCACCGGGGCGACGCGTTCCGGATTGATCGGAAAATCGAGGCTGTCGAGTTGGTCCGAACCGGGCCCGATGCTCTCGCCGGCCTGCATCTCGAGCAGCTTTTCGGGGTCGATCCTGATCGAATCCGTCTCGACGGTCGCCGAAGACGCGATGGCGCCGGCGATGATCTCGCCCTGCGTCATCAGGCTTTCGACCCGGGCGCCGATCAGCCCGTCGCGGAAGGTGTTGAGGTAGAGGATGCCGCCGACCATTACGGCCAGGCCGGCAAGGTTGATGAAGAGTATCCGCTTGGTCAGGCTGGAGAAGAAGTGATGGCCGAGGAAACGGCTCAGCCAATGCCTCGCCCGATCGAGAAACGAAGACGAGCGGCCGTGCGGCCGCTTGGCAGCGGCGGACGGCTTGCTCATCTCTGCTTCCATCGCCATCTGGCCCAGTCCCCGCCGACCTTACGCCTCGCGGAACCTGTAGCCGACGCCGTAGAGGGTCTCGATCATCTCGAAATCGTCGTCGACAGCCTTGAACTTCTTGCGCAGGCGCTTGATGTGGCTGTCGATCGTGCGGTCGTCGACATAGACCTGCTCATCATAGGCCGAATCCATCAAGGCGTCGCGGCTCTTGACGACGCCGGGACGCTGGGCCAGCGAATGCAGGATCAGGAACTCGGTGACCGTGAGCACAACAGGCTCGCCCTTCCAGGTGCAGGTGTGGCGCTCCTGGTCCATCACCAGTTGACCACGCTCGAGCGAGCGCGCCTGTTGCGTCGGTGCCTTGGTGGCCGCCTCGCGGGCACTCGCCCGGCGCAGCACGGCCTTCACGCGCTCGACCAGCAGGCGCTGCGAGAACGGCTTCCGGATGAAGTCGTCCGCGCCCATCTTGAGGCCGAACAGCTCGTCGATCTCGTCATCCTTGGAGGTCAGGAAGATCACCGGCAGGTCGGTCTTCTGGCGCAGCCGGCGCAGCAGCTCCATGCCGTCCATGCGCGGCATCTTGATGTCGAGGATGGCGAGGTTCGGCGGACGCGCCGCCAGCCCCTCGAGGGCGGAGGCTCCATCGGTATAGGTCTCAACACGATACCCTTCGGACTCGAGCGCAATCGAAACCGATGTCAAAATGTTGCGGTCGTCGTCGACAAGCGCGATCGTTGCCATTTCCAGCGGCTCCCTCATGTGCGGGTGTCCCTTCCTGCTTGGTGCAGGGCTTGTGCAGGACAAATTAGGTACAAAATGTGGCATACGCCCCAACGACGGGGAGCGCAATCGCCACGTCTGTTGCTCCCTTATATGGGGCTATGCAGCGAAAACCCGAACAAAAAATCTGTCGCACCTTTGGACCCGGCGGCCGATTCCCCATCATTTAAACGATTTAGGCAAATTTCAAAATATTTAAATCGATTAATGATTTGATATCGCTCGTCTTTTCTGTTTCAGCCTGCCTAGGTCCCTCGGGGACAACGGCGTCCGGCCCGCAGACCGGACATTGGCGTCAAAGCAAAACGAGGCTTCACCAGATGTCGGAAACCGGAAAGCGCAATCCCGCATGCGGGATCGAAACGGCAGGGCTCAAAACGTCGGGCACCGTCCGCTATAATTTCGGTGCGGCCCTGCTTGCCGAAGAGGCGATCCGCCGCGGCGAAGCCAGGCTGACCGCCCATGGCGCACTCGTCGCCTACACCGGCCAGCACACCGGCCGCTCGCCCAAGGACAAGTTCGTCGTCCGCGACGCCAACACCGAAGCCCATGTGTGGTGGGACAACAACAAGCCGATCAGCCCTGAGCAATTCGACGCCCTGCACGCCGATTTCCTGGCGCACGCGGCCGACAAGGATCTCTTCGTCCAGGACCTGATCGGCGGCGCCGACCGTTCGCTCAGCCTGCCGACGCGCGTCGTCACCGAGTTTGCCTGGCACTCGATGTTCATCCGCAACCTGCTGATCCGACCGGAAGCGAGCGAGCTGGCGAGCTTCGTGCCTCAGATGACGATCATCGACCTGCCGTCGTTCCGCGCCGACCCGGCCCGCCACGGCGCCCGCACCGAGACGATCATCGCCGTCGACCTAACCCGCATGATCGTGCTGATCGGCGGCACCGCCTATGCCGGCGAAATGAAGAAGTCGGTGTTCACAGCACTCAACTACCTGCTGCCGGCCAAGGGCGTGATGCCGATGCATTGCTCGGCCAATGAAGGCCCCGACGGCGACGCCGCGGTGTTCTTCGGCCTGTCCGGCACCGGCAAGACCACGCTTTCGGCCGACCCCAAGCGCACGCTGATCGGCGACGACGAGCACGGCTGGGGCCCGGACGGCATCTTCAACTTCGAAGGCGGCTGCTACGCCAAGACGATCCGCCTGTCGGCCGAGGCCGAGCCGGAAATCTTCGCCACCACCGAGCGCTTCGGCACGGTGCTCGAGAACGTCGTCCTGGATGACAATCGCGTTCCCGACTTCGACGACGGCTCGCTGACCGAAAACACCCGTTGCGCCTATCCGTTGGACTTCATCCCGAATGCCAGCGCCACCGGCCGCGCCAGCCATCCCAAGAACATCATCATGCTGACGGCCGATGCCTTCGGCGTGATGCCCCCCATCGCCAAGCTGACCCCGGCGCAGGCGATGTACCACTTCCTGTCGGGCTATACGGCGAAGGTCGCCGGCACCGAGCGCGGCGTGACCGAGCCGGAAGCGACGTTCTCGACCTGCTTCGGGGCGCCTTTCATGCCGCGCCATCCCAGCGAATACGGCAACCTGCTGCGCCAGCTGATCGCCGACCACGGCGTCAACTGCTGGCTAGTCAACACCGGCTGGACCGGCGGCGCCTATGGCGTGGGCTCGCGCATGCCGATCAAGGCGACGCGTGCGCTGCTTTCGGCGGCCCTCGACGGCTCGCTGAACGCGGTCGAGTTCCGCACCGACGCCAACTTCGGCTTCGCCGTGCCCGTCTCGGTTCCCGGCGTCGACGGCAAGATCCTCGACCCACGCTCGACCTGGGCCGACGGTGCTGCCTATGACCGCCAGGCAAGGAAGCTGGTGACGATGTTCATCGACAATTTCGGCAAGTTCGAAAGCCACGTCGATGCCGCCGTTCGCAGTGCCGCCCCGCATGCGCAGGAAGCGGCCGAGTAAGCCGCTCCGCAGCAAAACCTTCCAGATCAGGCCCGGCCAAGTGCCGGGCCTTTTCTTTTTGGCCCCGTCGCGGCATGAGTTGCGCATGAGCGCCGACGAGAAAATCATCATTGCCAGCGACGTGGTCATCCATCCCGATGACCTCGAGGAGAATTTCATCCGCTCGTCAGGGCCGGGCGGCCAGAACGTCAACAAGGTGGCGACGGCCGTGCAATTGCGCTTCGATGCCGCGAACGCACCAGGCCTGCCCGAACGCGTGCGCGAACGCACCATCAAGCTGGCCGGCCAGAAGGCGACCAAGGACGGCGTCATCGTCATCGAGGCCGGGCGCTTTCGAACCCAGGAACAGAACCGGGCGGACGCCAGGGAAAGGCTGACGGCACTCGTCGCCAAGGCGGCCGAGCCGCCGCCGAAACCGCGCCGCAAGACCAAGCCGACCAAGGGTTCGATCGAAAGACGGCTCAAGAGCAAGGCCGGGCGCTCGACGGTCAAGAAGCTGCGGGGCAGGGTCGACGGCGACTAAGTGTTGGAGATCGATCCTACTTCCAATTTGCCAATGCGGATGCCAAGGTTTTGGCCGACTGTTGCAGCAAGGGAGATGACCAATGGGTATGTTCGATTTCGTCAAGAACGTCGGCAAGAAGCTTGGCTTGGGCGGCGAGGAAGAGGCCCCAACCGCGGAGTCCCTGAAAAAAGAGCTGGATTCGCACAAGCTCGGCACCGACAATGTCGAGGTCATCGTCAAGGGCGACACGGCGGTGCTGTCAGGCGCAGTCAAGGACCAGTCGACCTACGAAAAGGCGGTGATCGCCGTCGGCAACACGCTCGGCGTGTGCAAGGTTGAGGCCGACGAACTGAAGCTCGTGGCCCCCGATTCCGGCCTCAAGCTCGACGGCAAGGTCGACATGACCGAGCTGGTCAAGGCGGTGACGCCTGCCAAGGCCCCGGTGTTCTACACCGTCAAGAAGGGCGACAACCTGTCGAAGATCGCCGAAGCCCAGTACGGCAAGGGCAAGGGGTCGAAATACACCGTCATCTTCGAGGCCAACAAACCGATGCTGACGCACCCCGACAAGATCTATCCGGGCCAGGTGCTGCGCATTCCCGATATCGCAACAGCCTGATCCGAAACGTCATTCGGTGCGGAACGGCGGCTTTCGGGTCGCCGTTTTGCTTTTCAGGTGGCATTCTGGACGGCCAGATCTAACAAGGCAGCTGAAACGTGCTCGTATTGCCCAAAGGCGTCCGCCACATGCCCGGCTTTATTGCCCGCGAGGCGCAGGAGAGCCTGGTCGAAAGCGTGCGCGAGGTGGTGAAGGCAGCCCCCCTCTACACGCCCGCCATGCCCAACACCGGTAAGGAAATGAGCGTGCGGATGACCAATTGCGGCAGCCTCGGCTGGGTCACCGACAAGGAGCGCGGCTATCGCTACCAGCCGACGCATCCCGTGACCGGCGAGCCATGGCCGCCGATCCCCGAGGCGTTGCTTTCACTGTGGCGCGAGGTCTCGGGCTATCCGCATCCGCCGGAGGCGTGCCTGGTCAATTTCTACACCGACACGGCGAAGATGGGCCTGCATCAGGATCGCGACGAGCAGGAATTTTCAGCCCCCGTGGTTTCGGTGTCGCTCGGCGACGCCTGCCTGTTCCGCGTAGGAGGCACGAAACGCGACGACCGCACCGTGTCGTTCAGGCTGGAAAGCGGCGACGTCGTCGTGCTCGGCGGGGAGGGCAGGCTCGCCTTCCACGGCGTCGACCGCATCTATCCCTCGACCTCGGCGCTGCTCAAGAACGGCGGCCGCATCAACCTGACGCTGCGACGGGTGACGAAGCCGGACTAGAGCTTCCTGATCGCCACTTCCTCGACGAGATGGCCGGCGCCCTTCTTGAGGATGAGGTCGGCACGCGGGCGGGTGGGAAGAATGTTCTCGCGCAGGTTCTTCAGGTTGATGTTGGCCCACAGCCCCTCGGCGATGGCCCGCGCTGCATCTTCGGAGAGCTGCGAATAGCGGTGGAAGAACGAGGCGGGGTTGCGGAACGCGGTCTCGCGCAGCCGCATGAAGCGCTCGATATACCACTCGTGGATCAGCTGTTCCTCGGCGTCGATATAGATCGAGAAATCGAAGAAATCCGACACAAAGGGCACGAACTTGCCGTCCTTGGGCAGCTCGCGCGGCTGCAAGACGTTGATGCCCTCGAAGATCAGGATGTCGGGCCGGTCGACGGTGACGAACTCGCCGGGCATCACGTCATAGGTCAGGTGTGAATAGACGGGCGCGCGCACATTAGGCTGGCCCGACTTGATGCCCGACAGGAAACGCAGCAGCGCGCCGACATCATAGCTGTCGGGAAAGCCCTTGCGCTCCATGAGGTTGTCGCGGCGCAGCACATCGTTCGGGTAGAGGAAGCCGTCGGTGGTGACCAGATCGACCTTCGGGCTCGACGGCCAGCGGGTCAGCAGTTCCTTGAGGATACGCGCCGTGGTCGACTTGCCGACCGCCACCGAGCCGGCCATGCCGATGATGAACGGCGTCTTGGTGCCCTTGTCGGAATTGAAGAAGCGCTGGCGCTGGCGAAAAAGCTGCTGGCTGGTTTCGACATGGGCCGACAAAAGCCGCGACAGCGACAGATAGATGCGCCTCACTTCCTCGAGGTCGATCGGCTCATACATCGAGCTCAGCCGCGCGACCTCATCCTGGGTCAGCGTCATCGACATGTCGGCGCCGAACCCCGCCCAGTGCTCGGCCTTGAAGAACCAGTATGGAGAATACTTCTCCGACGGCGCGAATTGATCCATCGAACCTCCCCTGCGGGACCTGACCAGCGGTCAGCCCTCGTTCTTGCGCGAGGCCTTCTCGGCAATCCCGGACTGCGACGTGCGACGCTCGAGCTCAGTCATCACGTCCGCCATCGGAATGCCGGCAACAGCCAGCACGACGAGCCAATGATAAAGGAGATCCGCACTTTCCGAAACGAGGGCGCCATCATCACCCTTGACTGCGGCGATGACGGTTTCGACCGCTTCTTCGCCGAGCTTCTTGGCCGCCCGTTCCATGCCGCTCTGATAGAGCTTGGCGGTCCAGGAATTGGCATCGCCCGAACGGGCGCGCTCGGCAACGATCTTTTCGAGATCGGAAAGGGAGAATTCGCTCATTTCGGCCTCGGCAGTCAGGTCAGCCAATGGGATCGAGCCGCATCGGCAGACCCGCTTTTGCCATGTAGGCCTTGGCCTCGGCAATGGTGTAGGTGCCGAAATGGAAGATCGAGGCGGCGAGAACCGCCGTGGCATGGCCCTCGCGGATGCCTGATACCATGTGGTCGAGATTGCCGACGCCGCCCGAGGCGATGACCGGCGCGCGCACCGCGTCCGCGACAGCACGGGTGAGCTCGATGTCATAGCCGATCTTGGTGCCGTCACGATCCATCGAGGTCAGCAGGATCTCGCCGGCGCCGAGGTCGACGACCTTGATCGCGAACTCGACGGCATCGATGCCGGTGCGCTCGCGGCCGCCATGGGTGAAGATCTCCCAACGGTCGGCTTCACCCGGCGCCGACACCTTCTTGGCGTCGATGGCGACGACGATGCACTGGTTGCCGAACTTGTCGGCGGCCTCGGCGACGAAGGACGGGTTCTTCACCGCAGCCGTGTTGATCGACACCTTGTCGGCGCCGGCCAGAAGCAGCTTGCGGATATCAGTGACCTGGCGCACGCCACCGCCGACCGTCAGCGGCATGAAGCACTGCTCGGCGGTACGGGCGATGACGTCGAAGATGGTCTCGCGGTTGTCGGAGGAGGCGGTGATGTCGAGGAAGCAGAGTTCGTCGGCACCAGCCGCATCATAGGCCTTGGCCGCCTCGACCGGATCGCCGGCGTCGATCAGATCGACGAACTGCACGCCCTTGACGACGCGGCCGTCCTTGACGTCCAGGCAGGGGATGACACGGGCTTTGAGGGTCATGGCCGTTCCTCGAACAATCCGGCTTCCGGCTTGAGTTCGCCGCGCAGGATCGCCAGCGCCTCGGCCGGATCGATGCGGCCGTCATAGAGCGCGCGCCCGGAGATCGCACCTTCCAGCTTCTTCGCATCCGGCATGGTCATGCGCACGATATCGGCAAGCGAGGCGAGGCCGCCCGAGGCAATGACCGGGATCGAGACTGCATCGGCGAGGCCGATGGTCGACTCCCAGTTGATGCCGGCGAGCACGCCGTCGCGGTCGATGTCGGTGTAGATGATGGCAGCGACACCGGCACCCTCGAATTTCTTCGCCAGTTCGACGACGCCGAGGCTCGAGGCTTCCGCCCAGCCCTCGACCGCCACCTTGCCGCCCTTGGCGTCGATGCCGACGGCGACCTTACCGGGGAATTTTCTGCAGGCTTCCTTGACGAGTTCGGGGTCGCGCACAGCGACAGTGCCCAAGATGACGCGGGCGAGGCCCTTCGATAGCCAGCTCTCGATGTGGTCGAGCGTGCGGATGCCGCCGCCGAGCTGGACCGGGTTTTTGGTCGCCTTGAGGATCGCCTCGACGGCCGAACCGTTGACGCTCTCGCCAGCGAAGGCGCCGTTGAGATCGACCACGTGCAGCCACTCGAAACCCTGGTCCTCGAAGGCTTTTGCCTGGGCTGCTGGGTCGTTGTTGTAGACCGTCGCCTGGTCCATGTCGCCGAGCTTGAGGCGCACGCACTGGCCATCCTTGAGGTCGATGGCGGGGAAAAGGATCATGCTCAAACGCCTTCGACGATGACAAACTTGCCGATAGAGGCCGCGTGCCTGAGCTTCACGACTTCCTGGTATGCGGGTGAGTGGTAGCAGGCGATCGCCTGCTCGTAGGACTCGAATTCGACCAGGACATGGCGGTTGCCGGTCGGGCCTTCCGGCTGGTCATACTGGCCGCCGCGCACCAGAAGCTTGGCGCCATAAGGGGCAATCGCCGCAAGGTTGGCCGCGATATAGGCCGGATAGGCCTCGGGGTCGGTGATCTCGACCATCGCCATCCAGTAGCCCTTTTTCGTCGTCATGGCTTCCACCTCAGGAAATTGGCAATGAGGGCCAGACCAAGGGCCTGGCTCTTCTCGGGATGAAACTGGGTGCCGACAAGGTTGTCGCGCGACACTGCGGCGGTGACCGGCCCGCCATAGTCGGTGGTTGCCAGCACTTCTTTGTCGTGGCTGGCATCGAGATGGTAGGAATGCACGAAATAGGCGTGCAGCCCCTGGGGTCCGGTCGCGATGCCGTCGAAGATCGGGTGAGGGTGTTTCACGTGAATCGTGTTCCAGCCGATCTGCGGAATCTTGAGCGACGGATCAGACGGCGTGATCTCCTTGACGTCGCCCGCGATCCAGCCGAACCCTTGGGTGATGGTCTTTTCCAGCCCTCGCTCGGACATCAGCTGCATGCCGACGCAGATGCCGAGGAAGGGATGCGCTTTGCGGATAGCAACTTCCTCGACCGCCTCCCACATGCCTTCCACCGCACGCAGGCCGCGGGCACAGTCGGCATAGGCGCCGACGCCCGGCAGCACGATGCGATCGGCGGAACGCACGCGGTTCGCGTCCGCCGTCAGGTCGATTTCGGCCGAAATGCCGGCCTCGCGGGCGGCGCGTTCGAAGGCCTTGGTCGCCGAGCGCAGATTGCCCGAACCATAGTCGATGATGGCGACACGCATGTCAGTTTCTTCCGGGATATTGCAGGAGGCCGAGCGCCGCGCCCGAGGGCTCTCGGCGCGGTGCGGCCGACGAAACGGCAACGGCGGAGACAGGCCGGTCTTCGACTTGGCCGTCGGCGAAGAGGTAGCGCGTTTCGGCGTCAGCGGTCGAGTCCGCCTCGATCACGCCCCACTGGCGCCAACCGGCGCGGCGAAGCTTGGCGAGACGCAATGCCCCGCCTTCGAGCCCGACATAGAGCGAGATCAGCAGAGGCAGCAGGGTCGCGGGCAAGGAAGCGAGGCCCGCAGCTTCGATCACCGCGGCCAGCGCCAGCGTCGCCGCCAGGGTGACGATGGCCGCGAGCCAGAGCCGGTGCCACAGCAGCCACAGGATCGGCGCGATGAAGCCGAAGAAATAGAAGCCGTCGCGAACGAAGACGGCATTTTCCGAGGCGTTCTGTCCCGCCTTGACGGGCGGCTCCATGACGACATGGATGGCCATGGCTATCCCTTCAGGCTGCCCTTGGTCGAGGGTACGGCGTCTGGCTGGCGCGGATCGCTTTCAAGGGCCATGCGCAGCGCGCGCGCGACCGCCTTGAAGCAGGTTTCGGCGATATGATGATTGTTGGCGCCGTAATGGTTGGTGACATGCAGGGTGATGCCGGCGTTCTGGGCCAAAGCCTGGAAGAACTCGCGCACCAGCTCGGTGTCGAAGGTGCCGATCTTGGGCGCCGAAAACGCGACGTTCCAGACCAGGAAAGGCCGGCCCGAGACGTCGATGGCGGCGCGCGTCAAGGTCTCGTCCATGGCGAGGTCGATCGAGGCATAGCGCATGATGCCGCGGCGGTCGCCGAGCGCCTTGGACAGCGCCTGGCCGAGCGCGATGCCGCAATCCTCCACCGTGTGATGGTCATCGATGTGCAGGTCGCCCTTGGCGGACACCTTCATGTCGATCAGCGAATGCCGCGACAGCTGGTCGAGCATGTGGTCGAAGAAGCCGACGCCGGTGGCCATCTCCGAACGGCCGGCGCCGTCGACATGGACCGAGACCGAAATTTCGGTTTCCTTGGTCTTGCGGCTGACTTCGGCGGAGCGGGGGGCCATGGCGGATCCTTGTCCTGAAAAACGTCAGCCTAATAACAGCATGAGCTGCCGATTGCCAATTGCGCGAAAGGGCATTTCGTCGTCGCTTCGGCCGATTTGCATTCCTTGCGCGGCGGCATACATAAGACGAACTTTCACTCGTAACGCGCATGCCGCCTCGCAGGGGCCGCGCGCCATCGGAGCAGCATATGTCGAACGAACAGAGTATGCACGCCACCACGATCGTGACCGTGCGCAAGGGCAATAAGGTGGTCATCGCCGGTGACGGCCAGGTCAGCCTCGGCCAAACCATCATGAAGGGCAACGCCCGCAAGGTCCGCCGCCTCGGCAAGGGCAACGTCATCGCCGGGTTCGCCGGCGCCACCGCCGACGCCTTCACCCTGCTCGAAAGGCTCGAGGCCAAGCTCGAACAATATCCCGACCAGTTGACGCGCGCCTGCGTCGAACTCGCCAAGGACTGGCGCACCGACCGCTACCTGCGCCGCCTCGAGGCGATGATGCTGGTGGCCGACAGGAACGTGTCGCTGGCGCTGACCGGCACCGGCGACGTGCTGGAACCGGAATTCGGCGTCATGGCCATCGGCTCGGGCGGCAACTATGCGCTGGCGGCCGCCCGCGCGCTCATGGACACCGACAAGGACGCCGAGGAGATCGCCCGCAAGGCGATGCAGATCGCCGCCGACATCTGCGTCTACACCAACCACAGCTTCGTCGTCGAAACGCTCGATGCCGAATAAGGCGCCGGCACACTACTACTTCCGACCGGTGACAAGGGCCGACCTGCCGACGATCAAGGCATGGCTGGCCCAGCCGCATGTCGCCGAATGGTGGGGCGATGCCGACAAGGAGCTAGCCGAGATCAAGGAACATATCGACAGCATCTCGGTCGAGCCGCTGATCGTCGAACTCGATGGCAAGCCGATTGGCTACCTCCAGAGCTATGATCCGCACATGGAGGACGACCATCCCTCTCAGGATCAGCCTTTCGGCACGCTCGGCGTCGACCTTTCGATCGGGGTGCCCGAACTGGTCGGCATCGGCCATGGCCCTGATATCCTCAGGCAGTTCGTGGAGGAGCTGTTCGAGGAGGGTGCGCTGCGCGTCATAATCGACCCGGACCCGCGCAACAAAAGGGCCATCCGCGCCTATGAAAAGGCCGGATTCAGGCCCATCGGTGAAAGACATTCCGAATATGGGCCGGCGCTGCTGATGGCGGTCGATGCAGAAGAGGGGGAGTTTGAGGCATGAGCGCTATCGAGGACATCAAGGCCGCGGAAGCTGAGCGTGAAAAACTGGGCTGGTGGCTGCTGGTCGCGGCCCTGCTGATCGCGGGGCAAGCGGTCGCACTCTACTGGATGGGTCATCCGGCGATCAGCAAAAGCGGCTATGTCAAGCTGTGGCACGGGGTAGTGATGAGCTCGGAGAACTCACAGCACATCTCCGACTGGTACACCTTCTCCCACATCATCCACGGTTTCCTGTTCTATGCGCTGCTGAAATGGCTGATTCCGAACAGCCCGCTTGGCCTCAGGCTGGCGCTGGCGGTCGGCATCGAGGTGGCGTGGGAACTGGTGGAGAACAGCGAGTTCATCATCAACCGCTACCGCGAGGCGACCATTTCCCTCGACTATTACGGCGACAGCGTCCTCAATTCGGTGGCCGACACGCTGGCCATGATGCTGGGCTTTATGATGGCGGCACGGCTTCCTATATGGAGCGTCGTGACCCTGGCCATCATCTTCGAAATCGGCGTCGGTTACGTCATCCGAGATAATCTGACGCTCAACGTCATCATGCTGCTGCATCCCTTCGAATCCATAAAGCAGTGGCAAGCAGGAATTGTGTGACTCATGAGTACTTTCTCTCCCCGTGAGATCGTTTCCGAACTCGACCGCTTCATCATCGGCCAGAAAGACGCCAAGCGCGCCGTGGCGATCGCGCTGCGCAACCGCTGGCGCCGGCAGCAGCTGGACGGCCAGATGCGCGAAGAGGTGATGCCCAAGAACATCCTGATGATCGGGCCGACGGGTGTCGGCAAGACCGAGATCTCGCGCCGCCTCGCCAGGCTGGCGGGCGCGCCCTTCGTCAAGGTCGAGGCGACCAAGTTCACCGAGGTCGGCTATGTCGGCCGCGACGTCGAGCAGATCGTCCGCGACCTCGTCGAAATCGCCATCGGGCTGGTGCGCGAAAAAATGCGCGAAGACGTCAAGGCGCGTGCCCACCTCAACGCCGAGGAGCGCGTGCTCGAAGCACTCGTCGGCAAGACGGCGAGCCCGGCGACCCGCGACTCGTTCCGCAAGAAGCTGCGCGAGGGCGAACTCGACGACAAGGAAATCGAGATCGAGGTGGCCGACACCGGCACCGGTGGCATGCCGAGCTTCGACATCCCCGGCATGCCCGGTGGCAATATCGGCGTGCTCAATATCAACGACATGCTGCAGAAGGCGATGGGCGGCCAGCGCACCAAGACGCGCAAGACCACCGTCAAGGAATCCTACAACCTGCTGATCTCGGACGAATCCGACAAGCTGCTCGATCAGGAAGAGGTCGTGCGCAGGGCTCTGGAAGCGACCGAGAACGACGGCATCGTCTTCCTCGACGAGATCGACAAGATCGCCCGTGGCGACGTTGCCGGTGGGCCTTCGCGCGAAGGCGTGCAGCGCGACCTGCTGCCGCTGGTCGAAGGCACGACGGTGGCGACCAAATACGGGCCGATCAAGACCGACCACATCCTGTTCATCGCCTCGGGTGCGTTCCACGTCTCAAAGCCATCGGATCTCCTGCCCGAATTGCAAGGCCGCCTGCCGATCCGCGTCGAGCTTCGCGCGCTGGAAAAGGACGACTTCCGCCGCATCCTGACGGAAACGGAAGCCAGCCTGATCAAGCAGTATATCGCGCTGATGGCGACGGAGGGGGTGACGCTCGAATTCACCGATGACGCCATCGATGCGCTCGCCGGCATTGCCGTCGACCTCAACGCCAGCGTCGAGAACATCGGCGCCCGGCGCCTGCAGACGGTGATGGAACGCGTGCTCGACGAGATTTCCTACGATGCGCCGGACCGCAACGGCACCAGCGTGACGATCGACGCCGCCTATGTCGAAAAACATGTTGGCGATCTGTCGCGGAACACAGATTTGTCGCGTTTCATCCTTTAATCGGCTTGGCCGGACAGCTTCCGGCGCTGGCTGCTAGAAGACTGGCTGTAATCGACATGTGGCCGAATGGAACCATTCGGCCACCTTTCGCTCGGACCGGTCGATAACGCTCTCGACTAAGCAGAGGGCTTTTCCTAGTTTGCCCGGAACAGGCTTGGGCAAACAGCAGCGCATGAAAAGTACATTTCTCACGGCATTTTTTCTGACGAGTGCATTCGCCATGCCGCTGGCTTCGGCGGCGACCATGGTCGCCGCTGGCAACGTCCATGCCGAGCAACCGCCGGTGCCCGGCGCCTCCTCCAAGCGCACCCAGGCCGGCAAGACGACGTTCGACGCCAAGTACCGCAAGGTCTATGCGCTGCTGCAGAACGATCCCGCTCTGCTCGGCAAGATCAAGTCGGTGGCCCACACCTACGGCATCGACCCGATCCACATCGTCGGTGCCATCGTCGGCGAGCACACCTACAATGTCGATGCCTACGACCGCTTGCAGACCTACTACGTCAAGGCGGTGTCGTATCTGACCAGCCAGTTCAACTTCAGCTACGACGGCGAGAAGGTCACAGAATTCATCCAGCGGCCCGAGTTCGCGAATTGTGACGCTATGTCGGACAGCTACGACCTCTGGTCATGCCGCGAGGCGGTGTGGAACCAGTCCTTCCGCGGCAAGGTCGTCGGCGGCAAGAGCTTCCCCGACGACCGTTTCAGCGCCACCTTCTTCCAGCCCTTCTATGCCGGGCAGACGTTCGGCATCGGCCAGCTCAACCCGCTGACGGCGCTGCAGATGAGTGATCTCGTCCACAAGGTCTCCGGCCTGCCGAAACTCGACGCGGGCGATCCCAATGGCGTCTACAAGACCATCATGGATCCCGACCTGACGCTTCCTTACGTCGCGGCAGCGCTGAAGACGTCGATCGACGCCTACAGGGACATCGCCGGATTCGACATCTCGGCAAATCCGGGACTGACTGCCACGCTCTACAATATCGGCAATCCAGAAGCGCGCGCCCATGCGCTGAAGTCCGAAAACGAGCGCCGCCGCGCTGCCGGCGAGCCCGACAAGGCCCCGGAGGAGAACTATTACGGCTGGCTGGTCAACGACAGGCTGGGCGAGCTGAAGGCGCTTTTTTAAGCACCCTTCTTCCGCGCCAGCGCCTCGCACAGTCGGGCATTCAGAGCAACGAGCTCGGCTTCGTCCAGCTCGCCAATAGCCCGCGACAAGAGATTTGCGAGTTCGGTCGCCGCCGGCGACAGGCCTGACGTGTCGACCACCACGCGCGGGTGCGAGCCTTCGGCGAGCTTCTGCAACTCGTCTGCATCGTCCCAGATGACGTTGAAATAGCCGATGATCTTCTGGATCATCGGCCAGCTCGGCACGCCGCGATGGCCGTGCTCCAGTGCCGACAGATAAGCTGCGCTGACGCCGATGCTGGCTGCCATGTCCTTCTGGCTGACGCCGCGTTCGCGCCGGAGCTCACGGATGCGCTCGCCGAGCGGGGTCATGCGCCCGTCCTCCGCCGCAACCGGATATAGATCGCACCCGAGCCGCCATGATGGCGGGCGGCATGGTCGTGGCTGGAAACCAGCATGCGGAACGGCGCCGTGCTCAGCCAGGCCGGCACCATTCGCTTCAGCACGCCGTCGCCGCCCTTGGACATGCCCTTGCCGGTGATGACAAGCACATAGCGAACGCCGCCGGCATGGGCGCGCGACAGGAAACTCAGGAGCAGCGAATAGGCCTCGTCCTGGGTCATGCCGTGCAGGTCGACCCTGCCTTCGATCGGCAGCCTACCCTTCGACAGCTTGTCGCGCGTCGGCTCGTCGAGCGAATGCGCGACATACTGGCGTTTTGGCGGGGCGGCGGGTGCCTGCGCAGGCGCCAGCACGGCCTTCGGCGTCGAAACCTCCGGCTTGGCAGCAGCTTCTGGCGCGGGCGGTTCCGGTATTTCGACCGCCCGGCGCCCTTTGAGAGGCGAGGTCGTGCGGGCAATGACGTTCCAGAGAACGCGTTCGTCGTCGCTCAGCTTGCGTTCGCGGCGCGCGCTCATGACGCGTCCCCGACAAGCTGCTTCGGCACGAGTGCAAAGAAATCGGCATCGTTGCGGACGACCCCGGCGATTTCGCCCGCCTCGAAGCCGGACCCGGCAAAGAGGTCGCCGCGCGCCGGACCGGTGATGGCCGAGCCGGTATCCTGGGCGATCATCAGCCGCGCGAAAGGTTGTCCGCCAAAGGCGGTCAGGCTGGGGGCTGCGATGAAGAACGGCGTGCCGAAGGTGTGCAGCAGGCGGTCCACCGCCACCGACCGGCCCGGCGTCAGCGGCACCTTGGCCGCGGCGATGGGCCCGAGCGTGGGATCGTCGACCTCAGCCTCGCGGAAGAAGATGTAGGAGCGGTTGCGCCAGAGGATCTCGTCGATGCGCTCGGGGTTGGCCCTGAACCAGGCCCTGATCGACTGCATCGTCACTTTTTCGAGCGGGATCTCGCCGATTTCGGCCAGGATGCCGCCGGGACCGGTGAAGCGCTGGCCCGATTTCGCCGCATAAGTGACACGCCGCAACGAGCCGTCGGTCATCTGCAGCCGTGCGGCGCCCTGGACATGGACGAAGAACGCGTCGACCGGATCGGCAAGCCAGGCGATTTCGAGCCCTTGACCCGCAAGCGCTCCCCGCTCGATTGCAGGACGGTCGAGATATTCGACCAGGCCGGCGGGCGTCTGCCGGGCAAATGCGAGATAGGGATCCAGACCGGCCGGCCGGTTTTGGTCATCGACGTCAACGAGATCGGCCGGGCGCGACAGAAGCGGCACGCGGAAGAAATCCGTCCTTACCGGCGAGGCCTCGACCTCGGGTTCATAGAAGCCCGTCACCAACCCGGCGGGCCGGCCCTCCGGCATGACGAAAACCGGAACGAAATGGCGCTCGAAGAAGGCGCGGGCCTCGGCCCCTGATATCTCAGGGCAGGCGCGCGCCTTGGCATAAGCCTCGGAAAAAGCCTCGAAGGCAACGCCCAGGGCGCCTGTTCGGTAAGGCTTGGTCAGGACATGGAAAGCCGAGCGCCGGAAGGCGTCAAAGGCGGCCGACTGGTCGTCTTCAGCCCAGCCGGGCAGGTCGGCAAAAGTTGTCTGCCGGAATGCTGGAGAGAGTGGCACCGGCTTCGCCCGCCACGCGCGATCAGTCTTCTTCCTCGGTCGCGACGAGCTTCCAGTTCGGGTCGCGCGAGCGGGTGTCGCGGGCAAAGGTCCAGACATCCTTGACCTCGGCCACGGTCTCCGGATCGCCGTCGATGACGTCGCCGGCCTTGTCGCGTGTCGCGGAGATCAGCTCGCTGACGATGCGCAGCGTCACATGCGCCTCGCTGCCCTTCATCTCGGCCGAGACGATGTCGGCCTTGTTGATGCCGACGAAGGAGGACTGGATCTTCTCCGAACGGCCCTCGCGATCGTTGATCGCAGCCACGAAACCGTCGAAAACCTCGCGCGAAAGCAGGTTTTTCAGCGTCTTGCGGTCGCCGTCGGCATAGGCCATGACGATCATCTCATAGGCCATCTTGGCCCCGTCGACGAAACCCTTCGGCTCGAAGGACGCGTCCGCGTCCCTGATCGCGCGCAGACCCTTGTTGAGGTCGGTGCCGGACTTGGCGAAGGCGTCGATCGCCGCATAGGCCTCCTCGGCGGTCTCGCCGGAGGCCTTCTTGCGCGGCAACGAGACCACATTGTCGGACTTGCCGTTGGCGTCCTGGGCTTTGGTGCGGGCCGCGGTATAGGGGTCGAAAGGTGGACGTTCGTTGCCGGTGCGGCGTCCGAGCACGTTGCGCAACTGGAAGAAGATCACCACCGCTGCGATCAGAAAGAAAATCGTGCCGAAATCGAAGAATTGCATGTCTTCCCGCCGATCCGTCCCTTGTTCGCAGCCGAAGCCAGCCTATCTGCGCTTGGCCAACGCATTTCTGTGCGCCGTGTTAGCTACTGCATATAGAACGCATGCGCCGATCATTCAAATCAAAGGCGCAGTTCCTATCTAAAGATGTATGCGCCCTGCCTGTGACGGCATATGGTTGGCGCGTCAACACAAACCGGGACCGGATCGACAATTCTCATGCTGCCTCTCCTGCTTCTTGCCCTGCCGCTGCTCGAGATCGCCGGTTTCGTGGTGGTGGGCAGCGAAATCGGCGTGCTGCCGACGATCGGCCTGGTGCTTTTGAGCGCCGTGGTCGGCTCGATGCTGCTGCGCGTGCAAGGTTTCGGCGTCATGAGCCGCGTCCGCACCGAAATGGACGCCGGGCGCGACCCCTCCAAGGAGCTCGCCCATGGCGCGATGGTCGTGCTGGCCGGCATCCTGCTGGTGATCCCCGGCTTTATCACCGACATCTTCGGCATCCTGCTGTTCTTGCCACCGGTCCGCGAGCTTGCCTGGCGCTTTCTCAGCAAACGTGTGCATGTCGCCAGCTATTCGAGCGGGTTTTCACGTCGCGGCAGCCCGGCTGGCGGCAAGACCATCGATCTCGACGAGACCGACTTCACGCGTCAGCCTGACCCGAATTCGCCTTGGCGCTCCATTCGCGACGAATAGGCCAAACGTCTGGGACAACGGCAAAACCTTGTCTTGGCAGGCCGAGCGTGGTAGCCAACGCGCGATCTCAATATGGGCCGCGTGGCGGCCAAGCCAAGAGGACACGGGCTTATGGCCAACAACGAAGCACCCGAAGGCGCTGCAACCAACGGTAACGGCAACGCACAGCAGCCCACGCTCAACGTGCTGGCCCAGTATGTGAAGGACCTGTCCTTCGAGAGCCCCGGCGCGCCGAACTCGCTGCGCGGCCGCGACAAGGCTCCTGGCATCAACATCAATGTCAACGTCAACGCAAATCCGATGACGGACAAGCAGTTCGACGTCAACCTGACGCTGAACGCCAAGGCTGCCTTCGACAAGGAAGTGCTGTTCAACGTCGAGCTGGTCTATGGCGGCGTCTTCCGCATCGACGGCTTCCCGCAGGAGCACATGCTGCCGCTGCTCTTCATCGAGTGCCCGCGCCTGCTGTTCCCGTTCGCCCGCCAGATCATCGCCGAGGCAACCCGCAACGGCGGCTTCCCGCCGCTGATGCTCGATCCGATCGACTTCGCGCAGATGTTCCAGCAGAAGATCGCCGAAGAACAGGCCGCTTCGAAGGTCCGCGTCAGCTAAGACCTTTCTGCAGGACACAGATCATCGAAAAGCCCGGCCAAGCGCCGGGCTTTTTGCGTTACTGGACTTCGTTGGTTTCGGGCTGCGACAGCCTCGCCCAGATCGCCTTTTCGCCGAGGCTGGCCACCAGCTTTTCATGGGCGGCTAGTTCGGCTTCGGTCAGGCGCGAGGGGAGGGGTTCGGGCCGGGCAGCGATGGTGACGACGACGTCGCTGCGCGTATCGCCCGACTGCGACGAGATGCTGTCCAGGACAAGTGCTGCCTGCTTGCCGCCGATCAGCTCGATATAGACCTCGGCCAGAAGTTCGGAGTCGAGCAGGGCGCCGTGCTTGGTGCGGCGGCTGTTGTCGATGCCGTAGCGCCGGCACAAAGCATCGAGCGAATTGGGGCCCATCGGATGCTTGCGGCGGGCGAGCGCCAGCGTGTCGATCAGCTGGCCCGGGTCGATGGCAGGCTGGTCGATCCGCGCGAACTCGGCATTGATGAAGCCCAGGTCGAAATTGCCGTTGTGCGCGACAAGCTTGGCGCCCTCGATGAAATCGACGAATTCCTGCACGATCTCGGGAAAAGTCGGCTTGCCCTCAAGGTCGGCGTTGGAGATGCCGTGAACCGCCTGGGCGTCGGGATGAACCTGGCGGCCTTGCGGATTGATGTATTTGTGGAAGGTGCGGCCGGTTGGAAAGCGGTTGTCCAGTTCGATGGCACCGATTTCGATGACGCGGTCCTCACGATTGTCGAGTCCGGTCGTTTCGGTGTCGAATATGATCTCGCGCATCAAAATCTCCTTGCCGCGAGCATGTTTGCGGCACAGCCTCCAGACAAGCGGCAATTGCCTATGAGGTTAGCTTGCCCACCGTCAAATCGTCGATGATCGCAAGCACGGCAGCACGCGCCGCCTCCAGCCCTTGGCCGGTATCGACCACATAGTCGGCGAGCTCACGCTTTTCGGCGTCAGGAACCTGCTTGGCGAGGATCGCCTCGAATTTCTCCTCGCTCATGCCCGGCCGCGCCAGCACGCGTTCGCGCTGCATGTCGGCCGGCGCGGTGACGACGACCACCTTGTCGACGCGCACCCGGCCGCCGCTTTCAAACAGCAGCGGAATGTCGAGCACGACGATCGGCGTGCCGGCGGCGCGGTTGCGCTCGAGGAATTCGGCCGCATCGTCGCGCACCAGCGGGTGGATGATCTGTTCCAGCTGCTTGAGGGCAGCTGAATCGCCCAGCACGCGGCGGGCAAGTTCGTTGCGGTCGACGACGCCGTCCCTGACAGTTCCGGGAAAGGCCGCCTCGATCAACGGTGCCGCCGCTCCGGCATAGAGCCGATGCACGGCCTCGTCGGCATCGTGAACCGGCACGCCGGCCTCGACGAACATCTGCGCCGTGGTCGACTTGCCCATGCCGATCGAACCGGTCAGTCCAACAATGATCATTTCTTGGCATCCAGGTCGGCGACAACAAGGTTGCGCAAGCCAGCCGTGACCTCGGGCCGACGGCCAAACCAGCGTTCGAAGCCCGGAACCGCCTGATGCAACAACATGCCGAGACCATCGACGGTCTTGAGCCCGCGCGCCCGGGCCGCGGCCAGAAGCGGGGTTTCGAGCGGGACATAGACGATATCGGTGACGATGGCATGGTCGGGCAGGGCCGCCGGATCGGCCGGCAGCCCCTCATTGCCGTGCATGCCGAGTGCGGTGGTGTTGACCAGCAGCGCGGCGTCGCCGAGCAGTTCGCCCGTCGCCGCCTGCGGATGGGCGCTGACGCCTTTCCCGAACTGGTCGGCAAGTTCTTGCGCGCGTGAAACCGTGCGGTTGACGATGCGGATGTCGTTGAAGCCGCGCTGCTTGAGCGCATGGATGGTCGCACGCGACGCCCCACCGGCGCCAAGGACGACGGCGATGTCGCCCCTGGCCCAGCCGGGGGCAAGATGGTCGAGATTGGCGGCAAAGCCATAGGCATCGGTATTGCCGCCACAGAGAACACCGTCCTCGAACCACAGCGTATTCACCGCGCCGATCTGCTCAGCGGCCTCGTCGCGGCGCTGGACCCCGGCAAAGGCCGCTTCCTTGTGCGGGATGGTGACATTGCCGCCGCGAAATCCCGCCGCGGCAAGGCCCTTCAGGAAAGCCGGGAAGTCGGCTGGCGCAACGTCGATGGCAGTATAACTGCCGTCGATGCCATACTGCTCCAACCAGTAGCCGTGGATCATGGGCGAACGGGAATGGCCGATCGGATGCCCGCAGACGAATGCTTTCAATGCTGCTTCAGCCATCTATAGCGCCAAGCTCCCTCAGTTCCGCCAGCACCGGCAGAAGCGGCAGCCCGACGATGGTGAAATAGTCGCCGTCGATCTTTTCGAACAGCTGGATGCCTTCGCCCTCGATCTGGTAGGCGCCGACGCTCGACAAGGCCTTGTCGCCGACGCGGGCGAGATGGTGGCCAATGAAGGCGGGTGACAGATGGCGCATGGTCAGGGAGGCGACTTCCACATCCCGCCAGAGCGTTTCGCCGTCGCGGACAAGCACCACTGCACTGTTGAGCTGGTGCGTCTTGCCGGAGAGCTTGAGCAGGCGGCGACGTGCGGCTTCCATGTCGGCCGGCTTGTGCAGCACCACGCCATCGAACGAAAGCGTCTGGTCGCAGCCGAGCACCAGTCGTCCCGGATGCGCTTCGCTCACGGCAACAGCCTTTGCCTCGGCAAGCACGAGCGCCACGTCCTGGGGTGAGGTGCCACTGTCGGTGAGCGGAGCTTCCACGGCACGTTCGTCGAGTTCGGCGGGAATGGCTTCGACATCGACACCGGCATTTTCCAGCATCTTCTTCCGGAACGGGCTTCCGGACGCCAGAATCAATTTTTCGGTCACGGCTTTTCTCCCGAAGAGTGGTTGCAGGGAAGCTTGTCGTCTGCACCGGAACGGGATTGGTCCTAGCGCATCGATCCGCAAAGCGGAATCGCTTTTCGGCAAGCCCAACGAGGAGATGTTAGCGCGTCCCCGGCACTTCCGACAGCGGGCAGCGCTTAGCGGCTCTTGTTGCGCAGGGCAACGATGGCGGCCGCGGTTTCCTCGATCGAACGGCGGCTGACATCGATCATCGGCCAGTTGTGGCGCGTGCAGATCTGGCGCGCATAGGCAAGTTCCTCGGCAATGGCGGCGCGATCGACATAGTCCTGAGCTTCGAATGCCATGGTCGTGCCTAAAATGCGGTTCTGCCGAACCTGGGAGATCCGCTCGGCGGTGGCGATCAGCCCGACGACCAGAGGTTTCTCGGCCTGGACCAGGCTCTCCGGCACCGGAACTCCAAGCACGATCGGAATGTTGGCGGTCTTGATGCCGCGATTGGCGAGATAGATGCTGGTCGGCGTCTTCGATGTCCTGGAAATGCCGATCAGCACGACATCGGCCTGTTCCATGTCGGACGGCAGTTGGCCGTCGTCATGCTCCATGGTGAAGTTGAGCGCGTCGATGCGTCGGAAATACTGGGCGTCGAGCACATGCTGGGCGCCGACGCGGCGGCCGGCCGGTGCGCCGAGATAGGACTGGAACACGGTCAGTACCGGCTCGAGCACGGAAACGCAGGGCAGGCCCATTTCGGCGCAACGGCTGTCGATGATGGCGGCAAGATGATGGTCGACGACCGTATAGAGTACGATGCCAGGTTCTTCGTCGATGTCGTCGAACACCTTCATCAGCTGCTTCTCGGTCCGGACCAGCGGATAGATGTGCTCGATGGCGCGCGCGTCCTTGTACTGCGCCGACGCCGCGCGCCCCGCCGCCAGAAGTGTTTCGCCGGTGGCGTCCGAAATCAGGTGCAGATGGAAGAAGCTTTGGGGTTTGTTCACAGCGGGCGCCCTGGTCTGTGGTCAAATGTGGATAAAGGGCCCGTTTGGCCCGAAGCGGTCGGAGCGACTGTATCAAATGCCGACTTGTCCACAATTCGCCCTGCTGTCTGTTTCGACTCCGCGACGGGGAGAATTGTGGGGATTGTTTTCTCGTCCCCCGTCATCCACAGAATCAGCAAGTTCAGATCGCTTTGCTAGCACATTGATTCAGATCGCTGAATCTAGGTCGCGCCCGAAGTTTTCCCCGGTGGCCAAAACCGTTGCGCGTCACTATGACAAGTGGATATCTCGAGCTGCCTATGGACAGTTCGTAATTCTCGATTCCAACAGACTCTAAGAATTAGAAGAATCCTTCGATAAAAATTTTTGTTTATAGAAGGGTCTAGGAAAGGCAGATCCGATGGCGGTCAAACGCGCCCTTCTCCAAGTCCTGAAAGGCGAGAGCCTCGAAGTTCCGCCGCTCTGGATGATGCGGCAGGCAGGCCGCTATCTCCCGGAGTATCGCGAGGCCAGGAAGAAGGCCGGCAGCTTCCTCGACCTCTGCTACAATCCCGATTTCGCTGTCGAGGTGACGCTGCAGCCGATCCGGCGCTTCGATTTCGACGCCTCGATCCTGTTCTCCGACATCCTCGTCGTGCCTCACGCGCTCGGGCGCGACCTGCGCTTCGAGGAAGGTCGCGGGCCGTTGATGACGCCGATCCGGGCAGATGAGATTTCAGCGCTCGACGGCGAAAAGTTTCACGTGAATCTCGAACCGGTCTACGAGACGGTGCGCCGACTGCGCCGCGAATTGCCTGAGAAGACGACGTTGATCGGCTTCTGCGGCGCGCCCTGGACGGTTGCCACCTATATGATCGCCGGCCACGGCACGCCGGACCAGGCGCCGGCGCGGCTGTTTGCCTATCGTGAACCGCAGGCGATGGCGAAGCTGCTGTCGATCCTCGCCGACCATTCGGCCGCCTATCTCATCCGCCAGATCGAAGCGGGCGCCGACGTGGTGCAGATCTTCGATTCCTGGTCCGGCGTACTGGATGACGCGACGTTCGAGGCCTGCTGCGTCAAGCCGGTGGCTGAGATCGTGCGCAAGGTGCGTGCTGTCTATCCAAATGTGCCGATCATCGGTTTCCCAAAGGGAGCAGGGGCGCAGCTCGACACCTACCGCCAGCGCACGGGCGTGACCGGGCTCGGCCTCGACTGGACCGTTCCGATGTCGCAGGCCAGGAGCCTGCAGGCGGGAGGGGCCGTGCAGGGCAATCTCGATCCGCTCAGGCTGGTTGCCGGCGGCAGGGCGCTGGACGAGGGGGTCGACTCCATCCTGGAGGCGCTGGGCACGGGTCCTTTGATCTTCAACCTCGGCCACGGCATCACGCCTGAGACGCCGATCGCTCATGTCGAGGCGATGGTGAGCCGGGTGCGCAAGGGGGCCAGGCAATGAGTGCTGCAGGCACCCAATCGTCCAACGGCGCGTCGGCGGCAAAACGTGCCGTGGTCGCCATCGTCGTTCTCATTGCGCTGACGGCGCTGCTTTTCCTGGCCGCACCCGACGGCTTCTATCTCTGGGCCAAGGCGATCCACGTCATTGCTGTGATCTCGTGGATGGCGGGCATGCTCTATTTGCCGCGCCTGTTCGTCTATCACGCCGATGCGGAAAAGGGATCGGTGCAGTCGGAGACCTTCAAGGTCATGGAGCGGCGACTTTTGCGCGCCATCATCAACCCGGCAATGACCGTCACCTGGGTGTTCGGCCTGTGGCTGGCCTGGAAGGGCTTTGGCTTCGCCGGCGGCTGGCTGCACGCCAAGATCGCCTGCGTGCTGCTGCTGTCGGGCGTGCATGGCTATCTGTCGGCATCGGTGCGGCGCTTTGCCGAGGATCGCAACGCGAAACTGGCCAGGCATTGGCGCATCGTCAACGAAATCCCGACCGTGCTGATGATCGCAATCGTCATCCTGGTGGTCGTGAAACCGTTTTGAATGCGATTTAAATTTGTTGAAATGCGCCTTGCTCTTTCGTTTTCGGGGGGCTAAAACGCAATTCTTCCTTCCAGCCACGCGCCGCCCCATTTCATTGTCTGGCCGCGCTCGGTGTTTATCGCGATTAGCCGATAGATTTTCCCCACGCTCACCCAGAGTCCGTCCATGCAGGAAACCAAACTCGCCGAATTCAAGAACAAGAAGCCGCCGGAGCTGATCGCTTACGCCGAATCGCTCGAGGTCGAAAACGCCAGCGTCATGCGCAAGCAGGAATTGATGTTTGCGATCCTCAAGAAGCTGGCAGGTCAGGATATCGAGATCATCGGCGACGGCGTGGTCGAAGTGCTGCAGGACGGTTTCGGCTTCCTGCGCTCGGCCAACGCCAACTATCTGCCGGGTCCTGACGACATCTACATCTCGCCTTCGCAGATCAGGCGCTTTTCGCTGAAGACTGGCGACACGGTCGAAGGACCGATCCGCAGTCCCAAGGAAGGCGAGCGCTATTTCGCGCTGCTGAAGGTCAACACGATCAATTTCGACGATCCCGAAAAGATCCGTCACAAGATCCACTTCGACAACCTGACGCCGCTCTATCCGACCTCGCGGCTGAAGATGGAGGTCGAGAACCCGACCACCAAGGACATCTCGCCCCGCGTCATCGACCTGGTGGCGCCGCTCGGCAAGGGCCAGCGCGCGCTGATCGTGGCGCAGCCGCGTACCGGTAAGACCGTGCTGTTGCAGAACATCGCGCACTCGATCACCACCAACCATCCCGAATGCTACCTGATCGTGCTTCTGATCGACGAGCGTCCGGAAGAAGTGACCGACATGCAGCGTTCGGTGAAGGGCGAGGTCGTCTCCTCGACCTTCGACGAGCCGGCGGTTCGTCACGTCCAGGTTGCCGAAATGGTCATCGAAAAGGCCAAGCGCCTGGTCGAGCATGGCCGCGACGTGGTCATTCTGCTCGATTCGATCACCCGCCTCGGCCGCGCCTACAACACCGTCGTGCCGTCATCCGGCAAGGTGCTGACCGGCGGTGTCGACGCCAACGCGCTGCAGCGGCCGAAGCGCTTCTTCGGTGCCGCGCGCAACATCGAAGAGGGCGGTTCGCTCACCATCATCGCCACGGCGCTGATCGACACCGGCAGCCGCATGGACGAAGTCATCTTCGAAGAGTTCAAGGGCACCGGCAACTCGGAAATCGTGCTCGACCGCAAGGTCGCCGACAAGCGCATCTATCCGGCGATGGACATCCTCAAGTCCGGCACGCGCAAGGAAGACCTGCTGGTGGCGCGCCAGGATCTGCAGAAGATCTTCGTGCTGCGCCGCATCCTCGCGCCGATGGGCACCACCGATGCGATCGAGTTCCTCATCGATAAGCTCAAGCAGACCAAGACCAACGCCGATTTCTTCGATTCGATGAACACCTGATCTTTTGTCACCGACGGCGCAGGGCTTCTTCCAGCTTGGCTGCGTCGGTGATCACGGGCAGACAGACGAGGCCGGTGCACAGATATGCGCCGGCCTTTTTCGTGTCAGGCAGTTCGTCGCCGGGCAGCCTGGCCTGCGCACTTTCTTCGCCAAGTTCCAGGAAGATATCGACCCGGCGCGGATCTGGATTCCGATTCGCTACCGTAACGAGCTCTGGTTTTTCTGGATCTTTGACGATGATCAGCTTCGACGGTTGAAGCGCCAGCGCGCAGGCATTGACGATGCCGGCCTGGCCGAACTGCTGGGTCTTGACGCGCCCGGCGGCATGTTCGGCGAGGGTCCAGGCTCGTTGCTGCAGCTCGAGATCGCCGGTGACATTGGCCAGGCGCACGAACGCCTCGATGATCTGGCTGGTGGCCGATGGAATCGCTTCGTCGACGTCACCGCGTATTCGAAGCGGCACATCCGCACCGTCCGATGCTGTCAGATAGTGGCCGGTGTTGGCAGCATCGGCATGCCAGCGGTCGAGTTGACCTAGGAAATCGCGGGCGTGATCGAGATATCGGCCTTCTCTCGTCGCCTCGAACAGCGACACGGAGGCGTTGGTCATCGCGGCATAGTCGCTGGATAGCGCCGGAAACAATCGCTTCTCACCCAAAGCGGAGTGGGGCAGGCGGCCCTCGGGCGTGGTCGTCGCGACTATGGTGTCGAACGCAGTTGCCGAGGCTTTGACCCAATCCTTGCGGCCAAGGCTTCTTCCGGCTTCCGCAAGCGCTGCGATCACAAAGCCGTTCCAATCCGTGAGCGCCTTGTTGTCGCGGCCCGGCCTTATCCGCTTTTCACGCGCTGCGAGCAGACGCGACAGCAGAACAGTGACGCTTGAGCGGTCCTGGATAGAATTTGAGGCTTGTGTCGCGGTCTGGTGGACGATGGGATTACCTTCCCAGGCGTCCGGCTTCGCAAGTGTGAAGTATTTGAAAAACCCGGGCGAATCCTCGCCAAGCACGGCCTCGATCTGGTCCTTGTCCCAGGTATAGAACAGCCCTTCTTCGCCCTCGCTATCGGCATCCAGACTGGATGCAAAGGTGCCGTCGGGTAGGCGCATTTCGCGAAGCAACCAGGCCACCGTACTTTCGATTCGTATCCGATACAGTTCGTTTGCGGTCGCCGCATAAGCCCAGTTGAGCAGGCGGATCAGCTGGGCATTGTCGTAGAGCATCTTTTCGAAATGCGGGACCAGCCATTCGGCGTCGGTTGAATAGCGCGCCAGTCCGCCACCGACATGATCGTAGATGCCGCCGGCCAGCATATGTACAAGGCTGTTGCTTACCGAGTCCCGATAGTTCGTGTTCCCCGTGCGTAGCCATGACAACCACAGCGTCTGCATGAAGGGCGCATTTGGGAACTTCGGGGCGCCGCGCAGGCCGCCCAGGTCGTGGTCGATCATGCCGTTGATGCCCGACGCGAGGGATTCCAGAATCTCTGGCGAGATCGCGCCGGCTGGACTGCTTCCTCCAAGCCGGGCGCCGACATGCTGGGCCAACTCGCCGGCGCTTTGCAGAATGCTGGCCCGCTTGCCGCGCCAGGCGGCGTCGACAGCGTTGAGGACCTGGATGAAGCCCGGCCGACCGTAGCGCGGGAAGCGCGGAAAATAAGTGCCGCCCCAGAACGGCTTGGCGTCGGGGGTCAGGAACATCGTCAGCGGCCAGCCACCTTGCTCGCCCATGCTGGCCAAGGCCGCCATATAGATCTGGTCGATGTCCGGTCGCTCCTCTCGATCGACCTTGATATTGACGAAGAGCCGGTTCATCACCGCGGCGACTTCGTCGCTTTCGAAGCTCTCATGGGCCATCACATGGCACCAATGGCAGGCGGCATAGCCGACGGAAAGCAGGATGGGACGGTCCAGCCGAACCGCTTCGGCAAGGGCTGCCGGCGACCATGGCCGCCAGTGTACCGGGTTGTCGCCGTGCTGGCGTAGGTAAGGGCTGCCTTCGTCGCGCAGTAGATTATCTTGCGGAAGCATGCTTGATCGCCCCAAAACGATGATCATCGGCCTACCAAACTATGACGCTTCCAGGAGACCGGCAAATGCTATTCACCGATTCCATAGCCGCGCTGTCGAGCGGGCATTTGCCTTCCGGCGTAGCCATCATCCGGATTTCCGGTCCGCAAGTTCGATTCGCCATCGAAATGATCGCAGGCAAACTGCCGGCTCCGCGCCGGGCGCATTATGGGCCTCTGCTTGGGCGCAACGGCGAATTGCTGGATCATGGGCTTACCCTGTTCTTTCCGGGACCAAACAGTTTTACCGGCGAGGATTGCGGCGAATTCCAGGTTCATGGCGGTCGCGCGGTCGTGACCGCCTTGCTGGCCGAGATCGGTCAAATATCCGGCTTCCGGCAGGCGGAACCGGGTGAATTCACCAAAAGGGCCTTTGTAAATGGCAAAATGGACCTGCTCGAAGCTGAGGCGCTCGCCGATCTGATCAATGCCGAGACAGAGGCCCAGCGGCAATTCGCGGTGCTGAACTCCAGCGGCGCGCAGAGCGAACTCTATAAAGCTTGGCGCCAGCGCCTGATCCACTCCCGGGCGATGATCGAAGCCGAGATGGATTTTGCCGATGAAGCGGACGTACCCGGCTCGGTCTCGACTGTTGTCTGGCAGGATGTCGCGGCGCTGATTTCGGAAGTGCAGCAGCACATCAAGGGCTACGACAAGGCCGAAATGATCCGCGACGGGTTCGACGTGGTCATTCTCGGCGCACCGAACGCCGGCAAATCGAGCCTGCTCAACACCCTGATCCGGCGCGAAGCGGCGATTGTCACCGACGAGCCCGGGACGACCCGCGATCTGGTCGAAGCAGTGCTTGATCTCGATGGACTCAAGGTCCGGATCACCGACACGGCGGGCCTGCGCGAACCGGGTGGCAAGGTCGAAGCAATCGGCATTGCGCGGGCGCGCGAACGCGCATCCAGCGCCGACCTGGTGCTTTACCTCGAGGACATGACTGGACCACGCGATGAAATCAGCCTGCCCGGTGATCTGACGGCTCTGTTGGTTGGCACCAAATTGGATCGGCGCGCCGCTATCACGGGCCAGGAGCGCGAGCGCTATACCCTCCAGATTTCCAAAGCCACCGGCGAGAATGTCGACACCCTGCTCGAGCTGATCGGAAGTCGCGCGCGGGCCGCTGCCGGACAACGCGGCGAAGTGCTGCCGTCGCGGCTACGGCATGTCGAACTTCTTAATGCAGCACTGCAACATCTTAACGATGCGCTTGAAGCCCATCACGAAGCACTTGAGCTAAGGGCCGAAGACCTCAGATTGGCAAGTGATCGAATCGGCAGGCTCTCTGGGGCCGTGGATGTCGAGGATCTTCTGGATGTCATTTTCTCGCAATTCTGCATCGGAAAATGATTCACGTGAAACAAATCACACCAAACTGGGAGTGATTCACGTGAAACATCACTTTTGGCAGGTTGACGCGCGGCCAGGTTGTTTCACGTGAAACCACCACTTCAGCGATTCCCTTGACATGGGGCGACAATGGGGACATCTGTCGGGCCATACATATCCTGGAGAGTCCGATGAGCGAGAACTACGACGTCGTCGTGGTGGGTGGAGGTCATGCCGGCTGCGAAGCCGCATCCGCATCGGCACGCGCCGGGGCCAGGACGGCGCTGGTGACCCTTCGTCGCGACACCATCGGCACCATGTCGTGCAATCCGGCGATAGGGGGGCTGGGCAAGGGCCACCTCGTTCGCGAGATCGACGCCATGGATGGGCTCATGGGGCGGATAGCCGATGCCGGCGGCATCCAGTTTCGCCTGCTCAACCGGCGCAAGGGTCCGGCCGTGCGCGGACCGCGCACGCAAGCCGACCGAAAGCTCTATCGCCTGGCCATGCAGGAGGCCATCGCGCAGCAGCCCATGCTGGACGTCGTCGAAGGCGAAGTATCAGACTTTATTATCGAGAATGAACGCATTGGCGCCGTTGTCCTTGCTGACGGCCGTCGGCTGTCTTGCGGTGCGGTCGTCCTCACGACCGGGACCTTCCTGCGCGGCCTGATCCACATCGGCGAACGCAAATTTCCGGCTGGCCGGATGAACGAAGCGGCTTCGATGGGGCTTTCCGAGACGCTGAAGCGTGCCGGCTTCCAGTTGGGCCGCCTCAAGACAGGCACCCCGGCGCGCCTGGATGGCCGGACCATCGACTGGGCCGGGCTCGACAAGCAGGCGGCGGACGAAGTTCCGGTGCCATTCTCGTTGCTGACCGACAAGATCACCAATCCTCAGATCGAATGCGGCATCACGCGCACCACCGAAGCGACGCATCGCATCATCCGCGACAATCTCGGCCGCTCGGCGATGTATTCCGGCTCGATCGAAGGCATCGGTCCACGCTATTGCCCATCGATCGAAGACAAGATCGTCAAGTTTGGCGACCGTGAGGGACACCAGATCTTCCTCGAGCCGGAGGGCCTCGATGACGACACTGTTTACCCGAACGGTATTTCGACCTCTCTTCCCGAGGACGTTCAGCTCGACATTTTGAAGTCGATCCCCGGTCTCGAGAAGGCAGTGATGCTGCAGCCGGGTTACGCGATCGAATATGACCATATCGATCCGCGCGAACTCGAGCCGACGCTCGAAACCAAGCGGGTGAGGGGCCTGTTCCTCGCCGGGCAGATCAACGGGACCACCGGATATGAAGAGGCCGGCGCCCAGGGGCTGCTTGCCGGCATCAATGCGGCACGTTTCGCCGGCAACAGCGAGCAGCTCATACTCAGCCGGACGCAGGCCTATATCGGTGTGATGGTTGACGATCTGACCAGCCGCGGCATCAGTGAGCCCTACCGGATGTTCACATCGCGTGCGGAATTCCGGCTGTCTCTGCGTGCCGACAATGCCGATGAACGTCTGACGCCACTAGCCATCGAACTGGGATTCGCGTCGCACGCGCGGGAAGAGCGTTTCCATGATGTGACGGCTCGCATCGAGAGGGCAAGGGAGCTGACCAAGTCGCATACGTTGTCGCCCAACGAGGCGCGGCGTTATGGCATCGAGGTCAATCTCGACGGCGTCAAGCGGTCGCTCTACGACCTTTTGGCTTATCCCAACGTCGACCTGGCGCAGTTGGCCCGCATCGTGCCGGAACTGGCACAGCTCGACGGCAAGACTGCCGAAGCGCTCGAAACGGAAGCCAAGTACGCCGTTTACTTGGATCGTCAAAAGGCCGATGCCGCATTGATCTTGAAGGAAGAGGAGAGGACCATTCCGGAAGCACTTGATTTCGAATCTGTCCCCGGTTTGTCCAACGAACTGCGCCAGAAGATTAGAACGCGCCGGCCGCGCTCGTTGGCCGAGGCGCAGCGTATCGACGGCATGACGCCAGCGGCCCTGGCAATCATCCTTTCCCATGTCCGCAATGCCGAAGCTTCTGCCCGTCGGGGTGCCGCGTGATTCAGGATGCCTATGCGCGGTTGCAGGAAGTCGCCGGACCCGTTTCACGTGAAACATTTGATCGCCTGCTGAGCTTTGAACGTGTGTTCAAGAAGTGGGCGCAGCGCATCAATCTCGTCGCACCTTCGACGCTGGACGACGTTTGGGAGCGCCATATTCTCGACAGCGCCCAGGTCGTCAGGCTCGGCGGCGACGCGAAGAAGTGGCTCGATATCGGCTCGGGCGGCGGCTTTCCGGGCCTCATCATCGCCTCGATGATCGCCGAACGGCCCGGTGCGTCGATCGATCTGGTCGAGAGCAATCGCAAGAAGTGCGCCTTCCTGCAGGCGGTGGTCGGCGAACTCGGCCTGCCGGCCAAGGTGCATTCGAAGCGCATCAAGGATGTGCATGGAATAATTCGTGCGCCTGAAGTCCTCAGCGCCCGGGCGCTCGCGCCTTTGCCACTGCTTCTGGAGTTGTCCGCGCCGTGGCTGGAGCAATCTACTGTCGCGCTTTTCCACAAAGGGCGGGACTACCGCCAGGAAATCCAAGATAGCACTCATCAGTGGCGATTCGATCTGGTAGAACATCCGAGCCTGACCGACGCGCAGGGTGTCATCCTCGAGATTCGTAACTTGCGCCGCATTTGATCGCGGCACGGTGACGAGACGGAAAACAGCAGTCGAGCCATGAACATCACACCAAGAATCATCACAGTTGCAAACCAGAAGGGCGGCGTCGGCAAGACGACGACGACCATCAATCTGGCGACAGCGCTTGCCGCCATTGGCGAACGTGTCCTCATCATCGACCTCGATCCGCAGGGCAATGCCAGTACCGGGCTGGGCATCGACCGTCGCGACCGCTCCGCGTCGTCCTATGACGTGCTGACTGGCGAGCTCGAAATCGAGCAGGCGGCGATGGAAACCGCGGTTCCCGGCCTGTCCCTCGTTCCCTCCACGCTTGATCTGCTCGGCATCGAAATGGAGATTGCCTCGGCGCCGGATCGCGTGCTCAAGCTGCGCAATGCCTTGCGCGCGGCCTCCAATCGCGCCGCCGGCTACAGCTATGTGCTGATTGATTGCCCGCCGTCGCTCAACCTTTTGACGCTGAATTCCATGGCGGCGGCCGATTCCGTTCTGGTGCCGTTGCAGTGCGAGTTCTTTGCGCTCGAAGGCCTGAGCCAGCTGCTGGAGACGGTCGATCAGGTGCGGCAGACGATCAATCCCGACCTGACCATCCAGGGCATCGTGCTGACGATGTTCGACGGCCGAAACAATCTCGCCAACCAGGTCGTCGAAGACGTGCGCGCCCATATGGGCGAAAAGGTCTACGAAACCGTGATCCCGAGGAACGTGCGCATCTCCGAGGCGCCGTCATATGGCAAGCCGGCGATCCTCTACGATCTCAAATGCTCCGGCAGCCAGGCCTATCTGCAGCTGGCTTCGGAAGTGATCAGGCGTGAACGTAAATTGCGTGCGGCGTAAACCGATTCGGTATCGAAACAATCCGGAAGAGACATGAGCGAAGACCTTTCCAGAAAGCGGCTCGGCCGCGGCCTCGCCGCCCTCATCGGCGAAATGGACAAGCCTGCTGCACCTGAAAAGCCGGCTGCTTTGGCCGACGGTAAGGTGCCGATCGAATTCGTCAGCCCCAACCCGCGCAACCCGCGCCGGCATTTCGCCGAGGCGGATCTTGCCGACCTGGCGCAGTCCATCCGCGAGCACGGGCTGGTCCAGCCGGTGGTGGTCAGACCCGCGGCGCAGTCCGGGCGCTACGAGATCATCGCCGGCGAGCGTCGCTGGCGTGCCGCGCAGCGCGCCGGGATGAACGAAATCCCCGTCATCGTACGCGATGTCAACGACCGCACGGCGCTCGAACTGGCGATCATCGAAAACGTCCAGCGTACCGATCTCAACGCCATCGAGGAGGCGCTGGGCTATCAGCAACTGATCGACGAGCACAACTATACCCAGGCCGATCTCGGTCAGGTGATCGGCAAGAGCCGTAGCCACGTCGCCAACACGCTGCGACTGCTGAAATTGCCCGATGTCGTCCGCGACATGCTGATCAATGGCGAACTTTCGGCCGGCCATGCGCGCGCGCTGATCACCGCGGCCGATCCGGTGGGGCTCGCCAAGCGCATCATCGAGGATGGCTTGTCGGTGCGCCAGGCCGAAGCGCTGGCTCAGCTGCCGGCTTCCGCCGCGCCTGAGCAGAAGTCGGCGCGACCGGAAAAGGATCCGGATACGATGGCGCTGGAAAAGCTGCTGACGGATGTGGTCGGCATGAAGATCTCGATCGCCCACAAGGAGAAGGGCGGCGAACTCAAGATCGCCTACCGCTCGCTTGAACAGCTCGACGACATTTGCCGCCGCCTCAAGAGCGAAAATGCTTGATTGATTCTCTTGAATCTTTAGATGCAAACGCCGGCTTCGAGCCGGCGTTTTGCTATCTGCGGCCGGCGCTCAGGCGGGCGCCTTCCACCGCAATGCCTAGCATGGCCTGCCTGGCCAGCGGGACGGCAAGTTCCGCCCTGCGGCGCGTCTGTAGGGTCGTCGACTGCAGGCGAAGCAAGGCGCGGGTCAGCGCCGCGAGATTCCAGCTCGTCAGTGCGCGTTCGACCGCGCGCTTACGGGCAAAGAACACCGGCGGGCGGGCGGTGGCGATGATGGCCTGGGCGTTGCGGCCGCCGCTCTCCAGTTCGCCGCGCATCAGGTGCAGGCCGTGCAGATGGCGCGTGGCTGCGGCCAGCAATTGCGCGGCCTGGCTGCCGTTCTGGCACTGTTTGGTGAATGCGGCGTCGAACTCGGCAATATTGCCGGCGAGGGCGGCGTCGATGGCATCGTCGAGCGACAGCGCCGATACGTCGCCGGTCATCGCCTTGACGTCGTCGAGGCTGATTTCGCCGCGCCCCATGGCATAAAGGGTTAGTTTCTGGACCTCTCCGCGCGTCGCCAGGCGGTCGCCGCCGAGGCTGCGGCGCAGGGCATTGCGCGCGTCGATAGCCATGGTCAGCCCTGCAGCCCGCAATTCGTCGTCGATGAGTGTCTCGATGTCTCGCGCTTCGTCGCCATAGCAGGGCAGGGCCATGCCGCTGAAGGCGCCCTCGACCACGCTGCGCAAGACAGCACCCTTCTTGAGGTCCTGCGCTTCGATGAGGATGATGGCATCGCGGGGCGGGTCGGCGGCCAGCGCCTTGACGTCCTCGGCCAGGCTCTTCTGGGCGCCGGCATTGCGCACCCAGATCAGGCGGCGTGGCGCAAACATCGGCACGGTCCGCGCCTCGTCGATCAGGCGTCCGCTGTCACGTTCGACATCGGCCGCGTCGATCTTCACCACCGAGAAGGGATCGTCGAGCGTCAGGCCGGTCTTGGCCGCAAAAGCTGTCGCACGCTCCGAAACGAGGCCCCGGTCGGGACCATAAAGCAGCACGATCACCGCTTCGGCAGCGGGGCGGGCCAGCCAGGATTCGACTTCATGTGCTTTCTTCTGCGCCATGCCCTCCTGTTAGCATAGAGGCGCGGGCCGCCGCAGGTGTTTTTTGGCCGGGTCAGTCGTCATCCATCAGGATGCGCTCGGCAGCACCGTCCATGTCCTCGTACTGGCCGCTGTGCAGCGACCAGAGAAAGGCGGCGAGGCCAAGACCGCCGAGAAACAGGGCAATGGGAAGGAGAACCAGCAGACCGCTCATGACGCCATTGCCTCCTTGGCTGGAAATGCCGGCGCAGCTCTGGCCGGTGCCTTTTCCGGTTCTACCTTGCCGCCGCCAAGCCGTAATCCGTTGCCGATCACGATGACCGACGAGCCGGACATGGCCAGTGCGGCGACGAGGGGCGTCACGAAACCGAGCAGGGCGATCGGTATGGCGAACATGTTGTAGATGACCGCAAATATCAGGTTCTGCCGGATCAGCCGGCTGGCCGTTCGCGATGTCTCGAGCGCCAGCGGGATGGCGGCAAGGCTTTCGCGCAGGAACACGAAGTCGGCGGCACTGCGGCCGATGTCGGCGGCACTCGCCGGGGCGACCGAGACGTACGCGGCAGCAAGTGCGGGCGCATCGTTGAGCCCGTCGCCGACCATCAGGACCTTGCGGCCTTGTGCCTTGAGCTGTTCGAGCCGCTCGACCTTGCCGCGCGGCAGCACGGCCGCCGACGTTTGGGAGATGCCGAGTGCTGCGGCAACGCTCGCCACGGCCTCAGCCCTGTCGCCGGAGACGATCTCGACCGAAAGGCCCTTGCGGTGCAACTCGGCTATGGTGCTGGCAGCACCGGCGCGCAGCCGGTCCTCGAAGGCGAATTCCGCGATCAGCTGGCCGTTCAGGGAAAGCACCGTGCCGGACGCCGCGTCGTCATGGCCGAGGGCCCAGTCGGCGCGTCCCAGGCGGTAGCTGTCAGCGCCGATCTTTGCCTCCAGGCCGAAGCCGGGGATCTCCTCGACGCTGTCGAAATCCCAGTCCTTCGCCGGTTTGCCGGCCTGTGTTTCGGCCAGAGCCCGCGAGATCGGATGGCGCGAGTGCAAGGCGATCGCAGCGCCCAGCGAAAGCGTGTCCGCCGACATCTCATTGGCATTGACCAGCCGCGGCATGCCGAGCGTCAGCGTGCCGGTCTTGTCGAATACGACCGTGTCGATCTCGGCAAGCCGCTCCATCGCCGAGCCGTCCTTGACCATGATGCCGTTTTCGAACAGGCGCCGGGCGGCGGCGACCTGGACGATGGGCACGGCGAGGCCCAGCGCGCAGGGGCAGGTGATGATCAGCACGGCAATGGCGATGGTAATGGCCTGATGCCAATTGCCATCGGCGATCATCCAGCCGATGAATGTCAGGAAGGCGGTCAAGTGCAGGACAGGTGCGTAAAGTGCTGCCGCCCGGTCTGCGATGCGGCGATAGCCGCCGCGTCCGCTCTCTGCGGCCTCCATCAGGCGCATCATCTCGGCAAGGAAGGAATCCTGTGCCGCGGCGGTCGCCTCGATGGTCAGCGGGCCGGTGAGATTCAGCGTTCCGGCGCGCAGTTCGGCACCTGACTCGACGGTAACCGGATCGCTTTCACCTGATACAATGGCGCAGTCGAGCTCGGAGCGGCCCTTCAGCACCCTGGCATCGATCGGCACGCGTTCGCCGGCCGAAAGCAGGATGTTCATGCCGGGCTTGATCTCGGCAACCGGCAAATAGGCGCTGGTGCCGTCAGGCTGCAATATGGTGGCGCCGCGGGCGGCAAGCTGTGCCAGGCCCTTGACGGCGACGCGGGCGCGTTCGCGCATGACGTGGTCGAGCGTGCGGCCGATCAGCAGGAAGAACAGCAGCGAAGCGGAAGCGTCGAAATAGGCGTGCGGACCGCTGTTGGCCGTATCGTACAGGCTGAGGCCATAGGCCAGCAGGATGCCGATGGAGATCGGCACGTCCATGTTGGTGCGGCCGTTGCGCAGCGCGCCCCATGCGGAGCGAAAGAAGATGCGGCCGGAATAGGCGAGCGCGGGCAGGGCAATCAGCGCCGAGATCCAGTGGAACAGGTCGCGCGTGGCGTCGGTAGCGCCCGACCATACTGACACCGACAACAGCATGATGTTGCCGGCGGCGAAGCCGGCGATGCCGAGGCCGCGGATCAGCTCGGCCAGCGTCTCGTCCTTCTCGTCGGCACCCTGGTCGAAGAGATGGCTCTCGTAGCCCAGTTTGCCGAGCGCTTCGGATATGTCGGGAGCGCCAGCCTGCTCGCGCCAGCGTACCGAAACGCGCTTGGTCGAGAGGTTGACGCGCGCGTACTCGACACCGTCGAGCTTGCCCAGTGTCTGCTCGATGTTGGTGATGCAGGCGCCACAATGGACGCCGGGCACCGAAAGGTCGGCCTGACGGAGGCCGCCGGGCAGGGTACGGCTCGCCAGCGTCAGTTCCTCGCGCGACGGCCCCTTGGCTATGCTTGCCGGCAGGCTGGAGGCGACGTCGATATCGGGACCACAGCAGCTCATTTCACGACCCCGCCTGACACCACGATGCGCCTCGCCTGTTGGTAGACCTGGCCGTTCGCGAGCTTGGCTTCGGTATTGACGATCCAGATGCCGTCGCGCACGTCGGCCTTGGCCGAGAATACGCCGTCCGCCTCGCGAGCTAGCGTCGTCTGCCAGTCCTCCGCTTCATAGGCCGGGCGGCGGAACTGAACCGTCACGCCTTCGGCTGTGATGGGCGAACCGGAGGCGTCCGACAGGTCATAGCGGATTTCGCCGTTGGCGACCGTCAGCGTGTCGTGCCAGCCGAGTGCTGCCTGGGCGCGGGATTCGGCGACCTTTTCGTTGAACTGCTGGGAGGCGACATAGGAGTTCTGCACCACCAGCCCGGTCCAGCTCGTATTGGCAAAAGTCGCCATGACGAGATTGACGGTGATGATCGTCCCGAAGAACGCGACCATGATCGCCAGCATGTGCCAGCCGGTAAACTGCTTGGTCTGGATGCCCCGGGAATTCATTTTGCTGCCTCCGGCACGTTGAACTTTGCCACATAGGCGTCCTTTTCAGAACTCCCCTTGTCCTCGACGATGAACTTGAAGCTCTGGCCTTCGGCCAGGTTCGCCTGCGGCTGGCGGACATAGACCCTGATGGTCTTGAGCTTGTCGGGCTCGGCCTCGACCGTCACAGAGCGGCTTTCCGGCTGGTCGACGCCGACCACCGACATCACCGCTTCCGGCAGGCCGTCGAGGCTGAGCGTCACCGTGCGCGGCTCGGGGATCATGTTGAGCAGCTTGACGGTGTAGCCGTTGCGGATCGAGCCGTCGGCCAGGCGCACGAATTGCGGGTTGCGGTCGTGCAGGACATTGATCTCGAGGCGGTCGCGGCTCAGCAGGGCCACCAGCAGCGCCACGCCGACAAGGCTCCAGGCGCCGGCATAGACGAAGGTCCGCGCCCGGAAGATGCGGCCGAGCCGGAAATGGGCGATCTTGTCACTGAGCTTGCCGTTCTGGTCGTGCACTCGCTTCGGTTCGATCTTGCCGGTGGCTGGATCGGTGGCGATCGCCATGTTCGACTGGTAGTCGGCAAGCGTCGCATAGGAGATCAGGCCGCGTTCCTTGCCGATCTTGTCCATGACGCTGTCGCAGGCATCGATGCACAGCGCGCAGGTGATGCATTCGAGCTGCTGGCCGTCGCGGATGTCGATGCCCATCGGGCAGACCGCCACGCAGGCGTTGCAATCGACGCAGTCGCCGACGGAAAGGCCTTCGGCGGCCGCCTTCTTGGCGTGGCGCGAGCGTGGTTCGCCGCGCCAGTCGTTGTAGGTGACGGTCAGCGAGTTCTCGTCGAGCATCGCCGCCTGGATGCGCGGCCACGGGCACATGTAGGTGCAGACTTGCTCGCGCATCAGCCCGCCGAACACATAGGTAGTGGCGGTCAGCACGGCGACGGTGATGTAGGCGACGGCTGCCGCCTGGCCGGTGACCAATTGGCCGAGCAAGGTGGGTGCATCGGCGAAATAGAAGATCCAGGCGCCGCCGGTGGCAACCGCAATGACGAGCCAGACCAGATGCTTGGCGACGCGCTTCGACAGCTTGTCGAACGACCATGGTGCGCTGTCGAGCTTGATGCGGGCGTTGCGGTCGCCTTCGATGCCACGTTCAACGACCAGGAACAGGTCGACCCAGACGGTCTGCGGGCAGGTGTATCCGCACCATGCCCGGCCGACGGTCGAGGTAATGAGGAACAGGCCGATGCCGGCCATGACCAACAGGCCGGCGACGTAGAAGAATTCCTGCGGCCAGATCTCGATGAAGAAGAAGTAGAAGCGCCGGTTGGCGATGTCGAGCAGCACCGCCTGGTCGGGTGCGTAGGGGCCGCGGTCCCATCTGATCCATGGCGTCAGATAGTAGATCCCAAGCGTAACCAGCATGATCAGCCATTTGAACTGGCGGAATCGACCGGAGGCGCGCTTGGGGAAAACCTTCTTGCGCGCACTGTAGAGCGGCTGTCGCGTCTTGGCCGAATTGACCGCCTCGACTTCGAGCCGTTCCACTTCCTTGTCGTCAAGCATTCTCGTCTCCTGATGGATGCGGTCCGCGAAGGAGCGGCAGCATCCGCCGTTGATTGCCTCAAAGCCTCCCGCTCGACCTTGATGCAGGTCAAGCCCATTATTGCACAAAAGAGGCCCGACATCGCTGCCGAGCCTCCCATCCCCCCAGCCCTTCACCCATCGCCTTGCGGCGATGAAAGACTATTGGCCGCCGCCGAGCGAATGGACGAAGACGGCGAGCTCCTTGACGTTGACGTCACCCAGCCGTGTACCCCAGGCCGGCATCACGCCATGCTTGGGATGCCGTATCTGCCGGGCAATCGCGGCTTGTCCCTCGCCATAAAGCGTGATCGCGTCCGTCAGGTCAGGTGCCCCCAAGTCCTTGTTGCCCTTGGCATTTTCGCCATGGCAGGCAGCGCAGTTGTCGGCGAAGACCTTGGCGCCGGCCGGAACCAGTTCGGGCGTGTCGGCCTTACCCGACAGGCTTGCGACATAGGCCGCCACCTCGTTGATCTGCTTGGGCTCGAGAACATCGGCGAAAGCCGGCATTTCCGAGATATGCGTCTCTTCGTCGCCCGGGAAGCGGATGCCGTGCGCGATGGTCTTGTAGATCTGGTTGATGTTGCCGCCCCAGAGCCATTCGTCGTCATTCAGGTTGGGAAAGCCAGGCGACCCTTGGGCGCCGGAGCCATGGCACTGGATGCAGTTGACCTTGAAGGAGGCAGAACCCGCGGCAGTGGCGAACTGACGCAGGGTCGGGTCGGCCATGATCTGGTCGAGACTGGCGGACTTGATCGCCTCGACATAGTCGCCCTTGGCGGCTTCGGCCGCGGCCAGCTCGCTCCGGACTTCCGCACGGCTCGAATAGCCTAGAACGCCGGTGGTGGCGGAGCTGATCATCGGCCAGGCCGGATAGGCGATGGTGTAGGCCAGCGCCCACACGATGGTGGCGTAGAAGGTCCACAGCCACCAGCGCGGCATCGGATTGTTGAGTTCCTGGATGCCATCCCATTCATGTCCTGTCGTCTCGACGCCGGACAGTTCGTCGATTTGCTTGTTTTCGCTCACAGATCAGTCCTCCTTGAGCGGAATCTGGGCCGCCTGCTCGGCAGCTTCCTTGCTGCCTGGGCGGAGCGCGAAAATCACCGCGCCGATGAAGAATACGGTCATCGCCAGCAGCCCCCAGCTGTCGGCGAAGTGTCTCAATGTGGTGTAGTCCATGAGAGAGCTCCTAGCGGTGGCCGGCGGCGGCGTCGTAGGTCGAGAAGTCGACCAGCGTGCCGAGCATCTGCAGATAGGCCACCAACGCATCCATCTCGGTCAGCACCGCCGGATTGCCGTCGAAGTCGCCGAGCTTGGCCTTGGGATAACGCGCCAGCAGTCCCGACGTGTCGGCGTTGGGGTCGGCCTGCGCCAGAAGGTCGGCCTGCGCGTTGGCGATCATCTCGTCGGAGTAGGGCACGCCGACGCGACGGTTGGCGACGAGATCGTAGCTGATCTCCTTCACCGACAGCGGCGTCTCCTTGAGGAACGAATAGCTCGGCATGACCGATTCCGGCACCACCGAGCGCGGCTCGATCAGGTGCTGGACGTGCCATTCGTTGGAGTAGCGATCGCCGACGCGGGCCAGGTCCGGGCCGGTGCGCTTCGATCCCCACTGGAAGGGATGGTCGTACATCGACTCGGCCGCCAGGCTGTAGTGGCCATAGCGCTCCACCTCGTCACGGAAGGGCCGGATCATCTGGCTGTGGCAGACGTAGCAACCCTCGCGGATGTAGATGTTGCGTCCGGCCAGCTCCAGCGGCGAGTAGGGGCGCATGCCCTCGACCTTCTCGATGGTGTTCTCGAGATAGAACAGCGGCGTGATCTGCACGAGGCCGCCGATGCTGACGACCAGGAGCGTGCCAACCAGGAGCAGCGTTGCGTTCTTCTCGATGGTCTTGTGTTTGTCGAGCAGTGCCATGTCTGGCTCCTTACTTGGCAGGCTGGAGGGCAGGGGCGGAGCCGGGGATGGGCTCTTCCACGCGCTGGTGGCCGCGAATGGTCATGAAGACATTCCAGGCCATGATCAGCGCGCCGGCGAGGAACATCAGGCCGCCGATGGTGCGGAGGACGTAGTAGGGCACCATGGCTGCGACGCTTTCGGCGAAGGAATAGACCAGGAAGCCCTGCTCGTCGTATTCGCGCCACATCAGGCCCTGGCTGATGCCGGCAACCCACATGACGGCGGCGTAGACGACGATGCCAAGGGTGGCGAGCCAGAAGTGCCAGGTGACCATCCGCATCGAGTACAGCCGCTCACGGCCCCACAGGCGCGGCACCAGGAAGTAGATGGCGCCAAACGTGATCATGCCGTTCCAGCCGAGCGCGCCGGAGTGCACGTGACCGATGGTCCACTCGGTGTAGTGGCTGAGCGAGTTGACCGCCTTGATCGACATCATCGGGCCTTCGAAGGTCGACATGCCGTAGAAGGCGATGGCGACGACCATCATGCGGATGATCGGATCGGTGCGGATCTTGTCCCAGGCGCCCGAGAGCGTCATCAGGCCGTTGATCATGCCGCCCCAGGAGGGCATCCACAGCATGATCGAGAACACCATGCCGAGCGTCTGCGCCCAGTCGGGCAGGGCGGTGTAGTGCAGGTGATGCGGGCCGGCCCAGATGTAGAGGAAGATCAGCGACCAGAAGTGGATGATCGACAGGCGGTAGGAATAGACAGGACGTTCGGCCTGCTTCGGCACGAAATAATACATCATGCCGAGGAAGCCCGCGGTCAGGAAGAAGCCGACGGCGTTATGGCCGTACCACCACTGGGTCAGCGCGTCCTGGACGCCGGAGAACAGCGAATAGCTCTTCGAACCGAGGAAGGATGCCGGCACCGCCAGGTTGTTGACGACGTGCAGCATGGCGATGGTGATGATGAAGGCGAGGTAGAACCAGTTGGCCACATAGATATGCGGCTCCTTGCGCTTCAGGATCGTGCCCAGGAAGACGGCGAGATAGGCGACCCAGACGACGGTCAGGAAAATGTCGACATACCATTCGGGCTCGGCATATTCGCGGCTCTGGGTGATGCCGAGCAGATAGCCGGTCGCTGCCATCAGGATGAACAGCTGGTAACCCCAGAACACGTACCAGGCGAGGTTGCCGCCGAAGAGCCGTGCGCGCGACGTGCGCTGGACCACGTAGAACGACGTTGCGATCAGCGCGTTGCCGCCGAATGCGAAAATGACGGCCGAGGTGTGCAGCGGACGCAAGCGGCCGAAGTTGAGCCACGGCTCGATGTTGAGATCGGGGAAGGCAAGCTGGGCCGCCACGATCACGCCGACGAGAAAGCCTGCCACGCCCCAGAAGACGGTGGCGATGACGCCATAGCGTACCGGCCCGTCCATGTAGGCGGTGCGGTCCTCGGCGAGGATGTCTACCGGCGAATAGCTGGTGGTGCGCAGCAGCACGATGGCACCGGTAGCGAGTGCGAAGAACAGCACCCACATATGTGCGGCGAATTGGTTGTCCTGCGCGAAAGCCGCGCCCAGCAGCGCGAGAAATGTCGCGATGCATAACAGGACGATTTCAGTAGCGTATTTCATGAGCAATCCCCGACGGTAGCTGAACGCCGACAGCTCGCGCCGGCGCCAAGCGGCACACATCCATGACAATTGCTCACACTGCCTTGATCTGGATCAAGGTCAAGCTCCGCATGTCGGATCAGGCTTGGGGCAAAGAGGAAACTAGAAGAAATATGAACGCGCCCGATGAATTGATGGCCGGATTGGAGGCTGCGGTCTTGTCCGTTGGTGTTGCGGCGGTGCGGCGCGCGCATGCTGGCAAGCTTGCCTTGTGCGATCGACTGGAGGCGATCGCCGATTCACTGCCCAACGAACTCGACCGTCGTGAATGCCTTCTGGCGGCGCGGGCGCTGGGGCCGGGGCTGGTCAAGGTTCATCGCTACGAGGAGAATCAGGTCTTTCCGCTGTTTTGCAGCCGCTTCGGGGAGACCGCCGAGGCGCGCGAGACGGTCGAGCGCCTGAAATGCGAGCATTTCGAGGATGAAAGCTACGCCGCCGAGCTTCGCGAGGCGCTGCGTTTGGCAGCCCGTCAGGGCCGGGTGGAAAACCCGGAGACGCTCGGTTTCATGCTGCGCGGCTTCTTTGGCGCGCTACGCCGGCACATCGCCTTTGAGCGCGACCATGTCCTTGCGCAGCTTGCGTCTCACGAATGAGGCTGCCGCTCACACGTTGGCGCGGCGCTCCAGTTTGGCAACGTCGAAGACGGTGATGTGGCGGTTGTTCTCGACCGAAATCAGGCCGTCCTTGCGCAGCTTGGTCAGCTGCCGGCTGACCGTCTCGATGGTCAGTCCGAGAAAATCGGCGATGTCGGCGCGGGTCAGCGGCAGGTCGAAACTGATCTCGCCAGCACTCTCCGCCTCGGGGTCGCCATGCCTGGCGATCAGGTGCAGGAAGGAAGCGACGCGCTCGGCCGCCGTCTTGCGGCCCAGCGTCAGCATCCAGTCGCGGGCGTCGTCGAGTTCGTTCAGCGCCTGCACGTGCAGGCGGTGGCCAAGCTCCGGCGACAGCTCGATCATGCGGTCGAGCGCCTTCTTGGGGAAGGCGCAGACATTGACCGGCGTCGCCGCCTCGGCGCTGATCGAGCTCTCATGCTTGAACGGCCGGCCGAGGAAATCCGGCGCGAACTGCAGGCCGACGATCTGCTGGCGGCCGTCGGGCAAGGTCTTGGTCAGCTTGACGACGCCGACAAGCAAGTTGGCGTAGCTGTCGATCGTGTCTGCATCGGAGACCAGGATGGTGCCCGGGTCGACCTTGCGCTTGGTGGTCTGACGGCTCAGTTCGACAAGCTGGGTAGGCTCCAGCGCACCACAGACGCCGCGGTGCCGGGCTTCGCACGATCGGCACAGCACCGGTATTTCAGAGTTGTGAATGTCCTGGCGCAGGGTCATCGCTTTTTCCGGCCGTCTGATTTGGCCAATCTAGGCGGCGGAAGGGTGAAAAGGAACCGTGTCATTGTGCCCCGCCTGACCCTGGCTTGATCCAGGTCAAGGCGTGTTTTGCGGCAAGCCTACACTTTCGCCTTGTTGACGGAGACTGACATGGATCGCACCTTGGTCGAAAAATACGCTGCACCCGTGCCGCGCTATACCAGTTACCCGACCGCGCCGCATTTCAAGACGGACGTTTCGGGCGCCACCTATGGCGACTGGCTGCGCGCGTTGCCGCAAGGCGCTTCGGCGTCGCTCTACGTTCACATCCCTTATTGCGACCGGCTGTGCTGGTTCTGTGCCTGCCACACCAAGCAGACCAGGCAATACGACCCGCTCGAGTGCTACCTGACGGCATTATCCGCCGAGATCGACACGGTCGCGGCGCTGGCAGCCGGCCGGCTGAAGGTCACGGCCCTGCATTTCGGCGGCGGTTCGCCGACCATGCTGAAGCCCGAGCATATTCTTTCCCTGGGACAAAAGCTGCGCCACGCCTTTAGCTTTGCCGACGACGCCGAGATCAGCGTCGAAATGGACCCCAACGACATGGACGCCGCGCGTTTCGACGCACTGGCGGCGATCGGCATGACCCGCGCCAGCCTCGGCGTGCAGGATTTCGACATGCGCGTGCAGCAGGCCATCAATCGCGAGCAGACATTCGAGCAGACCAAGGCCGTGGTCGACGCGGTGCGGGCGCGGGGCGTCAACTCTACCAATCTCGACATGCTCTACGGCTTGCCGCATCAGACGCTCGAAACCATCGCGGCGACGGCTGAAAAGGTGCTGTCGCTGCGGCCCGACCGCATCGCGCTATTCGGCTACGCCCATGTGCCATGGATGAAGAAACACCAGACCATGATCGACGAGGCGCTGCTGCCAAATGCTGCGGCCCGGCTCGAGCAGGCGGAGTTGGCCACGCGCCTGCTCCTCGCCGCCGGCTACGAGGCGGTCGGCATGGACCATTTTGCGCTGCCGGCCGACGGGCTCGCCATCGCTGCCCGCTCGGGCACGCTGCGCCGCAACTTCCAGGGCTACACCACCGACCAGGCCGACGCGCTGATCGGACTCGGCGCCTCCTCGATCGGCCTTCTGCCGCAGGGCTACGTCCAGAACATGCCGGCGACCGGCGAATACGAGCGGCGCGTGCTCGCCGGCTCGCTCGCCACCGTGCGCGGCCTCGAACTCTCCGATGCCGACCGCATGCGCGCCTGGGTCATCGAGCGGCTGATGTGCGATTTCTCCTTTTCGCGCTGCGAGCTTCTCGCCCAATTCGGTGAGCCGGCGCGGGCGGTCGTCGCCGAGGCCGAGCTGTTGGCCGCCAACGACCGCGACGGCATCTTCAGGCGCGCCGGCAACCGTTTCGTCGTCACCGATCAGGGAAAACCTTTCGTCCGTTCCATCGCCGCCGCCTTCGACGCATATCTCGGTCAGGGTACGGCGCGTCATTCGATAGCGGTATAGGCATCGGCCGATCTAGCCGAAATGTGCCATTGGTTTGCCACGGAAAATTCCTGTAAGTAGCCAAAAGCAACCCGCATGGCTGGCAAACAGGAACGAACCCTGATGAACCTGACGGTATTTGGAATTGGCTATGTCGGCCTGGTGCAGGCGGCGGTGCTCGCCGAGGTCGGTCACGACGTTGTCTGCGTCGATGTCGATGCCGGCAAGGTCGAGCGGCTGAACCAGGGGATCATTCCGATCTTCGAGCCGGGGCTTGAAAGCCTGGTGCGCGAGAACCACGCTGCCGGCCGCATCAAGTTTACCACCGATGCCGCTGCCGCTGTCAGCCACGGCGAGATCCAGATGATCGCCGTCGGCACGCCGCCGGGTGAGGACGGCTCCGCCGATCTCAAATATGTCCTGGCGGTGGCCGAGACGATCGGCCGCCTGATGGATGGAGCGAAGATCGTCGTCGGCAAGTCGACCGTGCCGGTCGGCACCGCCGACAAGGTCAGGGCAACGATGGCGGCGGTGCTCAAGGCGCGCGGCCGCGAGGATCTCGCCTTCGACGTCGTCTCCAACCCGGAGTTTCTCAAGGAGGGCTCGGCGGTTGCCGACTGCATGAGGCCCGACCGCATCATCGTCGGTACCGACAGCCAGGAGTCCGAACTGGTGATGCGCGAACTCTACGCGCCGTTCAACCGCAACCACGAGAAGATGATCGTAATGGACGTGCGCTCGGCCGAGTTCACCAAATATGCGGCCAACTGCATGCTCGCCACCAAGATCAGCTTCATGAACGAAATGGCCAACCTCGCCGAATTGCTGGGCGCCGACATCGAAGAGGTGCGCAAGGGCATCGGCTCCGACCCGCGCATCGGCTACCACTTCATCTATCCCGGTCTCGGCTATGGCGGTTCGTGCTTCCCCAAGGACGTGCGCGCGCTGATCCGCACCGCCGACGGCGTCGGCTTCGACGCCATGCTCTTGAAGTCGGTCGAGGAACGCAACAACGCGCAGAAGTCGGTGCTGTTCGACAAGCTGACTGGCTATTTCAAGGGCGATCTCGCCGGCAAGACTTTCGCGCTCTGGGGCCTGGCCTTCAAGCCCAACACCGACGACATGCGCGAAGCCCCGGCACGCGTGCTGATGGAGGCGATCTGGCGCGCCGGTGCGAGGGTACAGGCCTATGATCCCGAGGCGATGCAGGAATGCCAGACGATCTACGGCCAGCGCGACGATCTCATGCTCTGCGGCACCAAGGAAGCGGCACTGCGCGGCGCCGACGCGCTGCTGATCGCCACCGAGTGGAAGAATTTCCGCGCCCCGGCCTTCGATGTCATCAAGGATGCACTGTCGACGCCGGTCATCTTCGACGGGCGTAATCTCTACGACCCACGCGTGCTTGCTCGCCACGGGCTCGACTATATCAGTATCGGCCGCCAACCGGCGTGACCGAAACAGGCTGAAATCTTAGTTGATTGCTTCCGCTGAGGCAGTCGAAGCCGTCTGCCTCAATATTGTCATCAGTTCGGAACAATAGCCGCGCTGAACAGTTGCTTTCCCCACCCGGAAGGTGGCCGTCGCGACAAGCATGCGTGAATATTGAGGGAGAGCACATTGGCAATCAGGAAAGTCAGGAAGGCCGTCATTCCCGTGGCCGGTCTCGGTACGCGGTTCCTGCCGGCAACCAAGTCGATGCCGAAGGAAATGCTGCCGGTGGTCGACCGGCCGGTGGTGCAATATGCCGTCGACGAGGCATTCGAGGCTGGCATCGAGCACATCGTCTTCGTCACCGGCCGCAACAAGGCGGTGATCGAGGACTATTTCGATCTCCATCCCGAACTGGTTGGCACACTCGAACAGGCGGGCAAGGTCCACGAGATCAAGTCGCTGGAGAGCCTGTTGCCGGTTCCCGGCACGACCAGCTTCACCCGCCAGCAGGCGCCGCACGGCCTCGGTCACGCGGTCTGGTGCGCCCGCGACATCATCGGCGACGAGCCTTTCGCGCTGCTGCTGCCTGACATGGTGTCGTTCGGCAAGCGCGGCTGCCTGGCCGAGATCATGGAACTGTATGGCGAGACCGGCGGCAATGTCATTGCGGTCGAGCAATGCGAGCCGCACGAGACCAATAAATACGGCATCGTAGGCCAGGGCCCGGCGGCCGGTGCGGGCTTCGAGGTCACCGCGATGGTAGAGAAGCCGGCGCCGGCCAACGCACCGTCGAACTTCTACATCAACGGCCGCTACATCCTGCAGCCGGAGCTTTTCACCCTGCTCGGCAACCAGAGCCGCGGTGCCGGCGGTGAGATCCAGCTCACCGACGCCATGGTGCGCCTGGCCGCCAGCCAGGCATTCTTTGCCCGGCGCTTCGCAGGCCGGATGTTCGACTGCGGCTCGAAGGAAGGTTTTATCCAGGCCAATGTGGCGTTTGCGCTAAAGCGCAACGATCTCAAGGCCTCGGTTCTCGAAACGCTGCGCGAGATGATCGCCGAGCACGACCGCGAGCAGGTTTTGGCCTGATCGCAGTCGCCCGAGGTAAATGAAAAAGGCCCGCTCGCCATCACTGGCAAGCGGGCCTTTCGCCTTCATAAGCCGGCTTACTGGTTGCGGCGCTTGCCTTCCATCAGGTCGAGCACGGCGCGTGCGGCATCAAGTACGTTGGTGCCCGGACCGAACACGGCGGCGACGCCGTGGTCGAGCAGATACTGGTAGTCCTGGCGCGGGATCACGCCGCCGACCACCACGATGATGTCCTTGGCGCCCTTGGCCTTCAGGGCCTCGACCAGTTGCGGCGCCAGCGTCTTGTGGCCGGCGGCCAGCGACGACATGCCGACAACATGCACCTTGGCGGCAATCGCCGTGTCGGCCGCCTCGCTGGGGGTCTGGAACAGCGGTCCGGCCAGAACCTCGAAGCCGATGTCGCCGAAGGCCGAAGCGATCACCTTGGCGCCGCGGTCGTGGCCGTCCTGGCCGAGCTTGGCCACCATGACGCGGGGCTTTTCGCCGAGTGCGCCGGCAAATTGTTCAAGCCGCGAGACCAGCGTCTTGAACTCTGGCTCGTCGTCATAGGCCTTGCCATAGACGTTCTCGACCACTTCCGGCACGGCCGCATGATCACCGAAGGCGCGGCGCATGGCGTCCGAGATCTCGCCGACCGTAGCGCGGGCGCGCGAGGCCTCGACGGCGGCGGCGAGGATGTTGCCTTCGCCCGACCGGGCGACCTGTTCCAGCGCTGCCAGTGCCGCTTCCACGCGTTTGGGATCGCGCTGGCGCCGGGTCCGCTCGATGCGGGCGATCTGCGACAGACGCACCGCCGAATTGTCGATCTCGAGGATGTCGATCTGGTCTTCCTGCTCGAGGCGGTACTTGTTGACTCCGACGATCACCTCTTCGCCCTTGTCGACCGCGGCCTGGCGGCGCGTCGCCGCCTCCTCGATCATGCGCTTGGGCAGGCCGGTGGCGACCGCCTTGGTCATGCCGCCCATCGCTTCGACTTCCTCGATCAGCGCCCAGGCCTTTTCGGCGAGGTCGTTGGTCAGGCTTTCGACATAGTAGGAGCCGGCCAGCGGATCGACGACCTTGGTCACCCCGGTCTCGTGCTGCAGGATCAGCTGGGTGTTGCGGGCGATGCGGGCCGAAAACTCGGTCGGCAGCGCGATCGCCTCGTCGAACGAGTTGGTGTGCAGCGACTGGGTGCCGCCGAGTGCAGCCGACATCGCCTCGAAGGCGGTACGCACGATGTTGTTGTAGGGATCCTGCTCCTGCAGCGACACGCCCGACGTCTGGCAGTGCGTGCGCAGCATCAGCGACGACGCCTTCTTCGGCTCGAATTCCGTCATGATGCGCGACCACAGCAGGCGCGCGGCGCGCAGCTTGGCGGCTTCCATGAAGAAGTTCATGCCGATGGCGAAGAAGAACGACAACCGGCCGGCGAAGTCGTCGACATTGAGGCCCTTCTTCAGCGCGGCACGCACATATTCGCGCCCGTCGGCGAGCGTGAAGGCGAGTTCCTGCACCAGCGTCGCCCCGGCTTCCTGCATGTGGTAGCCGGAGATCGAGATGGAGTTGAACTTCGGCATCTCCTTTGCCGTGTACTCGATGATGTCGGCGATGATCCGCATCGAGGGCTCGGGCGGGTAGATGTAGGTGTTGCGGACCATGAACTCCTTGAGGATGTCGTTCTGGATGGTCCCCGAGAGCTTTTCACGTGAAACACCCTGTTCCTCGCCGGCGACGATGAAATTGGCGAGGATCGGGATCACAGCACCATTCATGGTCATCGACACCGAGATCTTTTCGAGCGGAATGCCGTCGAACAGGATCTTCATGTCCTCGACCGAGTCGATTGCCACGCCCGCCTTGCCGACGTCGCCTTCGACGCGTGGATGGTCGCTGTCGTAACCGCGATGGGTGGCAAGATCGAAGGCGACCGACACGCCCTGCTGGCCGGCGGCGAGCGCCTTGCGGTAGAAATTGTTGGACGCTTCCGCCGTCGAGAAGCCGGCATATTGCCGAATCGTCCAGGGCCGGCCGGCATACATGGTGGCGCGCGGCCCGCGCAGGAACGGCTCGAAGCCCGGCATCGAATCGAGATTGTCGATGCTCTTGACGTCGTCGGCCGTGTAGAGCGGCTTGACGTCGATGCCCTCGGGCGTGTTCCAGATCAGCGTGTCCGGCGACGCCTTGATCTCGCGTTCGGCGAGTTTTTTCCAGGACTCGATGGATGGTTTGTCGGTCATAGGGGCCTCCTCAGGCGCGGGCGTCCACCCTCCCCCAAAGGAGAGGGCGAGCGCCCGGCTATCATCACTCGAATTCCATGATCAGTTCATCGACGGCGAGACTTTCGCCAGCGGTGGCCGCCACGCGCTTGACCGTGCCCTTGCGCTCGGCGCGCAACACGTTCTCCATCTTCATCGCTTCCACCGTCGCCAGCGACTGGCCAGCCTCGACGGTTTCCCCTTCCTTGACCAGGATCGACGTCACCACGCCCGGCATCGGGCACAGCAGCATCTTCGAGGTATCCGGCGGCAGCTTCGTGGGCATCAGCCTGGCTAGTTCGGCGACGCGCGGGCTGCGCACATGCGCGACCACGTCCATGCCGCGCCAGCGCAGGCGCCAGCCGGTGCCCGAGCGCGACACCTTCACGCCGATAGACGCGCCGGCAACGGCGAAGTTGGCGTGCAGGTGGCCGGGCATCCAGTCGCTCGAAACAGTGAGCTTCGTGCCGTCGTCGAATTCGACCACCGTGCCGTCGGCGCCATCCTTGACATGCAGCGGCAGGGCGAAGCCGGCAAGCGTCACCACCCAGTCGGCGCCCACTGGACGCTGGTGGTTGGCGAGCACGCCGGAAATCTGCGTCCCGCGACGCTGGGTGAACTGGTTGATCAGCGCCGCCACGGCGGCGAGCTTGTGGGCGTCAGCCTCGGAAGGCGTCACGCCGGCAAAGCCGTCGGGGAACTCCTCGGCGATATAGGCCGTGGTGAGCGCGCCGGAGCGGAAACGCTCCTGGTCCATGACCGCCGAGAGGAACGGCAGGTTGTGGCCGATGCCCTCGACCTCGAAATCATCGAGCGCCCGGCCCATGGCTTCCACCGCCGTCAGGCGGTCGGGAGCCCAGGTGCAGAGCTTAGCGATCATCGGGTCGTAATACATCGAGATCTCGCCGCCCTCGAACACGCCGGTGTCGTTGCGGATCACCGTGCCGTCGTCGCGCTTGCCCTCGACCGGCGGGCGGTAGCGGGTCAGCCGGCCGATCGACGGCAGGAAGTTGCGATAGGGATCCTCGGCATAGAGGCGGCTTTCGATCGCCCAGCCGTTGAGCTTCACATCGGCCTGGGTGAAGCGCAGCTTTTCGCCTGCGGCGACGCGGATCATCTCCTCGACCAGGTCGATGCCGGTGATCAGTTCGGTCACCGGATGCTCGACCTGCAGGCGGGTGTTCATCTCGAGGAAGTAGAAGTTGCGGTCGCCGTCGACGATGAACTCGACCGTGCCGGCCGAGAAATAGCCGACGGCCTTGCCCAGTGCCACGGCCTGCTCGCCCATCGCCTTGCGGGTCTCGGCGTCGAGGAAGGGCGAAGGTGCCTCCTCGATGACCTTCTGGTTGCGGCGCTGGATCGAGCATTCGCGCTCGCCGAGATAGACGAGGTTGCCGTGCTGGTCGCCCAGCACCTGGATCTCGATGTGGCGCGGCTGGGTGACGAACTTCTCGATGAAGATGCGGTCGTCGCCGAAGGACGACTTCGCTTCGTTCTTCGACGATTGGAAGCCCTCGCGGGCCTCTGCGTCGTTCCAGGCGATGCGCATGCCCTTGCCGCCGCCGCCGGCGGAGGCCTTGATCATCACGGGATAGCCGATCGAATTGGCGATCTTCACCGCCTCCTCGGCATCCTCGATCAGGCCCATGTGGCCCGGCACGGTGGACACGCCAGCGGAGGCTGCGATCTTCTTCGAGGTGATCTTGTCGCCCATCGCCTCGATGGCAACAGGGGGCGGGCCGATGAAGGCGACGCCTTCGCCCTTCAGCGCCTCGGCGAAGTTCGGGTTTTCCGACAGGAAGCCGTAGCCCGGGTGCACCGCGTCAGCGCCGGTCTGCCTGACAGCGTCGATGATCTTCTGGATGACGATGTAGGACTGATTCGACGGTGCCGGCCCGATATGGACGGCCTCGTCGGCCATCTTCACGTGCAGCGCGTCGCGGTCGGCGTCGGAATAGACCGCGACCGTTGCGATACCGAGTTTCTGGGCCGTCTTGATGACCCGGCAGGCGATCTCGCCACGATTGGCGATGAGGATTTTCTTGAACATGTTTGTCCTGCTCACAGCGGTATCGTGTCGTGCTTCTTCCACGGCGCATCGAGCTTCTTGCCGCGCAGGGCGGCAAAGGCGCGAGCGATGCGGCGGCGCGACGAATGCGGCATGATCACCTCGTCGATGAAGCCGCGTTCGGCGGCGACGAAGGGATTGGCGAAGCGCTCTTCATATTCCTTGGTGCGCGCGGCGATCTTCTCCGCGTCGCCAAGTTCCGAGCGGTATAGGATCTCGGTCGCGCCCTTGGCGCCCATCACCGCGATCTCGGCTGTCGGCCAGGCATAGTTGATGTCGGCGCCGATATGCTTGGAGGCCATGACGTCATAGGCGCCGCCATAGGCTTTGCGCGTGATCAGCGTGACCATCGGCACGGTTGCCTGGGAATAGGCGAACAGGAGCTTGGCGCCGTGCTTGATGACGCCGCCATATTCCTGTGCCGTGCCCGGCAGGAAGCCCGGCACGTCGACCAGTGTGAGGATCGGGATCGAAAACGCATCGCAGAAGCGCACGAAGCGCGCCGCCTTGCGCGAAGAATCGATGTCGAGGCAGCCGGCCAGCACCATCGGCTGGTTGGCGACGACGCCCACCGTCTGGCCCTCGATGCGCATGAAGCCGGTGATGATGTTCCTGGCAAAAGCTTCCTGGATCTCGAAGAAGTCGCCTTCGTCGGCAATGGCGAGGATCAGCTCCTTCATGTCGTAGGGCTTGGTCGCACTGTCGGGGATCAGCGTGTCGAGACGCTTCTCCAGCCGCGCCGGGTCGTCGTGGAACGGCCGCACGGGCGGCTTTTCGCGGTTGTTGAGCGGCAGGAAGTCGAACAGCAGGCGAACCTGCTCCAGCGCCTCGATGTCGTTCTCATAGGCGCCGTCGGCGACCGAGGATTTCGAGGTGTGGGTGCGCGCGCCGCCGAGTTCTTCTGCGGTGACGATCTCGTTGGTGACGGTCTTGACCACGTCGGGACCGGTCACGAACATGTAGGAGCTGTCACGCACCATGAAGATGAAGTCGGTCATCGCAGGCGAGTAGACGGCACCGCCGGCGCATGGGCCCATGATGACAGAGATCTGCGGCACCACGCCCGAGGCGTCGACATTGCGCTTGAACACGTCGGCATAGCCGGCGAGCGAGGCAACGCCCTCCTGGATGCGGGCGCCGCCGGAATCGTTGAGGCCGATGACGGGCGCGCCGTTGCGCATCGCCATGTCCATGATCTTGCAGATCTTCTGGGCGTGCGTCTCGGACAGCGAGCCGCCGAGCACGGTGAAATCCTGGGAGAAGACATAGACTAGGCGGCCGTTGATGGTGCCCCAGCCGGTGACCACGCCGTCGCCGGCCACCTTCTGCTCGGCCATGCCGAACTCGGTGGTGCGATGGGTGACATACATGTCGAATTCTTCGAAGGAGCCTTCGTCGAGCAGCACGTCGATGCGCTCGCGCGCCGTCAGCTTGCCCTTGGCATGCTGGGCGTCGATGCGCTTCTGGCCACCACCGAGGCGGGCCTCGGTGCGGCGGGCTTCCAGTTGTTCGAGAACGGCGCGCATCAGTTCATGCCCTTGTTCGAAAGCCACTTCCAGGTGGCGGGAAAGGCGATTGCCGCAAGCATGGCCTTGGCGATGTCGCCGGGGATGAAGGGAATGAGCCCATAGGCCAGAACCGGCTTGTCGAAGCCGATGACGCTGCCGAGCCAGAGCAGGCCGGGAACGTAGATGACGGCGCCGGCAAGCAGGGCAGCTGCCATTGCGGTGAAGACATTGCGGTCCCAGCCGCGTTCGGCGAGCCAGCCGGCAAGCAGTGCGGCAGGCAGGTAGCCGAAGAGGAAGCCGCCGGTCGGCCCCATCATGTAGGCAAGGCCGATGCCTTTTTCCGGCGTACCGGCGAAGACCGGCAGTCCGGCCGCGCCCTGCGCGAGATAGAGGGCAACGGCAGCAGCACCACGAACCGGGCCGAGCGCCAGGCCAAGCCCGATCACCACCAGCGTCTGCATGGTCATCGGCACGGGATAAAACGGCACCTGCACCTTGGCCGACAGCGTCAGAAGCAGCGAGCCTGCGATGACGGCAATGACGTCGGTTGATGTGATCCGGCCGGTCTGCCTGTCGGCGACGGCATTGTAGAGCGTCATGGGTTTTCTCCCGCACTACGAGGTTTGAAAGACAATGGCCCTGTGCCGCATCCACGGCAAGGCGCGAAGCCTGCCCATTAATCCGACATGACGCGCGGGAAAACGCTTGAACGTGTGCAAAAGCGTAATGTACAAATTCAAAAAGTGTAAATTGCGAATTTGCAAACATGGCGACACGCAAACTCTATATCGGCCGGAAGGTGCGCGAGCTGCGCGAAGCCAACAAGGCGACGCAGGCAAGCTTCGCCGAGCGCATCGGCATCTCGACCAGCTACCTGAACCAGATCGAGAACAACCAGCGCCCGGTTTCGGCCTCCGTGCTGTTGGCGCTCGCCGAAAAATTCCAGATCGACATCGCCGAGCTCTCGCAAGCCGACGGCGATCGGCTGTTGTCGGCGCTGACAGAGGCACTGAGCGACCCGTTGTTCGAGAACTACGCGCCCAACCTGCAGGAACTCAAGCTGGTGACGCAAAACGCGCCGGGCTTCGCCCGGGCGCTGATTTCGGCGCATCAGGCCTATCGCCGCAACTCGGAGCAGCTCGCCAGCCTCGACGACACGCTCGGCAGGAGCGTCGGCTTGACCGAACCGACGCCCTACGAAGAGGTGCGCGACTTCTTCCACTTCGTCGACAACTATATCCACGGCCTCGACCTTGCCGCCGAGCGGCTGGCGGGGAAATTGCGCATCGGCGACCGCGACAGCTATGCCGCACTCGCCGAGCATCTCGAAAGCCGCCATGGTGTCCGCATCGCCCGCGCCGACGCCAACGACGACGCCCTGCGCCGCTTCGATCCCAAGTCGGGGGTGCTGTTCCTCAACCCCTACGCGCCGGTCGCCACCCGCAGCTTCCAGATCGCCTTCCAGATCGCCGAGATGGAGATGGAGGCGGAAGTGACGCAGATCGCGCGCGGCGCCGAATTCCGCACCGGCGAGGCGCTGGAAATCTGCAAGATGGGCCTGCGCAACTATTTCGCCGGCGCGCTGACCCTGCCCTACCACGCCTTCATGAAGGCGGCAGGCGAGCTGCGCCACGACCTGGAGCTCATGGCGGCGCATTTCGGCGCCAGCATCGAGCAGGTCGCGCATCGCCTCAGCACCCTGCAGCGCCCCGGTTTCAAGGGCGTGCCGATCTACTTCGCCCGCATCGACCGCGCCGGCAACATCACCAAGCGCCACAGTGCCGCCAAGCTGCAATTCGCCCGTTTCGGCGCGGCATGTCCCCTGTGGAACGTGCACCAGGCCTTCGAGACGCCGGGCCGCATCATCCGCCAGCTGGCCGAGACGCCCGATGGCGCCCGCTATCTCTGCGTCGCGACCGAGATTTCCAAAGGCGGCGGCGGCTTCAACGCGCCGCATCGCCGCTATGCCATCGCGCTCGGCTGCGAGGTCGCTTACGCCAAGGACTTCGTCTATGCCGACGGCATGGAGCTATCCAGCAAGACGGCCTTCGACCCGATCGGCATCTCATGCAGGATCTGCGAGCGCACCAATTGCCAGCAGCGTGCCGTCCCTCCGCTGAAGCGCAAGCTTGTGATCGACAAGGATGTACGCCACCCGCTGCCCTATCGGATCGGCTGAGCTTCAGCCGTCCTTGCGGGCGAACAGCGCACCCGCCGCCAGCATCAGCCAGCCCAGGATCATGCCGGTGCCGCCGATGGGGGCTGCGAATGGAAACAGCCGCTGCCCGAGAAAATCGCGCGCCAGAAGATCGCCCGAGAACAGCAGCACCGCTACCAGCAGTACGGCTGCGCCGACGTGGAGAATCCTGCCACCGGCCACCACCAGCGACAGGGCGATCAGCGCCGGCGCATGGAAAAGCAAAAAATTGGCAGCGGTTGCGACATTGGTGCTGCCGCCATGGCTGGCCGCCGCCGATAGCGCCACGCCTGCCGCGCCGAAAAGCGCGCCTGCAACGAACAGAACCCGGTCGAATTTCATTTTTTGCCTCCCGCGCGGCGAATGCTGACCCGCATCATACAGATTCGCGTTTCGCAAGGATCCGGTGGATTACGCGCCGATTGCCGCAGCCCTGCCGCTTTTCTGTGGAGCCTGAGACGGCGCGGGAAAATGCCCGTTTGGCGTTCCGGCCAACCGTCACTATGTTCGCGCACCCGTTCAACAGGTTCCAGGGACTCCATGGCTGGCGACAACAGGAAAATCGCCGCGATCATCGCGGCCGAGATCAACGCAAAGCCCGAGCAGGTCGTGGCGGCGGTCGGACTGCTCGACGAGGGCGCGACTGTGCCGTTCGTCGCGCGCTACCGCAAGGAAGTCACCGGCGGTCTCGACGACACCCAATTGCGCGACCTGTCCGAGCGCCTCGCCTATCTGCGCGAGTTGGAAGCCCGGCGCGCGGCGATCGTCGAGTCGATCACCGGCCAGGGCAAGATGACCGACGACCTGGCGATCCGCCTCGCCACCGTCACCACCAAGGCCGAGCTCGAGGACATCTACCTGCCCTACAAGCCCAAGCGCCGCACCAAGGCGGAGATCGCCCGCGAGCGCGGTCTTGGTCCGCTTGCCGAAGCGATCCTCGCCGACCGCTCCAAGGTGCCTGCCGAGCTTGCCGTTCTTTACGTCGTCGGCGACGTGGCCGACGTGAAGGCAGCGCTCGAAGGCGCCCGCGACATCGTCGCTGAGGGCATTTCGGAAAACGCAGATCTTCTGGGCCGCCTGCGTGGCCACATGAAAGAGCGCGCCATCCTGCGCTCCCGCGTCGTTGATGGCAAGCAGGAAGCCGGGGCAAAATTCTCCGACTATTTCGACCATTCCGAGCGCTGGGCCGGCGTGCCGAGCCACCGCGCGCTGGCCATGTTGCGCGGCCGCAATGAGGACGTGCTGTCGCTCGACCTCGAGATCGACGCCGACGACACCTCGCCGGTCAAGCCGGTCGAGCGCATGATCGCCGCCGCCTATTCCATCGGCGGAACGCTTCCGGGTGACCAATGGCTCATGACGGTCGCCGGCTGGACCTGGCGCGTAAAACTGTCGCTGTCCCTGTCGCTCGACCTGATGCGCGACCTGCGCGAGGCCGCCGAGGAAGAGGCGATCCGCGTCTTCTCGCGCAACCTGAAAGACCTTTTGCTCGCCGCCCCTGCCGGCTCGCGCGCCACCATGGGTCTTGATCCGGGCATCCGCACGGGCGTCAAGGTCGCGGTCATCGACGCCACCGGCAAGGTGCTCGACACCACCACCGTCTACCCCTTCCCGCCCAGGAACGACGTTCGTGGCACCCAGGCAGAGCTTGCCCGGCTGATCATCCGCCACAAGGTCGAGCTGATCGCCATCGGCAACGGCACCGGCAGCCGCGAGACCGAGCGCCTCGTCGCCGACATGCTCCAGGAAATGCCGGCACCCAAGCCCACGAAAGTCATCGTCAGCGAGGCCGGCGCGTCGGTCTATTCGGCCTCGGCGACTGCGGCCGCCGAATTCCCCAATCTCGACGTGTCGCTGCGCGGCGCGGTGTCGATTGCGCGCCGCCTGCAGGATCCGTTGGCCGAACTGGTCAAGATCGAGCCCAAGTCGATCGGCGTCGGCCAGTACCAGCACGACGTCGACCAGTACCGTCTGGGACGTTCGCTGGAGGCGGTGGTCGAGGACGCGGTGAACGCCGTCGGCGTCGACCTCAACACGGCTTCCGCTCCCCTTCTCGCCCGCGTCTCGGGTCTCGGGCCCTCGCTCGCCGAGTCGATCGTGGCGCATCGCGATGCCTCGGGCGCCTTTGCCACGCGGCGCGACCTGCTCGCCGTGCCGCGACTCGGCCAGCGCGCCTTCGAGCAATGCGCCGGCTTCCTGCGCATCCGCGACGGCAAGGAACCACTCGATGCGTCCTCGGTCCACCCCGAGGCCTATGGCGTGGCCAAGAAGATCGTCGCCTCCTGCGGCCGCGACCTGCGCCAGTTGATGGGCGATAGCGCTGCCTTGAAAGCGATCGATCCCCGTGCCTTCGTCGATGAGCGTTTCGGCCTGCCGACGGTGCGAGACATCATCGCCGAGTTGGAAAAGCCCGGCCGCGACCCGCGTCCGGGGTTCAAGACCGCGACGTTTGCCGACGGCGTCGACGACATCAAGGACCTGAAGCCGGGCATGCTGCTGGAGGGCACCGTCACCAACGTCGCCGCCTTTGGCGCTTTCGTCGACATCGGCGTGCACCAGGACGGGCTCGTCCACGTCTCGCAGCTCGCCGACAAGTTCGTGAAAGACCCGCACGAAGTCGTGAAGGCCGGCGACGTGGTCAAGGTTCGCGTCGTCGAGGTCGACATCCCGCGCAAGCGCATCGGGCTCACCATGCGCAAGGACGGCGGCGAGCCAGCACCCCGCTCGGCCGGCCAGCCCAAGGGCCGCGACGCCAAGTCGTTCAGCGCCTCGCCGAAGCCGCAGCAGAAGCAGCAGCCCTCGCAAGGCGCCTTCGGTGCCGCCCTGCTCGAGGCGATGAAGCGCAAATAAGCTTCAGGGCGGTCGTGTGTCGCGCGCGACCGCCCTTGCTCGCTTGCCCGTTCCTGCTTAGAAAGCGCGGGAAAACGCGGCCTCAGCCGGCCGCTTGCGAAAGGTGCCGTGCTCAAATGTCCAAGTGGAAAGACGTCAAGAAGGTCGTGCTCGCCTATTCCGGCGGTCTCGACACCTCCATCATCCTGAAGTGGCTTCAGACCGAGCTCAATGCTGAGGTCGTCACCTTCACTGCCGATCTCGGCCAGGGCGAAGAGCTCGAGCCGGCGCGCAAGAAGGCCGAGATGCTCGGCATCAAGGAGATCTTCATCGAGGACGTCCGCGAGGAATTCGTCCGCGACTTCGTCTTCCCGATGTTCCGTGCCAATGCCGTCTATGAAGGCGTCTACCTGCTCGGCACCTCGATCGCCCGCCCGCTGATCTCCAAGCACCTCGTCGACATCGCCCGCAAGACCGGCGCCGACGCGATTGCCCACGGCGCCACCGGCAAGGGCAACGACCAGGTCCGCTTCGAGCTGTCGGCCTATGCGCTCAACCCCGACATCAAGATCATCGCGCCGTGGCGCGACTGGTCGTTCAAGTCGCGCACTGACCTGCTCGACTTCGCCGAGAAGCACCAGATCCCGGTCGCCAAGGACAAGAAGGGCGAGGCCCCCTTCTCCGTCGACGCCAACCTCCTGCACTCCTCCTCCGAGGGCAAGGTGCTGGAAGACCCGGCCGTCGAGGCCCCTGAATACGTGCACATGCGCACCATTTCGCCGGAAGCCGCGCCCGACAAGGCGACGATCATCAAGATCGGCTTCGAGCAGGGCGACGCCGTCTCCATCAATGGCGAGCGCCTGTCGCCGGCGACGCTTCTGGCCAAGCTCAACGACTATGGCCGCGACAACGGCATCGGCCGTCTCGACCTGGTCGAGAACCGCTTCGTCGGCATGAAGAGCCGCGGCGTCTACGAGACCCCGGGCGGCACGATCCTTTTGTCGGCGCACCGCGCCATCGAGTCGATCACGCTCGACCGGGGTGCTGCGCACCTCAAGGACGAGCTGATGCCGCGCTATGCCGAGCTCATCTACTACGGCTTCTGGTTCTCGCCTGAGCGCCAGATGCTGCAGGCGGCGATCGACCTCTCCCAGAAGGACGTCGAGGGCGAAGTGACGCTCAAGCTCTACAAGGGCAACGTCATGGTCATCGGCCGCGAGAGCGCGAAGTCGCTTTACTCCGACAAGCTGGTCACCTTCGAGGACGACCAGGGCGCCTACGACCAGAAGGACGCCGCCGGCTTCATCAAGCTCAACGCGCTGCGCCTGCGCACGCTGGCGGCGCGCAACCGCTGAGCCGGACTAAAAGCCACATTCGGATCAGATGGAGGCGCTTCGGCGCCTCCTTTCGTTTCTACGCCCCGCCGCGATACATGTCGGTGAGATAGACCCGCTTGGCGTCGTCGTCGCGGGCCGAAAACAGATAGCGACCAAAGGCCTCGCGCTCGTGGTTGACCGCCGCCAGCTCCCAGACGCAGAAGGTGGCGCGATGCGGCCCGGGCAGCGGAAACAGGGAGAAATCAGCGGCGTCTGCTGTCTTGGCGTAGACCGTCTCCCACATCTCGTTGGCATTGCGCCACGAACTGACCAGCAGGAAATGAAAGTCGCCGCCGCAGCGGTGCAGGATAACGAAGCCGAGTTCGCCCTCGAGGTCGAGCCGGCCGGCAGCCGTCTCCGCCGCCAGGAAATGGCGGGCAAGCACGTCGGTGTCGTGCGTCACCGGCGTCGTGGCTTTCGCGATGTCGTACCATTTCAGCAGGCCGCCGCCGGCGGTTGACGGCAGGCCGGGCGTCACCGTCTTGGGGCAATGGGCGTAGCCTTCGATATTTCCGAGACCTGACAGGTCGGCGGGCAGTCCGCTCGGGCTGGTCATGGCTGTTCCTCGTCCGCATTGAAAAAGCCCGGCGCGCGGCGCCGGGCTTGCTCATTCTGCTGACGATGTGCCGGCTTGGCCAGCGTGCCCCGAAAAGGATCCTGACAAGGTTGTGTCAGGTTCGGCTCCTCAGTTGCCGTCGATCTCGGCGCCGATGATGGCGATGGCCTGCTGGTAGACGCTGGCTGCATTCCAGCCCTGAAGTGCTGCGAAATTGACCTCGCCGGGCTGGTAGCCGCCACCGGCCTGCCAGCCATGACCGCGCAGGAAGTTGGCGGTAGAGGCGAGCGCATCGGCCTTCGACTGGACCATGTCGATCTTGCCGTTGCCATCGCCGTCGGCGCCGTATTTCAGCACGTTGACGGGCAGGAACTGGGTCTGGCCGATCTCGCCATGGGCAGCGCCGATCGCGCCGGGATGCAGCGTTCCGGCATCGAGGAGCTGCAGTGCCGCGTAGAGCTGCTCGGTGAAATATTCCGAGCGGCGGCAGTCATAGGCGAGGGTGGCCACCGCCGACAGCGTGTGCTGGTTGCCCAGGAAGCCGCCAAAGCCGGTTTCCATGCCCCAGATCGCGATCAGCGGGCCCGCGGGAACGCCGTAGCGCTGCTCGATGCTCTGGAACAGTGCCGCGTTCTGCTTCTTGAGGGTCTTGCCCTTGGAGGCGATCGTCTTGCCGCCGCGCTTGGCCATGAACTGGTCGAGCGTCAGCTTGAAGCTCTTCTGGTTGCGGTCGGCATAGATCGTCTTGGTGGCGTAGGTCGTCTCGGCAAGCGCGTTGAGCGCATTGCCCTTGATGCCGTTGGCCGCCGCCTGCTGTGCGAACGCGGCTTTCCAGGCCTCGAAACCGCCTGCGTTGTTGCCGCACTGGGCCGCATATGCGCCGCCTGCCGTCAGTGCCAGCACGGCGGAAGCCGCAGCAAATATCTTCACCTTGGCAAGTATTGCCATGCCATTCTCCTAATGCCTGAATCAATGCCCTTGGGAGGGTTGTTGCCAGCCGAACGCTCTCTCGTCATCGTTAAGAAGGCGTTTACGTCCCCGCTGGCCTGCAAGGGCAGGTGGCAAAAAACTCGCATAGGATCAAGCAGCGAATGTGGCGAGAGCGGGGAAAAAACATGGAAGATGCCGATGTTGTGATCGCCGGCGCGGGGTTCAGCCATCTTCGCCGGCAAGAATGCGTCGCAGGGCCGGCGCCGACCAGCAGTTGCGCTGGGGGAGGGGGCTGCGCTGTTGGCGCTTGCCAGCGCCCGGCTGGCCGATGATGAACGGCTCTACACATGAACCTTGGACAGGTCGCCCTCGACGGCGTTGTCTGACGGCCGTAGCGCGGCATAGATCATGCAGAGATAAAACCCCGCCACGCAGACGATGACCAGCCAGCCGGGCATGGGCCCAAGGCTGGCATTGGCAACCACTTGCAATAGCGACGATGCCAGACTGCCTTCGCCGCCTCCGGCCTGCAGGCTCGGGGTCGAGATCTTCAGCACCCAGGCGAACAGAAGGATCAGGAACATCCAGATGTAGTTGCGCCGCAACCGCCGCGAAAAGGCGTCGGCGTGGGAGATGCGAAACAGCGGGTTCCTCAGGCTGTCGGCCAGCATCTGGCGCCAGTTTGTGCTTTCCCCCGCACCGGGTGCGAAGATCGGAGCGAAGTAATATTGTTCGAATGTGCGAACCCGTGACCTGTAGACGTCGAAGAAGCGATAGCGCCGCGCCTCGATCCACAGCAGCAGGAAGACCAGCAGCATGGCGAACAAAAGCACGCCAGGGTGTGCGTTGGGCGTCGACAGCGAAACCGACAGCATCGCGGCAACCACCGTGATCGCCCAATTGCTGGTCCGGTCGATGCGGTCACGCCAGCCGGCCATCCTGGCCATTTCCGCGCGGTGGTAGTGGGCCATCGTGCTGACGATTTCGGCGGAGGTCATGGGCAGCAGCGCGCCCAGTTGGGTCGCATCCGTTTTCACGAGTTCCGACATGGCAGCCTCCCTGCTGTTCGGGCGGGCCGCGGCTTCCGGATGTGCTTGTGGCAATATCGCGCCGGTGGCCGATGCGATCCACCCTGGGCGAATTCTATACCGGTCCGGGCCGGATGGGGCCGAATTCGGTGCCCCCGCGTCAAATCTCGTAGGTCGAAGCGGACGGACACAGTGCCCGCCGCATCATCTGTTCGAACTCGTCCGCCGGCAGCGCTTTCGAGTAGAGATAGCCCTGGCCGATGCGGCATCCCATGGCATAGAGCGCAGCTTGCTGGGCGCGCGTTTCGATGCCCTCGGCGACAACAGTCAGCCCCATGTCGGTGGCCATGGCGAGAACGGCGCGGACGATCGCGGCGTCCTGCGGATCGTCGAGCAGGTCGCGGACAAAGCTGCGGTCCAGCTTGAGCACTGTCAGCGGAAAGCGCTTGAGCGTGCTCAGCGCGGCGTAGCCGGTGCCAAAATCGTCGAAGGCGAGACCGACGCCTGCCCTTGCCAGCGTGCGAAACGGCGCCAGCGTGCGGTCCTCGTGGTCGAGCGCGATCTTCTCGGTGATCTCGAGTTCGAGCGCATTGGCGCTCAGCCCGTGACGGTCGAGCGTCGCCTTCACCGTCTCAGCAAGGTTTCCGGCGCTCACCTGCACCGAAAACAGGTTCACCGCCATGGTGACCTGAGCGAGGCCGCGGGCGCGCCACTCCGCCGATTGCCGGCAGGCTTCGTCCAGGATCCAGTTGCCGACCGTCAGGGCGCCGGCATGGGATTCGAGCGTGGCGAGAAACTCGACTGGTTCGAGCAATCCGCGCGTGGGGTGGTTCCAGCGCAGCAGCGCTTCGGCGCCAAGCACCTTGCCCGATTCCAGGCAAACCTGCGGCTGGTAGTGAAGGACGAACTCATTGGCGCCGATGGCCCTGAGAAGTTCGTCCTGGAGCGCGCGGCGGGCGGCCACCGAATTGCGCATCGACGGCTCGAACATCTGGTAGCTGCTGCCGCTCTGCTGCGCCCGATAAAGGGCGAGGTCTGCGCTGGCCAGCAGTTCCTCGGCATCGCTGCCGTCTTGCGGTGCCACCGCTCCGCCGATGCTGACGCCCAGTTTGAGCAGGTGGTCGCCGACGGCGAAAGGCCGCTCGAAGGTCTCGACCAGGCTCGCAGCCGCATCCGTGAGGGCCTCCGGCGCGTCGATGTTGCGCAGCAGAATCGCAAAATCGTCGCTGGCGAGCCGGCAGACGATCGCATTGGCGTCGAGCTTGGCGGGCAGGCGCACGGCCAGCGCCTGCAAGAGCGTGTCGCCGGTCGAATGGCCAAGCGTGTCGTTGACCTTCCTGAAGCCGTTGATGTCGAGCAGCATCAGTCCGGTCGGCTCGCCGGCGTCCAGGGCATCCTGGAGCCGCATCTCGAACTGCAGGCGATTGGGCAGGCCGGTCAGCGGATCCTGGTGGGCGAGGCGATGCAGCCGGATGTCGCGCTGCCGTCGCTCGGAGATGTCGCGGATCAGGCCGCCCATGGCCATGCCATCAGGCCCGTCCCAGACAGACAGCGACAGCTCGACGGGGAACTCGCTGCCGTCGCGGCGCAGGGCCGTCACCTCGACCGTCTTGCCCGCCAGCTTCGAGGGCTCACCGGCACCGATGCGAGCAATGCCGGTATTGTGGGCGCCCCGAAGACGTGGCGGAATGATGATGTCGAGGGTCAGGCCAGCCATTTCGTTGCCCTCGTAGCCGAACATGCGCTCGGCGGCCTTGTTCACGAAGGCGATGCTGCCCTTGGCGTTGATCACGACCAGCGCGTACTCGACATTCTCGATGAAGCCGTGAAGCGCCGCGGCGCGGGCGGAGGCGGCACAGTCCTTTTCATGTCCCTTGTCGAGATTTGAGACATCGCAGCGGTCAGGCATGGCCGAAAATTACTCTGAGAAAATGCACTCCGGCCCTTCATGCGGCCGCGCGCCAAGATAGGCGGCAAGTCTTAACGGGCGCTGAGTGACCTCCGGAAAGTTCGCCATGCTCTTGCATTCGCGCCTTGATGCGGGCAACAGACGAAAAATAGTCAAGGCGGCATCATGCGAATTACGCTGGCAGTAACCGGTCCCATCCCCTGCAAAGGCTATGGTGGGAGCCAACGGCAGGTGGAGTGGCTCGCCACCGAACTGACCCGCCTTGGTCACCAGGTCGTGGTGATTGCCGGGCGAATTACGGGGCCCGCCGCCTTCGAGGTCCGCCAGGCGACTTCACACCAGCAATACCTCGACGCCATTCCGCAGGACACGCAGATCGTCCATTGCCACGGCCCCTATCTCAACGTTCCTTTCCCGTCCTTGAATACCAGTCATGGACCGGGGCCAATAATACCGCCGAGCGGGAAGAACTGGAATTTCGTCAGTTCCAGCCATGCGCGCAATCGCGGCCGGCAGACATTTGTCTACAACGGATTCCCCGTTGACGCTTACAGACTTTCCAATGTGAAGAACAACAAACTGCTCTTTCTTGCTGGCATTGCGCGTGCAATCAAGAATCTGAACAGGGCGGTCGACCTTGCGAAGACATTTGATTTTGAACTGGATATTGCCGGCGGCTCACGGTGGCAATTGCTGACCCGCAGCCAGGTCCGTCGTGATCTCGTCTTCTTCAAGAGCCTGGGGTCGCGGTATCGCTTTCATGGAATTGTCGATGGCGACAGCAAGCTGGATCTCTTGGGCGAGGCAAGGGCTTTCCTGAACCCGATCGCCGGCGAAGAGGCCTTTGGCATGGCGCCGGTCGAGGCCATGCTGTGCGGAACGCCGGCCTTGGCTACGCCGCGGGGCGCAATGCCCGAAATCATCGACGCGGATACGGGCAGGCTCTTTGAAACCGACGACGAATTCGCCTCCGCCTTGGACGACGTAGCGGCGATGTCGCCACGACGGTGCCGCGAGGCGGCTGCCGATCGGTTCTCCATCCAAAAGACGGCTCAAGGCTATCTCGATCTCTATGCCCGGATTCTTGACGGGGAGGTCTTGCCCTAACTCTGCCGTTTGGCCGAAGATCCGATCGGCAAGAACCGTCAAAGCTTGACTCTGCGGCCATTTTCCTGTCTACAGCCTCGAAATTCCGCGACGAGTTCTACTCCGAGCAGCCGACCGGGGCACCCTAGAGGTACCAAACGACCCCGGAGGCCAACACCCGGCAGCGCGATGCGCCCCCGGGTGCTTTTTGGTTTTGGCTGCTGTTTGGTGTTGGGGCACCGGCGCGAAAGCACTACCTCTCGGGCATCATGCCGGTGCCAGGGAAAGGGAAAATGAATGTTTGAATCGCTGCAGGAACGCCTTGGATCGATCCTCAACGGCCTGACCGGCCGGGGCGCGCTGTCGGAGGCCGACGTCTCGGCAGCCCTGCGCGAGGTCCGCCGTGCGCTGCTCGAAGCCGACGTTGCGTTGGAAGTCGTTCGTTCCTTCACCGACCGCGTCCGTGAAAAGGCCGTGGGTGCGGCGGTCCTCAAGTCGATCAAGCCCGGCCAGATGGTCGTCAAGATCGTCCATGATGAGCTGGTCGAGATGCTCGGCGCCGAGGGCGTCGCCATCGACCTCAACGCGCCGGCCCCCGTCGTCATCATGATGGTCGGCCTGCAGGGCTCGGGCAAGACCACCACCACCGCCAAGATCGCCAAGCGGCTGACCGAGCGCCAGGGCAAGAAGGTCCTGATGGCCTCGCTCGACACGCGCCGTCCGGCCGCGCAGGAGCAACTGCGCCAGCTCGGCGAGCAGACCACGGTGGCCACGCTGCCGATCGTCGCCGGCCAGTCGCCGGTCCAGATAGCCGCCCGCGCCGTGCAGGCGGCCAAGCTGGGCGGCCATGACGTCGTCATCCTCGACACCGCCGGCCGCACCCATATCGACGAGCCGTTGATGGTCGAGATGGCCGACATCAAGAAGGCCGCGACCCCGCACGAGATCTTGCTCGTCGCCGACTCGCTGACCGGTCAGGACGCCGTCAACCTCGCCAAGAATTTCGACGACCGCGTCGGCATCACCGGCCTGGTGCTTACCCGCATGGACGGCGACGGCCGCGGCGGTGCTGCCCTTTCGATGCGCGCCGTCACCGGCAAGCCGATCAAGCTGATCGGCGTCGGCGAAAAGATGGATGCGCTGGAGGAATTCCATCCCAAGCGCATCGCCGACCGCATCCTCGGCATGGGCGACATCGTTTCGCTGGTCGAGAAGGCCGCCGAAACCATCGACGCGGAAAAAGCCGCGGCGATGGCCAAGAAGATGCAGTCGGGCAAGTTCGACCTGAACGATCTCGCCGACCAGCTCGGCCAGATGCAGAAGATGGGCGGCATGGGCGGCATCATGGGCATGATGCCGGGCATGGGCAAGATGAAGGACCAGATGGCTTCAGCCGGGCTGGACGACAAGATGTTTGGGCGCCAGATCGCCATCATCTCGTCGATGACCAAGGCCGAGCGCGCCAATCCCGACCTGCTCAAGCACTCGCGCAAGAAGCGCATCGCCGCCGGTTCCGGCACCGATGCGGCCGAGATCAACAAGCTGCTCAAGATGCACCGCCAGATGGCCGACATGATGAAGGCCATGGGTGGCAAGGGCAAGGGCGGTGGCCTGATGCGCGGCATGATGGGTGGTCTCGCCCAGAAGATGGGCCTCGGCGGCATGATGCCGGGTGGCGGCATGCCCGATCTTTCGAAGATGGACCCCAAGCAGCTCGAGGCGCTGAAAAAGCAGGCCGAAGCCGCAGGGCTCGGCCAGGGCCTCAAGGGCCTGCCGGGCGGCGGGCTCCCCGGTATGGGCGGTGGCGGTCTGCCTGGTCTTCCCGGCGGCATGAAGCTTCCGGGCCTCGGTGGCGGCCTGCCCGGGCCGGCCAAGAAGAAGTGAGGAGCGCAATGACCGACACCAGTCCTCAGGCCCAGCTGCAGCAGTTGCGCGCTTCGATCGACAACATCGACGCGGCGCTGATCCACATGCTGGCCGAGCGCTTCCGCTGCACCAAGGCGGTCGGCGTGCTCAAGGCGACGCATGGCCTGCCGCCGGCCGACCCGAACCGCGAGGCGACCCAGATCGCCCGGCTGCGCCGGCTTGCCGACGATGCCCATCTCGACCCGGATTTTGCGGAGAAGTTTCTCAACTTCATCATCCGCGAGGTGATCAGACACCACGAAATGCTGGCCGCCGAACATAACGGCAGCTCAGACAGGACTACCTCCGCCTGACGGCGGAACAGACTGAAACATACCCAACCCAAGACAGAACCATCCAGGAGTAAGACAATGTCCCTCAAGATCCGCCTGGCCCGCGCCGGCTCGAAGAAGCGCCCCTACTACCACATCGTCATTGCCGACGCCCGCAGCCCGCGCGACGGCCGCTTCATCGAGACGGTCGGCGCCTGGAACCCGCTGCTGCCCAAGGACGGCGACCGCGTCAAGATCGACGCCGACCGCGTCAAGCATTGGCTGGCCCACGGCGCGACGCCGACTGACCGCGTTGCCCGCTTCCTCGACGAGGCCGGCCTTGCCAAGCGCGATGCCCGTTCGAACCCGACCAAGGGCGAGCCGGGCAAGAAGGCCCAGGAGCGTCTGGCTGCCCTGAAGAAGGCCCAGGAAGACGCCGCTGCCGCGATCGCCGCTGCAGCTGCCGCTCCGGCCGAGGCTTCGGCCGAGTAATTTTTCGCTTTCAAGGCGAATGTCGAACGGCGGGCCGAAAGGTCCGCCGTTTTGCGTTTTGGCAAGCCCGCTCTTGGCCAGCTTCCGGCAGGGTTCCGGCGGCTGTTTCACGTGAGTCAGTCCGGCGCTGGCGCCGGATGCAAAAAAAAGCGCCGCGCATCCGACCGGACGCACGGCGCTTTGACGACAGAAGCCTAAGCCGCGGGACGGAGCCCGCGGATCATCTAACTAGGCGGCTTTCTTCTTCGGCGTAATCAGGCCGCGCTCGACCAGCAGTTCGGCGATCTGCACGGTGTTGAGGGCCGCACCCTTGCGCAAATTGTCGGAGACGATCCACATCGCAAGGCCGTTTTCGACGGTGCCATCCTCGCGGATGCGCGAGATGTAGGTCGCATCCTCGCCTGCGGAATCGAGCGGAGTGGCGTAGCCGCCGTCCTCGCGCTTGTCGATGACCAGGCAGCCCGGCGCCTCGCGCAGGATGTCGCGCGCTTCTTCGGCGGTGATCGGGTTTTCGAACTCGATGTTGACGGCTTCCGAATGGCCGATGAACACAGGCACGCGCACGGCGGTTGCCGTCAGCTTGATCTTGGGGTCGAGCATCTTCTTGGTCTCGGCCACCATCTTCCACTCTTCCTTGGTGTAGCCGTCCTCCATGAACACGTCGATGTGGGGGATGACGTTGAAGGCGATGCGCTTGGTGAACTTCTTGGCCTCGACCGGATCGGCGACGAAGACGGCGCGCGTCTGGGTGAACAGCTCGTCCATGCCTTCCTTGCCGGCGCCCGAGACCGACTGGTAGGTCGACACGACCACGCGCTTGATCTTGGCCTTGTCGTGCAGCGGCTTCAGCGCCACCACCAACTGGGCGGTCGAGCAGTTCGGGTTGGCGATGATGTTCTTCTTGGAGAAGCCAACGATAGCGTCGGGGTTCACTTCCGGCACGATCAGCGGCACGTCCTGGTCGTAGCGCCAGGCCGAGGAGTTGTCGATGACGACGCAGCCCTGCTTGCCGATCTTGGGGGACCATTCCTTGGAGATGTTGCCGCCGGCCGACATCAGGCAGATGTCGGTGTCGGAGAAGTCATAGGTGTCGAGGACCTTGGCCTTCAGCGTCTTGTCGCCGAACGACACTTCGGTGCCGAGCGAGCGGCGCGAGGCGAGTGCGACGACCTCGTCGACCGGAAAGCCGCGTTCCTCGAGGATATTGAGCATTTCGCGGCCCACATTGCCCGTGGCGCCGACGATCGCAACCTTGAAACCCATTAGATCACTCCTGTCCCTCTCCGCTCGCTTCTGGAGAAAACCCGCCGGCCGTTGCGGGCTTCACCCCCGGGCCAAACCCGGGAGAGGGTGAGCAGGCCAAGGGAAATCACACCGTTTTGGTGGTGGTGGTTTTGGCCATGGTTTTGGTCGAAAGCAGGGAAAAGGCTCCGCGCCCGGCACGATGTCTGTCGTGGCCGGGGAAGTCGAATGCGAAAAGCGCCATCAAAAGGCCGCGCATCGGAGGGTTCCCTGTTCGCCGCCGCTTTTAGCTGGTTTCGGTGAAGAGTCAATCGGTGAGGGTGCTTGCGGCGGCGGCCGAACGCTTACATTGTGCCAGCCGGCAATCGGGAAGGGAAAGAATGCGCGGGGAAGTTCTACATTACGACGAAACGCAAGGCTTTGGCTTCATCTCCGGGGTCGACGGAAACCGCTACGCCTTCGCCCGCGAGGATCTTAGGCGCGTCGTGCCGATGGGCAAGGGAACCCAAGTCGAGTTCCAGCCTGATGCCGGTTATGCGCGGGGCATCTTTCTCGTCCGTCCGCAACACGAGGGAGCTGGCGCGGAGCCAGCCGCCGCGCCGCAGTTCGGTCGGCAGGCCGGCGTCAGCGGGCCATCTGTCGGCCTGTGGTCCTATTTCTGGCGCGCCATCAGTGCCAACTACGTCAATTTCCGGGGCCGCGCGCGGCGCAAGGAATATTGGGGTTTTTACCTGTTCTGGGCGATCGGCTTTTTCGCGCTGCTGGGTGTCGGCGTGGGCCTCGACGAGGCGTCGGGCAATTTCGTGCCCGGCAACTCGGCGCCCGTCTTCAGCATCGGCCTGCTCGGCCTGTTCATCGCCGCAACGGTTCTGCCCAGCATCGCCGTGACCGTGCGGCGCATCCACGATCTCGGCCTGTCCGGCTGGTTCTACCTGCTGATCCTGCTGCCCTATTTCGGCGGGCTGATCATCTTCGTCTTCGCGCTGATCCCGTCGCAGGCGCACGAGAACAGGTGGGGGCCGGTGCCGGCGGGGGTGAAGGTGCCCCCGCCTTACGTTCCGAGCGAATAGTGCATGACCCCGAAAATCGGAATCGATTTTCGGAAAGGATCATGCACAAACTTAAAGTGCTACAGCGTCCTTTGCGCGTCCAAAAGGACGCGCGGCGCTGTAGAGAGATTGCGTCAGCACAAAAGAAAACGGCGCCGCTTGGGCGCCGTTTTCAGTTCATCGGCCTGCAATCAGGCGAAGAACTTGGCGACGATGGCGTCGCCCATCTCAGTGGTGCCGACCTCGGTCTTGCCTTCGGACATGATGTCCTTGGTGCGCAGGCCATCTTCGAGCACTGCGGCGATCGCCGCTTCGAGCTTGTCGGCCTCGGCCACCATGTTGAACGAGTAGCGCAGGCACATGGCAAAGGACGCGATCATGGCGATCGGGTTGGCGATGCCCTGGCCGGCGATGTCGGGAGCCGAGCCGTGCACCGGCTCGTAGAGCGCCTTGCGCTTGCCGGTCACCGCGTCGGGTGCGCCCAGCGAGGCCGAGGGCAGCATGCCGAGCGAGCCAGTCAGCATGGCGGCGACGTCGGACAGCATGTCGCCGAACAAATTGTCGGTGACGATGACGTCGAACTGCTTGGGCCAGCGCACGAGCTGCATGCCGCCGGCGTCGGCGAGCATGTGGTCGAGCTTGACGTCGGCATACTTGGCCTTGTGGGTGGCGGTCACCACTTCGTTCCACAACACGCCCGACTTCATGACGTTGCGCTTTTCCATCGACGTCACGTGGTTCTTGCGCGTGCGCGCCAGCTCGAAGGCGACGCCCGAGATGCGCTCGATCTCGAAGGTGTCGTAGACCTGGGTGTCGATGCCGCGCTTCTGGCCGTTGCCGAGGTCGATGATCTGCTTGGGCTCGCCGAAATAGACGCCGCCGGTCAGTTCGCGCACGATTAGGATGTCGAGGCCCTCGATCACTTCCTGCCTGAGCGAGGACGACGAGGCGAGTGCGGGATAGCAGATCGCCGGACGCAGGTTGGCGAACAGCTCCATGTCCTTGCGCAGGCGCAAAAGGCCAGCTTCGGGGCGCACCTCATAGGGAACCGCGTCCCACTTCGGGCCGCCAACGGCGCCGAACAGCACGGCATCCGCAGCCATCGCCTTGGCCATGTCGGCGTCGGAAATCGCCTGGCCATGGGCGTCATAGGCCGAGCCGCCGACGAGGCCTTCTTCGGTCGTAAAGTTGCTGCCGAGCTTGTCGTTCATCGCCGCAATCAGCTTGCGGACCTCAGCCATGGCCTCGGGGCCGATGCCGTCGCCGGGAAGAAGAAGGAGTTTTTTCGAAGCCATGGTGCGTTTCCCCAGAAGATGCCGTGAACCGCGGTCTTGCTAGCCCCACGGGGCCGTGCGCGCAAGACGGAAAGGGCTGGTGCAGCAACGGAAGTCCATTCGCTTCAGGGAACCTTCGTCACTACAGGGTGTTCTGCGTCATCGCCGCCGCCGCTTCACGCGCGAGACATCGTTCTCAAGGGCAGCGCACGACGGGCTTACTGCGGGCCGGCGTTGGATTTAGGCAAGTCGCACAACCGTGGGGAGTAGGGTCATGAATTCTCATAGCGCGCTCACCCCTGAAGAGGCTCGGGCAATTGCCAAGGAGGCCACAATCTACGGCTTCCCGCTCGTTGACAGCTATCGCATCCAGTATTCGTATTTCGTCGATGACAGCGGCCGCGAGTTCAAGGGACCGTGGAACACGCTCAGCAACACGGCGCGTGTCTACACGCCCGATGACAAGGCGATCCAGTCGCCAAATTCCGATACGCCCTATTCATTCCTTGGCGCGGACTTGCGGGCCGAGCCACTGGTCTTCACCGTGCCTGCGATCGAAAAAGGGCGCTACTACTCGCTCCAGTTCATCGACATGTACACGTTCAACTTCGCCTATGTGGGCAGCCGCGCCACAGGCAACGATGCCGGCAGCTTCCTGCTGGTTGGCCCGAACTGGAAGGGCGAGACACCACCCGGCATCAAGGCGGTGATCCCGTCCGAAACCGAGTTCGCCTTCGTGCTGTTTCGGACGCAACTCCTCAATCCGGCTGATATCGAAAACGTCAAGAAAATCCAGGCCGGGTACAAGGTGCAGACCTTGTCGCAACTCCTTGGCCAGCCAGCGCGGCAGGCGGCGCCGGTTGTCGATTTCATCAAGCCGCTGGGCGTGGACGACGAAAAGACCTCGCTGGAATTTTTCAACATTCTCAGCTTCATCCTCCAGTTCTGTCCGACGCATCCATCCGAGACGGAATTGATGGCGCGCTTTGCCAAGCTTGGGATTGGCGCGCAGGGCCAGTTCGATGCGGCCGCGCTGCCCCCGGAGATACGCAATGCCGTTCAAGACGGGATGGCCGATGCCTGGGCAGCGTTCAAGGAGTTCAAGGAAACACAGATCGATACCGGGAAGCGGACCGATGGCTTTGGAACACGTGCGCATCTGAACGGTGACTATTTGCAGCGCATGTCGTCAGCCGCGCTCGGCATCTACGGCAACTCGAAGGACGAGGCGGTTTACCCCGTCTATTTTGTCGACGATGGGATGAAGCCGCTCAGCGGGGCCAATCGCTACGAGCTGCGCTTTGCGCCCGGCCAGCTGCCGCCCGTCAATGCCTTCTGGTCACTCACTCTCTATGAGCTGCCGTCGAGCCTGCTCTCGGCCAACCCGCTCAATCGCTACCTGATCAACTCGCCAATGCTGCCGGACCTGAAGCGCGACGCCGATGGTGGCATCACCCTATATGTCCAGCACGACTCGTCCGGGACGGACAAAGAGGCCAACTGGCTGCCCGCGCCCAGCGGAGCATTCTTGACGGCCATGCGGCTCTACTGGCCCAAACAGGAAGCGCTCGATGGACAGTGGAAGGCACCGCCCCTTCGAAGAATGCATTGAACCGAGAAAGGAGAACGCCATGAAGGCCAATTTCACGCCGTTTCTTCTCGTGGCAACGCTGGCACTGGCGAGCGGTGCACATGCGCAATCCGACAGCAGCACGGTCACGGTTACGCCTGACAATTTTCCGCGTGCCGAGAGCGACCTTTACTTCGGCAACGTCGTCAAGGACGGCGGATTGGGCAAATTCCATCACCGCCGTCAACCGGCGGCTATCGACGACCAGGTCGTTATCCGGCTCAACCGGGACACGCTCTACTCCTCTGCGGTGTTCGATCTCGAAGCCGGGCCGGTGACGATCACGCTTCCCGATGCGGGCAAGCGCTTCATGTCGATGCAGGTGATCGATGAGGACCAGTACACGCCTCAGGTCATCTATGGCCCGGGCAGTCACACCTTGTCGAAGGACAATATCGGCACCCGTTATGCCGTGGCGGCTGTGCGTACGCTGGTCGATCCGAACGATGCGAAGGACGTGGAAGCCGTCCATGCCCTGCAGGACGCGATCAAGGTCGAGCAGTCGGGCGGGCCCGGCAAATTCGAGGTGCCGAAATGGGATCCCGACAGCCAGAAGAAGGTGCGTGAAGCCCTGCTCGTCCTGGCCTCGACGCTTCCCGATACAAACCGCATGTTCGGCACAAAGGATCAGGTCGACCCTGTGCGACGTCTGATCGGCTCTGCATCGGCCTGGGGCGGAAACCCCGAAAAGGAAGCGACCTATCTCAATGTCACGCCGAGCAAGAATGATGGAAAGACCGTCTATCGGCTGGACGTCAAGGATGTGCCGGTCGACGGCTTCTGGTCGGTCAGTGTCTACAACGTCAAAGGATATTTCGAACCGAACCCCGAGAACGCCTACACGCTCAACAACATCACCGCGAAAACGGACAAGGATGGTTCGGTCGCCGTCCAGTTCGGCGGCTGCGACGGGAAAATCGCAAACTGCCTCCCCATCACTTCAGGATGGAACTATCTGGTGCGTCTCTATCGTCCGCGCGCCGAAGTCCTCAATGGCACGTGGGAGTTCCCAAAGCCGCAGCCAGTGAACTGAAAGCGGCCGATTTGGGTGGGCATCGGCGTCGTCACGTGCCCTTCAGCGCCGTCACCTCGATCTCGATCTTCATTTCCGGCTTGTTGAGCCGGCACACGATCATCGTCGCGGCCGGGCGGATATCGCCGAATGTCTCGCCGAGGATCGGAAAGACGAGGTCCACGTAGGACTGGTCGGTGATGTAGTAATGTGCCCGCACCACGTCGGCGAGGGAAAACCCACCGTCGGCAAGCGCCTTTTCGATGGTCGCGAGACAGTTGCGAGTCTGCGCTTCGACGCTCTCCGGCATGGTCATGGTGGCGTAGTCGTAGCCCGTGGTGCCGGAGACGAAGCACCAGTCGCCCTGCACCACGGCACGCGAATAGCCGGCGGTCTTCTCGAAGGGCGAGCCGGTCGAGATCAGCTTGCGCATCTGCTTCCCTCCTATTGTTTCACCAGCGCCTTGGTCATGCCGTACTTGAGCTCGGCCGGCCATTCGTCCAGCCCCGGCCAGGTCTTCGGCGCGGGCAAATCTCCCTGCTGGGCGAAATAGAGCCTCTTGTTCGCCACATCGACGCCAATGAAGGCGTCGGCGCTGCCGCAGGCATGCGGCACGCAGCCACTTGCAAACAGTAGGCCCGACGGCGTCGTGTCAGGGCCGCCCGACACCGACAGGCCGAGCGCCACGTTTTCCAGATCGTTGCCGAGCAGCGCCTTGGCTGCGGCGTAGAGTTCGGCATTGGCGAAGAAGTCGGTGGTGTAGGTGAGGCCTTCAAGCTTGACGTCCGCCCAGCCGGTCCCCGGCTGCGGCACGAAGCTCAGCTCGCCGGCGACCTTCAGCCCGTTCTCGGGCGACCACATCCGCACCGGTGCTGTGGCACCGGGCCTGAGATAGGGCACGAAATAGAGCGCATCGCCCGTTGCCGCCGCCGGCGGGGTGCCGCACTCGTCCGCGCCGACGATGGTCGACTGGATGCCGGCCTCGGTCTTCCAGGCCAGCACGGCCGCTGGGCCGCAGGCATTGCCGCCGCCGCCGACATCGAAGATGGCGACCTTGGTGCCGTTGAGATCAACGGTGCGCTGGTAGAAGGCGACATAATTGCGTGCCAGTTCCTTGCCGTCATAGGCAAGGACCTTGTCGAGCTCCTTGGTCTCGGTGATGGTGAAGATGCCGCCCTCGAAGGGGATCTTTTCCGGCTCCTTCTGCTCTTGTGCGAGCGAAGGGCATGCCGTGAGCCAGCCAAATGCGGCTGCGGCAAAAATCACGGATGGTTTCATGCGGCGCTCCCGGTCGCGATGCCTCGGAGCGACGCAGCACTCCGAATCCTGAGGCACGACCATCGCACAGGGGCGCGAAGCTGTCAGCGGGAGCCTGTAGCTTCAGCAAGAAGCCCCGCCGCGAACTCAATCACGACGGGGCTCCGGATCATCCTGTGCCCGAGGTCGGGCGGGGCTGGAAAGCTCAGGCCCAAGGGCGGCTTTCGGCCACCTTCTTCTCGTAGCTGTCGATGGAAGAAGCCTTCTCCATCGTCAGGCCGATGTCGTCGAGGCCGTTGAGCAGGCAGTGGCGCTTGAAGTCGTCGAGGTCGAACTTGACCACGCCGCCATCGGGGCCGCGGATCTCCTTGGCTTCGAGATCGACCGACACGGTGGCGTTGGCGCCGCGCGAGGCGTCGTCCATCAGCTTGTCGAGGTCTTCCTGGCTGACCGTGATCGGCAGGATGCCGTTCTTGAAGCAGTTGTTGTAGAAGATGTCGGCGAACGACGTCGAGATGACGCAGCGGATGCCGAAGTCGAGCAGCGCCCAGGGCGCATGCTCGCGCGACGAGCCGCAGCCGAAATTGTCGCCGGCGACCAGGATCTCGGCCTTGCGGTAGGCCGGCTTGTTGAGCACGAAGTCGGGGTTTTCCGAGCCGTCTTCGTTGAAACGCATTTCGGCGAAAAGCCCGCTGCCAAGTCCGGTCCGCTTGATCGTCTTGAGATAATCCTTGGGGATGATCATGTCGGTGTCGATGTTGACGATCGGCAGCGGCGCTGCGACGCCGGTGAGCTTGGTGAATTTTTCCATGGCTTTTGGCCCGTCTGCTGTTGCGGGAATTTGGCTTGCCTCGCTTTACACAAGCTTGGGCTGGAATCAAAGCGTTTCGACGCAACGGCAGCCACGCGCAAACGGCCGTGGAGCGGGTCAACGATCCACGGCCGTGCTTTTTCGCGGAGACAGTGCCGTCAGGCGCGGGTCAGCGCCATCACGCCGGTTTCTGTGCCGGTCAGGCGGCGCGAGCGGCCGTCGGTGCCGACCACCATCTGGATGCGCCGGCGCTGCGACGAAAACAGCTTCGAGGTCGAAACGTCCACCGGCGGGTTGAAGGCGACGGTGACGCGCCACAGGTCGGGCTTGATCGTCTCTTCGAGGCCGATGACGCGGCCCTGCGCCGGATTGCCGTTGAAGGTGCCGGCCACGCTCTCGCCGACGCCAAAGGGCGCACCGCTGGTGGTCTCTTCCGCCTTCGTGGCGACCGGACGCGCGGCCAGCGTGTTCCAGTCGCGGACGCCATTCTGCTTGGCTACCAGTTCAAGCGCTTTGGCATGGCTGATGTCAAAACCTTCGGCGGCAAGCGCGTCGCGCAGCCGGCGGGCATTGGTCTTGTAGTCGTTGGTGTGACCGTTGGTCATAGGTTCGCTCCTTCGCGATGCGCGAACGGCGTGGTTGAAGTCCGGGTGCCCGCATTGCCGCTTCGGCCGTCGCATCGACAGGGAAACGAATCTTTTCGAGGGGAGCTTCACCGTGCCTTGCGGCTGCGGGCGGCAGGGGCTCCCCGCCCTTGACCGCCCACAGATAGGAACAAGTCGCCGCGCCGTCAATGTGATCGGCTGTTCCATTGCATCGCCTGTCGCCGGCCCTATGTTCCAGCCAGACAAGGACTACCCGGACTAGAACGATGCGACATGATTTGAGATGGTTGGCGACCTGGGCGGTAGCGGGCATTGTGCTCGCCGGCACCGGGCCAGCGCTCGCCGTCGGGCTGACGGTGCAATCGGCTCGCAACCCCGCGCTCCCCGGCGAGTTGCAGATCTTGCGGAACCAGCAGAACCGCAGCGACTTCCAGTTTCAGCAGAAAATCTACCGTGAACAGGATCGCCAGGTCGTGCCGCTGCAGCAGCCCCCGCGGCTGAGGGTGCCGAAGATGCGCAGCGACTGCCCGATCGACATCACCGGCAATGCAGCCATCGGCGGTGGCGATTGCCGGTAGCTGGCCTTCGCCACCCCATCTGATCAAGCTGCCGGCCCGGTTATGCCGCCTGCCGTGCCGTGCCCGCGTGCAGGTTCTGGTTCATGCGGAACAGGTTCTGTGGGTCGTATTTCTGCTTTACTTCCAGCAGCCGGGCATAGTTGCCGCCATAGGCCGCCTCGATCCGGTCGGCCTCGTCGGCCGGCATGAAGTTGATGTAGGCGGTGCCCGCCGCCTGCGGCTTGGCCGCCTCGTAGATTTCGCGCGCCCAGTCGATGCAGTTCCTGTCCATCGCGGCTTCGCGCCAGCGCGCATGCACGTTCATAACGAAGTGCGAGTTGCGCTGGGGGAAGGCCGTGGCGTCAGCCGCCACCCGCCCAGCTGCACCCCCGACATGGCCGATGAAGATCTCGCATTCCGGCCCGGGCAGATTTCTCACCGCGCCGTCGAGGATTTCGATGGTCTCGTCCGACAGCTCGATGAAGTCGTGGCTCTTCCAGTAGTTGCGCGCGCCGGGCGCCAGTAGCGGATCGAAGGCCGCCTGCCAGCCGGTGAACGGGCTCGGCCCGACCACGTCGACGATCGGCGTGCCGATGCCGCGTAGCGCTGCGGTCGCTTTCTCGCCGTCGGCGAGTTCGCCGCAGTGGCACATCGCCAGCACCAGCACCTCCTTGCCGTGCCAGTGGGCGGGCAGGAAGGGCAGGGGTGGGGCCTGTCGCATCACCGCCCAGCAGGTCAGTTCGTCGGGCGCATCGGCGAGCACCCGGCGATAGTCTTTCAGCACCGCCTTGGCATTGTCGAAGGGGTGCACCACCAGTCCGGCCGTTACCTGCGGGCCGAGCTTGGCGAGCTTGAACTCGAAGGCGGTGACGATACCAAAATTGCCGCCGCCGCCGCGCAGCGCCCAGAACAGGTCGGCATGCTCGCCCGTGCTCGCCCGCACCAACTCGCCATCGGCCGTCACCACGTCGGCCGAAAGCAGATTGTCGATGGTCAGGCCCAGCTTGCGCGTCGTCCAGCCGAAGCCGCCGCCCAGCGTCAGCCCGGCAACGCCGGTGGTCGAGTTGATGCCGGTCGGCACGGCAAGCCCGAAGGCCTGGGTTTCCTTGTCGAGATCGGCCAGCGTCGCGCCCGGCTCGACCCAGACGCGCCGCGCCAGCCTGTCGACGCGCACCGACTTCATCTTGGAAAGGTCGATCATCAGCCCACCGTCGCAGACGGCGGAGCCGGCGATGTTGTGGCCGCCGCCGCGCACGGCGACGAGCAGCTTGTTCTCGCGGGCGAAATTGACCGCGGCGACCACGTCGGCGGCACCGGCGCAGCGCACGATCAGGCCGGGGCGGCGGTCGATCATCGCGTTCCAGACCGAACGCGCCTCGTCATAGCCGGCATCACCGGCGTTCAGGACTTCACCGCGCAGGCTTGCGGCAAACGCCTCCAGGACCGGGGCGCCGATCATCGTCATGCCGCCGTCCAGCGTCATCAGGCTGAGGTCGTTCATGGAGCATTCCTCCGATGGGGTGATGCCTCCCCTGTCGCCGCAGCCAGCGATTGTGCGCTCCGAATGGACCCTGGGCAAGTCAAGGCCCGTGCAATGTGATCCCTCGAGTGCCCTGCGCCGGTTGAATCAGACCACTGCGCGGCGATAGAGATGCCAGGTCGCGTGGCCGAGCACCGGCAGCACCACCAAAAGCCCAAGGAAGAACGGCACGCAGGCGGCGAGCACGGCGAGCGTTACGATCAGCCCCCAGCCCAGCATCACCAGCGGGCTCGCCAGCACGGTGCGGATCGAGGTCAGCATGGCGGTGACGAAGTCGACCTCGCGGTCGAGCAGCATCGGGATCGACACCACGGTGATGGAAAACAGCACCAGCGCCAGTGCCGCGCCCTCGACATGGCCGATGCCGAGGAAGAGCCAGCCCTCCGGTGTCGTCGTCACGACGTGAAAGAAGCGGTCGAGCGTGGCGAACGACATGCGGCCGAGGATCAGCGCGATCAGCAGCCGGACCTGGTACATCCAGATCCAGAACACGAACAGCATGACGAAGGCCATCCACGACACCTCTCGCCTCCGCTGCGCCCAGATCACCTTCAGCACCTCGCGCATGGTCGGCGTCTGCCCGGCCTCGAGCCTGCGGCTGACCTCGTAGAGACCGACGGCGGCAAACGGGCCGACCAGCGGAAAGCCGATGGCGAAGGGATAGATCAGCCAGGGCTCGTGCAGCCACGCCAGCGACGTGGTGATGGCCAGGCCGATGATCACGAAGACCAGCGCAATGGTCAGCCCTATGCCCGGGCAGCGGGCGAAGTCGGCCGCCCCCTCAGCCAGGCTGGCGCGGATGTCGGCCACTGTAAGCGCCCGCACTTCGGGCAATGCTCCGGGTCGTTTTCCCGGTGCACGGTTCGTCACGTCGTCCATAGCTTCCTCCCTCGCCGGCGCCGTTCTCTCATCCCTATATATCGGCATTAAAGCCACCTTGATCGAGATCAAGCTTTTTTGGCTGCCTCGTGTACGAGGTCTTGCCACGTGCGGCCATTGACTTCACGCTCAGGTGGCGCATTTGGTTGGCGTGCAACCTTGGTCGGCCAAAATGCGCGAAACGTTCATCGCGACATTCCTCTTCCTCTGCCTGGTCGCGGCCTCGCTCGCCAGCATGCTGTCCTATCTCAAGGTCCCGATCCAGAATCGCCAGAACGACACCGTCGAGGTCGTCAGGATGGTCGCCAGCATGTTCGTGGTCGTCACCTCGCTGGTGCTCGGGCTGATGATCAACGCGGCCAAGAACTCTTTCCAGGAGATCGACGATCATGTGCATGCCTACGCCACCGAACTGATCCTGCTCGACCGCTCGCTGAGGAAGCTTGGGCCCGAGGCCATCAATGCGCGCCAGCCGCTGGTCGCCTATGTCCAGGCCATGATCGACCGCAAGACCCCGAGCGAGTCTTCCGTTCCCGACAACCAGCTGGCCGAGCGGCTGATCGACGAGATCGGCGCGGGGCTGCGGCAGCTGAAGCCGGTCGATGCCGATCAGGGCGAACTCAGGCAGGAAGCCCGCGAGCGGCTGCAGAAGGTGGTGGAGCTGCGCTGGACCCTGTTGGGCGAGGCGCAAAATACCATTCCACGCCCGCTGATCCGCATGCTGGGGGCCTGGCTGGTGCTGGTCTTTGCCCTGATGGGCTTCCGCGCGCCGAGAAACGGCGTCGTCATCGGCACCTTCGTCATCGCCGCCGCCCTGCTGGCCGGCTCGATCTACCTGATCCTCGACATGGACAGCGCCTTCGATGGCCGGATTCAGGTTTCGACCGCGCCACTGGAGCGCGCGCTGGCGGAGATGAAGGAGACAGCGAAGCCGGCCGTTCGATGAGCCGGGGCTTTTCGGCCTCGCGTCGATTTCGACCTTCTCGCTGAAGCGGACGTTCGAACTCGCCGCCTGTCAAAAACGGCTCAGCCGGGCAATTGACCCGGCTGAGTTGACGACGATGTTGATGCGATCTTATCCCGCCAGACGGTGTCTGGCCATCACGCTGACGTTGCCGCCATGAGCAACTCCGGTCGCACCCTGGGGCCTGTTGCCCATCCGGAATTGAGCGAGGAGCCCGTTCAGGGAGTTCACTTCGTTTGCCAGTGCATGGCTGGCGGCCGTCTGCTCTTCGACCATCGCCGCATTCCGCTGCGTCCCCTGGTCGATCGAATTGACGGATGAACTGATCTCGTTCAGCGCGCGGGACTGCTCCTGCGCGGCGGCGACGATGGCCGAGACGTTCTGGTCAATCACCCGCACCCGCTCGATGATCTCCTCCAGCGCCGCGCCGGTCTCGCTGACCAGCTCGACGCCCGTGCTGACCTGCTCGCCGGATTTGGCGATCAGCATCTTTATTTCCCGCGCGGCCGTCGCCGAATGTTGCGCGAGTTCCCGGACCTCCTGGGCGACAACCGCAAATCCCCGGCCCGCATCGCCAGCCCGTGCCGCTTCGACGCCGGCGTTCAGCGCAAGCAGGTTCGTCTGGAATGCGATCTCGTCGATCACCCCGACAATGTTCGAGATTTCCTTGGAGGAATTCTCGATGCCGCTCATGGCCACCACGGCGCGCTTTACGACCTCGCCGGACTTCTCGGCGCTTGCTCGCGTGCGTTCCACCAGGCCACCGGCGTCTTCGGCACGCTTCGAGGTGTCCTTCAGCGACGCGCTGATTTCCTCGACCGCCGCCGCCGTCTCCTCGACGGCTGCCGCCTGTTGTTCCGTGCGAGTTGCGAGATCGTCGGAAGCCGAGCGTATTTCACTGGATCCAGCCTGGATGGCCTGGGCGTTCTCTCCAACGGAAAGCAGTGCCGTCTGCAGTGTCTCGACCGAAGAGTTGAAATCGAGCCGGACCTTGTCAAGTGAGCCGGCAAAGCGGTCGTCGATCCGATGGGTCATGTCGCCGTCGGCAAGCTGGCGCAGGGCTTCGGCCAAGGAGTCGACCGCAAAGCGCGTCTGGCGCTCCTGTTCGGCGGCTTCCGCTGCCCGGCGCTGCTCGTCCGTCGCGTTGCGATTCCTGGTTTCTTCCGCCTCGATTTCCAGCCGTTCCTTCTCAAGGGTTGCGTCACGGAGGATCACCAGCGAGCGAGCCATCTCGCCGATTTCATCCTGCCTGTCTGCTTCCGAAAGATCGACGTCGGATTCGCCCGCGGCAATTCCGGCGGTCGCGGTCATGACCTTGTCGAGGCGCTTGCGGAAGCGCGCGGCAAGCAGCAAGCCGACAGCGGTCATCAATCCCGCCGCGAGCGCGATGATGGCGATGGACGTAACGACGAGGGACGACAGGCTCGCAAACAGGACCGTTTGCGGCACCGAGACCATGGTGTACCAAGTGGTGCCCGCCGGCAGACGGACCGGAACGGCGATGGCAACGCTGGCGTCGCCCGACGTCTCGACCAGATTTGCCGATTTGCCCGGATTTGCAATCAGGCCATCCCAAGCCGCGGCATCAAGGCCGGAATCCTTGAGAGCTTTTCCGCGCATGGACGCTTCGGGGTAGCTGACGATGCCGCCGTTGCCGGTGACGAGCGCCACATATCCTTCCCCCAGCGGCTTGATCTTGGAGAGGTCGTCGGCGAGGTTGTCGAGGGCGATATCGACGCCTACCGTTCCCTTGAAGGCGCTGTTGAAAAGCAACGGCACCATATACGACGTCATCACGACATCCTTGCCGGCGATGTTGTAGCTGTAGGGTTCCATGAGAACGCCTTTGCCCGTCGCCTTGGGAATAAGGTAGAAATCGCCGGCACCCGGCTTCTCATAGTCGACCAAGGCCTCCATTTTGACCTTGCCGTCGTTCTTCACGAAATAGGGAACGTAGCGGCCGCTGTCGTCATGCCCGGGCGCGTTGCGATACAGTTCGTCTTGCCCGTCGAAAGCGTTGGGCTCCCAGGCGGTGCTGATGCCGAGAGCGTAGGTGTTGTCCTGCATCCAGCGCTCGAACAGGCGGTTCGTAGCTGCTCGCTCCGGGATCACGCCATCTTTGGCAGCATAAAGGCTGGACCTGGCGTTGTGCGTCAATTCTTCCACGCGGCCGAAATAAGTCTCGACTCGCCTCGCGCTTTCCTCGGCAATATTCGTCATTTCAGAAAAGGTGCGCTCTTCCAGCGCTTGATAGGAAAGCCAAACCAGAACGCCTGCCGTAGCGACCGTGGTAAGGACACCGGTTGCCACAATGGCAAACATGTTGCGGCCGGTTGCCGTCTTTGGAAACATCGAATTCCTCCATGCTACCCGGCGGAACGTTCGCCGGGATCCCCCTGAGAACGAAACGTACCCAGGCTGCACCAAGGACGAATTCATTTCACAATAGCGATAGCGTGGTTGCTATTGCCAAAAAGCTAACAGCGACAAGCGCATGTATCCCTCAGCGGTCGAGGAAGTCGTTTTGCGCGCAACTGATGCCCGCGAAGGACTTCTGATCTTCGTCGTCTTTGATAGCCAGATGCGCTCGCTGCCGGAGGCGGACCAGAAACCGGCAGGCGTCGACAGCACGGCAAGGCACGGAGCGTCCTTTGGGCGTCCGATTGGACGCGCGGCGCTCTAAGGCCGCAGCTGTTGCAGTACCTGGCCGAAAGTGTCGATCGCGGTCAGCTTGGGTGCGGGCGGAAGAATTTTGGTGCCTTTTATGGCTGCGTTCCGGACATCTCTTGGCGTTACCCCAAATTCGGAGCGGAATGCGCGGCTGAAAGTTGCCGCATCGGGAAAGGCGAGCTTGTCGGCGATCGACGATATGGTCGCCATGTTCGTGGAGATTGTCGAAATCTCTTCAAAGGCTTTCATCAATCGAGTGTGCTTGATGAATGAGGAAACGCCGCCGCAATCGGCGAATGCAAGGTATAGTTTCGAGCGTGATACCCCAATTGCGCGGCAAATATCGATTGGCGTAAGAGCCGGATTTCCCATGTTCCGGTATATGTACCTGCGGGCTCTTTCCTTGATCAGGTAGTCGATTGCAGGTGCGGCTTCGGCGAGATTGTCCGAAGTGCTGGAGACCGCAGACGCCAGAAGCGCGCGGGTCATTTCCGCGACAGCTGGCGCGTCTGTGCTCCGGATATTCGGCAGGTTTTTCATGAGGCTTACGAGATAGTCGGCTACGAGGCTGAAATGTCCAGCTATCGGAGGAAATTCCGGCAAAGTATCGAAAGCTTGCCAGAGGTTGGGGAACAGGTCGCGCGCGAAGTACAGGCCAAGGAGGCGTGGATTGTCGTTCGGGGTGCGAAATTCGCGCGCCAGCGACCTGAACTGCAGGTGATTGTGCCCGTTGGGGTCACCCATCAGCGCTATGCACCAATGGTCGACCGGATCCTTGCGGTTTCTGTGAACGGAGCGCGGTCTCTCGGATCCAGGCAGTGTCGCGTGTATGAAGGCCATGCCACCCAGGTTCCACGCGGTGGCGCTGGCCGCGAAGCCGCTAGCCCTCGAGTGATCAGGTGTAACGTCGGCGGCCGTACCCAAAAAGTTCCGATAGGCGTCAAACTGCTCATGCGGTCTGAATTCACTAGTAGAGAACGAAATATGTTCCAGCATTCTCGGTAGTAGATCCCGTCAAGTTCCGGGGGTGTTCTATCGATATAAATGTCGGTTGCAACCCCGCCTTAGGTCGGAGCCGAGGCAAAGCTACCGACAGCCTGCCCTACACGGTGCCCTAGGTGGCCCTGACGAATCCCATGTTGTCGCCAATGACGGTCGTTGGCCCGATCGGCAGCGGTTCAGGATCGCTGAGATCGAGCTGGACGAATTCGAGCTTGTCCTTCCATGCCTTCTTGAGAAAATCCCCGAAGGCTAGAATGGTCAGCTGCTCGCCCGGGCAGCGCCGGTAACCGAAGCCGAAAGGGGCAAACCCGGCATAGTCGCAAACCGGAAGCGGCTTGTTGTCGACCTCGCCGAACACTGTCCCGAATGCACTGTTTTCCATCGACCCGTTGCGACCATCCTTGAGTTCGAAACTCGTCTTGTCGAACGGGCATTTTGCAAAGCCCAGGGAAAGCGCCTTGGCTTCGTTGATGTCCTGGCTTGTCGGCTCGTGTTCATAGCGAGACGGGTCGAACGCGGTCGGGTTCTTCCAGTGCACCGGATCCATGCTCGTCGAGGTATGCGGGGTGACGATATAACCATGGCGCTCGAAATAGGGCGGTCTGGTCTCGGTCAACGCCGAGATGCTGCCCCCATTGGGCGAAATGGTGCGGAACAGTTCCATCGTGAAGCGCTCCAGCGGCGTGAACGGGGCGCCATTGGCACTGTCGAAGTCGCTTCCCATGGTTTTTGCGAACCATGCCCTGGCCTCCGGATCGCCGGTGCCCGTGCCGAGCTTGCGCATGATGTTGTAGAGCGTGTTGCCCCACTGGCTGAACGCCACGAAGTTATGGAAACACTCGAAGACGACATCCTTGGGAGCGAAATATTCGCCGTCTCCGGCATTCTTGATCCAGTACCAGGCAAAGGTCTTTTCCGGATTCGGGATCTTGCCGGCTTTCATGTCGGAGATCTTCTCGTCGATCCACCCTTTGAGGTAGCCCAGATTGTCGTGCACCGTCATGTAGTTCTCGTAGACGATGCGCTGGGTTGGATCGCGAAAGGCGAGCACCGTGTTGAAGCTGTTGCCGATCTGCCGGATACGGTCCGGCACCTGGTCATGCGATACGCCGAGGTGGAGGTCCCAGTAGAGATCCCAATAGGCCTCGAGATAGGGCCGCATCAGCGGTTTTCCGGCATTTTCCTGCGACATCAGCTTGTCGAAGAATGCGGTGACCTTGTCGCCGTACTTTGCCCGATAGAGATCGGGTGTCACGGCCGACATGTAGATGCGTTTTCGTCGGTTGTCCGGACCGCGCTTGTCGAGCCCCTGCAGGAACACCGTCACGCCGTATTGGGGAGCCGGTTGCCAGGTTTCGCTCAACAGGCCCCAGAGATCGTAGGGCAGGGCGTTTTCTTTGGTCAGAGCCACCCCGATCATCGGCAGCATCGGCTCTTCGCCCTGATAGGTGCTGACGAGAAAATAGGGCACGATGACATGCTCGAAATATTCGGGACCGAAATCCTGGGCGAACTGGGCGCGCAGGCGCGGCACGGCGGATGCGACATCCGACGGCGACAAGGGCTGGCCCGCGGCAGGCGGTGATTGTGGAAAGGCAGCGTTCGCAGACAAGGTAACGGCGGCGGTTGCGCTGCCGGTCAAGAATGTACGCCTCTTCATGGTTGGCTCCTCTGGAACGAGCGCTAGAGGTTCAACAACTTCGTTCGAAATGTCTGCCAATGCCGTCTAAGCTAGGCCGACCTTTGCGTTCGGCAAGGTCCGCACCGGCTCGGCCGCTGTTCCAAAATGGTGACCTGTCGAGGATAGATTCTGGTCCTCGTTCTCGCCAACCAATTGTTTCCGCTTGCCTTTCAAAAAAACTTTCGGCCGGTTTTTCCACACCCCTCAAAACCCGGCGTAATATCAAAACCATCTCCCTCGCGGGAAGCCTGGTGCGCACCGGGTATCAGGTGAGGGGGACGGTGTCTTGGCCGGCGGCACTGACGGTGGTGCTGCTGGGTGTTGAGCCCCCAGGCCTTGGCCCCGCCAGCCGCGACGCGAAAATGCGTTTGATGGCAAAAGGGTGGGGCAAGCGCACCGGCGGACGCATGGTGGCGTGCCGTATCAATTATTCAGCAAGGCGCGCCCCATGCGTCGGCTTCCCACATTGTCCCCAAAGACCGGCTGGTGCGCCAGGCCGGGCGATCTCCCATGGGCGCGGCGCACCCGTTCTTCACGAAAGGTCTGTTCCACATGAAACAACCGAGCCTGATCGACGACCGCCAAAGCGCCATCGACCGGCGCCTGCCCTACACGGTGCGCAAGGTCGTGGGCTTGGCCGTACGCATCGCCGCCACGCGCGACGGTGCGCCCCTTCGCTGTGCGCGCCGCGTCTGCCGCAAGGACGGCTGCTGCCGCGCCGACTATTATGGCCATGAGGGTGCGGTCTGTACCGGCAAACCCTCCAACCGCGCCGCCGACGAGGTGGAGGCGATGATGACCTTTCTCGCCGCGCTGTCGCTGGGCGCGGCGGAGATCTGAGGCGTGGGCGGAGCACTGGCAGCCAAGGCGTGGCACAAGGCCGGAAGCGTCGGGCATCTGGTCGATCCCCCGGCGCGGCCTATTTTCTAAGCCGCGCGACAGCCGAAAGGATGGAAACGATGGATATTGCGCGAAACGGATCACAGCCTTCCGCGAGCGGACCGGCTGAATATTTCACCGGAGCCGTGCGCATCGACTCGCCATTCAAGGGAAGCGGGCTGGCGCGGGTCGGCGGCGCGATTGTCACCTTCGAGCCGGGCGCCCGTACCGCCTGGCATACGCACCCTCTGGGCCAGACGCTCATCATCACGTCGGGCTGCGGTTGGGCGCAACGCGAGCGCGGCCCGGTCGAGCAAATCCGGCCCGGCGACGTGGTCTGGTTCGAGCCGGGGGAGAAACACTGGCATGGGGCGATGCCGACCACGGCCATGACCCATATCGCAATCGCGGAAGCGCTCGACGGCAAGGTGGTCGACTGGATGGAAAAGGTCACCGACGAACAGTACCGGGCGTGAGCCAGGGAGAAGGACGATGCAGAAGCGCAAGCTTGGGAACGGTGGCCTGGAAGTCTCGGCCATCGGGCTCGGTTGTATGGGGCTCAGCTACGGCTACGGCCCGGCGACGGCGGCGCCCGAAGCAATCGGGCTCATCCGAGCGGCTTTCGAAAGCGGTGTCACGTTTTTCGACACCGCCGAAGCCTATGGCCCCTACAAGAACGAAGAGCTGGTAGGCGAAGCGGTGGCGCCGTTCCGCGACAAGGTGGTGATTGCCACGAAGTTCGGTTTCGAATTCGACGCCAATGGCGGGCAAAGCGGCATGAACAGCCGACCGGAACATATCCGGAAGGTTGCCGACGCTGCGCTGAAACGTCTGAAGACCGACCGCATCGATCTTTTCTACCAGCACCGCGTTGATCCCGATGTTCCGATCGAGGAGGTGGCGGGTGCCGTGAAGGGCCTGATCGGCGAAGGCAAGGTGAAGCATTTTGGACTGTCCGAAGCCGGGGCGCAGACGATCCGTCGTGCCCATGCCGTTCAGCCGGTAGCCGCCGTTCAGAGCGAATATTCGCTGTGGTGGCGGGAACCGGAGGCCGAAATCCTGCCGGCACTCGAAGAGCTGGGGATCGGATTCGTTCCGTTCAGTCCCTTGGGCAAGGGATTTCTCACCGGCGCTATCGATGAGAACACGAAGTTCGACAGCAGCGACTTTCGCAACGTCGTGCCTCGCTTCACGCCTGAGGCGCGCAAGGCGAACCAGGCTCTGGTCGATCTGATCGGCCGCATAGCGGCGACGAAGAAGGCCACGCCGGCCCAGATCGCGCTCGCCTGGCTGCTCGCGCAGAAGCCGTGGATCGTGCCGATACCGGGCACCACGAAATTGCATCGCCTGAAGGAGAACATCGGTGCGGCAAACGTCGGGCTGACGCCAGGCGACATCAGCCAGATAGAGGCCGCCCTATCCGGCATATCGGTACAGGGGGATCGCTACCCGCCGCACCTCCAGTCCCGCGTCGATCGTTGAGCATCAGAAGAGCTTTCAAGCTGGGATCGTGCCATGACACAGAACATCAAGGACAAGGTCGTCGTCATCACTGGAGCGAGCAGCGGGCTGGGCGAAGCCGCCGCGCGCCGTCTCGCCAGGGACGGGGCCAGGCTGGTGCTCGGCGCGCGCCGCCTCGACCGGTTGCAGGCGCTGGCCAAGCAGCTTTCGTTGGGCGAGGGCGCAGCCATCCAGACTGACGTCGTGCATGTCGATCAGGTCAGGCATCTGGTCGACAGCGCCATGCAGATGCACGGCCGCGTCGACGTCATCGTCAACAATGCCGGGCTGATGCCGCAGTCGCTGCTCGAAAGCCTCAAGGTCGAGGAGTGGGACCGCATGATCGACGTCAACATCAAGGGCGTGCTCTACGGCATCGCCGCGGTGCTGCCGCACATGAAGGCCCAGAAGGGCGGCCACATCATCAACGTGTCCTCGGTCGCCGGCCACAAGGTCGGGCCGGGCGGGGCGGTCTATTCGGCCACCAAATATGCGGTGCGCGCCCTTTCCGAGGGGCTGCGGCAGGAGGTCAAGCCCTACAATATCCGCACCACCGTCATCTCGCCGGGGGCGGTGGCGACGGAGCTGCCCGACACCATCACCGACCCGAACGTCGCCACGCGGGTGCGCGAGCTCTATGATCGGGTCGCCATTCCGGCCGACTCCTTCGCCAGCATGGTGGCCTTCGCCATCGGCCAGCCGGAGGACATCGACGTCAACGAGATCCTGTTCCGGCCGACCCGGCAGGAATACTGACCTCAGCCTCCGGCAGCGCCGCAATGGGCGTCGACCACCCGCTGCAGCATCGGCATGTAATGTTCGAAGCCGGGCGTCGCCATGCCCGCGACCTTGCCGGCATCGTCGAGATGGCGAACCCGGACGATCTCGCGCAGGTTCGGCTGCTTTTCGAATTCGGCGACTTCCGCAGCACTCATCGGTCCGCCCTGCAGCTTCAGCGAATGGATCGAGGCTTCGGACAATTGTCCGAAATAGTCTGGATCGGTGGCGCAGATGTAGCGCTTGGCGGCGACGTGCTGGCGCACGCAGTCGGTGACGATGCTGGGAAAGAACCGTTCCAGCACCCGTCCGCCTGCCACCTCGTGGTACTTGTCCTTGGTGTCGTTCATCGAGAACGTGCCGAACTCGCTGGTGAAGTGGCCGATGTCGTGCAGCAGCGTCGCCACGATGATGGCCTCTGCCTCGCCCTGTTGCTCGGCCAGGTGAGCGCCCTGCAGCATGTGTTCGGCCATCGTCACCGGTTCGCCGAGATATTCCTCGCCGCCGCGCCGTTCGAAGATGTCGGCGAGAAAGGCGACGATGTTCTTGGACGTGAGGTTGTCCCTTGCTGGCGCGCTCATTCCGCGGCCTCCCTTGCCGTTGTTGCCGACTGGGCCTCGATGGCCGCCAGCGTCGACAGCAGGCCGTCCTTGTCGGCGTAGCAGCCTTGCAGCCAGCGCGAACCGGCACCGGAATAGCCCTTGCGGGCGTGCAGCACGCGGGTGTTGTCGACGATGAAGCTCTCGCCGGGGGCAAGCTTGAACGTCACCTCCATGGCCTCATCGTCGATGATCTCGCCTAGCCGCCGATAGGCCGCGTAGTAGTCGGCCATGTCCTCATAGGGCACGTCGGTGATCGCGGCTGCCGAGCGGTTGTTGAAGCGGATGCAGATCAGCTCGCCGTCGGGAGCGAGCTCGATCATCGGTCGCCGCGAGCGCAGGCACACGCCTTCGCTGCCGGCATATTCGAAGCGGGCGCAGTGGCGCGTCAAAAGCTCGAAGCCGCGCGGATTTTCCGCCCGCAGCCGCTCGGCGGCGCGGAAGCCGTCGACCACCATGTTCTCGCCGCCTTCGGCCGAGTTTTCGAGGCAGTAGAGGATCTGCAGCGTCGGCACCGGATCGCGGTAGGGATTGTCGGTGTGGGCCTGGAGGCCGAGGCCGGTATAGGCGAGGTTCGTCGGATTGACCTCGGTGCGGACCTCGAAATACGTGCCGTAATTGGTCTCGCGCACATAGCCGAACAGGGCCGCCACCTTGAGCAGCGCCTCGGCTTCGGCCGGTCCGCCGACAAGCTTGCCGAAGCCGTAGCGGCGCACGCCGGCGAGCCAGCCGGCCAGCGCGCTCCGGTCGCGGCCGACGGTTGCGAAGTCGGCGACGGGGATATTCGTGCCCAGGCTCGCATCCCAGGTTTCGATCTCCGGCGCCGTCCAGCCGGCCGGGCGGGCCGAAACCTTGTCGTAGCTGTGGCGGAGCAGCCAGTCGGCGTCATAGGCGATCGTGCGCCCCTCGGGCTGGAAGGTCAGGTGCAGGCGGTTGCCTTCGGCGCGGGCCGCCGAGACATGCGTGCCGCGCGGGATGTCACCGAGCGTGATCAGCCTCTGGCCATTGCCGGGCGCACGGGTCTTGTCGTCCCAGGCGTTGTCGCGCAGCCAGATCGCGTGGAAGCGATGCCTGGCACCCCCCGCGAGCGTCAGTGCCACGCCCTCTCCGCCATCCAGTATATCCACCTTGTCGAGCATTCGTTCCTCCCAGCCAATGTCCTCGACACTCCATTCGGCTTCAGGCATAAAAACAAACAACATTTCCTGGTATCGAGACGTCAAATTCCTTATGGCTGAGCGCCCTGAAGCACTGCCACCGCTCGAATGGATCCGGGTCTATGAGGCCGCCGCGCGCCTCGGCAGTTTCACCGCCGCGGCCGCGGAGCTCGGCCTTACCCAGGCCGCGGTCAGCCAGCGCATCCGGAACCTCGAATTGCGGATCGGCGCCCAGCTGTTCGACCGCCAGGCGCGCGGGGTGACACTCTCGACCCAGGGCGAGGCGTGGCTGCCGCATGTGCAGGCAGCGCTTGGGCAACTCGCCCACAGCACCGCCAACCTGTTCGCAGCACCCCGGCGCAAGATCACGATCGCCGCCTCGGCTTCGATCATCGAGCTATGGATCGTGCCGCGCCTGGCAATGATCGGGCGTGTGCTTCCCCAACTGCAGCTGTCCTTCGAGACGATCCAGCGCCTGCCCGACTATTCGAGAAGCGAGGCGGATTTCGAGATCCGCTTCGGCGAGGGCAACTGGCCGGAACTCGAGGCGCGGCGCCTGTTCACCGAAGAGCTTGCCCCGGTCGCGTCGCCGGCGCTGCTCGACACGGCGAGGGGTGACTGGCAGAGCCTGCCGCGCATCGCTGTCTCCGGTCCAAGGATCGGCTGGCGTGACTGGACGGCGGCGATGGCAGCACCCCCGTCGCCGGTGCCGCTGCTGCGTTTCGACACCTTCGTCCAGTCCTTGAGGGCGGCTGAGGCAGGAGCGGGCGTGCTCTTGGGATCGCTCGCGCTGTGCCGCGAGGTGCTTGCGGCAGGGCGATTGGTGCGGATGGACGACCAGGCCCTTCGCATGGAAGCCGGCTACTGGATCACCTGGCCGCGCAGCCGGCCGCGCTTTGCCGAGCGCCAGGCTTTGCTCGACAGCCTGACGAGCGGCGGGGCTGACTAGGTCAGGCCTAGGCGGGATTCGCAAGCGGGCTTAGGTCTGATTGGCGGCAGGTGCGGGCGCTTGCCATGGGTGGTGCATAGAGGGTCCTCATTGGGGCCGATGGCCGACCGTCCGCTGCCAGGATGCCCAACACGAAAAGTGGACATCAGAGCTCTTGCCGCCGAGGACTGGGATTGGTCACGCGCTGAAAGCGCCGACGAAATACAAGGTCGCGCGACAGGTGATGCTGAATGTCTTGAAGAGCGCGAAGGCTTCCCCGAGGCAGCCATCACTGGCGTCCAGTGAGTGCCCGAAAGCAGCATACGCTGCTCACGACGTGCGGGCCATAGATCGTACTGGAACCAGCAAATTGAGCCGTCGAATGGCGGCTTTTTTGCTGGAAGCAGGCCTAACTATCTAACTGCCGTCGATCGCGGCGCCGATGCGGGCGATTGCCTGCTGATAGACACTCGCGGAGTTCCAGCCAGCGATGGCGCCCATGTTTCCTTGATAGCCCCCGCCGGCCCGCCAACCGTGCGCCCTGAGGAAGTTGGCCGTTGACATCAGCGCAGTACTCTTGTCGCGCATGTTCTTGCTGCCGACGCCGTACTTCAAGACGTTCCCGGGCAGGAACCCGGTATGGCCGATCTCGCCGTGCATGGCGCCGACCGAGCGGGCGCTCAGCGCGCCGCTGTCAACCAGCTTGAGCGCCGCGATGGCATGCGGCGCGAAGAATTGCGGACGGCGGCAATCGTAGGCGAGCGTGACGATTGCCGATACAGTGTTCTGGTTGCCCATGGAGGCGCCGAAGCCGGTCTCCATACCCCAGATGGCGAGCAGCACGCCGGCGGGCACGCCGTACTTGCGCTCGATGTTGCCGAAGAGTGCTGCGTTCGCCGTCTTGAGCGATCGCCCCTTGGAAATAATCGCGGGCCCACCGCGGCGTCTCATAAAGTCATTGACCGAGCCACCGAAAGCCCTGTTGACGGAGCGGTCGGCCCGGATGGTTCCTACGGCGTAGTTCGCTCCGAGAAGCGCTGCAAGGCCCTTCCCCCTGACGCCGGCGGCCTTTGCCGTCTCGGCAAACTCCACTTTCCACTGTTGAAACCCGGCAGCGCTTTTGCTGCATGAGGCCGCCTGAGCGGCGCACGTGAGAAGGCAGAGGGCGAGGGCGCCCGCCGCTGCTATCAACTGTCCTCTAGCAAAGAACGCCATGTCGCTCTCCTAGCCGGTCCGATCCATCAAGCATCCGGCCGCATGGCGTCACTCAATAATAGCGGTTGGGCGAAATAAAGCCAGCCATGGCGATTTGGAACATTCGCAAGCGCGGGGCGACCCCGCCCACGCACTAGTTGGCCGCGCTGGTGCAGGCGCCGCTTTCGACCTTCGTCAACGTGTCGTTCGTTCGGCATTTCGGTGAGTTACTTTGGCAACGTCCGCTATCGGGAAAGCCTTGGAGCCACCTCACGGGCCGACATGGGGCGCGAAGCGGCTGTTCGCCGTGCGAAAGACATAGGACGTCTTTGGGCCACCCCCCGGCACAACCTGATCCGGCGGGGAAAAATTCCCGGCCGCTCTCTCCCCACCCCCTTGTTTCAAAACACCTTCCAAAAAATCTTTCCGCCGTTTTTTCCACGCCCTGAAAAATCCGGCGCAATATCAAAGCCACTTCCTCGCGGGAAGCCTGGTGCGCACCGGGTATCAGGTGAGGGGGACGGTGTCTTGGCCGGCAGCACTGACGGTGGTGCTGCTGGGTGTTGAGCCCCCAGGCCTTGGCCCCGCCAGCCGCGACGCGGAAATGCGTTTGATGGCACAAGGGTGGGGCAAGCGCACCGGCGGACGCATGGTGGCGTGCCGTATCAATTACTCAGCAAGGCGCGCCCCATGCGTCGGCTTCCCACATTTTTCCAAAGAAACCGGCCGGTGCGCCAGGCCGGGCGGTCTCCCATGGGCGCGGCGCAACTGTTCCTCACGAAAGGCTGTTCAACATGAAACAATTGAAGCCGATCGACGACCGCCAAAGCGCCATCGACCGGCGCCTGCCCTACACGGTGCGCAAGGTCGTGGGCTTGGCCGTGCGCATCGCCGCCACGCGCGACGGCGCGCTGTTCGCGCCGCGTCTGCCGCAAGAATGGCTGCTGTCGCGCCGACTATTATGGCCACGAGGGGGCTGCCTGCACCGACCAACCCTCCAACTGGGCCGCCGACGAGGTCGAGGCGATGATGACCTTTCTCGCCGCGCTGTCGCTCGGCGCGGCGGAGATTTGAGGCGTTGGCCGCCCCCTCACCCTTCGACAGGCTCAGGATGAGGGCAGCGCCCAAAAAACCTAGATCACGTTCAGTTCGCGGAAGGCGCGCCCCTCGGCGATGCGCTGGTAGCCGAAGGCCGAGCAGTCGATGGTTCGGTAGCCGCCATGCACCAGCAGTTCGGCCAGCGCCTTGCCCACTGCGGGGGCCTGCTGCAGGCCGTGGCCGGAAAAGCCGTTGGCGAAGATGAAGTTTTGAACCTCCGGATGCGGGCCGATCACCGCGTTCTGGTCGAGCGCGTTGTAGTCGTAGTGGCCGACCCAGGCCTGCGTCGCCTTGATCGCCTCGAAGGCCGGCACGCGGGTGGCCAGAACCGGCCAGATCACCTCTTCGAACAGCCCCCAGTCGGGGTTGAAATCTTGGGGATCAGCGGCCTGCTCGCCGTCTTCGCTTTCGGCGCCACCAGTAATGTAAACTGAGCCTTCGGGCCGGACATAGACGCCGCTGGGGTCGACCATCAGCGGCATGTCGTCGAACTTTTCGCGCGCCTCGAAGACAAAGACGTTGCGTTTTCTGGGCTCGACCGGCAGCGCGATGCTGGCCATGGCCGAGACGTTGCCGGCGTTCGGTCCCGCCGCGTTGACGATCGTGCCGGCCTCGAGCCTCTCGCCGTCGGCGAGCGTTACGGCCACGACGCGGTTGCCCTGGCGCTCGATGCCGGCCACTTCGGCGGTGATCAACTCGACATTTTTCGTCTTCAGCGCCTTGCGGAACAGGCCGAGCATGGCGTGCGCGTCGAACCAGCCTTCGCCTGTCCGGCCATAGGCGCCGGCGGAAATGCCCTCGGTCGAGATCCACGAGAAGCGCTTTTGCAGTTGCTCGGCGTCCTCGAGCACGATGTCCGCCCCCTCGGCGATCTGCGCCTCATGGTTGGCCTTGAGAATGGGAAAACCGTTGTCGCCGGCGAGGATCAGGTAGCCGCCCTCGCGGAAGCCGATGTCGGCGTCGGGGCCGAATTCGTCCTTCAGCCGCCGGAACAGGGACAGCGTGAACTGCGACAGGCGGATGTTTTCGGGGATCGAGAATTGCTGGCGGATCGAGGCGCAGGACAGCGTGGTCGCCGCATGGGCGAATTGCGGATCGCGCTCGATCAGCGCGATGGAGCCGGTAAAACCTTCGTCGCGCAGATAGTAGGCGATGGAGCTGCCGACGATCGCGCCGCCGATGATGACCACGTCGTAGCGTGCCATGATGTAGTTCCGTCTGTTCGAGATGGAGGACAAGAGCAGTTACGCCACCGCGCCGCAAGCACTTGCAAGGGCCAGCATTGCCGGGCAAGAAGTCCAGATGCCACATCCCGTCTCACGCCCGCGCCGCTCCGTCCTCTATGTCCCCGCCACCAACGAAAAGGCGCTCGCCAAGCTGCCGCAGCTTGCCTGCGATGCCGTCATCCTCGACCTCGAGGACGCCGTGCTGCCCGAGCACAAGGTCCAGGCGCGCGAACGTCTCGCAAGCTTCTTTGCCGAAAAGGTGGCGGGAGGCCGCGAATTCGTCGTCCGCATCAACTCGCTGGCGAGCGAATGGGGCGCCGACGATCTTGCCGCCGTGAGCCAATGGGCCGTCGACGGCGTGCTTTTGCCCAAGGTCGACACGGTGCGCGACATTCTCGAGGCCAACGACGTGCTCGACAACCATGATGCGCCCGAGGGGCTAAAGCTCTGGGCGATGGTCGAGACGCCGCGGGCACTCGTCAACATCGCCGCCATCGCCGAGCTCAGCCGCAACCCCGGCTCGCGGCTCGCCTGCCTGGTTGCCGGCACCAACGATCTCGCCAAGGATACCGGCGTGGCGGTGACGGTCGACCGGCGCTACCTCATGCCCTGGCTGATGCAGATGGTGCTCGCCGCCCGCGCCGGCGGGCTCGACCTGCTCGACGGGGTGTCCAACGATTTCCGCGATCTCGAAGCGTTCGCCCGCGAATGCGCCGAGGCCGCCGCCATGGGCTTCGACGGCAAGACGCTGATCCATCCGGCCCAGATCGCGGGCGCCAATGCCGCCTTTTCGCCATCGGCCGCAGCCCTTGCCGAGGCGCAGGCGATCGCCGACGCCTTCGCGCTACCGGAAAACGCCTCGAAAGGTGTAATCTCGCTCGGTGGCAGGATGGTCGAGCGGCTGCATCTGGTCCAGGCCGAGCAACTGCTCGCCAGGGCCGCACTGATCGATAGTTTCAAGAACTGAGAAGCGCACGAGGACACGAGAATGAAACTCTATCGTCTCCTGACCGGGCCCGACGATGCCACCTTCTGCCACAAGGTCACGGCGGCGCTGAACAAGGGCTGGCACCTGTTCGGCTCGCCGACCTATGCCTTCGACGCCGACACCAAGGCCATGCGCTGCGGCCAGGCCGTGGTCAAGGACGTCGACGGCATCGACTACGACCCGACCATCAAGCTCGGCGATTTTTGATCTTGTTGGGGAAGCGTCCGGCCTATTCGGCGGCTTCCTCCAGCCGCTCCATGTCCTCGTCGGACAGTCCGAAATGGTGCCCGATCTCATGGATCAGCACATGGGTGACGATGTCGCCCAGCGTCTCCTCGTTCTCCGCCCAGTAGTCGAGAATGGCGCGGCGGTAGAGCGTGACGCGGTTGGGGCCTTCGCCGGTCTGCGGGTTCCAGCGCTCGGCGATCCCGCGTCCCTCGAACAGGCCAAGCAGGTCGAAGGGGGTTTCCAGCGACAGGTCGTCCATGATCTCGTCGGTCGGGAATTCGGCAATCTGGATGACCACCTCGCCGGTCAGCTGGCGGAAGTCCTCCGGCAGGTGGGCGTAGGCTTCGAGCGCCAGGAGCTCCATTTCCTCGATCGAAGGCGAAAGCTGGTCATGCCAGGCGCGGGTCTTGTAGATGCGGGCCATTCTTTTTCCTTTTGGGGGCATATAGCCTTTCGTCGCCCGGCTTACGAGGCTTTTGCCGTGCGGCGAGAAAATAAGCGGCCGAGCTGTCGATGTGGAGAGGAATAAATTCCCTTTGAATCGGCTTGACTCTCGGGGGCGCCTCTGGAATCTATAAGAACATAACAGGAACAATTAGCCGGAGGCATATCGACATGGCGACCAGCGCCGTGGCGCGGGACGTCGTTTTTGCCCTGCGCCGGAAGATCGCGAAGATCGAGGGAACGTTGCCGGAATTGCTGGCGGCTCGCTCCGGCAATGTGCCGCCCGCGGGCCTTCTGGTCCGTCGCAACGGCGTCGCTTCGGCGCGCGATCTTTTCCTCCCCACCGGCGTCCAGGAGCTTGACGAGACCCTGGGCGGCGGGTTGCCGAAGGCGGCGCTGACCGAGATTCATGGCGCTGCGACGCGCGATGCGGGCGCGGTCGCCGGCTTTGCCCTGTGCCTCGCCAGCCTCATTCGCAAGCACAACGCCAGGCCGGGGCTGGTGTTGTGGGTCGGCACGGCCGAGGTCTTCAGGGAGGCAGGGCTTCCCTACGCGCCGGGGCTGGCCGGGCAGTTCGGCCTTGCGCCCGAGCAGATGCTGCTGGCCGAGGCGCCGAAGCCCGCCGATGCGCTGTGGATCGCCGAGGAGGCCAGCCGCATCGACGAATTCGCAACCGTCATTGTCGAACTGCGCGGCAATCCGCGGGGGCTGGACCTGACGGCGACGCGGCGGCTGCATCGTCGGGCCCAGGATGCCGGCCGGCCGGTATTGCTTTTGCGCCATTCGGCGGAGGCCGAACCGACGGCCGCGCCCACCCGCTTCGTCGCAGCACCTGCCCCGGCGGCGCTTCGTCGGACGGTCGCCGGTCCGCTGTCCCATTCGATCGGGCCACCCGGCTTCACGGTCGAAATCGGCAAGAGCCGCACCGCTCTTGCCGGCAAATTCATTCTGGAATGGAACCCCGATGCACACACCCTCGAACAAAGAAGAGACGAACGCGCCGTCCCAGAGAATCGTGTCGCTATGGTTTCCCCATCTCGCGGCCGAGCGGATCCTGCGGCGGCGGCTGGGGCGGTCCTGGCGTTCAGGCCCGCAGCCGGGCCAGCCGCTGGTGATCAGCCATCGCGAGAACAACACCCAGCGCATCGCCGCCCTCGACGAACAGGCTGAAGCGCTCAGGCTGCGGCCGGGAATGGGCATTGCCGAGGCGCGCGCCATGCATCCCGACATCGACGTCGTCGAGGCCGACCCGGAGGCCGATCGCCGCCTGCTCGAAGGCCTCGCCGACTGGTGCGACCGCTATACGCCGCTGGTCGCGCTCGATGGCACCGACGGGCTGTTCCTCGACATCACCGGCTGCGCCCATCTCTTCGGCGGTGAAAAGGCGTTGCTCGCCGACCTTCTGGCACGCTTTTTCCACCAGGGTTTTGACGTGCGCGCCGGCGTAGCTTCGACGGCGGGGGCGGCCTGGGCGGCGGCACGGTTCTCGTCCGGCCATATCGTGGCCCCCGGTGGGGAGCGCAGTTTTCTCCATCGCCTGCCGCTGTCGGCATTGCGCATCGAAGCGGTAACGCGGGCAAGCCTCGAAAGTGTCGGGCTGCGCACGGTAGGCGCGATCATCGACGGGCCGCGGGCGCCGCTCGTCCGGCGTTTCGGCGCAACACTTATCGAGCGGCTCGACCAGGCGCTGGGGCGGCTGGAGGAGGCGATCTCGCCGCGCCTGCCGGTGGCGCCGCTGTCGGTCGAGCGGCATCTCGCCGACCCGCTGTCGCTCATCGAGGAGGTCGAACGGCTGGTCGGCCTGCTCGCAGCCACGCTCAAGCTCGATCTCGAGCGCCGCGAGGAGGGAGCGCGCACGATCGAGCTTCTGCTGTTCCGGGTCGACGGCATGGTCAGCCGCATCACTGTTGGCGCGTCGCGCCCCATCCGCGAACCCGCGCTGATCGGCAGGTTGCTGCATGAGCGGCTGAAGGCGCTGGGCGAGACCATCGATGCCGGGTGCGGGTTCGATCTCGTTCGCCTGTCGGCGTTGTCGACGGCTCGTTTCGAGGCGCGGCAGGGCGATCTCGCCGGCGAGGTCGAAGACGATGGCGAGGAACTGGCGATCTTTGCCGACCGTGTGTCGGCCCGGCTCGGCGAGGCCGCGGTGCTCGATCCCGTTCCGGCCGAAAGCCACCTTCCCGAGCGCGCCGGGGCCGTCGCTCCCCATGCACGGGGGCAAACCCCAAAGGCCGCCGCAGTTGCAAGGTCAGGCAAGGCGAGCTCCGTCAATCGGACCAGCCAGCTGGAACGTCCGATCCGCCTGTTCCGCTCGCCCGAGCCCATCGACGTTCCCTTGAACGAGGTGCCCGACGGTCCGCCGCCGCATTTCCGCTGGCGGCGCGCCCTGCATCGTGTCGCCCGCGCCGAAGGGCCGGAACGCATAGCGCCGGAATGGTGGCGCGAAGGGGCTGAAGCGCCGACGCGCGACTATTACCGTGTCGAGGATGCCGACGGCCGCCGTTACTGGCTCTACCGGCAGGGGCTCTACGGCGCGCAGGCCACGCCGCGCTGGTTCCTGCATGGAGTTTTTGCATGAACATGATCGCTGCCGCGCGCTATGCCGAATTCGGCGTCCAGTCGAATTTCTCGTTCCTGCGCGGGGCTTCGTGCCCGGAGGAACTGGTGGCCACGGCAAAGCTTCAGAGGCTTGCGGCGATCGGCCTTGCCGACCGCAACAGCGTGGCAGGCGTCGTCCGGGCCTGGAAGATGGCGGATGAAGAAAAGCTCGCCTATCATCCCGGTTGCCGGCTCGTCTTTTCCGATGGCACGCCCGACATCTTGGCCTATCCGCAGGATCGTGCCGGCTGGGGTCACCTCTGCCGCATGCTGACTGAGGCCAACATGCGCGGTGAAAAGGGCTCCCCCGACTTGCGCTGCGAGGACCTTTTCGAATGGGGCGATTTGCTGTCGCTTGCGGTGTTGCCGGAACTTGTTGGCCCGGCCGAAGAGGGTCTGGCGTTGCTGCGCGCGCTCAAGGCGCGTTTCGGAAGCTCGCTGTGGCTGGCGGTCGCCCCGACCTTCGGTGGCAACGACCGCTTCAGGATCGAGCAGGCCGCGGCCATGGCGGCGGCGGCCGGCCTGCCGCTGATGGCGACCAATGACGTGCTTTACCACACATCAGGCCAGCGCCCGCTGCAGGATGTGCTGACGGCGATCCGCGTCAATGTGCCCGTCACGCAGGCCGGGTTCGAACTCAAGGCGAATGCCGAGCGCTACCTCAAGGCACCGAGCGAGATGAACAGGTTGTTCCGCCGCCATCCCGAAGCCCTGGCCGAGACGTTGCGCTTCGCCGCGAGCCTGCATTTCTCACTGAAGGAACTCCAATACAACTACCCCGACGAGCCCACCGAATCCGGCCTCGAACCGCAGGCGGAGCTTGAGCGGCTAACCTGGGAGGGGGCGAAAAGACGCTATCCTGACGGCGTTTCGGAGAGGGTTGCGGGGCTGATCCGCCACGAACTCGGCATTGTCGAGGAACTCAACTATGCCCGCTATTTCCTCACCGTGCACGACATCGTCCAGTTCGCCCGCTCAGAGGGCATATTGTGCCAGGGGCGCGGGTCGGCTGCCAATTCCGTCATCTGCTTCTGCATCGGCATCACCGATGTCGGGCCCGATATCGTCGATGTCCTGTTCGAGCGCTTCATCTCCGTGGAGCGGGGCGAACCGCCTGACATCGACGTCGACTTCGAGCATGAGCGGCGCGACGAGGTCATCGCCTTCATCTACGAAAAATACAGCGCCAGGCGCACCGCGCTCGCCGCTTCCGTCGTCACCTATCGCGGCCGCTCGGCGCTGCGCGAGGTCGCCAAGGCGATGGGCCTGTCCGACGATGTCAGGGGAGCGATGTCGGGGGCGATCTGGGGCTGGTATTCGTCCGAGCTCGGCGAGCAGGAAGCGAAGGCCGGCGGGCTCGACAGGGCCGATCCGCTGACCGGCCACGTGATCGAGCATGCCAACGGCATCATGGGCTTCCCCCGCCATTTGTCGCAGCATGTCGGCGGCTTCGTCATCACCCGCGACCGGCTCGACGAGATCGTGCCCATCGTCAAGACGGGGATGGAAGAGCGCAAGATGGTCGAGTGGGACAAGGACGACCTCGATGCCGTCGGCATCCTCAAGGTCGACATCTTGGCGCTCGGTATGCTGACTTGCCTGCGCAAGGCCTTCAATCTGCTGGAAGCGCATTACGACGAGCGCGACCCGCATGGCCGGCCCTACACGCTGGCGACGCTGCCGCCGGAGGATCCGAAGGTCTACGACATGATCTGTCGCGCCGACACGCTCGGTGTCTTCCAGATCGAGAGCCGGGCGCAGATGTCGATGCTGCCGCGCCTCAGGCCGCGCGAATTCTACGATCTGGTCATCGAGGTGGCGATCGTTCGGCCCGGCCCGATCCAGGGCGACATGGTGCACCCCTATCTGCGCCGGCGGCAAGGCAAGGAAAAGGTCGAATTCCCCAAGGTCGAACTCGAAAGAATCCTCGGCAAGACGCTGGGCGTCCCGCTGTTCCAGGAGCAGGCGATGAAGATCGCCATCGTCGCCGGCGGCTTCTCGCCCGGCGAGGCCGACAAGCTCCGGCGCGCCATGGCCACCTTCAAGCGCACCGGCACCATCGGCAATTATCGCGACAGGATGGTCGAGGGCATGGTCGCGCGCGGTTATGAGCGCGACTTTGCCGAGCGCTGCTTCAAGCAGATCGAGGGTTTCGGCGAATACGGTTTTCCCGAAAGCCATGCGGCGGCCTTTGCGCTGCTCGTCTATGCCTCCTGCTGGTTCAAGACCTACTATCCCGACGTCTTCTGCGCGGCGATCCTGAATTCTCAGCCGATGGGGTTTTACCGGCCAGCGCAACTGGTCCGCGATGCCGAGGACCATGGCGTCGAGATTTGCGCGGTCGACATCAATCACTCCGAATGGGACTGCCTGCTCGAGACCGCCGATTTCGATCCGAAGCAGATCCGCGCCCGCCATGCCGAGATGCGCGATGTCATCAGGACGAGCCATGCCGTCCGGCTCGGCTTCCGCCAGATCAAGGGGCTTTCCGAAAGGAAGATGAACGGGTTCGTGGCCCGACGCGGCACGGGCTACGCGTCGGTGCGCGATGTCTGGCTGCGTTCCGGGCTCGACGTCGGTGAGATCGAGTTGCTTGCCCAGGCCGACGCCTTTCGCTCGATCGGTCTCGACCGGCGGCAGGCCCTGTGGGCGGTGCGCGCGCTCGACGGCAAGAGTGCCGCAGAAATGCTGCCCCTGTTCGACCAGCCTGCGGTCCAGCTGCCCGACAACGAGCCCGAGATGCATCTGCCGGTCATGCCACTCGGCGAGCATGTCATCCACGACTACCGTTCGCTCGGCCTTTCGCTGAAAGCGCACCCCGTGGCCTTCCTCAGGCCGCAACTCGACCGCGCCGGCATCACTCCCAACGGCCGACTGGGCGAGGTGCCCGATGGCAGGCGTGTTTCGGTGGCGGGGCTGGTGCTGGTGCGCCAGCGCCCGGGCAAGGGCAATGCCATTTTTCTGACACTGGAGGACGAAAATGCGGTTGCCAACATCATCATCTGGCAACGTGTCTTCGACCGCTACCGCGCGGTGATCATGGGATCGAAGCTCATCCGCGTCAGTGGCAAGCTGCAAGCGGAATCGGGCGTCATTCACATCGTAGCCGACAGCATGGAGGATCTGACGCCCTGGCTCGCGACGATGTCCGAGGAGATGCAGGCCGAGGCGAAAGCCCGCGTCGCGACTTTCCAGGCGAACGGCGGGCGGCAAACTGCGGCCGAGAAGGCGGGGAGGGATCCGCGTATCCTCAAGAGCTATGAAAATCTGGCGCGCAAGGCCAGCAGCGTCATGCCCAAGGGACGCAACTTCCAATAGGCCGTTTTCCATGGGCGGGGCAGAGCGGCGGACACCCGAATAAATCCTGGTTGCCGTTCTATCTGATTGTTTTTGCCACATTTGTACAATGCCAAGTGATTCCACTCGGCTGCAAAAATGCTCCGGACATCGCGTCCAATGTTCGAAAAGGATCTGGCGGCAAAAAAGAAAACAGGGAACGAATCGCCGGTTGGCAGCGTCCAAGGCACATGCCGAACTCAAGCCCCTATGCAGGCTCCCAAGGGCTGCAGGAAACGTCAGCGGGAGGCGGGAGGAGCGCCCTTGGGACCTTCCTCGGGATCAAAGATCTGCCGCGCTTCCGAGGGCAGCATGACCGGGATGCCGTCGCGGACCGGATAGGCGAGGCGAGCCAGTCGCGAGACCAGTTCGCTGCGTTCGGCGTCCCAGATCAGCGGCGCCTTGGTCAGGGGACAGGCGAGCAACTCGAGCAGCTTGACGTCAATGTCGCGCCTTCTGGAGGTTTCAACCATGGCAGCTCTCCATGCGGTTACAGCGCCGCGCGTCCTTTTGGACACGCAAAGGACGCTGTAACACTTAAACTTTGTGCATGATCCTTTCCGAAGATCGTTTCCGATTTTCAGGACCATGCACTGGCCTATTGCAGGCTCGATCCGAAATCGTCGTTCTCGCGCGCCAGCGCCATTTCGGTGATGGCAATCAGCGTCTCGGCCCGCGTCTTGAGATCTGGCGCCTCGAGCAGCGCCTGCTTTTCGGCGGCGCCATAGGGCGCCATCATCGACAAGGCGTTGACCAGCACCGTGCTGTCGGCACGGCTGACGCTTTCCCAGTCGGTCTCGAGATCGTTGGCCTGGAGATAGGTGCGGAAGGCGCGCAGCAGCGCCGGGCGGTCGACTTCGCCGCCCGCCTTGTCTTCGGACAGGTCGGCGGCGAAAGGCGCGATCCGGCACTGGCGGAAGGGCGTCTTGACCGCAAGTTCCTGTACGATGCGGAAGCGGCACACGCCTTGCAGCGAAATGAGGTAGCGGCCGTCGCCGGTCTCGGCAAACGAAGTGATCCGGCCGATGCAGCCGACCATGCATAGTGCTGGTTCCCCGTTCGGCAGCGACGTGCCGTCGAGTGCTGGCTGGATCATGCCGATCAGCCGCGACCCGGCGATGGCCTCGTCGACCATCTGGAGATAGCGCGGTTCGAAGATGTTGAGCGGCATACGCCCGCCCGGCAGCAGCAGCGCCGCAGGCAGCGGGAACACCGCCAGCGTCGCGGGCAGATCGGCATCGAACCGGTAGTGCACGTTTCCTGCCTGCATCTCAACTCCCGCCGCATGCCGGTGCATGGCCCCGAACCGAAGGTCCGCGTCGCGAAAAGCGGACCCGATTTTCGGACAGGATCATGCACAAGTTCAAAGTGCTACAGCGCCTTTTGCGCATCCAAAAGGACACGCCGCGCTGTACATTCGGAACTGTCGCGCACAAACGCAAGCCCGCCGCCGTCCCGTCAGGAAAACAGCAGCGAAGACAGCTTGCGCCTGGTGGCCAGCGTCACCTCGTCGGTGAAACCCCAGGCCTCGAACAGTTTCAGCAACTGAGCCCTTGCGCCGTCGTCGTTCCAGGTCCGGTCGGCCTTGACGATGGCAAGCAGATTGTCGGCTGCCTCGGCGCGCTGGCCGGCAGCGTTCTGGATCATCGCGAGATCGAAGCGCGCTTGGTGGTCACCGGGATTCTGCGCCAGTCGGCGCTCGAGCCCGGCCGCGTCGCCAAGGGCTGCGGCCTCTTCGGCAAGGGCAATCCTGGTACGCACGGAAACGAGGGCGGCCGCATCCTTCTTGTCGTCGGGCGCGCGGGCAAGCACTTCGTTGGCACCGACGGTATCGCCCGCCTCGAAGAGAAGTTCGGCCAGGGCTGCGATGGCCTCGACGGTCTCCGGCGCCTGTTCGAGAATGGCGTCGTAGATCTGGGCTGCGGTCTGCAGGTCGCCCGCTCTGCGCGCTTCCGCCGCCGCGGCAAGCGCCTCGGCGATCTCGGGCTGGGCGCCGTTCTTGCCCGCGACACGATCGATGAATTCGCGAATCTGGGTTTCGGGCACCGCGCCCATGAAACCGTCGACCGGCTGGCCGTTCTTGAACGCGATCACCGCCGGAATCGACTGGATCCCGAGCTGGCCGGCAATGGCGGGGTGGTCGTCGATGTTCATCTTGACGAGCTTGACCCGCCCGCCGGCGGACTGGACGACGCGCTCGATCACCGGTGTCAGCTGCTTGCACGGCCCGCACCACGGCGCCCAGAAGTCGACCAGTACCGGCTGGTTGCGCGATTCCTGGATAACGTCGGCGGCGAAGGTGGCGGTGGTCGTGTCCTTGATCAGCTCGGCTGTCGGCTGGGCCGTCGCGCCGCCATACTGGACGTTGGTGGCGTACTGGCTGCTCATGCCGCCGAATGGATTGCTTTCGTTGCTCATCTTCGCTCTTTCGATAAATGGCGGCGGCTGGTTTCGGACCGCGCTCGGTTCAGGCAAGCATGTGGCTATCAGCCCGAGACTTTCAAGATCACAGCATCGTGGCCGGTTGCCTTGACGAATCGCAGCAGGTCATCGCGGCGAATCGAGGTGGTGGCCTCGTTGGTCAGCGGATGGGCATTGATCGTCGCATTCTCCATCAAGACACTGTCGAGCACCAGCTTGACCTTGCCGGTCCTGTCGTTGACCAGCCCGAAGACGGTGACCGCGCCAGGCACGATGCCGAGCAGTTCCATCAGCGCCTCCGGCTTGCCGAAGGAGACGCGGCTTGCCGCCCCGATCAGGTGGTGGATCTGCTTGAGATCGACATTGGCTTGCTCGTCCACCGTGACCAAGAAGAAATTGTCCTTCTTGTCCTTGAGGAACAGGTTCTTGGTGTGCCCGCCCGGGATCTCGCCGCGCAGCGCCTGCGAATCGGCGACCGTGTACAAGGGCGGGTGCTCGCGTGTCGCAACGGAAATGCCAAGTTCGTCGAGATAGGCCATCAATTCGGCCGGGGTTTTGGGAATCATGGCACCGCTCATCAGGGCTTCCGCTGCAGTTGGGTGTCCCGGTTTATGGGCAAATGGCGCAGCCGATACAAGTCGGCTTGCGTGTCCACAACGCGCATTGCCCGGAAATCCGGGGTTTTTCGCCCTGTGTGAAAATTGTCGAAAAAAGAGCGTGTCCCCCTGTTGCATTCGCCGGGAGCTTCGGCCATATAGGCCTCGTTGCGGCGACGAGCTGCGGCGAGCGGGTGTAGCTCAGGGGTAGAGCACAACCTTGCCAAGGTTGGGGTCGAGCGTTCGAATCGCTTCACCCGCTCCAATTACTCCACGAAAAAGGCCGCGGTTTACCGCGGCCTTCGTCGTTTTTGGCGCTCGGAAAGCGCGGCCGGAAGCACGGTCGCCGCGGCCAGGGTTACCGGCGGGTCACAAGGGCGTTGAGCCGATTCAGGCCGAAGTAGAGGCGTTGCGCGCGCTTCATCAAGCGGGCGGCGCTGCCTCGATTAGCGTGTATAGACCCTCGCGAAACACACTATTCACGGCTTCGAGCGCAGACTTGACGGGAAACTCAAAGTGTAAATTGAGGTCGTCCCCAATCAGGGAATACGGTTCCGGGATTGAGCGAAGTCCGTAGTAGAAGACGGCGTAGGATTCGTAGTGGACTGCGTCGAATCCTATTGAACGGCTGTAGCTCTCCAGAAGCATCTGCGTCCGAAGTAGCTCATTAAAGATAAGTCGCCGCTTCCCCGCATCATAAACGCCGTTGCCTCGTTTTACGTTATACGAGCGGACGGTTCTGTTCTCACTGTCGTGAACAATCAGGTCTATGGGGATAGCTTGCGCGCCCTCGCCATAGGGAAGGTTTATCCCGCGATACGATACTGGAGGCAGGCCTCTATGCAGTTCCGCGATCGACGCAAAGGAGAGCTTGAAATGGTCTTCGGTCCAGACGGTGAACCGTCCGCAATCCTTTAATCGTTCAAGGAGTGCTCGTCCAAGAATTTGGCCGTGTCGTTTGTAGGCCGAGCTGATGATGCTAGTCGCTCGCGAATATTTGGCCCCACCAATTGGATCTGCTCTAAACTTAGTTCGCGCTAGATTCGCAAGGGTGGCGTGGAGCGTAGGCTCCATGCGAGAGAGGAAGGCCCCGAGATTGCTGCTGTGGTGATTTGCCATTTTCGCTTCAACCGGCTGTAGTAGTAACCGGTATTACCTTAGTATTGATGAATCGAGAGCTACGATGACTGAATCCTCTGCCCAGCCCGACGTCATGCAAGAGTTTGATTTGGCGCCTTCACCACGCGTTCTCCCGATGCTTGGGGAAATCAATCTTGAGCAATGGCGGTGTATTGGCGAGCTCGTCGACAACGCGATTGATGGGTTTCTCCATGCTGTTCGTCGTAGCGAAGAGGTATCTGACCCCATCGTTCACGTTACGCTCCCCGAGGCGGATCGCGAGGATGCTGTAGTTCAGGTGGTGGACAATGGGCCGGGCATGACGCCTGAAAATCTAGCTAAGGCGGTCAAGGCCGGATGGTCGGGCAACAACCCAACGGACAACCTTGGATTGTTCGGGATGGGGTTCAATATTGCCACAGCTCGGCTTGGCTTGACGACGGAAGTCTGGACTACGCAAACTGGCGACGCGGAGTGGCATGGACTAGTAATCGATTTCGATCGTCTGCAACGGCAAGGCAATTTTCGGACACCTCATCTGAGGTCCCCCAAAAGTGATACATCGGTACACGGAACTAAAATTGTCATTAGACGCCTGAAGCCCGCGCAGCGGCAGTGGTTGTCGCGGTCAGCAAACCAGGGCCTGCTTCGTAAGAGGTTGGCGCAAGCCTACGCAGCGATGCTTAGGCCGAGCGGCCATCCGATTGAATTCAAGCTTTATCTCAACAACAAGATTGTCAAATCCAGGCCGTTTTGCCTTTGGAATGAGACCCGCTCAGCCGAATTGCCGGATCTCGGCGAGGTATCCGCAGTCTTACCTTTCAACTATCCGCTCAGCGATAAGTATCACTGCGTAGCCTGCATGAACTGGGTGCCGTCATCCACCCCAAATCCTGACGGCTGCCCAGTTTGTGAAGGGGTTGGCACACTTCAGCGGAGATCGCGGCGCGTGCATGGTTGGATTGGCTTGCAACGTTACGCGGACACTGTGGATTTCGGCCTCGACTTCATCCGCAATGGGCGCAAGATCGAGATGGGCAGCAAGGACCTTTTCATCTGGCGAGGTGAGAATGGCGATGAGCCCGAATATCCGATCGATGACCCGAGTCGCCGTGGGCGGATCGTGGGGGAGATTCATCTTGATCATTGCCGGGTTAATTTCGCGAAGGAGCGGTTCGATCGCTCCGACCCTGCGTGGGAAGAAATGGTCAGCTTAGTTCGAGGCGAAGGGCCATTGCGCCCCGAGAAAGCTCGCGAACTTGGTTATAGTCAGAATGGAAGCGTGCTTTTTCGTCTGTACAAAGCCTTTCGCCGAATGCGACCGCACAGCAACGTCGCGGGTGGCTGGCGGCGCTTACTCGCGGTTCCCGATAACGCTATTGCTAAGGAGCTCACGCAAAAATTTTTCGACGGCCATCCGGATTATCAAGAGGACACTCATTGGTGGCGGCTGATCGAGGAAGCTGAGCGCCGGCTACTGACCAACGATACCGATGACAATGAGGACGACTCAGCGGCTGGCGGCCTCCCTCCCGGTCTGCTCGACAACCCTTTAGAAGATCGGCCAGCGTTGGATACGACCGAGTTGCAGCCAGCATCAATGCAAGATTATCGGACGCAACGTCAGGAAGCGCCAAGCCTTTCTCGTAGTTATGTTTATGCGCCTGCGGGTCAAACCTTCACGGTCAAAGCGTTCGAATGCGCCGCTCATGACCCCGACTTGCCTGCGGCTGCAGCTTGGTGCTTGATACTAGGGGATATCGCGACGCGCACGTACCACTTCCTATTTAAGCCAAGAGCTGAGGTGTTTCGATCCATTACGCTCGAACCGCTTGACGCGCTGCTGATTGAGTTGGCGTTCCTCACTAACGAGTATGTCCGGGCCAGCAAGGAGCCGCCTTCTTATGCTGTCCTCCTCTCCTATTTTCGAGAGCACTACGCACGGACGTCGAGCCTCGATGCCCGAGGTGTCACGGCCGAGGCCAGTGATGCGCTTGAAACATTGGCACAGGCGATTCTGGCCAACGTACCGAAGGGGGAAGAAGGAAAGCTGTTTGATGCGCTCACGGTTGAACAGCGAAGCGAAGTGATGCGCACTCTTGCTCGCAAGGGCATCGCGCCCGCAGGACCCATCACCGATGGGTCCTTCGTAACGGCCGCGCCAAGGAACATGCTGGGACGGCTGGTCGAGGCGTTCCCAGAGTTGGTGTTCGATAACGCATATTGGGATCTCCCATATTCGACCCTCGACTATGGAGATCCTCAATTGACAGATCGCGCACGTCAGCAGCTGATTGATCGCGCCACGTCGTTGATATCGGACGCTGCATGGTTGGCTGAAGCCGCCCCAACGATCCTTGGGACGATCCGAAAGGAAGAGTTGGTCAGAGGGCTAATGTCGGTTAGCCTGATTAGACCGGATCGGGAAATCTTGTGACCGGCCTGTTTCTTGACGAGCGGCGCCTATTGGATGGACCTTGGCAGGCCTTCGAGCGCGATGTTGCCCGCGCACTAATATGCGCGGGCTTTCAGGACGTTCGCATCGTTGGTGGTACCGGGGATATGGGCGCCGACGTTGTTGGCGTGAAGGACGGAAAAGTCTGGGTCATCCAGTGCAAATTTACCAGCACCTCGTCGCCGCCGAAAGCTGCAGTGGAAGAGGTCATTCAAGCTAGCCGTTTCTACGAGGCAGATGTTCTGGCGTTGGCTACCAGTCGACCTGCTGGCAAGGCACTTAGCGACGAGATTGCCCGAGTCAAACGATTGGGTTTTGTCGTTCATCTCCTTACTCCCTCGAAGTTGATGCAGCTCGTGCAGGGCGTGGCCACGAAACCGCCTACAGCGCGCTCGCTGAGGCCTTATCAGGAGGAGGCTTGCGAGCGCTTGTTCGACGCGCTTGAGGAAACGGGTCGGGCTCAGATCGTGCTGGCCACGGGACTCGGAAAAACTGTGGTGATGGCTGAGGTCGCCGCGCGGCTTTTCTCTGACGGTCGCCTCGAGAATGGTCGAATGCTCGTCCTTGCGGATAAGCGGGAGTTGGTACGACAGCTGCAAAGCGGTTTTTGGGCGCAACTACCAAAGACTGTGCCAACCCATTTGCTCGCGCCTGAAGAGGAACCTAGCTTCTGGGAAGGGATTACTTTCGCCACAATGCAGACCGTGCACGCGCGGCTTTCTAGTCTACCTACGTTTGACGTGGTTTTCGTTGATGAGGCGCATCATATCGGGGCGCCAACTTATCGAGACGTCCTTCATAACCTAGCTCCTCTTCGGCTTGCCGGTGTGACGGCAACGCCTTGGCGAGGCGACGAATTCGACATCGATACCTTGTTGGGGCAACCCCTTGTACGGGTCGGGATTTCTGACGGGCTCAAGTATGGATATTTGAGCGAAGTAGACTACCGTCTGCTCGCTGACAACATCGACTGGGAATTTGTCCAGGGCGCGTCGAATTTTGGCTACACTGTAACAGAGTTGAACAAGAGATTGATCATCCCAACCCGAGACGAAGAAGCTGCGCGTGTCGTTGCGAGCGCCTTTAAGTCTGAAGGGCGTCGTGCGGGGTTGGTTTTTTCACCCAGCGTCGCGCACGCTGATCATTTCACTGCCACGCTGAGGATGTTCGGTCTGCGTGCGGAAAGCATGTATGGTTCCATGTTGGCACGAGAGCGCGATAAGCTAATGTCGCAATTCAAGCGCGGTCTGATCGACGTCTTATGCACGGTGGACTTGTTTAACGAGGGAGTTGACGTTCCCGACGTGGATCTTGTCGTATTCATGCGGGCCACTCACAGCCGACGGATCTTCGTTCAGCAACTGGGCAGGGGACTGCGAATGTCCCCGGGAAAAGACAAGGTGATCGTCCTCGATTTCGTCACCGATCTACGGCGCATAGCCGAAATTGCCGAACTTGAACGTCTCGCGCGGCATAATGCCCCGACCGAGCGCTTACCATTGGGGGGGCGTTTGGTAGAATTTTCCAACCATTCGGCGGGATCATTTTTAATGGAATGGGTCAAGGATCAAGCTTCCCTAATACTCCGCGAGGGCGACCCAACGCTGGATCTGCCGCATTTCGAATTTCCCGATCATTTGCCCCATGGCGGCATCCAATGAGAATTCCAACCGACGTGCGGATCCGTGTGAAGGGGTGCCTGTGGGAACAGGCCGACAAATTGGAGTGGGACTCACTCGGGAGCGTCGAGAAGGCCAGGCACTACACACAGTGGACCGACAGCCAGGCAATTGGTGGCGTTCTCTCGACCTACATGGATCCGCGTTCAGTCAGGGTGTATATCAAGGACACACTGTTGAAGGGATATAGTCGATACAAGCTAAACAAGCATGAGTCCCTAATCTTAAGGCTAACTGGCCGCGACAAGTCCAATGTTGCGCAGGAATTCATCAAGCCGCATGGATTGAGTTTCACCGACGGCTCAATTGTTGCTTGGGGACGTGCTGACGACTGGAAGGTGATACTGGGCTCGTTGTTTGAGAGAGCTTTCGGCATTGGAGGACAAGCTACGATGGTGGTGTTGTTTCGCGCTGCACCACGCTTCGTCCGTCCGTCCTCCCAGGATCTAGTCGAGACCGCAGCGCGTCGACTGGGCATCGAGCGCTGCGTTTGGTTCGATTGATATGGCGTTACAGCGGAAAGGACTGCTTCCACTGAAGCGTCAGTGATTACCTGTCACCGAATTAAGCTGTAAGCGCACTGATCGGGCGACCACTTCAGCGAGCCTCACCGGAACCGCATTTCCAAGCTGACGCATCGTTTCACTCCAACTACCGTGGAAGAGAAAGTCGTCGGGAAATGTCTGGATCCGTGCGCTCTCACGTACCGAAAAATAGCGTATGGATCCGTCAGGGCGACGCAACATATTCTCACCGCCAGGTACACCGTGCACACCTGCCTTTAGGGCCTTCGCAGGAAGGTCAAGCGGACTTCCGGTGTGGCCAGGATAGGAGCGCGCGCCGGGTATGAAGCGGTGATCTGGAAAGGCGCTTGCTGCTTCGCCGCTAAATTCAGGATCCGGCAAGCCTATCAGGGCGTCCCTGACCGTCAGCCAAGGCTTGCATGATGGTTTTTCGCGTGGCGTCATGGTGACGGCGAAGCGTTCCTTTTGCGGTATTTCGTGGCGCTCCCAATAGTCCCCATCGATACCTTGGGACCAGGCTAAGGCCTCAGCGGAATGCGTTTCCTCCGGGAAATTCCATTCCGTTCCCAGGTCAGATCGGAATCCCACTAGAAAAACCCGCTCTCGCTTTTGCGGAACTCCGTAGTTCGCCGCGTTTAGCAGGCGAACCACAACGTGGTAGTGTAGTCCGTCATGACGTCCACTGGTTTCATGGCGCTCCAACCGGGCCATATGCTCAAACCACGGCTCGCCCAATGTCGTAGTCAGCTCGGGGTGCCGCAGTTGGAGACGGATATATTCCAGATAGTTGGAAAAGGTCGCGCGCCGGAGCCCCTTAACATTCTCAAACACAAACGCCTTGGGAGATAATTCACGAACCGCACGAATGGCTTGTGGAAACATGTCCCGCGCGTCGAGATACGCGTTGTGTTTCCCTCCCATCGAAAAGGGCTGGCAGGGTGGCCCGCCAGAAACCAACTCCACCGGCGGGAGGCTGGTATAATCAAAATCTCGAACATCGACTCGATGGATCGGCCAGGGCTCATTCTCCTCAAGGGTATCACAGGCCCACCGGTCCCATTCGATAACGGCGGCGTGGTCGAAGCCAGCGCGCGCCACACCAATGCCGAGCCCGCCAGCGCCCGCGAATAGTTCGACGGATTTCACCTGAGAAATTCCCTCACCTTAGTGACGAGTGCAGGACGATCCCGCAACTCGCATTCCCAGAGCGTTAGAACCCGCCAGCCAGCTTCTTTCAATAGTTCTTCGACCTCAATATCGTGCTGGCGGTTGCGACTGAGTTTGGATCCCCAGAAATCGAGGCGAGATTTCGGCATTCGAGCCAGTTTACAGTCTGGAGAGGGGTGTCTATGCCAAAAACAGCCGTGCACAAAGATAACTGCCCGGCGACTGCCGAATACGAGGTCGGGCTTACCTGGCAAGTCTCGCCGGTGCAGGCGATAACGATACCCCAGTGTATAAATTAGACGGCGCACTACCATCTCTGGTCTTGTGTTGGCCGCCCGTACCCGCGACATCCGCGCCGACCTTTCAGTTGGGCTCAGGCTATCCATCTGCCCAAATCTCCACCTGGTCGCACTACGAAAGTCCGAACTATCAATTCCAAATCTACGAATTTCGTTCGGTGCTGTCGTTCGTCGCGCGACGACATCACTTTATTTTACGAGCGCGCCAATGCCAATGCTTCGATCATAATCGCAATGCGTTCCAAATCGTCGCTTCGCAGCGCTCGCACACTAGCTATGACCCGTTCGCGCGCGATGAACTCCAGCGGCCGTTCTTCTTGAGCGAACGTTTCTGACAGTAGTTCGTTTGGGGTCGTCGCCAAGACATGTGCAATTCGAACCAGCGTCGCTAGGTCCGGCTCTCGGCGGCCACTGACATGGTCTGCCCCCTGAAAAGTGGTCCTCCCTTATGTATGGCTTTTGAGCCGATGGAGGACTTAGGAAATGGCCAGGAAGAGACACAGCGCGGAAGAGATCGTCACGAAGCTGCGGCAGGTTGATGTTCTGACTTCGCAGGGCAAATCGGTTGCGGAAGCGGTCCGATCGATAGGTGTGACGGAAGTTACATATTATCGTTGGCGGTCGGAATACGGAGGCCTGAAGGGCGATCAGGTCAAGCGGCTGAAGGAACTTGAGACGGAGAATGCGCGGCTTCGGCGCGCCGTCTCCGACCTGACCCTGGACAAGATGATCCTGGCGGAAGCTGCGCGGGGAAACTTCTAAGCCCCGCACGTCGCCGGGCCTGCGTGGATCATGTTGTTGCCGAGCTTGGCGTCCGCGAACGACGGGCGTGCCGGGTTCTTGGTCAGCACCGCTCCACGCAGCGCAAGGTTCCAACGACACCGGATGATGAAGCGGCTTTGACTGCCGACATCATCGCGCTTGCCATCCAATATGGCCGCTACGGTTATCGCCGCATCACGGTGATGCTGCATCGTGCGGGCTGGGTGGTGAACGTCAAACGGGTCGAGCGGATCTGGCGGCGTGAGGGGCTGAAGGTTCCGCAAAAGCAGCCCAAACGAGGCCGTCTGTGGCTGAATGACGGTTCCTGCATCCGGCTGCGGCCGGAGTATCCCAACCATGTCTGGTCCTACGACTTCGTCGAAGATCGCACCCACAACGGAAGGAAATTCCGCATGCTCAACGTGATCGATGAGTTCACAAGGGAATGCATCGCAATCAAGGTGAGCCGGAGGTTGAAGGCCGTCGACGTGATCGACGCTCTGTCCGACCTGTTCATCCTGCGCGGCATCCCTGGCCACATTCGATCCGACAATGGCCCCGAGTTCATCGCCAAAGCCTTGCGTGAATGGATCGCCACCGTCGGTGCCAAAACTGCCTACATCATGCCCGGCAGCCCTTGGGAAAATGGCTATTGCGAGAGCTTCAACTCGAAGCTTCGTGATGAACTGCTCGATGGAGAAATCTTCTACACGCTGAAGGAGGCCCAGATCGTCATCGAAGGCTGGCGGCAACATTACAATACGGTGCGACCGCATTCATCGTTGGGCTACAAACCGCCTGCGCCGGAAGCGATCCTGTGGCCGGCTGCGCAACCCGGACCAGCTTCGCCGGCCACCCCGGCCATAGCGCCAAGACCCATCATGCACTAAAATTGAACCCGGACCACCTGAGGGGGGCAGGCCACGGCCTGGGTGTAGTGGCCGAGCGTCACGATGGGATTGGCGTGGCCGGCGATCTGCGCCACCAGACCAACTTCGATGCCCTGCGCCTGAAGGGTCGAGATGAACGAATGCCGGGCGCTGTGCGGGGTAACGTAGGGTAGGCCGAAGCGCTTGAAGGCGGGTTCCCAATAGCGCTTGCGGAAGTTCTGGTAGAGCAGCGGCCCGCCGCCTCCGATACGCGGCAGCGGCCATTCCTGGAGCCGGCCAGGGCCGGGGAAAACGCGGTGAAGCTCCTTACCCTTGCGTGGGCAGCGAACCCGCCAGGCGAGCAACATCTCGCGCAGCGTCGGGCTCATCGGGATGTCGCGGGTGCCGGCCTCGGTCTTGGTCATCTCGGTCAGCGAGCCGTCTCGTTCCTGGACGCGACAGATGTGAATGACGTTGTTGTCGAAGTCGACCTCGCTCCAAAGGAGCCCGAGCTGTTCCGAGGGCCGAGTGCCGGCGAGGAAGGCGAAGGCATAGTAGGCGCCGTGTTCCAGGTCGTCCTTGGCGGCGACGACCAGCTTACGGATGTCTTCTGGTGTCAGGATTACCTTCTTTGGCTTGTGTTGACGGCGGGAAAGACCCGTCGGCATGGACGGAGCCCGCACGGACAAGTCCTCTTCGGCCAGTGCGAGGATCGATTTGAGGTGGGATTTGGCCCGGTTGGCGGTGTAGGTACCGCACTGCTCGACAACCGTGCGATGCCAGACGCGGATCATGGCCGTGGTCAGCTCGGTTAGCTTGATGTCGCCGAGCAGCTTCATGAACCGAGCGTTCTTAGGTGCGACGCCCGTCTCGGTGTAGTCGGCGCGTTCCTGAGGCGTCCCGATCAGTAGCGGCCCGCGAATGGCCCCGTTCGCTACGACCTTGTAGCCCTTCAGTGTCGAGGCTTTGACCTTGCCCTCCTTATCGGCCAGCCAATGGTCGATCGCTTGCCCGACCGTCGGGGCGGTGCGCTCGTCGACATAGCTACCCTTGGCGAATTTCACGAGCAGTTCGGCCCGAAACGCCTCGGCGTCCTTCCTGGTGTTGAAGGCCCTGCGGCGGCGCTTCAGCAGTTTGGGGTCCTTGTACTCGCAATACCACTGCGGATAGGTGGCGATGGTACCGCCCTTCAGTTTGCGGCGACGGGTGGTTTTGGTGATGCTGACGCTCTGAATGTTGTTCATTGCCCTGCCTATTGGAGTCAAAAACAACGAGGAAAACACGCGGAAGTAACCGGCACAATTAATCGCCAGACGCCTTCAGACGGGCTCGAACCCGCCCGAAATGTAACCCGGCGTGTAACCTCGGATTATTGGTGGATGTCGGAGCCGCGAAGCGACGCGGCTCCTGAATTCTCAGATTCCGGCCTCATTGAGGTTGAAATCGCAGCTGGCGGTAGGTGGCGAAGCGGCGCGGGGTCGTGTTCCTGCTGGTACGCGGGTCGCGGCGGCAGCGCCGCTGCCCACTGCCTGCCACGCCCCGGAAGGGCAGCACGGCCACGGCGTGGCGCTGTGGCACGTGTGGCACGCCACGGCCGCTGGGCCGGCGGTGCCTACACGTATCCGGCAGTCGCTGGCCCACACCGCTGGCGCCGCCCCCAGCCCATGCCACACATGCCACGGTGCCACAGCCTAGAATTCCTGGGCATCGACGTGGTCCTCCGGCCTGGGGCGCTCGTAGCCGCGCACCGTGTTGTTGCCGATGCGGAACTTTGCCGGCTCCCAGCCCAGCTTTCGCATAAGTGTGGCGAGGCGTTTGCTGTGGCCTTGGTTCTGGCGCTCAAGGTCGATTCCGAGGACTCTTCCGAGCAGATCGCCTGTTTCTACGCGGACTACGTTGCCGAACGCCTTTCCCTTTTCCTTGGCTAGCCGTTCCAGCCAAGGGTCCTCTTCGAGCCGGTCCGCTTGCTCCAAGGCTGCGGCGTCCCAAAGGCTTGGTGATAGCGATATAGTTTCACCCTGCCGTTCCCGGTAGGCGGCCTCAGCCAGGAGCAGATCCCGATCTCGCCGAAGTCGTTCGAGGTCGATGGTGCCGGTCTTGATGGGCCAGAAACGGCGGTTGCCGGTTTGATCGCGCAGGTAGCTGGTCTCGTTGGTCGTGCCGACGAATATCGCCTGCCTGGGCCTAGACTCGATGAAGCGCCCATAGGCCATGCGCGAGCGGTCTTCCTGTCGGGAGGCAAACGCCTTGATCTTGTTGACCTCAGCGCGGTTGAGCCCCTCCACCTCGCCCAATTCGTAAAACCAGACGCCCTCCAGAAGCTCCATTTGGGTACGAGCTTCCTGCGTGAGGATTTCCTGGTCGGAGTGGAATCCTTCACCGGCAAGAATGCGCAGGGCGGTCGATTTGCCGGATCCCTGCACACCTTCGAGAACGGGGATCTGGTCGAATTTTACTCCTGGCTGTCGCACGCGACGGACGGCAGCGATCAGGATGATCGGCCCGATAGCTCGGTTCAGGAGCGTATTTTCGGCGCCGAGATAGTCCGCCAGCCATGTGTCAATTCGAGGAGTGTCGTCCCATGACAGGGCGTCGAGCATGTCCCGAATTGGGTGGAAGGAATTTTCCAGGCAAAGCTGGTTCATGGCGTCCCGGACGTTCTCGGCCTTCGGGTCAAAGTGAAAAGTCTCCATTACTAAGGCGCGGACCATCGCCACTGCGTCGTCGCTGAGTTCCCCTTGGAATTCCTGCAAAACCGCGCCGTTGATCATTTTGCGATGGCGGAACAGGTCATGAGAGAAAGCCAGTCCAAGCCGCTGCAACGCAAGCAACGTGTTTGGTAGCGTCGGTTTGGGTTTGCCGCTGCGCTCCGTTTCGACCCAGCCGGTTTCGACAGCCTCGATGCCTCGGCGTGCTTGTCTGAGGGCGTAGGTTTGCGGGTTCCGCTTCTCCAAGACGGAGGCAGAGATTCCGTATTCTGGATTCAATAGGATCCCGGCAATCAGAGCTGGATCGCTGCACCCAATTCGCGCTAACGCAACTACTCCAGCGTACAGCGAATGGCTGCGGCTAGGGTGGCGTGGATTGGTGGCGCCGCCGCGTGGGTGTTCTGGGTCGTCGCCCAGTCTGATCAGTTCTCTGACTGCCTCGGGAACCGACCCCGGAAGATCCTGGAGTGTTTTGACCTTCACGCCTGTTGGCATCGGAGCTGGCGCTGCACTGTTGGAGGTCAGCGCGGTGTTTTTCTCAGCAGGGAAGTCGTCGAGGTTGTAGGAAAGTGCCCAAGTCATTCGACGACCCTCGCGAGGACGGGAACGCGGCCGGCGCCACGCTTCTTTGCGTTTGGCAGGTTGATGGTACCGGGGAGCCGGAGCAGACGGTCAATGTTGTGGCAGTTGTCGCCACCAAGCTGACGGGCGAGCCAGGCATTTGTCCGCTCGACCCTGTCGAACTCGGTCGAAGGCTCCGACAGGCGCCATAGGGCTTGATATCCGCCGCCGGAAAACACGATGACGGTTGGCGCCGGCGCAAACGATCGCAACGCTTGCAGCACTGTTTCGGAGTGTATGTCGACATCCACATGCAGAACGCGCGCGGTAGCGATGTCGGCCTTCTTTGCCTTTACGTTGAGCCGGCCGCTTACCAACTCGTTGGGGCTGTAATATAGGCCTGACTTTCCCTGCCGCACCTCAATCCAAGCCGGGGCAAGGTGATGTTCGTATGGCAGGAAGGTTCGAAACTCCGGTGACCCGCCATCTGGCGGGATAGCCGCGAGGTCCCATCGCTTTTCGCCCAGAAGACGCTCAAGGAAATCTACGGCGGCGGCAGTGTTAGGGATTGGGGTTGTGTCAGGCATTCGCGCCTCCATTCCGCAGAAGGCCGTTGTCGTCTGCGCACCTGCTTGCAGGCTCGTGCCCCACGACTGTGCAGTGGTTGCAAGCTACAAGCCTGACAACGACCACGGTCTGCGACGCATGCCCTGGCTGCAAGCGCAGAATTTCGGTCGCCGCTGCCAGCAAATATGTAGGCGCAGCGAGGTACTCGACCGGATCGTCAAGGTTTGGGTTGTTTGGGTGGCGCGTGCTCATGCGTCGCCTCCCTGTCGGGAAGCGTCGATGAAGGCGACGACTTCGAATAGCTTGACCAGCTTCCTGGAATTGTACGGTGTGTAGCTCGGGATATCGCCGCGTTTCACAGCGCGTTGGAGTTGCCACTCCTTCGCGCCGACCGCATCAGCGGCCTCTTTGATGGTGAAGAGCCTCTGGAGAGGCGACAAGCGACCTTCGATATGGTCTTGCATCATCTCTTTCCTTTAAGGGGTAGAGATGATGAGTCACCAAAAGGCACCGCCCATGCATCTCAGCCCCGTTTGAAACCTGGGGTAAAAATGCGACCGGCAGCGCTCTGCAGAACTTTTCAACCTAGCGGAATGGCTCGAACCAGCTTGCGCGTTGGCTGTTACGTCTGAAGCACCACACCATGAGCTAGCGTTAGCTACGCGTCAGCGTTTCTCATCAGTGCAGTACTACATATAGCGCTTGTCGTTTGCGTTGTCCACTGCATGCTGGGTTGGATACTAGGCGGCGGCACTGTCGTACACGCGCCCATGTGGCTGCGCCGCTGCGGAAAAGCGACGTATGTGAGCAGCGTAGCGCATGACGGGCAGTGGGTACTCAATCACCCCATGAATTTCTCGGCGGTGGCGGATCGCCTTCTGGATCGTGGAGGTCATCTTGTTCCGGGAAGAGATTCTGTTCTCGCAAATTCGCCGTGCGCAATTCTATCTGGTTTTGGGCTTCCAGGTGTGCCAGACGTCTTTCCGCCCAGGAGACCATGCGGAGGTACTCTGGGCTGGCATGTGACAAAAACTCGCCGGCCTTGGCGATCGTCCCCTTTAGGTCAGCGGCTTCTCTCTGCAAGTCAGCTAAGTTTCGAATAAACCCTAGCCTGTTAGCCTCTCGCTCCTGGCGTTTTTTATGAAGTTCCCGTCGATGCGCCATGTGCTGGCGTCGTCGTTGTTCAGCCTCTTGCTCTTCTCGGCGTGCCTTTTCGTATGCCAGATGAAATAAGATGCCGTCGGCAATTGCCTCAAGCATCGATTCCAAACTCTGGTGCTTGCCGTCGCCCCAATTCTTGCGGGCACCACCCGCCCAGTTCAAAATGTGGAGGGTCAGCTTTCCTGAATAGAGATGTTCGTATTCAGGCCAGAAGCTTTCCGGAGGCAGCCACTGCCCGCGGCGCCGTGCCAGTTCGCGCCTTTTTTCGTGATCTTGATGCTTCTTCAATTCGCTTGGTGTGGGTTCGTGCTTTTCGCGTCTGCGACTCTCACCGATTTCGAACCGCACATCATCCGGGCCGATCCCGACCCGGATTCCCTTGTCATTGTAGCTAAGCGTTATGCCGCGCGTCTCTAGCGCGAGAACGAGGTGATGCAAAAACGCCGTAACTCGAACCGCAGTGTCCTGGTGGACTCGAATGCCTGGAATGGACAGCTCACCGTGCGGGTCCCGCTTTGCAGATCTTAAGTCCGCCGCTAGAGACGATATCGAGCTATGCGGACGCCTTACAGCCTCAAGTACGGTCGGCTCCTTGCGGGCAGAAGGTTCGGGTGATTTTTCTGGCGCCAGCTTGACCTTCAGCTTGGCTTTTGAGTCTCCGACCGCGGTGCTCGCCCTCTGGATTGCGAAGGCTACGTATGGGTTCACTGGGGGCTTGTAACCGCCTATGTGCACCGTTTCCAAATTAGGATTCTCGATCTGCCAGAGCGGCGTCTTCGTGGCCGGTAGGCCTGCTTCCACCTTCGCCCAATAACCACGACCGGGCACTGGCACATGGTAACGCTGGCATGTTTTGGCCAATCCGCGGTCTGAAATATCGAATTGCTCAGCAAGCGTAGCGATTGGAGTTGACCAAACGAGATCATACAATTCTTGTCTAGTGAAGGTACGCTTCATGCTCAATCTGGCGAGGTAGCAAAGTCAAACACTTCCCGCGCCCTTCGCGACGCGTCAACGTCTAGGTGGTTCAGTTACTCCGTCCTTATGCTGAGCTCCGGCCAATTGTCACATAATAGGAGGGCATTTCACAGCTAGCGAATAGCCGTACCCGAACCGCTTGGAGGGTTTCGCCATTCCAGTCGATTTTGCCCACCTCAATCTCATGAAGATTGTTTGATGGGTTATCTGGCGTATGGAGAAGGCACCCGACATGTTCAAAGTGGCCGGTCACAGCAGTTCCTGGAGGATAATCGCTGCGGAGGAAGCCAGACAAGGTCGGCACAAACGTCCCCGAATCGAAATGATACGTACCATAGACGTGCGCGATTTTGGCGATCATTTGGGCAAACCGCACCATGTCGATAGACTGAGACGAAAAGCTGTCGAGTGCATATCGCTTTAGTACTGCAGCATCGGCATTGATGTTGTACATTCGGAAGTTGAAGGGATCGTCGGCATTGATTGCGCGCCGGCTGTATGATGACGCCGGATACAGTGAGGGCATAACGAGAATGGTTGGGAAGTGAACCAGATGGATAAATTCATGCTTACTTGTCTCTCGTCCGATATCCAGTGGGAAGTTCGTCTTTTTCAGCGTGCCATTCTTTCCAACTAGGGAAAATGACTTTCTAATCGGGTCGAACATCTCTCGTGCGATGGAATTCTCGAACTTCGAGGTGACTTTCTGGCAATCGGCACAGGAGGCATCAGGCAATTCAAGCCCGGCACCGAAAAACTCAGGAATGATGTGCTCGCTGGTCAGCTTGAGCACATTCCCGGCCCCGTCCTTGTCTCGGAGGCAATAGACGCAATATCCCATAGGCCTGAGGATGTGGCTAGCTTTTACCGCGGGGAATACCTCTAAGTGTTCGCCACGGAACCTGCCTTCGGCGAACATCCGAGATGCGCCGCCCTTGGGCTGATAGTCCATCTTTCCGATTTGCGGCAAAGCGCTGAGATCGAACCAACCGAATTTCCAGTACCTGCGTCTGCCGTCATCAGGCGGTGGCTCTCCACGCATAATCGCTTCCTATGCTTGCTTCCTCTGCTTATGAGTCGTTGGGCGTGCGAGCCAGATATAACGGTCCTAGATGCGACTCTTAAGATCTTCGAGGCTTGCTAAGTGCTCCCTGCGGCGAGCAACCGCGGCAGCAAGCAATCCCTCAAGTCGCGCATTGTGCTGGTTGATCAGCGTTGTCGACCATTCGGTGTATTCGCCGAGAATTTTCTGTTGGCGATCAAGCTCTTGCTTGATGGTTTCCGCATTGTTGCGGCCCTCAATGCCGATGGTGATGCTGGCCTGCCCAACCTCGGCATAAGGTATTGCTGAGGACCACTGATTGGGCCGGAGCGTAAACAACATGCGATCGCCCCTAAACGGAAAGCTTCGGGTAGCGCGCACGCCATCGATCTGTACTTGTCCGTGAAACGCATCATTCACGGTGACCCTGACCTCACGGACGTTCTTTTCCGCTCGGTCAAAGTCGATCTCTAGCGGCTCGACGCACGCGCCTGGCAAGAGCAACTGGACTATTTCCGCGTCGGTTTTGACTAGGTCTGCCTTGGCAATCATCTGGCGCACATGATTATCCGCCGCACCCTCCTGTGCCCGGAGATATGCACTCAGCTCCCCATCACGGAACAGTGGTTTTCCAACTATCAAAAGTCCCCCCCTATGGTCCCGAAATATACCAGCGAAGCAATGCCGGCAGTTGGCATATCATGGCATGGTCTGAACACGTGCTCAAGAATCGTCCTGGCGGATATACTCATGCTGGTTGCGCAAGGACCTTGCCTACCCGCACCTCAATGTGCTGCTAGGTGTTTATCCGAGCAGGGGAACGTGGTCACCGCGCGGTTACGCTTTCTGCATTTTGCTGGAGTTCTCGGCAGTTTCCCACAGTTCACGGGGGTGCCGTTTGAAGTCTTCGCTGCGATGCGCCTAGGCCGCGTTCTCGAACGCACACTGGTGCACCTCGCTACACTCTGCGGCATTGCGGCGTCGCCGCAATTTCTCGCTTGCCAAGGTTGGGGTCGAGCGTTCGAATCGCTTCACCCGCTCCAATTACTCCACGAAAAAGGCCGCAGTTTACCGCGGCCTTCGTCGTTTTTGGCGCTCGGAAAGCGCGACCGGAAGCACGGCCGCCGCGGCCAGGGTTACCAGTGGGTTACAAGGCTCGAATTGGCCGAGCAGAGTGAAATCGGGGTGTCGCCAGAATGCGCTGTGCATGAACGTGGTTGCCTACATTTGACCCACGGGCGACGTCGATCTCCGCGTTGCGAATGTCGACTGTGCGCCCTTGTCGGTCGTTGAGATCATCGTCGCTAGCACCCAGAAGCTGACATCGCCGCTTGTGGGGGAGTCGCCGCCGCACGAGGTAGGCCGAGATGCCAACTGTCGCGGCCGGAAACCTCAACCCTTCCGCGGGTGATGTCAGGTCAACCTGCGATGAATGATCCAGCGCGTCGTCAGATATAAGCGTCATCGTTTCCCGCCCGCTGTGATCGCCCATGTGAAATGACCGGAACCGCACGGTTTGAAAGAAAGCGGTTTTCTTGAGGGACCTGTCATGATCACCAGCACCCACAGCGTTGGTGTAGTTCGTGATTCCGTCATTTCGTGGGAGGCCGAGAATGATCTCGTTGGGCCTCACTTCCGCGACCTTTACTGGCTGTTGCCAGTCGTTGCCGAGACCTGGGATGTTGTCCTCGACGACATCAATGGCATGCATGTGAAGAAGTAGCACGTCTACGCTGCGCTTGATGGCGCAACCATCGGGCCAATAGCTGAGGGAAATGTCGGTGGCGGAACCGGCATGAACCTTTTCAATTTCAAAAGCGGCACCGGCACTGCATCGCGTAAGCTATTGACCGAGTGGCGGGTACACTGCCGGGGTACTTGTTCAGGGCAATTTCGGATCGCACCGGTTGGTCAGGAGATTACGGATCTAATGGCCGACGTTTGGTGGAAGCGGAAGGGCGAAGCCGGATCGATCATCGTTGTCGTTGCCACCGATGCGCAGCTGCTGCTGCACCAATTATGGCGTTCCAATGTGCGGTCTCCCTAGGTCGCTGCAGATGGACGGCGATTGCTGAGTGTTTCGAGCTGTGCGGAACGAAGATTTCCCGGACTGCCGAAAACAACGGCACGTCTGGACCGAACCTCTTTTACCTTGCACCGGACCGATTCGTATTCGCGAGCGGAAAACGATGACGCATGTAGCTGACATAGGCTGGATCGTGCCCCACCCGTTGTCAGCCCAGGGCTTCAGCTATCGTCAACCTGACATCACCCTGCCGCTTATTTCAAAGCGATTTCAAATGACGCGGCGGTTTTGGCGGTGATCTCCTCCACAGTCACGCCGGTCGCCAGCTCGATGAGCTTCATTGACGGCTTGCCGCGCTTGGCGATGGTAAAGACGCCAAGGTCGGTGATTACCATGTCGGCAACGCGCTGGCCGGTCAGCGGCAGCGTGCAGGACTTGAGCAGCTTCGGTTCGCCCCTTGCCTCGTGCTCCATGACCACGACCACGCGCTTGACGCCGGCCACCAGATCCATGGCTCCCCCCATGCCTTTGACCATCTTGCCGGGGATCATCCAGTTGGCCAGGTCGCCATTCTCGGCCACCTGCATCGCGCCGAGGATCGACAGGTCGATATGACCGCCGCGGATCATGGCGAAACTGTCAGCGCTGGAAAAGAAGCTGGTCGTGTCCAACTCGGTGATGGTCTGCTTGCCGGCATTGATCAGATCGGCATCTTCGTCGCCCTCGAAAGGGAACGGCCCCATGCCGAGCATGCCGTTTTCGCTCTGCAGCCTGACATTGATCCCCTGGGGAATGTAGTTGGCCACCAGCGTCGGGATGCCGATGCCGAGATTGACGTAGAAACCGTCCTGCAGTTCCTGAGCGGCGCGCGCCGCCAAATCTTCGCGAGACCAGGCCATTAGATCGTCTCCAGCTTGGCAAGCCGCCTGACGGTGCGCTGCTCGATATGCTTGACAGGGTTGGGTACATGCACAATGCGCGACACGAAGATGCCCGGCGTATGGATCTGGTCCGGGTCGAGTTCTCCGGCGTCTACCAGATGCTCGACTTCCGCGACTGTCACCTTGGCTGCAGTCGCCATCATCGGGTTGAAATTGCGCGCCGTCTTTCGATAGATCAGGTTACCTTCTGTATCGCCCCTGAAGGCATGAACAAGAGCGATATCCGCCACCAGAGCCCGTTCCATCATGAACTGCTCGCCGTCGAACTCACGCAATTCCTTGCCATCTGCAATAACCGTGCCGACGCCGGTCCTGGTAAAGAAGGCCGGAATGCCGGCGCCGCCGGCGCGGATCCGTTCGGCCAGGGTGCCCTGCGGGGTGAATTCAAGTTCCAGGTCGCCTGATAGATATTGCTGGGCGAACAGCTTGTTCTCGCCCACATAGGACGAGATCATCTTGCGGATCTGTCGAGTTTCCAGCAGCTTGCCCAGCCCGATACCGTCGACGCCGGCATTGTTGGAAATCACCGTCAAGTCCTTGGCGCCCGAGAGGCGCACCGCCTCGATCAGGGCTTCGGGAATGCCGCAAAGGCCGAACCCGCCCGACATGACCGTCATGCCGTCGGCCATCAATTCTGCCATGGCTTCGGCAGCGGTCGCATGAATCTTTCGCACGGCCTGTTCCTCCTTTGCAGCAATACTTGCGGATTGGTCCGCATCACGTTTCGGCCGGAAGCTATGACTTGTTGGGAAGACGGAGTTAGTCGTATTTATACGCTATGCGTACATCCGATCAGCCAGTCCCTTTGCGCGTCTCGGCGCCTGCCGCAATGCAGTTTTCCCTCGCCGAAATCCCGGTGCCGATGGTCTTTGCCACGCACCGCATCATCCGCGACTGCAACGAGCAGTTTGCCGCATTGTTCGGTTTCGCGCGCCACGAACTGATTGATCAGAGCTTTTCCCGGCTCTATCCCAAGCTTGCTGATTTCGTGCGGACGGGACACATGTGGCGCAGCAACCTGCAGGGCGGTCATGTCTACTACGACGAGCGCATCATGATCACCGCTGCGAGCCTGCGGTTCTGGTGCAAGGTCAATGGCCGGTCGCGCAACGCAGCCGATCCGTTCGCCGAGGCGCTGTATTGTTTCGAGCCGATGAACCGGGCGGTGACAGAGGCCTCAATGACGCTTACCGATCGCCAGCGCCAGGTGCTGACGCTGGTCGCCCAAGGCAAGACCAATGCAGCCATCGCAGCAGAGATCGGTCTCTCGAGAAGGACTGTCGAAGCCCATCGTCAGCGGCTCATCCGCGCTACCGGCGCGCGCAACAGCGCCGAACTCGCAGCCTGGTTTGTCGCCTCGCGTTGAACGCCAACACGGCAAAGGTGCGGCGATCCGGAGCGCATTGCATCCCTATGGGCCACCCCACCGATGCGAGCGCAGTCCGCAAAACAGGGACAGTGTGCCCGCCTTTGCGACACTTGCTGCTACAGCGCCGCACGTCCTTTTGGACGCGCAAGGACGCTGCAACACTTTGAATTTGTGCATGATCCTTTCCGAAAATCGATTCCGATTTTCGCTACGCGGACCTTCGGTTCGGGGGCATGCACTAAGCCGCCGATGGCACTGTTCGGCTTAATGACGGACGAGTGGACACGGCTTCGAACCAGCTCCGAAGTTTCGGTGCCGAAGCCCTCCAGTTCCGGTTGGCGAAGCGAAAATCGAGATAGCCCAAGGCACAGCTCACGGCGATCGAGCCAGCGTGAAACGAAGCTTCCAGCGTATCGAGAGCACCGCCCTCAAGAGCCGCAAGGCTCGAATCAATCTTGTCTGACTGACCTTGCATCCAGTCGGTCCAGCGGAGGGCGTCCGGGCGCAGCATGGTTTCGTATCGCAGCAAAATCGCTGCATCAAGCAGTCCGTCTGCCAGTGCTTCGAGCGTCAGCACATCGAAGTAGCGCTCTCCGCTTGGATAGAGCACACCGCTTCCGGCCATCGCATCAACATATTGGCAGATCACGCGGGAATCGAAGAGGGCGCGCCCATCGGGCAGCACGGCAGTGGGAACCTTGCCCGTCGGATTATGTGAGACAATTGTATTGTCTCGCCGGATCGGGCTGGCTGCCGCCTTCAACAGTTCGATCCGGTCCTCCACGCCACGTTCGATAGCAGCGACCATTACCTTCCGAACGTAGGGCGAAGCGGGCGAATAGAAGAGTTTAAACATCAGAGTGTCCATGGTTCGGGTTCTGTTTGAGGGTGATGCGGCCGGTTGAAGAATCAGGACGCCCGGTTCACCCGCATGGACCGGGCGTCCATTCTCAGGCAAAAGCCGGGAAGTCTCAGAGAGCTCCGGACGTCTCCAGTTGGCGCGCGGCATGCTCGGGCGCTGCCCGCAGAGCTTGCAGGTTCTCTTTCGAGGTCGCTGCTATCTGCACCGAGCAGCCCGGCGCCAGGATCATGCCTGTCCCCTTGTTGGCGATGATTGTGCGCGCACCCTTGGCGGTTACCTCGGAAGCCGCGTCTTTTGCGAGTGTCGCAGGATTGACGCCGCCGGCAACGCCCAGGCCGGTCATGGTCCGGCCTGCCGACAGGTCCGGATTGTGCGTGGCGTTGTCATCCCAATGCATCACGGACACGGGATAGTCCGCGAACGTATCGAGGAGGACCTCGTTCTCACATACGTGCAGGATGTTGAACGGCAAGGATGCCGCCGGCGCCATCATGTGAAGGTCATGGCTCAGGCAAAGGTCGCGGTACTGTTGCGAAGCAAGCTTGCCTCCATTGGCCCACTTTGTGGAAAAAAAGATACCATCGACGCCGAACTCAACCAGTCTGGCCACGAAAGCACTCAGCGTTTCCGCAAAGACCGACAGCGCATGGTCGACTGCCTCGGGTGCGGTCTTAATGTGATCCATCAGCTGTGCGGGATTTCGGTCGAGCATCTTTTCGGCGATGTCGAGAGGGGTGAACACCGTCATGATGATCGGCACGTCGTCAGGGAGCTGGCGCCGCATCATTGCCAGCGCTGCCAGTTGCTCCTCGAATGTCAGCGCATTGGACGGCACCGGGCGCAGGCTCAACCAGTCCTCTGGGGTCCGTATGGGTGTGTGGGCGAGCGTATGCCCCTTGTCCATGGATCGCGATGGCTCGTAACGGAAGCCAAACGGTTCGACATGGTAGCTCGCGCGCGCATGTACCTTCAGGAAATCCCAGTCGAACTCCTGCTGGAATGACACCATGCGATCGGCGAACCGAGTCGGATCGACCTCATCCAGGAAGAAATGCCCCCAAGCGGAGACAGGAACCCGATCGACCGGCGCGCCGGCGATCGCTGATGCTATGCGATCTCGTTTTTTCATTCACGTTTCCTGAAAGAATAGGCAGATTTATTGGGCAAGGAGAGGCGATGCAGGATTGGTGCGCTCGATGTGTCCGCGAGGGACGCTTCAGAACTCGATCATTCGAGGCTGATGTCCGCCCAGCCGGCTACCTGCTGGCAGTGCTCGCTTTCGGCAGCGATGACGTCTGTGGACTCATCGGGAGTATTTACGGCTGGAGCCTGCGCGAGCTCGGTCTGTCGCTTTCGAGTGTGACAAACCCCAAGCCCGCTTGGCTCAGCGACCCTTTTGAGCCAGCTCTCCAAACAGCCATGGACAATCTGCGACCGGAGGGGCCCTTCGTCCATTGCGTGCCGCCTCCAGTCGCATCTCCCGTAACCGGGCCCGGCCACCTTCCTCGGTCAGATAGAGCCGTTCATGGCCCCAGAAGCTCGGCCCGTCGACAGTCTCGTGTGGCTCCCAGGTAGCCGGGTCGATGACTCGTCCGCCCCATCCGCTTTCGACAAAAAAGCCTGACGGAGTGTTGGCATAGTAGGAGGTCATATAGTCGTTGGTATGCCGACCGATGGTGTAGGCGATGCGGCCTTCCTGTTGCTGGGCGATATCGAAACCCTGTCCGACGTCGTCCAGATTCTTGAATTCCACCATGAAGTGATGAAAGCCGGCCTGGCCCGAGCCCACCATGGCAAAGCTGTGGTGGCGGCCATTGACGTGAAAAAAGTAGAGCGGATAGGGCGACAGCCCGTAATCCGAGACGCGAAAATCCAGCAGGTCACGATAGAAGGGCAACATGGCGTCGATGTCGCGCACATGCAGCACCGCGTGGCCCATTCCCAGCGGGCCGGTATTGAAGCCGTCGATCGGACGTCCCGGCATGAAGGGCGTGCTCGCCATCATGGGATTCCAGAACAGCTCAATGCGATTGCCGGCGGGATCGTTGAAGTGGATCAGGTCCGTTACAAATCGTCTGTCGGCCAGGGAGCGGCTGCCCAAGGCGACCGGCACTCCGGCCGTCTCAAGTCGCGCCGCATAGGCCTGAAGATCTTCACGGCAATCAACTTCCCAGCCCATGAAGGCAAGCGTTTCGCCCGGTTCGTCGGACACCAGCAAGCGCTGAACGCGATCGTCCATGCGAAAGGCGAGCGCCTTGCCCCCTCTGTCGAACTTCTGCATTCCCAGCAGTCGACCGGCAAAATCCGACCAGTCGTCGAGTTTGTCGGAGCGCACACCGAGATAACCCAATGCTGAAATCGCCATGCTCGTGTCCTTTTCCAACTTTTGACCAGATTTCGGGCAGCAGAGCTGCCTCAGGCCCGGCTCACAGACCCTGGAACTCCTGCCAGGTGTGGAAGGCGTTCATGATGTGCAGCCGCATCGCGCGGTCGGCCGCATCGGCGTCCTGATCCAGAATCGCCTGCGCGATCTCCCCATGCTCCCGCTGCGCGCGGTTGTATTGGGCGTCATTGGTCAACACCGCCACGCGTCGCGTGAGGTAGAAGTTTCCTGCCAAATGGATCAGGTGGCGAAGACGATCATTGTGCGCAGCGGTGAAGATGGCCTCATGGAATTCGCGGTTTGTATTGAGGCGCTGGGCCGAGTCGGGTGAAACCAGCGCGGAGCGATGTTCGTGGTGGGCCATGATGCCACGCCGCTCCTCGTCGCTGCCGCGCTCTGCGGCAAAACGGGCGGCGAGCCCTTCCAGGGCCGCCCGTACCTCGTAATTCTCGCGGATCTCGACGGCGGTGAACTCGCGTACGGCCCAGCCACGCTTGCGGCGTATCAGCAAGCCGTCCGCTGAAAGGCGCTGGAGACCTTCGCGCACGGGCGTTCGACTCGTGCCGAACTTTGCCGCGAGATCGTCTTCGATGAGCGGCTCGTTTGGCCTCAGTTCTCCCGACACGATCGCGAACCGCAATCGTTCATACATTGTCGCTGACTGCATCTCCGGTGACTCGTTCATTGGTCGTATGTCCTGGGGAAAATGAAAACAGGAATGTGCGGGCAAGCAGCACGCGTTTGCGAGGCGTCTCCAAGCATGGGTTGCGTGCGGCAGCGTGTAGAAGCGCTACGGCGTGCTCGGCACCGTAGGCCAAGTACATGAAGCGTTCCGGCGACGAAGCGCAACCGAGAACAAGCCGGGACCTTGCAAGGAGCTATTGACATCATAACAAAAGCATATACACCCGCATTCAAGTTTGCACGCGAATTTGCATACAAACTACACGACGACGCAGCCAAGAGCGACAGACACCGAGCAACCGTCTCAAATTTCTGATTTTTCGCTGGGCAAGGAGGGCTCATGAAGCATGATTTCAGCGCCCTGTGCCCATCTTCTTTCGTTTTCGCGCATGCGTTCCCTCTGTGGGCTGAGGCCGCCTAGGGGAATGAGCATGGACATGGGGTAAGCATGAACAAGCGCAATCGCGTTATGGCCGCGATCCGCGGGGAGCCCGTCGATCGAGTGCCGCTGGGCTTCTGGCTGCACGATTTCGCCTCCGAGCATTCGGCTCAGGCGCTGGCCGACACCACTCTTGGCCTCTACCGCAGCCTTGACCTCGATTTCATCAAGCCGCAGTCGCGGGCGACGTGCTTCGCCGAAATGTGGGGCACGCGCATTCAGTCTTCGACCGAGAAGACCGAGATCTATACGGTGCGTGAATTCGCGGTGCAGGATGCTGCCGGCCTCGGCTCGCTCGAACCTGCCGAAGCGACGCAGGGCGCGCTGGCCGAGCAGTTGGAAGCCTATCTCGCGGTCCGCGCCGCGGTCGGGCCCGACGTGCCAATCATTGCCACCATCTTCTCGCCCCTCATGGCCACGCGCCTCATGCTGCCCGGCGGGCGCGATGCCGTTTTGCAGCTGATGCGCGACGATCCGGCGGCGCTGGAGCGTGGACTAGCCGCCATCGCCGAGACCTTGGGGCAGCATGCGCGCCGCTGCATTGCTGCCGGCATCGATGGCATATTCTATGCCGAGAGCTATGCAACCCAGCCGCTCATGTCGGGCGAGGAAGTTCGTCGCTTCCAACATCAATTCGATCTGCCGATCCTCGATGCCGTGAAGGAAGCGCCGTTCAACATCCTGCATGTCTGTGGCAACAACACGCGGTTCGACGATTTCATCGACTATCCCGTGTCCGTGTTCAGCTGGGCGACCACGCCGGGCAATCCGAGCCTGAACGAGGTGCGCGAACGCACCGGGCGCGCGGTGCTGGGCGGTCTGCCCGGCCGGCCGCTCGCCGAAATGACGGTCGAGGCGCTGGTCGAACGCACGCGTCAGTCGATCGGCGCGACCGGCGGCCGGCATCACCTGCTTGGCCCCGATTGCTCGCTGCACCCCGGCACGCCGATCGAGCTGCTGCAGGCTGTCGCCGGCGCGGTCAAGGCCAGCGCACATCAATGATTGCTTTCACGAAGGCGCTTAAGAAATGACAGATCAAACCGCGTCCGTCTGGCTCGTCACCGGCTGCTCCAGTGGCCTTGGCCTTGCACTGGCAACCAAGCTCGCCCGTGAGACGGGTCACCGGGCAGTGATCACCGGGCTCAAGGCGGCCGAGGTCGAGCACATTGCGCAGGTCGCGCCAGACCGAATCAAGGCAACCGAGCTCGATATCACCGACCGCAACAGCGTCGCCGCCGTGATCGAGTTCACCGTCAAGGCATTCGGCCGTCTCGACGTGCTGGTGAACAATGCCGGCGTTGGCCAGATCGGCGCGATCGAAGAGCTCGACGATGGCGAGATCGCCAGGGTGATGAACGTCAATCTTTTCGGCACGCTCAACATGCTGCGCGCCGCAGTCCCGCAGATGCGCCAACAGCGCAGCGGGCGCATTCTCACCCTGACCTCGATGGGTGGCTTCCGCGGTCGGCCCGGAGTCGGCATCTACAATGCCAGCAAGTTTGCCCTCGAAGGCGTGCATGAGGCGCTGGCGGGTGAAGTGGGTCCGCTCGGGATCGACGTGACGATGGTCGAGCCCGGCCTGTTCAAATCCTCCTTCCGGGGCGGCGGCATGCACATCGCCAAGACGATCATTGAGGATTACGCGGGTACTGCCGGCAAGGTGCGTGCTTCCGTGGCCGAGGATTACCCGGCCTCCGCCGCCGATCCGACCCAGATCGCGGCCGCCATTCTTGCGGTGGGCGAAATGGCGGGTAAGCCGCCGTTGCGCCTGCAACTGGGCACCGACGCGGTCGCCGCAACCCGCGAAAAGCTCGAGAGCATGACGCGGGAAGTCGCCAAGTGGGAGGCGGTCGCAAATCTCGCCAGCGAAGGCGGTGAAGGATCGCTCGACACATACCGGAGTGCCATAGCCGCCGTCACCGGCTGAACTAAGCCACAACAACACTGATCTTCTTGAGCCCTTGGGCTCCATTTTGAGGCGCCGGCCGGGTTCGAGCTGCGTGTCGGGGACTGTCGTAACCATGAAACTTGCAACTCTCAAAAACAACACGCGCGACGGGCAGTTGGTTCTGGTCGACCGGACGCTGGTCCGGGCGGCCGCTGTCGCCGACTTGGCGCCAACGATGCAGGCGCTGCTGGACAATTGGTCCGCTCTTTATCCAGCCCTCAACGAGCGCTACCGCCTGCTCAATGACGATCAGTTGCCAGGCGCGTTCGACTTCAAGATCGAGTCCGCCATGGCGCCGCTGCCACGGGCTTACCAATGGTGCGATGGTTCCGCTTATCTCAGCCACGCCGAGCTGGTGCGCAAGGCGCGCAACGCGGAGATGCCAGATTTCCTCTACAGCGATCCCCTGATGTATCAGGGGGCATCAGACACGTTCATCGGACCATTCGACGATATCGAAGTCGCGGACGAGGCGTGGGGCATCGACCTTGAGGCGGAGATCGCCATCATCGTTGACGATGTCCCGATGGGGATCAGCGCCGCACAGGCAACCCAGCACATCAAGCTGATCGCTCTGGTCAACGATGTCAGTCTCCGCAACCTGATGCCGCGCGAGCTGTCGAAGGGGTTCGGCTTCCTGCAGTCCAAGCCGTCAACGGCCTTCGCCGCTGTCACTGTGACGCCTGATGAGTTGGAGCAGCATTGGAACGGGGCTTGCCTAAACCTGAAGGTCAGGACCCAGGTGAACGGCGAGATCTTGGGTGAACCACATGCCGCGGCCGACCTGAATTTCGACTTCCCGACTCTGATCGCCCACGCAGCAGGCACACGCCGACTTTCGGCGGGCACGATTATCGGGTCTGGAACGATTTCCAACCGCAACCCCGAAGCGGGCTTCGCCTGTATTCAGGAGCGGCGGATGACCGAAATCATCGCCACCGGTGCGCCGAAAACCGAGTTCCTGAAATTTGGCGACAGTGTCGAGGTCGAGGTCGCATTGCCCGATGGTAGCAGTGTGTTTGGCCCCATCCGCCAGCGCGTCGCCAAATATCACGCTTCCTGAGGTCGTACCGAGGGGGGGAAGAGACAGCAGCGGCCCAGACTGGGCTGCTGGCTGAACGAACGAGTATCCACGTCAAATACTGCCAGTGCAGGGAGGAATAGTGTGAAACTTCTGGAATGTGTTAAATCGGCCATTGTGACCGGTATCGTCTCGGTCTCCCTGATGGGAGTAGCAAGTGCCGAGTCTACTCTCCGGGCGGTGATTGCGACCGACCTGAAAATACTCGACCCGATCTTCACGACCGACACCATGGCGCGAAACTATGGGTACATGGTCTATGATACTCTGTTCGCGTTTGACGAGAAGTTCGACATCAAACCGCAGATGGTCGACACACATTCTGTGAGCGCGGATAAGCTGGTCTACACCTTTACCTTGCGCGACGGATTGGCCTTCTCTGACGGCCAGCCGGTGACCACTGCGGATGTGATCGCCTCACTACGCCGTTGGTCGGAGAAGGACACGCTCGGGATAAGGCTCGCTGGCGTCACCAAGGAAATGGTAGCCGTCGACGACAAGACCTTCACCATCACGCTGAAGGAGCCTTTCGGTCTGACGCTTGCCGCACTGGCAAAGACAGGGGCAAATGTTCCGTTCATCATGCCGGCGCGTGTTGCCGCAACGCCGGCAAGTGAGCAGATTACGGATTACACCGCGTCCGGTCCCTTCGTACTGAAGGAAGATGAGCGCAAGCCAGGCAGCCTGACGGTTCTGGTCCGCAACCCTCACTACCTGCCTCGCAACGAACCGCCGAGTGGGATGGCAGGCGGAAAGAAGGTCAACATCGATCGTCTCGAACTGGTGACCGTGCCGGACAGCCAGACGGCGGTGAATGCATTGCTGGCGGGCGAGATCGATTTCTTCGAAAACCCCAGCCTCGACTTGCTGCCGCTGCTGGAGGCTGAGCCCGACACGATCGCGGTGGCTCCGATCAATATCCAGGGTGGCCAGCTCTTCCTGCGGATGAATCACAAGCAGCCGCCCTTCAACGACCAGAAGGTCCGGCTTGCCCTGCTGAAGACCATCAGCCAGCCGGATTATCTGAAGGTGGCGATGCCCGATCCGCGCTTCGGCAAGGAATGCGGTGCAATTTTCATGTGCAATGGCCCCTATGCGTTCCCGTCGGAGACGCGGGCTACCGAGACGAATTTCGAAGAGGCCCGGAAGCTTCTTGCCGAGTCGTCCTATGACGGCTCCGAGGTGGTCATTCTGCGGCCTACGACGATTCCGATGCTGAAGGACATGCCGCTTGTGGCCAAGCAGGCCATGGAGCGCGTGGGGTTCAAGGTCCGCGTCGAGCAGATGGACTGGCAGACCTTCATCAGCCGCCGTGGCAACAAGGGGCCGGCGGCCGATGGCGGCTGGGATGTATTCATGTCGGGGATGCCTGCCTCGGACGTGACCGAGCCGGCGCTTCTGCGTGCCATCGATTCATCCTGTGATACGGCCTATTTCGGCTGGCCGTGCGACGAGGCGATGGAGAAGCTGCGCGAGTCCTACTTTGACGCCGAGAATGACGAACAGCGCAAGTCGATAGCCAAGGCGATCCAGGACCGCGTCTTCGAATACGGCACCTATGGAATCCTCGGTGAATATTTCGTTCCGGCTGCGTGGCGCAGCGACGCGATTAAGGGCCTGCTTCAGGGACCGGTAATCGTCTGGTGGAACGTCTCCAAGGTCGACTGAGAGAGACAATGATCCGCTATGCATTACGGCGAATACTAGCAACGATCCCGGTTTTCGGGATCGTAGCACTGTTCGTTTTCTTCATTCTCCGCATGACGGCAGGCGATCCCGCAAGCATCCTGGCCGGCGAGAATGCGACACAGGACCAGATTGAGGGCATCCGACAATCGCTCGGCCTCGATCAGCCTCTGATCATCCAGTTCAAGACCTGGATTTCCCACATGGCCAGTGGCGATTTCGGCCAGTCGTATTATTTCAAGGTGCCAGTGACGGACCTTCTGATCGACGCCGCATGGCCGACGATCTCGCTGACCATTACGACGCTGGCTTTCACGCTGGTTGTGGCGATTCCCTTGGGGGTGCTTGCGGCCTACAAGCGAGGCTCGTGGCTCGATCGGCTGATCATGGGATTTTCCGTTGTCGGCTTCTCGGTGCCGGCTTTCCTAGTCGGCTATCTTCTCATCTATGTCATCTCGATCAAGCTGAAACTGCTGCCGGTTCAGGGCTACAAGCCGCTTTCCGACGACTTCTGGTTATGGCTCAAGCATTTGATCCTGCCGACCCTGACCGTCAGCATGATCTACATCGCGCTCATTTCGCGCATGACCCGCGCCAGCGTCGTCGAGACGCTCGGTCAGGATTATGTGCGCACGGCGCGGGCAAAAGGACAGGTCGAGTGGCGGGTGGTCGTCCGGCACGCACTACGCAATGCCGCCGGCCCTATCATCACCGTGGTTGGGATCGGTGTCGCACTGCTTGTTGGCGGCGTGGTGATCACCGAAACAGTGTTCAACATCCCCGGCATCGGCCGGCTTACGGTGGATGCGGTGCTGGGACGGGACTACCCGACGACGCAGGCGATCATTCTGCTGTTCTCCTTCATCTACGTGCTGGTCAATCTGCTCACCGATCTGGCCTGCTTCCTCTTCGACCCAAGGATACGCGAATGACTCCGAGCAATCCAAGCGGGTTCGACGCCGAGGAACCCTTCGTCGCCGCCCCCGCGCCCGAAAGGTCTTGGCTTGCAACAGTCTGGGCGGTGCTTCGCGCCAACCCGAGCATGTTGTTTGGCGTAGTGGTGCTGGGCGCGGCTGCATTCATCGCCGTCTTCGCCGGACATCTTGGGACGACGGACCCCAGTTTCATTGCGCCGGGCAGCCGTAACCTTGTCCCCGGGGCAGTAGGCGAACTCGTTGACAATGACGGCAAGAGCTTTGTCTGGACCTATCACATCGGCAGCGACAACCTCGGCCGCGACCTCTACAGCCGGGTGCTCTACGGTGCGCGGACGTCGTTGATCGTCGGCTTCGTGGTCGCGGCCCTGAGTTTGGTGCTCGGTATGGGGGTGGGCATGGTCGCCGGCTATTTCCGGCGCCTGGACGGGATCATTATGCGGGTGATGGATGGGTTGATGTCGATCCCAGGCATCCTGCTTGCCATCACGCTGGTATCCTTGCGTGGGGCCAGTCTTGGAACGGTAATCGTCGCCATCACCGTTCCCGAGGTTCCCCGGGTTGCCCGACTGGTGCGCTCGCTCGTGCTGTCCATCCGTGTCGAGTCCTTCATCGAGGCCGCTGTCTCTACCGGCACCCCGACGTGGAAGATCCTCATCCGCCACATTCTGCCCAATACAATGGCGCCGCTGGTCGTTCAGGGCACCTTCATCGTCGCCTCAGCGATCCTGGCCGAAGCCGCACTCGGGTTCCTCGGGGTGGGTATCCCCGCCGAGGTACCGACTTGGGGCAACATCATCTCCGAGAGTCGGACCCTGTTCCGGATCCACCCCTACGGCATCTTCTACTCGGGTTTCTTTCTAGCGTTCACGGTTCTTGCCGTGAATCTGCTGGGCGACGGGCTGCGCGATGCGCTCGATCCCAAAATCGGCGGAAAAGAATAGTCATGGACGCTGCAGATAATATTATCGAGATCCGCGACCTGTCCGTGCGCCTGCCGGACAAGGCTGATCGGGCGTTGGCGGTGAACAAGCTCAACCTGACAATCGCGCCAGGTGAAACCGTCTGTATCATTGGCGAAAGCGGCTCGGGCAAATCCGTCACTGCCGGCGCGATTATGGGGCTTCTGCCGGCTGGCCAGTTGACCGTCGTGGGCGGGAACATCCGCGTCATGGGCAAGGACATCCTGCACCTCTCTCCATCGAAAATCCGCAAGATGCGCGGCGTAGACATGGCGATGATCTTTCAGGAGCCGGCGACCGCGCTGAACCCGGTTCTGACGGTTGGGGCCCAGATCGACGAGATGCTGGAGATCCACACGACGCTTTCCGGCGCCGAGCGGAAAAAGAAGGTGATTGGACTGCTCGACGCCGTGGGACTGCCCGATCCCGTGGGGATTTATCACCGATACCCGCATCAGATGTCCGGCGGCCAGCGCCAGCGGGTCATGATCGCCATGGCACTGGTATTGAACCCACCGCTGTTGATCGCTGATGAACCGACGACGGCCCTCGACGTGACGACCCAAGCCCAGATTCTGCGCCTGCTGCGTGAACTGCAAAAGGAGCGCAACACCGGCATCCTCATGATTACCCATGACTTTGGCGTCGTGGCGGATGTCGCCGATCGCGTGTTGGTCATGCGGCGTGGCGAGGTTGTGGAAACAGGTACGGTCGATGAGGTGCTGCGCGCGCCCAAGCACCCTTACACGCAGATGCTTGTCGCCGCAGTACCCGATATGGTGCCGAAATGCGCGCCCGTGCCGGATTCGATTCCGGTTGCCCTGTCGGTGCGCGGGGTGAGCAAGGTCTACGGCCGGGGCGGGTTTCTTTCCTCTGCGAAAGGTTTTTTCGCGGTCGATGACGTCAGCCTGGAGGTGCGACGTGGTCAGACGATTGGGATCGTGGGGGAGTCCGGGTCGGGGAAGTCGACTTTCGCGCGGTGTATCGCGCGGCTTGTTGATCCAACGGCCGGCGAGATCCGGTTTGGCGGCAAGGACATCGCCAGTCTGTCGACTCGGGCCATGCGCGAGTATCGGCGTCAGATCCAGGTCGTCTTCCAGGACCCGTATCGCTCCCTCAATCCTCGCATGACGGTGGGTGCATCGATCATCGAGGGCCCGATGAACTACGGGGTTTCCCGCGAGGAAGCCATGGATCGCGCGCGTAACCTGATGGAGATCGTCGGATTGAACGCCGAGGCGTTGAACCGGTTGCCCCACCAGTTCTCAGGCGGGCAGCGTCAGCGCATCTGTATCGCGCGCGCCCTGGCCATGGAGCCGGCGATTCTTATCGCCGATGAAGCAGTCTCGGCGCTCGACGTTTCCGTCCAGTCGCAAGTGCTGAAGCTCTTCAAGGATGTGCAGGCGCGATACTCGCTGACCACGCTGTTCATCACGCACGACCTGCGCGTGGCAGCCCAGATCTGTGATGAGATCATGGTCATGCAGCGCGGCAAGCTCGTGGAGCGCGGCCCGACGGAACAGGTCTTTTCCCAGCCCACGGCCGAATACACCCGCTCACTGCTGGATGCCGTTCCAGGAAACGCTGCCCAGGCGAACTGAATCTGATAATCCCAGGAGACCAATAGATGCCCATCAGAAATATCTTCGCCGAGCGGCAGGCCGAGATCGCGGCATGGCGGCGGCATTTGCACGAGATGCCCGAGATCCTTTTCGACATGGTCCGTACGGCGGAATTTGTCGCGTCCAAGCTGCGAAGCTTTGGCTGCGACGAGGTCGTGACTGGAATCGGCCGCACTGGTGTCGTGGCCGTTATACGCGGACGCGGGACATCATCGTCCCGGGTCATCGGCCTCCGTGCAGACATGGACGCCTTGCCGATCCAGGAAGAGACAGGCCTGCCTTGGGCGTCGAAGATTCCAGGTGCGATGCATGCCTGCGGGCATGACGGTCACACGGCGATGCTTCTGGGCGCGGCCGAGTACCTTGCCGAAACACGGAATTTCGATGGCACCGTGGCGCTGATCTTCCAGCCGGCTGAGGAAGTAGGCGGGGGCGGTCGCGAAATGTGCGAAGACGGGATGATGGAGCGCTGGGCTATCCAGGAGGTGTATGCGATGCATAACGCACCGGGAATACCGCTGGGCGAATTCGCCACGCGAAAAGGTCTGTTCTTCGCCTCGGTCGATCATTTTGAAGCCGAGATCATGGGCAGCGGCGGTCATGCTGCACGCCCGCAGCGGGCGATCGATCCGGTGGTAATCGCGGCGCAGACCGTGAGCGCAATTCAAACGATCGTCAGCAGAAACGTCGGACCCATGGAAAACGCCGTGGTTTCGACGACGTCCATCGAGTCGTCGAGCAAGGCGTTCAACGTGATCCCGCAAAGCGTGACGATCCGTGGCACGATTCGCTGCCATAGTGCTGCGGTGCGTTCCCAGATCAAGTCGCGGATCGAAACGATCATAACCGGTACGGCGCAATTGCTCGGCGGCTCGGCGCGCGTAACGCTCGAAGAAGTCTATCCAGTACTTGTGACCAGCGACGAGCAGACCGACTTCGCGGAGGAAACAGGCAGGCGCGTGTCTGGCATGACCTCGGAAGCCGAGCGTCTGCTTGGCGGCGAAGACTTCGCTTTCATGCTGGAGCAGAGGCCGGGCGCCTATGTACTGCTCGGAGCTGGAGACAGGATCACGCCGCACAATCCGAAATACGATTTCAATGACGAGATCATTCCTTTCGGATGCAGCTGGTGGGTTGAGCTTGTTGAAAGCCGGCTGCCCATACAGAATGGCAACGCCAGCGTCTGAATCCTGACCCGATGTTTGAGGGCTTTGTCGCAAACTCGAGGCTGGGATGGAATGCACCAATCCCCGAAAGCGTTATGCCGCGAGGATATCGAACTGTTCAGCCAGTGACGGCCTGGATTGTAGGCGTCGCTTGCGCATCATGTGAACCATCTCGATGCCGGACAGGATCGTCGCGGCAGTGACCATAGACTTGAAGCCGAGCATGGATCGAAGCCGACGCTTGATGCGTCGGTGATCCTGCTCAATGAGGTTGTTCAGGTGCTGGCACTGGCGAATGCGGATCGCTTTCAGTTGTTGCCGTGATCAGTCTTTGAGCTTGTTTTCGCCATCACAGGCAACCATTGCCTCCCGGTTCGTCTGGCTGCCGTCGATGACAATGCGATCCGGCCGGTCATGGAGCATTAGCGCTTTTCGGATGAAGCGCTTGGCCGCCACCAGATTGCGATGCGCTGAAGAAGAACTCGACCGTGTCGCCGACGCTGTCGATGGCACGATATTGACACATCGATCGCCCCCAAACCGACACATACGTCTCCGCGACATGCCATTTTCTGGTGACCGGACGCTTTCGGCGGTTGAAACGCTCGAGCACAAGCGGTGCGGCGTGAAATCCTGAAGGCGACAGGGTACGCAGGGATTGTGCAGGCTTGTCTGCAATTGACCGATATGTTGAAGAAATCGGCTGGCCGAGTGCGTTAGATCAATTGCTGATCCCAGACGAGCAGAGGCCGTGGCCTCTCAAGCCGCTTTCGGCATCGGCATTGGGATCAGCTTAGCGAGTTTGCGGAAGTTTTGGGCTGCGGTTGCGAGGTGAAACTCGTCGCGGGCCCCGTTTGGTCCTCGTGGTCGCAGACGATCAAGCTTGAGGTGGGCGAACAGCATCTCGACCTTCTTCCGCTGCCTGCGCGAGGTGACATGGGCGTCCGCGGCGGTGATGTCGCGGGCGCCGGCTTTGCGAATATGGGGATTGCCGAAGAATCCAGAGAAGAAATCCAGAGAATGGATCCCCCGGCTGCGCCGGGGGATCATTGTCAGACTTGCACAGTCGCCGAAGCTTAGAACGCCAGGCGGACGCCCATGCGGCCACCATAGTTCTGATAGTCGTTGCCGACCGATGCAGTGCCTTCGACGAAACCGTTCAGGCCGGCTTCCGACACCAGCGTGGCGCCCAGCTGGAACTGGCCGTAGGCATCGACCGGATCGTTGGCCAACACGCTGGTTGACGTGCCGGTATCGAAGCGCACACCATCCTTGCCTTCGAACTCGTTCACCAGATGGGCGCCGAGGTAGAAGGTGGCGATGCCGGCGCCAACAGGCGTAGCCCCGCCAATGCGGGCGCCGATCTTGCCGCGAAGACTGTTCGCCGCGTCGAAATCAACCGTCGCACCCGCTGCCGCGAGCGTGTCCAGGTCGGTGTGGCTGTAGGCCAGGCTGGCGACAGGCTCCAAGAAGAAGCCTTCGTTGCCGAAGCGCGCGCCGGCCTCGAGCTGGAGACCGTAGGCCCCGCCGTCGAGTTTTTCGGTGAAGCCACCCGTCACGCTGTCGATCTTGGCCTCGAACAGGTCGTACTTGGCCAGGCCGTTGACGAAGTAGTTGCCCCAATGACCCTGGGCATAGGCACCCAGGTTGAGGGCGTCATAGTCGGTCCGGTCGTTGGTTCCCGCGAACTTCAGCGCCGAGGCGAGATAGCCGCCGGTCACACCATAGGTCACACCGCCGAGCGTGCCGAGATCGGCACCGACCTGCCCGCCGACATGCTTCTGGCGATAGGAGATGTCGAAATCGCCGGCGCTTGCGCTATAGGTCTGGTCGCGCTCGTCGGCCGAGCTGTAGAACTGGGCCCACAGGCGTCCCTGCTCCTCGGCATCCTTGGCCGGATCACGCAAGCTTGCCGTCCGTGCCGACCAGGCGTCGGCGGACTGCCGCCACAGCGCCTGCGCGCCCTCGTTGACCTTGAGCATCTGGAACAGGCCGAGGCCTTCAGACGCGGAGATGTAGAAGTCGTCGGCCAGGCCGTCGTAATTGATGGCGTAGTGCGCGAAGCCGCCATTGACCGTTTCAGGCGCCAGGACAAAGGCACTGGCCGCCGATCCGCCCGCGGCATCGACCAGCGTCAGCGTGCGCCCCGGCAGCATTGCACCGCCGCGCAGCGAATTCAGGGCGATCGTGGTGGTGCCGGTGGCGGTTCCTCCGATGACCAGTTGGTCGTGCGTCACCCCGCCGGAGTTGGCGCCGATGTCGAGCACAAGCCGTCCATTGGTGCCGGCATAGTCGCCCGAAAGCGTCAGCACGTCGCCCGCGCGATTGTTGGCCATGGTGACCAGACTGGAATTTTCGAAGCGCTCGAGATCCTGCAGCGACGCGCTGGCAAGCAGGCTGACAGTGCCGGTGTTCACGAAGAGGTCGTTGCCGTCCGAGAACCCGCTGGTGCCGGAGAGCTTGAACGTGCCGCTGTTGGTGATGAGGTCGTCGCCCAGGTCGAAGAACCATCTGCCGATGAACGTGCCGGAATTGTTCAGCCTGGTAGCGCCGCCGCCGCCCGTGATGAGCGTCGGCACCGAAGTCGCACTGATAAGACCCGCATTGTCGATCAGCACGTTAGTGCCTGTGGCGAATATTGCCGTGCTCGTTCCGCTGATGCTGCTCACCTCGCCGCCGGCAAGGATGTCAATGCGCGTATCGCCTGTACTTCCAGCGTACACGATCTCCTCGGCTTGGCCACGCACCTTGCCTGCAATCCGGACCGCCGTGTCGCCGTTTCTGGTTTCGGCGCTGATGGCACGGCCGTCGCGGACATAGACATTGCCGACATCGATCTGAACCGGCCCGGACGTGATTTCCGCTATGATACCGTCGCTGCCGTCGCCCGTGACCTCGAGATTGCGAACCCTGAGGTCGATCTCCGCGGTATCGGAGATAACGATGCCATCGGCCCTGTAGCCGGATACGGAAACGGAATCGGCGATCACAGTGGTGGCGGCGCCGCCGCTGGCCACGATGCCATGCGCGTTTTCGCCGCGAACGGCGATCGTGCCGGTGTTGACGATTTTGACCTTGCCGGAGGTGCTGTACGCTTCGATGCCGTGGGCATCGTCCCGAGCGGTGTCGATGTTCCCGGCCGTGACGTCAACGTCGCCGCTGTCGCTGGAAGCGCGGATACCCTTGGCGGATTTACCTTCCGTCGTGATGGTGCCGTTCGCGACGACAGTCAGGTTGCCGCTGCCCGAGTTCGCCGTGATGCCGTCGCTCCCGCGGCCTATGGTGTTGATGTCGTTGACCGTGATGTCGACATCGCCGTCGGTCGTGACGCTGACCCCGTCGCTGTTTCTGCCTGTCGTGGAGATCGTGCCGTGCGCATTGACCGTGACGGCCCCTGTGGCGGACGTGGCAAGGATGGCGTCTGCCAAGTCTCCGCCAGTGGCAACCGAGCCGACGTCGATGGCGATCGGACCGGAGGTCGTCTCTGCCGAAATGCCGCGGCTTTCTTCCCCTTGGGTGACAATGGAGTTCACCTTCAGGTCGATGCCGCCGGTGTCGGACGCAGCGAAGACCCCGGTGGCAAATCCTGCCTGCGACGTCACCGTGTCGGCGACCAGCGTCAGGTCGCCGTTGACGCTACGCAGGTCGATTACATAGCCTTCGCCTGTCGTGGAGGCCGATCCGACCCTGGCATTGACATTACCCACTGTCGAGAAGCCATTGATGGCGTTGCCACCCACGCCGCCCGCGGTGGCGGACACCACATCGATCACCACGTTGCCCAGATTGCTTTGCGCAAGTACGGCCACGCCGTCGGCCGTCGTCACGTTGCCCGTGCTGGTCACGGTGATATCGCCGGCGTCCGCATTCGCCGAAATGGCGGTGGACCCAGCACCTGTTGTCGAGATGGTGCCGCTGTTGCCGATGACGATGTCGCCCTGGTCGGTCTTGGCCCAGATGGCTTCGGCGCTCGCCCCTGTTGTTCTCAACGTCCCCGTATTGGTGACACGGACATCCTTGGTAGCGCTCTCGGCAGCGATAGCCACCGCATCGTCGCCGGTGGTGGTCACCGTGCCGCCGTTGGTCACCGTCACGGCGCCATCCGGGCTTGTAGCCATGATGCCGTGGCTGTCGTTGCCCGTGGTGGCGATGATGCCGGAGTTTCCGACGGTCACGCCGCCCTGGCTGCTGGTGGCGAAGATCGCGATCGACCGGTCGCCGCTCGTGCCCACCGATCCGGAATTCGTCGCCGAAAGCGCGCCCGCGGTACCCTCGACGAAAATGCCGGCGGAATCGTCGCCGGCCGTGGTCATCGTACCGCTGTTGGTCGCTGACACGGTGCCATTGGTGGACGACGCACGGACGCCATGACTGGTGCCGCCGGTCGTGGACACCCGGCCGGTGGTGGTGACCCCGACGTTGCCCCAACTGGAGCTCGCCCTGATAGCCGTGGCGTCGTCGCCAACCGTAGAGGCGTCACCAACGGTGACATCGATGTCGCCACCGCCGGTCGAGGTGAGTACCCCGTTGCTGCGTGCGCCCTGGGTCGCAACCGAGGCGACATCAATGTCAACGAAGCCGGCATCGGTGGAATGGGCGTAGATTGCGTGGCTGTCCGCACCGAGCGTTGCCACGGAATTGACGTCTATATCGACGTCGCCACCGGTACTGGCCCCGATGCCGTGGCTGGCGTTGCCCCTGGTCTCGATGTGGCCGACGCCGCTGATCGTGACGGTCCCGAAGCCGGCGCTGAAGGCGTCGATGCCCCAGGCGTGGTCGCCCGTCGTGGTGATCGAATGGGCGTCGACGGAAATCGGACCGTCATAGGTCAACGCGACGATGCCCTCGTCCACGCTTTCGATTGTGCCGGCAGTGACGGAGATGGAGGAATCGCCGACAACGTTGAGTCCCGTGCCTGCCGACGTGATGCTGTTGACGTTGACGATCGTGTTCGTCGCATCCGCGCCGACCCACACGGCCGTCGTACCGGCAGCGTCGGTAACGACACGCCCCTGCAGGTCGAGGGTGAGCAGGCTGCCCGCGCCAGAAACGGAAATTCCGATGCCGGGCGCTGTCGTGTGGACCAGCCCATCCGCGGTCAGAACAAATGTCAGATTTTGGCCACCGGCTGCATAAGCAATTCCTGACGCGTACGGGTTGCCGGCGGCGGTGCAGGTGACGATGCCACCCAGCGGCACACCGCCGCATTCATCGGCGGCCAGCGCCACGCCGGGCATGGTCAGCGGCATCACCACGCCCGCCAGGGCCGTGCCGATCCGCAACCGCGAACGCAACGATGAGAGCGCAGCGTCGTGTAGCCGCCGCTTCTCGTGCGCGGATTGTGGTGCAGTTCTCGTCATAGCCTATGCCCCTGATCATCATGGCCGATTTCGGGGCAGATTCGGCGAGCTTGCCGTTCGGTCGATCCTTCCACCCGTAGGGCTGCCTATTTATCGGGCGGCGAAGGTCTGCGACAGGAACGAGATGGAACGAGATGTAACGAAATGGAACGAAAGCCGTTGCGCACCGGCATCACCACTCCCATTCCGCATGGAGAGGCCGGTGCGTGAAACCAACCTGCCGGCATTGACCAGCGGCGACTTCGCGGCCGAGCAAGAAAGCCCGCGTCCGGCCGGCTGCCTTTTCGGGACTAATTGGCGCCTCCCTTCAGGGTTGCGGGAATTGGCTATTGCAACGGCGGATACTTCCATCATCGCTTCAATTGTGCCAACAATGACGCGCTGGCGGTCTCCAAAGTCATGTTCATGCACGTGCATGTGGATCATCGAACTCAGTCATCACGCCAGGCGCGACATCGTCATTTGAAACCGGGGAAACCAGCTATCCGGCTCCACATTGCAATCGCTATGGAGGCATAGGCCACCCATTCCTTTGTTCGAATGTGATGCGAGCACTGTCCATTGCAGGAATTCGTCGGGAGACAATAGTTGACCATCGATTCTTATCTGGCCACCGGTGCATGTCTGATCGACCATCGTTCCGGCCGCCGCTACGATCGCACGGTCGTGCAAAATGCAGTCTGGGACCGGGCCAGGGAGCTTGGCGAAGCGGACGCAAGGCCTGGCGACCTCGTCGTTCTCGCCCATGGCGATGGTGCAGCCTTGCTTGTCGATCTTCTGGCGGTGTGGTCATGCGGCGCAGCAGCTGTGGTCGTTTCGCATGGCATCACGCCCGAGGAGCGCGCAATCGTGCGCGACACGACCGCGCCGCGTGCGTGGATCGGTCATGCCGCACCGGACGGTGTGGCGACCTTGGCGCCGGCGCAGTTCGTGACGAACGCTGCGGTGCCCGTCCGATCGGTGGCGCGGCTCGACGACCTGGCGCTCGTCATGATGACATCAGGCACCACGAGCCGACCCAAGGGCGTGATGCTCACGCATCGGGCGGTGCAGGCGAGGCTTGCACTCAACATCGCGCATATCGGCCGCGAAGACCTTGCCGTCGCACTCACCGTTTTGCCGATGCATTTTGGCCATGGGCTCATCGGCAATACGCTGACGGCGCTGGCAGCAGGCGCCCGGCTGGTCCTCTGGCCGGAGCCGGGGCCAACGGGGCTGCATGCGCTGGGCCATGTCGTCGACGAGTATGGCGTAACCTTCATGAGCTCGGTGCCGTCGCTGTGGCGTGTCGCGCTCAAGCTTTCGCAGCCACCGAAACGCGGCACATTGCGGCGCGTGCACGTCGGTTCGGCGCCGTTGGTGGCATCGCTGTGGACGGATATCGCGGCCTGGAGCGGAACAAATCGCGTGGTCAACATGTATGGGATCACCGAGACGGCCAACTGGATCGGCGGCCGCAGCGCCGAGGAAGGCGGTCTTGCGGACGGTATCGTCGGGCGGCCGTGGGGCGGCGCATTTCGGGTTCGTCTTGATGACGGCAGCTTCGCGGCGCTCGGCCGTGGCGAGGTGGCTGTCAATTCGCCCAGCCTGATGGCAGGCTATCTCAACCGCCCCGACCTCACCGACCTGAGCCTGTCGGGCGACTGGTTTCTCACCGGGGATATGGGCGAGATCGATGGCGACGGGGTGCTGCGTCTCGTCGGCCGCAGCAAGCATGAGATCAATCGCGGCGGCATCAAGATACCGGCGGAGGAGATCGATGCGCTGCTGGAGCGTCACCCTGGTGTCGTCGAGGCCTGCGCCTTTGCACTGCACGATCCCCTCAGCGGCGAGACTGTCGCGGCCGCGGTCGTGACGGAGCCTCATGCGGCCATCGACACAAGGGCAATCCGTGCCTGGTGCGAGACGCGCATCCGCCGCGAGGCGCTGCCATCGCGCCTCTTCATCCTCGATGCCTTGCCGCGCACCGACCGCGGCAAGCTCAATCGTGACGTCGTCAGGGACGCCTGCATTTCCGCGGGAAGTGGACAGCCGACATGACAAGCCATCCGACATCCATCAAGGCAATCGAACTCACCACCGAGCGCTTCGTGCTGCGGCCCATCGAACCTGTCGCCTTTGCGCGACGGACCCTGCATTGGACGACCGACCGCCAGGCCTTCGTGGATCTGGCATGGAAGACCGACGGCTGGACGATGTGGCGCTGGTGGCGCCATGTGCGCAAACTCGCGCGCAAGGATCGCATGGGCCACGGCATCTGGCCGAAAGGTGCCACCGAAGCCATCGGGCTGCATATGGTCACCTATCAGCCGGCGACAGGCAACATAACCTTCGGTGTGCTGATCGCGGACCATGGCTGGCGGGGCAAGGGCGCCGTCGTCGAGGTGCGCGAGGCGGTTCTGGGGGACTGCTTCGAGCGCCTTGGCGTGCATCGAGCGACCGGATGGGTCAATGCCCGCAACTTCGCATCGCTGTACAACTATCAACGGCTGGGCTTCAGGCGCGAAGCGGCTTTGCGCGAGAGCTTCGTACAATTGGATGGTTCGCTCGTCGATCAACTCGGATTCGGACTCCTGCGTTCCGAATGGTTCGATCGGCTCGGAAAACAGAAATCACACCAGCGCGAGGATCGTACATGAGCGATACACATCTCGACGCAGCCCGTGCCTTGGTGGCAGGGGTGCTCGAACTTCCGCTAGAGGCTGTTCCGCTCGACGGCAGTGTCGACACGATCCCGGCGTGGGACAGCGTTACACATGTGCGGATTCTGTTGGCGATCGAAGCGGAGACCGGACATCTCCTCGACAGCGAACTGATTGCGACGCTGAGTTCGGTCAGCGATGTGGCGCGGGCTCTCGCGGGAAAGGCGCCGGACAAGTAGGGAGTTCTGATACTCAGATGTTGTCAGGAAGCGAGAGTTCTACAGCGCCGCGCGTCCGATTGGACGCGCAAAGGACGCATTCTGATTTTCGCTACGCGGACCTTCGGTTCGGGTCTGCACTAGACCAAATCCAGTCCTTGCGCGCTGATGCTCGCGCCATCCAGGCGCACGCCAAACCCACCGCAGTCCGATGAGATGCGGCGGGCGAAAGGGTCAAGGCCTGCTGTTATGTCTTCGGGCCGGTGGTAGGAACTATTGCCGTCACAGCCTGCAGGGTAACTGCAGATTTTGCATATTCCGGCTTCGTATATTTCTTCAATGCCAAAATACTTCCCACCGTTGCTGACGCGTATTTGACAAAAAGTCATAGCGGAAGGCAATTCATGACAAATCGCCTTCCGCCAGTCGAGACCTAAGCCTATTTATGATTATTGAAGCCTGTCGTATTCCCCTTGGCAGTCACAGCCTGAAGCGTGATCTGCGATTTGACCAAGGCTGGCTTGATATACACGCGTTTCATGCGGCTCTCTCCTCATTGAAGATACAGCTTAAACCACAGGATATATCCATGAATATTTTGCAACTCTAATATTAGGAGATGCTTGTAGTCAAGGGGGCAGCGCTGCAGCGTCATCACTTGCTTTTTCAAGCTGTGTCAGAGCGTTTCCTGTCAACACAAGGCCCGGCGCGTAGGCGCGCCAATCCGGTTGGCGGACCAACTTGAGATTGCAAGACCAGAACCCCGCAGGGGCGACCGCTTCCGATTGGGTCGCAACGCCACCCAATCGTGGCCAGCGCGTCGAGGCGCACGCGTCCTGAGGCGGATGGGAAACCGTGCCATGCAAGCCGGTTGGCAGGGCAGTTGTCGCCAGAACTCGCGCAGCTTTTGCCGAGGGCAAGGAAAGGTAGCGCGCCGCAGTCCTAAGGCTACGCGATCAGCTGCGAGGCAACCATCTCGTCCGTGTCGAAACCGGACGCAATCACGCCGAGGGCGAGTTTTCTGGTGGCTGGGTGCTTGAACTTCCAGCAGAGGTCATGCTGCACGACGCCAGCGTCGGTACAATTCCGGCGTGTGACAGCCTTGCGCATATGCGGGTTCGCTGGGCGATCGAAGCGGAAACCGGCCGGATGCTCGATTGCGAAATCGAGCTACGAATTCATAGCTACAGTGCTTTCGATCGGCGATGTGGCGCCGGCACTCGCGCCAACAGGTCTCACCAAATTGGGGAAGGCCAGAGACTGCTAAGGTGTCAGAAACGGAGCTTGATACACGTTGAAGGCCGCACCTCTCGGGCGCAAGCCAAACCCGCCGCTGTCCCATGAGATGCGGCGGGCCGACGGCCGGTCAGGCTTGCCATTAAGGAAGGAAGGGACCGGTGCTTCCACCGCTGGCGGTCACGGCCTGCAGCGTGACTTGCGACTTGACCAAGACCGGTTTGACATAGACGCGTTTCATGCGGGCTCTCCTGATAGTAGATACGGATTAAATCATAAGATGTATCCGTGAGTGCGCGGCAACCCTATAGTGAGGAAACACGAAACGTCAAGGTTGTGACCTTGTCGTGGCCTTCGCGTGCGGCGATTGTAGGCTTTTGCCGTGAGAGCGCTTGCGGCTTTTGCAGGGCCAAGGACAAGCGCGCCATGAAGTGGTTGTCGACAGCCGCGGCCGGTTGACCGTCTGCCGCGCATTGCAGTGGCCTCAGGAACGGCCCCCGCCTTCAACAGCGTGCGGTAGCGCCTCACGCCGGCTTTCCAGTTATCCGCGACAGCCGTCGATACATCTAGCGTTGCGGCAGCCGCCGCCATCTGTGGCTGCTCTTGGCCGACAGAACCATGGCGGCGTGATCAATCTTTGTTCCACTTCCGCCCAGGGGGCCGGCCCGAGTCCGCCGAAAAGCGTCCGGCTTGGCTCGCAGCCATAGTGCCTGTGGGCAAGGGCGCAGCATCGTGGCGACCGGTAACAGGGCGCCGGACCTCAAGGTGCGCTGGCGTAGCTCGTTGGGATCGACCCGCTGCGCGCCACCATCAGACCATCGACGACATATTGCAGCCGGCCGAAGAGGCGCGAGGTTGCGCCTTGAAGAGCGCACAAGACGACCTTGACGGCGGGCGTTGCTCTCGCCGCTGCGAGGGCCGCGCTTCTCAGACGCAGGCCAAACCCGCCGCAGTCCTGTGAGACGCGGCGAGCAGATGGGCGGCTGGGCCTGCTGTTATTCTGGCAGCGTCGGCTCTCCTGGACCGCTGATCGTACCGGCGGTCACAGCCTGCAGCTTGAGCAGCGATTTGACCAGGACTGGTTTAATGTAGGCGCGTTTCATGCGGACTCTCCTGACAGGATACACAACTTAAACCATAGGGTGCGCGTGTCAGCGCCATGCAACCTTACAGAGAATATCGATGGCGCGTCAAGGTTGAGGCGCAGCCTCGGCGCTAGCGAGACGCGTCTGCCGCATATTGTCATGAGCGCGCGCGGTCTTTGCTGCGCATATAGAGATACGCCCATCAAGCGGGCATCGACAGCCGCAGTCGGTTGATTGCCTGCCGCGCATTGCAGCGGCTTGGGGAACGGCTCCCGCGATGAACAGTGCGCGCTACAGCGCCTTACGCAGGCTTTCCAGTCATGCGCAACAGCCGCCGATACATGTAGCGTTGCGGCAGAAGCCGCCATCTGTGGCTGCTCTTGGCCGACAGAACCATGGCGGGCGTGATCAGCCTTCGTTCCACGTCCGCCCAGGGGATCGGTCCGAGCGCGCCGAGAAGCGCCCGGCTTGCCTCGCAGCCATAGAGCCTGTGGGCGAGGCGTAGCATCGTGGCGACCGGCAGCAGGGCGCCGGACCTCAAGGTGCGCCCGCGGAGTTCGTCGGGATCGACGCCGCTGCGCGCCACCATCAGGCCATCGACGACATATTGCAGCCGGCCGAAGAGATGCGAGGTCGCGCCATGAAGAGCGCACAGGACTAGCTTGGCGGCGGGCGTTGTTCCCCCTGCTTCGGGGGCCGCGTAAAGGTCGTAGGTCAGGGTCTGCCGTGCGCGAAGTTCCGGTGCATGGACAAGGTCGGTGTGAACCTCGACCAGAATGACCCCACCATGGGCGTCGGGACGCGTCCATTGCCGTTCGGTGTGTTCAAGACGCTTCTTGTCGGGCATATGGGCGGTGAAGCCGCGGCTCGCCAGAATCTGGCCCAGTGCCTCCTCCGCCTGCGGTCTGACCAGCAAGTCGATGTCGGAGAACGTGCGGGCGTGAAGGCCGCCATAGGCGTTTTCGGCGAGGTCGACGCCCTTTATCAGGACGGCGGGCAGCGCGGATTCTGCGACATCGGACAGGATTTCGCGCGCGGCATTGGAGAGCAAGACGGCGCGCGCCACATCCTGAAGCCGCAGATCGTTGGCGCGGGCCATCAGCGCATCGGTTGCGGTGCGGGTGCGTGCGGGCTCTCCGGACACGAAGGCTTCCGGGGTCGCACGCAACTGCAGGCCAAGGTTGCGGACCAGGCTGGGGCGGATGTTGTGGCGCCCCGCGGCGTCGAGGATTTTGGGCAACAGCGCCAGTTCGGCATCCGCAAAAGGTGCCGGCGACCACAGCGGATTGGGTCCGCTCGGATCGGACAGCCTCGCCAGCCACGCTTCGAGCTTGCTTGTCATGGCAAATCCCTCTGGGGATGCGTAGAGCGGTTCATCGCCGCGGCAACGAGCGCCGGCAATGTCGCAAGCTCAGTGCCGGCTGAAATGACGAAGGTCGGGACCTGGGCGACCGTCTGGGCGAAAGCACTGAACCGCCCGATTGCCCGCGGGACCATGCCGGCAGCGCGCCAGGCGACGTTGTCATGGGCGATGGCGAACAGCATCTCCGACTTCGGCAGCGGCGAGATGCTATGGTCGCCTGTCGAGCGCGGCCCAAGCTGGAAGATGGCCGCCAGCTCTACCGGCTCTCGCCAAGCCGCCACGTCGATGCGATCAGCAAGACTGTCGAGTGACAATCCTTGCTCCCCATTCTTGTCCCAGCGATCCGGCAATTTCCCGAGCCAGGGCAGCAGTTCGGCGGTCCTGCGATGTACCTTGAGGGGGCGCGGAAATCCCCAGACACGAGGGCCGGCGGCATCGGGGATCAGACCGCTGGCGTCGTCGGTCAGCAGCGAGAATCCATCATGGGCTAGCGCCAACGCCGTCGTCGTCTTGCCGCCTCCCGATGGAACGCAGACAAGCGCCGCCCGCCCCGACCGCTTGTCGATCAAGCAGGCGGCGTGAACCAAATGCCGGCCTGTGGCCATGAGCGCTGCATCGGTGACGAGCATGACGGCGGAGCCGAAGAAATGCGAATGGCTCCCCGGCCGGAACTCGGCGAGGGCCTTGCGTCCGATATGGTCGATGACGAGGACGCCGCCGCCGTCGACCTCGAGCACGGCCGATCCGTCGGACTCGAACACCCGTCCCATATGTCCGTCGGGTAGTTGGCCCTCCCAGGTGAGCGGCCATCCGCCGGTCCAGGCCGGGGTGTCGGTTTCCCGGATCGTCAACTCGAAATCGGGTGACGTGCCCGCATCGTCACGGACAAAGCCCAAAAAGGCCTGGCGCAGCCTATCGATCCAGGATCCGTCATCCGCGGTCACCTTGAACCGCGAGCCGGCGAAATCCAGCAGGATGGCTGCTTCAGTCATGAACGAGGCTCGCCAGTTGTACCGTTTGTTGCGCGGGTGCGGCGGTGCGCCCGTCATAGGAGAAAAGATCGAGCATGGGTTCTTGCGGCGGGTTCATGACCGTCTGCCCTTCAAGGCTGACCCAGCAATGGGCGCGCGGCCGGGTCGTGAGCGCAGTTTTCGGCACAATGGCGAAATGCAGGACGGGCCTGTGGCCGCTCAGGGCGAGATAGTGAAACGCCAAAAGTCCCTCGCGCAGACAGCGCCGCCCGCGCATCCGCCAGGGTCGTGCGACGACGGCCTTCACCGCGGCAACCACCTCGCCGGGCGGCATGTCGCCATAGGCGCGCATCCCGGGATCGGGCGTGGCGCGCTGAAGAATTTCCGTCAACGGCCGCTTCTTCGTGAATGCCGGCATGAGCCTGGCGGCGATCCACAGGTTCCATCGGAATGGCAACCGTGCGGAGGGAAACGGCATCATGGGGCGACGACAACCAGGGACTCGGCGGCTAGGCCGTTGGCGACCTCGATCAGGTCAGCCAGCACAATTTCCGGTTCCACGTCGAAAACGTGAACCATCCGCCCGGCAATGTCGGCGACACTGCGTTCGCCGTCGAGTTCCTGCAGGAAGCTCAGCGTGGTGTCGTTGACGGTGTACATCTCTCCGGTATCGATTCTGAGCAGCACGCCTCCGTCTTCCTCGCCGAGCGATTGCAACGAGACATGTGACGGCAAAGCCAGCCGTGTGGCGGGCGATACGGCGAGCAAGGCTGTGGGGGTTGGCATTTGCGGCTCCTTTGCGTCATCCCGTCGCAAGAGTTCAATGCATGGTTGCAAACCATGCCGCATACAGCCGTTTTGCGCAAGATGGCCGCTGGCGATCCGAGGATGCCCAAATGGCCGGTCGCTCCCATCAGGGATTTTCTGTTATCGTCTGGTCGTGGCCTGCAGGGGTGACCGTAGCATGAGCGCATCCGCCTATTTCGGCTGGGCCTTGGTTGTCGTGCCCATTGCACTGCAGATTGTCTATTGCGTCCGTGCGCTGCTGCGCCCGCACCGCGAGCCGGCATCGCGCCTCGCCTGGGTGGTGGTGATCGTGGTGGCGCCTGTCGTGGGCGTAGTTGCCTACATATTGTTCGGCGACACCAATGTCGGCCGTCGCCGCATCGCCAGGCTGCGCGATGCGCTCCGACGCTTGCCATCGCTCACCGAGATCAACGCGGCGGATATGGACGGGGAGGGCCAGCCGCGCGTGCCCGAGCGCTACGCGCTGCTGTACCGGGTAGGTGAATCGATCAGCAACTATCCCCCTGTCGGCGCAAACCGGGCGCAACTCATGCGCGATTCCGACACGACGATCGACGCCATCATAGCCGACATCGACGCCGCCACCGATCACGTGCACCTGCTGTTCTACATCTGGCTGCCCGACAATAACGGGCTCAAGATGGTCGAGGCGGTCAAGCGTGCGGCCAGGCGCGGCGTGACGTGCCGGGTGATGGTCGACGACATCGGTTCACGCCGGCTGATCCGTTCGCCGCACTGGTCGGAGATGGCTTCGGCCAAGGTCCTGACGGCGCGTGCCCTGCCGGTGGGAATTGCCCTGTTGCGGCCGTTCAAGGGGCGCGTCGACATGCGCAACCATCGCAAAATCGTCGTCATCGACAACAAGATCACCTACTGCGGCAGCCAGAATTGCGCCGACCCGGCCTTCACCATCAAGGCCAGATATGCACCCTGGGTCGACGTCATGATGCGCTTCGAAGGCCCGATCGTACTACAGAACCAGCATCTGTTTGCCAGCGACTGGATGGCCCATGTCAAGGAGGACCTCAGTCCGCTGATGCGCGAGCCGATGCCGCAGGCGGAACCCGGCTTCACCGCCCAGGTCATCGGCACCGGGGCCGCCGCGCGCTATTCGGCGATGCCCGAGATGTTCATATCCCTGATGAACGCCGCCCGGCGCGAGCTGGTCATTTCGACGCCCTACTACGTGCCTGACGAGCCGATCCAGGCGGCGTTGTGCGCCTGCGCCCACCGCGGCATCGCGACGTCGATCATTTTCCCGCAGCGCAACGATTCATGGATCGTTGCCGCCGCCAGTCGCAGTTACTATCGAGAGTTGCTCGATGCGGGCGTCGCGATACACGAATATGCCGGCGGCCTGCTTCACGCCAAGACGATGACGGTCGATGGCGAGGTGACGCTGATCGGCTCGGCCAATCTGGACCGGCGCAGTTTCGAACTCAATTTCGAAAACAACATTCTTTTCCATGACCCGGCGCTGACCGCCGAAATGCGCGCCCGCCAGCAGAGCTACATCGACGCTTCCATGCCCATCGACGACCGAATGGTGGCCAGATGGAGCAAACCGCACCAACTCTGGAACAATGCGATCGCGATGCTGGGGCCGGTTTTATAGCCGGCTAAGTCAGTCTAGGGCGCGGTCGAGATGGGTATAGCCGCCATCGACGAACAGCCATTGGCCGGTGGTGTGGCTCGCCTTGTCGGAGAGCAGGAAGATCACCGTATCGGCGATCTCCTCCGATGTCGTCATGCGCTGTCCGAGCGGGATGCGACGGGCGATCTCTTGGAGCCGTGCCGCGGGGTCGTCGAAGGTCTTCAGCCATTTCTCGTAGAGCGGCGTCATCACCTCGGCGGGAATGACCGCGTTGACGCGGATGCCGTCGTCGCGCAACGCCGCCGCCCATTCGCGCGTCAAGGACAGTTGCGCGCCCTTGGCGGCGGTGTAGCCGCTGGTGTTGCCCTGGCCAGTCAGCGCCGTCTTGGACGAGACGTTGACGATCGACCCGCGCGAGGCTTTCAGCCACGGCAGGCAGTGATGCGCTGTCGTGTAATAGTGAATCAGGTTGCGCTCGAGCGATCCGCGGAAGGCATCCGGGCCGGCGTCGAGGCCGACGCCGTCATTGATGCCGGCATTGTTGACCAGCCCGTCGATGCGGCCGAAGATTTTTGCCACCTCGGCGACCGCCGCCTCGATTTCCGGGTCGTGCATCAGCTCGACCTGGATGAACTTTGCACGCGGGGACGCAGCCTTGAGCTCCGCCGCGAAATCGTCGGCCAGCGGACTGCGGCCGAAGACGACGGGGATCGCGCCCTCGGCGGCAAGGCCGAGCGTGACCGCGCCGCCGATGCCCGCGCCGCCGCCGGTGACGATGACTACTTTGTCCCTGAGGCCTAGTTCCATCGCAGCCTCCGTCAGCCCCTGAACCGAAAATCTTCCAGCGTCGCCGGCTTCATCTCGATGGAAAAACCGGGCGCGCTGGGGGGCATGTAGGCGGCGTTGCTGACAACGCAGGGCTCCTTGAAGTGCTCGTGCAAATGGTCGACATACTCGACGACGCGGCCCTCGCGGGTGCCGGCAATGCAGACATAGTCGATCATCGCCAGGTGCTGCACATATTCACACAGGCCGACGCCGCCGGCATGCGGGCAGACCAGAAGGTTGTATTTCGCCGCCATCAGCAGCACGGCCAAAATCTCGTTGACGCCGCCGAGGCGGCAGGCGTCGATCTGCACCACGTCGATGGCGCCGCGCATGATGAACTGCTTGAACATGATGCGGTTCTGGCACATCTCGCCGGTGGCGACCTGGACCGGGGCAACGCCCTCGCGGATCTTGCGGTGGCCTTCGACGTCGTCGGGGCTGGTCGGCTCTTCGATGAACCAGGGTTTGGCGAAGGCGAGGTCGCGCACCCAGTCGATGGCCTGGTCGACCTCCCAGACCTGGTTGGCGTCGATCATCAGCTGGCGCTCGGGCCCGAGCACCTCGCGGGCGATGCGCAGGCGCCTGATGTCATCGGCCTTGTCGCGGCCGACCTTCATCTTGACGTGGTTGAAGCCGGCCTCGACCGCCTCGCGGCACAGCCGGCGCAGTTTTTCGTCGTCGTAGCCGAGCCAGCCGGCCGAGGTGGTGTAGCAGGGGTAGCCCTCGCGCTCGAGGATGGCGATCCGCTCGGCCTTGCCCGGCGCCTTCTCGCGCAGCATGGCGAGCGCTTCGTCCGGCGTGACGCAGTCGGTGATGTAGCGGAAGTCGATGCAGCGCACGAGTTCCTCGGGCGACATGTCGGCGACCAACTTCCACACCGGCTTGCCCGCCAACTTGGCCCAGATGTCCCAGACGGCGTTGACCACGGCACCTGTCGCCAGATGGATCGCGCCCTTGTCGGGCCCGATCCAGCGCAGCTGGCTGTCTGACGTGACATGGCGCCAGAAGGCGCCCATGTCGGCTGCAACCTTGTCCATGTCCAGCCCCACGACCAGGTGCCGCATCGCCTCGATCGCCGCACAGCAGATCTCGTTGCCGCGGCCGATGGTGAAGGTCAGGCCGTGACCTTCGATGCCTGGCGTGTCGGTCTTGAGGATGACATAGGCCGCCGAATAGTCGGGGTCCGGGTTCATCGCGTCGGAACCGTCGAGATGCCGAGAGGTCGGGAAGCGCAGGTCGAGCACCCGCATGTCGATGATGCTGGTCATGGTCGGGAATCCCTAAGGGGTTCAGGCGGCGACGACGCGCTGCCTCTGGGTGCCGAGGCCTTCGATGCCGAGGGTCATCGTCTGGCCGGCCTTGAGATAGACGGGTGGTTTCTGGCCGAGGCCGACGCCGGGCGGCGTGCCGGTGGAGATGACGTCGCCGGCCTGCAGGCTCATGAAGCGGCTGAGATAGGCGACGACCTGCTGGACGGAGAAGATCATGGTCTTCGTCGAGCCGTCCTGGAAACGCTTGCCGTCGACGTCGAGCCAGAGCGCGAGGTTCTGCGGATCGGCGATCTCGTCGGCGGTGACCATCCACGGGCCGGTCGGGCCAAACGTATCGCAGCCCTTGCCCTTGTCCCAGGTGCCGCCGCGCTCGATCTGGAATTCGCGCTCGGAGACGTCGTTGATGACGCAATAGCCGGCGACGTGGGACATGGCGTCGGCCTCGTCGATGTAGCGGCCGGGTTTGCCAATGACCACGCCGAGCTCGACTTCCCAGTCGGTCTTGACCGAGCCTCTGGGAATCTCGACGTCGTCGTCGGGGCCGACGATGGCGGAGGTCCACTTGTTGAAGACGATGGGTTCGGACGGGATGGCCGCACCCGTCTCTGCGGCGTGGTCGGCATAGTTGAGGCCGATGCAGACGAACTTGCCGATGCGGCCGACGCAGGCGCCGAGGCGCAGGTCCTGCTGCGGTGTGCCGGCAACGAGCGGCAGCGTGTCGGGATCGATGCCGCGCAGGCGGGCGAGGCCTTCGGGCAGGAGCACGTTGCCGGCGATGTCGTCGACGTGGCCGGAGAGGTCGCGGACGCGGCCGTCCTTGTCGAGGATGCCGGGCTTTTCGTTGCCCTTCGGGCCGTAGCGGAGCAGTTTCATCTGATGTCACCTTGCTTGGAAGAAACCGGAGGCGGCGAACCGCCTCCGGTGGGTTTCGGACAGCGTCAGTCGTACAGGACGGCTGCGATCTCCGGCTGATCGATATTGGACTTGTCGTAGTAGTAGAAGCCAGTGTCGATGTGCTTTTCGACCGCCTCGCCCTTGGCCGCCTTCACCGCTGCCTCGACGGTCTTGTAGCCGATGCCGACGGGGTTCTGGGTGATGGCGCCGGCCATCTGGCCGTCGCGGATCGCCTGCTTCTGCTGGGCGCCCGAGTCGTAGCCGATGATCACCAACTGGCGGCCGAGCTCCTTGGCGCCGTTGGCGACGCCGATGGCCGAGCCCTCATTGGCGCCGAACATGCCCTTGAGGTCAGGGTTGGCCTGCAGGATCGCCTTGGTGATCTCGGTCGACTTGAGGTGGTCGCCCTCGCCATATTCGATGGCGACGATCTCGACCTTGGGATGGGCTTCCTTCATGCGGTTGACGAAGCCATCGCGGCGGTCGATGCCGGTGCGGCTGGTCTGGTCGTGCACCACCAGTGCGACCTTGCCTTCGTTGCCGATCAGTTCGGCCATCTTGTCGGCGGCAAGGGCTGCGGCAGCGATGTTGTTGGTCGAGGCGGTGGCCACCGGGATATCGCTGTCGACGCCGGAGTCGAAGGCGACGACCGGGATCTTGGCGTCCTTGGCCTGCTGCAGCAGCGGGATCGCCGCCTGGCTGTCGAGCGCGGCAAAACCGATCGCTGCCGGCTTCTTGGCGAGGGCGGCGGCCAGCATGTCGATCTGGCGATCGACCTGCGATTCCGAATCCGGGCCCTCGAAGGTGACGGTGACGCCGAGATCGGCGGCGGCCTTGTCTGCGCCCGCCTTCACGGCCTGCCAGAACTGGTGCTGGAAGCCCTTGGAGATCAGCGGGATGTACATCTTGTCCTGGGCCATCGCTATGGTCGAGCCATAGCCGAGGATCGTCATGGCGCTGAGCGCGCCGAGAACAGTGCGTCTGGTAAACATGGTTCCTCCGTTTTTCCGTTTTGGATCGAATTTCCCTGGAGCGCTTTCGCTCTTCTTGGTGTTGGCGCAGCCGATGGGCTGCGCGAGGCAAGTCCTGCTCAAAGCCTGCGGCGCCTGAGAATGTCGGTGTAGACGGCGAGAATGATGATCGAGCCAGTGACCACGGTCTGCCATTCCTGGGCGACCGAGAGGATGCGCAACCCGTTGGCGAGCACGGAGATGATGAGCGCGCCGATCAGCGTGCCGATGATGGTGCCGCGGCCGCCTGACAGCGACGTGCCGCCGATCACCACGGCGGCGATGGCGTCGAGTTCGTAGCCCTGGCCAAGTGCCGGCTGGGCCGAGTTGAGGCGCGAGGCGATCAGCAGCCCGGCGATGCCGCAGATGCTGCCGGCGAGTGCGTAGACGGCGATCTTCCAGCGGTCGGTGTTGACACCCGACAGGCGCACGGCCTCCTCGTTGGAGCCGAGCGCGAAGGTGAAGCGGCCCAAAATGGTGCGCTCGAGGATGAAGCTCGTGGCGATCGCCACCAGGAACAGGATCAGCACGCCGTTGGGGATCGGCAGGGACGGCACGACCGAGCCGATCAGCGAGCCTTGCGATATCTGGGTGAAGCCGGGCGTGTTGTTGAAATAGATCGGGCGCGTTCCGGAAATGACCAGCGACAGGCCCTTGAGGATCAGCATCATGCCGAGCGTGGCAATGAAGGGCGGGATCTTGAGTTTTGCCACGAAGGTGCCGGACAGCGTGCCGCTCGCAGCACCTGCAAGGATGGCGGCGAGCACGCCGAGGCCGAGCGGCATGCCCCAGAAGGTCAGGACCACGCCGGCGCAGACGGCGCAGAAGGTCATCAGCGTGCCGACAGACAGGTCGATGCCGCCGGTGATGATGACGAGCGTTGCGGCAATCGCCAGCACGCCGTTGACCGAGGTCGCCTGCAGGATGGCGATGATGTTGGAGGTCTGCATGAAGTTGGGCGAGGCAATGGAAAAGACAACGACCAGCGCGATCAGGCTGGCGAAGGCGAGAAGCCGGTGCTGGGCGCCGGAAAACTTGGCGCCGGGTGAAACATTCGCATTGGACACGGTCGCGCTCATTGGACCTCTTCCTTAGCCGGCTTGTTTTGTCGATTCGCGGCTTCACCGCGCAGCGTGGCAAGATGCATGATCTCCTCCTGGCTGGCGCCGCCGGCCAAAATGCCGGTCAGCCGGCCCTCGCACATGACGGCGATGCGGTGGCTGAGGCGCAGGATTTCCGGCAGCTCGGAGGAGATGACGACGATGGCGCGGCCCTGCCCGGCCAGCGCATTCAACAGCTTGTAGATCTCGTTCTTGGCGCCGACGTCGATGCCTCGCGTCGGCTCGTCGAAGATCAGCACCTCGCAGTCACGCAACAGCCATTTGGCGATGACGATCTTCTGCTGGTTGCCGCCGGAGAGCAGTCGCACCTCCTGCTGGTCGGAGGGTGTCTTGATCGAAAGCTGGGCGATGTAGCGGCTTGCCGCATCATGCATGGCGCCTTCCTTCAGCAGCCCGCCGGGACCGGTGAAGCGCGAAAGGCTCGCCATGACGACGTTGTTGCGCACGTCCATACCGGTGGCGAGGCCGAAATGCTTGCGGTCCTCGGAGAGGTAGCCGATGCCGGCGCGCACGGCGTCTTCGGGTTTGCGGATGTCGACCTTCTTGCCATGCATGAAGATGTCGCCGCCGCCGCGCCGGTCGGCGCCGAAGATGGCGCGTGCGACCTCGGTGCGGCCCGCACCCATCAGGCCGGCGAAGCCCAAAATCTCGCCCTTGCGGACGGAGAAGGAGACGTCGCGGATTTCGGCGCCGCGGCTGATGTTTTTGACCTCGAGCACGACCTTGGAGTTGGAGTGGTCGGGCACGTCAGGCCGCTCGTCCGATAGCGCGCGGCCGACCATCATCGAGATGATCTTTTCGACCGGCGTCTCGGCGGCGGGCATGGTGCCGATATATTCGCCGTCGCGCATGACAGTCACTCGGTCGGCGATGCGCTTCAGCTCGTCCATCTTGTGGGAGATGTAGACGATACCGACGCCCTCGGCCTTGAGGCGCGCGATGATGGCGAAAAGCTCGTTGATCTCGGCGTCGTTGAGGGCGGCGGTCGGCTCGTCCATGATCAACACGCGCGAGCGGTAGGACAGCGCCTTGGCGATCTCGACCATCTGCTGGCGCGCGATCGTCAGCCCGCCGACCACCGTGCGCGGATCGAGCTTCAAATGCATGCTGGCGAAGATTTCGGCGGCTTGGGCATTCAGCTTCGCCTCATCGAGCAGCAGGCCCAAAACCTTGCGCGGCTCGCGGCCGATGAAGATGTTCTGCGCCGCCGTCAGGTGCGGCATCAGGTTGAGTTCCTGATGGATGATGCCGATGCCGAGATCCTGGGCCTGGCGCGGCGAGTTGATCTCGACCGGCATGCCGTCGAGCAGGATCTCGCCCCCATCGCGGCGGTAGATGCCGGCAAGGATCTTCATCAGTGTCGACTTGCCGGCACCGTTCTCGCCCATCAGCGCATGCACCTCGCCGGCGCGCAGGTCGAGATGGGCGTCGTGCAGCGCGCGCACGCCGGGAAACGATTTTTCGATGTCCTTCATCACAACGAGGGAGGTCATGCGGCGCCTCCCCCGATGCCGTAGAAGGTTGCGGCCGTGCCGCCGAGGATCCTTCCGCGTTCCGGCCCGCCGAGCCCGTCGAGCAGGCGATCGGTGACCTCGTCCCAGAAGGCGAAGGGCGCGGCCAAAGTCAGCACCGGCCAGTCCGAGCCCCAGGCGAGGCGCTTCGGGCCGAACCAGCCAAGCAGTTTTTCTACCGTTGGCCGAAGGGCGGCGGCGGCGGCTTCCGGGGTGGTGCGGCGTTCGGCCGGCAGTTCGGTGAGCAGGCCGGAGAGCTTGCAGCAGACATCCTCGTGGGCGGACAGGGCGGCCATGCCGGCATTCCACATCGCATGGCGCGGATCGTCGGCGGGGGCGGCGAGGGCCGGCTTGGCGGCGTGGTCGACAATGACGGGAAGCTCGGGATTGGCGTCGACGAAGCGCAGGAGTGCTGCGAGGTGCTGCGGCATGACCAGCGCGTCGAAACGCAGGCCGAGGCGTTTGACTGCGGCAATGGCGTCCGGATGCGAATGTGTGACGATCCAGTCGGGATCGGGAAGATCCTGCAGCATCGGCCGCACGCCCTTGAACAAGGGATTGCCGGCAAAGCGTTCGAGCGATGCGACGCTGTCGGGGGAAGCGAGGTCGACCCAGCCGACGACGCCTGATACCGCTCGATCCTCGCGGCCCTGGTCGAGCAGGAACTGCGTCTCCGCCTCGGTGGGAGCGGCCTGGACGAGGATGCGCCTTTCGATGCCGGCAGCCTCGGCCAGCGGGCGCATGTCGGCTGTGCCGAAGTCGCGATAGATCGGCTTGAGATGGGCGGCATCAGGCGTCAGCCAGCCATAGTCGCCGCGCTTCAGCGCCCAGTAGTGGCAGTGGCCGTCGATCCTTCCGATCATGGCCGCCGCCCCCGCCTAGATGGTGACGCCGCCGTCGACCAGGACGGCCTGGCCGGTGACGAAGCGGGATTCGTCTGAGAGCAGGTAGACGACCAGTGGCACAATGTCGTCGACAGTCGCCAGCCGGCCGATGGGCTGGCGGGCGATGAAATCCTTCTCGGCCTGCACCGGGTCGGCGGCGGCAGCGATGCGGCCGCGCAGCGAGGGCGTATCGACGGTGCCGGGGCAGAGCGCATTGCAGCGGACGCCGCGCCGCACATAGTCGGCCGCCATGCCCTTGGTGAAGCCGATCACAGCCGCTTTTGTCGCACCATAAAGCAGCCGGTTGGGAAAACCTTTGATCGACGAGGCCATCGAGGCCATGTTGAGGATCGACACGCCGCCGGTATTTTCGGCGCGCGCGAGCATGCCGGGCAGGAAGGCTCGCGTCGTCCGATACATGCTCTTGACGTTGAGGTCGAAGCTGAAGTCCCAGTCGTCCTCGCCGCAGTCCATGATGGTGCCGTGGTGGACGAAGCCGGCGCAGTTGAACAGGCCGTCGAGCGCGGCCTGGCCTGCCGCGAAGGCGGCGACGGCGGCACTGTCGCGCACGTCGAGCCGGTGGGTCTCGATGTTGCCGCTCTCGGCGGCAAGCGTCTTCAGCGCCTCGTCATTGATGTCGGTGGCGATGACATGGGCGCCTTCGTTGGCGCAGGCCAGCGCGCTGGCGCGGCCGATGCCCTGGCCGGCGGCGGAAATGAAGATGCGCTTCCCGTCAAGCCGCATGACCGTTGCCTCCTCCCAGCAAACTGCTTGCGCTTTCTTAGTCTATATACGAACATACTATTCATAAATGAACCGGCCTTGCAACGGGGAATCGCTAGAGCGCCGTGCGTCCGAATGGACGCACAAAGGACGCTCTAAGTTTTTGAACCTGCGCATCGTGCTCAGCGAAAATCGAATGCGATTTTCGCGCCGATGCGCGAGGCCGGTCGAGGCGAGGATTTCGGACAATGCCCAAGCGGCCGGCCAAGACCCCGAACGATCCGGACAAGGACGAGCGCTACCGGGCGCCGGCGCTCGACAAGGGGCTCGACATCCTCGAACTTTTGTCCGAGCAGCCGGGCGGGCTGACCCGCGCCGAGATCGTCAAGGCGATGGGGCGCGGCCCGAGCGAGGTCTACCGCATGCTCGAACGGCTGGTGGCGCGCGACTATGTCAACCGCTCGCCCGAGGGCGACCGCTACGCGCTGACCATGAAGCTGTTCGTGCTGGCGCATCGGCATCCGCCTGTGCGGCGGCTGGTGGCGCGGGCGCAGCCCTTGATGGATGCGTTTTCGATAGCCGCCGGCCAGTCATGTCATCTCGTGGCGCCGGACCGCGATGCGGCCATCGTGGTGGCCCATGCCAGCCCGCCCGGCAACTGGGAATTCGGCATCCGCATCGGCGCCCATATCGACCTGTTGACCACGAGTTCCGGCCACATATTGCTCGCCTTCCAGGACCCGCATTCGCAGTCCGAGGCGGCTGCGCGCTGGGAAGGCACTGACATGCTCGCCGCCAGGGAAGAGCTGGGGTCGGTGCTTGGGGCCTATCGCGCGGCCGGCCACCGCGTCGGCGCGAGCCAGCAGATGCGCGCCATCGAGGACATCTCGGTGCCGATCCTGTCGTCCGACGGTTTTGCCATTGCGGTGCTGACCTGCCCCTATATCCAGAGGATCGACGACGCACAGGCCGATATCGACCAGACGCTTTTGCTGCTCAAGGACGTCGCGGCGAAGCTGTCGCTGTCGTAGGGCGCGACTGTTCGCTGACGAAGGTCCTTAGCAAGCTTCCCCCTCACCCGGCCTCCGCTACGCTCGGCCGACCTCTCCCCGGTGGGGCGAGGAGGTCTGAGGCGTTGCCGCTCGCCTCTTCTCCCCAACGGGGAGAAGGTGGCCGCGAAGCGGCCGGATGAGGGGGCAAGATCGTCAGGCAATGGCGCGGCCGTAGTGGGTGGCTCACGCCTCCGGCGGCACGACGCCCTTGCGCACGGCGAAATCGGCGTAGAAACGGCGTTCCTGCGTCTGGATGACGGCATAGGCCTTTTTGGCACGCTCGTAGAAGGCGAAGCGCTCGATGCCGACCATTTTGGTGCCGGTTCCCTCGATCAGCTTGCCGACCTCACGCTGGACTTCAGGCACTTCGTCCGGCTTGCCGACCACCTCCATGCGGGCGAAGGCGTCGTCAACGAAGGTGTCGACCGGCATCACCGACAACACCGCCTGCATGACGCTGACGATGTCGGCGTCGATGCGCAGCGGGCGGGCGAACACGGTCTGGCGCGAGATCGCTTCGGCCGGGAAATTGGCGTCGGCGATGATCAGGTCGTCGCCATGCCCCATAGAGCGCAGCACGTAGAGCACGTCGGGGCCGAGCAATGGATCGATGCCTAGCAGCATGTTTGAACACCTGGGATGCGGGTTGTGGATGAGGGGCGCTCGCCCCTCACATCCCAGAATTGCAGGCAAGTGGTGCTGCGCGCAAGCCGCTCGTCGATCTGACGCAGGACGGATGACCGCTTCACGGTCTCCCGGTGCACTTTACGCCTCGCGCACGAAGCCTTCGGAGGCAACCAGCAGATTGCGCGTGTAGTCCTTGGCGACATTGCGCGCGGCGAGGTCGCCGGCTTGCAGCCGCTCGACCTCCTGGCCGTTCTGCATCACCATCAGCCGCTCGCACATATGGGTGATGACGCCGAGGTCGTGGCTGACCATGACGAAGGTCAGCTTGCGGTCGCGGCGCACCTGTTCGAGCAGGTTGAGCACCTCGGCCTGCACCGAGGCGTCGAGCGCCGAGGTCGGCTCGTCGAGCAGCAGCACCGAGGGTTCGAGGATCAGCGCACGCGCAATCGCCACGCGCTGGCGCTGGCCGCCGGAAAGCTGGTGCGAGTAGCGGAAGCGGAAGCTCGAGCCAAGGCCGACCTCTTCGAGGGCGCGCAGGATGCGCTTTTCGGTGTCGGCGAAGCCGTGGATATCAAGCGGTTCGAGCAGCAGCCGGTCGACCGTCTGGCGCGGATGTAGCGAGCCGTAGGGGTCCTGGAACACCATCTGGACCTGGCGGTAGAAGGCCTTGTCACGGGTCTTGCCGAGGCGCTTGCCGTTGACGTCGATGGTGCCGGAGGCGACGGGCGCCAGGCCTGCGACGGCGCGCAGCAGCGTCGACTTGCCGGAGCCGGATTCGCCGACCAGGCCGAAGGATTCGCCCTGCGCCACCGTCAGGCTCACATCCTTGAGCGCGATGAACTCGTCGTAGACGACGCGCAGGCTGTCGAGGGAAAGGGCAGGGGTCACAGCAGCCACTCCGGCTGGCGGTCGAGTACGGGCAGCGGATGCCGGTCGGCGCCGATCTTGGGCATGCAGTTGAGCAGGCCTTGCGTGTAGGGATGTTTGGCTTGCGACAGTTCGGACGCCTTGAGCTCCTCGACGACCTTGCCGGCATACATGACGATGACCCGGTCGCAGAAGGTGGAGACCAGGCGAAGGTCGTGCGAGATGAAGACCAGGCCCATGCCACGGTCGATGACCAGCCGGTCGAGGATGCGCAGGATGTCGAGCTGCACGGTGACGTCGAGTGCGGAGGTCGGCTCGTCGGCGATCAGCAGTTCGGGACCGGCGATCAGCATCATGGCGATCATGGCGCGCTGGCCCATGCCACCGGAAACCTCATGCGGATAGAGGTCGAAGACGCGCTTGGGGTCGCGGATCTGGACGGCAGCCAGCATGTCGAGGGCGCGCTCGCGCGCCTCGGCCTTGCCGATCCGCTTGTGCGCGCGCAAGGTCTCCACGATCTGCCGGCCGATGGTCATGACCGGGTCGAGCGAATATTTCGGATCCTGCAGGATCATGGCGACGCGGTTGCCGCGCAGCGCTCGGCGCTCGGCTGGAGAAGCCTTCAGAAGATCGATGCCGCTGAATTCGAGCCGCTTGGCCGAAATCCGGGCATGCTCAGGGGTGAGCCCCATGATGGCGCGGCCGGTCTGCGACTTGCCCGAGCCGGACTCGCCGACGATGCCGAGCCGTTCCTGGCCGAGCGAGAAGGAGACGCCGCGCACCGCCTCGACCACGCCGGTGCGGGTGGGGAAGGTGACGCGCAGGTCTTCGACGTGAAGCAGAGCGCTCATTGGCTGCCACCACGCGGGTCGAGGGCATCGCGCAGTCCGTCGCCAAGCAGGTTAAAGCCAAGGCTGACGATGAGGATCGCGGCACCGGGAGCGGCGGCAACCCACCACTGGTCGAGGATGAAGCGGCGGCCCGAGGCGATCATCGCACCCCATTCGGGCAGCGGCGGCTGCGCGCCGAGGCCGAGGAAGCCAAGGCCGGCGGCGGTCAGGATGATGCCGGCCATGTCGAGCGTGACGCGCACGATCAGCGAGGAGATGCACAGCGGCATGATGTGGCGAAGCACGATGCGCATGGGCGACGCCCCCATCAGCTTGACCGCGGAGATGTAGTCCGAGTTTCGCAAGGTGAGTGTTTCGGCACGCGCGATGCGGGCGTAGGGAGGCCACGAGGTCAGCGCAATCGCGATGATGGCGTTTTCGATGCCGGGCCCCAGCGCTGCGACGAAGGCGAGCGCCAGCACCAGCTTGGGGAAGGCGAGGAAGATGTCGGTGATGCGCATCAGCACCGCATCGATCCAGCCGCCGGCATAGCCCGATACGGTGCCGACCAGCAGGCCGAGCGGCGCGGCGATGACGGCGACCAGCACCACCACCTGCAGCGTCAGCCGCGAGCCGTAGATCAGGCGCGAGAGGATGTCGCGGCCCTGGTCGTCGGTGCCGAGCCAGTAGGTGGAGCTCGGCGGCAGCAGGCGGGCGTTCTTGAGGTCGCCGATATAGGGCGAATGGGGCGCCAGCAGCGGCGCAAACGCCGCGACGAACAGCAGGCCGAGGATGATCACCATGCCGATGAGGGCCAGCTTGTTGGCGGCGAAGCGGCGCCAGGTGAGATAGGCGCGGCCAAGCCGGGCCTGCAGGCGCGACTGCGGCCGATCGGTCATCAGCCATTCGCGGCGGGTCATGACTGCGTCGCTCATCTGATCCGCGTCCGTGGGTCGAGCATCCGGTAAAGCAGGTCCGAAAGCAGGTTGATGCCGATGAACACCGAGCCGATGACGATGGTGCCGCCGAGCACGGCGTTCATGTCGGCGTTCTGCAGCGAATTGGTGATGTAGAGGCCGAGGCCGGGCCAGGCGAAGACGGTTTCGGTGAGCACCGAGCCTTCGAGCAGTCCGGCATAGGAAAGCGCGATCACGGTGACCAGCGGCACGGCAGCGTTGCGCAAAGCGTGGCCCCAGATGATGCGGGTTTCCGACAGGCCCTTGGCGCGGGCGGCGACGATATATTCCTGGCTCAGCTCGTTGAGCATGAAGGAACGCGTCATGCGGCTGATATAGGCCAAAGAGAAATAGCCGAGCAGCGAGGCTGGCAGGATGATGTGGGAGAAGATGTCGCGGAACGCCGCCCAGTCGCGGGTCAGCACGGCATCGACCAAGTAGAAGCCGGTGATCGGCGTGAAGGTGTATTCGAACACCACGTCGATGCGGCCGGGGCCGGAGGTCCAGCCGAGCTTGGCATAGAAGACCAGAAGCGCCAAAAGGCCGAGCCAGAAGATCGGCACCGAATAGCCGACGAGGCCGACGATGCGCACGATCTGGTCGGCGAGGCTGTCGCGCTTGACCGCGGCCAGCACGCCGAGCGGGATGCCGATGGCGGCACCGATGATGGTGCCTAGCGTGGCAAGCTCCATGGTCGCGGGGAAGACGCGGCGAATATCGGCCATGACAGGATTGGTGGTCAGCACCGAGGTGCCGAAATCGCCTTGCAGCACGCCTTTCACATAGAGGAAGAACTGCTGGTAGTAGGGCAGGTTGAAGCCCATTTCCTCGCGCGTGCGCTCGACCACATGGGCCGGGGCGCGATCGCCGACGATGGCGAGCACTGGATCGATCGGCACGACGCGACCGATGAAGAAGGTCACCGCCAGAAGGCCGAGATAGGTCGTTGCCACGATCACCACGAAACTGGCGACCGCCTTGAGAATGGCGGAGGCGCGCTTGTTGGCGCGCCTCGCCGGCATCTGGGTTTCCATGCTGCTCAATGGACTGATCCTTTGGTGCATGACCCCGCTTTCGGGCAGGGATCATGCACGGACTCAAATTGTCACAGCGCCCTTTGCGCCCCCGATTGGACGCGCGGCGCTGTCATGGATCAATCCTTGGTGACAGGAGCGACGAAGTTCGAGTCGAAGTTCGGCCCGAGCTTGTAGTTCTTGACGTTGCCGCGCAGGCCGGCGACCTCGGTCTGCTGGAAGACGAGAACGAACGGGCTGGTGTCGAGGGCTGCCTGCTGCAGTTCCTTGTACATGGCGGCGCGCTTGTCGTTGTCGCGCTCGAGCAGGGCGGCCTTGGTCTTTTCGGTCAGTTCCGGCACGTCCCAGGCGTTGCGCCAGGCCAGCGTCTTCACTGTGCCGTCGTCGGCATTGTTGGGGTTGGAGGTGAAGGTCTCGGCGTTGGAGTTCGGATCCCAATAGTCCATGCCCCACTGACCAATATACATGTCGTGGTTGCGGGCGCGGTACTTGGTCAGCGTCTGCTTGCCGTCGCCGGGGATGATCTCGAGCTTGATACCGGCCTGACCCACCGTCTGCTGGAAGGATTCGGCAATGCCGGTCACCGGCTGGCTGTTTCGCACGTCCATGGTGACGGTGAAGCCGTCCTTCAGGCCTGCCTTCTCCAGCAGTTCCTTGGCCTTGGCGACGTCGAAGGTGAACGGGTTCGAGTCCAGCGCGCCGAGCACGCCCTTGGCCTGGTAGGTCTGGCGGATTTCGCCGATGCCCTTGATCAGGGTCGAGCCGATGGCGTCGTAATCAACCAGATACTTCAGCGCCTGGCGTACTTCAGGCTTGGCCAGGTTCGGGTTCTTCTGGTTGAGGCTGATGTAATAGACCGTGCCCTTGGGTGCGCTGGTGGTGGCCATCTCGGCGTTCTTCGAGATCGCCTCCAGGTCGCCCGGCTCGAGATTGCGGGCGACGTCGATGTCGCCGGCTTCGAGCATCAGGCGCTGGGTCGCGCTTTCCTTGACGTGGCGATAGATGACGCGGGCGAGTGCTGCCTTTTCGCCATAATAGTTGTCGTTGCGCTCGAGCACGAGGATCTCGTTGGCGCGCCAGTCGCGGATCTTGAACGGACCGGAGCCGGCATAGCCGGTCTTGAGCCAGCCATTGCCGAAGTCGTTGTCGAACTTGTAGTCGTCGGTCGGCGTGACCGCGGCCACATGCTCGAGCACCAGCTTCTTGTCGAGCACGGCGCCGACGGTGGCGGTCAGGCAGTTCAGCACGAAGGACGGCGCATAGGACTTGTCGACGGTGAAGACGAAGGTGTTTTCGTCGACAGCCTTGGCCTTCTCGGCGACGTTGTCCTTGGTCAGGCCGAACTGGGTCAGGATGAAGGCCGGGCTCTTGTCGAGCTTGACGACGCGCTCGAACGACCAGGCGACGTCCTCGGCGGTGATCGGATTGCCGGAGGCGAATTTCAGACCCGGCTTGAGCTTGAAGGTGTAGGTCAGGCCGTCGTCGGAGACGGTCCAGCTTTCGGCGACGCCGGGGCGGACATTGGTGGTGTCGTTGATGTCGAGGCGCACCAGCATGTCATAGGCATTGCCGAGGAATTCGGCCGGGCTGAGCTCGAAGGATTCAGCCGGGTCGAGCGTGATGGTGTCGTCGATCGCCCAGGCCTGGACCAGCGTGTCGGCTGGCGTCACGGCCAGCGCGGGCGCGGCAACGACCATCGCCGACAAGGCAGCGCCAGCAAGCATCAGACGGTATTTGCCGTTCAGTTTTCCGATAAACATTTTTTGCAGTCCCCCAGTTTGGCAGTTCTTCGTTAGTTCGCTTCTGTCTCGTGCCAGGCGGCGCGCAAGACGCGCAGCCAGTTGTCGCGACAGATCTTCTTGAGTTCGGCGTCACCATAGCCAGCGTCGCGCAGTGCCGCAACGAGGTTCTGGAGCCCGGCGGCATCGCCGATCTCGGCCGGAATGGTAGCGCCGTCGAAGTCGGAGCCGAGCGCCACGCCATCGATGCCGACATGCTCGACGAGGTGGTCGACATGGCGGATCATGTCGGACAGCGGCGTGTCAGCACGCTTGCCGCCGTCGGCGCGCAGCATGGTGACGGCGAAGTTCAGGCCGACCAGACCGTTGCTCTCGCGTACCGCGCCGAGCTGCTTGTCGGTCAGGTTGCGGCTGATCGGGGTCAGCGCATGGGCGTTCGAATGGCTGACGATCAGCGGCTTGTCGGAAAGCCTGGCGACATCCCAAAAACCCTGTTCGGTGATGTGGGCGAGATCGATGGCGATGCCGATGCGGTTGCACTCCTTGACCAGCCGCTTGCCGGCTTCGGTCAGGCCGGGGCCGGTGTCGGGGCTCGACGGGAAGGCAAAGGGCACGCCATGGCCGAAGATGGTGTGGCGGCTCCACACCGGGCCGAGCGAGCGCAGGCCGGCGGCGTAGAACACGTCGAGTGCGGCGAGGTCGGCGTCGATCGCCTCGCAGCCTTCCATGTGCAGGACGGCGGCAAACTTGCCTTCGGCCTCGGCGGCGGCGATGTCTTTGGAATTGCGGCAAATCTTCCAGCCGCCGGCGCGGTCGATCCTGAAGGCGATCGAGGCCATGTCGAGGGCGATGTCGAGTGACGGCGCGCGTTCGAGCGGTTCTGACAGCGGCACGGCGTAGTGGCCGTTGGCGTCGCGGTTATCGTCGCCGATGTCGCCGGAGCTGATGTAGATGGCGCACAGGCCGCCTGCGAGACCGCCCTTTTGGGCGCGGGGCATGTCGATGTGGCCTTCCCCGGTGCCTTCCATGAATTCGGCTACCGGATCAGCACCCTTGGCGGCGTTGGACCACAACCGCAGAAGCACGTCGTTGTGGCCGTCGAATACTGGCTGCATCTCTCGCTCCATGAGAAAGAGCGAGTTGAAGGACGCCGACGGTGTGGAGTCAATCGCACCGCCGCGACCGGCACCCCCGCTGCCGCAGCGTCAGGATGGAGAAACCGCGACAGGACCAATAGATGTCCGAATCTGGCCTACAAGCATAGGTCGCTTGTCGCACTTGCGTGCACGCTGTGGGCGAAAAATTCCGGAAATGCGCATGGCGAGCGGTGCGTGGGCGGGATTTGCACCGCGCAGCAAAAAGGCGGACCGGAGCCCGCCTCATTTGGTGGCATGAAGCCTTGTTAACGGAGAGGCCACACCGCGTTCCTTGCTAGAACGCCTTATGCTTAGCATGGCTATAAATAAAAGCAATAGTTGCAAGTTCGCGGATGAATACGTCAAGATAGGCGAGGCGTCTCGTAAGTACTCCGGGGGGAGGACATCTTGGGCATTCGCTATTCCTTTGACATTGGCACCAATTCCATCGGATGGGCGGTGTGGCGCACCGGCCTCGATCCGCTGGGTATTTTCGGCCGCGATGCGCCGCTGGAATTGCTGGGCGCCGGCGTGCGGCTGTTCAAGGATGGGCGCAATCCCAAGGACGGCCAGTCGCTCGCCGCCATGCGGCGCGTGCCCAAGCAGGCGCGCAAGCGCCGCGACCGCTTCGTGCTGCGCCGCGAGGCCCTGATCGCGGCCCTCGTCGAAGCCGGGCTGATGCCGGCAAACGAGAGCGAGCGCCGGGCGCTCGCCCTGCGCGACCCATACCAGCTTCGCGCCAACGGGCTCGACGCGGCGCTTTCGCCACACGAGTTCGGCCGGGCGCTGTTTCACCTGCACCAACGCCGCGGCTTCAAGTCGAACCGCAGGACCGACCGCAAGGCGAACGACAAGGACCAGGGCAAAATCGCCGAGGCGTCGCAGCGTCTGCGGGACCTGCTGGTGACCATGAACTGCCGCACCTTCGGCGAATATCTGTGGACCCGCCATCGCGGCGCCAATCATGATCCCGGCCGCCAGCCGACGCGCATCCGCCTCGATGGCGAGGGCGCCAAGTCGCTCTACGCATTCTACCCGACGCGCGACATGCTCCGGCATGAGTTCGAGGCGCTTTGGGAGGCACAGGCTGTGCACCATCCCGCCCTGTTGAGCCCGGCAGCGCGTGAGAAAATCGCAACGATCCTGTTCCGCCAACGCGAGCTCAAGCCGCCGAAGATCGGCAAATGCACCTTTGAATATGAAGCCGGAGAGTTGCGCCTGCCCAAGGCGTTGCCGTCGGTCCAGGCGCGCGAGATCTACGAACGGCTCGGGCATCTCAGACTGTCGACCGACGCCGGCAGCGACCGGGCGCTGCGGGCGGCCGGGCGCGACGAGCTTGCCACCGCGTTGCTGCATGTCGGGCTGACCAAGATCAGGGTCGGCAAGACGGACGGCTTAAGCTTCAAGGAAATGCGCAAGGCGCTGAAGCTCGGCGGCGAGGTGAAGATCAATTTCGAGGAAATGGGCGAGAAGGGCCTGGCCGAGTTGCGCACCAACCGGCTGCTGACCCAGGACGACCATTTCGGACCGCGCTGGCGCGCGCTCTCCTGGGCCGCCAAGGATGCCTTCGTGGCCCGCCTGCTCGATGAAAGCGACGAGGAAAAGCTGGTCGCCGACATCATCGCGCAGCATGGCCTGAGCGAGGCCGCCGCGCGCAATTGCGCCTCCATTCCGCTGCCCGATGGCTACTCCCGCCTCGGGTCGACGGCCAATGCGGCGATCCTCGACGCGCTGATTTCTGAGCGCGACGAGCAGGGTTTCGTGCTTACCTATGACAAGGCAGTGAAGCGCGCAGGCGAGAAGCTCGGCCGCGCCTGGCATCATTCCGACGAACGCGACGGCGAACTGCTCGATCGGCTGCCCTATTACGGGGAGGTGCTGCAGCGCCACATCCTGCCCAGCACGATGGATCCCAGGGACCGCAAGGACGATGCCGCCTTCTGGGGCCGCATCATGAACCCCTCGGTGCATATCGGCCTCAACCAACTCAGGCGTCTGGTCAATGCGCTGATCGACCAGTTCGGCGCGCCGGACCAGATCGTGGTCGAACTGGCGCGCGAGCTGAAGATGACCGCCAGGCAGAAGGAACAGGAGCTGAAGCGCAATCGCGACAACCGCGACGCCAACGCGCAGCGGGCGAAGAAACTGGACGAACAGGGCATCGACAATGACGGCGAGGCCCGCGCCCGGTTGAAGCTCTACGAGGAGCAGGAAAAGGCGGGCAACGGCATCGCTCATTGCCCGTTCTCCGGCCGGCCGATCGGGATTGCGCAGCTGTTCTCGTCCGAGATCGAGATCGAGCATATCCTGCCGCGTTCGCGCACGCTCGACGATTCCGCAGCCAACAAGGTGCTGTGCTTCCGCGACATGAACCACATCAAGCGCGGCAGGACGCCCTTTGAAGCCTTTGGCCATTCGTCCGAATGGGGCGACATCGCCGCCCGCGCCGAGCGGCTTTCGCCCAACAAGCGCTGGCGCTTCCGACCCGACGCGATGGAGCAGTTCGAGGCTTCGGCAGCCGGCAGGATGGACAAGCGGCAGCGAGTTCTAGCAGGGAACGCGGCGCGGCCCACTCCCGTCAGCCGCTTTCGCGGCCAGCGTGCAACTGCGTCGATGTTTACGATTGAAATCTGATACTTTTTTGTGCAAGTCGCACGTGTGGCTGAAAAGCTGCTGCCCGCATTGCCAAACCATTTATCATCACAGGAAATCACTAATGTCAGAAGTCAGTCTTCTCGATCATGCACTGGTGCGCCTCGACGAGGCGGCCAAACACCTCAACATCGACGCCGATGTGATCGAGAAACTGAAATTTGCCCGAGAGACCACCAAAGCCCGCCTGATGATCCGAATGGACGACGGCTCGCGAAAATCGTTCCTGTCGTGGCGCTGCCGCTATGACGACACGCGCGGCCCGACCAAGGGCGGCATCCGCTTCCACCCGGAATCGACGGCCGACGAGGTCGAGATGCTGGCCTTCTGGATGACCTTCAAATGCGCCGTGATGAACCTGCCTTATGGCGGCGGCAAGGGTGCTGTGCAGGTCGACCCGCGCAAGCTGTCGAAGGCGGAATTGGAACGTCTCTCACGCGCGTATATCCAGGCTTTCGCCCGCATCATTGGGCCCGACCGCGACATCCCCGCACCCGACGTCTACACCAACTCGATGATCATGGGCTGGATGGCCGACGAATATGGCCAGATCGTCGGTCAGGCTTCGCCCGCCGTCATCACCGGCAAGCCGCTGGCGCTGGGCGGTTCGCTCGGCCGTGGCGACGCCACCGCGCGCGGCGGCTATTATCTGGTCCGCCACCTCGCCGACGAACTCGGCCTCAAGGGCAGCCTGCGCATCGCCGTCCAGGGTTTTGGCAATGCCGGCCAGCACATCGCCAGGCTTCTCGCTGCCGACGGCCACAAGATCGTCGCGGTGTCGGACTCCGAAGGTGCGGTGCAGGCGGCGGGCGGGCTCGATCTCGACCGTCTCTTCGTCGCCAAGGACAGCGGCCATTCGGTGACCACCACCGCCGGCCATGCCGGCCATGAGATGCTCGACGGCAACGCCCTGATCGGCGTCGACTGCGACATCCTGGTGCCGTCGGCGCTGGAAAACATGATCCGCATCGACAACGCCGACAGCGTCAAGGCCCGCATCGTGCTCGAGCTCGCCAACGGCCCGGTCACCTCGGAAGCCGATGCCATCCTGGAGAAGAAGGGTGTCATAGTCCTGCCCGACATCCTGGCCAATGCCGGCGGCGTCACCGTCTCCTATTTCGAGTGGGTGCAGAACCGCCAGGGCTTCTACTGGCCGATCGAGGAGATCCACGACCGCCTGCGCACCATCATGGAGCGCGAGGGCCGCGCCATCTGGGAGGTCTCGAAGAACAAGGACGTCTCCGTGCGCACGGCGGCTTACGTGCACGCGCTCGGTCGCCTCGCCGAGGCCATCGAGGCGCACGGCACGCAGAACTACTTCGCGAGCTAACCAGCTTTGAGACATGCCGCCGGGCCGAAATGGTCCGGCGGCGTGGTCCTAAACATTTCTGTTGAAGCGCCAATGCCGTGGGCGTAGGTCTCTGGGCGAAATCCCGACTGATCCCCCAGCATCATGCCTCAAAGGCAAAACCGGCGGCGCGACAATGTCCTTCATTCCCGATTGGTCGACCATCCTGCAGTTTGCGGTCGCCACCTTCATCATCGCCATCACGCCTGGCCCCGACATGACGCTGTTCGTCGGCCGGGCGATTTCCGAAGGCCGCAAGGCGGGCTTTGCCTGCATGGCGGGCGCGATGACCGGCATCGTCATCCACACCACCCTGGTGGCGCTCGGGTTGTCGGCGCTGATCGTCGCCTCGCCGCAGGCCTTCATGGCGCTCAAGATCGGCGGTGCCGGCTATCTCGTCTGGCTGGCCTGGCAGGCGATCACCAAGGGCTCGGCCTTTTCGCCCGACACCACCAAGCGCGAGCCGCGCTCGTTCTTCCAGAACTGGGCGACGGGGCTCGGCATCAACCTGCTCAACCCGAAGATCATCCTGTTCTTCATGACCTTCCTGCCGCAGTTCGTCTCGGCCCACGACACCAATGCGCCGGCCAAGCTGTTCTTCCTCGGGGCTATGTTCATCGTGCTGTCGCTGCCGATCGTGGCGCCGATGGTGATCGCCGCCGACAAGTTCGCCGGTCTGCTGAAGAAGAGCCCGCGGGTGACGCGCGTCGTCGACTATCTGTTCGCCGGCATTTTCTCCGCCTTTGCGCTGAAGATCATCACGGCGCAGGCGAAGTAGGTGGTTCAACCGGAGGTGGCGGCGGCCGCTTCAATCACTGATGTGTGTCGCTGGCATTGCCTTCGCCTTATGAAGGCATGGGGTTAGTTCGGGGGAATTCATGAAAAGCGTTCTTTTGGCGTCGGCCGCGCTCGCGCTGGTCGTTCCCGATGCCTATGCGCAGAACGGCGCCTATGACTGGTCGGGCAGCTATGTCGGCGTCGAGGCCGGTTATGCCCATTCGTCGGTCGATTTCGATGGCGACAGAACGAAGCTTGCGGACAGTTACAATGAGGACGGGTTCCTGGGTGGCGTCTATGTCGGCCATGACTGGCAGGCGGGCAATCTCATCTATGGCGTTGTCGCCGATTTCGATGCGATATCAGTCGACGACATTGCCTTTGAGGCCTTTGATATTTTCGGAGGTGGCAAGGGCGAGGCCTACACCTACGACATCGACTGGGCAGCGACGGCGCGTGCGCGAGTCGGCTATACGCCTGTTGACCGGTTGCTGGTCTACGGTACCGGCGGTTTAGCTGCTGCCCACTTCGAGGCAAGTAGCTATGACTATCCATGGGGTGGAGTGTCGCTGCCGTCCCAGTCGGACTTCAGAGGCATCAAGCTGGGCGGCGTGTTTGGCGCTGGCGTCGAATATGCATTCTCCGGTAACTGGTCGGCCAAGACCGAATTACTGCACTACATCTTCGACGATATCGAGCCGGGTCCGGGAGGTATGCCTGGGGCAAGCTTCAGTCCGACTTTGACCACTGTCAAGTTCGGGTTGGCCTACCGGTTCTAGCAACCGGCGGCACCCTTAGCTGACCTTCGCCCAGATGCCCCGGCGGTCGCCTTCTTCGAACTCGTCCTTGGTGATGGCATAGAGCATCTGGTCGAGGCGTTCGCCGGTGCGGCCATCGATGCGGTGCGCGCGCAGGACACCTTCGAGCCGCAGCCCGCACTTTTCGCAGACGGCGATTGCCGCCGCATTGCGAGCCAGCGGCTGCAAGGTCAGCTTTTCCAGCTTTCTTTCGGCGAAGAAATGCCGGACCAGCAGCAGCGATCCATGCTGAGCCATTTTCTGGCCTCGGCTATCGGCGTCTCCGATCACGACATGCAGTGAGCCGAGCCTGTGGCGGAGGTCGACCTCGAGCACCAGCAGGCCGAGCGCCGTATCGTCGGCGCGGCGGCGAATCGCCACCAAATTGCGCTTGAGGTTGTCGAAACTCGCGACATAGGTCCGGAATGCTTCCAACCCCATCGCCTTCTGGGGAGCGTTCAAGCCCTCCATGACAGCGGGGTCGGTCAGCCAGGTGGCGATCTCATCCGTGACTTCCTGGGGCCTCAGCGTTCGAACGCGGTAGTGCTCGTCGGCAACGTCGACGAAGACCGGCTTCAATCCGGCGGCGGCTAGCGGTGTCAGAAGCGGACGGCGGCGCGGATCGGGCATTTTTGGCATATCGCTTCATGGCCAACCGTCCTGAGGCGGTCAAGACCGGTTTCGGTCTTGCGGCAAATGTGAGTCGGTTTGTTGCCGCGTACGCAACGTCCCGGCGAAGCGGCCGGTGACGAACCAGTAGGCGATGCCGCCGACGACGCCGGCCCCGATGATGGAAACCGGCACCAGCGGGTCCATGTAAGCGAAATCGGGGTCGCCACCCTGGTAGGCGAAGCCGTCCAGCACCAGGCCGACGAATCCGCCTGACAGTGCGTAGAACAGCCAGTCGCGCTTGCCCAGGATCTCGGCGAGCACCATGACGACGACCGCCGGCACGAAGGCGAAATAGGCGACGACAAGTGCGGTGAACGGTATCGAAAAGATCATCGATCCGCTGATCACTTCGGGCGGCATGTCCTTCGTCGCCAGGCGGGTCGCGCCGAGGAAAACCACGCTGAGGAACGCGCCGGCGGCCAGTGACGCGGTCAGGTAGCCCATAACCATATGGGCGAATTTGCCGAGATAGAGCAGGACGCGGTTCACGCCTCGCCGTGTCCGGCGATCATCATCGCCTCCAGTGCCAGGCGCTCGGTCTTCTTCATGCGCTCCGACTCTGACTTGAGCTGGCCGCAGGCGGCGAGGATGTCGCGGCCGCGCGGCGTGCGGATCGGCGAGGCGTAGCCGGCCTGGTTGATGTAGTCGGCGAATTTCTCGATCTGCTCCCAGTCCGAGCACTGGTAATTGGTGCCGGGCCAGGGATTGAACGGGATCAGGTTGATCTTGGCCGGCACCCCCCTGAGCAGCTTGACCAGCGCCTTGGCGTCTTCGAGCGAGTCGTTGACGTCCTTGAGCATCACATATTCGAAGGTGATGCGCCGCGCGTTCGACAGGCCGGGATATTTGCGGCAGGCGTCGATAAGCTCGTTGAGCGGGTACTTCTTGTTGATCGGCACCAGAAGGTCGCGCAGATCGTCGTTGGTGGCATGCAGCGAGATCGCCAGCATGACGCCGATCTCCTCGCCGGTGCGGAAAATCTCGGGCACGACGCCCGAGGTCGACAGCGTGATGCGGCGCTTGGATAGCGCGAGCCCATCGCCGTCGGAGGCGATCAGCAGCGCCTTCTTCACCGCCTCGAAATTGTAGAGCGGCTCGCCCATGCCCATCATGACGATGTTGGAGATTTTCCGCCCCTCTGATGGCACGATGGCACCGGCGGGCGTGTCGCGGTCGGGGAAGTCGCCGAGCCGGTCACGCGCCGTCATCAGCTGGGTGAGGATTTCTTCCGCCGTCAGGTTGCGCACCAGCTTCTGCGTGCCGGTGTGGCAGAACGAGCAGGTCAGCGTGCAGCCGACCTGGGACGAGATGCACAGCGTGCCGCGGCCTTCTTCGGGAATATAGACGGTCTCGATCTCGACCGGGCGACCGGCACCGCGCGGGGGAAAGCGGAACAGCCACTTGCGCGTGCCGTCGGAGGAAATCTGCTCCTCGACGATCTCGGGACGCGCGATGGTGAAGTGCTTGGCGAGTTCGGCGCGCAGGTCCTTGGAGATGTTGAACATGTCGGCGAAGTCGGAGACGCCGCGGACATAGAGCCAGTGCCAGAGCTGCTGGACGCGCATCTTCGCCTGGCGTTCGGGGACGATGCCGGAGGCAACGAGCGCTGCGGCGAGCTCCTCGCGGGTGAGGCCGATCAGCGATTCCTTGACGTGCGCGGCCGCACGGGCGCGCAACGCATCGCGGGTGGCATCGGCGGTAAGGTCGAGCGAAAGGGTCATTCGGGCTCAGTTCGGTTCAAATGTCGGGCGTATGCGGGATTTCCGGGCGACATATCACAGCTCGGGCGCTGCGTCACGTTTTGCCGCCGCCCGGCTGGTTTGCGCCTTGTTAGGCAAATGCTGCGAGTCTCGGCCGATGATCAGCGTCGCTCATATGGTCCTGGCCCTGCTTGGCGTCAACGTTGCCGCCTTCGGGGCGTTCTGGTGGGACAAAAGGTGCGCCCGGGCAGGCAGCTGGCGCATCTCCGAAAGCACGCTGCTGTCGCTTGCGCTGGTCGGCGGCAGCGTGGGGGCGGTTTGCGCCCAGCATCTGTTTCGACACAAGACGCGCAACGAGCCGTTCCGAACCATGCTCTACGCCATAGTGGCGCTGCAGTTGGCCGCCGTGGTTGTGCTGGTGATCTGGCTGATTGCCCCGCACTGGCTCGCGGGGCTGCTGCAGGCTCTGCGCGCCATGATAGGGTAATAGGGGCGCCGGCCGCTTTTCGGCCGGCAATCCAGATTTACTTGCAGGCGGTGATCGACGTCAGCGCCGCCGAAATGCCCTTGAGCGAGAAGACGTAGGACGTGGGGTTGCCACGGCCGGACTTGGCCTGGACCTTCATGTCGGCCCCGGTCTTCATCGCTGCGATCAGTGCGGGCTCCTCGGCGGCGTTCTCGACCCAGGCCGACTTGCCCTTGGTGAACATCGAGAAGCTCTTGTCGCCGATGGTGACGGAGACCTTGGAGTTTTCCTGGAAATTGTAGCCGGCGATGAACTGCGGCTCGAACGACACTTTCTGGCCCGGGCGCTGGCTGACGAAGAAGAACATGTCGCCATGGTCGAGCGTAGTCGGCTGCTTGTCGGTCGGCACCGTCAGCACGTAGCAGACCTTGCCGTTCTGCGCCTGGTAGCTGTAGGTGCCCCAGGAATTGTGCTGGCCGATCTTGGTCGCCGACTGGGCCAGCGCCGGCATCGCCGAAACGGCAAGGACCAGACCCGAAACTGTAGCTATCAATCCGCGCATCGTTTTTCCTGTAGTTCAAATAGAGCCGGGGCAGGCCGGCAGCATGCCCACCCGTTCGCTTCATTTTGATTTAATCTGGGTTACCAAAGGGTGAATTGCTTCGCAAAAAAGCATCTTTCGCCCGCTGGAACCATGGCCCGAATCGTCGCGCCCGCGCGCGCCTTCCTGTCCCTTTGCCGGTTGAAGCCCGAGAAAGCGGCAAGAATTTGACTTTAGATTTCAGGCGGAAACACGGATCGGCCGGGCCCTACCAGTCGCGGGCCAGTGCTTCCTTTGCGGCAAGGCGGTGGGCCGGGGTCATGTTGACGCGCACGGCGGTGAGGGCGGCCGTCAGCACCGCGATGTCGTCGGTGAAGCCGAGGCCGAGGATCACGTCGGGGATGGTGTCCAAAGGCAGGATGAAATAGCCGAGTGCGGCAAGCAGGACGCCCTTGGCGCGCAGCGGCGTGTCCTTGTCCATCGCGCAATAATAGGCGGCGACCACTTCTTCCATGAAAGGAATGTGGCGCGCCGCACTCTTGGCCTTGCGCCAGAACTTTTCGCGCACTTCGCCTTCATTGGCGGCGGTATCGCCCGCATCACCCCGGAACTGGTCGAAACCCGGAATTTTCACCATCTGCATGCTCTCCTTCGCCTGCCAATGTGGGAAGCTTCGCCCGTCGCTGCAAGTGCGAGGCTCATGCGCCGTAGTAGGCGTTCATCCGCCTGGCCAGCTTGAAATCGAGCTCGGTCAGCCCGCCGGCGTCGTGGGTGTTCAGCTTGACGTCAACGGTCTTGTAGACGTTGGACCAGTCGGGGTGGTGGTCGAGCTTTTCGGCTGCCAGTGCCGTGCGGGTCATGAAGGCGAAGGCCTCGCTGAAGTTCTTGAAGACGAAGCTCCGCGAGATCGATAGCCCGTCGCCGGCGAGCGTCCAGCCCTCGAGCGTGCTAAGCTCCTCCGCGAGCACTGCCTCTGCAAGTTTCTGTCTGGCCATCGCGGCCTCCCGTGGTAGTCGAGACATTTCCTTATCAAGCATAGCGTGGGCGCGATGAACGAGAAGCCGGTAAAATCGATCCTGTTCGTCTGCCTCGGCAACATCTGCCGTTCGCCGCTGGCCGAGGGTGTCTTCCGCACGGTCCTTGCCGAGCGCGGGATGGAGGCGGATTTCATCCTCGACTCGGCCGGCACAGGCGGCTGGCACGCCGGCTCCGCACCCGACCCGCGATCGATCGCGGTGGCCGCCCGGCATGGCATCGACATTTCGGCACAGCAGGCGCGCAAGGTCGTGTCAGCCGATTTCGAACGCTTCGACCTCATCCTCGGCATGGATCGTGCGAATGTCGACGACCTCAAGTCCATCGCTCCGGTTGATTGCGCCGGACGGATCGAGCTTTTCCTCTGCCACGCGACCGGCCGGACCAAGGACGTGCCCGATCCCTATTATGGCGGCGAAGACGGTTTTCTCGACGTCTACCGCATGATCCGTGAGGCTTCCGAGGCGCTGGCCGAGAGGCTTGATGCGCGGGGATCGGCAGTGCTCAACGGCCACGCCTCCTCGACGACATAGGGGCCACCGCCGACGGAGTCGCGCGACGACATCAGCACGAAGCGGCTGGCGCGGAAGGGCAGGGCGGCGAAGTTGCCGCGCGCCGAAAGATAGTGGGCGACATCGAGCGGACTGGTGTTCCTGAGCCGCGCCAGCGTGACATGCGGGGTGAATTTGCGCGGGTCGGCCGCCACGCCGACACGCTGACAGATGCGTTCGATATCGGCCTGCAACGCGTTCATTTCGGGCGATGGCGCCACCCCGGCCCACACCGCATGCGGCTTTTTTTGGCCGAAGGCGCCGACGCCGGAGAGGGTCACCTGGAAGCCGGGACGGTCGACGCGGTCGAGCGCTTCGGCGATCTCGTCGGCGACATGGCCTTCGACATCGCCGATGAAGCGCAAGGTGAGGTGGTAGTTCTCGATGTCGATCCAGCGCGCACCGGGCAGGCCTCCCCGCAGCAGGGACAGTGAAAGTGCCGCATCACGCGGAACTTCGAGGGCGGTGAAAAGTCGCGGCATGGCCAGGCTCCCTTCCTCGAATCGAAATCCGTAGCCTCAGCGAATCATCGATCGGCCCGGCGGGCAAGCTGTTTGTGGGGCCCCTGCCGTTTCGCCGCAGGCAGATCGCGGAAGCGGTGCCGCCCGTTACACGGCGGTCAATTGACGGCGATGACCTTTTCGACCGTCGGCAAGGCACGCTCGACCATGCGCTCGACACCGGCCGCGCTCGGGTGCATGCCGTCTTCGAGCAACAGCTGCGGGTCGGCGGCGACACCGTCGAGGAAGAATGGATAGAGCGGAATTCCATATTTCTCGGCAAGGCGTGGATAGATGCCGTCGAAGGCCGCCTGGTAGTCCGCACCGAGATTGGGTGCAGCTCGCATGCCGGCGAGCAAGACGCCGATGCCACGCAGCTTGAGCCGCGCAATCATTGCGTCGAGGTTCTTTTCGGTGATGTCGGGCGACAGCCCACGCAGCATGTCGTTGGCACCGAGTTCGAGGATCACCAACTGCGTGCCCTCGGGCACCGACCAGTCAAGTCGCGACAGGCCGCCGCTGGTGGTGTCGCCGGACACGCCGGCATTCGTGATCACCACATCGTGACCGCGGGCGCGTAGCGCGGCTTCGAGTTTTTCGGGAAAACCCTCGCCGGGGCCAAGGCCATAGCCGGCCATCAGGCTGTCGCCGAAGCCGACGATGCGAACCGGTTCGGCCGTTGCGAGCGCGGGGGCGGCCAATGCAGCCGCGATCGTCAGCAGGGCGGCCGTAACGAGTTGTTTGAAAACCATAAAGTCAGACCCGATATGACGAAGACGATCCCCGCCTTTCATTTCTCCATATAGGACAGATTTGCCGTGACAGAAGCCGTCATCGAACTGAGGGATGTATCGCTGACGCTCGGCGACGGACCGTCGTCGGTCCATGTGCTGAAGGGCGTCAGCCTCGACGTCGCGGCCGGCGAGGCGACCGGCATCGTCGGGCCGTCGGGCTCCGGCAAGTCGACGCTTCTGATGGTGCTGGCCGGGCTGGAGCGGGTCGATGCCGGCACAGTGCGGATCGCCGGCGAATTGCTCAACGGCCGCAGCGAGGACCAGATCGCCGCGTTCCGGGGCCGCAACGTCGGCATCGTGTTCCAGTCGTTCCACCTCATCCCCAACATGACGGCGCTGGAAAACGTCGCGGTGCCGCTGGAGCTGGCCGGCAAGCGCGATGCCTTCGCCATCGCCGAGCGCGAGCTTGCGGCAGTCGGCCTCGCCGACCGCATCACCCACTACCCCGGCGAGCTTTCCGGCGGCGAGCAGCAGCGCGTGGCGATTGCCCGCGCACTTGCGCCGGAGCCTGCCATCCTGATCGCCGACGAGCCGACCGGAAATCTCGATCAGGCCACCGGCCGCCAGATCGCCGATCTTTTGTTTGCCAAGGCGGCCGAGCGCGCCATGACGCTGGTGCTGGTGACGCATGATCCCGCCCTTGCCGCGCGCTGCGACCGCCAGGTGGCGATGCGCTCGGGACGCATCGAGGCGGCGACGGTTTCGCCGCTGGCCGAGAAGGTGCGGGCATGAGGATGGGTGCCGTTTCTTCGCGTCGCCGAACTTCGTTGACGGCTGACAGGTTCGCGGGACAGCGCCCCCCTTGTGGGGGAGATGCCCGGCAGGGCAGAGGGGGGCGACGTCGAGCGCACATGCTTCAGAATGCGGTGCGCCCATGCTGAAGGATCTCCCCCTCGCATTCCGCTTCGCCTCGCGTGAGATGCGCGGCGGCCTGCGCGGTTTTCTGATTTTCCTGACCTGTATCGCACTCGGCGTGGCGGCGATCGGCGGCGTCAATTCGGTGGCGCGTGCCATCACCGCCGGCGTTGCCAGCGAAGGCCAGGCGCTGCTCGGCGGCGATTTGCGCTTCCAGTTGATCCAGCGTGAGGCGACCGACAAGGAGCGCTCGTTCCTTGAAGGCCTCGGCGCCGTGTCGCACTCTGCCGGCATGCGCTCGATGGCTCGCCTCATCGACGGTTCCGACCAGTCGCTGGTCGAGGCCAAGGCGGTCGACGATGCCTATCCGCTCTATGGCGCGCTGGTCACCGAACCGGCCTTGCCGCGCGCGGAGCTGTTTGCGGAAAAGGGCGGCGTCTTCGGTGCCGCCGCACCCGACCTGTTGTTCGAGCGGCTCAATCTCAAGCTCGGCGACCGGGTAAAACTCGGCGGTGCGACCTTCGAGCTACGGGCGAAGCTGATCACCGAGCCCGATGCCGTCTCGGACGGTTTTGGTTTCGCGCCGCGGCTGCTGGTGTCGATGGAGGGACTGACCGCGTCCGGGCTGATCCAGCCGGGTTCCCTGGTCGAGCATGCCTACAAGATCCGCATGCCCGCCGGCACCAGCGAGGCCAAGGTCAACCTTGCGCGCGAACGCGCCAACGCCGAATTTCCCGAGGCCGGCTGGAACGTGCGCACGCGCACCAACGCTGCGCCCGCGCTGTCGTCGAACATCGAGCGCTTCTCGCAATTCCTGACGCTGGTCGGCCTGACCTCGCTGGTCGTCGGCGGCGTCGGCGTGGCCAATGCGGTGCGCGCCTATCTGGACGGCAAGCGCGGCGTGATCGCCACCTTCAAGAGCCTTGGCGCTTCCGGCGGTTTTGTACTCACCGTCTATCTCATCCAGATCCTGCTGATCGCGGGCCTCGGCATTATCATCGGCCTGGTGCTCGGCGCTGCGATGCCGTTTGCAGCGAGTGCGGCACTGCAATCGGTCATTCCGGTGCCTTCAGAGGCCGGCATCTACCCGGCGGCCCTGGCCGTGGCAGCACTCTTCGGTGTGCTGGTGACGCTGGCCTTTGCCATCCTGCCGCTCGGCCGCGCCCGCGACGTGCCGGCGACCGCACTGTTCCGCGAAATGGGGTTCGAGGGACGCGGCCTGCCGCGTCTGGTCTACATCGCAACAGCATTGGGCATCGCCGTGTTGCTGGCGCTGCTCGCCATCTGGTTTGCCGGCGACCGGCGCATCGCCACGACCTTCGTCGGTGCGACCGTCTTTGCCTTCCTGGTGCTGCGCGCGGTGGCGGTAGCCGTGCAATGGCTGGCGCGCAAAAGCCCGCGCGTGCGCTCGACCGCACTTCGGCTGGCGATCGGCAACATCCACCGGCCCGGCGCGCTGACACCGTCGGTGGTGCTGTCGCTCGGCCTGGGGCTGACGCTTCTCGTGACGCTGGCGCTGATCGACGGCAATCTGCGCCGCCAGATCGCCGGCAGCCTGCCGGCGCAGGCGCCGAATTTCTTCTTCGTCGACATCCAGCCGGGCGAGGTCGACGACTTTGCCAAGCTGGTCGCGCAAGAGGCGCCCGGTGGCAAGCTGGTGCGCGTGCCGATGCTGCGCGGCCGCGTCATGGCGCTGAACGGCACCGACGTCCAGAAGCTCAATGTGCCGCCTGAAGGCGCGTGGGTGCTGCGCGGCGACCGCGGCCTGACCTATGCCAAGAACATTCCCGAAAACTCCACTCTGTCGCAGGGCGCGTGGTGGCCGGCCGACTATGCCGGCGAGCCGCTGGTGTCGTTTTCGGCGCAGGAGGGGCGCGAGCTTGGCCTGAAGCTCGGCGACACGGTGACGGTCAATGTGCTGGGCCGCAACGTGACTGCGAAGATCGCCAATTTCCGCGAGGTGCAGTGGGAATCGATGGGCATCAACTTCGTCATGGTGTTTTCGCCCAACACATTCGCTGGCGCCCCGCATAGCTGGCTCGCCACGCTGATGGAGGCCAAGGCAGCACCCGCCGACGAGGCGCGCATCCTCAATGCCGTGACGCGCGCCTATCCGGCGATCACCACCGTCAGGGTCAAGGATGCGCTCGACGTGGTCAACCGGCTGGTCGCCCAGCTTGGCACGGCGATCCGGGCTGCGGCCGGCGTGGCACTGATCGCCTCGGTGCTGGTGCTGGCGGGTGCGCTCGCCGCAGGCAACCGTGCCCGCATCCACGATGCGGTGATTCTCAAGACGCTAGGCGCGACCAGACGGACGCTGATATCGGCCTTTTCGCTCGAATACATGCTGATCGGGTTTGCCACCGCCATCTTCGCGCTCGCTGCGGGCGGGGTCGCGGCATGGTTCGTCGTCGCCCGCATCATGAAGTTGCCGTCGCATTTCCTGCCCGAAGTGGCGGTGGCGACGATCGTCGCGGCCCTGGTGCTGACGGTCGGATTCGGGCTGGTCGGAACCTGGCGCGTGCTCGGCCACAAGGCGGCGCCGGTGCTGCGGAGCGAGTAATCGCACAGGCCGGCGGGGGGCAGATCAAGTGCATTTGTATGAGAATTGTTGTCTCACCTAGCTTTTCAAGCGGTTACAGTCTTGTTCTGGCCCGAAAGAAGCATCATATTTCGCCACAGGCATGCTGGAGTCCCGCCAGCGGCGCCTGGCCTTCGTGGCCTGACACCCGACGGGGCAGAAGCTACAGAGGAAACCATGTCTGACTTCAGAAATTACCAGACGCGCATGGCGACCGCCGGTGCCCGCACCGATGCGTCGATCGATGAGGGCCTGCGCGCCTACATGCTCAAGGTTTACAACCTTATGGCGCTCGGCCTCGTGATCACCGGCCTGGCTGCCTTCGGCACCATGATGCTGGCGACCACCAATGACCCGGCTGCCGCCGTGGCGACGATGGGCAACGGCAAGATGCTGACCAGCCTCGGCGTCACGCTTTACACTTCGCCGCTGAAGTGGGTCGTCATGCTGGCTCCGCTCGGCATGGTGTTCTTCCTGAGCGCCCGCATCCAGTCGATGAGTGCCTCGGGCGCGCAGACCGCGTTCTGGGTCTTCGCCGGCCTGATGGGCCTGTCGCTGTCGTCGATATTCCTGGTCTACACCAGCGCCAGCATCGTGCAGACCTTCTTCATCACGGCCACCGCCTTTGGCGGCTTGTCGCTGTTCGGCTACACGACCAAGCGCGACCTGACGGCCATGGGCACGTTCTTCGCCATGGGCGTGATCGGCCTGATCATTGCGATGGTGGTCAACATCTTCCTGCAGTCGTCGGCCCTGCAGTTCGCCATCTCGGCGATCGGCGTGCTGGTGTTTGCGGGCCTGACCGCCTACGACACGCAGAAGATCAAGGAAATGTATTTCGAAGGCGACGACGTGCTCGTCTCCGGCCGCAAGGCCATCATGGGCGCACTTACGCTCTATCTCGATTTCATCAACCTGTTCACCTTCCTGCTGTCGTTCCTGGGCAACCGCGACTAAACAGGCTGGATCAGAAGTCCTCCGAGGGCGGCCATTGGCCGCCCTTTTCTTTTGGGCTGCAGTTTGCTCTTATGATCGGCATCAAAATGGGCTGCCTAAAAAATGAGCATAACGATACGACACGCACTCGTCGGCGACCTCGACCGGATCACCGAAATCTATGCCGACGCTGTGCTCCACAGCACGGCGACCTATGAGCTGGAGCCGCCGACGCGCACTGATATGGGTGAGCGTTTCGCGGCGCTGATGGATGGCGGCTACCCCTACCTCGTCGCCGAACGCCAAGGCGTCATCGTCGGTTACGCCTATGCCGGGCCATTCAGGGCGCGGCCGGCCTACCGCTTCATCGTCGAGGATTCGATCTACATCGCGCCCGAGGCCAAGGGAGCGGGCATCGGCAAGGCGCTGATGCAAACGCTGATCACCGAGTGCACCGGCCTCGGGTTCCGCCAGATCGTCGCCGTCATCGGCGACGGCCATGCCGACAGTGCTTCGGTGCGCCTGCACGAGCGGCTCGGTTTCGGCCACACCGGCCGCATGGACGGCTCGGGCTACAAGCACGGCCGCTGGCTCGACACCGTGTTCATGCAGATGCCGCTGAATGGCGGAGCCTCGACGCCGCCGGACCCGAATTCGATGCCCGAACGGCAGTTCCGCGCCAGGGGCGGCAAGGGCTGAAACGTCAGCTCTGGCCCGCGACCAGCGGCACGAAGCGCACGGCGGCCAGCGCCTTTTGGGAAAACTCCTCCGGGCCGAGCCTGACGATCTTGACCAGAATCTGGTCGCCGGGCGGACCGAGCGGCAGGACCAGCCGGCCGCCCACCGCCAGTTGCCGTTTCCATGCCTCGGGAACTTCAGGCGATCCGGCCGCCGAAAGGATGGCGTCGAACGGCGCCTCCGCCTCGCATCCGTCCGTGCCGTCGCCAGATATCACCTGCACATTGGCATAGCCCAGCCGCTGGAGGCGCTCGGTTGCCGCCTCGGCAAGCGACGACAGGCGCTCGATGGTGACGATGCGGCCGGCGATCTCGGCGAGCACCGCTGCGGCGTAGCCGGAGCCGGTGCCGATCTCCAGCACCTTGCTGTCGGGCTTGACCTCGGCAGCCGCGGACATCAGCGCGACGATATAGGGCTGCGACACCGTCTGGCCCTGCGCAAGGGGGAGGGCGGTGTCCTCATAGGCGTAGTCGCGCATCTGCTGCGGCACGAACTCTTCGCGCGGCACGGTACGCATCGCTTCCAGCACCGCCTGGTCGCTGATCCCGCGCCGGGCGATCTGCTGCTCCACCATTTTCAGGCGCCCCGGCCGATAGTCGATCATGGTCCTGCCTTTTCCCCTTTAACCACTGGGGGGGCGCGTGGTTCCCGTTACTGCGGCGGGCTGCCGCAGGTGCCGCAGCGTCGCTGCATTGTTGCGGCGCGGCAGTTTGTGTTGCGTTGCACAAAATGCAAGGCACCTATGCAATATCAACACTTTAAATCCCGAGGCACAGGAGCTAGATACCACTCATCGAATTTGTCGGGCCTACCTCCTCCCAGGTTTCCGACGAATAGGTCAGTGTCTACCTCCTCCCAGACGCTGGCCACCAATACGACACCCGCCGGATCTCCTCCCCCGGCGGGTGTTGTGCTTTTCAGCCCTCCCCATCTCATTATGCCGACATCCGCCGCTGCCCTCACGCATCGGCCCGAGCCGAAACCCCGCGAAGCGAAAGTCGAACCGATTTTCGGCAAGCACGAGGCGCAGGTCCAATAAGTCAGAGCGTCCTTTGTGCGTCCGTTCGGGCGCACGGCGCTGTTGCGTCGCGGTAGCTCATATTGCATTGCACAAAATGCAGGGCTCCTATGCAATATCAACACTTTAAATCTAGAGGCGCCGGAGCTAGATATCACTCATTGAATTTGTCGGGCCTACCTCCTCCCAGGTTTCCGACGAATAGGTCAGTGTCTACCTCCTCCCAGGCGCTGGCCACAAATACGACACCCGCCGGACCTCCTCCCCCGGCGGGTGTTGTGCTTTTTGGACCTCCCCATTCCCATATTTCCGCTCGGTGACGCCGGTCCGCTGGACCACAGGCGCGCAAAGCGCCGGACAGAGCGCCTGCCGCAACGAGCGGTGTGGCGTTCGAGGGACCTTACAGGCTATAGGCATTGCCAAGCGTCTCCCTGCTGATGCCGGGTAGAACGAAGCAATGGCCGCTCCGGCCGGCGACGGACAGGAAGCCGCGCCGAGACCGCGAGCGGGTGAGGAACGAGGAAAGGAATTCAGCATGAACGTGACGAACGAAACCGCTGCCCTTCTCGAGCGGCTCGGCGTTGCCCGCTCGGCCTTTACCGGCGGTGACCTGATCGTGCGCAGCCCGGTGACGGGCGAGCAAATCGGCGCATTGAAGTCGATTTCGCCAGATGACGCCGGCAAGACCATCGAACGCGCTGACAAGGCGTTCAAGGCGTGGCGCAACGTGCCGGCGCCGAAGCGCGGCGAGCTCGTACGCCTTCTCGGCGAGGAGCTGCGCGCCGCCAAGACCGATCTCGGCCGTCTTGTGTCGATCGAAGTCGGAAAAATCCCGTCCGAGGGCCTCGGTGAGGTCCAGGAAATGATCGACATCTGCGACTTCGCCGTCGGCCTGTCGCGCCAGCTCTATGGCCTGACGATTGCCACCGAGCGCCCCGGCCACCGCATGATGGAAACCTGGCATCCGCTCGGCGTCGTCGGCGTCATTTCCGCATTCAACTTCCCCGTCGCGGTGTGGTCGTGGAATGCGGCGCTCGCCTTTGTTTGCGGCAACTCGGTAGTGTGGAAGCCGTCGGAAAAGACGCCGCTGACCGCGCTCGCCTGCCAGGCGATCTTCGAACGCGCGGCAAAGCGCTTCGGCACTGACGCGCCCGAGGGCCTGTCGCAGGTGCTGATCGGGGACCGCGCCGTCGGCGAGGCGCTGGTCGACAACCCGAAGGTGCCGCTGGTTTCGGCCACCGGCTCGACCCGCATGGGCCGCGACGTCGGTCCGCGCCTGGCCAAGCGCTTCGCGCGCGCCATCCTCGAGCTCGGCGGCAACAATGCCGGCATCGTCTGCCCCTCGGCCAATCTCGACATGGCGTTGCGCGCCATCGCCTTCGGCGCCATGGGCACCGCCGGCCAGCGCTGCACCACCATGCGCCGCCTGTTCGTGCATGACAGCGTCTATGACGCGCTCGTGCCGCGCCTGAAGAAGGCCTATGAGAGCGTTTCGGTCGGAAGCCCCTTGGAGACGGCGTCCCTCGTTGGTCCGCTGATCGACAAGGCAGCGTTCGACGGCATGCAGAAGGCGCTCGGCCAAGCGGCCGAGCATGGCGGCAAGGTCACCGGCGGCATGCGTGTCGACCAGGGTCATGACGGCGCATACTACGTCAAGCCGGCGCTGGTGGAGATGCCCGGCCAGGTCGGCCCGGTGCTCGAAGAGACATTTGCGCCGATCCTCTATGTCATGAAGTATTCCGACTTCGACCAGGTGCTCGAGTTGCACAACGCGGTCGGTGCGGGCCTGTCGTCGTCAATCTTCACGCTTGACCTGCAGGAGGCCGAGCGCTTCCTGTCCGTCGAGGGCTCCGATTGCGGCATCGCCAATGTCAATATCGGCACCTCGGGGGCCGAGATCGGCGGCGCGTTCGGTGGCGAGAAGGAGACCGGCGGCGGCCGCGAGAGCGGCTCGGACGCGTGGCGCGCCTATATGCGCCGCGCCACCAACACGGTGAACTACTCCAAGGCGCTGCCGCTCGCCCAGGGCGTGTCGTTCGACATCGACTGAGCGATCCGGTGAACTGAAATCAGGCGCTGCCCGCGCAAGCGGGTGGCGCTTTTTCTTTATGAAGGCTCAGAGCGCCAGCGTCGGCACCGACAAGCCGTCGAGCTCGGCCAATGCCGAAGCGCTGATCGGGATCAGTTTGCGGGCTTCGAGATCGAAGCAGATGGCGATGACCTGCATCGCCCCGAAGCTGCGCCCGGTGAACGGATCGAGCATCCAGTTGATCAGCGACTGGGTTCGCGCGTCGGCCTTTTCGAGGCCGGCACGGATTTCGTAGCAGTCGCCGGCACGCGGCCAGCCCGAATTGACGATCTGGAACTCCAGGGCGGCTGAGCCGAAATGCGGGCCCGGCCTGTCGCTGTGACGCTCCGCCAGCTGGCGCAGCGGGGTGATGAGCTGGCGTACGCCGTCGGCCATGGCGCCGACGAAGGCCTGCGGCAGCATGCGGCCGAACGGATCGCAGCCCGCGGCATCGACCGCCCCCATGCCGACACAGCCGAGATTGAGCGCATCGGCCCGCAGCAACGAGGCCGATGTGGCGCGTGGGACTTCGCCGACGCCGCGCGGCAGCGCGATTGCCGGCACCTCGGTAAGTTGCACGCCGGCCCGCTCAACAAAATAGGTGGGCCAGGGCAGCGCAGTTCCAGCGTCGCTCGCCACATGCCGGAGATCGATGCGGAATGTCGCGGCACGCTCGCCGGTCTGGCTGTTGAACATCACCGCAACGACGGAAGCGCTGTCGGGGCCGAGCGCGGTGAAGCCGGCGCTGACATGCACGCATGCGGCGGCGCGCAGCTCGCGTAGGAAGCGGATGTGCATGCTCTCGACAGTGAGCGTCGTCGCCGCGCCGGGCGCAAACAGCCGGGGCAGGCCGGCATGGCCGAACAGCATGGCCACGCCCTCCATGCAGCGCGCCACATAGAAGCGCGTGTTCATGTGGCCCATCTCGTCGCATTCCCAGGTCGCGACGCCGCCGCGCCAGACATCGCGCAGTCCTGTTTCCTCAGTCATGCCGTATCCTCCCCGCCCTGCTGCCAACGCAAATCGTAAGCGGCGGGCCAAAGCCGCTCATCGTCGCATCGGACGATGCTAGTCGTTGCCGGTCCGTCCACCAATGGCAAGAAAATGTCGCAGCGGCCCGTGATTTGCCGGGCACGATGTTGGTGCTATCAATGCAACTCGAAGCAGAGGGTAGCGCGCTTGGTCGTGTTTCGCCGCAGGGGATGGGGATTTGGGGTCGCGCTTGCCGCGGCGCTGATGCTCGTCCTGCAGATGGCGGCCGCAGCACTTGCGCTGGGGCAGGGGACGCCGCCGCTCGACATCTTCGGCAACCCACTCTGCATCACCACCAGCACCGACCACACCGCGCCCGCAAAGGGCGAGCATCCGAGCCTGCCCGAATGCTGCACGCTCGGCTGCAGCATGTTCTCCAGCCTGCAGGCTTCGCCGCCGGCTGGCATGGCGCTTGTGGTCGAACGCCGCCTGGAAACCTTGGTTGTCTTCCATCCGGCAAGGCTCGACCCGTCCACGGCGCCTGAGCACGATCCCGGCAGTCCACGCGCCCCGCCGCTGGCAGCCTGAGGTCTTTTCCGCGCGCAGACGCCCGCGGCCCGAAAAATATTTCGCCTACAAAACGAACCTTGCGCCACAAGCATTGGCGCGCTCATTCCATATCGGAGTCATTCCATGACCATTTCCGCACGCGCTTTTGCGCGCCCGCTCTTCCGCAGCTTCGAGGAGCGTCTCGGCATCGCCGTCTTTGCCGCGATGCTGCTGTTTGCCTCGACCCATGCCTTGCTCGCCCACGGTTTCAAGGCCGGCGAGCTCGAGATCGGCCATCCCTGGTCGCGCGCCACGCCGGCCGGCGCCAAGGTGGCGGCCGGCTACCTCACCATCAAGAACAACGGTTCAAAGGCGGACCGGCTGGTTTCGGTCCAGTCGGACATTTCCGACAAGGCCGAGATCCATGAGATGGGCGTCGATGCCAATGGCGTGATGAAGATGCGCCAGGTGACCGGCGGCGTCGAGATTCCGGCCGGCGGCGAGGTCGCGCTCAAGCCGGGGTCCTACCACATCATGTTCATGGGCTTGAAGGCGCCGAAGAACGAGGGCGAGACGTTCGCGGGCACGCTGACCTTCGAGAAAGCAGGCACGGTGACGGTCGAGTTCGCGGTCGACGCGATGAGCGGCCAGAGCCAAGATCACTCCGGACACTGACATGGTGGGCGCGCGTCATTCTTTCTTCGGGCGAGGTGGCTTCGCTGCGCTCGGTGGTGCGCGCGCTCTTCACCTGCTTGCTTGCCTTCTAGTCACCGTCGCCGCCCTGTTTGCGGCGACGGAAGCAGTCAGCGCCCACGCGTCGCTGCTGCGCTCGACGCCTGTCGAGGGTGAGGTGATCCGGGATGCACCAGTGCAGGTGGTGCTGACTTTCAGCGAGCCGGTGACGCCGTTGGTCGCAAAACTCCTGCGCCCGGATGGCAGGCCAGCCAGTCTCGTTGCCGGCGTGTCGGGCGCCGATGTGCGCATCGCCTTGCCGGCGAACGAGGTGGCGTCGCAAGGGACTTATCTCCTATCCTGGCGGGTGGTGTCGGCCGATGGACATCCGGTCGCTGGAAACCTGACGTTTTCAAGCGGCACCCCCAGCGCCGCGGCGCCCGTCGCGCCCGAACTGACCGACCGGGCGCTGCAGATCGTCCTTTGGGGCGCAAAGCTCGCCCTTTATCTCGGCCTGTTCCTCGGTGCCGGTGGCGCCTTCGCGCTGGCCTGGCTCACGCCTGGCAGCCGTTCGGGCGTTGGCATCGTCGGGGCCTTGGTCGGGCTTGGTCTTGCCGCAGCCCCGCTCTCCTTCGCCCTGCAGGGGCTCGACGCGCTCGGCGCGCCGCTTGGCCTGTTCGGCCAGGCCATGGTCTGGCAGACGGCGGCTGCGACCAGCTATGCCCTGACCGCCGCGACCGCCTTCATCGCGCTGGCGCTCGCGCTCCTGGCCCTGGCGGCGGAGAAAAGCATGGCGCGCTGGCTGTCGCTCGGCGCACTCGCCGGGGTGGGGGCCGCCCTTGCCGCCAGTGGTCACGCCAGTGCTGCCGCCCCGCAATGGCTGACCCGACCGATGGTGTTTGTCCATGGCGTCGGCATTGCCTTTTGGGCCGGTGCGCTTTTGCCGCTTGGTTTCGCCTATCGGCGAAAGGCTGCGGATGCCGGCCCAGCGCTCAGGCGCTTGTCGGTGACGGTCCCCTATGTGGTCGCGGCCCTCATTGTCGCCGGGCTGGTGCTGGCCTTCGTCCAGGTCGGGACGGTTTCCGCCCTCTGGCAGACCGCCTATGGCCGGCTGCTGCTGCTGAAACTCGCGCTGATCGTGCCGCTTTTGCTGCTCGCCGCCGCCAACCGCTGGCGGCTGACCAAACCGGCCTTGGCCGGCCAGTCGGACGCGCGGCGCCGGCTCGTGCGCAACATCGGCCTGGAGACGCTATTGATGGTCGCGATCCTCGCCGTCGTCGCCGGCTTTCGTTTCACCCCGCCGCCGCGTGTGTTGGCGGTCGAGGCGGCAGAGCCCATAGCACTCCACATCCATACGGCGCAGGCCATGGCTGAACTCAGCATCACGCCCGGCCATGCCGGTGTGGTCGCCGCCTCGATCGTGGTGATGTCAGGCGATTTCGGGCCGCTCGACGCGCGGGCCGTGACGCTGCGACTGGCCAACCCGCAAGCCGATGCGACGCCGATCAGCGCTGGCGCGCATAAACCCGGCGATGGCACTTGGCGCGTCGATGCTCTCGACCTGCCGGTCGGCGGCAAATGGACAGTGGCGATAGACATCGAGATTTCCGCGAGCGAGCGGACGACGCTGACGGGCGAGGTCGTCCTCCGGCCGTAGGGTCGTAGTCGATACGGACGATGCCGCACCGGCATCGCCGCCTATCGTCCGGGCATCGATTTGGAAATGCCCGGGAGAATGCGCATGAAAATCCTTATCATTGGTGGAACGGGCATGATCGGCGGCCACACCGCCAGCTACCTCAAGTCCCAGGGCAACGAGGTGGTTCTGGCGGCGCGCAAGCCGGCGCCCGAATCGACGCCGATGGCCGCCTTCCCGACGATTTTCGGCGACTACACCAAGGGTGAATTCTCCGCCGCGGACCTCGCACCGTTCGACGGTATCCTGTTTGCCGCCGGCAATGACATCCGCCACCTGCCCAAGGGCGTCGACGAGAACGAGTTCTGGACCAAGACGCAGATCGAAAGCGTGCCGACTTTCGTCGAACTGGCGCGCAAGGCGGGTGTCCGCCGCGTCGTCCATATCGGCAGCTACTATCACCAGGTGATGCCGAAGCTCGTAGAGACCAACGCCTATGTGCGCGGCCGCAGCCTTGCCGACGAGGGCGTGCGCGCATTGGCGACCGACGATTTCAACGTCTCGACTCTGAACCCGCCGTCGATCGTGGGCTATGTGAAGGGCCTGCCGACCAAGCGCTACGAGACGCTGATGGCCTATGCGCGCGGCGAGCTCGACCTGCCGATATTTGCACCGCCCGGCGGCACCAACTACATGTCGGTGCAGTCGCTGGCCGAGGCGATCTGGGGTGCCTTCCAGCGCGCCGAGAGCGGCAAGGCCTATCTGGTCGGCGACGAGAACCTGACCTTCCAGCAATATTTCCAGGCGCTGTTCGACGCCGTCGGCAATCCGCACCAGGTCGAGGAGCGCAACGAGGAGCATCCGCTGCTGCCCGACATGTTCATCGTGCCGGGACGTGGCAACATCCTCGCCTACGAGCCGGACGCCGAGGAGACCAAGCAGCTCGGCTATCGCCGCAACGACGTGCAGCGTGCCATCCGCGAGGTCTTCGCGCAGGTGACCGGCAAGTAACGCAGCGCGTGGGGGCGACATGGCCGACGATCAGGCAACATTGCTGATGGACGTGGCGCTTCGGCGCCTGTCCGAGCGCTACGCCTATGCGGTGGACAGCGGAGACGGCGACATGTTCGCCGCGCTGTTCACGCCCGATGGCGTGGTGGAATCACCGCGCGGGAAGTTCGAGGGCATCGAGCAACTTCGCGGCATCCCGGCGATGGTCGCCGGTCGCTATCTCAAGACCCTCCACGCCGTGCTCAACCAAGTGCTCAATCCGGTCGAGGGTGGTGCTGCGGGCGAAACCTACTGCATCGCGCGCCATTATTTCCGCGATCCGGCCGGCCGCTACCTCTGCTACGAGATGACCATCCGCTACCAGGACCGCTTCGCCCGAACATCTGACGGCTGGAAGCTTGCCCGTCGCGCACTGGTGATCGTCGGTACCCACACCTACGAAGCGCAGGAAACTGCAAGCTAGGGCGCATCGGGATTCAGGTGGTGTCGGCCTGACCTGAATCCCGGCGCGCGCCAAGCGGCGTCGAACTAAAGACTGCGGAGGACAGCATGTCGGACGAACTCTCCATCCTTGGCCTTGCCGGAAAAGTCGCGCTGGTCACCGGCGGCGGTGCCGGCATCGGCCGCGCCACGGCGGAACTCTACGCCCGCGCCGGCATGAAGGTTGCTGTCGCCGAGATCGACCCGGCGCGCGTCGCCTCCGTGCGCGAGGCGCTAGGCGAGGGGCATCTGGTCGTCCAGGCCGACGTGCGCAAGGCCGACGACGTGGCGAAGGTCATGCAGGCGCTGCAGGACCGTTTCGGCCGGCTCGACGTCGTCGTCAACAATGTCGGCGACTATCTCGGCTACAAGACGGCGTTCGAGCAGTCGACCGAAGCGGAGTGGGACGCGCTTTACGGCATCAACCTGTTGCACATGTTCCATGTCTGCAAGGCGGCGATTCCGCTGATGCGGGCCGGCGGCGCAGGCGGCAGCATCATCAACGTGTCGACCGTCGAGGCCTTCCGGGGCATCCCGATGACGGTCGTCTATTCGGCCTTCAAGGCGGCGATCACCGGATTTACCCAGAGCCTGGCCGTCGAGCTCGGCCAGTATGGCATCCGCGTCAACGCGATCGCGCCCGAGACCACCAACTCGGCCCAGATCGTTGCCACCCCACGCGTGCCGGCGGAAAACCGCGACTACATTTCGCGCTGGTTTCCGATCGGCCGTTTCGGCGAAGGCTCGGATTCGGCCGGTGCTGCGCTGTTTCTGGCGTCGGACACCCTTTCAGGCTGGGTCTCGGGCTGCACCATTCCTGTCGACGGCGGTGCGCTGGCGGCCGGCGCGTGGATGCGCCTGCCCAATGATGCCGGCTGGACGCATCTGCCGATCATCGAGTCGGATGGCTACACGCCGCGTCCGCACGCGAAATAGGGACCTGTCCCTCAAGCCGGGACGTGCCCGGCGTTCAAGCCGGCTGCACGGTTGAAAAACCCTTGGCCTACTTGCAAATCCGTGCCAATGCTCGACTATTGGTTGCGTGAACTCCTCGGGAGAGAAAAATGGCTGCGGGCGATACGAAACGGTTCGATGCAACCCTGACGGCATTGCGAGGCGTGCTGATTGCAGCCGCCGCACTCGTTGCCTTCTTTTATCCGACGCAGGCGGTGAGGTTGCTCGTCCTGGTCGGCGGCGGGTTGCTGCTGGTCGACGGCGTGCTGGGGCTGGTGGGCATCGACTTCTCGTCGCGGCGCACGACCGGCTACTGGCTCACGCTGGCGCGCAACGTGCTGTCCATCGCGGCAGGCGTGCTCGTGCTTGCCAGCGGTCTCCTCGTCAATGTCTTTACGCTGGCTTTCCTGACCAGCACCGTCGGCCTGCTCGCCCTCCTGGTCGGGCTGTTCGAGATGGCCTCGAGCTTCCTAGACAGTGGTCGCCAGACGCGGCTCTGGCCGACCCTGGTCGGCGGCGCCGTCTACGCCGCCTTCGGCCTGGCACTGATGTTCGTCCCGCTGTCGAGTGCCGCGACGCTACTGCGCGTCGCCACCATCCTGATGCTGCTCTATGCAGCCCTGCTGTTCTATCGCGCCTGGCGCACCCGCGCCGGCGCTTAACTCAACCTGTGTGCGCCGGCGAAGCCGGTGAGGAAAGCCGTCAAGCCGCCGAACGGATAGCCTTCGGAGGCGTCGAGCCCGCCGGCAGGAAGGCGCAGGCGGCGTGGCGCTTCCGTTACTCGGCGTAGAAGATTTTCATTTGCGCGCTCCACCGGTTTCGCCAAGCGCGGCGAAGATCTGCCCGCTGGCGATGTAGGATCGCTGGTCATGGCTCCACGCAAGGCCGAGCCTTTCGTAGAAGTCCCGCGCGCGGCCGTTGTTCTCGTCGACTGACAGGCGCATATAGACGCCGCCCCGGTCGCGCGACAGGCCGGCGACATGGCGCAGCAGGCGCTCGCCCAGTCCAAGGCCGCGATATCGTTCCTCGACGAAGAGGTCCTGGACGAAGACGCCGGGGCGTCCGAACCAGCTCGAAAAAATCGGGAAAAACAGGCACATGCCGGCGAAGGTGCCACCAACCTCGGCGACGATCGCCTCGAAGGCCGGGTTCTCGCCGAAGCCGAAACGCCGGAGATCGTCTTCGGTGCATGCAACTTCATCCGCATCGTCGGCATGCTCGGCCAAGGCCACGATCGCCTTGAGCAGTATGGGCACGTCGTCCACCGTGGCGTGGCGGATACTGATGGCAGGTGCAACTGGCTGGAAGGTGGCGGTCATGCTTTCGGCCGGATCGGCAGGTTTCGCGCTATAGCGCCGCGCGTCCTTTTGGACGCGCAAAAGACGCTGTAACACTTTGAATTGGTGCATGATCCTTTCCGACAATCGGTTCCGATTTTCGGGGGCATGCTCTAGGCTTCGACCAGCTTGAGCCGCTTGTCGAAAACGCCGAGCACGCGGGCAAGTTCGTGGCCGCGCTTGAGGATCAGGCCGCCTGCAGCGACCACGCTGAAGGCGCCTTGCTTGCGCGCCAGCCTGGGATCCTTGACGATCTGGTACAGCGGCGTCTCACTGGTGCGGCGGAAAACGGAGAAGACGGCGCGGTCGCTGAGATGGTCGATGGCGTAGTCGCGCCATTCGTTTGCAGCGACCATGCGGCTGTAGAGCCTGAGGATCTGGTCGAGTTCACGCCTTTCGAAAGCCACCGGAAGACCCTGGTGCTCCCTGCGTGCCTGATGGAGCGGGATCAAGACTGCGGATGTTTCACCATCCTCCGCTCCAGCACCGCGATCGGCCATCAATCATACCCTTTTCAGATCCTGACCTGCAGAGAAGGTCGCGCTTTCACAGGCGAAATGCAACCCCGGCCAAGGAGCAGAGACCCCAGTAGTGCGGTTCGAGAGCGGCAATTACGGTAACGGTTGCAAAACAGATTGTTGGAATTGGTGATGAGGCGTCACATTGCTGCCGTTTTTTATCCGCGCTTGCGCCCCATTGTCCTACGAGTTTACGCTTGTTGCCTGAGACGGTTCGGTCCGGCACTGGCTCGTAAACCCCAAGCCCCCCGCCCACGGGCCCGAGTCGGATCGAACCAACCTCGCGGTGCTTCCTTTGGAACGACCAGGTGCGACGATCCCAACATCTGCGGCCGGTGACTGGCGCAAGCTGGCGCCGGTCTTTTTGTCTGCCCGTCAGCCTTTCACCTCAAGGCTGTTCACAGGCCTGCGGACAATGGCTGCGCCCAGGATCGGGCCGGGCAGGCCGTCCTTGCCCACCGCCTGCAACAACACCGCACAGCCGCCCTTCTTTTCGACTTCGCTCTTGGGCAGTTCATAGCGCTGCTCTTTGCCATGCCACATGCCTGCGGTGTGAAAGTCGCTGACGGCATTCCAGTAGGTAACGCTGAGACCCTTGTTTTCGCCCTTCTTGAGGTCGACCACCTGTGGCGGCTGATAGTGGACGACAATCACATGGGCAGAACTGGTCGGGGCCTTCGCCGCGCCGACATCGATCATGTAGGTGTCGCTGTTTTCGGAGACGTGCAGGTCGATGTTCATGCCCTGCCCGGTCTCGGCGAGCTGGTCGAGGGTGAGCGCGACGTCCGGCTTCTTGCCTGCGCCGAGATGGGTGCGGCCGTTGATGACGGCCTGCGGGGTGTAGACCGAGGGCGTGCCGAAGGCGCGCATATAGGCGTACTGTCGCTCGGTATTCTCTGGGTTGGCCAGTTTGTCCTGCCAGCCGAGATAGTCCCAATAGTTGACGTGATAGGCGAGGGCGACGATGTCATCCCTGGCGGCGAACTGGCCGAACAGCTTGTCGGCCGGCGGGCAGGAGTTGCAGCCCTGGCTGGTGAAGAGCTCGATTACAGCGAGAGGGCGGTCTGTCGCGCCGGCATCTGCGGCACGGGCAAATCCAAACGCAGCCAGCGCCAGCGCCGCCAGCCGAATAAACCTTCGCGATTCCATGACCGTTCCACATCCTCAGCCGTCTTGCCGGCTTTTTTTGTAATTGGCCGAATATTTGACAGATGTGTCGTTCAACAGGAAGTCACGTTGCGGTGAAACTTTTTGCACGCAGCCCTTCTCCCGTGCCCGGCACAGGCGGCGGATCCGTTGCTGAAAGATGCAGCTCCCGTTGCTTGCGATTGGGCACAGGTGCATGGCCGCGACAATCCGATCGGGATCGATTGTCGCTAAGCCGCCGTGCACCTTCAGGGACTTGGCGCAACCTTTGGCGCCGCACCATGCCGTTCGGCCCAGGCCTCCAGCCATTCGGCTCCCTGCATCTCGATCAGTCGCGACGAGGTGCGGTCGAATTCGAAGGCCTCGTGGCCGCGCTTGCCGACATAGAGCTTGTCGGGTGTGGCGGCGGCACTCAGCACCAGCCGCACATGCTGGTCGTAGACCGTGTCGATGAACAGGATGAAGCGTTTGGCCTCGTTGCGGTTGGCTTCCGCCATGACCGGCACGTGATCGACGAAGATCGTCTGGTAGCGGGCCGTGATCGCCAGATAGTCGCGTGCGGCCAGCGGCTTGTCGCAGAGATCGGCGAAGCCGAAGCGGGCCGCATTGCCGACGGCTGCCGGCACATGCACCTTGCGACCCTTGACGGCCACGGTGGCGGGTTCGGCAGGGGCGCCATGGGTGACTTTTGCCCAGGCATCGTCCATCGCGCGGTCGGCGGCCTCGCCCAGCGGGGTCAGATAGACCGGCACACGGTCGATCTTCTCCAGCCGGTAGTCGGTATCGGCGTCGAGGTTGAGCACTTGGGCGTTTTGCTCGAGCAGGCCAATGAAAGGTAAAAAGAGCTGGCGGTTGAGCCCGTCGCGGTAAAGATCCCCAGGCGCTACGTTGGAGGTAGCAACCAGCACGACGCCGAGCGAGAACAGGGCGGAAAACAGCCTGGACAGGATCATCGCGTCGGCGATGTCGGTCACCGAAAATTCGTCGAAACACAGCACCCAAGCCTCTTCGGCGAGTGCCGCCGCCACAGGGGGGATGGGGTCGTCGTCGCGCGAAGTGCCGTTCTTGCGCGCCGCCCGCTGCTTCTGGATGCGGTCGTGCACATCGGCCATGAAGTCGTTGAAATGGACGCGCCGCTTGTGCCGGACCGGCACAAGCTCGAAGAACATGTCCATCAGCATCGTCTTGCCGCGGCCGACGCCGCCATAGACGTAGAGTCCCTTGACCGGCTCATGGCGCGGCTTGCGTTTGGCAAACAGCCATCCCAGCGCGCTCGACTTGCGCGCGAGCCGCTTCTCGGAGATCTCATCGATCAGGTGGTCGAGCGCAGTGACGATCGCCAGTTGCGCCGGATCGCGGCGGACGCCGCCGGTCTCGACCAGGTGGTCATAGCGCTGCCTGACGGTCACATGGGTTTGCAGGCCGTCACGCAAATGCATGGTCCACTCTGGCTATTGCGAAGGATGCCGGATCAGCGGCTGAGCGTGATCGGCTGGCCGTTGGAGGTCTGGCCGTCGAAGCGGCCTTCGCCCGACGAATAGAGCCTGGCCAGCGGCGAGCCGCCTTCATCATAAAGCGTCAGCTGCTTGCCGGCGACGTTCCACGACTTGACGCCGTCGACCGGGGCGGGGCAGCGCAGCGGCCCGGCGCGGAAGCCCTGGCCGAATCTGGTCTGCGGCGTCGCCACCTTGCAGCTCTGGCCGGAAACCGAAGCACTCCAGACGCCGGCGACATTGCCGGCGGTCAGGTCGGGCGCGTTGGCAGCGGCAGCGCCGCCATCGGCCGGCAGCGATGCCACCTGGGTCTGTTGCGGTGCGGCCGGGAACTGCGAGGCTCCCGGTGCCGAGGGCGGCGGCAGCTGGCCGCTGGTCACGACGCCCGCGGGCGCCGCCGGCAGCGGGGCCGGCTGGGTGTCCATCGAGGCAAGACGCGTGCTGTTGCAGCCGGCGGCCGTCATCAGCGCAACCAGCGATGCGGCCAGCAGGCCGGTTTTGGAAAATGCCATTGCAGTCCCTCCGGGGCAGTTCAGGGGGCGCCCCCGCGCGATCGGTCAGTCGCCTCTAAAGCGGCGAAGTTGGCAGAATTTCAACCCGATATGGTTAAAATAGGGTTTGCGTCGGAGAATGTTGCAAAATTGTCGCAATCATCTGGCGGACGGCCGAGTCTGGTAATTGCGCAAGCTTTCCGCCATATAGGCCCCAAACAGCCGCGAGAAATTTCCGCCATGGCCAATCAGGCGCCATTCGCCAAGATGAACGGGCTCGGCAACGACATCATCGTTGCCGACATGCGCGGCCGTGCGGACCGCGTTGCACCGGCGGCTGCGGTGGCGCTAGCTGCCGATCCGGCGACCAAGTTCGACCAGATCATGGCTATCCACGACCCGCGCAGGCCGGGCACGGCGAACTACATCGAGATCATCAACTCCGATGGCACCCATGCCCAGGCCTGCGGCAACGGCACGCGCTGCGTCGTCCAGGCGCTGGCTGCGGAGACCGGCCAGAAGGCTTTTACGTTCGAGACGGTGGCCGGCATCCTCAACGCCGAGGAGCACGAGGACGGCTTGATTTCCGTCGACATGGGCATTCCGCGTTTCGGCTGGCAGGACATTCCGCTGGCCGAGGAGTTTCGTGACACGCGCGCCATCGAGTTGCAGATCGGCCCGATCGACGCGCCGGTGCTGCACTCGCCCTCGGTCGCCTCGATGGGCAATCCGCACGCCATCTTCTGGGTCGACAACGACGTCTGGTCCTATGACCTCGACCGCTTCGGCCCTATGCTGGAAAACCATCCGATCTTCCCCGAGCGCGCCAACATCTCGATCGCCCAGGTGACGTCGCGTGAAACCATGAACCTGCGCACCTGGGAGCGCGGTGCCGGCCTGACCCGCGCTTGCGGATCGGCCACTTGTGCTGCCGCTGTGTCGGCTGCGCGCACCGGCCGCACCGGCCGCAGCGTGACCGTGACTGTGCCGAGCGGCGGGGTGCTCAAGATCGACTGGCGCGCCGACGACCACGTGGTCATGACCGGCCCAGCCGAGTGGGAATTTTCAGGGACCTTCGATCCTGCCTCAGGCGCATGGGTCCGCGACCAGCAGGACGTCGCCTGATGGGAATCGACGTCGTCACCTTCGGCTGCCGCCTCAACACCTACGAATCCGAGGTGATGAAGCGCGAGGCCAAGGCTGCGGGACTTGAAGATCTCGTCGGTGGCGCGGTGATCTTCAATACCTGCGCCGTCACAAGCGAAGCCGTGCGCCAAGCCAAGCAGTCGATCCGCAAGGCGCGCCGCGACAATCCGGAGGCGCGCATCATCGTCACCGGATGCGCCGCGCAGACCGATCCGGCCGCCTTCACTGAGATGGCCGAAGTCGACCTCGTGCTCGGCAACGAGGAAAAGCTTAAAAGCCATAACTATCGCGCGCTGCCCGATTTCGGCGTCAATGATTTCGAGAAGGCCCGCGTCAACGACATTTTTTCCGTGCGCGAAACGGCAGGCCACATGGTGGATGCCATCGAGGGCCGCGCGCGGGCTTTCGTTCAGGTGCAGAACGGCTGCGACCATCGCTGCACCTTCTGCATCATCCCCTATGGCCGCGGCAATTCGCGTTCGGTGCCGATGGGGGCTGTGGTCGAGCAGATCAAGCGCCTTGCCGGCAACGGCTACGCCGAAGTGGTGCTGTCGGGCGTGGACATGACCAGCTACGGCGCCGACCTGCCCGGTGCGCCGCGTCTTGGCAAGCTGGTCAAGACCATTTTGCGCCAGGTGCCCGACGTCAGGCGCCTGCGGCTGTCCTCGATCGATTCCATCGAGGCCGACGAGGATCTGCTCGAGGCGGTCGCCACCGAAAAGCGGCTGATGCCGCATCTGCACCTGTCGTTGCAGTCGGGCGACGACATGATCCTCAAGCGCATGAAGCGCCGCCACCTGCGCGACCAGTCGATCCAGTTCTGCCAGGACGTGCGGGCGCTGCGTCCCGACATCGTCTTCGGCGCCGACATCATCGCCGGCTTCCCGACCGAGACCGACGAAATGTTCGAGAATTCGCTTGGGATCGTCGAGGAGTGCGGGCTGACCCATCTCCACGTCTTCCCGTTCTCCCCGCGCGAGGGCACGCCCGCCGCGCGCATGCCGCAGGTCAGGCGCGAGATCGTCAAGCAGCGCGCCGCACGCCTGCGCGCCGCCGGGGAGGCGGCCTACCAGCGCCACCTCGCGGCCCTGGATGACACGCGGCAAAAGGTGCTGGTCGAGCGCGAAGGCCTCGGCCGCACGGAAGGCTTTACGCTCGTCGCGCTCGACCGGGGTGTGGCGGGCGAGATCATCGAGGTCGACATCGCCGGACATGACGGCGAGCGGCTGAAAGCGGCACCGGCCGCCGCGTACGCGGCCTGACGAAAGCGACCGCATGGCATTCGGGTTCATCAAGAAAGTCTTTTCCTTCGGCAAGAAGGAGGAAGCGCTGGAGTCCCCCTCCCCCTTGAGGGGAGGGTCGATCGACGCAGTCGATCGGGGTGGGGTCGCCGGATCGTCGGACGCGGCGGAAGCGCTTGCAGCCACAGAAGCTGCGGCGGCAGTTGAGATGACCCCCTCTGGTCCTTCGGACCATCTCCCCCTCAAGGGGGGAGAAGAGGCCGCGCCGGTCGAGCCCGCGCCGCAGCCGGCACCGCCCGAGGTGCCCGAACCCGCGCCGGAAAAGCCGGCCGAACAGCCGGTGCCTGAACCGACCCCGTCCGAGCCCGAACCGCTGCCGGTCGAGATCCCGGTGACGCCGGCAGAGCCGGCTGAGCCAGACCTGCCCGAGGAGATCCCCTACGAGCCGGAGCTGCCGCAGGGCGAGCCGACGATGCGTGAGGCGGAGATTTCCCTCCCCCTTGAGGGGAGGGTGGCCGCGCAGCGGCCGGGAGGGGACGCCGAATCGTCAGACGCGGCGGAAGAGCAGGAGCAGGAGCAGGAGCAGGTTGAGAGTACCCCCTCTGGTCCTTCGGACCATCTCCCCCTCAAGGGGGGAGAGGAGGTCGCGCCCGTCGCCCCGGCCGCAAAGCCCGCTGCCGGCAAGGTCACTGTCAGCAGTAAGGTCGAGCAGAAGGCTGAGGTCGTGGAAGCGGCAGCGCCGGCGCCCAGGCTCACCTGGTTCCAGCGCCTGCGGCTGGGCCTGTCGCGCTCATCCAAGGAGCTGTCGGGCAACATCGCCGGCATCTTCACCAAGCGAAAGCTCGACGAGGACACGCTGCAGGATCTGGAAGACGTGCTGATCCGCGCCGATCTCGGCGTCGAGACGGCCCTTCGCGTCACCGATGCGCTGGCGTCGAGCCGCTACGGCAAGGATGTTTCGGACCACGAGGTCCGCTCGATCATGGCCGTCGAAGTTGAAAAGGTCCTGGGGCCGGTGGCGAAGCCGCTGGAGCTCGACCTTTCGCACAAACCGCATGTCATCCTCGTCGTCGGCGTCAACGGCACCGGCAAGACCACCACCATCGGCAAGCTCGCGGCAAAGCTCACCGAGGGCGGGCTCTCAGTCATGCTCGCCGCCGGGGACACGTTCCGCGCCGCCGCCATCGAGCAGCTCAAGATCTGGGGCGAGCGGACGAAATCGCCGGTCATAGCCACAAAACTCGGGGCGGATGCCGCCGGTCTCGCCTATGACGCCTTCGAAAAGGCCAAGGAAGCCGGCTCCGACGTCCTGATCATCGACACGGCAGGCCGGCTGCAGAACAAGGCCGAGCTGATGGCCGAACTGGAAAAGATCGTGCGCGTGCTCGGCAAGCTTGATCCCGAGGCGCCGCACACCGTGCTGCAGACGGTCGACGCCACCACCGGCCAGAACGCGCTCAACCAGGTCGAGATCTTCCGCAACATCGCCGGTGTCAACGGCCTGGTGATGACCAAGCTCGACGGCACGGCGCGCGGTGGTATCTTGGTCGCAATCGCCGCCAAGCATCGGCTGCCAGTCTATTTCATCGGCGTCGGCGAGCAGGTCGACGATCTCGAACCTTTCTCGGCAAGCGATTTCGCCAAGGCGATCGCAGGAGTTGCCTGACCAATGAACGCACCGATCCTCGAACGCGACCCGTCCGATCCCAAGCGGCAGAAGCAAGAGGTCAACCCGCTGCTCAAGCTGGTGCTGGAACTCGGGCCGCTCGTGGTGTTTTTTTTCGCCAATGCACGTGGCGCATGGCTGGCTTCGCATTTTCCGGCGCTGGCGGAACTCGGCGGGCCGATCTTCATCGCCACCGGCCTGTTCATGGCAGCCACCGCGGTAGCGCTGGCAGCGTCGTGGGTGCTGACCCGCTCGCTGCCGATCATGCCGCTGGTGTCGGGCGTCGTCGTCTTCGTCTTCGGCGCGCTGACGCTCTATCTGCAGGACGACGTCTTCATCAAGGTGAAGCCGACCATCATCAATACGCTGTTCGGCGCAGTACTGCTCGGCGGGCTCGCCTTCGGCAAATCGCTGCTCGGCTACGTCTTCGACTCGGCCTTCCGGCTCGATGCCGAGGGCTGGCGCAAGCTCACTTTCCGCTGGGGGCTGTTCTTCCTGTTCCTCGCCGTGGTCAACGAGGTGGTGTGGCGCTCGTTCTCGACCGACACCTGGGTGGCTTTCAAGGTGTGGGGCATCATGCCGATTACCTTGCTCTTCACTTTCAGCCAGATGCCGCTGATCATGCGCCACTCGCTCGACGAGCAGGCCGGCAAATAGGCCGAAGCCCTGCACGACACTGACACCTCGGCGGAGCGTTATGCGTCGTGTGCATTGCTGCAATGCAGCATCTTATTTTGCAGTGCAATAGTTCCTATGTCATCCTTGAATTGATCAGGGAGGTCAAATCGCGCCGCGCCGAGCGGCATGATGAAAGGAACAAGCAATGTTTTTTGACAGCCTTATTGCCCGCGCCCGCGAAAGCGCGGCCAAGCGCAAGCAGTACAAGCGCCTCGTCGCCGAGATCGACGGTTTCTCCAGCCGCGATCTGGCCGACATCCGCGCCGACCGCAGCGAGATGCTGTTCCAGGCTTACAAGCAGGTCTACGGCTAAGACTATCTCTCGGGCCGGCGACAGGCCGGTCGGTGCGCTATTGCGATGCCGCAAGCGCCTTTTCGATTGCCGGCATGAGCGTGGCCGTGACAGCTTCGGGTGATAGCGGCCCGACATGCTTGAAGGCGATCTTGCCGTCCTTGCCGACAAGGAAAGTCTCAGGAACGCCGTAGACGCCCCAGTCGATGGTGGTGCGGCCGTGCTGGTCGACGCCGATGGCCCTGTAGGGATTGCCGAGGTCGCCGAGGAAACGCCGCGCGTTCTCCGGCTTGTCCTTGTAGTTCAGTCCGGCGATGGCAAAACGCTGGTCCTTGGACAGTTCCAACAGAACCGGGTGTTCCTCGCGGCAGGGCGCGCACCATGACGCCCAGACATTGACCAGCGTCACCTTGCCGACGAAATCCGCCGAGTTGAGGCCGGGCACCGACATGCCCTCGAGCGGCGGCAGTTCGGTCTTTGGCGCGTCGTGGCCGATCAGCGCCGAAGGGATCACCGAGAGATCGCGGCCCGACAAAAGCTGCATCAGGAAGATCCCGGCCAGCGCCAGGAACACCAGCAGCGGCAAGAGCACGAACAGTTTTCGCGAGCCGGCTGGCTTTTGTGTTTCGGTGCTCATGCGGCAGCCCCGCTGCGGTCGGAGCGGCGGCGAAGACCTGCGGCCTCGAGTTCGGCCATTTCGCGCTTGCGGGCGCGCTGGTCGGCGAGGATCCAGATGATCAGCCCGGCGATGGCGAGCGCCGACACGCCATAGGCAGCGGTGACATAAAGGGCGTGCGCGCTCATCGTGTGCCTCGGCAAAAATGCTTCATGTCGACGTTTCCGGCCATGTCCTTCACTTAGCCTTGGCAACGGCCCGGTGCAATCGGACGCCGCGCCGCACTGCCAAGGTTGAAGCGATCGTGATCAGTCGGTGCCCGAGCGCAATGCCACTGCCGCTGCCAGCGGGCCGATGACCGCCAAAAACATCGTCAGCGCACACAGGATCATGAAGGGCGGGGTGAACGGGTCGGGATCGTTGACCGCGCCGTAGGCGGCGGTCACGCCGAAGATCAGCACCGGGATCACCAGCGGCAGGATCAGCACCGAAATCAGCATGCCGCCGCGCGGCAGGGCAACGGTGACGGCGGCACCGGCCGCGCCGATGAAGATGATGGCGGGCGTGCCGACAAGAAGCGTGAGTGCTGCGGCCCCGATGCCGAGCGGCGACATGTTCATGAACAGGCCGAGCAGGGGGGCGGCGATGACCAGCGGAAGCACGCTCGCCGTCCAGTGGGCGAGGCATTTGACGAACACCGTCAGCGCCAGCATGTGGCGGTCGGCGTTGAGCACCAGAAGGTCGAGCGAACCGTCCTCGCGGTCGGCCTGGAACAGCCGGTCGAGGCCGAGCAGGCTGGCGAGCAGGGCGCCAATCCACAAGATCGCCGGGCCGATGCGGGCGAGCAGGTTGAGGTCGGGGCCGACGCCGAAGGGGATGGTGACGATGACCGCCAGGAAGAACAGCACGCCGGTCAGCGCCCCGCCGCCGGCGCGGATGCCCATGCGCAGGTCGCGGAGATAGAGGGCTAGCATGGATTGCCTCCAGCGTGGCTTGTGGAGAGGACGAGCCCTACGTTGCCCCCCTCTGGCCTGCCGGCCATCTCCCCCACAAGGGGGGAGATCACGACCTCAGTGCGACCATCGCTAATTTTCGACGTCCCAATTTCGGCGCCGCGGGCCAAGCTGCCAATCTCCCCCCTTGTGGGGGAGATGGCCGGCAGGCTAGAGGGGGGCGAGAAGGAGCGCTGCAGGTTGAACATGTTGCTAAACATGCACCCGCTCCATTTCCAGCGTCTTCACCCCTTCCAGCCCGAGCGGCAGATGGGTGGCGGCGATGATGATGCCGCCTGAGGCGCAATGCGCTTGCATGAGCGCGGCGAACTGCGCCTCCGAGGCCTTGTCGAGCCCGGCGGTCGGTTCGTCGAGCAGCCAGACCGGCCGATGGCTGATGAGCAGCTTGGCGATGGCTGCACGGCGCTTCTGGCCGGTCGAGAGATAGCCGAAGGGCAGGTGGCCGAGGCCGCCCAGGCCGACGTCCTCCAGTGCCTCGCTGATGCTAAGCTTTTCGTTGCCTGAGAAGTCGCGCCAGAATTCGAGATTCTCGTGAACGGTGAGGGCCGACTTCATCGCGTTCTGGTGGCCGAGATAGTGGCAGGCCAGCGCCACGGTCGAAAATTCCTCGCCGCCGTCCTCGACGGCGATTCGCCCTGATACATGCGGCAGCAACCCGGCGATGACGCGCAGCAGCGTCGACTTGCCCGAGCCGTTGGGACCGGTGACGACAAGTGCCTCGCCGTCGCCAAGCGCGAAGCCGACGCCGGCGAAAACCGTTTCGCCGCCGCGTTCTCCGCTCAGATTTTCGGCGATCAGCCGCATTCTTCCCCCATCGCCGAAGCCTTGTGCCTGTACTTTGCGCTGCAGCAATTTAAGCGAATCTCGGTCTAGAACTATTCCAATAAATTCTCTATATGCCACTCGACCATGCCAGCGGTCGGCATGGGAACAGAATTTGCGCCGAACCAGCTCACGCGCCGCCTTGAACGGCTCGGGTTGCTTGGGAGCGGACAGCGGAAATGGCCGTACCCGCACCTTTGCGCGTGATTGCATGCCCATCGGAGTCCGTTCCCGCGTAGGCTGAACAGACAAGGATGGATCGCACGTGTCCAAATCACTCGACAGTTTCAATTGCCGCCGCACCCTGACTGCAGGTGGCGCCGACTATGTCTATTACAGCCTGGTCGAAGCCGAGAAGAACGGCCTGACCGGTGTTTCGCAGCTGCCTTATTCGATGAAGGTGCTGCTCGAGAACCTGCTGCGCAACGAAGACGGCCGCACCGTCACCAAGGAATCGATCCAGGCCGTAGCCGGCTGGCTGGCCGACAAGGGCACTGCCGGCGTCGAGATCGCCTATCGCCCGGCTCGCGTGCTGATGCAGGACTTCACCGGCGTTCCCGCCGTCGTCGATCTGGCCGCCATGCGTGACGGCATCAAGACTCTCGGCGGCGATCCCGAAAAGATCAACCCGCTGGTTCCGGTCGACCTCGTCATCGACCACTCGGTCATCGTCGACGAGTTCGGCTCGCCGAAGGCCTTTGCCCGCAACGTCGAGCTCGAATACGAGCGCAACGAAGAGCGTTACAAGTTCCTGAAGTGGGGCCAGCAGGCGTTCCGCAACTTCCGCGTCGTGCCGCCCGGCACCGGCATCTGCCACCAGGTCAACCTCGAATACCTCGCCCAGACGGTGTGGACCAACACCGAGGACGGCGTGACGACGGCCTATCCGGACACCTGCGTCGGCACCGACTCGCACACCACCATGGTCAACGGCCTGGGCGTGCTGGGCTGGGGCGTCGGCGGCATCGAGGCTGAAGCTGCGATGCTCGGCCAGCCGGTCTCCATGCTGCTGCCCGAGGTCATCGGCTTCCGCCTGACCGGCAAGCTCAAGGAAGGTGTGACCGCCACCGACCTGGTGCTGACCGTCACCCAGATGCTGCGCAAGAAGGGCGTCGTCGGCAAGTTCGTCGAGTTCTTCGGCTCGGGTCTGTCCAACATGACGCTGGCCGACCGCGCCACCATCGGCAACATGGCGCCCGAATATGGCGCGACCTGCGGCTTCTTCCCGGTTGATTCCGAGACCATCCGCTACCTCAACATGTCGGGCCGCGCCGAAAATCGTATCGCGCTCGTCGAGGAATATTCGAAGGCACAGGGCATGTGGCGCGACGCCTCGTCGGCCGATCCGGTCTTCACCGACCTGCTCGAGCTCGACCTTGCATCCGTCGTTCCCTCGATGGCCGGCCCGAAGCGCCCCGAAGGCCGCATTCCGCTCGAAGGCATCGCCTCGGGTTTTGCGACCGCGCTCGAAGCCGAGTACAAGAAGACCGTCGATCAGGCCAAGCGCTATGCCGTTGAAGGCGAGAACTTCGACCTCGGCCATGGCGACGTGGTGATCGCCGCGATCACGTCCTGCACCAACACCTCGAACCCGAGCGTGCTGATCGGCGCCGGCCTTCTGGCCCGCAACGCCAACCGCATCGGCCTGAAGCAGAAGCCGTGGGTCAAGACCTCGCTGGCTCCCGGTTCGCAGGTGGTTGCCGAGTATCTCGAAAAGGCCGGCCTGCAGAAGGAACTCGACCAGATCGGCTTCAACCTCGTCGGCTTCGGCTGCACGACCTGCATCGGCAACTCCGGCCCGCTGCCGGCGCCGATCTCGAAGACCATCAACGACAAGGGCCTGATCGGTGCGGCCGTGCTTTCGGGCAACCGCAACTTCGAAGGCCGCGTGTCGCCCGACGTGCAGGCCAACTACCTGGCTTCGCCGCCGCTGGTTGTCGCCTACGCGCTCGCCGGTTCGGTCACCAAGGATCTGACATCAGAGCCGCTGGGTGAAGATCGCGACGGCAACCCGGTGTTCCTCAAGGACATCTGGCCGACGAACCACGAGATCGACCAGTTCATCGCCGAGAACGTCACCCGCGAGCTGTTTGCCCGCAAATATGCCGACGTCTTCAAGGGCGACGAGAACTGGCAGAACGTCAAGGCGCCGGAAGGCCAGACCTATGCCTGGGACGACAAGTCGACCTATGTGCAGAACCCGCCCTACTTCGTCGGCATGGGTTCGAAGCCGGGTGAGATCGGCAAGATCGAGGGCGCGCGCGTGCTCGGCCTGTTCGGCGACAAGATCACCACCGACCACATCTCGCCCGCCGGTTCGATCAAGGCGGCGTCGCCTGCCGGCAAGTACCTGACGGACAACGGCGTCGGCGTCGCCGACTTCAACCAGTACGGCACGCGTCGTGGCAACCATGAGGTGATGATGCGCGGCACCTTTGCCAACATCCGCATCCGCAACCACATGCTGGGCGAGAACGGCCGCGAGGGTGGCTACACCATCCACTATCCGTCCAAGGAAGAGATGCCGATCTACGATGCGGCGATGCAGTACCGCGCCGAAGGCGTGCCGCTGGTGATCTTCGCCGGCGTCGAGTACGGCAACGGCTCGTCGCGCGACTGGGCAGCCAAGGGCACCAACCTGCTCGGCGTGCGCGCAGTCATCGCCCAGTCCTTCGAGCGCATCCATCGCTCGAACCTGGTCGGCATGGGCATCGTTCCCTTCACCTTCGAGGAAGGCACGAGTTGGAAGACGCTTGGCCTGAAGGGCGACGAGACCGTCACCATCGACGGCCTGACCTCGATCAAGCCGCGCCAGAAGATGATCGCCAAGGTCACCTTCGTCGACGGTTCGGTGAAGGAGGTTCCGATCCTCTGCCGCATCGATACGCTCGATGAGCTCGACTACTTCAAGAACGGCGGCATCCTGCAGTACGTGCTGCGCGACCTGGCTGCGTAAGCGTTCGCTAGACTCACGTGAAACAAGCCGCCGGGGCGCAAGCTCCGGCGGCTTTTGTTTTGGGCGCGCGGCGTGCTTTCTCTCCTTGTGGGAAAGGGCAGGTCGCGCGCGTCATCCCGGGTGAGCGCAGCGAGACCCGGGACCCATTGATCGGCGCGGCCGGGGTCTGGTTACCGCTGCCTTGATGAAGTGCGCCAAGGCGAGGACCCGGCCGTGCCAGACGATGTTCCAGTCAATGGGTCCCGGATAGCCTGCGCTGCGCTCCGGCTTCCGGGATGACGGCGCCTGCGTTTGCGCGAAGCCTATTCACTGCCACGACCCGTTTCCGGTCTGGCCATTGTCAAAGAGCACTCCCTTGTCGGGAGGTGTTCGGGAAGCGTGGCGCGAGGCCGAGCCTTCCGATAGTATTCTTTGTGGCGCGCGCCGGCCCTCCGCTATGGCTCCGGGCGTTCGACATTCGAAAAGCCAAATCGCTGGCTTTTCGCCGGCCTGCGGCCGGACATGTCTCACCCCCGCCCGGTTGCTTGCCCCGCTCAGTCGCTTCGGCATTTCCGCCGCCAGCCGCCGCAAGGCCCGGGCTTGGGGGTGAAACACCCAGTGGAAGAACCGACCTCCCACCAGCCCGGCACCGGCGCTTCCCCCCGATGCCCGGTGCGCAGCCGGGGTCCCGTGGAAGATCGCGAGGCCAATGATACGGGAGGTTTTGGGGGCGTGGAAAAACGGGGCGGGATTTCCACGCGGGTTGGTGACAGATGCTGACAGTCTCGAGAGCTGGTTCTGGACCGAAGCGGCAATTCCGCCGTCACGGCATGGATCCCCGGGACGCCGCGACGGCGCTCGCGCGCCTGCGACGCCCGAGGATGACGAGGTCATGGGCGGTCACGGCAAATCGCCAAAGTTGGCGCATCCTTCAGAGCCCACAGGTTGGCGACGGCATCCATGCCAGCCGTCATCCTCGGGTCGGAGCGCGAGCGAAGCGAACAGCGGAGATCCCGGGGATCCATGCCGTGATGGCGAAGCTGGCGCTGCGGTGCCGGACACGGGAAACTGCACGCAGCGGCGATCGTCGTCGCAATGGCGGGGCAGCACCGTCGTGATGGCGCCGATGACGGCGTGATCTCCCCCTTTTGTGGGGGAGATGGGCGGCAGCCCAGAGGGGGCGCGAGAAAGCGCGACGCTGACAAGAGAGTGCAACGCGGTGTCGCAAAAGATTACGGCCCATGGAAACTCTTTCCCCATCCGGGGAGAAAAATCACCACACGCCACTCCAAATGTTGCGGCTGCCGGGTGCACATCTGCGCTGCTGCCAATCGCCTGGCAGCGCCGCCACAGGCTTGCCATGATCGCGAGGGAGGAATGGGGCGCGGCGGAATCGAGGGTGCCGGTCGAGCTGTGTCCGGCAGGCCCGTCGGCTTCATACTTTGTTTGCGTTTTTGTCACAAAACTTTGACGTTTACGTAAATCCTGTTGTTTCTAACCGATTGAAATAGTTGACCTCAAAATAATCGGTTGAATTTTTGCCCGGCCAGGGCTATTGCGGGCCGCTATTTCTGGCTGCATGCTCGCAGCCTCTCTGGCCCAAACCTGTTCCACCCCGCCGGCACGGCGTCGTTAAAGGCAAAGGGAAATTCCTACATGGCACGCAACAAGATAGCCCTCATCGGCTCGGGCATGATTGGCGGTACGCTCGCCCACATGATCGGCCTCAAGGAGCTCGGCGACGTCGTTCTCTTCGACATTGCCGAAGGCATTCCGCAGGGCAAAGGGCTTGATATTGCCGAGTCCTCGCCGGTCGACGGCTTCGACTCGCGCTACACCGGCGTCAACGACTATGCCGGCATCGAGGGTGCCGACGTCTGCATCGTCACCGCCGGCGTGCCGCGCAAGCCGGGCATGAGCCGCGACGACCTGCTTGGCATCAACCTCAAGGTCATGGAACAGGTCGGTGCCGGCATCAAGAAGTATGCCCCGAACGCCTTCGTGATCTGCATCACCAACCCGCTCGACGCCATGGTCTGGGCACTGCAGAAGTTCTCGGGCCTGCCCAAGAGCCACGTCGTCGGCATGGCCGGCGTGCTCGACTCGGCGCGCTTCCGCTACTTCCTGGCCGACGAGTTCAAGGTTTCGGTCGAGGACGTCAGCGCCATGACGCTGGGTGGCCACGGCGACGACATGGTGCCGATGGTGCGCTATTCCACCGTTGCCGGCATCCCGCTGCCGGATCTCATCAAGATGGGCTGGACCAGCCAGGAGAAGCTCGACGCCATCGTCGAGCGCACTCGCAAGGGCGGCGGCGAGATCGTCGGCCTGCTCAAGACCGGCTCGGCCTATTATGCGCCGGCCTCTTCGGCGGTCGCCATGGCCGAAGCCTATCTCAAGGACAAGAAGCGCGTCCTGCCCTGCGCGACGCACCTGTCGGGCCAGTACGGCATCAAGGACATGTATGTCGGCGTGCCGGTGGTGATCGGCGCCGGTGGCGTCGAGCGCATCATCGAGATCGATTTCAACAAGGCCGAGCAGAAGATGTTCGAAAAGTCGGTCGAGGCGGTCAAGGGCCTCTGCGACGCCTGCGTCGCGATCGCGCCGAACCTGGCCAAGAAGTAAGGGTTTCCGATGAATATTCACGAGTATCAGGGCAAGCAGTTGCTCAAGGGTTTCGGCGCGCCGGTTGCGGCTGGCGTTCCGGTGTTCAAGATCGAGGAAGCGGAAGCGGCTGCAAAGGCGCTGCCGGGTCCGCTCTATGTGGTGAAGAGCCAGATCCATGCCGGCGGCCGCGGCAAGGGCAAGTTCAAGGAACTGCCGGCTGACGCCAAGGGCGGCGTTCGCCTCGCCAAGTCGGTCGAGGAAGTCGTGGCGTTTGCCAAGGAAATGCTCGGCAACACGCTGGTGACCAAGCAGACCGGCCCGGCCGGCAAGCAGGTCAACCGCCTCTACATCGAGGACGGCGCCGACATCGATCGCGAGCTGTATCTGTCGCTGCTGGTCGACCGTTCGGTCGGCCGCGTTGCCTTTGTGGTTTCGACCGAGGGCGGCATGGACATCGAGCAGGTCGCGCATGACACGCCCGAGAAGATCATCACCGTTGCGATCGACCCGGAAGCGGGCGTGACGGCTGACGACCTCAAGGCGCTGAATGCTGCGCTGAAGCTCTCGGGCGAGGCAGCTGCCGACGGCGAAAAGCTGTTCCCGATCCTCTACAAGGCCTTTGTCGAGAAGGACATGAGCCTGCTCGAGGTCAACCCGCTGATCGTCATGACCAACGGCCGCCTGCGCGTGCTCGACGCCAAGGTGTCGTTCGACAACAACGCGCTGTTCCGTCACCCCGACGTGCTCGAGCTGCGCGATACCACCGAAGAAGACGCCAAGGAAATCGAGGCGTCGAAGTACGACCTCGCCTATGTCGCCCTCGACGGCAACATCGGCTGCATGGTCAATGGCGCCGGCCTGGCGATGGCCACGATGGACATCATCAAGCTCTACGGCGCCGAGCCCGCCAACTTCCTCGACGTCGGTGGCGGCGCTTCGAAGGAGAAAGTGACGGCGGCGTTCAAGATCATCACCGCCGACCCGGCCGTCGAAGGCATCCTGGTCAACATCTTCGGCGGCATCATGAAGTGCGATGTCATCGCCGAGGGCGTGATCGCGGCGGTCAAGGAAGTGGGCCTGAAGGTTCCGCTGGTCGTCCGTCTCGAAGGCACCAATGTCGAGCTCGGCAAGAAGATCATCAACGAGAGCGGGCTGAACGTCATCTCGGCCGACGACCTCGACGACGCTGCAAAGAAGATCGTCGCTGCGGTGAAGGGTAACTAAATCCATGTCCATTCTCATCGACAAGAACACCAAGATCCTGGTGCAGGGCCTGACCGGCAAGACCGGCACGTTCCACACCGAACAGGCGCTGGCCTATCACGGCACCAAGATGGTCGGCGGCATCCACCCCAAGAAGGGCGGCGAGAACTGGACCGGCTCGAAGGGCGAACAGCTCCCGATCTTCGCCTCCGTGGCCGAAGGCAAGGAAAAGACCGGCGCCAACGCGTCCGTGGTCTATGTCCCGCCGGCAGGTGCGGCCGAGGCGATCCTCGAGGCGATCGAAGCCGAGATCCCGCTGATCGTCTGCATCACCGAGGGCATCCCGGTCACCGACATGATCAAGGTCAAGGCGCGCCTCGACCGCTCGAAGTCGCGCCTGATCGGCCCGAACTGCCCCGGCATCGTCACGCCCGACCAGTGCAAGATCGGCATCATGCCGGGCAACATCTTCCGCAAGGGTTCGGTGGGCGTTGTTTCGCGCTCCGGCACGCTGACCTATGAAGCGGTGTTCCAGACGACCAATGCAGGCCTCGGCCAGTCGACGGCTGTCGGCATCGGCGGCGATCCGGTCAAGGGCACGGAATTCATCGACATGCTCGAGATGTTCCTCGCCGACGACGAGACCAAGTCGATCATCATGATCGGCGAAATCGGCGGCTCGGCCGAAGAGGACGCAGCACAGTTCCTCATCGACGAGGCCAAGCGCGGCCGCAAGAAGCCGATGGCCGGCTTCATCGCCGGGCGCACTGCACCGGAAGGCCGCACCATGGGCCATGCCGGTGCCGTGATCTCGGGCGGCAAGGGCGGCGCGGAAGACAAGATTGCGGCCATGGAGGCAGCGGGCATCCGCGTGTCGCCGTCGCCGGCACGTCTTGGCACCACGCTGGTCGAAGCGATCAAGGGCTGAATAGCTTAGGCTGAGAAGGAGTCTTTCGCGACGAAAGCCCGGCAAATCACAGAACTCGCAGACCCTCTCCCCGCATGACGCGGGGGGAGGGCGTCGGCGCTGGAACCCCAAAGGGTGACGCGACGGCAAGCGGGTGGGCGATGCGGCGCGAAGGAAAAACGTAGAAGGAGACGGAGCAGAGCTCCGGATTTCAGATGGCGCGATCAGATCAGGCCAACGACCAATTTTCCCTCACTTCGTTCCTCTACGGCGGTAACGCCGACTATATCGAGGCGCTGCATGCCGCCTTCCTTGACGATCCGGAATCGGTCGACGCCGAATGGCGCGACTTCTTCTCGGCGTTGAAGGACGACGCCGGCGACATCCGCAAGAACGCCAAGGGCGCGTCGTGGTCGCGGCCGAGCTGGCCGCTGCAGGCCAATGGCGAACTGGTGTCGGCGCTCGACGGCAACTGGGGCATGGTCGAGAAGCACATCGAAAAGAAGGTCAAGGACAAGGCTGCCGCCACCGGCGCCAAGCCTTCGCCGGTCGACGTGCTGCAGGCGACGCGCGACTCCGTCCGCGCCATCATGATGATCCGCGCCTATCGCATGCGCGGCCACCTGCACGCCAATCTCGATCCGCTCGGCATCGCCAAGCCGCTCGAGGACTACAACGAGCTGTCGCCCGAGGCCTACGGCTTCACGGAGGCCGACTACGACCGGCCGATCTTCATCGACCATGTGCTCGGGCTCGAATACGCGACCATCCGCGAGATGCTCGAGATCCTCAAGCGCACCTATTGCTCGACGCTCGGCGTCGAGTTCATGCACATCTCCGATCCCGAGGAGAAGGCGTGGATCCAGGCCCGCATCGAGGGGCCGGACAAGGAAATCAGCTTCACCGCCGAGGGCAAGAAGGCGATCCTGCACAAGCTGGTCGAGGCCGAGGGCTTCGAGCAGTTCATCGACGTCAAGTACAAGGGCACCAAGCGCTTTGGCCTCGATGGCGGGGAATCGCTGATCCCCGCACTCGAGCAGATCATCAAGCGCGGCGGCTCGCTCGGCCTGCAGGAGGTCGTGCTCGGCATGGCGCACCGCGGCCGTCTCAATGTCCTCTCCCAGGTGATGGCGAAGCCCCACCGCGCCATCTTCCACGAGTTCAAGGGCGGTTCCTATGCGCCTGACGACGTCGAAGGCTCGGGCGACGTGAAGTACCATCTCGGCGCCTCCTCGGACCGCGAATTCGACGGCAACAAGGTGCACCTGTCGCTGACCGCCAACCCCTCGCATCTCGAGATCGTCGATCCGGTCGTGATGGGCAAGGCACGCGCCAAGCAGGACCAGCTGTTCGGCCGCGCCCGCGGCGAGATCGTGCCGCAGGAAGAGCGCGCCAAGGTGATGCCGCTGCTGCTGCACGGCGACGCGGCATTCGCCGGCCAGGGCGTGATTGCGGAAATCCTCGGCCTGTCGGGCCTGCGCGGCCATCGCGTTGCCGGCACGCTGCATTTCATCATCAACAACCAGATCGGCTTCACGACGAACCCGCGATTCTCGCGCTCGTCGCCCTATCCGTCCGATGTGGCCAAGATGATCGAGGCGCCGATCTTCCACGTCAATGGCGACGATCCGGAAGCGGTGGTGTTTGCGGCCAAGGTCGCGACCGAATTCCGCATGAAGTTCCACAAGCCGGTGGTGGTGGACATGTTCTGCTATCGCCGCTTCGGCCACAATGAAGGCGACGAGCCGGGCTTCACCCAGCCGCTGATGTACCGCAACATCCGCGCCCACAAGACGACCGCGCAGATCTATGCCGAAAAGCTGGTCGCCGAAGGGCTGGTCAGCCAGCCAGAGATCGACCAGATGCGTGCCGACTGGCGCGCCAATCTGGAAGCCGAGTTCGAGGCAGGCCAGGCCTACAAGCCCAACAAGGCCGACTGGCTCGACGGCGCCTGGTCGGGGCTGCGCGCCGCCGACAACCAGGACGAGCTGCGCCGCGGCAAGACCGCCGTGCCGGTCAAGACGCTGAAGGAAATCGGCAAGAAGCTGACTGAAGTGCCGAAGGACTTTGAAGTCCATCGCACCATCGCCCGCTTCCTCGAAAACCGCCGCCAGGCGATCGAATCGGGCGAAGGCCTCGACTGGGCAACGGCGGAATCGCTGGCGTTCGGCTCGATCCTGCTCGACGGCAATCCGATCCGCCTGTCGGGTCAGGATTCCGAGCGCGGCACCTTCTCGCAGCGCCACACCGTGCTTTACGACCAGCGCGACGAGAACCGCTACATTCCGCTCAACAACCTGTCGGCAGCACAGGCTGGCTACGAGGTCATCAACTCGATGCTCTCGGAAGAGGCCGTGCTCGGCTTCGAGTATGGCTATTCGCTGGCCGAGCCCAAGGCGCTGACGCTTTGGGAGGCGCAGTTCGGCGACTTCGCCAACGGCGCGCAGGTGGTGTTCGACCAGTTCATCTCCTCTGGCGAACGCAAGTGGCTGCGCATGTCGGGCCTCGTCTGCCTGCTGCCGCACGGCTATGAAGGCCAGGGCCCCGAGCACTCCTCGGCGCGCCTCGAGCGCTTCCTCCAGCTCTGCGCCGAAGACAACATGCAGGTGGCCAACGTCACCACGCCGGCCAACTACTTCCACATCCTGCGCCGGCAGCTGAAGCGCGACTTCCGCAAGCCGCTGATCCTGATGACGCCGAAGTCGCTGCTGCGCCACAAGCGGGCCGTGTCGTCGCTGTCGGAGATCTCGGGCGAGAGCTCGTTCCACCGCCTGCTGTGGGACGATGCCCAGTATCTCGGCAACGAGCCGATCAAGCTGGTCAAGGATTCGAAGATCCGCCGCGTCGTGCTGTGCACCGGCAAGGTCTATTACGACCTCTATGAGGAGCGCGAGAAGCGCGGCATCGACGACATCTACCTGCTGCGCGTCGAGCAGCTCTATCCGTTCCCGGCCAAGGCGCTGATCACCGAACTCAGCCGTTTTCGCAACGCGGAGATGGTGTGGTGCCAGGAAGAGCCCAAGAACATGGGTGCGTGGTCGTTCATCGATCCCTATCTGGAATGGGTGCTCGCCCATATCGACGCCAAGCACCAGCGCGTGCGCTACACCGGCCGTCCGGCCGCCGCCTCCCCGGCGACGGGCCTGATGTCCAAGCACCTGGCACAGCTCCAGGCATTCCTCGACGACGCCCTCGGCGAATAACGCAAAGAAACGGACAGCAAGACAAATGGCTACCGAAATCCGTGTCCCCACCCTCGGCGAATCCGTGTCCGAGGCGACCATCGGCAAGTGGTTCAAGAAGGCCGGCGACGTGATCGCCGTCGACGAGCCCCTAGTTGAGCTCGAGACCGACAAGGTCACCATCGAAGTGCCGGCACCTAGCGCAGGCGTACTGGCCGAGCAGACCGTCAAGGAAGGCGAGACCGTTGGCGTCGGCGCCCTGCTTGGCATGATTTCCGCCGGTGACGGCGCTGCCGTCAAGCCGACGGCCGTGGCCCAGGCTTCTGCACCGACCGCAGCCTCCACCGTCAAGGAGGCCGTCGCCCAGACCGCTTCGGTCGCCGGCGCGCCGGCCATCGAGGAGCGCAAGATGCCCCCCGCGCCGGCTGCCGCCAAGCTGCTCGCCGAGGCCAACATCGCGGTCGACCAGGTTGCCGGTTCGGGCAAGCGCGGCCAGGTGCTGAAGGGTGACGTGCTCGACGCCATCGCCAAGGGCGTGACGGCTCCGGCTTCGGTTCCCGCCGCACCGGTCGCCGCCCGCGCGCCGTCCAGCACCGAGGATGCCCCGCGTGAAGAGCGCGTGCGCATGACCAAGCTGCGCCAGACGATTGCCCGCCGCCTCAAGGAAGCACAGTCGACGGCTGCCATGCTGACCACCTTCAACGAGGTCGACATGAGCGCGGTGATGTCGCTGCGTTCGAAGTACAAGGACATCTTCGAAAAGAAGCACGGCGTGAAGCTTGGCTTCATGGGCTTCTTCACCAAGGCGGTGACCCATGCGCTGAAGGAAATCCCGGCCGTCAACGCCGAGATCGACGGCACCGACATCATCTACAAGAACTTCGCCCATGTCGGCGTCGCCGTCGGCACCGAAAAGGGTCTGGTGGTGCCGGTGGTGCGCGATGCCGACCAGATGTCGATCGCCGAGATCGAGAAGGAAATCGGCCGCCTCGGCCTCGCCGCGCGCGACGGCAAGCTGTCGGTCGCCGACATGCAGGGCGGCACCTTCACCATCTCCAACGGCGGCGTCTACGGTTCGCTGATGTCGACGCCGATCCTGAACGCGCCGCAGTCGGGCATCCTGGGCATGCACAAGATCCAGGACCGTCCGGTCGTGGTCGGTGGCCAGATCGTCATCCGTCCGATGATGTATCTGGCGCTGAGCTACGATCACCGCATCGTCGACGGCAAGGAAGCCGTGACCTTCCTGGTCCGCGTCAAGGACAGCCTGGAAGATCCGGAACGCCTGGTTCTCGACCTGTAAGGTTCAAGCCCGAGGGGCGGGCCGCAACGGCCCGCTCCCGACGCGCCAGCCCAAAGGACCGGTTCATGGCTTTCGATGCGGAAATCCCTCTGATCCACATGGCTGTCCGGCAAGCGTCGCGCGCGGCGCGACGTCTCGCGGGGCTGATGGCGCTGGTGGCCGCGACGACCGCACCGGCGCTCGCCGCATGCCCGGTTGAGCTTGCGGTCTATGGCGACCGCGACAAGGCCGCGTCGATCGATTTTCAGCCGACGCTGGAATCGGTGACGGTCACCAACCGCTTCAAGATGGTTTTGGAAAACGACGTCGTGCTCGACGGGGTGGTGATGTGGTCGCAGGACGTCGGGCGGCCCAACGGCATGCTGATGTACCAGTGCCCGGAGGGCGACGTGACCGGCGAGGAACTCGACGCCTGCACCGTATGGCAGGGTGTCATCTACAGCGTCGACGGCGACGGCAATGTCGGGCTGCTGCCGGCCGAGGGCACACCCGCGCCCCAGAAGCTGCTCCTGTCCGACCTCGGCCATTCGCTGCGCACGTCGGCGGCCTATGGGCCAGGCGGTTTTTCGAAAGTGCCGTGGGACGTGTTCGAGTTGCAGGGCTGCCAGGAATGAGCACTGAAGGCAAGGTTTTGCTGGTGACTGGCGGCAGTCGGGGCATTGGTGCCGCGATTTGCCGGCTCGCCGCCAAGGCCGGCTATCGTGTCGCCATCAACTATGCGTCCAACGACAAGGCCGCCCATGCGCTTGTGGCCGAGATCAAGGCTGCCGGCGGCGAGGCGATCGCCATCAAGGGCGATGTCGGCAGCGAGGCCGACGTAGTCGCGATGTTCCGGGCGGTCGACGCTGCCTATGGGCGGCTCGATGCGCTGGTCAACAATGCCGGGGTCGTCGACGTCAAGGCGCGCGTCGACGAGATGAACGCTGCCCGGCTCGAGCGCATGATGCGCATCAATGTCATAGGCTCCATGCTCTGCGCCCGCGAGGCCGTGAAGCGCATGTCGAGCCTGCATGGCGGGAAAGGCGGGGCCATCGTCAACGTCTCGTCTGCTGCGTCTTCGCTGGGCTCGCCGGGCGAATATGTCGACTACGCCGCCTCCAAGGGCGCGATCGACACCTTCACCATCGGACTGGCCCGCGAGGTGGCAACCGAGAACATCAGGGTGAATGCCGTGCGCCCCGGCATCATCGACACCGAAATCCATGCGTCCGGCGGCCAGCCGGACCGCATTGCGGCCATTCGCGGCATCGTGCCGATGAAGCGCGAAGGCAAGGCCGAAGAAGTCGCCCGTGCCGTCCTCTGGCTTTTGTCGGACGAGGCATCATATTCGACGGGCTCGATTTTGAACGTGAGCGGCGGCCGCTGACCGCCCAGGAAAGAAGGACTGAAACATGGCATATGACGTCGTCGTCATCGGATCCGGCCCAGGCGGCTATGTGTGCGCCATCAAGGCGGCACAGCTTGGCCTGAAGGTGGCCGTGGTCGAGAAGAACGCGACCTTCGGCGGCACCTGCCTGAACATCGGCTGCATTCCCTCCAAGGCGCTGCTGCATGCGTCGGAAATGCTCGCCGAGGCGCAGCACTCATTCGACGCTCTCGGTGTCGAGGTTGGCACGCCGAAGATGAACCTGACGAAGATGATGGCGCACAAGGACACGACGGTGAACGCCAACGTTTCGGGCGTCTCGTTCCTGTTCAAGAAGAACAAGATCGACAGCTTCAGGGGCACCGGCAAGGTGCTGGGCGCCGGCAAGGTGGCGGTCGTCGGCGACGACGGCCAGTCGCAGGAGCTCGAGACGAAGAACATCGTCATTGCCACCGGCTCTGACGTTGCCGGCATCCCGGGCGTGGACGTGGCCTTCGACGAGAAGGTGATCGTGTCGTCGACGGGCGCGCTGTCGCTGGAAAAGGTGCCTGGTCACCTGGTGGTGGTCGGCGGCGGCGTCATCGGCCTCGAGCTCGGCTCGGTCTGGGCCCGTCTCGGCGCCAAGGTGACGGTGGTCGAATATCTCGACACCATCCTGGGTGGCATGGACGGCGATGTCGCCAAGCAGTTCCAGCGCATGCTGGCCAAGCAGGGTTTTGAGTTCAAGCTCGGCTCCAAGGTGACCGGTGCGGCCAAGTCCACGAACGGTGCGACGGTGACCTTCGAGCCGGTCAAGGGCGGGGCTGCCGAGACCATCGAGGCCGACGTCGTGCTGGTGGCGACCGGCCGCAAGCCCTACACCGACGGCCTCGGCCTCAAGGAAGCGGGCGTCGAGATGGACGAGCGCGGCCGCGTCAAGACCGACGGCCACCTGCGCACCAACGTTGCGGGCATCTATGCCATCGGCGACGTTGTGGCCGGCCCGATGCTGGCGCACAAGGCCGAGGACGAGGGCGTGGCGGTGGCCGAGATCATCGCCGGCCAGGCCGGGCATGTGAACTACGACGTCATCCCCGGCGTGGTCTACACCAGCCCGGAAGTGGCCTCGGTCGGCAAGACCGAAGAGGAACTCAAGAAGGCCGGCATCGCCTACAAGGTCGGCAAGTTCCCGTTCACGGCCAACGGCCGGGCGCGCGCCATGCTGCACACCGATGGCTTCGTCAAGGTGCTGGCCGACAAGGACAGCGACAAGGTGCTGGGCGTGCACATCGTCGGCTTCGGCGCCGGCGAGATGATCCACGAAGCGGCGGTGCTGATGGAGTTCGGTGGTTCGTCGGAAGACCTCGGCCGCACCTGCCACGCGCATCCGACGATGTCGGAAGCGGTCAAGGAGGCGGCGCTCGCCACCTTCTTCAAGCCGATTCACATGTAAGGAACGGCAGTTCCAAACTGGATGAAAAGAAGCGGCCCGCCATGAGCGGGCCGTTTGCTTTGGTCAGTGAACTTAGCCGCCTGACGGAGCCGGGGCTGGCGTCGTGGTGCCGCCACCACCCGACGGGGCCGGAGCGGGAGCCGTGGTGCCGCCACCCGAAGGTGCTGGCGCTGTCGTGCCGCCGCCTGATGGCGCCGGTGCCGGGGCAGGCGTTGTCGGAGCGGGAGCTGGCGCGGTCGTGGATGGCGCTGGCGTCGTAGGCGCGGGAGCAGGCTTGGCCGGGGCAGGTGCCGGCGCGGTTGCCGCCGGCGGCTGTGCGGGAGTTGGCGTCTTGGCGGCCCTCTGACCAAAGAGGTAGTAGGCCAGCGCTGCCAACAGCACGATGATGATGGCGATGAGCCAAGTACTGCCCATGCCCGATTGCCCGCCAGAGCGGCCTGGATCTGGATTGTTCGCCATTGAAATCTCCCTCAGCTTGCTCCGCAATGATTGCGTGAACGTCGCAATCAACGCGCGAAACGCGTTTCGGTTTCAACTGTGCCGAAAAATCTCGGGAAATCTTGGATAGACTGGGCGTTCAACGTCTGTGGAAGCAAGAAAGCTTCACCGGTCCGCTGATGTGACGGTGTAGCCGGCCTTGCGGAACAGCTCGACCAGCCCGTCGGGGCCGGGCAGGTGCATGGCGCCGACGGCCAGGAAGGCGTCGCCTTGGGCGAGGATCGGATCGGCGCGCTCGGCCATGGTCTTGTTGCGGGTCGTGACCATCGCCTCCTCGAAGGCGGCGTAGCCTGACTCGTCGGAGGCGCTCGAGGGCAAGGCATTGCGGAACAGCGGCCAGAACATGCCGGTGTCGCCGCGCCGGTAGATGACGATCATCGTCTCAATGATGTCGTCCATGCGGTCGCCGAGCTTGAGCGTCTCGACCAGGCCCTTGATGTGGAACTCCATCGGCAGCGAGGCCATGGCCGAAAGCTGGTCGGCGGCGGTCTCCAGGCCCTTGACCTCCTTGCCGGCGGCCTTGGCCTGCTGAGCAAGAAGAACGTCGAGCACCGGTGCGCCGCCTGTCTTGCGGGCGAGTTCGCAGGCCGGAAGGGCAATCATCGCCGACAGCATCCACGGCTTCATCTTGGTGACGCTGGCGGGCGGGATGCCGCGCGCTTGCAGGGCTGCGTTGACGGTTTTGGCTTCGTCCGGTGTCATCAGCGAGGCGAGCGTGGTGTTGTCGGTGAACATCATCAGTTCGGGCTGCTTCATCAGCGAGGCGAGCATCGCCTGCTGGTCGAGCACGTCGGTGGTCTCGATGACCAGCGTATGCGATGCGTCGAAGGCCTTTGTTGCGGCGGGCTCCAGCGCGGTGACGCGGGGATCGGCGACATGCATCGTGCCGTAGAGCCAGGACGGCTTCTGGCCCGGCTTTTCCAGCTTCCACAGCAGGCCTTCGCCATTGAGGGTAGCCTTTCCCTCGGCCTCGATCTTGCCGAGCAGGGCCGGGTCGCTCGCGGCGAGCTCGGCGAGCATGTCCTTGCCCTTGCAGCCCGGGGATTCGGCATGCACCTTGCCGGCGACCAGGAATGCCACCGCGAAGAACAGGATGAAGAACAGCACGTTGAGCGCTGCGAGCAGCTTCAGCGCGGGAAGCGAGGCACGGTCGGCGAGTGCGACGATACGTTTCATGCTGCCAGCGTAGCCGCCAAAAGCGGCAAAATGGTTAACGCCGCAGTGACAATTGTCAGGCGCGCGGGTGGGCTGCTTCATAGACCTCGAGCAGGCGGGCGGTGTCGACGCCGGTGTAGATCTGGGTGGTCGACAGGCTGGCGTGGCCGAGCAACTCCTGGATGGTCCTGAGGTCGCCGCCGCGGCCGAGCAGATGGGTGGCAAAGGAATGGCGCAGCGCGTGCGGGGTGGCGGTATCAGGCAGGTTGAGCGCCGAACGCAGCTTGCGCATGTCGCGCTGGATGATGGCAGGGTCGAGTGGTCCGCCGCGGGCGCCGCGGAACAGCGCGCCCTCGGCGCCGAGATGATGGGGGCAGAGTTTTCGGTATTCCGCCACCGCCTGGAGGGCGACGGGCAGGACCGGCACCAGGCGCGTCTTGCCGCCCTTGCCGGCGACGCGCAGCACGGTGTCGGCGGATGAGGCGAGATCGGCGCCCGTGAGCCCCAGCGCCTCGGAGATGCGCAGGCCCGAGCCATAGAGCAAGGTCAGCACGGCGGCGTTGCGCGCGGCGATCCACGGCTTCTCGGCGAGTTGTTCGCGGGCCGAGACGACACGCTTGGCGTCGACTGCGGTCAAGGGTTTGGGTAGCGATTTCGGCTGCTTTGGCGCGCGCAGCGCTGCGGAGCCGGCGGCGTTGACCAGCCCCTGGCGTTCGAGGAAGCGCAACAGAGAGCGCACCCCGGCGAGGCCGCGCCCGAGCGTGCGGGGACCGGCACCGTCGGCACGGCGGGTGGCCAAAAAGCCGCGCAGGTCGGCCGGGCGCAGGTCGCTGATGTCGGCAATGCCGGGCGGGCCGCCGCAATGGCCGGTGAGGAATTGCAGGAACTGGCGGGTGTCGCGCTCATAGGCGTCGACTGTCAGCGCCGACAGGCGGCGTTCGCTTGCCAGCGACCTGAGCCAGCTTTCGCGCGCCGACTGGAGGTCGGGTTTTGCGGCGATGAGGAATTCCTGCATTGGCAGCGCGGGTCCGATTGAATAAGTCAGTGATGACTTAACGAAGTTAGCAACCGGTGAAGCGTAGGCGATGGCCAAACTCAATAATCCAGTCCAGATGGCCGTGATCGGCGCCGCCCACGGCATCAAGGGCGAACTCAGGGTGAAGACCTTCACCGGCGATCCGCTGGCCCTTGGCGACTATGGGCCGCTTTACGCCAAGGACGGCCGCGCCTTCGAGATCACCGACATCAGGCCGGCCAACGAGGTGGTGGTGGTGCGCTTTAAGGGCGTGACCGACCGCAATGCCGCCGAGGCCCTGACCAACACCGAGCTGTTCGTCGACCGCGCAGCACTGCCCGACGACACCGAAGAGGGCGAATTTTACCACGCCGACCTGGTCGGGCTTGCCGTGCGCGACGAGACCGGCGAGCCGGTCGGCAAGGTGTTTGCCGTCCAGAATTTCGGTGGCGGCGACATTCTGGAAATCCAGTACCAGGGCCGCAAGGGCGTGCTGATCCCGTTCACTGAAGCCGCGGTGCCGGTGGTCGATGTGGCTGGCGGTTTCGTCGGCATCGACACGGCGGCGGCCGGGCTTGTCGAGAGCGAAGATGACGATGAGGCTCCTTCCGACGGCGAGTTCGAGCACAAGCGCCGGCCGCGCGGGCCGAAGGACGCCGGGGGCAATCGCTGATGTTCCGCGCAACTGTGCTCACGCTCTATCCGGAGATGTTTCCCGGCGCGCTGGGGGTGTCGCTGGCGGGGCGGGCGATGGAGCGCGGCGACTGGGCGCTGGAGGCGGTACAGATCCGCGACTTCGCCACTGACAAGCATCGCACGGTAGACGATACACCGGCCGGCGGCGGGGCGGGCATGGTGATGCGCGCTGATATCCTGGCGAAGGCTATCGATTTTGCTTCGCCCGAGGGCGATCCGCGCCCGCGCATCCTGATGAGCCCGCGCGGCAAGCCGCTTACGCAGGAACGCGTGCGGGAGCTCGCAGCCGGCCCGGGGGCCGTGATCCTGTGCGGCCGATTCGAAGGCGTCGACCAGCGTGTCATCGACGCGCGTGAGCTGGAAGAGATTTCCATCGGCGATTTTATTCTCTCTGGCGGCGAACCGGCGGCCCTTGTGCTGCTCGACGCGGTGGTCCGGCTGTTGCCCGGCGTCATGGGCAACGAGGTGTCGGGCGACGAAGAGAGCTTCGAGGGCGGGCTGCTCGAGCATCCGCACTACACGCGGCCGCAGGAATTCGAGGGCCGCGCTATCCCCGAAGTGCTGACCTCGGGCAACCATGGCAAGATCGCGAAATGGCGGCGCGCGGAAGCGGAGAAGCTGACCAAGGAGCGGCGGCCGGATCTGTGGGCGCAACATAAACGCTGAACGTTTCCGGTGTCTGCCGGAAATCAGTTTGCGGCTGACCGCCGATTTGCCAAGAGGACGGTGCCCCCATCCTCTATCCCTCCCCACAAGGGGGAGGGAGGACACTGGCATCGACGTCCTACGATTTGCGCGTGACGGGGCCTGCCGCGCGCTTCGACGGCTTCCTCGCTACGCGATGAACTTCCGATGCTGCCAAGTGGTAGGGCTGGATTAGCGCCTCCGCCGATATCTTCCATTGCGCGTGAAGCCGCTGGATCATGTCGACATTGAGCATGCGCTTGCGGTTCACGATTTCGGAGGCGCGCGATGCCGAGCCCAGGACAGTTGCCAGGTCGCGCTGCTTCAGTCCCCGCATTTCCATATATGAGACGATGGCACTGACAGGGTCCGGAGTATCGATCGGATAGTGCTTGTCCTCATAGGACTCGATGAGGGTCGAAAGCACGTCAAAGCGTTCCGCAGCCGCGCTGCCCGGTTTGGGTTCATTCTCGAAATACTTGGCCACCTCGGCAATGGCCCATTCCAGGTCGTCATCGTTTCGAATGGGGCGAATATTCTCCATCACACCTTCTCCACGTCTATCCTGTCGTATTCGGCATGCGTTCCGACGAATTTGACCAGTACGCGCTTGAACGTGTAGCTGACATGCACGACCAGCCTGTATTTGTTGCCGGCGATGTCGAAGACAATGCGGTTGTCGGCGACAAAGTCGACGTTGGCACCGAAGGTGGCTTTCACGTCAGCTGGGCCTGTCCACACCGCTGTGCCGACTGCCTGATACCATGCAGTCAGAGGACGTTGCGCCTGTGGGTGCTTTTCCCAGAAGTCACGCAGCGTCTTCTTGCTCAGTATCTGCATGATTTCATATAGCTGTTTCCCAACATGGGAACAACAATATTCCCAATCCGGGAAGTCAGGTGCTGTGCCCCCAGAGGTCTCACCCCTTCGTGAAATAATGCAAGGCCAAAAACAGTCCGACCGCGACGACGAGCGCGCGGACGACGCCTTGCGGTACGCGCCGTGCAGTCCAGACGCCGGCATAGCCGCCAAGTGCGACGCCCGGCACCATGATTGCGGCTTGCATCCAGGCGACGACCCCGCCGGAGGCGAAGATGACGATGGCGACCGCTGCGATGACGATGGAGAGCAGGTTCTTCAGCGCGTTGAGCCGGTGGTAGTCGCCACCCTCGGTGAGGCCGAGGGTCGCGAGCATCATCACGCCCATGCCGGCGCCGAAGAAGCCGCCATAGATCGAGGTGAAGAACTGGATGATGCGGCCGGCAAGCGATGAGGTCGCGCCTTCAGGGCGCTCGGCGAGCTTCTTCGGGCGCAGCCATGGACCGGCGGCGAACAGGGCGGTTGCGGCAAGCAGAAGCCACGGCACCAGCGCGCCGAACGAGACATTGTCGAGCGACAACAGCAGCAGCGAGCCAAGCAGGGCGCCGATGGCCGAGATGACGGCGAAGGCCAGCGCACCGCGCCACATCGCCTTGATGTCGTGGAGATAGGCATAGGTCGAAGTGATGTAGCCTGGGAACTGGGCGATCGACGAAGTGGCATTGGCCGAAATCGGCGGCAGGCCCGTCATGGTGAGTGCGCCGAAGGTGAGAAAAGTGCCGCCGCCGGCGATGGCGTTGACGACGCCCGAGAAAAAGCCCGAAAGAAACAGTATTGCGACAGAGATGAGCGACACTTTGGCTGCCTGAGACGTTTGCGTCTCTGTCGTTTAGGAAGCGGTGCGCGGCCACGCAAGCCATGGCCGCCCGATGGCGGCGGGCTGGCCCAACATCGGGTATCGAAGGCCGATTGCCGCCTGCTGCACGCCATGGTCGCAAAAAAGACGCGGGCAAAGGCGTGACAAATGGCCGAAATAGCGCTATGTGCCCGCCCGACCGGACGAAGAATCGACCGGACCCGTCAATAGTGACGGTGTAGTCGCCCCTGCCTTTTCGATCGAAAGTGAAAAGAGGCATAACCGAGCGGTCCATGTGACTGCGAGGCGAGCGTAGGGCGCTCTGGCTGTCGGAACGAACAAGAAGAGGTACCTACGATGGACATCATCCGTCAGCTCGAGGCCGAACAGGCCGCCAAGATCGAAGCCAAGCGCACGCTTCCCGAATTCCAGTCCGGCGACACCGTTCGCGTTCTGGTTCGCGTCACCGAAGGTTCGCGTACCCGCGTCCAGGCCTATGAAGGCGTTGTGATCGCCCGTGCAGGCGCTGGCTTCCAGGAAAACTTCACCGTCCGCAAGATCTCTTATGGCGAAGGCGTGGAACGCGTGTTCCCGGTCTACTCGCCGATGATCGAGGGCGTCGAGATCGTCCGCCGCGGCAAGGTTCGCCGCGCCAAGCTCTATTACCTGCGTGATCGTCGCGGCAAGTCGGCGCGTATCGTCGAGAACACCAGCGTGCGCGCCCGCAAGCTGAACGACGCCGAGCGCGAAGCAGCCAACGCCGAGAAGGCCCGCATCGAGGCCGAGAAGATCGCTGCAGCACAGGCCCTCGCCGCCGAGAAGGCAGCGCAGGAAGCCGCCGAGAAGGCAGCAGCCGCTGCGGCCGAACCCGCCGCCGAATAAGATCCGGCGACACCAGTTCCGAAAGGGCGGCCTCGTGCCGCCCTTTTGCGTTTGAGGGAACAGAATTCCTATTCTTCCCGGGTGGAGGCATTGCACCGGCTTGCAAGCCGGCACGGGACGGCTAAAGTCTCGCCCAATCGACCGGGCCAACCGGTCTCGTCATTTCGGGGAACCCAACATGCGCAATCTCAAGCTCGCACTTGCCGGCGCCTTCGCCGTCGTGCTTTCGCCCTTTGTCGCTCATGCCGAAGGCCTGCCGGATCTCGGCGGCAAGACGGTGGTGGTGGTGACGGAGAACGCCTATCCGCCGCTGCAGTTCGTCGATCCCAAGACCGGCAAGCAGATCGGTTGGGAATATGATGCGATGGACGAGATCGCCAAGCGGCTGAACTTCAAGGTCGAGTACCAGAACACCAGCTGGGATGCGATGATCCAATCGGTTTCCGACGGCCAGTACAACATCGGCATGACCGGCATCACCATCAAGGACGACCGCAAGGAGAAGGTGGATTTCTCCGATCCCTACATGCGCTCGCAGCAGTTCATGCTGGTGCGCGGCGACGAGAGCCGCTTCACCGACGCCAAGAGCTTCGGCGCGTTCAAGGACGGGCTGATCGCGGCGCAGCCGGGCACCTCGCCGTTCTACACGGCCGTCTACGAGATCCTCGACGGCAATGAGCAGAACCCGCGCATCAAGCTGTTCGAGACGTTTGGCGCCACCGTGCAGGCGCTGAAGGCCGGCGACGTCGATCTGGTGCTGACCGACGGGGTCGCCGCGCAAGGCTATGTCGACGCCTCCGAGGGCAAGCTCAAGGTGGTCGGCGAGCCGCTCGGCAGCGAGGACTTCGGCTTCATCTTCCCCAAGGGGGCCGACCTTGTCGCCCCGGTCAATGCCGCCATCGCCGCCCTCAAGGCCGACGGCACGCTTGATGCGCTGAACAAGAAGTGGTTCCTCGACTACAAGATGGGGCAGTGAGCGGGGAACTGGCAGTGTCTACGCTCTACGTCGCCCCCCTCTGGCCTGCCGGCCATCTCCCCTTCAAGGGGGGAGATCGGCAGGCCGCAATGTCAGTTCCCCGAGCAATCGCTCGGTAGATGCAGGCGCCTTCCCCTCACTCGGTTAGCAAGGAAGACTTCCCCTGGTGGCTCGTTGCCGCCGGGGTGATCGCCGTTGCGGCGGCGCTGGCGATCGTCTCCAGCGACGTCTACAGCCAGATCTTCTCCACGGTGGCGACGGGCCTGTGGGTGACGCTGTTCGTCACCATCGTCGGCTTCGGGCTGGCCTCGGCGCTTGGGCTCGGTATCGCACTGATGGCGCTTTCGGGCTCGATCTGGCTCAGGCAGATCGCGCGCTTCTATGTCGAGATCATCCGCGGCGTGCCGATCCTGGTGCTCTTGTTCTGGATCGCCTTCGTCGGCGCGCCGGCCGGGGTTGCGGCGTGGAACTGGGCGCTCGCGCCGCTGCGCGAGGCGGGCTATGTCGGCGAGGTGATGGTGCGTGACTTCTCGCTGCTGTGGCGGGCGATCATCGCACTGACCATCGGCTACTCGGCCTTCATCGCCGAGGTCTTCCGCGCCGGCATCCAGGCCGTCGACAAAGGCCAGATCGAGGCCGCCAAGGCGCTCGGCCTGTCGCGCACCCAGCGGTTCCGGCTGATCGTCTTCCCGCAAGCGATCCGCACCATCCTGCCGCCGCTGGGCAACGACTTCGTGGCGATGGTCAAGGATTCCTCGCTGGTATCGGTGCTGGGCGTCGCCGACATCACCCAGATGGCCAAGGTCTATGCCTCGGGCTCGTTCCGCTTCTTCGAGACCTATTCCATCGTCGCCTATGTCTATCTGCTGCTGACCGTCAGCCTGTCCTTGGGGCTCAGGGCGCTGGAGCGGCGGCTGCGGCGGGGACATGCCCAATAGAGCCGCTGCCATCGCAATTGCCGGAAGCGCAAAACCTTGATATGAGCGGGGCCATGGAAGAGCTCTTTGGAGATCCGGCCTATAAGGGTTTCGTGCTGCAGGACCACAAGCGCCTGCCGTCGAGGTTCTTTGCGCTGATTTCCGGCGCGCTTAGCTGCCGACTTTCCTGAGCCGACGGGCTGCCACCGGCGTTGCTGCCGGCCTCTTTCCATCTTATCGCCATCGACGGATCAAAGACCATGAGCGCACCGCGTACCCTCTACGACAAGATTTTCGACGATCACGTTGTCGACCGCCAGGACGACGGCACCTGCCTGCTCTATATCGACCGCCACCTCGTGCATGAGGTGACCAGCCCGCAGGCCTTCGAGGGCCTGCGCATGACGAACCGCCAGGTCCGCCATCCGGAGAAGACGCTGGCCGTGGTCGATCACAACGTGCCGACCTCGCCGGACCGCAAGAACGGCATCAAGAACGAGGAAAGCCGCATCCAGGTCGAGGCGCTCGCCAAGAACGCCGCCGACTTCAATGTCGAGTATTATTCCGAGAACGACAAGCGCCAGGGCATCGTCCACATCGTCGGCCCCGAGCAGGGCTTCACGCTGCCGGGCATGACCATCGTCTGCGGTGACAGTCACACCTCGACGCACGGCGCCTTCGGCGCGCTGGCCCACGGAATCGGCACCTCCGAGGTCGAGCATGTGCTGGCCACCCAGACGCTGATCCAGAACAAGGCCAAGAACATGCTGGTGCGTGTCGACGGCCAGCTGCCGGAAGGCGTTACCGCCAAGGACATCGTGCTCGCCATCATCGGCGAGATCGGTACTGCCGGCGGCACAGGCTATGTCATCGAATATGCCGGCGAGGCGATCCGCGCGCTGTCGATGGAAGGCCGCATGACGGTCTGCAACATGTCGATCGAGGGTGGCGCCCGCGCAGGCCTGATCGCGCCCGACGAGAAGACCTACGCCTACGTCAAGGACAAGCCGCGCGCGCCAAAGGGCGAGGCATTCGACATGGCGCTCGAATACTGGAAGACGCTGCACACCGACGAAGGCGCGCATTTCGACAAGGTGATCGTGCTCGATGCAGCCAAGCTGCCGCCGATCGTCACCTGGGGCTCTTCGCCCGAGGACGTCGTGGCCATCACCGGCGTGGTGCCGGATGCCGAAGAGATCGCCGACGAGAACAAGCGCAACTCCAAGAAGCGCGCGCTCGACTATATGGGCCTGACCGCCGGCACCAAGATCACCGACATCGCCATCGACCGGGTCTTCATCGGCTCGTGCACCAACGGCCGCATCGAGGATTTGCGCGCGGTGGCCAAGGTCGTCGAGGGCAAGAAGGTGGCTTCCACCGTCAGCGCCATGATCGTGCCGGGTTCCGGCCTGGTCAAGGAACAGGCTGAAGCCGAAGGCCTCGACAAGATCTTCGTTGCTGCCGGCTTCGACTGGCGCGAACCGGGCTGCTCGATGTGCCTGGCCATGAACGACGACCGGCTGAAGCCGCACGAGCGTTGCGCTTCGACCTCGAACCGCAACTTCGAAGGTCGCCAGGGCTTCAAGGGCCGCACCCATCTGGTGTCGCCGGCGATGGCGGCGGCGGCGGCAATTGCCGGCCACTTCGTCGACATTCGCGACTGGAACTGAGCAGCCGCGCCGATCTTCGGACGGTGACGGACGAGAGGCGGCGGGTTCATCCCGCCGCCTTTGCTTTTTGTTGAGGATCAATTGATCCATGCCAGCTTCCGCAAGGGCACGTTAACGTCTTTTTCGCCTTGGCATGATTTACTGACGGCAAGGGAGACGACCTCGAACGATGAGCGGTGCAGGGTTCATACTTGCGATAAACCTGTTCGTTGCGGGCCTTTTGGCCAGTGCGTTCATGATGATCGCGGTCTATGATGTCAGGCGCATTTCCGCGCGCTGGCTAGCTCTCGCCTATGCGCTCGGTGTCGCCTATCTGGCCATCGAGGCCGTCATTCCCTTGATGTCGAATGCCCGCATGGCGGTGGTGCTCGGCTTTGCCACATTTCTCGGCGCCACCATCGTCCTGAATGTCGGGCTGGCCCACAAATACGATTCCATGCCGCCATGGAAACCGATGCTGGCATTCCTGGCGCTTGCCACCCTCGTCGTCTATTTCGTCCAGGACCTGCCGCGCCACTCGCTCGGGCGCATGATGGCCTATCAGTTGCCGTTTGGCGCGATGCAGTTCGCCGGTGCGCTTCTGGTATGGTCGGCGCGCAAGCGGCTTGACCGGCTCGACTATGGGCTGATGGCAATCTTGTCGGTCAGCGGCGCGCATTTCATCGCCAAGCCGTTCATGGCACATGCGCTCGGCGGCTGGGGGACTGATCCGCAGGCCTATCTGGGCAGCACCTATGCGCTGTTTTCGCAGTCGCTGGGAACGGTACTGAGCATTTCATTGGCACTTCTGATACTGGTGGTGCTGGTGCGCGACGTGCTTGGCGAAGCCACCGCCCGCTCGGAGACCGACGCGCTGTCGGGCCTGCTCAATCGTGGCGGTTTCGAGCGGCACGCCGCCGCTGCCCTGCGCGACGCCGTGCGCCAAGGGTTGCCGGTGACGCTGGTGATCTCCGACCTCGATCACTTCAAGGCAATCAACGACAGCTACGGCCACGCGTCGGGCGACCGCGTCATCGAAGCCTTTTCGCACTTCATCCATGAATCCAAGGCTGGACATCATATCGCTGGACGTATCGGCGGCGAGGAATTCGCCATCATCTTGCCGGGAACTCATCTGGCTGCGGCGCGCCTGTTTGCCGAGGGCGCGCGTAGTGCTTTCTCCGCCCTGCCGATCCAGGGGCTTCCGGCGAGCTGTCGCTTCACCGCGAGTTTCGGCGTAGCCGAGCTCGTCGCCGGTGAAGGCATCGACCAACTGTTGCGCCGCGCCGACGCAGCACTCTACGAGGCCAAGAAGGACGGCCGCGACTGCGTCCGCCTAGCTGCGGGCAACATGGCCCAACTGCCTGCCGATTCGAACATCGTGTCGTTTGGCGGCAAGCCGCCGTCAGCATGAAGGTTGCCGGACGAGGAATGGCTTAACGGCAGACCATTCCGATCTGGGGAATTACCCCTTCGTGAAAGCCGTACATGTAGCTGCGGCCCCAGACCAGGACCGGCGGGCTGTAGCAATAGGGGCCAGCACCTCCGCCCTGCTGGTCGGGATTGCCGGCCTGAGGTGCGGCAGGCCCGGAATTGGCGGGCCCGGAATTGGCAGGCCCTGAATAGTTTGCGTATTGGCGCGCGGATCCCCCCTGGCCGACCACGATTCGCTTCGGGCCGCCGGGGCGGTCGAAGATGAGATTGCCGAAGGAATCGGCATAGACACGCACCGAGCCGGCTCCCTGGGCGGCAGCAGGCGCAGGCAGGCCCAAGGCCACGGTAAGAGCAATTCCGGTTGCAGCAGTCAAAGGGCGCATCGCACAATCTCCATGGTCGGCGGCGCGAATTCTCGAATCGATACTTAATCCTTTCTTAATCTTTGTTAATAGCGCGGCCGAAAAGATTAATGCGCTTGGTTAATTTTGTCTTGGCGGTGCGGGCCCGACTCAGTTGGTGAGCGGGTTGGTGGGCGTTCCTGGGATGTTGCATCGCAGTCGCGATTGCCTACGCGGCGGCCCTGATGGCCGCACTCTCGCGCTGCGAAGCCATTTCTTCAATCGATTGAAGCTGCAAAGTGACTAAATAGGTGCGCCAGAACGGTTTTCCGACTTTGACGCGATGCAAAAAGAGCATTAGAAAGCGCGCAGTTCGACGTCGCATATCGGTGCGACTGCGCCGTATTCAAACATAGCCACGCTCGGATGCAGACCCGGGGGAGCCATGAGCAAATCACAAGCAACCCAAGCCACATCGCGCGCGCGGCCCCTGTCGCCGCACCTCTCCATCTATCGGCCGCCGATCACCATGACGACGTCGATCCTGCACCGCATCACCGGCGGCGCGCTCTATTTCGGCACGCTTCTGGTTGCCTGGTGGCTGATCGCCGCAGCGACCTCGCAGGAATATTTCGACTTCGTCAGCTGGGTCTTCGGTAGCTGGATCGGCCGGCTGGTGCTGCTCGGCTACACCTGGGCGCTGATTTTTCACATGATGGGCGGCATCCGTCACCTGATCTGGGACACCGGTGCGGGGCTCGAAAAGCACACCGCGTCGAAGATCGCCTGGGCGACCGTGTTTGCGTCGGTGGTGCTGACTGCCCTGATCTGGGTCGTCGGCTACATGGCGCGGGGGATTTGAGATGAGCGGCTCCAACAACGACATGCGCACGCCCCTTGGCAAGGTGCGCGGCCTGGGCTCCGCCCGCGAAGGCACCGAGCATTTCTGGCGCCAGCGCCTCACGGCCGTCGCCAACGTCCCGCTGATGCTGTTCTTCGTCGGCCTGCTGGTCGCGCTCAACGGTGCCGATTTCGCTACCGTCCGCGCCGCGCTCGCCAACCCGTTCGTGGCGCTGATTATGGCGCTGATGCTGATTTCGGGCCTCTACCACATGCGGCTCGGCATGCAGGTGGTCATCGAGGACTACGTGCATGGCGAGGGCGCCAAGCTGGCGCTCATCATGCTCAACACATTCTTTACCGTGGCAGTCGGCGCAGCATCGCTCTTCGCCCTGCTCAAGATGGCATTCGGAGGCTGATACGGTGGCCAGCAAGTCCAGCGGAGCATCCGCCTATACATTTGTCGATCACAAGTTCGACGTCGTCGTCGTCGGCGCCGGTGGTGCCGGCCTGCGCGCCACGCTCGGCATGGCCGAGCAGGGCCTGAAGACGGCCTGCATCACCAAGGTGTTCCCGACCCGCTCGCACACCGTCGCAGCACAGGGCGGCATTGCCGCCTCGCTGCAGAACATGGGTCCCGATTCCTGGCAGTGGCACCTGTTCGATACCGTCAAGGGCTCGGATTGGCTCGGCGACGTCGATGCCATGGAGTATCTGGCGCGCGAGGCGCCGGCCGCCGTCTATGAGCTCGAGCACTACGGCGTGCCCTTCTCGCGCACCGAGGACGGCAAGATCTACCAGCGCCCGTTCGGCGGCCACATGATGAACTATGGCGACGGTCCGCCCGTGCAGCGCACCTGCGCTGCCGCCGACCGCACCGGCCACGCCATCCTGCACACGCTCTATGGCCAGTCGCTGAAGCACAACGCGCAGTTCTTCATCGAATATTTCGCGCTCGACCTGATCATGGAGCCGGACGGCACCTGCACCGGCGTCGTTGCTTGGAACCTCGATGACGGCACCATCCACCGCTTCTCGGCGAAGATGGTGGTGCTGGCAACCGGCGGCTACGGACGCTCCTATTTCTCCGCCACCTCGGCGCACACCTGCACCGGTGACGGCGGCGGCATGGCCGCACGTGCTGGCCTGCCGCTCCAGGACATGGAGTTCGTGCAGTTCCACCCGACTGGCATCTATGGTTCGGGTTGCCTGATCACCGAAGGCGCGCGCGGCGAAGGGGGGTATCTCGTCAACTCCGAGGGCGAGCGCTTCATGGAGCGTTATGCGCCGTCGGCCAAGGACCTGGCGTCGCGCGACGTGGTTTCGCGCTGCATGACGCTGGAAATCCGTGAAGGCCGTGGCGTCGGCAAGAACAAGGACCACATCTACCTGCACCTCGACCATCTCGATCCGGCGGTGCTGCACGAGCGTCTGCCGGGCATCTCGGAATCGGCAAAAATCTTTGCCGGCGTCGACGTGACCCGTGAGCCGATCCCGGTGCTGCCGACGGTCCACTACAACATGGGCGGTATCCCGACCAACTACTGGGGCGAGGTGCTGAACCCGACCAAGGAAGATCCGGACCGTGTGTCGCCGGGCCTGATGGCCGTCGGCGAGGCCGGCTGCGCTTCGGTGCACGGGGCCAACCGTCTCGGTTCGAACTCGCTGATCGATCTGGTGGTGTTCGGCCGTGCGGCGGCTATCCGCGCCGGCCAGGTGGTCGACCGCGATGCACCGATCCCCGCGCCGAACGAGGCCTGCGTCGAAAAGATCATGGCCCGCTTCGACCGGCTGCGTAACGCCAATGGCAGCACGCCGACGGCTGTCCTACGCGAGAAGATGCAGAAGGCGATGCAGGACGACGCCGCCGTGTTCCGCACCCAGGAATCGTTGGAGCAGGGTTGCAAGCGCATCTCCGAGATCTGGGGCGAGATGAAGGACATCAAGGTGTTCGACCGCTCGCTGATCTGGAATTCGGATCTGGTGGAGACGCTGGAGCTCGAAAACCTGATGGCCAACGCGATCGCCACCGTCTATGGCGCGGAAGCCCGCAAGGAAAGCCGCGGCGCCCATGCCCGCGAGGACTTTTCGGCCCGCGACGACGTCAACTGGCGCCAGCACACGCTGGCCCATGTCGCCGAGGATGGCGAGGTGACCCTGACCTACAGGCCGGTGCACACCGAGCCGCTGGTCAAGGAAGAGGACGGCGGTATCAGCCTGGCCAAGATCGCGCCGAAGGCGCGGGTTTATTGAGAAGGACGATTTCGAATGGTTGAACTCGCTCTCCCGAAAAACTCGCAGGTCAAGCCGGGCAAGACCTGGCCGAAGCCGGAAGGCGCCACCAATCTGCGCGAGTACCGGATCTACCGCTGGTCGCCAGATGATGACGAGAACCCGCGCATCGACACCTATTTCGTCGATGTCGACGACTGCGGGCCGATGGTGCTGGACGCGCTGCTCTACATCAAGAACAAGATCGACCCGACGCTGACGCTGCGCCGTTCCTGCCGCGAAGGCATCTGCGGTTCGTGCGCGATGAACATCGACGGCTCGAACACGCTGGCCTGCACCAAGGGCTGCGACGATATTTCGGGTGCGGTGAAGATCTACCCGCTGCCGCACATGCCCGTCGTCAAGGATCTGGTGCCTGATCTCACCAACTTCTATGCCCAGCATCGCTCGATCGAGCCGTGGCTGAAGACGGTGTCGCCGGAGCCGGCGAAGGAATGGCTGCAGAGCCACGAAGACCGCGCCAAGCTCGACGGGCTCTACGAGTGCATCCTGTGCGCCTGCTGCTCGACCTCGTGCCCGAGCTACTGGTGGAACGGCGACCGCTATCTTGGTCCGGCCACGCTGCTGCAGGCCTATCGCTGGCTGATCGACAGCCGCGACGAAGCCACGGGCGAGCGCCTCGACAATCTCGAGGATCCTTTCCGGCTCTATCGCTGCCATACGATCATGAACTGCGCCCAGACATGCCCGAAGGGTCTGAACCCGGCCAAGGCGATCGCCGAAATCAAGAAGATGATGGTCGAGCGCCGGGTGTAGTCCCAGGCTCATCGTCCGACAACAAGACGGCCCGGCTGCCTTCGCAGTCGGGCCGCTTTGCATTTGTGGCCGGGCAGAAGAGTCCGCTCGCCACGTCGCCGTGCCCTTGGGTCGACAAAAAGATGGCCGGACGCAGGTCTGCCCCCCAGCGTCCGGCCACCGGCTGGCACAGGATGCCACTGCCCAGGCATTGCCTGCGCACAACCGGATCTCTCATCCCGGCCGCCGCAGCGGTCAGGGCTTCGGTTCTTCAGGCTCCTTCGGCGGCTTCGGTTCCGCCGGCTTCGGCTCCTTGCTGCCGAGCGCCATAGGCGCAAGGAAGGCGCGCGGGTTGAAGCCCGCCGCGGCGAGCGCCGCGAGCGTCTTGAGAAACTGAAGGTGGTGCATGTCCGTTGTCCTTGTGCCGCATGGACTGGCCCACTTCGATTCGCCGGGGCAAACTATCCACCCTTCGCGCCGGGTTCTTGGACTGGACGGCACAGACTGACGGACCGGGAGGTCCTGGATTGACGTATCGCACCGCGCGAACTAAAAGGCGCGCCTCGCGTTTTGGTTGTGTTGCGTTAGGTGGGTCGATGACAGCTGCTGAGGGCAAGTTCAGTTCATTCCGCGTGCAGACCGACCAACTCCCGGCACATGAGCGCTTGCCGGTCCTGCGTGAAGTCTACGGGCGCACGATCCTCAAGGCGGACCTTGAGCCGGTCGGCGATACCCCTGTTGGGATGGACATGCGGGTGCGGCTGCTGCCAGGCGTCGGCATCGCCACCGGATCGGCCTCGCCGATCAGGGTTGCCGTCAAATCCGAGATGATTGACAACGACGATGTCATCCTGCTCGCCGCCTTGGCCGGCGGCAGCCACATGCGGATCGGCCAGCAGGAAGAAAGCGTGCTGCCGGGATGCGCAATGTTTGTGCCCGGTGGCCGGGTGGGCGCGAACGTAACGCGGCCCGGCTTCACCTATGTCAATTTGCGCTTCGAGCGCAAGGCGCTGCAGCCCTTGGTCGGCGACGTCTCCGGGATGCTGATGCGGCCGCTCCCCGTACATGAGGGGCCCCTGCATCTTCTGCTGAGCTACGCCACCGCGCTGCAGAAGCTGGACGCGACATTGCCGGGCAACATGGCGCGCACTGTCGCGAGCCACCTGCTGGACCTGAGCGCGCTGACGCTCGGGGCGACGCGCGATGCGGAACAAGTTGCGCTCGGGCGCGGACTGAGCGCGGCGAGGCTCGCCGCCATCAAGGCCGACATCGCCAGCCGCGCCGACCTGCGCGGGCTCTCGGCCGATGAGATCGCGGCGCAGCACAAGCTGTCGCCTCGCTACGTCCGCAAACTGTTCGAGAGTGAGCGGCTGTCATTCACCGAGTTCGTGCTCGGCCAAAGGCTGAAGCGGGCGCACGACATGCTCAACGATCCGCTGCGCGCGTGCCAGAGCATCACCGACATCGCCTATGACGCCGGCTTCAACGACCTGTCCTATTTCAACCGGGCGTTCCGCCGGCGCTACGACGCGACGCCGTCAGACATCAGGGCGAACACGCTGGCGGCGTGACGGCCGCGGACGCCTGTGGGCCTGTTGCAGCGCCCGCGACCGAATGGGCTCAGGCGAGCCTGGCGTCGAGCGAGACCTTGATCGCGCCGAGCGCCTTGGACACCGGGCAGCCTTCCTTGGCCTTGGCCGCCAGTTCCTGGAACTTCGCGGCGTCGATGCCCGGCACGGTGCCGACCAGGGTGAGCGCGCTTTCGGTGATGCCGGTGCCGGGGATCAGGGTGACTGTGGCCTTGGCGTCGAGCTTTTCGGCCGGTGTGCCGTTTTCGGCGAGAAAGTGCGACAGCTGCATGGCAAAGCAGCCGGCATGGGCGGCGGCGATCAGTTCTTCCGGATTGGTGCCGGATTTGCCGCTTTCGTCCTCGAAGCGCATCTTGAAGGAGTAGGACTGGCCCTTGAGTACGCCGCTTTGCGTGTCGAGCGTTCCGGAGCCTTCCTTGAGCGTACCTTTCCAGACGGCATTGGCGGTGCGGTTCATGACTTTCTCCCTTTGTTCGGCGAGCGGCCACAGGGCGGCGCCGACCTAACTATAGCGCCAGGCTCGGCGTGGGTCAGTCCGTGAATTGCCGATACGCGCCTTGACGAGAAGCGCCGTCAGATCGCCTCGCCCTTGAGCAGGCGTGGCGTCTCCCCCGTCAGCCCCGAGGCCTGGCGGATGAAATACTCCTTGAGCCGCGGCACGCGGTCGACGAGGCCGAGGCCGATGTCGCGGACAGCGCGGATGGGGCCGATGTCGTTGGAGAACAGCCGGTTGAGCACGTCGGTGGTCACCCCCATGCGCACGGTGTCGAAGCGGCGCCAGACCTCGTAGCGCTCGAGCACGTCGAGTGCGCCGATGTCCTGGCCGAGGCGGTCGGCCTCGACGATGGTCTCTGCGAGCGCGGCCGCATCCTTGAAGCCGAGGTTGAGGCCTTGGCCGGCGATGGGGTGGATGCCGTGGGCGGCGTCGCCGGCCAGCGCGAAGCGCGGCGCGACGAAGGAGCGGGCGAGCGTGAGACCCAACGGCCAGGCGCGCGGCTTGTCCTCGACGCGAATTTCGCCGAGCTTCAGGCCGAAGCGCTGCTCGAGCTCGACCTCGAAGACGAAGGGGTCGCCCTTGACCAGCTTCTCGGCATCTTCGGTGCGCTCGTTCCAGACGATCGACGAGCGGTTGACCCCGTCCTTGGTCGGCTTGAGCGGCAGCGTGGCGAAGGGGCCAGCGGGCAGGAAATGCTCCTCGGCGCGGCCGCCATGCGGACGCTCGTGCGCGACGGTGCAGACGATGCCGGACTGGCCGTAGTCCCAGCGCACGATCTTGATACCGGCCATGTCGCGCAGCCTGGAATTGACGCCGTCGGCGGCGACCAGCAGCCTGACATCCATGCTGACGCCATCGGCGAGATGCACCTTGGTGATGGCGCCCGCGGTTTCGAAGGACTGGACGGCGACGCCCTCTATGATGTCGATGCCCAGTTCGGCGGCGCGGCGGCGCAGCGCGCCGTTGAGCGCCTTGTTCTCGACCATGTGGGCGAAGGGCTCGCCGGCGCCGACTTCGCCGTCGAAGGTGAGAAAGACCGGGCGCACCGGATCGGCGGCCTTCGAATCGGTGATGACCATGTCGGTGATCGCCTGGGCCTCGGGCGCGATCTCTTCCCAGCAGCCGAGGCGATCGAGCATGCGGCAGGCAGCGGCGGCAATCGCCGAGGCGCGGCCGTCCTTGCGCCAGACCTCCGGCGGGGCGGCGTCGACGATGGCGACGTGCAGGCTGGGACGTGCCTGCTTGATCGAAACCGCGGTGGCAAGGCCGACATAGCCGGCTCCGGCGACGAGCACGTCGAACTTGGTCGATTTCTTTTCGTCGGTCTCGTGCGTGGCCATGGTAGCATCCTCTCCGACTTGGCAACCCGCCTTGACTCGACGGGGCGTCCTGATGGAAACCGGGTATACTTCCGTCCCGCAAAAGGGGAAAGCATGCCAGCGCCCATACAAGAGCTTCTCAGCATTCTCAACATCGAGGAGCTGGAACACAACCTGTATCGTGGTCGCAGCCCGCAGGTTAAGTGGCAGCGCGTGTTCGGCGGCCAGACCATCGCCCAGGCGCTGGTGGCGGCGCAGCGCACCGTCGAGCCCGCCCGGCACGTGCATTCGCTGCATGGCTATTTCATGCGGCCGGGCGACATCACCGTGCCCATCGTCTACGAGGTCGACCGCATTCGCGACGGCTCAAGCTTCACCACCCGCCGCGTGGTGGCGATCCAGCATGGCCATGCGATCTTCTCGCTCGAAGCCTCGTTCCAGGTCGATGAGCCGGGCCTCGACTACCAGATGCCGATGCCGCTCGACGTGCCGCCTCCGGAGGAGCTGAAATCGCAGCGCGAACTGCTCGAGGAGGCGCCGCACGTGCCCGACGTGGTCCGCCTGTTCTGGGCCAAGGAGCGGCCTCTCGAGCTGCGGCCAGTCTATGTCGAGCACTATTCGAGCCGCGACAAGCTGCCACCGCTGCAGAAAGTGTGGATCCGGCTGACCGGCCCGGTTCCGGACGACCGGGCGCTGCACAGCGCATTGCTTGCCTATCTCTCCGACATGACGCTGCTCGATACGGCGACCTTCGCCCATGGCCGCGGCATCTTCGATCCCGATATCCAGGCGGCGAGCCTCGATCATGCCATGTGGTTCCATCGCGAGCATCCGCTCGACGGCTGGCTGCTCTACACCCAGGACAGTCCCTCGACATCGGGCGCGCGCGGCTTCACCCGTGGCGCACTCTACGCCCAGGACGGCACGCTGATCGCCTCGGTGGCGCAGGAAGGCCTGATCCGTCTGCGCACAAAATAGGCATTCTTTCAGTAATGCGCATTTTGTAGGCATGTGCACGGCTGCACCTGCGAAGCCTGCCGCACGCGTGAACTAATTTACATCGTTATTTCAATCACTTGGCTCGTGCTGGCGCAATTGGCACGGTCCTTGAATCACCTTTTGCATTCACCGGTGGCTTTCGGGTCCGCCGGCGATGACTGCAATCGCGGGGGACCCGCATCAGCAAGGGGTGAAACCTGATGAAAATCGTGATGGCCATCATCAAGCCGTTCAAGCTCGACGAGGTGCGCCAGGCGCTCACCAATGTCGGCATCCAGGGCCTGACCGTCACCGAAGTCAAAGGCTACGGGCGGCAGAAGGGGCACACCGAGATCTACCGCGGCGCCGAATATGCCGTCAGCTTCCTGCCCAAGATCAAGATCGAAGTCGCTGTCAGCACCGACCTCGTCGACAAGGTGGTCGAGGCGATCAGCGCCGCCGCCAAGACCGGCCAGATCGGCGACGGCAAGATCTTCGTCTTCGGCATCGAGCAGGCCGTGCGCATCCGCACAGGCGAAACCGACACCGACGCGCTCTGAGCGGCCCAACCAATTGTCATGGAGACCTCAATGCAAATTCCTTCCATTTTGAAGACAAGGGCCTCACTGAAGTCGGCGGCGCGCTCGGCTCTGCTCGGCACGCTGGCCATGGGCGCGCTCGGTTCGGTCGCTGCCTTCGCCCAGGAAGCGGCGGCACCGGCTGCTGCCGAAGCCCCTGCTGCCGCAGCACCGGCCCTCAGCTCCGGCGACACCGCCTGGATGCTTGTCTCGACCATCCTCGTGCTGTTCATGATCCTGCCGGGCCTGGCGCTGTTCTATGGCGGCCTGGTGCGCGCCAAGAACATCCTTTCCGTCCTGATGCAGAGCACGATGATCACCGCCGCGATGATCGTGGTGTGGGTTCTGTGGGGTTATTCCTTTGCCTTCGGCGGCGGCGACAGCCCCTATTGGGGCGGCCTCGGCAAGGTGTTCCTCGCCGGCGTGAGCCCGAGCTCCGAATCCGGCAGCATTCCCGAATTCGTCTTCATCTGCTTCCAGATGACCTTCGCCTGCATCACGCCCGCGCTGATCATCGGCGGCTTCGCCGAGCGTGTGAAGTTCGCCGCCGTCATCCTGTTCGTGGTGCTGTGGGCGACCTTCGTCTACTTCCCGATCGCGCACATGGCCTGGGATAGCCACGGCCTGTTCTTCGGCTGGGGCACGATGGACTTTGCCGGCGGCACCGTGGTCCACATCAATGCGGGCATTGCCGCCCTGGTCGGTGCGATCATGATCGGCAAGCGCGTCGGCTACGGCAAGGACAACATGGCCCCGCACTCGCTGCCGCTGACGCTGATCGGCGCCGCGGTTCTGTGGGTGGGCTGGTTCGGCTTCAACGCCGGCTCGGCGCTGGCCGCCAACGGCACCGCAGCGCTCGCCATGATCAATACCTTCACCGCGACCGCCGGCGCAGTGGTCTCCTGGGCCGCGATCGAGAAGATTGTCCGCGGCAAGGCCTCGATGCTCGGCGGCGCCTCGGGCATCGTCGCTGGCCTGGTCGCAGTCACTCCGGCTGCCGGCTTTGTCGGCCCGGTCGGCGCGATTGTCCTGGGCGCCATCGCCAGCGCCGTGGCCTACTATTTCGTGGCCGTGGTCAAGATCAAGCTCGGCTACGACGACTCGCTCGACGTCTTCGGTATCCACGGCGTGGCCGGCATCGTCGGCGCCATCGGCACCGGTGTGCTGGCGTCGTCCTCGCTCGGTGGCGTCGGCTATGCCGAGGGCGTGACCATGGGAGCACAGGTTTGGACGCAGATCGTCGCGGTGCTGATCACGGTTGCGTGGTGCGGCGTGGCTTCGGCCATTCTCTACAAGGTCGTTGACCTGATCGTCGGCCTGCGCCCGACGCCGGAAGCCGAGCGCCAGGGCCTCGACCTGACCTCGCACGGCGAAGTGGCCTACCACGTCTAGCTAGCGCGAAACGGCCGCCCCACGCAGGCGGCCGCATCCTCCCAATCCCGTCGTGGCCGCTCAAAAAAGCGGACACGCTTTGGGGCCCGGAGCGATCCGGGCCTCCTTTTTTATGACGATCGAGCAATGGGATGAGGTCGAATTCAGGCGAAGAAGGCCCGGATTCGGGGCCACAAGCCTATCGCCGAACGGACGCGGCGGGCCGCGATGTCGCCCTTCACCGTTTCGCCGAAGTGGCAATAGCAGACGATATTGTGCAGTTGCCGATCCGACAGGGAGAAGAAGCGCTTTGCCTCGCCATAGCTGTCGTCGGTGAGGCCGGCCGCCCGGAAAGCCACATCCTCGAACGCCACGGTGAGCGGCGAACCCGATGCCCGCATCGTCTGTCGTGCCTCGTAAGGCGCGAATTCGGTGCCGGAAAGCGTGCCCAGTCGTCTGTCGGGTTCGCGTTCCAGAAGCTCGGCCCAGCGCTCCAGGCGCTCGGTCCGTGACATCTGCAGTTGAGGATTTCCGGACTGGATTTCGGCATAGGCTTGCAGTTGCTCGATGCTTTGGTACTTCATCATCGCCTCCTGGTGCTGAGGTAGCTGATCAGGGGAAACTATGGCGCTGCCGGGCGGCGGCAAGGCTTGGCAACCAACTGCATGCAAAAACCCCGCAGCTTGCGGCGCGAGGCCTTGGTTTTTGTCCCGGTGCGGCTCACCGGGAGCGGCGTGAAAGCTGGGGTCAGCAACTGGTGCAATGGGGATTTCCCGGCCAAGCCGGCATCGCCGGTTCGGCCAGGAAACCCGCAACCCTCTCAAGCATCCTGCCCCCGGCGACGATGCCCGATCGAGCAGCGGCAAGATTTCGCGCGCTGGCGACGATGTAAATGCAGTGGGAATGGAACATCTGGAATCTACGGGAACTTCCAGGATGTTCTTTTGACGCATTGCTTTCGCGTGCGAAGCATAAAATATGCCGATACAGATTTTTCGGGGATTTGTCGCATGAATATCGACAAGAAACTGCGGCTGACTGCGGCTCTTGTCGGAGCGGCGACGCGCAAGGACCTGGCGGCAGCGTTTCGGCGCGTCAATCCGGCGACCGCGTTCGACGTCGACCGGGCGGACAAATGGCTGCAGGGGCGCTCGACCCCGCGGCAATTCAGCGTCTACGAGGACTGGATCAAGCTGCTTGACGTGCCCGAGACCGCGGACTGGATCGGCGACTGCGATATTGAAACCTTCATCGTGCGGATATGCGGCCAGCACGGCAAGGATCGAGAGCAACTGGAGCGCCGGGCCCTGGGGTTCGGCAAGTCGCCGCGACTGGCGCAGAACGACCAGGGTGCCACCATCACCGGCAAGTATATCTGCTATTCGCATGCCTGGTCGCCCTATACCGAGGGACAGCTGATGCGCAGTTCGTTGGTAATCGAGCAGGAGGGCGGGCCGCAGCGGCTGACGGCGACCTATACCGAGCATCTGCCCACGGTGCTGCTGCAGGCCAAGGGGCAAGTTTTCGTCACCGGACGCGGCGTCTACATCCATGTCACAGGGACGGGCGACGACCACCATTTCTTTTTCACCCTGTTCCCGTTTTCGTCGCCCGGCAGCGTTCTCGGCGGCTTCATGACGGGGGCGCCGGTGTTCGGGGCGCAGTCCCAGCCGGCCATTACGCGGATGGTCCTGGCGCGGGTCAGGGAGCCCGAAAGCCAGCCTGAAATCCTGGGTGGCTACATGGACCCCGATGTGATGATCGTGGACGACCTCAGAAACTTCGGCATCGATCTCGGGCAGCAGGATGCCGAGGACGTGATGAGGTCATTCCTGAGCCCGCCCGTCGCGGCTGGGGTGGAGAAGATTTCGAAAAGCGACTTTCAGCGGCTTGTCGATCTCTTCGACCGCGAGTGGCTGGGGCGGTAGAAGCTTTTCGCCCAAGCAGCGCTAAAGTACCAGCAGCCCGAAACTTGCCAGAAGGTCGGTGGCCTGGCCTTTCGAGATGACGGCGCCCTTGAGGATCGCTGCCTCGTTCAACTTCAAGCCACCGAGGTCGCAACCGCGCAGGTCAGCCTTTTCGAAGCGGCAGCCACGCAAACTCGCGCCTCGCATGCTGCAGCCGTCGAAGGTGCATTCGCGAAAGTCGCATCCCCTGAGGTCGGCATCGCTGAAGTCGACATTGGTCAGCGTCTTCTTGCGAAACGAGGCGTCCGGCAGGAAGGCGCTGACGAGCTTGCACTCCTGAAACTCGATTCCAGCGAGATCGCAATCGAAGAAGTTTGCCCCGGTCAGCTTGCACTGGCTGAATCTTGTTCCGTTGAGCTTCGAACGGGACCAGTCCGTGTTGGCAAAATCGCAGTTGTGGAAATGCGCGTCGACGGCTTTCACCGAGCCAAACTGCGCGCCGCCGACACGGCAGTCGGTCAAGCGCGCATCAGCGAGATTTGCCGCGGTGAAGTCGCATCCGGTGAAGTCGCAACGGGAAAATTCGCAGCCTGTCAGGTCGAGACGGGAAAGATCGCTGCCGGCAGCCTTCATGCCTTCGAATGCACGCTCGCCGCGCTGCATTTCGGCGACGAGCGAAGCCTTGGCCTCGTGCTGGTTGGCGGACATGCGATTCTCCTTGTCGTGCCGTGTATTCCATACCCTTCCAGAGATCGGAAGGCCGGGCGGAACCGCGCCACGGCCGTTTCCGCCGCTGCGGGTCGGGGAACAAACGCTTAACCTTAATGCCGCCTTAACCTTCCCCTCGATAGTCTGGCAGCCGAATCCGCCTGCTGCGCATGCGCGTGGGCAAGACATCTATGGACGGGGACAAGGCATGCGTTCTGAGGTTTCCTCACCGCTCGCGCTGACCGCAACGGGGCACGGCATCCAGGCATTCGCGCGACGCCAGGCAGGCCGCGCGGCAGGGCTCGGCTTGTTCGTATCCGTCGTCTTCGGGCTCGCGGCACTCGGCACCTGGAACGTCGCCGACCCGAGCTTCAGCCATGCGACCGACAACCCCGTGACCAATGCCATGGGCTATCCCGGCGCGGTATTTGCCGACCTTGCCATGCAATTCTTCGGCCTGGCCTCGGTCGCGGCACTTGTGCCGGCCATCATCTGGGGGGTGTTCCTGGCGACAGCGCGCGGGGTCGACCGCATGCCCAGGCGCGGTCTTGCCTGGTTCGGGTCAGCAATTCTGGCAGCGGGCATCGCCGGCTGCGTCGACGCGCCACCGACCTGGCCGCTGCCGACCGGGCTGGGCGGGGTGTTCGGCGACATGGTGCTCAAGGTGCCGGGTCTGTTCATCGGCGGCTATCCCAAAGGCCTGGTCGCCACCGTCATCGGCGTGCTGCTGATTGCGCCTGCGATCTGGCTGTTTGCCCATGGCGCGGGCCTGCTCAACCGCCAGAACGGCTTTGCGGTCATCAATGCGAAGCCCAAGCCCGACATGCGCGAGCAGGATTTCGCCAGCTTCGACGACGAGGACGACGAAGATGGCGAGGGCTTCATGGCGCTCGGCGCCGTCACCCATTGGTGGCTGTCGGCCAAGGCCTATTTGCGCCGTCGCGCCGCCAAGCGCCGCGAAGAGGACGGTTATGACCTGCCGGTCAAGCGCGAGAGCGCCTGGCGGCAGGCGGCAGAGCGCGTCGAGAAAGCGGAGCGGGCGGAAGCGCGCGTCACCGACGGCGGCCGGGCGCGGGTGGAACCGGAATTCTTCGCCCAGATGGTGTCGCGGGAACGCACCGCCTCCATCGATCCGGATGATCAGGACGTGTTCGGCGACGACGACGGCTTCGACATGCCGTCTGTAGCGCCGGAGCCGCGCCGGGGCGCCAATGCCAAGGTGCAGAACTACCGCTCGCCGGCCCAGCCGGCAGCCTCCGCCCGCATCGATGTGCCCGCCCCCCGGCCGGTGCCCGGAGCGCGGGTGCAGCGCGAGGCGCAGACCTCGCTGATCGGCACGGATACCTTCGAGATGCCGTCGCTGCACTTCCTCGCCGAGCCCAGGAATGTCGCCCGCGACGCAACGCTGTCCAAGGACGCGCTCGAGCAGAATGCGCGGCTTCTGGAGGGCGTCCTCGAAGACTTTGGCGTCAAGGGCGAGATCATCCATGTCAGGCCCGGTCCCGTCGTGACACTGTACGAACTGGAGCCCGCGCCGGGTATCAAGTCGAGCCGCGTCATTGGCCTTGCCGACGACATCGCGCGTTCGATGAGCGCGATCGCCGCCCGTGTCGCCGTGGTTCCGGGCCGCAACGCCATCGGCATCGAACTGCCCAACGCCAGGCGCGAGACGGTCTATCTGCGCGAGATCATGGCCAGCCGCGACTTCGAGACGACCAAGGCGAAGCTCGCGCTGGCGCTCGGCAAGTCGATCAACGGCGAGGCGGTCATCGTCGACATCGCCAAGATGCCGCACGTGCTGGTCGCCGGCACCACCGGCTCGGGCAAGTCGGTGGCCATCAACACGATGATCCTGTCCTTGCTCTACCGCATGACGCCGCAGGAATGCCGGCTGATCATGATCGATCCGAAGATGCTCGAACTGTCGGTCTATGACGGCATCCCGCATCTGCTGACGCCTGTCGTTACCGACCCGAAGAAGGCGGTGGTGGCGCTGAAGTGGACGGTGCGGGAGATGGAAGACCGCTACCGCAAGATGTCCAAGGTTGGCGTGCGCAACATCGACGGCTTCAATGCACGCGTGGCGGCAGCCGACAAGAAGGGCGAGAAGATCTCGCGCACCGTGCAGACCGGTTTTGACCGCCAGACCGGCGAGGCGATCTACGAGACCGAGGATCTCGATCTCGAGCCGATGCCCTACATCGTCGTCATCATCGACGAGATGGCCGACCTGATGATGGTCGCCGGCAAGGACATCGAGGGCGCGGTGCAGCGCCTCGCACAGATGGCCCGCGCGGCCGGCATCCATGTCATCATGGCTACACAGCGGCCGTCGGTCGACGTCATCACCGGCACCATCAAGGCCAACTTCCCGACCCGCATCTCCTTCCAGGTGACGTCGAAGATCGACAGCCGCACCATCCTGGGCGAGCAGGGCGCTGAACAGCTGCTCGGCATGGGCGATATGCTCTACATGGCCGGCGGCGGCCGCATCCAGCGCGTCCACGGCCCCTTCGTCTCCGACGACGAGGTCGAGAAGGTCGTCGCCCACCTCAAGCTGCAGGGCGTGCCCGAATATCTCGACGCCATCACCGAAGACGACGGCGAGGACGACGAACAGCCGTCGGGCAAGGGCGGCAGCGGTGGCGGCAATTTCGAGGACTCCGACGATCCTTACGACCAGGCGGTGGCTGTGGTGCTGCGCGACGGCAAGGCCTCGACCAGTTACATCCAGCGCCGGCTCGGCATCGGCTACAACCGCGCCGCCTCGATCATCGAGCGGATGGAGAAGGAAGGCATCGTGGGTGCGGCCAACCACGCCGGCAAGCGCGAGATCCTGGTGCCGACCGAAGACGACAAGATGTGAGGACGGAACCGGAATCACGTTTTTGCGTTCACAGCGTGACGTTGTGTCAAACTTCGGCCCAACTAAGCAGCGATAGGTTGTCCAACTGGAATGAGACGAGAGCTATGACCGACAATCTCTTCGCCCCGACGCGCCGGCGCCTGCTAGGGCTCGCGGCTGCGATGGCGCTCACGGCAGCGCCGCTGATGGTGCCCTCGGCTTCGGCCGCCGCACAGGCATCCGACGCTGCGCAGCGGATCGCCGACCATTTCTCCAGCGTGCGCTCGATGTCGGGCGAGTTCGTGCAGTTCGGCCCGCGCGGCGAGCAGACGGGCGGCAAGTTTTATCTCCAGCGCCCCGGCAAGATCCGCTTCAATTATGAGGCGCCGTCGTCCTTCAGGGTGATCTCGGACGGCCAGTCGGTGGTCATCTTCAATTCCAAGATGCGCACCTCCGACGTCTACCCGTTGTCGAAGACGCCGCTGAAGCTCCTGCTCGACGACCGCATCGACCTCAGCGGCAGCAAGGTCAAGAGCGTCAGGGAAGAAGAAGACCTGACCACCATCAAGCTTTCGGACGGGGCGTTGTTCGGTCGCTCGACCATCACCATGATGTTCGATCCGAAGACCTACGAACTGCGCCAGTGGACGATCACCGATGCCCAGGGCAAGGACACCACGGTCATGGTGTTCAACGTCAAGGAAGGCGGCACGTTCGGGCCCGATACCTTCCGGATCGACTACAAGCTCAACCGCGAGCTCAACACCAGGAAGAAGAACGACTGACGCGACAGCGGTAGCATTGGCGCGATCGCGTTAGTTGTGGAAAGCGGCGCCCCCGGCGCGGCATCCATCGTTGCGGCTTGTCATCGCCAGCCCTGGCTGGCAGGGTCCGCGCGAAATCACGCCGGACGACGCCAGACATGCCTTTTTCAATAGCCACCTGGAACATCAATTCCGTGCGCCTGCGCATGCCGCTGGTCGAGCGCCTGCTTCTGGAGAAGGCACCCGATGTGCTGTGCCTGCAGGAGACCAAGTGCCCGGACGACCAGTTTCCCAGCGCAGCGTTCCGCAAGCTCGGTTACGAGCACATCGCCTTCCACGGCCAGAAGGGCTACCACGGCGTCGCAACCGTGGCGCGGCGGCCGCTGGAGATCGTGGAGAAGCGTCGCTTCTGCGAGAACGACGACAGCCGGCACCTGTCGGTCCGCTTCGAGGCCGGCGGCAAAAAGCTCACCCTGCACAATTTCTACGTTCCCGCCGGTGGCGACGAGCCTGACCCGGAGATCAACCCGAAATTCCGCCACAAGCTCGATTTCGTCGCCGAGATGAACGAGATCCGCGCCCTGCATGATGACGCTTCCGCCTCGGTGCTGGTCGGCGACCTCAACATCGCGCCGCTGGAGCACGACGTGTGGTCGCACAAGCAGCTGCTCAACGTCGTCAGCCACACGCCGGTCGAGACGGAGAATTTCGAGGCGATGCGCAAGGCCGGCGACTGGGTCGACCTGATGCGGCTCAACGTGCCGGACGAGCAGAAGATCTATACGTGGTGGAGCTATCGGGCGAAGGACTGGGAACTGTCCGACCGCGGCCGCCGGCTCGACCATGTCTGGTCGTCAGCCAATCTCGCACCGACACTTGCCGGCATCGAGATCCTGCGCGATGCCCGCGGCTGGGAACGGCCGTCGGACCATGTACCTGTCATTGCGAGATTCGATCTGGACTGAGAGATTCAGGTGAGGGCGGGCTGCCCTTTCCTTCCCGGGCAGGACAGTAGCTATGCGTGCGCCTTCTTTTTCCATTGTGGGGAGAAGACGAGCAGATTCTTCGACCGTTTTTGATGTCATCCGCGTTGCGGCATGGATTGCCGACACTCTCCGCTCCCTCCGGTCGCTCACAAGGTCGGGAATGACGGATTGCCTGCACCTTGCTGCCAATGTCCACCGTTGGAGATTGGCGGAGACATCATAGGAAGCTCGTCATTCCCGACCTCGTGAGCGAGTGAAACGAGCGGAGAGTGTCGGGAATCCATGCCGTTACGCTAACTAGTCCGGGCGCCCCGCCACGGCGATTGCTGGCAGCGGCGAGCCGCAGCTACTTCCCGAATCTCGGCGCCATGGTCTCGATGTCGGCGATCAGCTCCTGCAGGTCGGCAAGGATGTGCTCGTGCAGCCTGGCCGCCAGCTCGGGATATTCCTCGAGGATGCGGTGGAACATTTTCCGGTTGAGCCGGATGATTTCCGAATCAGTGGCCGCGGATGCGCTTGTCAGGCGCCTGGTGTCGGCGATGAGGGCGAGTTCGCCGAGCATCGCGCCTGGACCGGCGAAGCCCAGTTCGGTGCGATCATCGCCGACCTCGCGGTACAGCGCGATGCGGCCGCTGACGACGACGTAGGCCGAATCGGCCTCGTCGTCCTCGCGATAGAGCTTGCGCTCGGCGGGAAGATGGACAGTCTCCGCGCCGAACGCAAGCAAACGCAGCTGCTCCTGGGTGAAGCCGTCAAACAGCTTCACGCCGGACAGGATGCGGATGTCGTCATCCAGCGCCATTGTGTCCCCGACTTCTCAGCCCGGCTCCCCCTCCCTGTCGCTGGCCGGCGGCCCCACCCGCCGAAACCGCCGGTCAGGGGACCAGCTTGTATCCGCCGCTTTCTGTCACAAGAATTTCAGCATTGGAAGGATCGCGCTCGATCTTCTGCCGAAGCCTGTAGACATGTGTTTCCAGAGTATGCGTCGTAACCCCCGAATTGTAGCCCCAGACCTCTTCGAGAAGCACGTCGCGGGTGACTACTTTCTGGTCGGCGCGGTAGAGGTATTTGATGATCGAGGCTTCCTTTTCGGTGAGCCTGACCTTGCCGCCGCGCTGGTCGATCAGCAGCTTCTGGCTCGGCTTGAAGGTGTATGGGCCAACCGAGAAGGTGGCGTCCTCGCTCTGCTCGTGCTGGCGCAGCTGCGCGCGGATGCGGGCGAGCAGCACGGCGAAGCGGAACGGCTTGGTGACATAGTCGTTGGCGCCGGCTTCCAGGCCCAGGATCGTGTCCGAATCGGTGTCGTGGCCGGTGAGCATGATGATGGGCGCCTTGTAGCCGCCCTTGCGCAGGATCTTCACCGCTTCGCGGCCGTCCATGTCGGGCAGGCCGACGTCCATGATCAGCAGGTCGATGAGGCCGCCTCGCGCGACGTTGACGGCCTTGGCGGCGGTGGCTTCTTCCAGGACTTCGAACTCGTCATAGAGCGCGAGCTGCTCGACCAGTGTGCTACGCAGATCGTCGTCATCGTCGACGATGAGGATGGTGCGAGAGGTCATGAATCAATCCGTTGTTCTGAAATCAGTATTCTGTTGACCGCGGCAATCGAATGCGGAAGCTGATCGCCACAACTTGCGGCGGGGGTGATTTGTTCCGCCACGAGATCATACAAGAAATATCATGGGCGCAATTGCGGCGGGTGATCTTTTTGCAAACAGGTATTTCGACGATCATCGTGCGGGCAAAGCCGGGCGACCGGACCAAGGGCCTGTTGCAGGTGGGAGGGACGGTGTTCCCCTGTGCGCTGGGTCGCGGCGGCATCTCCACTGACAAGCGCGAAGGCGACGGCGCCACGCCGCTCGGCGCGATGCGCCTGCTGTCGGGCTATTTTCGGCGCGACCAGTTCGTGCCGGGGCGGAGCCGGCTCGCCATGCGCCCGATCAGCGAAAATCTCGGCTGGTGCGAGGTGCCCGACGACCGCAACTACAACAGGCCGGTGAAGATTCCTTACGGCGCGAGCCATGAGCGCATGAAGCGTGACGACCGGCTCTACGACGCCTGCATCGTGCTCGACTGGAACATCAGGCCACGCCGGCGCGGGCGCGGTAGCGCCATCTTTTTCCATCTGGCGCGGCCTGGCTTCACCCCGACGCAGGGCTGCGTGGCGGTGACAGCGCGGGTGATGGCGCGGCTGTTGCCGCTTCTGTCTGATCGCACGGTGCTGAAGGTGGTTCGCTAACGGTTGCTGGGACGGCGCGGCTGCTGCCAGCCGATGTCGCGAAGGCCGAGCAGGCCGAGTTCGGCGTCGACGGCTTGGCCGATATCCTTGCAGGCGATGCCGGTGTCACGCCGGTAGTGCTCGGTCAGGCAACCGAAATCCTGCGCTGGCGCGTCAAGTGCCGCCCACATCTGGCGAAGCCAATCGATCAAGGGCTGCAGCCGGGCCGGCTGCACATGAGGGACCTTCAGGATATCGGTGGACATCGTCTCGCTCGTATCAGGACATCAAATCCGGTTTGACATTATTTGAACCGGCCTCATGATGAGGTCCTGAAAGAAAAAAGAGAAACGAGTAGTTCTTTCTCGATCATCAAGTCTGGTTTGAAGATCCGACGATGCGTTCGATGCCCGGGACACGTGCGCTGAGGACCTTGGAGGCGGCCGGCCGGCACCTCAACTTCACCCGTGCTGCCGACGAACTTGGCCTGACGCCGGCGGCGGTCAGCCACCAGATCAAGGAAATCGAGGACCAGCTCGGCGTATTGCTGTTCACCCGCACCAGCCGAAGCATCAGGTTGACCGAGGCGGGTGCTGCGCTGTGCGACGCGGCGGCCGATGCCATCGAACTGCTCAACCGGGCGGTGTCGAGGGCACGCAAGCTGACGCGTGGAACGGCGCAACTCAAGGTCACGCTCGACGCGCAGTTTGCGGCGAAATGGCTGATGCGGCGTGTCGACGGCTTCCGCAAGCTGCATCCCGACATCGAGCTCAGGTTCGACATCAGCTATGACGTGCGCGATTTTGACCTCGACGACGTCGACGTCGCCATCCGCTTCGGCATGGGCAAATATCCGGGGCTGCGCGCCGACCGTCTGTTTGACAACATGATCATCCCGGTGTGCAGCCCGAACCTCTTGCGGGACGGGCCGCCGCTGCGGGTGCCGCGCGACCTGTTCAACCACACGCTGGTGCATATCGAATGGTCGCAGCAGGGCGTGACCTGGCCAAACTGGCGGATCTGGATGGCCGCCGCCGGCGTCGACGATTTTGATGATAGCCGCTCGATCGTGTTCACCAACTCATCCGATGCGGTGCAAGCGGCGATCGACGGCGGTGCCGTGGCGCTCGCCGATTTCGCCATGGTCGCCAACGATCTGTCGGAAGGCCGGCTGGTGCGGCCGTTCGACCTCGGCATCAGGGTGTCGCGCGAGTTCGCCTATTTCCTGGTCTATCCGCAGGGCGTGGCCGACGATCCGCGCATTGGGGCGTTTCGGGAATGGATCCTGATGGAAGCGGCGCAGTCGCAGATGTGACGCTTAAACGAAACGCCAGACCGTAGTGCGCTTGACCTCGGCGTCCTCGAGCGCGCGAGTGACCGGCACCTCGTAGGTCGCCAGCTTTTCCAGCCGATCCTTGGGCAGATAGGCGCGGCCGGGGTCGCCGACGAGAATTTCGGCGCCGCGTTGGCGCAGTGCTGAAAACCATGGCACCAGCCGGTCGGCGAAGGGCTTTTCGTAGAAGACATCGCCGGCGAGCACGACGTTCCAGCCGCCGTCATGGCCGACGAGGTCAGTGCCGGTGAAGCTCACGGCCATCTTGTTGGCCTCGGCATTGAGGCGGATCGCCGCCTCGCAGAACGGGTCGATGTCCGCGCCGACGACCTCTTTCGCACCGGCCTGCATCGCGGCGATGGCGACGAGGCCGGAGCCGGAGGCGAAGTCGAGCACGCGCTTGCCGGACACGGTTTCGGCATGGTCGAGCACATAGCGCGCCAGGCCCTGGCCGCCGGCCCAGGCAAAGGCCCAGAACGGTGGCGGCAGGCCGATCTCGGCCAGTTCCTCCTCGGTCCGATGCCAAAGGTCGTGCGCCTCGTCGGCGAGGCGCAGCGCGATCTCGGGGACATGCGGCGGCTGCATCAACGCCGTGTTGGCGAGGATGAAGTTTTCCGCACTTTCCGGCGTAAGCTGCTTCTTCACGGTGTCTTCAAGGGGCTTTGTCGAGACCGGCCATGCGGCAGACCTCTTGCCACTCGTCCAGTGTGACCGGCTGAACGGAAAGGCGCATCGAGGTGACCAAAGACATCTTTTCCAGCGCCGGGTTCGCCTTGACGTCGGCGAGGGTGACGGGGCGCGGAATATCGCTGTGGTAGCGGATGTCGACGCATTCCCACCGCGGGTCGTCGGTGGTGGTGTCGTGATGGGCGAGCGCGCAGACCTCGGCGATGCCGACGACCTCCAGGCCCTCATTGGAGTGGTAGAAGAAACCGAGGTCGCCGAGTTGCATGGCGCGCATGTTGTTGCGCGCGAGGTAGTTGCGCACGCCGTCCCATTGCGTTCCCTGCTTGCCCTGGGCCTTCAGCATCTCCCAGGAGAATTTGAACGGCTCGGACTTGAACAGCCAGTATTTCTTGTCACTCATAGTCTCACGCGCCGGCGGCGCGTCCCCCAGTTTTTCGGCGCGGACGTTCAGGAAATCATGCGGCCGGGTTATTGAAGACCCAGTTCCACGGCCGGATGTCGACGCTGTCGAACAGGCCGGCGTTGGCATAGGGGTCGGCGTCGGCAAGGGCCTTGGCCGCCGCAGCATCGGTTGCCTCGATCACCACCAGGCTGCCGTCGGGCTTGCCTTCTGCATCGAGGAAGGGGCCGGCGAATTTCAGCGTGCCCTTGGCGTTGAGGTCGTTGAGGAAGGCGACGTGCTCGGGGCGGGTGTCGAGGCGGACCTGGAGATGGCCCGGCTTGTCCTTGCAGATCAGTGCGAAAAGCATGTTGTCCTCTCCAACAATCAAATCAGTCGGCTTCGGCGCGCAGCGGCCGCGACATCAGCCCGGCAATCGCCTCGTTGATGGTGATGGCGCGGTCGAGCAGGGCGACGACCGCCTGAACGATCGGCGCGTCGACGCCGCGCTCGCGGGTCAGGCGGGCGGCGATATAGGCGGTGGCGACGCCCTCCGCGAGCGGCCGGCCGGACAGTTCCTCGCCCCGACCCAGCGCCATGCCGTAGGCGAAATTGCGCGACTGGGCCGACGAGCAGGTGAGCATCAGGTCGCCGAGGCCGGACAGGCCCATCAGCGTCTCGGGCCGGGCGCCGAAGGCCGCGCCGATGCGGCGCAGTTCGACGAAGCCGCGGGTGACGAGTGCTGCCTGGGCACTGGCGCCAAGGGCAGCACCAGCTACTGCGCCGGCGGCGATGGCGAAGACGTTTTTCAGCGCGCCGCCGATCTCGACGCCGACCAGGTCGTCGGACGAATAGCAGCGAAGATTGGCGGCGGAAAAGCGTAGCGCCAGCGCCGAAGCACGCGCCTCGTCCTCGGCGGCGACGACGACGGCGGTCGGCAGGCCACGCGAAACGTCGGTGGCAAAGCTCGGGCCGGAAAGGGCTGCGACCGGATTGTCGGGCAGGATTTCGGCCGCGATGTCGGACAGCAGCCGACCGGTGTCGCGCTCGATACCCTTGGCGCAGAGCACCAACGCCACATGGGCGGCGAGATGCGGCTTGACCTCCGTGAGCACGGCGCGAAGCGCCTGCGCCGGGGTGACGACGAGAACGCAGTCGGTGCCGGAAAGTGCGGTGGCAAGGTCCGTGGTGGTGGCGATGCCGGTCTCAAAAGTGATTCCGGGCAGGTAGCGCGGATTCTGTCCCTGCGCGATCGCCTCGACGCTTGCGGCGTCGCGGGCCCAGAGGGTGACGGCGTGTCCGGCGCGCAGCATGGCAAGCGCCAGGGCCGTGCCCCATGCGCCGCCGCCGAGAACCGTGACCTTGTATGCGCTCATGCCTTGGCTCCCCGCCTGCCGGAGCCGACGACCGGTGTCGAGACGCTGTCCAGTGGCCAGCGCGAGCGCGGCACGAAATCGAATGCGTCTGGTTCAACAAGGTTGGCGCGCAGCCGCTCGATGCCGGCCCAGGCGATCATGGCGGCATTGTCGCTGCACAGCGCCATCGGCGGGGCCGTGAAGGTGAAGCCGTTGTCAGCGCAGAGCTGTTCCAGCTTGGCGCGGATCTGCTTGTTGGCGGCGACGCCGCCGGCAACGACGAGCGCTGGCTGGTTGCTTTGGGGAAATTCCTTGCGAAAGCGGTCGAGCGCGCGGCGGACGCGGTCGGCAAGCGTGTCGGTGACGGCGGCCTGGAAGGAGGCGCAGATGTCGGCGACGTCCTGGTCGCTCAACGGCGCCACGGCTGTCGCGGCCTGCCGCACCGACGTCTTGAGGCCAGAGAAGGAAAAGTCGGGCTGGGCCGAACCCTTCATCGGGCGCGGGAAGACGAAACGTGTGGCGTCGCCCGTGGCGGCGGCCTTCTCGACATTGGGGCCGCCGGGATAGGGCAGGCCGAGCATCTTGGCGGTCTTGTCGAAGGCCTCGCCGAGCGCGTCGTCGATGGTGGTGGCCCAGCGCTGATAGTCGCCGACGCCACGCACAAGCACGATCTGGGTGTGGCCGCCGGAGACGAGAAGCAGCAGGTAGGGGAAGTCGAGACCGTCTGTCAGCCGCGCAGTCAGCGCATGGCCTTCGAGATGGTTGATGGCGATGAGCGGCTTGCCCGAGGCGGCGGCGATGGCCTTGGCCGTCATCAGCCCGACGATCAGGCCGCCGACGAGGCCGGGGCCAGCAGTGGCGGCGACGGCGTCGATGTCGTCAAGCGAGACGCCCGAATCCTCAAGTGCCGCCTCGACGATGCCGTCGAGTGCCTCCACATGGGCGCGGGCTGCGATTTCGGGAACGACGCCACCGAAGGCCGCATGCTCCTCGATCTGGCTGAGTACGGTGCTCGACAGGATGCGCGGCGCCTGGCCGGCTTCGAGCGCCACCACGCTGGCGGCGGTTTCGTCGCAGCTCGTCTCGATGCCCAGAACACGGATCAATTGGTCGCTACCCTGCATGATTGCCCGGTGGTAGTTTACTAGATAGGAGGGACGGCACCGCCCCGCCAGCGCGGGGTTATCACGGACTGGGCGACATGCAAACAAAAGCCTTGAGAATCGGAACCCGCGGCAGCCTGCTGGCGCTAGCACAAGCGCATGAGACGCGCGCACGGCTGATGGCGGCGCACGGCCTGCCCGAAGAAGCCTTCGAGATCGTGGTCATTTCCACCAGCGGCGACCGCATCCAGGACCGGCCGCTGGCGCTGGCCGGCGGCAAGGGGCTGTTCACCAAGGAACTGGAAGAGGCGATCTATTCGGGCGAGATCGACTTCGCCGTGCATTCGTCCAAGGACATGCCGACGCAACTGCCCGACGGGCTCGAACTGTCGGCCTTCCTGCCGCGCGAGGACGTGCGCGACGCCTTCATCGGTCGCGCAGCACCCAGGATCATGGACCTGCCCGAGGGGGCGGTAGTCGGCTCGTCGTCGCTCAGGCGGCAGGCGCTGATCCGGCGCATGCGTCCCGACCTCGACGTCGTGATGTTCCGCGGCAACGTGCAGACGCGGCTGCGCAAGCTCGACGAGGGCGTGGCGCAGGGCACGATGCTTGCCAATGCCGGGCTGAGGCGTCTCGGTCTCGCAGACATCATCACCGACCTGATGCCGCTCGACGTCTTTCCGCCGGCGCCGGGGCAGGGGGCGATCTGCATCGAAAACCGGATCGGCGACAAGCGCATCACCGACCTGCTCGCGGCGATCGACCATAAGCCGACAGGGCAGGCGCTGGCCTGCGAACGGGCGTTTCTCGCAGCGCTCGACGGCTCCTGCCGCACGCCGATCGCCGGTCATGCGGTGATCGACGGCGACAAGCTGTCCTTTTCGGGGCTGATCCTGACGCCCGACGGCACCAAGTGGCATGACGCCAAGGCCGAGGGCCGTGCAGCGGACGCCGCCGAAATCGGCCGCAAGGCCGGCGAAGATGTGCGGGCGCGCGCCGGCGAGAAGTTTTTCGAGGGGTGGAGCTAAATGACACGCCGCGTGCTGGTGACGAGGCCGGATCCCGGCGCCACCCGCACCGCGCGGCGCCTTGAAGCACTCGGCTTCGAGCCGGTGCTGCTGCCGCTTTCCGAGACGCGCGCGCTGCCCGTCGCGCGCCATAGCGTGCCTTCCGATGCCGTGGCGGTCGCGGTGACCAGCGCCAATGCGCTACGCCACGCGCCGAGCGGGCTGATCGAGCGCCTCGCCAGCCTGCCCTGTCATGCCGTCGGCACCCGGACGGCGGCGCATGCAAGCAAAGCCGGCTTCTTTTCCGTGCGCGAAGGCCCTGGTGATGCAGAGGGACTTGCCGACCAGATCGCCAGGGAATTCGGCAGCGCGACGCTCGCTTATCTTTGCGGCCGGGTGCGGATGCCGGATTTCGAGCGCCGGCTCGAGATGAACGGCACGCGCATCGTGGCGATCGAAACCTATGACACTGTGGCGCTCACGCCCGATGAGGCGATTGTCCGACAGCAGTTCGGCGGACAGCCGGTCGATGCCGTGCTGGTCTATTCGGCGACGTCGGCCACGGCCCTCAGCGAACTGATGGCCATGCAGCCGGAGGCCGAGCGTCTGATTGCCTCGGCGCGCTGTCTTTGCTTGTCGGGGCGCATCGCTGCGGCGCTTGGAGGCAGCTTGCGTGCAGAAATAGCACCCGCCCCCAATGAGGATGCCCTTTTTGAGCTTTTGGGCATGCCGGATTGACTGCTCCTGACCCTTGCCATCACGCGGCCTTTTTTAGCTGGACGGTGGGTGTTACTGATTTTCTTCTTCGATCCTCGCATCCGTCGCGGGGCCTGTGCCAACAAATCGCGGAGCCGCAAACATGGTCAAGACGCCGAAGACGCGCCATTCGAAGACGCATCGTGAGCCAGTGACGATCGAACTGGAGCCCGGTGCGGTGTCGCGCGTCGAGGCGGCCGAAGGTCAGCCGGCGGCGGCTAACCAGGATGCCGAGGCCATTGCGGCGTCGATCGGCGACGAGGCGCTGGCTGCGGCGGAGAGCGTGCAAGCAAACCCCAAGGCCGAGGCTGCTTCGGCGGGGCGCGACTATGGGTTCGAAAACATGCAGCCTTCGGAACGGCCCAATCCCGAAGCGCAGCCGCGTCCGGCTTCGTCGGATGCCAATGCTGCCAGCGCACCCAAGGCGGCAGCTGGGCGGCAGCGGACATCCGGCATCGGACCCGGTCTGGCAGGTGGTCTGATCGCGCTCCTGGTTGCGGGCGGGCTGCAATATGCCGGCTTGCTTGGCACGCCCGGCGCGGTTGCACCGGCCGGCGACGAGGAACTGCAGGCGGAAGTCGCATCGCTCAGGTCGCAGATCGCCGATCTCGGTGCGGCCAATGCCAGCGGCGACTTGAGCGGAACGGTCGCAGGGCTATCTGCGACGGTCGAACAGGTGGAATCCGAGGTCGAGGGGCTGAAGTCGGCGGCCGGGCAGGCCGGATCGGCCGATGCGCTTGCTGGGCTCGACGCGCGGATCAAGACGGTGGAAACGCAGGTCGGCTCGCTCGGCCAGGGCGGAAGCGCGGAGGCAGAGATCGCAGCGCTGAAGGAGCAGATAGCCTCGCTCGATGCGGCGGTGAAATCGGCAGGCGAAGCCGCCAGCGCCGAGGACGGCAAGCTTGCTGTGCTGGAGCAGTCGGTTTCCGCGCTCACGTCCAAAGTCGAGGCGCAGGCTTCGCAGCCCAAGATCGCGCTGGCGATCGCGGCGTCGGCGCTGAAGGCGGCGGTCGATCGCGGCGGGGCGTTTGCCGCCGAACTCGAGACATTCGCGGCAATCTCACCAAATGCACCGGAGCTCGCCACCTTGCGGGCCTATGCGGAAAAAGGTGTGGCGACGAGGGCCGACATCGTGGCGGAAACCGATGCGGCCGCCAATGCGATGATCGCGGCGGCAAAACCCGTCAATCCGGACGCCGGGATCATGGAGCGGCTGGTCGCGAGTGCCGAATCACTCGTCAAGGTCAGGCCGATAGGTGCTGTGGAAGGTCCCGGCGTGCCGGAAACGGTGGCGCGCATGGAGATGGCGGTCAAGCAGGGCGATTTCGCCAAGGCGCTGGCCGAATACGAGACGCTGCCGGACCCGGTGAAGGTGGCCGGAGCCGACTTCGCTGGCAAGCTCAAGGCGCGTCAGGACGTCGAGGCGCAGGTCAACCAGATCGTCGCCGGCGCGATGAAGGCGTGAGGCGAAGGACCGCAAGATGATCCGCATCCTGTTTTATCTCGCCATCGTCTTCGCCCTCGGGCTCGGCTTTGCCTGGCTGGCCGACCGGCCGGGCGACATGGTCGTGACCTTCGGCGGCTACCAATATCAGGTCAGCCTGATGGTCGCTGCCGTCGCTGTGACCGCGATCGTCGCGGCGGTGATGCTGTCGTGGTGGCTGGCCAAGGCGCTGTGGAACAGCCCCTATACCATCGCCCGGCATTTCCGCGCCCGCCGGCGCGACCGCGGCTACCAGGCGCTGTCGACCGGCATGATCGCCGCTGGCGCGGGCGATGCAGCCCTTGCCCGCAGGAAGAATAAGGAGGCGGCCAAGCTGATCCGCTCCGACCAAGAGCCGCTGATCCATCTGCTTGATGCGCAGGCGGCATTGCTCGAAGGCGACCACGACGGCGCACGGCAGAAGTTCGAGGCGATGCTCGACGATCCGGAGATGCGGCTGCTCGGCCTGCGCGGGCTCTATCTCGAGGCCGAAAGGCTGGGCGACCGGGCTGCAGCCCGCCACTATGCCGGCCGTGCCGCGGACCTTGCGCCGCAGCTTGGCTGGGCGGCGGATTCGACGCTCGAGGAACGAGCCGAGCGCGGCGACTGGGACGGCGCGCTGGCCCTGGTCGACGCGCAGAAATCGACCCGGCAGATCGAGCGTGAAACGGCCAACAACAAGCGCTCCGTGCTTTTGACCGCCAAGGCGATGTCGCTTTACGACAGCGACTTCAACGCCGCTCGTGTAGCCGCCCTCGAAGCCAACCGGCTGCGGCCTGAATTCGGGCCGGCGGCGGTGGTTGCTGCCAAGGCACTGTTCCGCAACAATGACGTGCGCAAGGGCTCGAAGGTGCTGGAGGTGGCCTGGCAGGCCGAGCCGCAGCCCGAAATCGCCGATCTCTACGTCCATGGCCGCCCGGGCGACGCGGTGCTCGACCGGCTGGCGCGGGCCAAGAAGCTGCAGTCGCTCAGGCAGAACCATCCCGAATCCTCGCTTGCGGTGGCGCGTGCGGCACTCGATGCGCAGGACTATGCGCTTGCCCGCGCCGAGGCCGAGGCTGCGGCGCGGATGCAGCCACGCGAAGGCGCCTATCTGTTGCTCGCCGACATCGAGGAAGCCGAGACTGGCAACCAGGGCAAGGTCAGGCAATGGCTTGCCAAGGCGGTGCGTGCGCCGCGCGACCCGGCCTGGGTTGCCGACGGCGTGGTATCGGAGCGCTGGGCGCCGTTCTCGCCGGTGACGGGCAGGCTCGACGCCTTCGAATGGCGCGCGCCGGAAGAGCGGCTCGGCCATCTGATCGAACAGGACGACGAGCGCCCCGAGCCGGTGGTGATCCCGAGCATTTCCGTCGCCCACACCGACGACATCGTCGATGTGCCAGTCGACAGCGACGTCGAAGCGAAGCCCCAGACGAGCGCCGACAGGGCGGTGGCAAACGACGGTCCATTTGCACCCGACAGCGCCGAGACCGCCGAGGATGACGAGCCGGCGGAACCGGTCCGCTTGCCCGACGATCCCGGCGTCGATCCCGACGAAGCGCGGGCGGACACGCAACGCCGCTTCCGTTTGTTTTGAATGGCCGGCATGCCTAGATCAGGGCTTTGCCGAAGCAGGATTCGCCAATGTTCGAACGCATGATTTCGTTTCTGAAGGATCTTCCTTCCGCCGGCAGCAAGAGGCCGCGCGAGGACGATCCGCGCGTCGCTGCCGCGGCGCTGATGTATCACGTCATGAATGCGGACGGCGATCGTCAGGACGTCGAGTGGGAACGCGTCAAGCAACTTTTGGCGCAAAGCTACGGCATCTCCGGCGACGAACTCGACCGGTTGGCGAAGGCCGGCGAGCAGGCTGAGAACGAGGCCATCGACCTCTACGCCTTCACCAGCGTGCTCAAGCGCAGCCTGGATGAGGACGCACGCAAGGACTTCGTCGCGATGATGTGGGAGATCGTCTACGCCGACGGGGAACTGCACGAGATCGAGGACAACACCATCTGGCGCATTGCCGAGCTGATCGGGGTCGAAAGCCGCGACCGGATCGAGGCCAAGCGCAAGGCGGCGCAACGCGCCGCACGTTCGACAGGACTTGAAGGGGACGAATAGGGATTTCGATGCGGGGGGCGATGCGGGCGAAGACGAAGCCAAGGATCCTGGTGGTCCTGCATCAGGAACACTCCAGCGCCGGACGGGTCGGACATGTGCTGGTCGAAAACGGTTTCGACCTCGACATCCGTCGCCCGCCGCTGGGCGACCATCTGCCCGAAACACTCGACAGCCATGCCGGCGCTGTCGTCTTCGGCGGGCCGATGAGCGCCAATGACCATCATGAATTCGTGCGGCGCGAAACCGATTGGCTGGCCGTGCCGCTCAGGGAGAACCGCCCGTTCCTCGGCATCTGCCTCGGCGCGCAGATGCTGGTCAACCATCTCGGTGGCAGGGTTGCCGGCCATGGCGAGGGGCTTGTCGAGATCGGCTGGTATCCGATCAAGGCGACCGAGGAGGGCCGCAAGCTGATGCATTGGCCCGAGATGGTCTACCAGTTCCATCGCGAGGGCTTTTCGTTGCCCGGCGATGCGGTGCTGCTGGCCTCGTCGGAAACCTACCCCAACCAGGCCTTCCGCTATGGCGACAACGCCTGGGGCATCCAGTTCCACGCCGAACTCACCCGCGTCATGATGCACCGTTGGGTGGTCCGCGGCGCCGAGCGCTTCGTGCTGCCGGGCGCCCAGCCCGGCCGCGACCATCTGGGCGGCCGGCTGATCTGGGACATGCATCTGAAGCGCTGGCTCGACGAGTTCCTGGCCCGGATATTCGGCAGGCCGGCGCGGCGCTGAAATGTCAGGTGCGGCCGTCGAGCCGCCTGACCTTGCGCAGCTCCGGGAAGGCCCAGGCCCAGATGCCGGCCACGGCCACCGCCCCGACACCGCCGAAGACGACCGCCGGAACGGTGCCGATGAGGGCGGCCATGGCGCCGGCGCGGAATTCGCCGAGCTCGTTGGAGGCGCCGACAAAGACGCCGTTGACCGCATTGACCCGGCCGCGGACGCGATCGGGCGTCCACAGCTGGATCAGCGTCTCGCGGATATAGACGCTGACCATGTCTGTGGCGCCGAGCAGCGCGAGCGCAGCGATCGACAGCCACGGCACGGTCGAGATGCCGAAGACGGCGGTGCTGACGCCGAACAGGGCGACAAAGACAAACATCACCAGTCCGGCATGGTCGCGGATCGGGTGGCCGGCGAGCCAGACGGCAACGACGATGGCGCCGACGCCGGGGGCCGCGCGCAACATGCCCAAGCCCCACGGCCCAAGCTCGAGGATGTCGCGGGCATAGACCGGTAACAGGGCCACTGCACCCGACAGGAGCACGGCGAAGAGATCGAGCGAGATGGCGCCGAGCACGATCTTTTCGCCCCAGATATAGCGAAAACCGGCAAACAGCGTTTCCGAGGACGTCTTTTCGGCGACACTGTGCTGTGCTGGCTTGGGGATGGAGAAGATCAGCACTGATGCCGCCAGCATGAAGGCGGTTGCCGTGGCATAGGCGGCCTCGGCCGACAGCCCGTAGAGCAGGCCGCCGGCGACCGGGCCGACGATGGTGGCTGTTTGCCAGGCGGACGAGTTCCAGGCGACGGCGTTGGCAAAATCCTCGGCCGGCACCAGATTGGCGACCAGCGATGCCGAGGCCGGGCCGAAGAAGGCGCGGGCGACGCCGAAGACGGCCAGGACGACGAAGATCGGCATCGGGCCGGCGAGACCGTGGAAGGTGAGGGCCAGAAGGGCCGCGGCACAGCCGGCCTCGAGCAGCAACGCCAGCGCCATGATCAGCCGCCGGCCGTACCGGTCGGCGACAGCACCCGTGACCAGCACCAGAAGCAGCGCCGGCGCGAACTGGATGAGGCCGACCAGGCCGAGATCGAAGGGGTCGCGCGTCAGGTCATAGATCTGCCAGCCGACTCCGACCGAAACGATCTGGGTCGAAAAGGTGGTGAGAAAACGCGCCAGCCAGAAGCGCGAGAACGCACTGTGGCGGAAGGCGGCAAAGCGTTCTTGGGGCGTAATGGCGGTCTGGACGGTCATCTGGTCGCGAAAACACCTGTTTCCTCGCTGGCTCTCATGACGAGCCGGCGGGCGTGCTTAGCGCAGAATTCCGCCCGGCGCGCCACATTGCGCGGCTGGATCAACTGATTTTTCCGGGCGTCGGTCTGCCGGGTCAGAGCTGGATGCCCGTCCGGACGAGGCCGTGCGTGATGCTGCCGCTGGTCGGCAGCAGCGGGATCAGGCAGGCCTGGAGCGCATGATAGATGTCGGGCTTGCCGTAGAAGGGGCCGGCATTGGGCTTGAGGTCGTTGTCGAGCTGGGCGTGCCAGCCGCCATTGCGGCGGTCGATGAAACGGGTGGCGCAGAAGCTCCAGATGCGGCGGTACCATTCCTCATAGGCAGTGTCGCCGTCGACGGCGTTGAGGAAGGCGGCCGCCCCGATGGCCTCGCAGCAGGGCCACCAGTAGCGATCCGTGATGCGGGCGGAGCCGTCCCATTCGAGCGTATAGTAAAAGCCGCCCTTTTCGCGATCCCAGCCGTCCGACGTCGCCTGGGCGAACAGGCTTTTCGCCGCGCCGGGTAGCCAGTCGCGCTTGCGGCCGCCGAGTTCCCACAGCTGGAGCAGCAGCCGCGCCCATTCCAGCGAGTGGCCCGGTGTGGTGCCATAGGGACGGAACATCGGATCGCCGGAGTAGTCGCGGTCGACCTGCCAGTCGGTGGTGAAATGCTCGGGCAGGCGCCAGCCGGCCGCGGCCGAATGGCGGCGGATGACCAGGTCGGCGATGCGCTCGGCCATGGCCAAATAGGTGCCGTCGCCGGTCGCTTCGAAGGCGGCCATCAGCGCTTCGGTGAGATGCATGTTGGAATTCTGGCCGCGATAGTTGTCGTAGGTCTGCCAGTCACGGGTGAATTCTTCCGCGACCGCGCCGTGCGCGTCTTCCCAGAATTTCTCCGACAGTACCGTCGAGATGTCGGTCAGCAAGCGGTCGGCGTCGGGATGGCCGGCGACCTTGGCGCTCGAGGCGGCGAGCAGCACGAAGGCGTGGCCATAGGCCTGCTTGGTGTCGTTGGTCGGCCCCTCGTAGCCGACGCCCCAGAAATAGCCGCCATGCCTGGTGTCGCGATGGCCGTTCCACAGAAAGTCCATGCCGTGGTCGACCAGCGTATCGGCACCAGGACGTCCGAGCAGGTGGGCGATGGCAAAGCAGTGGACCATGCGCGTGGTGACATGGATCTGGCGGCCAGCATGTTTTCCGGGCACCGCGCCTGGGGCCAGTGGTCGGCCCTGGTTGTCGAGCTCGTAAAAGCCGCCGAGCGGGTTCAGGCTTTCACGCTCGAAGAAGGAAAACAGCGCGTCGGCCTGCTGCAGCAGCCACAGGCGGTGGGTCTTCAGTGTGCTCCACTTCGCAGGGGCGGCGGAAATTTCCAATGAAACCATGGCTGATCTGATCCTCGCCGTCCGACGATTGATGTCGCGGGACCGCCCGGGTCCCTGTCGTGCCTGCGACCTAAGACGTTCTGGCCGCTTCACTCAACAGGAAAAAGCGTGGCAGCCGTTCCACGCAAGCCTATGTGAGCCACAATCGGGTCGGGCCGCTGCATCGGCACTGGATACAGCCAATTTGCCACGCCCCTGCCCCTAGCCATCGCCTTATTCGGCCTCTAAGGAAAAATAGCGCGCTCGCCCGAGCGTCGCGAGATTTCGGGGACTGAATGACAAATTTGATGTCGTCCAAGCCGGACGACCGGATTCTGACATCCGGATTTGGCCCGCAGGCCGACAATGCTGCCGAGAAGGCAATGGTTCGCCGGCTTGCCGCGCATTGCAACCGCTTTCGCGATGCCGACGACCGCCGCGCCGCCTTCGAACTGGCGGTGACGCTGGTTCCGTTCCTGGCGATGGGGGCCGCCCTGATCTGGCTCGCCGCCTATGCTGAACCGCTGCTCGGCGGCTGGCGTTGGGGGCTGCTGGCGCTGCTGGCGCCCGTCTGCGCGGCGTTTCTGGTCAGGCTTTTCGCGATCCAGCACGATTGCGGCCACGGCTCTTTCACCACCTCGCGCGTGGCCAACCGCCTGATCGGGCGGCTGCTGAGCCTCTTCACTTTCACCCCCTATATGCTGTGGCAGAAATCGCATGCGATCCATCATGGCTCGTCGGGCAATCTCGACAAGCGCGGAATTGGCGACATCGACACCCGCACGGTGGCCGAGTATGCCGCGATGACCACCAGCGAGCGGCTGATGTACCGCCTCTATCGCAATCCGGTCCTGCTGATCGTGATCGGCGTGCCGCTCTATTTCCTCATCATGCACCGGCTGCCCTACAACGATGCCATTCCCAGGGCCGAGGCATGGCGCAGCGCCGGCGGGCTCAATCTGGCGCTGCTGGTCTTCTATGGCGCCCTCGTCTACTTGGCCGGCTGGGCGGTGATGCTGGCGGTCCTGCCGGTCGTGGTCATGGGTGCATGGGCCGGCGGCTGGCTGTTCTACGTGCAGCATCAATTCGAAGAGACGCGCTGGGACAAGGGCGAGGCCTGGGACCTGCATGTCGCGGCCTTCGGCGGCAGTTCCTGGTACGCGATGCCGCGCGTCGCACAGTGGCTGACCGGGTCGATTGGCCTGCATCATATCCACCATCTGTGCAGCCGCGTGCCGTTCTACCGTCTGCAGGCCTGTTTCGACGGCAGTGCAGAACTGCGCGCTGCCAGCCAGAGCGTAAAGCTGACATTCCGAAAAAGCGTGGCCTGCATCAAACTGGCGCTGTGGTGCGAGCATCGCCGGCGGCTGGTCACCTTCGCCGAAGCGCGGGTGTAGACGGGCTCGGCATCGCATGGCGCGCGGCTAGCGCGCATAGCCAAACCTGACAAAGTCTTCGCGATAGAGCTCGAAAATGAGGTCGCGTGCCTTCGGTGACAGATATTCCTCTGTGGCACGCCGAGCCGACGCGTTGCGATGGGGGACTTCGGGGCGGCCGGGCAATCCCAACTCGCCCCAAAGTGCCTCGATCCCGGCGTTGAGGGCCTCGAAGCGCAATATCCTGCTCACGATGATCGACCCGCGCCCATCGACCAGAAAGTCCGTTTGGGTTTGGCGCTTTTGCCGTGGCCGTTCCGCCAGAAAGTCGAGGTAGTCCTCGAAGGACATCTGCTTGACCATCTCGTGGCGATGGTGGCTGCCATGCTGGCTGATGAACTGGTAGTAGGAAATGGCGCGGTCGTAAGGGTGCCTGACCACCGCAAACGATGTGAGCGCGAAATAGCGCTCATCTCCCAGCTTGCGCCGGGCCCATTCCGCGGTTGCATGCTGCGGCGGTGTCATGAGCCGCGGATTTTCGCGCACAGGCAGTTTTGAAAGTACGCGGCGCAGTTGTGTTCGCTGCGGTCGGATCGCGTAAGGACGAAACATCGTCTTTACCGACAGCCCTGCCGTCTTCGGTATGTGCACGAACAGGAAATTGAACTGCGTCGAGATCAGCAAGGCATCCTCGATCAACAATACGTTCAAGAGGATGCTAATTTGAGGATGATGCTTGCGCAACTTCGAATTTCGCGCGGTGGGGGCGGTCTGGATATGAGGCGTGGTGCTGCAATGGTCCGCTTTTTGAATCCCGACGCAGGCATCGCCCGGGACTCGGCGATGGCATTGAGGCGATTGGTTCGCTCACTCGCCCAAGTGTGCTTTGTATGCGCCATTTGGTGGCGTCTCCGCCAGAGTTGGCGATGAAGTATCCGTTGCCCTCCTACGGGTGGGAAGCGGTCCATCCGCCCTTTGGTCGGTCAAAGCTGAAGTGGACGTTATAGCTTCTACAAGGACTACAAAACTCGCACCCAGATCAGATCCCTTACGACCCCTTCGCGCAATCCGCGCCCTTGGGGCTGTCATCCGAGTTCGGGCGGCGGAGGCGGCACATGAATGCGTGGAGTGTCGGGAAGTTCTCACTTGCTCCAAGCGCGTGCTGAACGAATGCGACGATCGCCTTCCCCTCTCGATCGGTCATCGCTTCGGCGGTTTCTCCATTCTGACCATGCCCCCAGACGGTCCACAGAGCGCCGAGATTCTCGTCGATCCGTACCGCCGCTCGATAGAAGGTCCTGTCGGGACTCGTGTAAACTTGCGCTTGGCAGACGATCACAGCCTCCCCCGGCATCTGAGGTAGGGGGTGTCGTTGCTCATCTGAGTTGCTGCAATTGAACGGCCCGCGCATATCGGCGAACTGGCGTAGGTCCACGAGTTTGAAACGATTGACGGGAAGCGCCTGTTGGATGGCGGCCCAGGGATTGTCGCATACAGACCGTGCCCATTCTCGGGTCAGCAGCGGGCACATCTCACGTTGGCGCATGTCGAAGTCGTTCCAGCCGTATGTTCTCACCTCGACAGAAAGCTCATCAAGCGCCAACGGGTGCCTTGGGTTTGCGGCATCGCGCAAGACTTTGCTTGCCGCGTCCAATGCGCGTTCGTTGTCGCCCTTTCGATCGAAGGAAAAGGACTGCTTTCGATAAGCGTAGTCTTCCAAGGCAATGAAAGGGAGAACCAGTATGTGTTCTGCGATTGCCACATGAACGTCGGTGGCGAGACGCTGTATGTCGACCGCTGGCTGTTCGTCCTCACCGCACGAAGCGAGAGCAGAACACATACCCGCGATCAGTGCTGAGGATAGCAAGCGTAAGCGAAGTGCTTTCGTCATACGGCCAGCTTTGAACAGATTGTGAATGGTAGATTTTTATAGTGTAACGAAAGCCGCGTAATGTTGAAAGTGGTCGAATATTGTCATTCCGTGATGTTGAAGACAGCCATTGCTCGCGAAGGCAGTATCACGCCATTTATTGTGTCTAGGATTCGCGGTCGTCAGTCATTTAGAAATACGTAATGAAGGCCATGCGACCTTTTCTGCGAGAAATTTGTTTCCATATCCACATATACTAGGGCAGGGATGTTCCCCCCGTGGGTACTTGGCTGGGTACGCAGGATACCTAGCGCCCACTCTATGTTGTTGATTTTATTGAGAAAAATAGACGAAATTGATCCGCTGGTGGAGCTGAGGAGGATCGAACTCCTGACCTCGTCATTGCGAACGACGCGCTCTCCCAGCTGAGCTACAGCCCCATCCAGCGGATGCCGCATTTATTGGCTGCGCGGGCCTTCTGTCAAGGGAGCGTTTTCTTGTCTTGATCAGTAATGCTTGGTGAGGTGCCTGGAGCCTGACGAAGGCGGGCCGGGCCGCGGCAGAGGGTCGTGAGGCGGAAACCAGCATGGGCATTCCGCTACCGTGAGTCTGGTCGGGGCAAGCCATGCCCATCGTGCCGGGTCTTGCCGCGCAGCCAGGCAATGGCTAAATGTCGGCAACTCATTGGAGAACGGCATGCTCGCCCTCATTCAGACGATCGTTCTGGCCCTCGACCTCTACTGGTGGATCATCATCGCCTCGGCGATCTTTTCGTGGCTCTATGCCTTCAACGTGGTCAACCCGCGCAACCAGGTCGTCGGCGCCATCGGCAACATGCTCTACAGGCTGACCGAGCCGGCGCTGCGCCCGATCCGTCGTTTCATGCCCGACCTCGGCGGCGTCGACATCTCGCCGATCATCCTGCTTCTGGCGCTGTTCTTCGTCAGGCAGTTCTTCCTGACGACCATCGTTCCGCTCATCCTCTGACCGTCCTCTCGGTGTCCGGCTTCTTCCGGGAGTGCCGCGACGGCGTCGAGCTTCATGTGCGGCTGACGCCGAAATCCCCCAGGGATACCATCGAGGGCGTCGAGGCGACCGCCGACGGCCGCAGCCACCTCGCCGCGCGGGTGCGCGCGGTGCCGGAAAAGGGTGCGGCCAATGCGGCGCTGGAAAAGCTCATGGCAACAGCGCTCGGCCTTCCCAAGAAAACCGTCTCGGTGATCGCCGGCGGCACGTCGCGGCTGAAGACGGTGCGCATTGCCGGTGACGTGAACGAGATCTCGGCAAGGCTTGATGCATTGGCGCAGGCGCTGCGCTAAAATCTTCGCATTGGCGCATCTTCTGGGCCCGTGGCGCGTTGTCGCCGCGGGAATACCGGAAGGAGGCCGCGATGCGCATGCTGGTCACTGCCGTGTTCGCTGGATTGCTCACTCAAGCGGCCTGGACGGACGGGATTTCGAGCGCCTACACCGAACTGAGGGCCTCGCGCGACTGCACGACCTTCGATGGAAACAATTTCGGCCAGGGCGAGTTCGCCCGCCTCGTCTGTCCGGGCTATCGCGGCTATCCGGTGCTACTGTTTGCCAGCGACCTGCGCCAGTCGCTGTTCTACGGCTTTCCTCCTAGTGACCTCGACAGGCTGAAGCTGGAGAGTTTCGGCTCCTTCAACTCGACCGGAGGGACGATCGAATGGCGGATATCGACGCATCATGGGGTGTCGACGCCGTTTGCGGCAATCCATCGCTGGTATGTCGCCGACAGTCCGGACTCATCGAACCAAATCGAGATCCTGGTGGTGGCCAAGGTCGCCCAGCCCGATTCGACCGATGGCTGCACCGTCGGTCTGGTGCTCGCCACCGGCAGGCCCGATGCGATCGAGATTGCACGCGGGATCGCCGACCAGGAGGCGCGGGACTTTGTCTGTGGCCAAGACAAGCGCATCGTGGTCGGTGGACCGATGCCGGAATTCGACCTGCACGACAGCTCGGCGCGGTAGTGCATGCCCCCGGAAAGCGCAACACATGACACGGCCCGCAAATCGGTTCTGATTTGCGGGCCGATGCGCTTGCGGATTTCGGATCGAAAGTGCTGAGGCCTCAGGCCTTTTGCTGCTTGGCGCGCTCGATCGCCTCGACGATCATCTTCTTGGCGTAGGCCGCGTCGTGCCAGCCGCCGATCTTGACCCACTTGCCGGGCTCGAGATCCTTGTAGTGCTGGAAGAAGTGCTCGATCTGCTTGAGGGTGATCTCGGGCAGGTCGGTGTGATTGAACACGTTCTCGTAGCGGCGCGTCAGCTTGGGCGAGGGTACGGCGATGACCTTCTCGTCCTGGCCGGCATTGTCTTCCATGACCAGCACACCGATCGGGCGCACGTTGATGACGCAGCCGGGGATGAGCTGGCGGGTGTTGCAGACCAGCACGTCGATCGGGTCGCCGTCGCCGGAAAGCGTGTGCGGGACGAAGCCGTAGTTACCCGGATAGGTCATCGGCGTGTAGAGGAAGCGGTCGACGACCAGCGTGCCGGCGTCCTTGTCCATCTCGTACTTGATCGGCTGCCCGCCGACGGGCACTTCGACGATCACGTTGACGTCTTCGGGCGGATTCTTGCCGATCGAAATGGCATCGATGCGCATGGGGGAAGCTCCAGATTTAAGGTGCCTCCCGATAACCGCCTTGGGCTGCGTGTGCAATGCAATATTGCAGCGGCGAAAGGCGAGAGGCGCTCAGGCCCCGGTCACTCCCAGACGAAGGCGACCTTCTTCAGCGCCTTCTGGTCGAAGACCTCGACGCCTTCGGCGATGTCGCGGCCACCGGCGCCGGCATAGAAGGCCAACGCGTTCTCGTTCTCTTCCAGCGCCCAGACGACCATGCCCTTGAGGCCGTGGTCGGCAAGCCGTTGACGCGCTGCGGCAAACAGGCGGCTGCCCAGGCCGATGCCCTGGCACTCGGGGCGAAGGTAAAGCTCGTAGATCTCGCCCTGCTGCTTGAGTTCACGGGCCCGGTTGCGGCCGAGCGTGGCGTAGCCGGCGACCTTGCCGCCGATCTCGATGACCAGGACGGTGGCGGCGCGGCGAATCGCGTTGGCCCACCACTCGCCGCCGCGGCGGTTGATCATGGCGGTCAGCGCGCGGTGCGGGATGATGCCGCAATAGGCGCCGCGCCATGCCTCGTGATGGACCTCGGCGATGGCATCCGCATCGCGCGGCTCGGCTTTCCTGATGTCGATCGTCAGCGTGTTCATGGTTTCTTAACCATAAACCGCCATTCGCCTGTTGCAAAGAGTCCGCCTGCCAGCCGAGCGGCATTTCACACGATTGGGAACGAATGGCGGGTCAGATCTCGACGAGGTGGTCGTCGAGTTCGTTGACGTCTTTCGCCGACACCGGAAAGTGCTCGGCCAGCAGGCCGCCCACTGTGGCGATGGCGGCAACGAAGCCGTCGGCAAGGCGGTTTTCACGGGCGTGGCCGATCAGGTCGCGGACGACGCCGTCCCACTTCGCCTGGTCGACCTTGGCGTCGATGCTGGCGTCGGCGATGACGGCCGCGTAGCGTTCGGCCAGCGAGACGAAGACAAGCACCCCGGTGCGCGCCGCCGTCAGATGTACGTTGCGGGCGTAGAATTGCCGCAGCGCATTGGCATGGGCGGCGCGGTAGAGCAGGCGGCGCGGCACCAGCCAGATGCGCAAGGGCGGCCACCACCACAAGAGAGCGCAGACGGCGGCGACGGCGAGCAGCTGGACGATGAGGAAATGCGGCAGGCTGATGTCGATCCACCAGTATTGCAAGAGGTACGCGGCGGCGACGCCGACGACCAGGATGCCAAGCGTGGCGGCAAACGCCGAGGCGAAGAAATAGCCTTCGCTGCGGCGGGCGACGACACAGTAGATCTCGCCTGCGGTCTCGGCCTCGGCGGCCCGGATGGCGGCGGCGATGCGCTCGTGATCACCTGGATTGAGGGTTGCTTCAGCCATGTCGTCCTACCATCCACCCGAGGCGCCGCCGCCGCCGGAAGAGCCGCCTCCACCGGAGAAGCCGCCGCCGCCGGACGACCATCCGCCACCACCGCCGGACCAGCCGCCTGATGTCCAGCCGCCGCCGGACGAAGAGCCGGAGCGCTTGTTGTAGTCGAAGGTCATGCCCAGCCATTCGTAGCGCGCCGGCCCGAGCTTGCGGCCGAACATGCGCGGCAGGACGGCCATGGCCATGCCGCCGAAGAGCATGGTGGCCCACAGCGCCAGGAAGACGAAGAAGATGATCTCGTCCTCGCTGAGGCCGGTCGAGCTGGTCTGCTCGTTGCGCCTGGCGCGCGCCTCAAGTTCCTCGCCATTGCCTTCGAGCACCATGATGACGTCGTCGACGGCCTTGGAGACGCCGCCGGAATAGTCGCCGGCGCGGAAGGCCGGAACCATGGTGTTTTCGATGATCAGCTTGCTGTGCAGGTCGGTCAGCGTGCCTTCGAGGCCGTAGCCGACCTCGATGCGCATGCGCCGGTCGTTGGGTGCCACGAGCACCAGGATGCCATTGTCCTCGCCGGCCTGGCCAAGCTTCCAGGCGCGGTACAGGCGGTTGGCGTAGGGTTCGATCTCTTCGCCGCCGAGGCTCGGAATCGTGGCGACGACGATCTGGTCGGAGGATTTCTTCTCGAAATCGGCGAGTTTCTGAACGAGCGCCGCCTTCGTTGAGGGATCGAGGATGCCGGCATCGTCGACGACACGGCCGGTGAGGGCGGGAAGCTCGGCGGCGAGCGCAGGCAGCGCAAGCACCAGAAGCAGGAAAATAGCGCTGGCTATGCCGAGGGGGCGCTTGAGCACCCCCCTCTGACCTGTCCAAACGCTTGCGCTCGAGGTCATTTCCGCCACTTCACCAGTAGGGGCCAGCGTTGCGTGTCACCCGCCCTGCTTGGTGCCAAAATCGACCTTGGGCGCTTCGAGCTTGTCTTCGGCGACGGTGAAGTTCTGGAACGGCTGGCTGTGGAACCAGAGCCAGTTCCACAGCATCGCCGGGAAGGTCTTGAGCGTGGTGTTGTAGACACGCACGGTCTCGATGTAGTCGCGGCGGGCAACGGCAATGCGGTTCTCGGTGCCCTCGAGTTGGGCCTGCAGCGCGATGAAATTCTGGTTGGCCTTGAGGTCGGGATAGTTCTCGACGACGGCGAGCAGGCGCGACAGCGCGCTGGTGAGCCCGGCCTGGTTTTCCTGGAATGCCTTGAAGGCGTTCGGGTCGGTCAGTGTCTCCGGCGTGACGGTGACCTGGGTTGCCTTGGCGCGGGCCTGGACGACGCCTTCGAGCGTGTCCTTTTCGTGCGAGGCGTAACCCTTCACCGTCTCGACCAGATTGGGGATGAGATCGGCGCGGCGCTGGTACTGGTTGAGCACCTCGCTCCAGGCAGCCTTCGCCTGCTCTTCCTGGGTTGGGATGGTGTTGTAGCCGCAGGCCGAAAGGAATGGAGCTGCAAGCAGCAGGAACGCAAATGCGGTGAGGATACGGAAAGAGGGAAGTGCCGACGAAGCGCGCGTTTGCATATGAATATCCTCGACAAAGCAACTGGTCGCAAAGCATTATCACAAACACGGTCGGAAATAACCGGTCGTGAACTGGCGATGACGCTGGGAGAATTTTGACGATGGCGTCGCCCCGAGACAGCGATGGCGAAAAGGAATCGCGCCGCATCCTCGATCGCATCGCGCGTGAAAGCGAAAGCGGCGGCGCATCCTATATGGCGCGCAAGACCACGGAGATGCGCGACCATCTTGCCGCCGCCGATGTCGACAAGTCCGATCCGGTCGAGCAAATCGGTACACGCATCGGCCGTATCCTCGGCTTTGTCCTGACCATCGGCCTGCTTCTGTGGCTGATCCATTTTCTCGTTCGAGGCGGATAATTTCATGACATCTCAAGCTGAGGCAGCCGCGCCGCGCGCGGTCATCGTCGTGTCGAGCCATGTGGCGCGCGGATCGGTGGGCAACCGCGCGGCGGTGTTCGCGCTGGAGACGCTGGGACACCCGGTCTGGGCGGTGCCGACGGTGATCCTGCCATGGCATCCCGGGCATGGTCGCGCCACCCGCATCGTGCCGCCGACCGAACAGTTTGCAGCACTGATGGCCGACCTCGAGCGGGCGCCGTGGCTCGGCGAAGTGACGGCGGTGTTGTCGGGCTATCTCGGCGAGCCGGGCCAGGTCGAGGCGGTGGCTTCGTTGGTCGAGACGGTCAAGGCCAGAAACCCCAGCGCGCTCTATGTCTGTGATCCGGTCATCGGCGATGCCGGCGGGCTTTATGTCGCTGATGCGCTGGCTGCCGGCATTCGCGACCGGCTGCTGCCTCTGGCCGACATCGCCACGCCCAATCGCTATGAGCTGGAATGGCTGGCGGGTGCCAAGCTCGACGATCTCAGGGCGACCATGGCCGCCGCCCATGCGGCGGCGCCGGCAACGATGCTGGTGACCTCGGCGCCAGCGATGATGGCGAGCGGCACCGGTAATCTGCTGGTCACGCAATCGCAGGCGCTGCTGGCCGAGCACCGCACGGTCGAGCGGCCGCCGAACGGGCTCGGCGACCTGACGGCGGCGGTGTTCCTCGCCCGTCTGCTGGCCGGCCAGCCGGGGGCCAAGGCGCTGCAGTCGACCACTGCCTCGGTCTATGAAATCCTTGCCCGCACATCGAAGCGCGGCGGCGACGAGCTGCAGCTCGAGACCGATGCGCAGAGCCTGTCGCATCCGATGGCGATGGTGGAGCTGCGCAACCTTATCCATCCCGCGCGGAGCCGAAAACCCGGCGTGGAATCGGGGGCTTGACGGTTGCCGGCGTCGACGGCTGCAAGGCCGGCTGGATCGCGGTGATCCGGCAAGACGCTGCAGAGTTGCCGGAGGCCAAGGTATTCGCGAGCTTCGCGACGCTGATCGGCGCATTGCCCGGCGATGCCACAGTCGCAGTCGACATGCCGATCGGCCTGCCTGATTTCACAGGCAAGGGCGGGCGCGGGCCGGAGGCGCTGGTGCGGCCGCTGCTTGGGCAACGCCAGTCGAGCGTCTTTTCCATTCCGTCGCGCGCGTCGGTTCATGCCGAGACGGCACCTTTCACCACTGTCGAGGAATGGTATGCGGCGCATCGGCGGGCAAGCGAAGTTGCGATGCGCACCTCGGAGCCGCCGCGCGGGGTGTCGATCCAGGCCTTCGGCATCTTTTCGAAGATCCGCGAGATCGACGCGCTGATGATCGCGCGGGCGGAGCTGCGCGAAAGGGTGATCGAATCGCATCCCGAGATGGCGTTCTGGCGGCTCAACGGCGGCCAGGCGATGAGCCTGCCGAAGAAGGTGAAGGGCAGCGTCAATCCTGAGGGCATGGAGGAGCGCAAGGCGCTGCTGGCGCGGGTGGGCCATGACCGCGCCTTTCTCGAGCAGGCGCTGCCACGAGGGGCGGCAGCGGACGACTTTCTCGACGCCTGTGCGATGATGCTGATCGCCTGTCGGCACAGGCGCGGCGAGACGGTGAGCTTTCCCACCCCGCCAGGCAGGGATGGCTATGGCATTCCGGTCGCTATCTGGGCTTAATGGGCCTGGAAGGTTCGTTGCAGAGGAGCGGCGATGAAGGCGATCAAGGCAATTGTGGTGGCTGTCGCGCTGAGTATGGTCCTTCAGGCCGGCTTATTTCACGCGTCTGCCCAGCAAAGCATCGTCGACCGCTGGTATGCGGCGCTGCTCCAGGCTGACCGGGCAGCACTTTCGGAACTGCTGGCCGACGATGCGACGATCAGGCTCGACGATCTCGGCGTGACCCAAAGCAAGGACGAGTTCATCGCCTCGATGGATGAGTGGCAGTCCGCCGTGAAGGGAGCCGCGATCCGGCACAGGGTCGAGAGCGAGGTGGGCGATACGGTTGTCGTGCTGACCTGCTACGACTTCCCCAACAACGACATGGCCATGCGCGAGACCTTTACCACCAGGGATGGTCGCATCGTTGCGAATACGCAGATGACGATCGGCGAAGATTGCGAGGGCATCTAGAGCATTTCCGCTTTTCTCCGAATCGCGGAAATGCTCTATCTCTTTGTTTTTACGCAATTCCTGACGCAAAACCGCTGCGCACTTTTGCTGGAATTGCTCTAGGCAGCGGTCACAGGGGAAGGCTCGGCAGCCTGCGCCACGCCAGCCAGGACAGGACAGCAATCAGGCCCATGGTCGGGACGACCGTGGCGAGGGCCGTCACGGGATCGCCGATCATCGCCGCAGCGGTGCCGCCGACGAGGCCAGCCCCCATCTGGAAGAAGCCCATCATCGCCGATGCTGCGCCTGCATTCCTGGGGAAGGGGGCGAGTGCCGCGGTCATCATCGCCGGTGTGACCATGGCGATGCCGAAGGCATAGATACCGATCGGGCCCATGACGAGCAGGAAGGTCGGCTCGTGCATCCTGAGCAGTACGGCCATGGCAATGGAGCCGATGGCGATGAAGGTCAGGCCAACGGGCACCATCCGCGCGGCGCCATAGCGCGGCATGATCATGCGCATGATGAACGAGCCGGCCATGAAATTCGCCGTCTGCATCAGCATGCCGAGGCCGAACTGGGTGGCGGTGAGGCCAACGCGTTCCATCAGGATGAAGGCAAGCACGGTCGCCTGGGTGTAGATCGCCCCCGATGTTCCGGCGATGACGAGACAGCACAGGATGAACTGGGGGCTGCGCAGCAACGACCCGTAGGATCTGAGTAGCGCTGCCGGCCGGATGCGGCTGAGATCGCGCGTCACGGTCTCGCGCAGGGCGACGAACGTGACCAGCGTGACGATGCTGCCGATCAGGACCATGATGACAAAGATGGCGTGCCAGCCGAAGAACTCCATCGTCAGGCCGCCGATCGTCGGCGCAATGGCTGGGCCGACGGCAAGCAGGATGCCGATCATGTTCATGATGCGGGCCGAGCGCTCATGGGTGAAGATGTCGCGCACGACCGCACGCGAAACCGCAACGCCTGCCGCAGCCCCCACCCCTTGAAGGAACCGTGCGACAACCAGCGTTTCGATGTTGGGCGCTACCAGTGCCAGCACACTGGCGGCGAGATAGATTGCCATGAAAGCAAGCGTGATCGGGCGACGGCCGAAACCGTCGGACAGCGGCCCGCAGACCAACTGGGCGAAGGCGAATCCGCCGAAATAGAGCGAAAGCGTCATCTTGACCGCGGCCTCGGTGGTGCCGAAGGCGTGGACGATTTCGGGCATCGCAGGGGTGAAGAGGGCGAGCGAGATCGGGCCGACCGCCACCATCAGGCCGCCGATCAGCGACACCCGGCGCTCGCTCATGATAGGTGCAGTGGGCGCAGGCGTGGCATCAGCCGTTTGGGCGGCCGTGATTTCGGAACGCATGTTCATGCTGCTGCACTCTCGGCGGACTGAGCCTCGGCCCTGGCGGCCATCAGGTTGTTCCGCGCGACTTTCAGGACAGCGAGCAGCAGCTGCCAGTCATCAGGGTCGATGCCGCGGGCGGCATCGGCCCTGATCGCCGCGGTGATCGGTTCCATGCCGCAGACGACCGCCTCGCCTTCATCGGTCAGCGTCACCAGCTTGGCGCGGCGGTCGGCCGGGTCGGGTTGGCGTTCGACGTAGCCCTTGCTTTCCAGGCGGTCGACAAGGCCGCTCAAGGTCATCGCCTCGACGCCGAGACGCTCGGCGAGCAGGTTCTGGCGGGTCGGCCCGAAGCGGCGGACGTTGAGCAGGACGCGGCCTTCGCCGGTGGTCAGGCCGAGGCCCGCTTCGGTGGTGCGGCGGTCCATTTCGGCGCGGATCAGGCGGGAGATGTCGTTGACGATGAAGCCGAAGGTCTCGGTCTCGGTGCTGGTCTGCATAATGCTAAGCATTCCTTATTATCAGTCTTACTTAGTTTGTTCTCGCGCTGCGAGTCAAGATGGTTGCGCAGCCTTCGGTCCGGCCCTACATCGGAGCTGTCCGAGCCGAATGCCAATCGAGGAAGCCGTCACATGTCCGCCAGCCAAAAAATCGATCTCGTGCGTCATCCGCTGACCCAATGGACGGGGCCGCTTGGCCTGCCGGATTTCACCAGGATCGAGGACGGCGATTTCGGCCCGGTGTTCGATGCGGCGCTTGCTGCCCATGCGGCCGAGGTCGAGGCGATCGCCAACGATCCCGAGCCGGCGACCATTGCCAACACGCTTCAAGCGCTGGAGCTGGCGGGCGAGCCGCTCGACCATGTCTCGTCGATCTTCTGGTGCCGCGCCGGCGCCCACACCAACGATGCGATCCAGGCCATGGAGCGTGAGATCTCGCCGAAGATGGCCAGGCATTTCTCGGCCATCTCGATGAACGAGAAGCTGTTTGCGCGTATTGACGACCTCTACGCCCGCCGGGCGGAACTCGGGCTCGATGCCGAGACGCTGCGCGTGCTCGAAAAGACCTGGAAGGGCTTTGTCCGCTCTGGCGCGAAGCTCGATCCCGAAGGCAAGAAGCGGCTGGCGGCGATCAACGAGGAACTGGCGTCGCTCGGCGCGAAATTCGGCCAGAACGTGCTTGCCGACGAGAAGGAATGGGTACTGTTCCTCGATGAGGCCGACCTTGCCGGCCTGCCGGAATTCGTGCGCGGGGCGATGGCTCAGGCGGCTGAGTCGCGCGGGCAGAAGGGCAAATATGCTGTGACCCTGTCGCGCTCGATCTACGAGCCGTTCACCACCTTTTCCGAGCGGCGCGACCTGCGCGAAAAGGCGTTCAAGGCCTTTGCCGGACGCGGCGAGACGGGCGGCGCCACCGACAATGCGAGCGTGGTGCGCGACACACTCAGCTTGCGCGCCGAAAAGGCCAGGCTGCTGGGTTACGAAAGCTATGCGGCACTGAAGCTCGACGACACCATGGCCAAGAACCCGACGGCAGTCATGGAACTGCTGGAGCCGGTGTGGAACAAGGCGCGCGAGAAGGCGGCGGCCGATGAGGCGGAGCTTCAGCGGCTGGCAGCAAGCGCCGGCAGCAACGACAAGCTCGCGGCGTGGGACTGGCGCTTCTACCAGGAGAAGCTGCGGGCGGAAAAATACGCCTTCGACGAGGCCGAGCTGAAGCCCTACCTGCAGCTCGAAAAGATCATCGACGCCTGTTTCGACGTGGCGACGCGGCTGTTTGGCATAAGCTTCAAGGAGAAGACGGGCATTGCCGCCTGGCATCCCGACGTGCGGGTGTTCGAGGTGTTCAATGCCGACGGCAGCAAGCGCGGGCTGTTTCTGGCCGACTATTTCGCGCGTCAGTCGAAGCGCTCGGGCGCCTGGATGAGCTCGCTCAAGTCCGGCTACAAGCTGGGCAAGGGTGCGAGCCCGATCATCTACAACATCATGAACTTCGCCAAGCCTGCGGAAGGCGAGGCAGCCCTGTTGTCGCTCGACGAGGCCAGGACGCTGTTCCACGAGTTCGGCCACGCCCTGCACGGGATGATGACCGACGTCACCTGGCCGTCGGTCTCAGGCACTTCGGTCAGCCGCGACTTCGTCGAGCTTCCCTCGCAGCTCTACGAGCATTGGTTGACGGTGCCGGCGGTGCTGGAAAAGCACGCGCTGCACTACAAGACCGGCAAGCCGATGCCCAAGGAATTGCTCGACAAGATGCTGGCCGCGAAGACCTTCGGCGCCGGCTTCGCCACAGTAGAGTTCACCTCTTCGGCGCTGGTCGACATGGCCTATCACGCGCGGCCAGACGCGCCGGCGGACCCGGTGGCTTTCGAGGCCGAAACGCTGGAAAAGCTCGGCATGCCCGAGGCGATCGTCATGCGCCATCGCACGCCGCACTTCCTGCATGTCTTCTCGGGCGAGGGCTATTCGGCCGGCTACTATTCCTACATGTGGTCGGAAGTGCTCGACGCGGATGCATTCGCGGCCTTCGAGGAGACGGGCGACGCCTTCAATCCCGACATGGCCGAGAAGCTGCGCAAGCATATCTACGCGGCCGGCGGCTCGGCCGATCCGGAAGAGCTCTACAAGGCCTTCCGCGGCAAGATGCCGTCACCGGAGGCGATGATGGAGAAGCGCGGGTTGAACTGACTCCCAGCTTGATAGGCCCTGTCGGGAATTCCCCCCACCCCTAACCCCTCCCCCACAAGGGGTGGGGGACTTGGCGGCGCTGGCGTCGACTTTTGACGTTTGGACAACAAAGACAAGGCTGGCGTTCCCTCCCCCTTGTGGGGAGGGGTAGGGGTGGGGGTATCAACGCCATAAAGAGTATCGGCTAGGAACGGATAGAAATGGAACTACCGGCAGCATTGCGAGCGGCGGTCGACCGGGCGCTGGAAGGCGTGCCGCTTGCAGATCTGCAACGCGCCGCCGACACGCTGTCCGCCCGCTATCGCGCCGAAACGCGCGACGGCCGGCTGCACCTGTCGGATGAGATGTTTGCCCGTGCCTATCTGGCGACGCGGCTGCCGGCGACATTTGCGGCTGTGCGCGCCAGCATGGAGAGCGCTGCCGAACTGATGCCCGGCTTCGAACCGAAAAGCCTGCTCGATGTCGGCGCCGGTCCCGGAACCGCACTTTGGGCGGCGGCCGATTGCTGGCCGACGCTTGGCTCGGCCACGCTGCTGGAAGCGAGCCAGTCAATCCGCAAGGTCGGCGAGGAGCTTTCCGCTCATTCGGGTGTCGAGCGTGTCGAGTGGCGCGCGGCAGATGCCTCCAAGAGCTTCGAGGCACAAAAAGCCGATCTCGTCACGCTTGCCTATGTGCTGGACGAACTGTCGGCGGCGGAAGGGCTTGCGCTGGCCGAACGGCTTTGGGCTGCCGTATCGGGGCTGCTGGTGATCGTGGAGCCGGGCACGCCGGCCGGCTGGCGGCGCATGATGGCGGTGCGGTCGCGGCTTGTCGAACTGGGTGCGCATCTTGTGGCGCCGTGCCCGCATAGCCAGGCTTGTCCCATCGCCGAGCCCGACTGGTGCCATTTCTCGCGGCGCGTGGCGCGTTCGCGCCTGCATCGCCTGACCAAGCGCGGCGAAGTGCCGTGGGAGGACGAGAAATACATCTTCATTGCTGCCGCACGACAGCCTGCCGAGCGATTTGCCGCGCGGGTTCTGGCGCCGGCGCGCGGCGGATCGGGAAAGATCCAGCTCAAGCTCTGCCAGGCCGACGGCTCGGTCGAGGAGAAGCTCGTTACCAAGCGCGACGGCGAGCTGTTCAAGACGGCGCGCCGCGCCGACTGGGGCGACATTTTGTAGCCTTGCCGGGGCGCGGAAAATCAGTCGATTTGCCCGCCCCCCTTTCGCATTTGCGAAAAAACCTGTAAGAGCCCGCCCACACGAAACGCGGCGCGTCGTCAGGCAGTGCCCGCAACGCTCCCGAGTAGACATATGAACCTCCGCAATATCGCGATCATCGCGCACGTCGACCATGGCAAGACCACGCTCGTCGATGCGCTCCTCAAGCAATCCGGTTCGTTCCGTGAAAATCAGCGCGTCATGGAGCGCGCGATGGACTCGGGCGACATCGAAAAAGAACGCGGCATCACCATCCTGGCCAAGGCGACCTCGGTCGACTGGAAGGATACCCGCATCAACATCGTCGACACGCCGGGCCACGCCGATTTCGGCGGTGAGGTCGAGCGCATCCTGTCGATGGTCGACAGCGCCATCGTGCTGGTCGACGCTGCCGAAGGTCCGATGCCGCAGACCAAGTTCGTGGTCGGCAAGGCGCTCAAGGTGGGCCTCAAGCCGATCGTGGTCATCAACAAGATCGACCGCCCCGACGCTCGCCACCAGGAAGTCATCAACGAGGTGTTCGACCTGTTCGCGGCGCTCGACGCCACCGACGAGCAGCTCGACTTCCCGATCCTCTATGGTTCGGGCCGGGATGGCTGGGTTTCCGAGAATCCGGAAGGCCCCAAGGACCAGGGCCTGGCGCCGCTGTTCGACCTCGTGCTCAAGCATGTTCCCGCGCCGACGGTTCACCCCGGCCCGTTCCGCATGATCGGCACCATCCTCGAGGCCAATCCGTTCCTCGGCCGCATCATCACTGGCCGCATCGAGGCGGGCACGCTGAAGCCTAACCAGGCAGTCAAGGTGCTGCACCATGACGGCACGCTGCTGGAAAATGGCCGCGTCACCAAGATCCTCGCCTTCCGCGGCATCGAACGCCAGCCGATCGAAGAAGCCCATGCCGGCGACATCGTTGCCATTGCCGGTCTCTCGAAGGGCACCGTCGCCGACACCTTCTGCGATCCGTCGGTGAACGCGCCGATGGCCGCTCAGCCGATCGATCCGCCGACCGTTACCATGTCCTTCATCGTCAACGATTCGCCGCTGGCCGGCACCGAGGGCGACAAGGTGACCAGCCGAGTCATCCGCGACCGCCTGCTCAAGGAAGCTGAAGGCAACGTCGCGCTCAAGATCGAAGAATCGGCCGACAAGGATTCGTTCTTCGTTTCCGGCCGCGGCGAGCTTCAGCTTGCCGTGCTGATCGAGACGATGCGCCGCGAAGGCTTCGAGCTTGCCGTGTCGCGTCCGCGCGTGGTCATGCAGAAGGACGAGAACGGCGAACTGCTGGAGCCGGTCGAAGAAGTCGTCATCGACGTCGATGAGGAACATGCCGGCGTCGTCGTGCAGAAGATGTCGGAGCGCAAGGCCGAGATGGTCGAGCTGCGTCCGTCCGGCGGCAACCGCCAGCGCCTGGTGTTCCATGCGCCGACGCGCGGCCTGATCGGCTACCAGTCGGAACTTCTGACCGACACGCGCGGCACGGCGGTGATGAACCGTCTGTTCCACTCCTATCAGCCCTACAAGGGCGAACTACCCGGCCGCACCAACGGCGTGCTGATTTCCAACGAGCAGGGCGAAGCCGTTGCCTATGCGATGTGGAACCTGGAAGATCGCGGCCCGATGGTCATCGACGCCGGCGTCAAGGTCTACCAGGGCATGATCATCGGCATCCACAGCCGTGACAACGACCTTGAAGTCAATGTTCTCAAGGGCAAGAAGCTGACCAACATCCGCGCCGCCGGCAAGGACGAGGCGGTCAAGCTGACCCCGCCGATCCGCATGACGCTGGAGCGCGCTCTGGCCTGGATCCAGGACGACGAGCTGGTCGAGGTGACCCCGAAGACCATTCGCCTGCGCAAGCTCTATCTCGACCCGAACGAGCGCAAGCGCTTCGAGAAGTCGAAGGGCGCGGCATAAGTCACGTGACATGAATAAAAGGGGCGTCTCCGGTGGAGGCGCCCTTTTCGTTTCGGGGGATGCCGGCGGTGCGGCACCCCATGCTTCAGCCAATCTCCATGATCGGGGCGATCTCGATCGAGCCGCCCGAGGCGAGGATCGGGCAGCCCTTGGCCTTCTCGGCAGCGTCGGCTGCGTCGCGGGCGTCGATGATGGAATAGCCGCTCGTCGGGTTTGCGCCGCCATTGTCTACGACCGACCCGTCGGCAACGACCGTCTGCGACTTGCCGACAGGATTGCCGCCTTCGACGACGGCCGGGCCCAGGTCGCCGAACCAGTCCATCCAGGCCTTCATTGCCTTGGCACCTTCCTCTTCCGATGCCGGCTTGCCGCCACCGTGATAGACGTAGAGAAACTTGGTCATGACCTTCTCTCCCCTTGGCGCGCCGCCATGCCGACCACCCGGCATCGGTCCGGCGCGTCGGTCATTCAATCGCCCACGGGCTTTCATGGGCAACCCGCGTCGGTTCCCATCGCGGAAAGTTGATGGGTGGTCCGGTACGCGGGCGGGGGAGTTGCAAGTTCCAGCGCTTGCCATAAATTCTCATCCTTCAGCCCTCGGGAGTGGCGACATGGAACCGACCTCGCTTGTGATCTTCGCCGGTGCGCTTCTCGTTGCTGCCGGCTCGCCTGGCCCGTCGATTGCCGCATTGGTGGCGCGGGTAATCTCGAAGGGATTTCGCGACGTACTGCCTTTCCTGGCGGCGATGTGGATCGGCGAGGCGATCTGGCTGTCGCTGGCGGTGTTCGGGCTGGCCGTGGTGGCGCAGACCTTTCATCTTGCCTTCGTCATGGTGAAATGGGCGGGCGTCGCCTACCTGCTCTATCTCGCCTGGAAGATGTGGACCGCGCCTGTCGATGCCCGCGAAAGCGAGATGCCACGCGAGGATTCGGCGCTCAGGCTGTTCGCCGCCGGCATGGCGGTGACGCTGGGCAACCCCAAGATCATGATGTTCTACCTGGCGCTGCTGCCGACGATCATCGACCTTGCCTCGGTCAACCTGGTCGGCTGGCTGGAACTGACGCTGACCATGGCGGTGGTTCTGGTCGCCATCGATCTTGCCTGGGTGTTTGCGGCGGCCCAGGCGCGCAGGCTGCTGAAGAGCAAAAGGGCTATGCGCATCGCCAACCGGGTCAGCGCGACGACCATGGCCGGGGCTGCCGCAGCAATTGCCGCCAGGTAACGACTCTTTTTTCATCAAGCCAACTGCATCGTGCGCCTTGCGGACGCTGCGTAAGCTTCATTCTTGAGCACTTTGTGCCTGTTGCGCAGGCATTTTTCAGAACCTTCCGTCAAACCTTTGTCGCTATAGGCAGGCCATCTGCTACGATGACCGCAAAAGCATATGACGGGATGGAGAAACTGACGTCATGGCCGCATCTGTGAAGTCCACGGCGAAATCCGCCAAGGCAACCTCTTCCTCGAAATCCCCAGTCAAGGCGCCGCAGTTGCTCGAACTCCTGCTTGCCCGCGCCCCGGCCGAGGATCTGGCCGGCTACGGGCCCGGCATGCTCGAACGCGCCGCACATCTGGCCGAGCAGGCCGTGCTCAAGCACCGTAAGGGGTCGTCGGTGATCGACATCGAGACCGACGCGGGCGTCATTCGCCATGGCAGGCCGGTGACGGTCGTGACCGTGGTCAACGACAACATGCCTTTCCTGTTCGATTCGGTGATCGGTGAGATCACCGACGCCGCTGGCGAACCTGTGCTCGTCACCCATCCGGTGATCGCGGTGCGCCACGGCCGTAGCGGCGTCGATGAGATCGTCAGCGATGGTGGCGGCCACAAGGGTGAGCAGGCCGCTGACAAGGTAAGCGTGATCCACGTCCATATCGCGCAACTCGGCAAGGACGCAGCGGAGACCCTGCGCGAGCGGCTCGACAAGCTGCTCGGCCAGGTTCGAGCAGCTGTGACCGACTGGAAGCCCATGCTGGCGCGGCTCGACCAGGCGATCTCCGAATTCCGCTACGCGCCGATCCCGCTCGACAGACACGCGGTAACCGAGGCCATCGCCTTCCTCGAATGGCTGCGCGACGACAACTTCACCTTCCTGGGCATGCGCGAGTTCGAATATTCGGGTGGCGAAAAGAGCGGCATGCTCCATCGCGCCGACAAGCCGGGCCTTGGCATCCTCGCCGACCCCGATGTGCTGGTGCTGCGCCGCGATACCGTCGATGCGACGTCGACGACGTCGGAGATCAGGGCCTTCCTGCACGGGCCGGATCCGCTGATTGTCACCAAGGCCAACGCCAAGTCGGCGGTGCACCGCCGCGCCTATCTCGACTACATCGGCGTCAAGACCTTCGATGCCAAGGGGCAGCTTTCAGGCGAACTGCGCATCGTCGGCCTTTTCACCTCGACTGCCTACACGCGCTCGGTGATGAAGATCCCCTATCTGCGCTCGAAGGCGGAGACGGTGATCCACAAATCCGGTTTCGATCCCGCCGATCATTCCGGCAAGGCGCTGATCAACGTTCTGGAATCCTATCCGCGGGACGAGCTTTTCCAGATCGCGGTGCCGACACTGCGCAAGCATGCCGAGGCGATCCTTGGGCTGGTCGAGCGGCCGCGGGTGCGGGCGCTGGTGCGGGTCGACCAGTTCGACCGCTTCGTTTCCGTGCTCGTCTTCGTGCCGCGCGACCGCTACGATTCGATCGTCCGCGAAAGGATCGGCGCCTATCTCAAGACGGTCTTCGAGGGGCGGGTTTCGGCCTACTACCCGGCCTTCCCGGAAGGTGGGCTGACGCGCGTGCATTTCATCATCGGCCGCTCCGGCGGCAAGACGCCCAAGGTCGAACAGGCCGCCATCGAGGCGGCGATCCGCGACATCGTCACCACCTGGGAGGACGGTCTGCGCGAAGCCTCGGCAGCTGCCGGCTCGCCGGCATCGCTGGTCAGCGTCGCGAACCGTTTTCCGGAAAACTATCGCAATAGCTTCTCACCGGCGACGGCCCTGCTCGATGCCGAGCGGATCGCCAAGATCGATGCCGCTAATCCGATCGTCATCGATTGTTACCGCGATACCGGCCAGACGCCGGAACAGGCGTCCCTGAAGATCTACCATCATGGCGCGCCGGTAGCGCTGTCGCGGCGCGTGCCGCTGCTCGAGAACATGGGCTTCCGCGTCATCAGCGAGCGCACCTTCGAGCTCGGCGACAAGGGCCAGGACCAGATTTTCATCCACGACATGGAACTGGAGAACGCCTACGGCCAGCCGGTCGACCTCAAGGACAACGGCGCGTTGTTCGAGCAGGTGTTCCTGTCGGTATGGACAGGTGACGCCGACAATGACGGCTACAACGCACTGGCCCAGACGGCGGGGCTCGGCTCCAACGAGATCGTCATCCTGCGCGCCTATGGCCGCTACCTGCAGCAGGCGGGCATTCCGCAGAGCCAGGATTTCATCGCCGCGGCGCTGAACCGCTATCCCGACATCGCGCGCGGGCTGCACGAACTGTTCCTCGCGCGGCTCGATCCGGCGCAGGAAAAGGAAGGGCTGGTCACCGCCAAGCACCTCAAGGCCAAGATCAGGGATGCGCTGGAGGCGGTGCCGAATATCGACGACGACACCATCATCCGGCGCTACGTCAACCTGATCGAGGCGTCGCTCAGGACGAACCATTTCGTCGCCGGCAAGAAGGAAAAAGGCCAGTCCCTGGCGATCAAGCTCGACTCGCGCGGCATCGACGGCCTGCCCGAGCCGCGGCCATGGCGCGAGATCTTCGTCTATGGCTCCGAGGTCGAGGGCGTGCACCTGCGCTTCGGCTCGGTGGCGCGCGGCGGCTTGCGCTGGTCGGACCGTGCGCAGGACTATCGCACCGAGGTGCTGGGGCTGGTCAAGGCGCAGCAGGTCAAGAATGCCGTCATCGTGCCGGTCGGCGCCAAGGGCGGCTTCTTCCCGAAGCAATTGCCCGTGGGCGTCAGCCGTGACGCCGTCTTCGAGGCGGGCAAGGCGGCCTATGTCAATTTCATCTCCTCGATGCTGTCGATCACCGACAATATCGACGGCGACCATGTCGTGCCGCCGAAAGGCGTGGTGCGGCGCGACGTCGACGATCCCTATTTCGTGGTTGCCGCCGACAAGGGCACGGCGACGTTCTCCGATACGGCCAACGGCATCAGCGAAAAGCATGGCTTCTGGCTCGACGACGCCTTCGCTTCTGGCGGTTCGGCCGGTTACGACCACAAGAAGATGGGCATCACCGCGCGTGGCGCCTGGGAGGCGGTGAAGCGGCATTTCCGCGAGATGAACCGCGACATCCAGAAAACGCCGTTCAGCGTCGTCGGCGTCGGCGACATGTCGGGCGACGTGTTCGGCAACGGCATGCTGCTTTCGGAGCAGACGCGGCTGGTCGCGGCCTTCGACCATCGCGACATCTTCATCGATCCGGACCCGGATGCAGCTGCGTCGTTCGCCGAGCGCAAGCGCATGTTCGCCCTGCCGCGTTCGAGCTGGCAGGACTACGACAAGTCGAAGCTTTCGGCCGGCGGCGTGATCGTCTCGCGGGCGCAGAAGTCGGTGACGCTGCCGCATGCGGCGGCGGCGGCGATCGGGCTCGACAAGACGACCGCCTCGCCGGTCGAGATCATGACTGCCATCCTGCGCGCGCCGGTCGATCTCTTGTGGTTCGGCGGCATCGGCACCTATGTGCGGGGGAGCAGCGAAAGCAACCAGGAGGTCGGCGACCGCGCCAATGATGCAATCCGGGTCACCGCCACCGAGGTGCGCGCCAGGGTGGTCGGCGAAGGCGCCAATCTCGGCGTGACCCAGCGGGCACGCATAGAGTTCGGGCTCAAGGGCGGGCGCTGCAATTCCGACGCCATCGACAATTCGGGCGGCGTCAATTCGTCCGACGTCGAGGTCAACATCAAGATCGCGCTGGCGTCGGCCATGCGCAAGGGCACGCTTCAGCGGCCGGCGCGTAACAAGCTGCTGGCCGAGATGACCGACGAGGTCGCAGGGCTCGTTCTCGCCAACAACTACGAGCAGACGCTGGCGCTGTCGCTGGCCAGCCACCGCGGCCTGCAGGACATCGCCTATCAGGGCCGCTTCATGAGTGCGCTCGAGGCGCGTGGGCTGCTCGACCGCGCAGTCGAGAACCTGCCCAATGCGGCAGCCCTTGCCGAGCGCGAGGCACGCGGCGAGCCATTGACGCGGGCGGAACTTGGCGTGCTGCTTGCCTACGCCAAGATCGTGCTGTTCTCCGACATCGTTGCCTCCGACCTGCCCGACGACCCGCAATTCGCTCGCGACCTGATGGGCTACTTCCCCGCGCGCATGGCGAAGAAGTATGAGGCTGAAATCGCCGGGCACAGGCTGCGCCGCGAGATTATCACGCGTGTTCTGGTCAACGATCTCGTCAACCGTGGTGGTCCGTCCTTTGTCAACCGGCTGCAGGAAGCGAGCGGCCGCACGGCGGCAGACGTGGCGCGTGCCTTCGCCGTGGTGCGCGATGGCTTTGCACTGCCGGCGCTCTATGCCGAGATCGATGCGCTCGACAATATCGTCGACGGCACGACGCAGCTTGACCTCTATCAGGCGGTGAGCCGGCTGATCTTCGCTACCGGCGGCTGGTATCTGAGGAACGAGCATGGCGATGCGCCGCTTGCCAGCCGCATCGCCGAGCTACAGGGCGCGCGTGCCGCTCTTGAGCAGCAATTCGCCGGCATGGTGCCCGCCTTCACGCGCGATCGCATCGAGCGGCGCAAGGCAGGCTTTGTCGCGGCCGGCGCGCCCGAGAAGCTGGCGGAACGGCTGTCGCTGCTCGAGGTCGGAGAGATGGTGCCGGATATTGCACTGGTGGCCAAGACGGCCATGGCCGACATCGTCGATGCCGCCAAGGCGTTCTTCGGCGTCAGCGAAGCTTTCCGCATTCCGCGCATCGAGGATGCCGCAAATTCGATTGCGACGTCCGACTATTACGAGGGACTGGCGCTGTCGCGCGCATCGGACACGATCGGCGCGGCAAGGCGCGGCATCGCGGTCGCAGCCCTGGCTGGCTTCGGCAACGCCGCCGATCCGGTGGCTGCATGGCTCGAAGCCGGCGGCGCGCGGATCGGCCGCATCCGCGAGCGTCTTCAGGCACTGACCGAAGGCGGCGACATCACCGTGTCGCGGCTGACGGTGGCTGCCGGGCTGATGAGCGATCTTTCGGCGCGGTGACCGCACTCCGATCTGGCCTGCCGCGATCGCCGCGGCGGGCCTTTTTCTAAAGGATCGTGCAAGGCTCGCACGCTATGGTCAGGCCACGCGCAATAACGACGCGTGCGGGGGAGATGATGGCCGAGACAATGGTTGCTGGACGCGCGCCGCGAAGCGGCATCTGGGGCTGGATGTTCTTCGACTGGGCGGCGCAGCCGTTCTTCACCGTCGTCACGACCTTCATCTTCGGGCCCTATTTCGTCGCGCGCATGGCGACCGATCCGGCGATGGGGCAGGCGGCCTGGGGCTACGGTATCGCTGCCGCCGGCTTCGTCATCGCCATATTGTCGCCGGTGCTGGGCTCGATCGCCGACCAGACCGGCCCGCGCAAGCCGTGGATCGCCTTCTTCGCCGCGATCAAGATCTTTTGCCTGTGCATGCTGTGGTTCGCAGCACCCGGCTCGCCGCTGGTGCCGGTGGTGCTGTTGTTCTCGCTCGCCTCGGTGGCGGCGGAATTCTCGATCGTCTTCAACGATTCGATGATGCCGCGCCTGGTCTCCAAGGAGGAAATCGGCAAGGTCTCCAACGTTGCCTGGGGACTCGGCTATCTCGGCGGCATGATCGTGCTGATCTTCGTCGTCGCGATCCTTGCAGCATCGCCCGAGACTGGCAGGACCATCATCGGCGCCGAGCCGCTGTTCGGCCTCGATCCCAAGCTTGGCGAGGACGCCCGCGCCACCGGTCCGATCGCGGCGGTTTGGTACTTTATCTTCATTCTGCCGATGTTCTTCTTCACTCCAGATGGCAGCAAGGGCCTGGCGATCCGCCCGGCGGTACGCGTCGGGCTGGCCGAGCTTCGCTCGACTCTGGGCGAGGTGCGCAAGCGCAGCGGCATCTTCCGCTTCCTAGTGGCACGCATGATCTACCAGGACGGCGTCAACGCGCTGCTCGGGCTCGGCGGCGCCTTTGCGGCGGCGATGTTCGGCTGGTCGATCACCGAGATCGGCATCTACGGCATCATCCTCAATGTCGTCGCCATCTTCGGCTGCCTCGTCGCCAGCCGCCTCGACATGAGCTTCGGCTCCAAGACAGTGGTGCTGATTTCACTGGTGCTGCTGACCGTCGCCACCGTCGGCATCGTCTCGACCGGACCGGGCTACACGCTGTTCGGCCTGTGGCAGATGCCGGGCGAGGATACGGACGGACTGTTCGGCACGGCGGCGGAAAAGGCCTACATCGCTTTCGGTTTGCTGGTCGGCATCGCCTTCGGGCCGGTGCAGGCCTCGTCGCGCTCCTACATGGCGCGCAGCGTCTCGGCCGAGGAGGCAGGGCGCTATTTTGGCATCTATGCGCTGTCGGGCCGGGCGACGAGTTTCGTCGCTCCGTTTCTGGTCGCGACCGTCACGGCGGCGAGCGGCTCGCCGCGCCTCGGCATGGCGATGATCATCGCATTCTTTGTCGTGGGGCTTCTGGTGCTCTTGCGCACGCCCTATCCGGCGGATGGGGAGGAGTGAGAGGCGGCTTCCCTGCAAGGGGAGGGCAATCGCGTTTGAAGATACCCCCACCCCTAACCCCTCCCCACAAGGGGGAAGGGGACTTTGGAGCAGGGCGCCAGCACTGATCTTCGACGAATCTGGTGGTAGCGGCGATGAAATCGTCCCCCTCCCCCTTGTGGGGAGGGGTTAGGGGTGGGGGTACAAAGTCGGTCAACCCCCCTCAAGGCATCCACATGCTATAGGCCTCCCCACAAGGGGGAGGGTAAAAACCCTCAGTGCCTGAAGTGCCGGACACCGGTGAAGACCATGGCGATGCCATGCTCGTCGGCGGCGGCGATGACCTCGTCGTCGCGCATCGAGCCGCCCGGCTGGATGACCGCCGTTGCACCCGCCTCGACCGCCGACAAAAGGCCATCGGCGAAGGGGAAGAAGGCGTCGGAGGCGACGACCGAGCCCTTGGTCAGCGGCTCTGCAAGGCCGGCGGCCTCGGCAGCGTCGAGCGCCTTGCGGGCGGCGATGCGGGCCGAATCGACGCGGCTCATCTGGCCGGCACCCACGCCGACGGTGGCGAGGTCGCGGGCATAGACGATGGCATTCGACTTGACGTGCTTGGCGATGCGGAAGGCGAACTTCAGGTCCTCCAGCTCGCGCTGCGTCGGCTGGCGCTTGGTGACGACCTTGAGTTCAAGGCCGTCGACGACGGCATTGTCGCGCGACTGGACCAGCAGGCCGCCGGCAACCGACTTGACCGCGACACCGGCGCGATCGGGATCGGGCAGGCCGCCGGTGACCAGCAGGCGCAGGTTCTTCTTGGCGGCGACGATGGCCTGGGCTTCGGGGGTGGCATCAGGGGCGATGATGACCTCGGTGAAGATCTTGACGATCTCCTCGGCGGCTTCCGCATCGAGGATGCGGTTCAGCGCCACGATGCCGCCGAAGGCCGAGACGGGATCGCAGGCCAGCGCCTTTTCGTAGGCTGCCTTCAGCGTGGCGCCCTCGGCAACGCCGCAAGGGTTGGCGTGCTTGATGATGGCGACGGCGGCGGTGCGGACCGGATCGAATTCGCCGACGAGCTCGAAGGCGGCGTCGGTGTCGTTGATGTTGTTGTAGGAGAGCTGCTTGCCCTGGAGCTGGGTCGCGGTGGCGACGCCGGGGCGCTTGTCGCCGGTCAGGTAGAAGCCGGCCGTCTGGTGCGGGTTTTCGCCGTAGCGCATGACGCTCTGCAGCCGGCCGCCGAAGGCGCGCCAGTCGGGCGTCTCGATCTCAAGGGCTTCGGCGAACCAGCCGGAGATGGCCGCATCATAGGCGGCGGTGCGGGCAAAGGCCTTGGCGGCGAGCTTCTTGCGCAGCGCGAGCGGCAGGCTGCCATTGTTGGCGGTGATGGCCTCGAGCACCTGGGCGTAGTCGGCCGGATCGGTGACGATGGCGACATAGGCGTGGTTCTTGGCCGAGGCGCGGACCATGGCCGGCCCGCCGATGTCGATATTCTCGACGATCGAGGCGTAGTCGGCGCCCGAATTGCGGACCTCTTCGAAGGGATAGAGATTGACCACCACGAGGTCGATCGGCTGGATGCCGTGTTCGGACATCGCGGCCACGTGCTCGGGATCGTCGCGGACGCCCAAAAGCGCGCCGTGAACCGACGGGTGCAGCGTCTTGACGCGGCCGTCCATGATCTCGGGGAAGCCGGTCAGTTCGGAGACGTCGCGGACGGCGATGCCCTCGGCGGCGATGCTCTTGGCCGTGCCGCCGGTCGAGACCAGCTCGACGCCGAGATTGGCGAGGTTTTGGGCGAAGCCGATCAGGCCGGTCTTGTCGGACACCGAAAGCAGGGCGCGCCGGATCGGGACGAGATCGGGGGCGGGAATCTTCTTGGAAGCGACGGCCATGGGCGGGGCCTTTCAAAGCTGGGTGGGTGGGGCTGCTCGCGCGCGGCCTAGCACATGAGCCCCGGAAATCAAGGTTTTCGGCGCTGCAACTGGGCCCGCCCGATCCCGATAGGGGGCGGGCGAGGCGCTAAGATTTTGTTTGAAAAAGGTCTTTTTCGCCGAGACCCGCCGGCCTGTTTTTGGGGCTCCTACGCCTCCCCCGGCCCGAAAAGCATGTCGCGTCGCTTCGCTGTCAGGCGCGGTCGTTTTCGATGCGGCTGATGATGCGCGTGCGGGACAATTGCCAGTGGACCTCGGAGATTTCCGAGGCCTTGAAGGACAGCACGATCTGGTGCGAGCGGCGCGGTCCGCCAAGCCCGGCGAAATAGATCGATTCCTCGACTTCGGAGGGGACGTTCGCCGAGGTGAAGACCCAGGTGTCGAGGTCGGGGCCCGTCAGCACCAGCCGCTCCTTCTGGTCGCGGAACAACTGGACGTCGGGATGGACGTGGAACCGGATGGCGATGTCGTCGCGTCCGTTGTTCCGGATCGGCGCGTTGCCGCCGCGAAGGATGCGGTCGCAACCCGACACTATGTTGCCGCCGGCAGCCAGCGAGATCTCACGCTCGTGGTAGAGGCCGAAGCGTCGTGCATATCCGTCGTGGCGGGCGATGAAACCCTGAATGCCCGTCTTGTCGGTACGCTCTGAGGGCACCGACCTCGGCCCGTCGAACATCGGGCTGCCGAGCAGGCCCCTGACGCGATCGGAATGCGAGAAGCTGGCCGACGAGGTGTCGTTGATGGTGATTGTCGAGTGGGCGGCGGTGGCGCGCGCCAGCGGCCTGAGCTCGGCGATGCCATAGGTGTCGACGCCGGCATTGACGATGTAGTGCTGGCGGCCCGACGACATCTCGAAGGACAGGCATCCGGCATGGGCATGGTTCGACACGTCGATGGGCGGCGGTGCGCCGGTGTCGGCAATGATGGTCGTGCCGCCCATCGAAAGGCGCTCGTAGCCGGAATGGGTGGCATGCAGCGGCGGCGCGCCGCCGGTGTCGTCATGGCGCAGGATTGCCGCGATGCGGTCGTGGATGGTGGCGCCCATGCCATTGAAGCGGGCGAGGCTGCCATCCTGGTGGCGGAAGAAGCGCAGGGCCGGCAACATGCGATCGACGGCGTTGATCAGTGCTGCCGGCGGCTGTTCGGCCTGGTTGGCATAGGTGTGGCGCAGCGGCAGAAGGTCGGCCAGGATTTCCAGCACCACCATCGGATTGCGCGAGATGTGGCCTCCGTCGGGCAGGATCTGGCGCTCGAGTTCATCGGCGAGGCTGCGCGTCGCCAGCCGCAGCGTGGCGGCCGGCACCGGCAACGACAGGGCGGCGAAGGCGAGCGCGATGCGGGCCCTGAGCCGGTCCTTGCCGTTGGGCATCTCGCGGGCCATCGACTTGAGGTAGCGGATCTGCATGGCGAGCGAGCGCAAAAAGGCGCGATAGAAAGCGAATTCGGCGCCCTGCAACACCACCGAGGAATGCTGCAGCCAGGCGATGATGCGCTTGGCGGTGGTGGCGGGCTCCCATGCCGTGCCGGCGATGCGGTTTCCGTGCATGGCGATCCAGTCGGAGACCAGCGCCCGCGCATTGGCGGCGGCGAGTTCGGTGCCGGCGGCGCGCATGTGACGCAGCCAGCGGAAGCCGTGAAGGCTGCGCTGCCAGCCGCGGTTGGGCACCTCGACGAGGAAGGGCGACTGGCCGCCGGTCTCGACGAGATGGCCGGACAGCGGGAAGCGGCCGTAATAGATTTCCAGTGCGATCTGCGGATCGGCAAGGCGCAGGTCGGGCGGGGCGATGAGCACGCGTTCGGGCGTGCGGCCGGAATAGCGCCAGCGATAGATCGCGCCGGCACGCAGGCGCTGGCGCGTCTTTCGCCAAAGCTCCCTGGCAACGAGCCCCCACAGGCGCGTCGTGTCGTCCGCCGCGATCGACAATGTCCCTCCAGACGTGCTGTACCCCGCGGCCAAGTTAGGTGTTTTCAAAGGCCTGCGCGAGGGTGAATTTTTCGTAAACGCCTCAGGCGAGGCGTTTGAAGCGCGCGGCGAAGAAACCGTCGAGGCCTGAGATCGCGGGATTGCCGAGATGGAGGCCGGCCGGCGTGGTTCGGAGGAAGCCTTCGGCTGTCACGAATTCGGCGATGCCGGCCACTTCGTCAGCCCGAACCGGATCGAGTTCGACCTTGCCCGCATGATCCCTGAGGAAGCCTGCGACGAGCGCCTCGCCTTCCTGTGGATCGAGCGAGCAGTTCGAGAATACGATCCTGCCGCCGGGCTTGACCAGCAAGACCGCACCGTCGAGCAGCTTGCGCTGGACGTCGGCGAGCTTGGCGATATCGGCGGGCGACTTGGTCCAGAGCACGTCGGGGTGACGGCGCACGGTGCCGGTCGACGAGCAGGGCGCGTCGAGCAGCACGGCGTCGAACTTCTCCACCGGCTCGTAGGCGAGCAGGTCGGCGTTGACCTTCTCGGCGTCGAGGCCGAGCCGGTCGAGATTGGCGGCGAGCCGGGCGAGCCGGTTCTTCGAGGCTTCGACAGCGGTCACCTTTGCCCCGGCGAGCGCCAGCTGGGCGGTCTTGCCGCCGGGTGCCGCGCAAAGATCGGCGACGCGCTTGCCGGCGATGTCGCCGAACAGGCGCGCGGGCAGGGCGGCGGCGGCATCCTGCACCCACCAGGCACCTTCGGCGAAGCCGGGCAGGTCGGAGACAGCGCCGGACAGCTTTTCGATGCGCACCGAACCGGTCGGCAGGACGACGCCGCCGAGCTGCTCGGCCCATTTCGCCGGATCGGATTTGACGGTGAAGTCGACTGGCGCTTCGAGCCGATGGGCGGCCAGGATTTCTTTCGCCTGGGCGGCGCCGTAGGCGGCGGTAAGCCGCTCGACGAACCATTCGGGCGCGTCGTCGGTCTCGGCCAGCATCACAGGCAGCTCGGCGGCCTTGGCCCGGGCCAGCGCGCGCAGCACGCCGTTGACGAGGCCGGAGAAGCGCACCGTGCGCGGGTCGGACTTGGCATGGGTGACGGCGAGATCGACGGCTGCGCTGTCGGGAATGTCGAGGAACAGGATCTGGGCGGCGGCGACGTGCAGGATGTGGGACAGCACGGTGGCGTTGGCCGGCAGCGGCTTTTCCAGCCGGCGCGCAATCAGCTTGCCGATGGTGACGCGGTAGCGCAGCGCGGTCGCCAGGATGGCGCGCACCAGCGAACGGTCGCGCATGTCGAGCGCGCGGAACTGCGGATGGCCATGCTCATGGTCGGTCAGGCCGTCGAGCGATGTCTTGGCGTCGATGGTTGCCGCAAGCAGGCGCGCTGCGGCCATGCGCGCGGCAAGGCCGGGAGCGGCGGGTGCTGCGTCGGGTCTGGCGTTCTTCTTGTTGCCGGGGCGCGTGCGGTTCGGCTGGCGGTCGCGCTTTTCCCCCGTCACGACCACGGGCCCTTCGGCCCGGAAGGTTTGCGGCCCCACGGACCTTCGCCCGATCGTGCGGCCGGCTGCGGTGCCTTTTGCGCGGCGGGACGGCCGACGCCTTCCTGTGCCATCGCCTGCAATGCGGCGATGCGGTTTTCGGTGTTGGGGTGGGTCGAAAAGAGATTGTCCATGCGCTCGCCGGATAGGGGATTGATGATGAAGAGCGGAGCCATGGCGGGATTGCGTTCGGCTTCGGGGTTGTGGATGCGTTCGACGTTGCGGGCGATCTTGTCAAGTGCGGAGGCCAGCCAAAGCGGGTTTCCGCAGATCTCGGCGCCGCGCCGGTCTGCCGAATATTCGCGCGTCCGGCTGATCGCCATCTGCACCAGCATGGCGGCGAAGGGAGCGACGATCATCGCCACCAGCACGCCGACGATGCCGAGCGGATTGCTGTTGTTCTCGCGGTTGCCGCCGAAAAAGAAGGCGAAATTGCCGAGCATCGAGATCGCGCCGGCAATGGTCGCCGTGATCGTCATGATCAAGGTGTCGCGGTTCTGCACATGGGCGAGTTCGTGGGCCATGACGGCTGCGACTTCCTCGTGGCTGAGGCGCTGCAGCAGGCCGGTGGTGGCTGCAACCGCAGCATTCTCAGGGTTGCGGCCCGTGGCAAAGGCGTTGGGCTGATCATTGTCGATCAGGAAGACCTTGGGCATCGGCAGGCCGGCATTGGCGGCCAGGCCGCGCACGATGGCGTAGTATTCGGGTGCGTTGCGCTCGTCGACCTCGACGGCGTTGTTCATGCGCAGAACCATCTTGTCGGCGTTCCAGTAGCTGAACAGGTTCATGCCCGCCGCCATCAGGAAGGCGATGGTCATGCCGCCGGTGCCGCCGATCAGGTAGCCGACGCCCATGAACAGCGCCGTCATGGTCGCCAGTAGCATTGCCGTCCGCATCATATTCATTGTCTACTCCATGCAGCCGCGCGATATAGCCGCGCGAGGTCGCAGCTTGCGCCGGCTTTCTCTATATGATGGGAGAGCCAACGATCCGTTTCAATCATCGGCGAAGGATTCCCATGAACGACGCCCAGCCTGAGGTCCCCCAGGACGAACAGCAGCCGAAGGAACTGTCGCCGGCAGCCAAGCGCGCATTGGCCGAAGCCGAGGCGCGGCGCGAAGCCTATCGCGCCCAGGAGGCCAAGCTGCCAAGGGAGATCGGCGGCCGCGGCGGCCAGGAGCCCGGGCGCTACGGCGACTGGGAAGTGAAGGGCCTGACCAGCGATTTTTGACCGCATGGCCAGCGCATCGGCCCAATAATCGGCACCGCTTTTCGGCAAGCTCGATGCGCAGAACCAACAATCTGGAGTGTCCTTTGTGCGTCTCTTCGGACGCACGGCGCTCTGGTGGAACCGAAATCGAGGATCGTTCGTTTTCCCGCATTGCGTGAAAGGGACGGTCATGAAGAAATCAACGGTTCTGGCAGTTGTGGCTGCTGTTGTCCTGGCAGCCAGTCAAGCGCAGGCACAGACGAGAGAGCCGCCCGTTCCCTCGGACAAGGCCCTCAAGCTTTCCGACATCATTGCCAAGATCGAGCAACGCGGCCAGTTCCGCTTCATTTCCAGCGCGGAATGGAACACCGACGGCTATTACGACGTGACCTACTACACGACCGACAATGCCAAGGTGGAACTCAAGATCGACGCGATCAGCGGCGATCACAGGCGGTGATCGGGTGGTCTGCCGGGTTGCATATGGCCATAAATAGGAATAAATACCTTGAATGGATTCGATGTCTTTCAAGGTATGCACACTATCGGCGGTAGTCTTTGCCCTGCTCGCCGCGCCTGCTCCAGCCATGGCCAAGCGTCGCAACAATTTCGCCGGCCCCGTCAGCGCGCGGGTGCTGGAGGTGCTCGACGGCGACACCTTGCTCGCCGAGGCCGAGATCTGGCCGGGGCAGACCTTGCGGGTGAATATTCGCGTTCGTGGCATCGATGCACCAGAAATGAAAAGCCGCTGCCGGGCCGAGCGCGAGGCAGCGCTCAGGGCGCGTGCGGCCTTGTCGGATCTGGTCGCCGGCGGAGCGATCTCGCTCTCCAACATCGGCGGCGCCAAATATTACGGCCGCGTGCTGGCCGATGTCGCCACCGAAGCGGGTGAGACCGTGGCGACCGCGATGCTCGACCAGGGATTGGCGCGACCCTATGGCGGCGGCAAGCGGCAAGGCTGGTGCGGCTGACCCGTTTTGGCACGGTATGGCGCACCAGAATGGGGCGGGCCGCCGTCCCGCATATGTCGGTCATGGCGATCATGGTGAGCAGATGGTGAAGAAAGCCGGCGTCGCGCACCAAGCTTAATCATCCATTTACCATCGCTTCGAACGAAGTCGATAAAAATCAATGCCTTGACGATTTGTCGCCTGACCCGCCTCGCCTGAGGCGGGAGTCCGGCCGGATTCCTGCACCGCTCCTTGCATCGGCACTGGAGGGTGGGACATGCGGCGACTTCGGAATCTCGTACAGGCAGCAAGGGACCTGGCAGGCGATGCCAGCGGCAATTTCGCGATCCTCGGCGGCCTCACCGTCTCGATGCTGGCGATGGCGGCCGGCTTCGGCATCAACATCGCACAGCTCTACAACGTCAAGTCGGGCCTCAAGCACGCGGTCGATGCCGCCGTGACTTCGACAGCGCGGGACCTGACTACCGGCAAGATCAAGGCCGAGGATGCGGATACCATGGTGAGGGCCTTTCTCGAGGCCAACGCCGCGCGGCTGCTGGCGCCGGGCGAGAAGGTGGTGCTGCGCAACGTGTTCGTCGACAGGCTGGCAGGTACGGTCGAGGCGACCGCCGATATCGATGTCAACGTCTACTTCCCGCTCTTCGGCACCGCCAATCGTCAGCGTGTGACGGCCACGACAGCGTCGCTCTACTCGAACAAGAAGATCGAGGTGGCGATGATGCTCGACGTCACCGGGTCGATGAAGGCGACCAAAAAGACCGACAAGATCGGTGATCTCAAGAAGGCGGCCCAGAATGCGGTCGACCAGCTGCTGGGTGGCCAGGACGCCGCCAATCCCCGCGTGCGTGTTTCACTGGTGCCCTATGCCAACTCCATCAATGTCGGGGCGCTCGCCCAAAGTACGGTTTTCGTCGAGCAGAAGGGCAGCGAACGCAAGCAGGCTCCGGGCATGTACGACTCGAAGCTGGCTTCCGCTTCGCCGCGGCCCGACAATTGCGCCACCGAACGCAAGGGCAACGAGCAATACACCGATGCCGGGCCCGATATCGCGATGGTCAATCGCGACTACCTGCTGACGAAATACGCACAGGAAAATAGCACTACGACCTGTCCCGCTGCGACGCTCATGCCGCTCACTGCCGACAGCGCGGCGCTGAAAGCCTCGATCAAGAGCTACGTGGCCTCCGGCGGCACCGCAGGCCATATCGGCATCCAGTGGGCCTGGTACACGCTTTCGGAAAACTGGGGCCAGGTGATGAAGGCCTCGGAGCGGCCGGCGAAGGCCGATCCGAAAGATGTCACCAAGGTTGCCATTCTCATGACGGACGGCGAGTTCAACCTTTCCTACTTCGACGCCTCCACCTCGGATGAGGTCTACAACGACAATGGCAAGCAGGCCCCCAGAACGGCCGCGACCACCCTGTGCAAGGCAATGCGCAACAAGGGCATCGAGATCTTCACGGTCGGTTTCCAGCTCGACAACGCGGCGGCGAAGCAGACGATGAAGGACTGCGCGTCGCCGGGTTCCGGCTCCATGAAGCGCTACTTCGAGGCGGCGACGGGCGCCGAACTCGATGAGGCCTTCCAAGCCATCGCCCGCAACATCGAACAGCTGGCATTGACGCAGTAGCGGAACCAGACCGACATGAAAAAAAGGCCGCGCTTCCTGCGAAGCGCGGCCTTCCGTGTTTCCGTCCAGACGCGGCTCATGGCCGTGACTCTGAGGTCACCGGCCGCGCGTCGCGCGCCTTAGCGGGAAGACTGCTTCCCGAAAGGGCAATCCGCTGAGGCCACGTTCTGGAAAACGAAATCACTCGACATCGGATCACCTCCTTTCAGTTCGTTGAACACCGGCACAAGGTGGGGTGCCTTTGTGGCTTTTGCAAGTTCGCAATGGCCGCATCCCCTCGCACCGGTGGCACGAGGGGGTAGCCAGGTTCAGGTCCGCTTGTTCTGCCTGTTTTCGACCAGATCGTCGACGACAGCCGGATCGGCCAGCGTCGAGGTGTCGCCGAGGGCTGCGAAATCGTCCTCGGCGATCTTGCGCAGGATGCGGCGCATGATCTTGCCGGAACGCGTCTTGGGCAGGCCCGGCGCGAACTGGATCTTGTCGGGCGAGGCGATGGCGCCGATCTCCTTGCGGACATGGGCGATGAGTTCCTTGCGCAGGTCGTCGGACCATTCCACCCCGTTCATCAAGGTGACGTAGCAGTAGATGCCCTGGCCCTTGATGTCGTGCGGATAGCCGACGACGGCGGCTTCCGAGACCTTGTCGTGGCTGACCAGCGCCGACTCGACTTCCGCCGTGCCCATGCGGTGGCCCGATACGTTGATGACGTCGTCGACGCGGCCGGTGATCCAGTAGTAGCCGTCCTCGTCGCGGCGGCAGCCGTCGCCGGTGAAATACTTGCCCTTGTAGGTCGAGAAGTAGGTCTGGATGAAGCGCTCGTGGTCGCCATAGACCGTGCGCATCTGGCCCGGCCAGGAATCGGCGATGCACAGATTGCCGTCGGCAGCACCTTCGAGAATATTGCCCTCGTTGTCGACCAGTTCGGGAACCACCCCGAAGAACGGCCTCGTTGCCGAGCCGGGCTTGAGGTCGGTGGCGCCGGGCAGCGGCGTGATCAGGATGCCGCCGGTCTCGGTCTGCCACCAGGTGTCGACGATCGGCACCTTCTGTTCGCCGACGACGTTGAAATACCACTCCCAGGCTTCCGGGTTGATCGGTTCGCCGACCGAGCCCAGCACGCGCAGCGTCTTGCGCGAGGTCTTGGTCACATGGTTGTCGCCCGCCCCCATCAGCGCGCGGATGGCGGTGGGCGCGGTGTAGAAGATGTTGACCTTGTGCTTGTCGACCACGTCCCAGAAGCGCGAGGGCGACGGGTAGTTCGGCACGCCCTCGAACATCAGCGTGGTGGCGCCGTTGGCGAGAGGGCCATAGACGATGTAGCTGTGGCCGGTGACCCAGCCGACATCGGCCGTGCACCAGTAGATGTCGCCGTCCTGGTAGTCGAATACATACTGGTGGGTCATCGAGGCGAAGACGAGATAGCCGCCGGTGGTGTGCAGCACGCCCTTGGGCTTGCCGGTCGAGCCCGAGGTGTAGAGGATGAACAGCGGGTCTTCCGCCTTCATCTGTTCGGGCTCGCATTCGGCGGCAACGCTCGAGACCTCGTCGTGGTACCACAGGTCGCGGCCGTTGGCCCAGCCGGTCTTGCCGCCGGTGCGGCGCACCACCAGCACGTTCTTGACCATGACAAAATTCTTGGCGGCGATGTCGATCGCCTTGTCGGTGTTTTCCTTGAGCGGGATCGCCTTGCCACCACGCAGACCTTCGTCGGCGGTGATGACGAAGGTCGATTCGCAGTCGACGATGCGGCCGGCGAGCGCGTCGGGCGAAAAACCGCCGAAGACGATCGAATGGATGGCGCCGATGCGCGTGCAGGCAAGCATCGCATAGGCCGCTTCGGGGATCATCGGCATGTAGATGGTGACGCGGTCGCCCTTCTTGACGCCGTGCTTCTTCATCACATTGGCGAGGCGGCACACGCGCTCATGCAGTTCGTTGTAGGTGATCTTCTTGTCGTCGTAGGGGTTGTCGCCTTCCCAGATGATGGCGACCTGATCGCCGCGCTCTTCGAGGTGGCGGTCGATGCAGTTGTAGGAGACGTTGGTCAGCCCGTCCTCGAACCACTTGATCGAGACGTCGCCGGTGAAGGAGGTGTTCTTGACCTTGGTGTAAGGCTTGAACCAGTCGATGCGCTTGCCATGCTCGGCCCAGAATGCCTCGGGGTGATTGACGCTATCGGCATACCATTTCAGGTAAGTCTCGTTGTCGATGAGCGCATTCTTCTTCCACGCCGGCTGGACGCGGTGGACACGGGCTTCGGACATTTTTTTCCTTTCCTCCCGGAAGACGAGCCGGCACTTTGTCATTGCCGGCGGATGGCGGCACCTGTGCCGCGCGTTGGGCGCATTATTATCAATTCCCGGCGCACCACAATATTAGACCTTGGATTTGTGTCGCGACATTGCGCTGCGGCAGGCCGCAGAGACTGCCCGACTGTCAGCAGATCGGCCAGGTGGCTGCTAAATGTCTGAATTTACGGAACTATCGATTGTGGCTTTCGTTTTTTTAACGGATGGTCAACCTTGGCTGCGCAGGCTTTGACCGTGGAGGAACCGTTCGCTGTGGAAGGTTTGCGATGCGCGACGCTTCTGAACTGGAACTTATGCTCAAGGGCTACGGCCTAACCACGGCGGAAATTCTCTATCACCTGCCGGATCACCCCCATTTGCTGCAGACCTTCATCTGGCAGGACTACGATCTCGCCCCGAAATTCCCCAACCTGTTCGGCTTCATCGAATTCTGGCGCGCCAAGCTCGACGGTCCGCTGCACTCGGTGCACTACACCCATCGCAAGCTGATTGCGCCAAACGAATGGCGCAAGGTCGACGGCGAGTTCCAGCTGCATTGAAACGCCGCGGCCCGCGCCAAGCGTCGGTCACTGCGGCGTGAATGGAGCGGGACGCCTTCCCATTCCCTGGCGCTCGACCATCCAGCCGGGATATTCGGCAGGCAGCGCACTGGCCGCGTCGAGGCGCGCCAGATCGTCCTCGTCAAGCTTGAGTTCGGTCGAAGCAAGATCCTGTTCGAGCTGGTCCATGCGGGTCACCCCGAGGATGACGCTCATCACGAAAGGCTTGGCCAACACATAGCCGAGCGCGACCGTGGCGACTGAGACGCCATGTTTTTGGGCGATCTCGCGCATCAGCGCGACCGCGGCCCATGCGCGGTCTTCGTTCACTGGCGGGAAGTTGAAGGTGGCGCGGCGTCCCGCGCCAAGGCCGGGTGCGCCGGGCCCGTATTTGCCGGAGAGCAGCCCGCCGGCAAGCGGCGACCAGACCATCAGGCCCAGCTTTTCCTGGTCGAGCAGGGGCGCGATTTCGCGCTCGAGGTCGCGGCCGGCGATGGAATAATAGGCCTGGACGGTTACGAAGCGGGCAAGACCATTCTTGTCAGAAATACCCAGCGCCTTGGCGATGCGCCACGCCTGCCAGTTCGATACGCCGACATAGCGAATCTTGCCGCTCGAAACGAGGTCGTCGAGCGCCCCGAGCGTCTCGTCGATCGGCGTTACCGTATCGGTGCCGTGAAGCTGATAGAGGTCGATGTGGTCAGTCTGCAGGCGCTCGAGGCTGGCATCGACTGCATCCATGACGTGGCCGCGCGAGGAACCGCGCTGGTTTGGCCCGTCGCCCATTGCGCCGTGGACCTTGGTGGCGATGACGACATCCTGCCGCTTGACGCCGAGGTTGCGCAGCGACTGGCCGAGGATGCGCTCGGCCTGTCCCAACGAATAGACATCGGCCGTGTCGAAGAAATTGACCCCGGCGGCGAGCGCGCGCTGTACGATGGCGTCGGCCCCGTCCTGGCCGAGACTGGCGATGGCGCCCCAGTGCACATTCTCGCCCCCCGTTCCGAACGTCATGGTGCCGAGGCAGATTTCGGAGACGAACATCCCCGTATTTCCAAGCTGGTTGTAGCGCATCGGCTCGCTCCAGGTGTTTGGAACATATAGTGCATGTGGGGCTGGTGCCTGCGGTTTCAAATGCCGGCAGGGCGATTTTCGGGGGCGTGCCGGCCGGCGGGCACAAATCAATTCAAGTCACGGGGCGGCGCGGCCGGTTGCGAGGCGCCGCCGGGAGGCGTATCCCGGCACGAGGACTTCCGCCGAACCCTTTGGGGGTTCTAGAGGAGATACGCCATGAACATGAAAACCCTTGCGGGCGTCACGCTCGCGGCTTCTGTTGCATTCGTATCGGCTGCGTGGGCCGACATCACCATCGGCCTCGTCGCGCCGCTCACCGGACCGGTCGCGGCCTATGGCGACCAGGTCAAGAACGGCGCGCAGGCGGCCGTGGACGCCATCAACGAAAAGGGTGGCATCCTTGGCGAGAAGGTCGTGCTGAAATTTGCCGACGACGCGGGCGACCCCAAGCAGGGTGTCTCGGCCGCCAACCTGCTGGTCGGCGAAGGCGTGCAGTACGTTGTCGGGCCCGTCACCTCGGGCGTGGCGATTCCTGCTTCCGACGTCTTTGCCGAGAACGGTATCCTGATGGTGACGCCGACCGCGACCGCACCGGCCCTCACCACCCGGGGTCTTACCAACGTGCTTCGCACCTGCGGCCGCGACGACCAGCAGGCGGAAGTCGCCGCCGCCTACGTGCTCAAGAACATGAAGGACAAGCGCGTCGCCGTCATCAACGACAAGGGCACCTACGGCAAGGGCCTGGCCGATGCCTTCAAGGCGGCGATCAATGCCGGCGGCCTGCAGGAAGTGCAGTACAACTCGCTGACGCCGGGCGAGAAGGACCTCTCGGCGCTCATCACTCGCCTCAAGGCCGACAATGTTGATGTGATCTATTTCGGCGGCTATCACCCCGAGGGCGGCCTGCTGGCCCGCCAGTTGCACGATGGCGGCATCAAGGTCGTCATCATCGGCGGCGAGGGGCTGTCGAACACCGAGTATTGGGCAATCGCCAACGATGCCGCGGCCGGCACTCTGTTCACCAATGCCGCCGATGCGCTGAAGAGCGAGGCTTCCGCCGATGCCGTGAAGATCCTGAAGGACAAGGGCATTCCGCCGGAAGCCTTCACGCTCAACGCCTATGCGGCGGTCGAGGTGCTGAAAGCCGGCATCGAGAAGGCTGGCAAGGCCGACGACACGGCAGCCGTTGCCGCAGCCCTCAAGTCGGGCGAGCCGATCGCCACCGCGCTCGGCAATCTGACCTATGGCGCAAGCGGCGACCTGACCTCGCCGAGCTTCTCGCTGTTCAAGTGGGAGAATGGCAAGATCGTCGCGGCTGAATAGGCCGGCGAGAATTTCTTTCAAGAGGGCCGGGGTGCAAATCCCGGCCCTTTTTGCTTGCGCCTATGAATGTTTAGTCCACGCTCACACAGTGCCGGCAGGCCTAGAGAGTCCAGGGGTTCAGCAGCGGAAGGCCGATGCCCTCGAAATCGGCGACGTTTCGCGTCACAAGAACCAGATCGTGAACCAGCGATGTTGCGGCAATGAGCGTATCGGCACTGCCTCTTGTCCGGCCAGCAGTCAGTCGGCCCCAAGCCAGCGCTATTTCTTCTGTTATCGGCAGAATTCGATCCGCGTTTTCATGACGCAGCTCGCACAACCAAAGCTCCAACGGCTTCGCCCGCTCGGCGTCCTGCTGCCGTCGCTTGACGATACCGCGTTCGATCGCGCCGATGGTGATCACGCTCAAATTGACCGAATACGGGTCGATGGAGGCAAGCCAATCCGTGGGTTTGGGCAGACGTCTTTGGACGTCGGAGACAATGTTCGTATCAAGTAGATACATATCAAAACTCGATATCGCGGACCATCGTGTCCGAACGGCGCTCCACCTCTGCCGCAAACTCTTCATCCCAAACCGGACCGGACAGCAGATACTCGGCAAGCGATTTCCGTTTGCCCACCAGCTTCTCGTATTCTTCAGCCGACAGCACGACCACGGCCGGTTCGCCGCGCACGGTGACCGTCTGCGGCCCCTCCGTTCGGGCGCGCTGGACCAGCTTGGAGAAATTGTTCTTGGCGTCCTGCAGATGCCAGTTCATCGTCATCACCTGGCTAGCTTGGCTAGCCAGAATATAGTGAAGAACGACGTTCCACTCAACTGAGCCGTGGTGATGGCACCTCTATCGGCTGCCGAAAATCGCCGAACCCACACGTACGCTGGTGGCGCCGAAGGCGACGGCGATCTCATAGTCGCCGGACATGCCCATCGACAGCTTTTCGACGCCCGCCTCGCGCGCCAGCTTTTCGAGCAGGGCGAAATGCGGACCGGGATTCTCCTCGGCCGGCGGGATGCACATCAGGCCTTCGATGGCGAGGCCGTGAACGTCGCGGCAGCGCTTGACGAATGCGACAGCCTCACGCGGTTCGATGCCGGCCTTTTGCGGCTCCGAGCCAGTGTTGACCTGCACAAAGAGCTTCGGGGCGCGGCCCTGTTTCTCGATCTCCTTGGCCAGTTCGACTGCGATCTTTTCGCGGTCGACCGTCTCGATGACGTCGAACAGGGCAACGGCCTCCTTGGCCTTGTTGGACTGCAGCGGGCCGATCAGGTGCAATTCGATGTCGGGGAACTCGGCCTTCAGTTCAGGCCATTTGCCTTGTGCTTCCTGGACGCGATTTTCGCCGAAGACGCGCTGGCCGGCCTCGATGACGGGGCGGATGTGCTCGGCATCGAAGGTCTTGGACACCGCGACGAGCACGGCGGAGCCTGCCGGGCGGTTGGCCTCGCGCTCTGCCGCGCCTATCTTCTGCTTCACCAGCGCTAGCTGTTCGACCGAACTTTCCATACCATCGCCCTGCTGCATTTTGCCCGGCTCCGGCCAGTCGGAGTTGACGGGTCCGGGAATCCATGGTGAACACCCGGCAACGATTTCCTGATCCGCGGGTTTTCGCCCCGGTCCATGCACGCTTTTAAGTGAAAAACATCCGATGGCAACCGAACGATACAATCCCCGCGCGTCCGAACCCAAATGGCAGAAGGCCTGGGCCGAGGCGAAGCTCTTCGAGACCAACAACGACGATCCCAGGCCGAAATATTACGTGCTTGAGATGTTCCCCTATCCGTCGGGACGCATCCATATGGGCCACGTCCGCAACTACACGATGGGCGACGTGGTGGCGCGCTACCGCCGCGCCATGGGCTGCAACGTGCTGCACCCGATGGGTTGGGACGCCTTCGGCATGCCGGCGGAAAACGCCGCGATGCAGAACAAGGTCCACCCCAAGGCCTGGACCTACCAGAACATCGACACGATGCGCACGCAGCTCAAGTCGATGGGCCTGTCGCTCGACTGGAGCCGTGAGTTCGCCACCTGCGACGTCGACTACTACCACCGCCAGCAGATGCTGTTCATCGACTTCGTCGAGAAGGGCCTGGTGACGCGCAAGTCTTCCAAGGTCAACTGGGACCCGGTCGACATGACTGTGCTTGCCAACGAGCAGGTCATCGACGGGCGCGGCTGGCGCTCCGGCGCGCTGGTCGAGCAGCGCGAGCTGACGCAGTGGTTCTTCAAGATCACCGACTTCGCGCAGGATCTGTCGGACGCGCTTGATGGACTCGACGAGTGGCCCGAAAAGGTCAAGCTGATGCAGCGCAACTGGATCGGCCGTTCGGAAGGCCTGCTGATCCGCTGGCCGCTGGCCGAAGGAACCGCACCATCAGGCGAGACCGAGCTCGAGGTCTACACGACGCGTCCGGACACGATCTTCGGCGCCTCGTTCATGGCGATCTCGGACGACCATCCGCTGGCCAAGAAGGCAGCCGAGAACAAGCCCGAACTCGCTGCCTTCATGGAAGAGGTGCGCCGCATGGGCACCTCGGTGGCGGCGCTCGAGACCGCCGAGAAGAAGGGTTTTGATACCGGCATCCGTGTCGTCCATCCCTTCGACGAGAATTGGACGCTGCCGGTCTATGTCGCGAACTTCGTGTTGATGGACTATGGCACCGGCGCCATCTTCGGCTGCCCGTCGGGCGACCAGCGCGACCTCGACTTCGCCAACAAATATGGCCTGCCGGTCGTACCGGTGGTGATGCCCGAGGGCGCGGATGCCGCGACCTTCCAGGTCACCGAGGAGGCCTATACTGACGACGGCGTGATGATCAATTCGCGCTTCCTCGACGGCATGAAGCCGAAGGACGCCTTCAACGACGTCGCCAGCCGCCTGGAGCAGATTTCGATCGGCAATCGCCCGATGGGCGAGCGCAAGGTGCAGTTCCGCCTGCGCGACTGGGGTATTTCGCGCCAGCGCTACTGGGGCTGCCCGATCCCGATGATCCACTGCGACGATTGCGGCGTGGTTGCGGTGCCGAAGGCCGACCTGCCGGTCAAGCTGCCCGACGACGTCGAGTTCGACCGTCCCGGCAATCCGCTCGATCGTCATCCGACCTGGCGCCACGTCAACTGCCCGAAATGCGGCAAGGCGGCGCGCCGCGAGACCGACACGATGGACACCTTCGTCGATTCCTCGTGGTATTTCGCGCGTTTCACCGCACCCTGGCTCAACGAGCCGACCGATCCGAAGGCGGCCAACGAGTGGCTGCCGGTCGACCAGTATATCGGCGGCATCGAGCACGCGATCCTGCACCTGCTCTATTCGCGCTTCTTCACCCGCGCCATGCGCGAGGCCGGCCACCTGAACATCGCCGAGCCGTTCAAGGGCCTGTTCACGCAGGGCATGGTCGTACACGAGACCTACAAGGGGCCGGACGGCTGGGTGACGCCGGTCGAGATCAAGATCGAGGAAGTCGACGGCAAGCGCCGTGCCGCGCTGCTCTCCGACGGCACGCCGATCGAAATCGGCTCGATCGAGAAGATGTCGAAGTCGAAGAAGAACGTGGTCGACCCCGACGACATTATCGCCAGCTACGGCGCCGACACGGCGCGCTGGTTCATGCTGTCGGATTCGCCGCCCGAGCGTGACGTCATCTGGACCGAGGCCGGCGTCGAGGGCGCCCATCGCTTCGTCCAGCGCGTGTGGCGGCTGATCTCGGAATCGGCCGAAGTGCTGGCCAAGGCCGAGGCCAAGGCGGCAGCCGAGGGCGATGCATCTGCGGTGTCCAAGGCGGCCCACAAGGCGCTGAAGGCGGTCGGCGAGGACATCGCCAAGCTCGCCTTCAATAAGGCCGTCGCGCGTATCTACGAGCTGAGCAATGCGTTGCAGGCGCCGCTTGCCGATGCTGCGGCCGGCAAGGCATCGGTCGAGATGGTGTCCGCCCTGCGCGAGGCGGTCGACATCCTGATCGTCATGATCGCGCCGATGATGCCGCACCTGGCGGAGGAATGCTGGGTCGCGCTGGCAGGCGACGGCATGGTCGCCGACCGGCCATGGCCGAAGTTCGATCCGGCACTCGTTGTTGACAACGAAATCACCTATCCGGTGCAGATCAACGGCAAGAAGCGGGCGGATTTGACAATTGCCCGCGACGCAGATCAAGTGACGGTCGAAAAGGCGGCGCTGGCACTGGAAGCAGTGCAGAAGGCGCTGGATGGAAAGGCCCCGCGCAAGGTGATCGTTGTGCCGCAGAGGATCGTCAATGTCGTTGCCTGAAGCGCGGAAATCTTCCGCTTCGCGGCGCGTCGCCGCGGGGCTGGCACTGTTTACTTCGCTCGTGCTGGCTTCGGCCTGTACGGTGCGGCCGCTTTATTCTGATGGGCCGGTTTCGGCCGGCGTCGAAACGGGTACGGCGACACAGCTGGCCTCGATCAACATCAAGCCGGTCAATACGCGCTACGCCCAGGAAGTCCGCAACCACCTGATCTTCATTTTCAATGGCGGCGCAGGCCAGCCGGCTGCGGCACCCTATTCGATGGATCTCGCGGTCGTGGAGCGCAACGAACAGCTATTGTATGCGCGAGTGACCACCAGGGACGACGAGCCGACCGCAGGCACGATGACGCTGACGGCTACCTATGTCGTCACCGACATCAAGACTGGGAAGGAAATCGCCAAGGGCAAGCGCAGCGTGTCGTCGGCTTATGACCGCCCGCGCCAGGAATTCGCCCGTTGGCGCGCCGAACGCGATGCGGAGAATCGTGCCGCGCGCGAGTTGGCGGAAATGCTCCAGCTCGCCATCGCGCAGGACATGTCGAAACGCTGAGGCTTCGACCATGGGGCGGTTCGGTCGATGCGGCTGACCTCGTTTTCGGTTTCCGGCTACCGGTCGCTCAAGCAGATCAGGCTTGACCTCGGCCAAGTCTCGATCTTCGTCGGCGAGAACGGGGTCGGCAAGTCCAACCTCTATCGTGCCCTCCAACTCATCAAGGCCTCGGCCGAGGGCAGGCTGGCCCGCGAAATAGCGGGCGAAGGCGGCATGGCCTCGGCCCTTTGGTCCGGCAAGAGGCGAATGGGGCAGCCTGTCCGCATCGTCATCGAGGCCGAGTTCCTCGATGACGAGACCGCGGCGAAATATACCTACAAGGTGGAGATCGGCCTGCCGCCTCCGGTGTCCGCGGGGTTCGCCTTCGAGCCCCACGTCAAGGACGAGACCCTGGCCGTGGACGCCGGGCGGCGCCCGGTCGAGATGATGACCCGCAAGGGCCAGGCCATCTTCGCCCGCGATGCCGATGGCCGGCGCGTCGAGCATCCCGAGCGCATCCTGAACTCCGAGACGGCGCTGGCCCTGCTCGGCGGGGCGGGGCGCTACCCCGAGATCGGCGACCTGCGCGCCGCATTGAGCGGCTGGCGCTTCTACCACGGCTTCCGCACCGACGCCGAATCGCCGGTCCGCCGGTCGGCGCTGGCGACGACGTCGCCGATGCTCGACGAGGACGGCGCGAACCTCGCCGCCGTGTTTGCGACGCTGAGGCATATCCGCGGCGACACCGTCGAGCTCGACCGTTGCATCGCCGAGGCACTGGGTGGGGCTCAGCTCGACGTGCCGGTGCCGGCCCAGACCGCGACCTTCGGCCTGGTCCTGCCGGAATTTCCGCAGCGCATCTTCCGGCCGCAGGAACTGTCAGACGGGCAAGTGAGGTTCCTGGCGCTTGCCGGCGCGCTGATGTCCTACCGGCTGCCCAAGCTGATTGCGCTGAACGAGCCCGAAGCGAGCCTGCATCCACGCATGATGCCGGCCCTTGCCGACATGATCGCGGCGGCCGCCGAGCGCACCCAGGTGTGGATCGTCACCCACTCCCGTGAACTGGCCGACCTCGTGCGTGAACGGACCGGGGCAAGGGCGCTGACGGTCATGCGCCGCGACGGCGCGACAACGATCGAGGGGATGCGCGCAACCGGGATGATGCCCGAGGAAGACTGACCAGCTATTGGTCGCAAAAAAAGCCGGCGCATCGGATGCGCCGGCTCTTTGCTTTCGGATTAAGGGAATCAGCCGATCTTCTGGCCGGTTTTGGCCCAGTCGGCCAAGAACATCTCGAGGCCCTTGTCGGTCAGAGGGTGCTTGACCAACGCCTTGAGCGTTGCCGGCGGAATGGTGGCGACGTCGGCGCCGATCATTGCCGCGCGCTTGACGTGCTCGGTCGAGCGGATCGAAGCGACCAGGATTTCGGTGTCGAAGCCGTAATTGTCATATATGTGGCGGATCTCGGCGATCAGTTCCATGCCGTCGACGGCCATGTCGTCGAGACGGCCGACGAAGGGCGAGATGAAGGTGGCGCCCGCCTTGGCGGCGAGAAGGGCCTGGTTGGCGGAGAAGCACAAGGTGACATTGACCAGACGGCCGTCAGAGGTCAGCGAGCGGCAGGCCTTGAGGCCGTCGAGGGTGAGCGGCACCTTGATGCAGATGTTGTCGGCGATCTTCGACAGGATCGCCGCTTCCTTCATCATCTCGGAATATTCGGTCGCGGTGACCTCGGCCGAAACCGGACCCTCGACGATGTCGCAGATTTCCTTGGTCACTTCGTGGATGTTGCGGCCCGACTTGAGGATCAGCGACGGATTGGTGGTGACGCCGTCGAGGAGGCCGAGCTCGTTGAGCTCACGGATTTCCTTGACGTCGGCGGTGTCGACGAAAAACTTCATGGCATGCTCCTTGGCGATTGCGGGGCACCTGCGCGGCGCCAAACCTGCTGGCCTTTGCTCTAGCCGAAGTTCGGGGCAAGGTCACGCGTCATGACTGCCGATTCGCCAACAAGAAGGGCCGCCCCCGTGCTCGTGCCGATGCCGGCCGAGCGCGCCTACTCCTATGCGGTGCCCGAGGGCATGGTGGTGGTGCCAGGCTCGATCGTGCGGGTGCCGCTCGGCCCGCGCGAGGTTGCCGGCATCGTCTGGGACGGGCCGGTCGAGGCGGTCGATCCGAAAAAGCTCAGGCCAATCGCCCATCTTTTCGATTGCCCCCCGGTCGACGAGCAGATGCGCCGCTTTGTCGACTGGGTGGCCCAGTACACGATCTCGCCGCCGGGCATGGTGGCGCGCATGATCCTGCGCGCGCCGGAAGCCTTCGATCCGGAACCGTGGACCGAGGGCCTCAGGCGCACCGAGGCCGAGCCGGACCGAATGACGGCGGCGCGGGAACGCGTTCTCGAGATGGCAAGCGACGGCATGGCCTGGACCCGCTCCGGCCTGGCGCACGCCGCCGGCGTGTCCTCGACCGTCGTCGAGGGGCTTCGGGCGCAAGGCGTGTTCGAGACGGTGATGATCCCGCCGCGACCAGTGGTGGCCGCGCCCGACCCGTCCTATGCCGGCGCCGAGCTGACGGGCGACCAGGCCACGGTGGCAGCAAAGCTGCGCGAGCAGGTCGCGGCCGACCGCTTTGGCGTCACACTCATCGACGGCGTCACAGGCTCGGGCAAGACGGAAGTTTATTTCGAGGCGGTGGCGGCAGCACTCGAGAAGGGCAAGCAGGTGCTGATCCTGCTGCCCGAGATCGCGCTGACCCAAGCCTTCCTCGAGCGCTTCCAGAACCGCTTTGGGGCCAAGCCGGCGGAGTGGCACTCGGACCTGCCGCCCAGGATGCGCGAGCGCGTCTGGCGCCAGGTGGCGGAAGGTGGGGTGCGGGTGGTTGCCGGCGCGCGCTCGGCGCTGTTTTTGCCGTTCAACAATCTCGGCCTGATCGTCGTCGACGAGGAGCACGACCCTGCCTACAAGCAGGAGGACCGCGTCTTCTACAACGCCCGCGACATGGCGGTGGTCCGTGCCCACATCGGCGGCTTCCCCGTCGTGCTGGCGTCAGCGACGCCCTCGGTCGAAAGCCGCGTCAATGCCGAGCAGGGCAAGTATGCGCGGTCGGTCTTGTCGGCGCGCTTCGCCGAAGCGGCGCTGCCGCGGCTGGTGACCATCGACATGCGCCGCTCGCCGCCGGCGCGCGGCGGATTTTTGTCCCCCGTCCTCCTCGGTAAGATGCGGGAGAATCTCGGCCGCCAGGAGCAGTCGCTGTTGTTCCTCAATCGTCGCGGCTATGCGCCGCTGACGCTCTGCCGGGTCTGCGGCCACCGGTTCGGCTGCCCGGTCTGCTCGGCCTGGCTGGTCGAGCACCGCTTCCGCGGCCAACTCGTCTGCCACCATTGCGGCCACAACGAAAGGCGCCCCGAAGCTTGCCCGGAATGCGGCACTTTCGATCACCTCGTCGCCTGCGGACCCGGTGTCGAGCGTATTGCAGAGGAGGTCGTGTCGCATTTTCCCGACGCGCGCACCATCGTGCTGTCGTCGGACATGCTGGGCGGGGTGAAGCGGCTGAGGCTCGAGCTCGAGGCGATCGCCAATGGCGAGGCCGACATCGTCATCGGCACCCAGCTTGTCGCCAAGGGCCACAATTTTCCCAACATGACGCTGGTCGGCGTGGTCGATGCCGATCTGGGGCTCGCCAATGGCGATCCGCGCGCCGCCGAGCGCACCTACCAGCTGTTATCGCAGGTGACGGGGCGGGCAGGGCGCACCGGCAAGAAGAGTATAGGCCTGCTGCAGACCTTCCAGCCCGACCATCCGGTGATGCGGGCGATCGTTTCGGGCGATTCGGAGGCCTTCTATGACCGCGAGATCGCCGAGCGCGAGCGTTCGGCCTTGCCTCCTTTCGGCCGCCTCGCCGGCATCATCGTCAGTGCCGCGACCCGTCCCGAGGCGGAAAGTCATGCGCGCGGGCTGCGGCGGGCGGCACAAACCGCTCAGGACGTGCATGTGCTCGGCCCGGCCGAGGCGCCGTTGGCGCTGGTCGGCGGCCGCCATCGCTTCCGGCTCTTGGTGCAGGCAGACCGCAAGGCGGATATCCAGGGCTACATCAAGGCCATGCTTGCGGCAGGTCCCAAGGTGCGCGGCTCGGTGCGCGTGCAGGTCGACATCGACCCGCAGAGCTTTTTGTAGGGTAGACGTTCTCGGGCCGCCCGTCTGATGAGCTACGACGCGCCGATCACGCGTCCAGCAACGTCGAGAACGGATCGAGGTGGGTGATGCCCAGCGGCTCGAAATGCCGCCCGTTCACCGTCAGCAGCGATAGGTCGTGTGCCTCCGCGGTTGCGGCTATCAATATATCCGCCAAGCTCGGATGGCGGCAGTGGGCTACGGCGATGTCTTCCATCGCGCCGGCAATCCTCGCGACTTGCGCGTCGACGGCCAGGATGTGGTCGCCGAAATCGGAAAGCAGGACATCAAGCCATGCGGTGAGCCGCTCGGCGCGCGCAGTTCCGCCGGAACGACGCAGCTTGCTTATGCCTTTCTCCAGTTCGGCTACCGTAACGCTGGATATGAACAGCGTTTCGGCCTCGCCCTGCGCGGTCATCCAATCCGACAATGCTTGCGAAACCGATTTTCTCTCGGCGGCCAAAGCCCATAGGACCGACGTGTCCAGCAGGTAACCTGTCACAGATCTACCTCGCGCATTGGCGAATCATTGCGGTCGAACTCCGCTCCGCCTGGTAAGCTCAAAAGAAAGGCGCCGAGATTGGGCTTTTGTTCGGGGTAGAGGCGCTCCGCGTCGCTGACCGGAACGACCACAGCCGCAGGCTTTCCGTGCTTGGTGATGATGGTCGGCTGGCCGCGCTCGGCCGCCTCGACCAACGCCGAGAACCCCGCTTTCGCGTCCCGAACCTGCATCCTTTTCATGGCGCCTCATTCCTATGGTTTCACATGGTCGTAATATAAGTTCAGCCAAGTGAAAATACCCACGCACAGTCGCGGGGGTCTCTTGGAACGCCCTTCGCATTGGTCGAGTTTGCACGCTATGATCGCCAAGGATTCGCGCCCTGCGCAGCTGCCGAAATCGAAAACGATTCTCGGAAAGCAGGATGTGCAGGTTCAAATTGTTGGAGCGACCTTTGCGCGTCCGAGAAGATTCGCGGCGCTCTATTCGGAGGGGAATACATGGAGTTTGGATTTCCGTGGCCGACGAGCCAGGGGGCGTGGCTGGCCTGGAGCTCGGCTGTCGTCACGCTGCTGTTCGGCGTGATCCTGTTCTTCGCCCCTAGAATCGCCTTCCGTCTGCTCAGGCTGCAGCCCCGTCCCGACAATCCCGAGGCGATCGCGCAAGGGCGCGCCACCATGGCCGGCTTTTTCCTTGGCGTCGGCCTGTGCACGATCCTGCTGGCCCAGCCCTGGCTCTACATCGCGCTTGGCGTCTCCTGGCTGTTCGCTGCATTCGGCCGAGTCGTGGCGATGATGTCGGATGGCGCCAATACGCCCTATAACTGGGTGGCGATCGTCATCGAGTTGACGTTGGCGGTACTTCCCTTAGGCTTTGTTTTCGGCTTCTGGCCGTAAAACGCCGCATCAAGACACGCAGAACAAGCGGGATGCGACAATAGTGCCATAATGGCTGTTAGAGGACGTGTTGCGGTCCTCAAAAGCCTGTGCTAGACGGCATTCGACTTTCGGCCGGGGGGATGCGGCTGACGCGAACCCCGGGGTCAAAAAAACGCAGTAAGGTCAAAGATTTAGCTGGAGTCTAACGCTCGCGCCAATAATCTTTCGGCCTGTCAGATAAGAGAAAAGACGGTCCGTGACCCAATCTTCCTCGCCAATCTCCGGTGTTGCTGAGCGATATGCTGGTTCGCTCTTCGAGCTCGCGCTCGAAGCGGGTGCCGTGGCTCAGGTCGAAGCCGACCTCGGACGTTTCGCAGCACTGCTCGATGGCAATGCCGATCTCGACCGCCTGATCAAGAGCCCGGTCTTCTCCAGCGACGAGCAGGAAAAGGCCATTGCGGCGATCGCCGACAAGGCCAAGATCACTGGCTTGGCTGGCAACTTCCTCCGTCTTGTGGCGAGCAACCGTCGCCTGTTCGTGCTGCCCAGCATGATCGCGGCGTTTCGCCAGATCGCTGCGGCGCATCGCGGCGAGATTGCTGCTGATGTGGTCGCCGCGCACCCGCTGACGGCGGCCCAGGAAACCGAGCTCAAGGCGGCGCTGAAGAGCGTGGCCGGCAAGGATGTGGCGATCTCTGTCGCGATCGACCCCTCGTTGCTTGGCGGCCTGGTCGTCAAGATGGGCTCGCGCCAGATCGATACGTCGCTCAAAACCAAACTCAATTCGCTCAAGCTTGCACTGAAAGAGGTCGGCTGATGGACATCCGCGCCGCGGAAATTTCCGCAATTTTGAAAGACCAGATCAAGAATTTCGGCAAGGAAGCCGAAGTCTCCGAAGTCGGTCAGGTTCTGTCGGTGGGTGACGGTATCGCCCGCGTCTACGGTCTCGACAACGTCCAGGCGGGCGAAATGGTCGAGTTCCCGGGCGGCATCCGCGGCATGGCGCTGAACCTCGAAAGCGACAACGTCGGCGTGGTTATCTTCGGTGCCGACCGCGACATCAAGGAAGGCGACACCGTCAAGCGCACCGGCGCCATCGTTGACGTGCCCGTCGGTCCTGGCCTTCTCGGTCGCGTCGTTGACGCCCTCGGCAATCCGATCGACGGCAAGGGCCCGATCGTGGCCGCCGAGCGTCGCCGCGTCGACGTCAAGGCGCCCGGCATCATCCCCCGCAAGTCGGTGCATGAGCCGATGTCGACCGGCCTCAAGGCCATCGACGCGCTCATACCGGTTGGTCGCGGCCAGCGCGAGCTGGTCATCGGTGACCGTCAGACCGGCAAGACCGCCATCATTCTCGACACCATCCTGAACCAGAAGGCCATCCATGTGGCCGGTCCGGACAAGGAAAAGCTGTTCTGCGTCTACGTCGCCGTCGGCCAGAAGCGCTCGACCGTCGCGCAGTTCGTGAAGGTGCTCGAAGAGCGCGGCGCGCTCGAATACTCGATCATCATCGCTGCTACCGCGTCCGACCCGGCGCCGATGCAGTTCCTGGCTCCGTTTGCCGGCTGCGCCATGGGCGAATATTTCCGCGACAACGGCCAGCATGCGCTGATCGGCTATGACGATCTGTCCAAGCAGGCCGTCGCCTATCGCCAGATGTCGCTGCTGCTGCGCCGCCCGCCGGGCCGTGAAGCTTACCCGGGCGACGTCTTCTACCTGCACTCCCGCCTGCTCGAGCGTGCGGCGAAGCTCAACGACGAGAACGGCTCCGGTTCGCTGACCGCGCTGCCCGTCATCGAGACCCAGGCCAACGACGTGTCGGCCTACATTCCGACCAACGTGATTTCGATCACCGACGGCCAGATCTTCCTCGAGACCAACCTGTTCTTCCAGGGCATCCGTCCTGCCGTGAACGTCGGTCTGTCGGTGTCGCGCGTCGGCTCGGCCGCTCAGGTCAAGGCGATGAAGCAGGTCGCCGGCTCGATCAAGGGCGAGCTCGCGCAGTACCGCGAAATGGCGGCCTTCGCGCAGTTCGGCTCGGACCTCGATGCCGCTACCCAGCGTCTGCTCAACCGCGGTGCGCGCCTGACCGAGCTGCTCAAGCAGCCGCAGTTCTCGCCGCTCAAGACCGAAGAGCAGGTCGCGGTGATCTTCGCCGGCGTCAACGGCTATCTCGACAAGCTCGCCCTGAACAAGGTCGGCAAGTTCGAGCAGGGTCTGCTGGCGTACATGCGCTCGGAAGGCAAGGACGTCCTCGATGCTATCCGCGTCGAGAAGGCGCTGAGCGACGATCTGCGCGGCAAGCTCAAGGCTCACATTGACGCTTTCGCGAAAAACTTCGCCTGACACTGACGGATAAGGCATGGCCTCGCTAAAAGACCTCCGCAACCGCATCGCCTCCGTGAAGGCGACGCAGAAAATCACCAAGGCGATGCAGATGGTCGCCGCGGCGAAGCTGCGTCGCGCCCAGGAAGCTGCGGAAGCCGCGCGTCCCTACTCGCAGCGCATGGGTGCGGTTCTCGCGAACATCGCCCAGGCGGTCGGCGGCGATGGCGATGCTCCGGCCTTGATGACTGGAACCGGCAAGGACGACGTGCATCTGCTCGTCGTCTGCACGGCCGAGCGTGGCCTTTGCGGCGGCTTCAACAGCCAGATCTCGCGTCTGGCTCGCGATCACGTCCGCAAGCTCCAGGCGACCGGCAAGACGGTAAAGATCATCACCGTTGGCAAGAAGGGTTACGACGTCCTGCGTCGCGACTTCGCCTCGCTGATCATTGATCGCGTCGAGTTGCGCGACGCCAAGCAGGTCGGCTTCGTTCACGCCGACATGATCGCGAAGAAGGTGATCACCCTGTTCAACCAGGGCGCCTTTGACGTCTGCACGCTGTTCTACTCCGAGTTCAAGTCGGTGATCAGCCAGATTCCGACCGCGCAGCAGCTCGTTCCGGCCGCGGCCGGAGCGACCACTGATGCTTCGGCTTCGAGTGGCGCGATCTACGAATACGAGCCTGAGCCGAGCGAAATTCTGGGCGACCTCATTCCGCGCAACATTTCGGTGCAGATCTTCCGTGCGCTGCTCGAGAATGCTGCTGGTGAGATGGGTGCCAAGATGAGCGCGATGGACAACGCCACGCGCAACGCCGGCGACATGATCAATAAGCTGACGATCACGTACAACCGCCAGCGTCAGGCTCAGATCACCAAGGAACTGATCGAGATTATTTCGGGCGCCGAAGCGCTCTAGGCACGCAGGACCGCGCCGCAAGGTGGGCTCGCGTGAAACAAGGAACGGACACAGAGGTTAGAACGATGGCTAAAGCAGCTACTCCGAAAGCCGCGGCGGAAAAGGCCCCGGCAGCAAAGAAGGCGGCGCCCGTGAAGGCGGCCGATGCCACGGCGGCAGGCCGCGTTGCCCAGGTCATCGGCGCCGTCGTCGACGTGCATTTCGATGGCGAGCTGCCGCCGATCCTGAACGCTCTCGAAACCGACAACGGTGGCAACCGCCTGATCCTCGAGGTTGCCCAGCACCTCGGCGAAAACACCGTTCGCTGCATTGCCATGGACATCTCGGAAGGCCTCGTTCGTGGCCAGCCGGTCCGCGACACTGGCTCGCCCATCATGGTTCCGGTCGGTGACGAGACGCTCGGCCGCATCATGAACGTCATCGGCGAGCCGGTTGACGAAGCCGGTCCGGTCAAGACCAAGTCCAAGCGCGCCATTCACCAGGAAGCGCCTGCCTATGTCGACCAGTCGACGGAAGCGCAGATCCTCGTCACCGGCATCAAGGTTGTCGACCTGCTGGCACCTTACGCTCGCGGCGGCAAGATCGGCCTGTTCGGCGGCGCCGGCGTCGGCAAGACCGTTCTGATCCAGGAACTGATCAACAACGTCGCCAAGGCGCACGGCGGTTACTCGGTGTTTGCCGGCGTCGGCGAGCGCACCCGCGAAGGCAACGATCTCTATCACGAAATGATCGAGTCGGGCGTCAACAAGGACCCGCACGAGAACAACGGCTCGACCGAAGGTTCGAAGTGCGCCCTGGTGTTCGGCCAGATGAACGAGCCCCCGGGCGCCCGCGCTCGCGTCGCTCTCTCGGGCCTGACCATCGCCGAGCACTTCCGCGACCAGGGCCAGGACGTGCTGTTCTTCGTCGACAACATCTTCCGCTTCACCCAGGCGGGTTCGGAAGTGTCGGCTCTGCTCGGCCGTATTCCTTCGGCCGTTGGCTATCAGCCGACGCTGTCGACCGACATGGGCCAGATGCAGGAACGCATCACCACCACCAACAAGGGCTCGATCACGTCGGTGCAGGCGATTTACGTGCCTGCCGACGACTTGACCGATCCGGCGCCGGCGACCTCGTTTGCCCACCTTGACGCGACGACGGTTCTCAACCGTGCGATCTCGGAAAAGGGTATCTACCCGGCCGTCGATCCGCTCGACTCGACCTCGCGCATGCTTGATCCGCTGATCGTCGGCGAAGAGCACTACGCGGTCGCCCGTCGCGTCCAGGAAATCCTCCAGCGCTACAAGTCGCTGCAGGACATCATCGCCATCCTGGGCATGGACGAGCTGTCGGAAGAGGACAAGGTGACGGTTGCCCGCGCCCGTAAGGTCGAGCGCTTCCTGTCGCAGCCGTTCTTCGTCGCCGAAGTGTTCACCGGCTCGCCGGGCCAGCTCGTGCCGCTCGAAGACACGATCAAGAGCTTCAAGGGCCTGGTCGAAGGCGAATACGATCACCTGCCGGAAGCTGCCTTCTACATGGTCGGCGGCATCGACATGGCGATCGAGAAGGCCCAGCGCCTGGCTGCGGAAGCAGCGTAAGTAAAAGCCGCGGTGCGGGCCCTAGGGCCCGCACTGTTGCCCGATCACTGCCCGCACTCCCGGGCATGTCTCTTCGGAAGTCCGTCCAAGCGTTTGTGAGACATCATGGCTGAAGCTTTCAAATTCGAACTGGTCTCGCCCGAGCGTCTGCTCGTCTCGGCGCAGGTCGAGTCCGTCGTCATTCCGGGTTCGGAAGGCGAGATGACCGTGATGGCCAAGCATGCGCCGGTCATGACCACGATCAAGCCGGGTGTCGTCACGGTCAAGGCCGTTGGCGGTATGGAAGAGCGTTACGTCGTGTTCGGCGGATTTGCCGACATCGTTCCGACGGGCTGCACGTTGCTCGCCGAATCGGCGACGCCGGTGAAGGAAATCGACCGCGCCGCACTGCTGCGCCGCATCCAGTCGGCCAAGGAAGATGTGGCGGACGCCAAGGACGATCAGCTCCGCAGCAAGGCGGAAGCCTATCTCAATCACCTGTCGACGCTGGAAGCGGCCATCTGAGGCTTTTCGCCGAACGGCTTTTTCAATAGCGAACAATGGTTTGAAGCCGTCGGTAACTCCGGCGGCTTTTTGCTTTGCGGCTTATGCGCTGGGCAGTTTCCCCACGAGGTGTGCGCGATATGGTTTGGCAATCTTAAGTTGTATAACCATCGTTGACATGCACGCGAAAGTAGCATCCAGTGTCAACCACAACGGATCCGTGGGGGGAGGGTGCGGTGGAGTCGTCAGGGGTGGCCGTTCACAGAACGCGCCTGGAACTGCTATGGATCAACAAGCACGAGCGGCCACGGCTCGAGCCGCGCATCCTGATCGAGGAGCCCAAGCGGTCTTATCCACAGGGCACGCAGTCGGCGGAGAATAGGCTCATCCATGGAGACAACCTGCTGGCGCTGAAAGCGCTGGAGCAGGAATTCACGGCCAAGGTGAAGTGCTGTTTCATCGATCCGCCCTACAACACTGGCAGTGCGTTCGCCCAGTATGATGACGGCATGGAGCATTCTCTCTGGCTGGGGCTGATGCGCGACCGGCTGGAACTGATCCGCAGCCTTCTTGCGCCCGATGGCTCGCTGTGGATCTCGATCGATGACAACGAGGCTCATTATCTCAAGGTGCTGTGCGACGAGATTTTCGGCCGCCGCAACTTTGTCGCCAACGTGGTCTGGCAGAAACGGACCTCGCCCGACGCCCGATTGCGGTTAGGCGACGCGCACGACCACATTCTTGTCTATGCGAAGAACGTGGATCGTCTCGCCTTGAACCGTGTTCCGCGAAGCGACCGCCAAAGGAAGTCGTTCAGGAATCCGGATCAGGACCCGCGGGGGCCATGGGCGTCGTCGGACTATTCGGCTCAAGGGTACCGGCCGAACCAGATGTATGAGATCGTGACACCGGGTGGAGCGACCTACCGTCCGCCAGTTGGGACGTGCTGGAAAAACACCGAGGAGGTCTTCCGTAGCCTGGTCGCCGACAATCGTATCTGGTTTGGCAAGGACCAAATGGGCGTGCCACGGCGCAAGACTTTCCTGTTCGAACGCGAGGACGTTGCCGCCTGGAGTTGGTGGGACAATGGTGAAGTCGGGCACAATCAGGAGGCGAAAAAGGAAAGCATAGCCCTGTTCGGTGCGGAAAACGCCTTCGCCACGCCGAAGCCCGAGCGGTTGTTGCGCCGGGTGCTGGATATCGCCACCAATCCCGACGACCTTGTCCTCGATTCCTTCGCCGGCTCGGGGACTACGGGTGCTGTCGCGCACAAGATGGGACGACGGTGGATCATGGTCGAACTCGGCGACCATTGCGACAGTCATATCATCCCCAGATTGAAGAAGGTCATCGACGGAGCGGATATTGGCGGGGTGTCGCAGGCTGTCGGCTGGGCAGGGGGCGGGTCGTTTCGCTACTATCGCCTGGCGCCGTCGCTCCTCGAGAAAGATGCATTTGGGCAAGCAGTGCTCGCACGCGGCTATGATGAGCGCATGCTGAGCGAGGCGGTCTGCAAGCTGCAGGGGTTCACCTACGCTCCGAGCGAAATGATCTACTGGCAGCATGGCTATTCGACCGAGCGCGACTTCATCTATGTCACGCGCCGGCAGTTTTCAGCGGCTGAACTCTTGCTGTTGAGCGAGGAGGTCGGACCGAGCCGCAGTCTCCTGGTCATGTGTCGCGCCTTCAGCGGGAATCCGGCCGGCCTGCGCAACCTGACTGTTCGGAAAATCCCCAGGGAGTTCCGTGACAATTGCGAGTGGGGCCGCGACGACTACAGTTTCGTGAATTTCCGGGATGGCAGCATGTCAGCTCACGTCTCGCCCAAGATCTGAAGAGCAGGTCTCGGAAGCCGGGGGCGGCGCCATGGACAACGAAAGAGTGGCTGCGATAGCGGGGCGGTTGAGCCTGCGACCACCGCAAAGGCAGGCGCTCGCCGTCCTCGACCAGCTGACCCGGTTCTTGCCGTTGCGCCGAACATCAGGGCATGTGCCGTCGGAGCTGCGGGACGCGTTGGCAAGCGTCAACGCCTTCTATCCGGCAGTCAGCGATTTCGAACGGGACTTTCCGAGTCTTTGCTTCGCGCTTGCCACGGGCGTCGGCAAGACGCGGCTGATGGGCGCGTTCATTGCTTACCTGCATGATGTGCACCGGATCCGCAATTTTCTTGTGTTGGCGCCCAATCTGACGATCTACGACAAGCTTATCGCCGACTTTACGCCGGGCAGCCCAAAATATGTGCTGAAGGGCATTGCCGATTTCGCCTTGTCGCCACCGACGATCACCACGGGCGACAACTACGAGCGACAGATTGCCGGGGGCGGCCGGCTCTTCCCCGTCGCGATCAACATCTTCAACATCGCAAAGCTGAACGCCGAGGTTCGCAGCGGCCGGGCACCGCGGATCAGGAGCTTCCGCGAAGAGCTCGGAGAAAGCTATTTCGACCACCTCGCGGGGCTCGACGACCTCGTGCTGAATCGCATCGCTATCGCGGCACGGCGGGCCTGCGCGTGCTGAATGAACTGAAGCCGCTGCTCGGTCTTGAGCTTACGGCCACGCCGTTCATCGAGTCGCCTCGTGGGCGGCAGCCGTTTCGCAATGTGGTCTACGAGTATCCTCTTGCGCGTGCGATGGAGGACGGTTTCGTCAAAGAGCCGGCAGTGGTCACGCGCGAGAACTTCAATGCATCAAGCATGTCGGCCGACGCGCTCGAACGGCTCAAGCTCGACGATGCCATCCGGCTGCATGAAAATACCAAGGCCGAGCTCCAGAGCTATGCGCGGCAGACCGGCCAGGCGGTGGTCAAGCCGTTCGTGCTGGTCATCGCGCGCGACACCACGCATGCAGCATCGCTGACCAATCTGGTTGCCTCAGCCGCGTTTTTCGAAGGCAGATACGCTGGCAAGGTCATCCAGGTTGATTCAAGCGCCAGGGAGGAGGAAACGATTGCCCGGCTGCTCAAGGTCGAATCGGCCGACGAGCCGACCGAAATCGTCATCCATGTGAACATGCTGAGGGAGGGGTGGGATGTCACCAACCTCTACACCATCGTGCCATTGCGAGCGGCAAGCGCTCACACATTGGTTCACCAGACCGTGGGACGGGGCCTGCGCCTGCTCTATGGCCAGCGCACGGGCGTGTCGGCGGTCGACAGGCTGAACATCGTCGCCCATGACCGCTTCCAGGAAATGATCGAGGAGGCACGCAAGCCGGGTTCGCCGCTGCGGCTCCGCGAGGTTGTGATCGGCGAGGACAATTTCGCGCAACGGCCGATGGTGGTGGAGTGCGCGCCAAATCTGCTTGCCCGTCTTGGCCTCCGCCCTGACCATCTGCCGGCGGGCTGTGCCGTGATGCCGTCAGTGTTCGGGGCCGAAGAGTTGCCTGCCGCGGTCGCCACCTGGCAGCTCATTTGCGAACGTGAGGCGGGTTCCGACAGGATTGGCTCCATCGAGCATCTGAGAAGTGCCGATGTCCTCGACGCACTCGCCACAGAAGTCGCACGACGCTGCCGAACGCCGGCCGGCCACGCTACGCCAGAGCTAGCGAAGACCGTAGCAACGGTCGCAGAGCTGGTGATCGAGCAGACAATCGCGATCCCCAGAATCGTAGTGGGGCCGAGAGGGCAGTCCAGGGCGGCATTCCAGTGGTTCCGGCTGGATGTCAGCAGGCTGCCGCGATCTGAACCGGACGAGGTGCTGTGGGCGTCGCATCTGCGGACCGGAAAGGTCGACCGCTTGTCGACGGCGAGCACAGGCGCTGACGCTAAAAGTCCCGAGGATCAGCTTGTCCGCCGTCTTAGCGATTTTAACGACGTTGCCTATGATGCCTGCGCGGAGTTGCTGCACGATCTGGCAGGCCAGGTGCTGCGCCACTTGCGGGGCTTGATGGGCGAAGAGGAGGTTCGCCGGGTGCTGCGCCTGCGCGGAGAGGAAATTGCCGCGCTCGTGCATGCGCAGATGCAGGAGCACGTGCTTTGGCAGCAGGCAACCTGCCAAGAGGTGGCGATCACCCGTGGGTTCACCGCCTTGCGATGCAGCGCTTTTGCCACGATTGCCGGAGAGTTACCTGTCGACTTCCGCCTGTCGGTGTCTGACAAGAGCAAGATTTCACGGCACCTGTTCTTCGGCTTTCACCGCTGCCTTTATCCGATACAAAAGTCCGATTCCGAAGCCGAGCGCAGGATGGCCCTTATTCTCGACCGCGAGGCAGACAAGTGGCTCCGACCGGCACGGGGCCAGTTCCAGATGTTCTATCGGCTGGGCGCCGAAGAAGCGGAGTATGTGCCTGACTTCGTTGCCGAATACAAAGATCAGGTCCTGCTGATCGAAACCAAGGCAGCCACAAGCTTGCAAGACGCCGATGTCCGCGCCAAGCGCGACATCGCCGTCACCTGGTGCGCACATGCGAGTGACTATGCACGAATGCATGGGGGCAAGCCGTGGACCTATCTTCTCGTTCCACACGATGCCGTCTTGGAAAACATCACGATAGCGGGCCTCGTCGGTGCGTGGCGCGAGACAATTGCTCCGACCGCACTGTTCCCGGCGATAACCTGATGCTCATTGCTTGCGCTTGGCCTGCGCGTTCTGCCACTCGGCATAGAGATCAGGCTGACCTGCCGGCCGGACCGGCACATAGGCGATCTTCATCGACTGTTCGGCAAAAGGCTTTGCCAGATCCGCATAGACTGCGGCAGTCGACAGCCCAAACGCTTCGCCATCCTCGTTGGAATAGGCGTAGGCCACCTCGGCCGCACCCGCTATCCGCATCGCCGCCATGCACATCGGGCATGGGTTGCCGCTTGCATAGACGGCGCAGCCCTCAAGGCTCGGCGACCCGAGTGCTCGGGCCGCAGCGCGGATTGCCGACATCTCGGCGTGGGCGGTCGGATCGTTCGTGGACAGGACCTCATTGACCCCCGTCGCGATGACATTGCCGTCCTTGACGACAACAGCCCCGAAGGGGCGGCCACCACGGCCGATGTTCTCGCGCGCCAGTTCGATTGCCTGGCAAAGGAAACGTTCCGAGTTAGCCATCAGTCCTCTCTACTCGCTGCCCGCTCCAAATGGTTTCTCCGACGGTTGCTGCCGAGTCCAAATTGCTGAGCCGGCCAAACTACAGCTTGGCTTCCCAAGGCGATGAACACTCGTTTAGCTTTCATATTTCGAGCACTTGCCGGCTATTGGAAGTCCCGTTTGCTTATTCGTCGCAACATTTTACTGCGGGCACTGAAATTTCGGGTTGAATATCCTATGGCCATAGCATCCATTCCGTGTTTGATATACATTCGTCGGCAATTCGTAGCCCAGCGGGGGCAATGGCAACGAAGTCGGGAAGCCTTCTGTGAAAGGTATTATATTAGCTGGTGGAAGTGGAACCAGACTCTTCCCTGCCACGTTGGCAGTATCAAAACAGATATTGCCGATCTATGATAAGCCGATGATCTACTATCCGCTTGGCGTACTCATGCTTGCGGGTATTCGCGAGATTATGGTTATTTCGACGCCGCGCGATTTGCCGCTGTTTCAGGAGTTGCTCGGCGACGGATCGGCGTTCGGCGTTTCCTTCTCCTACGCGGTGCAGCCGTCGCCGAATGGTCTCGCGGAAGCGTTCATCATCGGGCGTGATTTTATCGGCGAAAGTCCGGTTGCGCTGATCCTCGGCGACAATATCTTCTACGGTGAGGGCCTTTCGAGACGTTGCCGCGAGGCAGTCGCCCGCACGGACGGCGCGTCGGTATTCGCCTATCAGGTTGAAGATCCGCAACGTTATGGCGTGGTCTCGTTCGACCGGACGACGCAGCAGGCGCTGTCGATTGAGGAGAAGCCGGCTCGACCGTGCTCAAACTGGGCGGTGACCGGGCTCTATTTCTACGACAATGGCGTGGTGGATATCGCTTCGTCGATGAAGCCGTCGGCGCGCGGCGAACTCGAAATCACCGATGTCAACCGCGCCTATCTCGAGCAGGGCAGGCTACATGTCGTTCGTCTCGGCCGCGGATATGCCTGGCTCGACACCGGCACGCATGACAGTCTGCACGAGGCATCGTCCTTCGTGCGGACCATCGAGCATCGTCAGGGCATCAAGATCATGTGCCCGGAAGAGATCGGCTTCGAACTGGGCCATCTGACCGAAGATCAGGTCTTGCGTCGCGCCGCTTCGCTGGGCCAGACCGATTATGCCCGCTATCTCGAACGCAGGGTGAGAGAGATAGCCCATGGTTGAGGTGCGAGCTCTTGGCCTCGAAGGCGTCTACGTGATCCGGCCGCCCAAATTCGAGGATGACCGCGGCTTCTTCTCCGAGACGTGGAATGCCGACAAGCTGGCCCAGGCCGGCATCGCCGTCGATTTCGTCCAGGACAATCATTCGCTTTCGCGCCCGCGCGGCGTGATGCGTGGACTGCATTTCCAGACACCGCCATTCGCCCAGGACAAGCTCGTGCGAGTGCTTAGCGGCGCGGTGTTCGATGTCGCGGTCGATATCAGACAGGGCTCGCCGACATTCGGCCGGTGGGTGGGTGTGACGCTGTCCGAAATGGCCTGGAACCAGATCCTGGTGCCGAAGGGCTTTGCTCACGGGTTCGTCACGCTCGAGCCCGACACCGAGGTCGCCTACAAAGTCTCGGCACCTTATTCGCAGCCACATGACCGCACGCTTCGCTTCGATGATCCGGCCTTGTCGATCGACTGGCCAGTGCCGGCAGACAAAATGATCCTCTCCGCCAAGGACGCTTCAGCACCCTTCCTGGCCGACGTCGAAACGGGGTTCGTCCACTCTTGAAACACTCCCCTCCCACAACGGTTCTCGTTACCGGCGGCGCCGGTTTCATCGGCTCGGCTGTGTGCCGGCATCTCGTCGGTACCGGCCGCTATCGCGTGGTCAATCTCGACAAGCTGACCTATGCCGGCAATCTGATGTCGCTGCGCGATCTCGAAGGCCATCCGTATTACAAGTTTTGTCGCGCCGATATCTGCGACACCGACGCCGTCAGGCAAGTTTTGGCCGCCGAGAAGGTCGACCGCATCATGCACCTGGCGGCCGAAAGCCATGTCGACCGGTCGATCGACGGGCCGATGGCGTTCATCTCCACCAATGTGGTGGGCACGGCAAGCCTGCTGTCTGCGGCGCTCGATCATTGGCGCGGCCTCGATGAGCCGCAGCGCAAGGATTTCCGGTTCCATCACGTCTCCACCGACGAGGTGTTCGGCGACTTGCCCTTCGATTCAGGCGTATTCACCGAGCAATCGCCCTACAGGCCGTCGTCGCCCTATTCGGCGTCGAAGGCCGCGTCCGATCATTTCGTTCGCGCATGGCACGAGACCTATGGGCTGCCCGTCGTCCTCTCCAATTGCTCCAACAATTACGGGCCGTATCATTTTCCGGAGAAACTGATCCCGTTGGTCATTGCCAATGCACTCGATGAACGTCCGTTGCCGGTCTATGGCAAGGGAGCCAATGTGCGCGACTGGCTGTTTGTCGAAGACCATGCCCGCGCACTGGAAGCGGTCATGTCCAAGGGGCGTGCCGGCGAAAGCTACAACATCGGCGGCCGAGCCGAACGCACCAATCTCGAGGTGGTCGAGACCATTTGCCGCCTGCTGGATGCACGCCGCCCGCGCGCGGGCGCGCGCTCCCATCTCGACCTCATTGCATTCGTTGCCGACCGACCGGGGCACGACCGGCGCTATGCCGTCGATCCGACCAAAAGCGAGCACGAACTGGGCTGGGTGCCGCTGGAGACCTTCGAGAGCGGTCTCGCCCGAACGGTCGACTGGTATCTGGAAAACGGCTGGTGGTGGCGGCCGATACGGGAACATCGTTTCGACGGCGCCCGCCAGGGACTGGTCGGCGCGAAGTGAGGGTTCTGGTCACGGGCACTGCAGGCCAACTGGCGCGTGCGCTTGCGGAGCGGGCACAGGGGCAGGCGAATGTCGAGGTCATCCTCGTTGGCCGGCCGGAGCTTGATCTGGAAAATCCGGCCTCATTCGCGCAGGTTCTGCGCCATTATTCCCCTGACATGCTCATCAACGCTGCCGCGCACACCGCTGTCGATGCGCAGGAGGGCGAGGCCGAACGCGCTTTCAGAATCAATGCCGAGGCACCGGCGGAAATGGCGCGGCTGACGCGGCTGGCAGGCATCCCCATGGTCCAGGTTTCGACGGACTACGTCTTCGACGGCACCTCTGCGCGGCCCTATGTCGAGACGGATCGGCCCAACCCGCAAACGGTCTATGGTCGCAGCAAGCTTTCCGGCGAAGAAGCGGTTCGTGCCGGAAACCCGGATCATCTGGTCATCAGGACCGCCTGGGTGGTCAGCCGCTACGGGCGCAATTTCATCAAGACGATGTTGAATGCAGCGCAAGCACGCGAAAGGCTCCAGGTCGTCGCCGACCAGTTTGGCAGCCCCACCGAGGCACATGACCTGGCTGACGGCTTGCTGGTGGCCGCGCGCTTCTGGCGCAACCATGGCGGCTTTCCGCAGGGGCGTTATCATCTCGCCGGGCAAGGCAGGGCAAGCTGGTATGAGCTGGCTGCGCAGGCGCTTGCGTCGAGCCGATCCGTCGGAGGGCCGTCAGCCCTGATCGAGCCGATAGGCAGCGACCAATGGCCGACGAAGGCAGTGCGGCCGGCAAATTCCGAGCTCAACTCGGACGCCTTCGAGCGGGATTTTGGTTATCGCGCGGGAAACTGGTGGCAAACAGTCTCGGCGTTGGTGGCCGAATTGGTCGAGCCGGAGGCCAAGGCGAAGAACCGGCAATCAAGGCCATGAGGGCGGCGGTAGGCACCCCAAGTTTCTGCTTTGTGTCGAACAAGCCCGAGTAAATATAAAAATTTCTGGAAATTAGCTTTTACATGGCGAAATAGAGTCGTCAGCGATTTGATAGATTACGTAGTTGCCGAACTAGATAGCATATGTGATATGAGTCTCGTTGCCTGGCCTAGTGTTTTTATGCGTAAGTCGGTTTTAATGTGTGTCGGTTGAGTCTTCGAGTCGTGAAATCTTGAATATAGGCATCAACTAATATTAAAGGTGATCGAATACATATCATCGCAGGAATTCATACGATTTTGTCCGTCGTCAATCCCAAAGTAGGTTTGGAATCCTTGTCGCTTCGAAGCGTGAAGAGATCCGCGAAATGAAGATAGACTTGGATCTGGTCGTCGTTACCCACAACAGTGGGGCGGTTCTGCAGTCGTTTCTCAAGAGCGTTCCGAACCATGTGCGAACTATCGTAGTCGACAATGGCAGCTCGGACGACACGGTCGAGGTCGCGACCGCTGCCGGGGCGCGGGTCATCAGGGTGGGCGACAATGTGGGCTACGGCAGCGCCTGCAACATTGGTGCGGCTGCGGGAACGGCGTCGTTGGTGCTTTTCGTCAATCCCGATGTTCGATTCGAGGAAGGAGCCATCAAAGCGTTTGTTTCGGCTGCCGCGGCCCACCCGAACGCTGCTTTTAACCCGCGCATATACACCGGCTCGCGGCGGCGTTTCCGCAGGCGCTCGAGATTGCTGCCCGCATCGGAACATTGGCAGGGCGCAGCCCCCGATGACGACTGTGTCATACCGGTGCTCCATGGGGCATGCATCGTCTTGCGCCGCGAGCACTTCAACAAGGTGGGCGGGTTTGACGCTAAAATCTTCCTGTTCCACGAGGATGACGATCTCAGCATCAGGTTGCGCCAGGCCGGTGTCGAGCTCCGCCTCGCGGCCAAGGCGCTGATCGATCATGACGAGGGAAATTCCAGCGCACGCTCGTCGCAGTCCAGCAGGATCAAGGGCGAGGCCATGGGGCGGTCGCTGGTATATGTAATGCAAAAGCACGGTTTGCACCTCAATGTGCCGGCCGAGCGGCGGAGAACCTGGCTGAGATTTCTCTCGCCGCACGTACTCCTCCGCAATGCCAGGCGTTCCAAGCTGCTTGGCTTCCTGCATGGCTTGGGCCTCGGGCCGGCGGACCAATTTGGAAGCCGTTCATGAAGGCGCCTTCAGGTGCCCCCTGGCGTGACAAGCCGTCATGGTCGCGCAAGCTATGGGCGGCGTTGCGCCGCGCGGCGCGGAGTGGCTGGCAAGCGAACGCAACAAGCTGCCTCTACGATTGCTATGTCGACAATGCGCTGGGCCACTATCCGCAAGCCGAGTTTGTACCGATCGCCACCAATGCGCCGCCAGCAACCGACGTGCGGCTAATCGCCTACTATCTGCCGCAGTACCATCCGATACCGGAGAATGACGAATGGTGGGGCAAAGGCTTCACCGATTGGCGGAACGTGGCGCGTGCCTTCCCGGTCTTCGATGGCCACTACCAGCCGCGCCTGCCGGGCGAACTTGGCTACTACGACCTGCGCATTCCAGAAATCATGCGGCGGCAGGTGGATATCGCCAGGCTCTACGGCATTTCGGCCTTCTGCTTCCATTTTTACTGGTTCGGCGGGCGGCGCCTCCTCGAGGGACCGCTCGATCACTATCTCGAAACTGCCGATCTCGATCTGCCATTTTGTCTCTGCTGGGCCAACGAGACATGGTCGCGCCGGTGGTCAGGCCGCGAGCAGGATGTGCTGCTCGTCCAGCGGCATTCGGGCGAGGACGATATCGCGGTCATTCGCGGCCTGGACAAGTATTTCCGTGACCCGCGCTATCTCAGGATCGGCGGCAAGCCGGTCCTGACGATCTATCGCGCCGGCCTGTTTGTCGACCTCAAGGCAACGATCGCGCGCTGGCGCCGCGAAATGGAGCGGCTCGGCTATCCCGGGATCTACCTGATCGCAACCAGTGCCTTCGATTTTGCCGGTCATGAAGATTTCGGCTTCGACGCCCTGTCGGAGTTTCCGCCGCATGGCGTCCGAACGCCGGACATAGAAAGCAGCCTATCGGTGTCGCATATCAGGGTCGGCGGGCGCATCCGCAGTTACGCCGATGTCATGACGGCGGAAAAAGCCAAGCTGACCGGCAGTGGCGTGATCCACCCCGGCGTCATGCCATCATGGGATAACAGCGCACGCCGGCCGACCTCGGCGCAGATTTATCACGGATCAACGCCCGGGCTTTACGGGGAGTGGCTGACGCACGCCATGCGGCGGGCAAGAGCCAATCCAGCCGGCGAGCGGCTGGTTTTCATCAATGCCTGGAACGAATGGGGCGAAGGCGCCTATCTCGAACCGGACCTCAGATATGGATATGCCTATCTTGAGGCCAGCGCCGCCGCCATTCGCGACTATGCCGCTTCATCAGCCGGGGCTGCTTGAGCCGTACGCCACGCGCCACTCCATGTCCTGCGGCCGATCATCGCCAAAGGGAAACGGTTCCAGCCGGGTCGGCAAATCGTGGCATCAGCCCGCGAATGATGCGCGAAGCCTGGCGCCGCCATGGTCGATCGCCAGCCTTGCCTTGCCGATCAGTCCGACCATGCTGGCAAATCCATGCGAGACGCCGTGATATAGACGGGCATCGATGTCGACCCCGGCTGCGACAAGCGCGTCGCACAGCGCCTCGATCTCGTCGCGCAAGGGGTCGTACTCGGCAATCGCCACGGTCGTTTGCGGGAGGGTTGGCAGCGCCTTGGATCGTGCAATAGCTACCTTGGGGTCGCTCACGTCCGACGGCGAGCCGACATACTGGCGCCAGTACCAGCGCATCATCTCGGCGCTGAGGAAAGGTGTTGCCGGGAAACGGTCGTAGCTGGCACTCGTACCCGACGGGTCCAGGGCCGGGTAGAACACAAGCACGTGCTTGAGCGCGCGACGGGCCGCCGGCGATGCGTGCAGGGCTGCCGACAGCGCCAGATTGCCGCCGGCGCTGTCGCCCGCCAGCGCCAATCGCGCCGGGTCGCAGCCCAATGCCCCAGCGTTTGCGACGGCCCATTCCAGGCCCGAGAGAGCGTCATCGCAAGCGGCGGGAAACTGGTGTTCGGGGGCAAGCCGATAGTCGATCGAAAGTACCGCGCAATCGCCGGCCTTCGCCAACGCGCGACAGAAATTCTCGTGCGTATCAAGGGAGCACAGCACGAACCCGCCGCCGTGGAAGAAGACCAGAAGAGGAAGCTTCTCCTCCGTGCGGGGCCTATAGAGGCGCGCGCCAATCGGACCTTCGCCGCCGGGGACGATGATATCCTCCACCGTAGCCATCTCGGCCCGTTCGGTGGGCCAGGAGGCTGCATTGACGGCCGCGCGCAAGGCGGGAATGTCAACATTTGCAAGATCAAGCGGCGATCGCCTGGCAATCACCTCCGCCATCGCCATCAGGTCGGCATCAAGCATCATTCGATCGCCCACTGACATCTCCTCAGGCCAGGCTTGCTCTGTGTGATTGAGTTCCGGTTTCCTTGCCGGGCGCATCGTTCGAACGGGTAAGGCGCACCAGTGGAAGAAGGGCGCCCCCGCTCGATCGGCAACGCGGCCTAGGCTCACTGAAAACCTCTCACCCGATCGAACGATGAAAAACACGGCATCCGGGCCGAGACTTTGCTCATGCCGAGAAGGGCATTGTTCTGCAGCCGAGGAGCCTGCCAGTGAAGTTTTCCATGATCTACGAGGCGCAGATCGCCGAGACGCATCGCGAGGCCGAGCAGCAGGTTTTCCGCGAGATGGCCGAGCAGTGTGTGCATCTGGACAAGCACGGCTTTGACGGCGTGTGGTGTGTCGAACACCATGGCCTGACGCAATATTCGCACATGTCGGCACCCGAAACCTTCCTGGCCTATGTCGCGGGCCAGACAAAGAAGCTCGAGATCGGCCATGGGGTCGTCTGCTTGCCACCGGCCATGAACCATCCGATCAAGGTCGCCGAACGCGTTGCCTTGCTCGACATCCTCTCGGGCGGTCGCGTCAATTTCGGCGTAGGCAAGGGCGGCAGCCAGCAGGAGGCCGGCGCCTTCGGCTACCAACTCGCCGAACTCCAGCCGTTGATCGACGAGAGCATGTATCTGATCCCGCGCCTCTTCACCGAGGAGATCGTCGAGCATGACGGTCAATACATCAAGTTTCCGGCGCGCCCGGTGCATCCAAAGCCGATGCAGGATCCGCATCCGCGCATGTACATGGCCTGCACCCGTTGGGAAGCGGTGGTCACCGCCGGTTCGCGCGGCCTCGGCGCACTGGTCATGGGCTTTGGCGGGCCGGACGAGATCAAGGTCAAGAGCGACGCCTACCGCAAGGCCTTCGCCGAGAGAAAAGCCGAGGACCAGGTCGGCTACCGTCCGACCGAACACCTGTCGGCGCTCTGCCCGGCCATCGTCATGCGCGATCGTGAGACGGCGCGGCGCATCGGCCTGCGCGGCCAGCGCTTCTTCGCCGAGGCGTTGTCGCACTGGTACCAGGGCGGCCCCAAGCCCAGGGTCGACGACATGACCCCGGAAGAGCATCTCGCGGCGCTCGACAAGGTGCGCGAACACAAGTTCGCCAAGCTCGGCGAGGACAAGATCGCCTACAATCCCCAGGCCTACGGCTATCTCGGCGAAATCAACGACGCTTACGGCACGCCGGAAGACTGCATCCGCTATGTCGAGCGGCTGTTCGAGGCGGGCGCCGACGAGATCATGTTCCTGTCGCAGATGGGCACCGTACCGCATGAGGCGATCATGGAAACGATCGAACTGATCGGCAGCGAAGTGATCCCGCATTTCCGCGGCAAGAAGGTCCGCATTGCCGCGGCCGAATAGTGCCTGCCTTCGCCGGCGCCTGAGCGCGCCGGCCATTTAACCTTCCAGGAAATGCGGAAAGGCCGGCATCGCAAGTTGCCGGCCTTGCTGTCTTGCTGGGGATCTTCTGCGTTCGCGGGGCCTCACATGGCGAGATGGGCGCCGACATAGCGGGCGTCCGCATAGATCAGTGGCTCGATCGTACCGAACAGCGCAACATCAGTGACCCGGCCGACAAACACGCCATGGGTGCCATAGTAGAACTCGCCGTCATTGGCGCAGAAGATGTTGGCCTGCGCATCGCCCAGATAGGGAATGCTGTCGCGCTCGCGCCAATCGCCTTCGGCAAAGCGTGCCTCGCCCTTGACCTGGCCGCCACAGCGCAGCGCCAAGGGTTCGTGATTGCGTGCCAGTATGTTGACGCAGAACGGGGATTTGGCCTGGAAAGCCGTGAAGATCGAGGCGGTACGGTTGACGCAGGCGAGCAGGGAAGGCGGGTCCATGCTGAGGCTGTCGACGGCCGTTGCTGCCATGGCCAGGCGCTGCCCTTCAAATCGCGTGGTGAGGATCACCACCGACTTCGCCAGCCGGCGCATTGCCGCCTTGGTGCCAATTGCCAGGTCGTTCGCAACTCCGGACATTTAGCGCTCCCCCTGCCGACGTCCCAGTCAGTGACAGGATCATCGCATCCGGTGGCGATTTCGGCATCGTTCGAACGGGCGAGCTAGCTGAGTTCATCGACGGAACGCAGCAAAAGGCGCACGAGCCCGCTTTGCCGCGTCACGCCCGTTTTGGAAAACACCATCCGCAGATGGGCCTTGGCGGTGTTCTTGGTAATCCCGAGCGTGACGCTGGCATCGTCGAGATCGAGCCCTTGCCCCATCAGAGCGGCCAGTTCCGCCTCCGCCGGCGTCAACCCGAACAGGCGGACCAGCACCGATGGCTGCGGCGCGACCGTGCTGCCGGCGTCGGCGATGATGACCAGTGCGGCACCACGCAACGGCGCATGCAGCTTGGAGGATTGCGGGGCCGGCCGAACGACGAGACCAAGCGCCTCACCGCTCGAACGACGGATCGAAAAGGCCCGCGAGCCCGCGACAGCCGCGTCACTTGCCTCCGCAATCTCGGCCACCGCGGCCGCGAACTCGCCGCTCGGACCCGCCTCGTCCAGCAGGCGCAACCGACCGCGATCGTTCTTCAGAACGTCCTTTTCGGCGAGGATCGCCTCCGCCTGGGGCGTCGCCTGAATGATGCGGCAGTCGCGGTCGACGATGATGGCGCCCACTGCAAGTCGCCCGAGCGCGCTGGCGAAAAGCTCGCGCTCGGCCTCGAGCGTGTTGAGCCGCAAGAACAGGCTCATGGCCTCAGTCAGATGCGGCAGGAGCCGCTGGAACGTGTTCCGCTCTACGGCGCCGAAATTGTCCCGGCCCAGCACCCGGGTCGCGCGCATGCGCACCCTCGCGCCAGATGCCTCCAATATGTCGGCGCCCAGCACATGCATCCAGCCGGAGCCGGTCATGAAGCCGGTCATGAACTCCGAGCGTGAAATGACCTCTTCGCTGACGTGCTCGGCCAGCGTCGTGACCTTGCCCGGCGGCAGGTCGATGAACGGATCCTCGGTATAGAGCGCATTGTAGCGCGCAACCCGCGCTTCGGACGCTGCACCCGAATAGATGGCGCCGGGCCTGTCCCGGCGCTGGCGTTCGATGATGAGCGTGCTGCTTTCGGCGTCGACCGCCACGCGCAATGCCTTGAGGAAGCTGCCGAACGGCCTTGCTTCGTTGATCCCCGCGTAGATCAGCTCGACCAGCCGGTCGTGGTCCGGCCTGCCAGCGGGAGATTCAACCTGAGCGTCCAGCGCTTCAGTGCGCATAGGGCCCGGCATGGCACGCGGTGGCGTCGATCATGGCAACGACCCGCTTTGGGTGCGTGGCCGAATCCGGTTGCGGGGCGCTGCTCATGTCGTAGCTCCAAGCCTCGTCGACCAAAGTCGCGCGCACACGAATACACGTTGCCCGAAACTTTAGGTCGTTTGTCATCGGCTTCATGGTCCTTTCGGACGATGTTGCAACCGCTGCGAAGCAGCTTGCAGTCCTTTCTGCTCGGATGTTTTCGCTGTCGTCATGCACGGCCAGGCGACGCGTCATGGAATTCGGCAAATTCGAACCCATATCTTTGTATATGGAGCTTTGAGCGTGGAAATCGCGCGTGTGGCCCTTCTTGTTGCGGCGCTTGTCGCCGCTGCGGCCTTTTCTCCCTCTTCCTCGATCGGAGAGCAGAGCGGCCGAGCGAAGCTGGCGTTGACTGTCGACATCGACGGCGCCATCGGTCCGGCCAGCGCAAGGCAGTTGAAGGAAGGCTTGGCCACTGCCGTAGAGCGCAATGCCGAAGTCGTCATTCTCGAGTTGAACACGCCGGGCGGGCTGGTCACCTCGATGCGCGAGATGATCGCCGATATCCTGGCGTCCCCCATTCCCGTCATCGGCTATGTCGCGCCCTCGGGTGCCCATGCGGCAAGTGCCGGCACCTACATCCTCTATTCGACCCATCTGGCTGCGATGGCGCCGGGCACCAATCTGGGTGCGGCGACACCAATCGAAATCGGCGCGCCGGCTCCCCCCTTGCCCGGTGGCGACAAGGACGAGGGCAAGGACCAGAAGACGGCGGCGCCTGCCGGCGATGCCATGACGGCGAAGGTGACCAATGACGCGGTTGCCCTCATCCGCTCGTTGGCCGAATTGCGCGGACGCAATGCCGACTGGGCCGAACAGGCTGTGCGCGAGGCGGCCAGCCTGTCGGCCAGCGCTGCGCTGCAGCAGCACGTCATCGAGATCATCGCGCGCGACCCCGCCGACCTGCTGCAGCAGGCGAATGGGCGCACGGTCGAGGTGGCCGGCCAGAAGAAGGTGCTGGCAACGAATGACCTTGCGGTCGAAACCCTGGAGCCCGGCTGGCTGATCCGGCTGCTCTCCATCATCACCGATCCGAATGTCGCCGTCATGCTGATGCTGGTTGGTGTCTACGGCCTGGTCTTCGAGTTTTCGAGCCCCGGCATGGTGGCGCCGGGCGTCGTCGGCACCCTGGCCCTGTTGCTCGGGCTCTATGCGCTCGATCTCTTGCCGATCAACTATGCCGGCCTTGCGCTCATGCTGCTCGGCATTGCCTTCCTGGTCATGGAGGCCTTCAACCCGACCGTCGTGCTCGGGCTCGGTGGCGTCGTTGCGTTCCTGCTGGGGGCAGCGATGCTGCTCAAGGTCGAGGGCCCGGGATTTGAAATGTCGTGGGCCGTCATCGGCATTGCCGCCGCCCTGACCCTGGGGCTGGCGCTCGCCTCGGGCAGCTATCTGTGGGCCGTGCGCAAGAAGCCCCCGCGCGTCGGCGCACGGGCCATGAACGGCTTGCCGGTCGAGATCATCGACTGGTCGGGCAACGAGGGCCATGTCTTCACCCAGGGCGAGCGCTGGCGGGCGACGGCCGACGAGCCCCTTGCACCCGGAGACAGCGCCGAGGTGGCCGGCATCAAGGACCTGGTGCTGACGATCCGACGCCGGCGGACGGCCAAGCCAAGCGATGGAGGACCGCAATGATCATTGCCTATGTGGCCTATCTGGCACTCGCCGCCGTCATTGCCCTGTTCCTGTCGGCAACCATCCGGATCCTCAGGGAATATGAGCGCGGCGTGGTCTTCACGCTCGGCCGCTTCACCGGTGTGAAGGGGCCGGGGCTGATCATCCTCATACCCTTCGTCCAGCAGATGGTCAGGGTCGATCTGCGCGTGGTGGTGCAGGACGTGCCGCCGCAGGACGTCATCTCGCGCGACAACGTCTCGGTGAAGGTCAACGCGGTGCTCTACTTCCGCATCGTCGACCCCGAGCGCGCGATCATCAAGGTCGAAGACTACATGGCGGCCACCAGCCAGCTGGCGCAGACCACGGTGCGCTCGGTGCTGGGCAAGCATGAACTCGACGAGATGCTGGCGGAACGCGACAAGCTCAATGCCGCCATCCAGGAGATCCTCGATCAGCAGACCGACGCCTGGGGCATCAAGGTGACCAATGTCGAGATCAAGCATGTCGATCTCAACGAGAGCATGATCCGGGCGATTGCCAAGCAGGCCGAGGCCGAACGGCTGCGCCGCGCCAAGGTGATCAATGCCGACGGCGAGCAGCAGGCGGCGCAAAAGCTGGTCGAGGCGGGCCGGATGCTGGCCAAGGAGCCGCAGGCGATGCAGTTGCGCTATTTCGAGGCGCTGCACGACATATCTGGCGAACGCTCGTCGACGGTGGTCTTTCCGCTGCCGATCGACCTGCTTGGTCTGTTCGCCAAGGCGTCCGGCGACGCGAAGTGAGAATATTTTGCCGGCCTGACCCTACAAGCGTGTCCGATATAGGCTTTCGGCAAGGCGAGCTGTTCACCGACCAATCGCCCTTTTCGTCATCAGGCGGGCCAAGCCCGTTCAGCGTCTTTGCGATGTCCGAACCGGTCCGACGCGATTTGATGGCGAAGTAGGGCATGCAGCTTGGAGAAGAACAAATCGCTGCAAATGCAATACGGTAAAGGCAAGGATGGCGGGCCGAGAACGACGAAACGGAGAACCACATCCGCGCCATAGCCCTCCATGAGCCTCCTAGATAGAGCTACGAGCAAATGACTCAAAATGGTGGTCGGCGGACCTCTGGTTATTCGCCACACCGACAATGCGGCGCACAGGTCTTGCCCAATCTCACTTACGCGCAACGGCGGTTCAAGCTATTCTGAAGAACCTGGAATGGAGATTTTGCTGCATGGCGAAGCTCGTCTTTGGAATGAACCAGTCCCTGGATGGCTACGTCGACTACCAGGAATTTGCGCCTGGTCCCGCGCTCTTCCGTCACTGGATACAGCAAGTGCGCGGCCTGACCGGCAGCGTGTACGGTCGCCGGATATACGAGGTCATGCGCTATTGGGATGAGGACAGTCCTGAGTGGGACGCCGATCAACGCGAGTTCGCGACGGCATGGCGGAGCCAACCGAAGTGGGTCGTGTCGCGCACGTTGAAGTCAGTCGGTCCCAACGCCACTCTTGTCGAGGATGACCTCGAGGCGGTGATACGTGAGCTGAAGGCTCAGCGCGTTGGGGAGATTGCCGTTTCCGGACCAGACTTGGCACGAAGCCTGACCGACCTTGATCTTATTGATGAGTATCGGCTCTACCTTCACCCCGTCGTGCTTGGTCGCGGCAAGCCATTCTTCGCCGGCCCCCGGCCGCCGCTTCGCCTTGTGGCCAGCGATCTGGTTGGCGAGGACGTGATTAGGTTGACGTACGTTCCTGCCTAATCACGCAACTCGCAGGCAGGATCGCACCGACACGGCAGGTCCGCTTTGGGTCGTAAGCTGCCCTTGTTGCGTTGAACCAGCTTTGGGGCCGGTCAAGAGATATCGGGCAATAGCGCAAAGCGGAGGTTCACCATGCAGCTTGGTGGAGTGCGGCAATATCGGACTATGGGGGGCAACCGGCGGCGATGGCGGAGAGGGAGGCTACTGGGTTGCCTAGTCGTGACTATTTGCTAGTAGCCAACTTGTTGATATTTAAGGATTTTGCCTAATCCAGAATAGGCAAATCGTCTGCGGAAGGCTTCAAAACGGTTGGTCACGACAGGACAACCAACCGCAAAGGACGCTCCGCCATGGCATCCAAAAACGACACTCTTAACCGCGAACTGCGCACCCGTATCAAGGCTGGACAGGCCAATCTTTGGAACCACGGCAGCGGGCTTTGCTTCGCCCTGGCGAAAAATGGGCGGGCCGAATGGGTCTTCCGCTTCACATTCGGCGGCAAACGCCGCGTGATGACGCTGCAACCCTTTCGGGACACGATCAGCGATGCGGAATTCAAAAAGCTGGAACTGCGCGCCATTGAATTGCGCAATCAGGTGAAAGACGGCATCGATCCGCTCGCGCAACGCCAAACCAATGGCAGCGTCCCGACGACTTCAGGTGAGACATTCCGCTCAGTGGCGGAAGCCTACATCTCGACGCAACGTGCCGGATGGAAAAACGAGAAACATGCGGATCAGTGGGAAAGCACGCTGACGGACTTCGTGTATCCGCATATAGGCTCTAAGAAACCGTCTGAAATCGGAATAGATGACGTGCTGCGCGTGTTGCAGCAGCCGCATAGGAAGCGGAACAGTGGAAAGGCTGCGCCGTTGTGGGAGGCCGTGCCGGAAACGGCAAGCCGCGTCCGAATGCGTATTGAGAAGATAATCAGCGCGGCAAAATCGAAAGGCGTCGGTAGCGCGGACCGTGATATTCGGGCGCTTTGGGCTGGTCACACAAATCCTGCTATCTGGAAAGATGGGCTGGAACATTGGCTCGCAAAGAACAAAGCTGCTTCGTCGCATTTTGCAGCACTGCCATACCGGGACGTGCCAGAGATTGTCGCGGAATTACTGCCAAAGTTCGATTTCAGTGCGGGCTGCGGCCTTTCTGAGCAGGGCCTTGAGTTTGGAGAACGCCATCTCGATTGGGTTGAAGTCTGGTGAATAGGGCGGCAGGAAGAGGAGTCGCGCGCCTGCCTTCTCGATCGCCTCGCGCACGCCGCTGATCTTGTGTGCCGGCAGATTGTCCATGACCGCGACATCGCCGGGCCGAAGCTCTGGCGCAAGGATCTGCTCGGCATAGGCCAGGAAGGTATTGCCGTTCATCGGACCATCGAGAAGCATCGGCGCGGCGAGACCGTTCAGTCGCAGCCCGGCGGTGAAGGTGGTGGTCTTCCAATGCCCATGAGGGACAGCCGCTCGGCATCGCTCGCCGCGTCTGGCCCGCCCGCGCAGCCGCGCCATCTTCGTGGACGCGGCGGTCTCGTCGATGAAGGTCAACGTCTCGGGGTCGAGATCGAGTTGGCCCTCGAACCAGGCTCTGCGGCCACGCAGAATGTCGGGACGTTGCTGCTCTGAGGCATGCGCCGTCTTTTTTTGAACGTGACGCCGCGCCTATCGAGGAACACCCAGACCGTCGACGGAACCACCCGCACGCCGTGCTCGCCGGCCAGTCGTTCGGCAATCTCGGCAAGGGTGGTATCCGGCGTCGCCTCGATCAGGCCAAGAATGAACACCTCATGCGGATCGAGCTTCGAACGTGACGGCTGGCCCTGCTTGCGGGCCGTCTTCTCGCCCGTCTGGCGATAGCGGCGATACCAGTTGCCCGCCGTTGAGATCCCGACCCGGAAACGCCGTGCCGCCTCCCGCGTCGACAGCCCTTCCTCGGCTGCCACAATCACTCGCCCGCGAAAGTCCGCGCTCAGGCTGCGTGTCATCGTCACTCTCCCCGCAAATCACGAGGTTCAATGAATCAGATACAGCCTATCGCAGGAATCCCAAATCCGACTCCGAGTTCAGCGAAATTGCTCTAGCGATAAAAGGCGCGCCATAGTCGCCGCAACTTACCTCCAAGCTCGATCCTCTGTATACTCTCAGCCGGTGGAACCGCCGGCTGAATGACGCGTGGTCCACGCTGGTTCGGACCTATCTGTCGAGTAGCTAGGAGGCTCCCATGAACAGCGTGATCGTACTTGTCGGCCGCATTTTGTTGTCGGCCATCTTCATCCTGTCTGGGTTTGGCAAGCTGACCGATATTTCCGGCACCGCCGCCTACTTCGCCATGTTCCACCTGCCTGCAACCACGCTTGTGGCCGTGGGCGCGGGTCTGATTGAGTTGTTCGGCGGGCTTGCCATTCTCGTCGGCTTCCAAACCCGGACCGCCGCCTGGGTACTGGCGCTGTTTTCGATTGCAAGCGCGCTGATAGCGCACATGAACTGGGCCGACACGATGCAGTTGATAAATTTCGAGAAAAACCTTGCCATAGCCGGCGGCTTTCTACTGCTTGCCATTTACGGCCCAGGCGCGCTTTCGGTCGACGCGCTCCGCGGTGTGAAGCGAACAACCGCTTGACCAAAGTTGCGCTTAAAGCGCCAGCGGCGGCCTCATGTGCGGCCGCTACACACGACCAAGCTTGCTTGTCTGCCCACCTGCCGAAAGGCGGGGCTTTTGTCGTTTGGTGAACTCGTCCCTGCGAAGCAGCTTACTGTTTTTCCCTTGCGGGAAGCCAGCGCGCGGTCTTGACCTTTCAACTGCGTGCACAAAATCTAGTTTCGGCTGAATTCAATTTTCGCCGTCACAACCGGCATCCCGGTCTTTGGCAGTCGTTCAATTGTGACAATGCGCATATGCCCTGGTCCTGTGCTCGCCACCTGCATTCTTGCAACACGCGCACCGGAGCCTCTGTCTGGCCATCTAATTTGAAGGTTGAGGGTGTTTCCCGAACGGGTACCATCCAAGCGAGCAGCACCGCGGATCGAGCCAACATATGAGCCGGTGTAGCGCGCTCCGTTGGCATGCAAATCGACTCCGATGCGCCGAGACAAGATGATTTTTGCCTGGCAGGTGCCCGCTAGACTGATGGCAGCGCCTTTTGCATGAGAATTTAGGCTGCAGGAGACGGGAAGCGGCATCGCATCCGGTTTTAGTCTTATCTGACCTGATCCATGCCAATTGCCTGAAAGGGATGCGAGAAAAACTTTCTCTCCGACATTGGCTGATGCGGCGAGGGTAAACACAGCCAAAGGCAGAGCAATAATTGTCTTGGCCATCTTGTTGCCAAAAGGCCGAAGAGGCTCCAGCTTTGGAGGGCAGTCAATCATTGCGTCTTAGCCGAATGCGAAGCGTGTCCCGGTATAGGAGCGCAGCAGCTTGTTGGGTATCTCGCCTTTCGCAATCTCAAAAAACGGTTCGCCCGAGCAATGCAGAGGAATGATGTAATCGACATCGATGTCCTTGAGCGTGGCGATTGTTTCCCGAACATATTCCTCCTTGTAGGGAGCAAGGTGGAATCCGCCGATGACAGCATGAACCTTGCTGATGCCCGACGCCAACTGAGCCTGCTTGATGGTGTTGATCACACCTCGGTGACTGCATGACGTCAAAATGATCAGGCCGCGCCCCTTCAGATTGAACACGGTGGCAATTTCATGCCGAAACTGGTCGGGGATAACCGATTTCGTCCGTTCGTCCTCGGCAAGCTTTTCAGCGTAGCAGCCCATGCCGCGTTCCACGCCGATCCTCATCGATGTGGGTGACAGCAGCTTTTCGAAGCTCATTTGGCCAATTTGCCCGGTCGTGAAAGCATGATCCGCAACAAGCGAAGGTTCCTTCGCAAACCTTACCGTCAGGGCAGCCTCTTCCAACGCACTACGGTCCAATGCGCCAAAATCGCCATGGACTGGCGGTGCCGTCCACTCGCGCGAGCAAAATGCCTCCTCGCCGCCGATGTAAATGGGCAGCCCATCTTTCAACCGGCCTTTGTTTTGTTCCAGGAAACCGGCGAGGCCACCGAAATGATCGTAGTGACCGTGGCTCAACACGAGAGCATCAAGCTCCGACGAATTGATGCCCATAAGGCCGGAGTTGTTGAGCAAGGCGTCTGGCGTGAAGCCAAAATCGACCAAGACATTTCGCGTCTCGTCACCGTGTTGCGACATGGCATGCATCGAGAGGCCGAACTCGCTTACCAGCGTCTTGCCGGGCGGCCTGCCATCAGCGATACCCCAACCGAAATGCCGTATGTCGACATTCGCGACAGTACGGCTGGGTGTGACCGCGAATTGATAGTTGTCGACGACCACGCTTACCGTGAGGCGGTCGATCTCGGGAACAGCACCTGAGATAGCAATAGCCGAGGCGGGTTTTGAGCTACCGATCAACGCCGTCACCACGGCGCTGAACAGGGCAGCGCCACCACAGCACAGGAAGTCGCGCCGATCAAACGGCTCGCACTTGTAAACTGACATGTAGCATCCCTCCCATAACCTAGCCGTTGCGCCCGCAAGACGCACGGATGCAATAAAGAGAAGGCCAAAGGGATAGCGCGCGACATTCTACAGCGCCTCGGTTGCCGTGGCCAGCATCAGACGATGATTGCGCTGCTGGCGGTTCCCCGGTCACGAAAGGAGCAATCATGATCGCCGAACCTGCATGGTGCCGAAGGGGATGGGACGACTGAAGCGTCAGCCCGTCGTCTCAACCGAGGCGGCGGGCCTGTTCGTTTGAAGACCCAGCCGCACCCGTCGCTGCGTTGGCGCTGGCGACAACGATCCGGCCAACAAGGACAGTTCGCTTGGAGAAGCCACGCAACTGCCGTAAGGAAGGTTAAGGTGTGTTCCACTGCCGTCCGGCAGACCCATGTCGCAACCAAAGCAGGCCATGCACGAGATCGAGGGACATCAAAGGCGCACGACCGGCATTCTGTCGGTCATTCTGCTTTTTTGTGTCGCATCGATCGCGATCCTATTTGGTCCCTTGGCCAGTGGGATGCCTTGGACGTCATCGCAGTCCAGGGCTTCCGTGGACAGCGTGGACCGCCATACCGCCCCCGACCTCCCGAGACGTCCGTTCGTTGTCGCAGACTCGGGGACTTTCAAGGCAGTGCCGACGCATGATGACGGCAAGCCAAAGGGCGCATTGGTTCCCACCGGCGTTGGGTTCGCAGAGACCTATTGCGCTGTGCAGTGTCCCGCCTTCAGCCTCCGGGCGGTCAGCCCTGAAGCGCCCCATGACTATGGTGCCCGCGCGCCCCCTGCATCATCTGATCTTTCCTGACCGCTGCGGCCCCGGCCGCAGCTTTGAAATATCGGCCTTCGCTCCAGCGCCCTGACGCCTGGGCTTGGCTATCATAGGATCAGAAATATGCGAACGTCCCGATGGGTGGTGGTGACTTACACCATCATCATTTTGGCCGGCATCATTGCCGCGCTACCAAATATCCTTACGCACCAGCAACTGGCAGCGCTGCCGGACTGGTTTCCCAAAAAACAGGTCACGCTTGGCCTCGATCTCCAGGGCGGATCGCATCTGGTTCTTGAAGTGGATGCGAAATCGCTGAAGGCTGATCGTCTGCGCTCTTTGCTGGACGACGTGCGCGGCACCCTGCGCAAGGAACGCATCAACGCGCAAACGGCGCGCCTCGTCGACGACGCTATCGTGGTCAACATCGACGACGAAGCGCAGCGCGCCAAGGCGCTGTCGACCCTGAAGGCTCTGGCTGTCCCGGTCAGTGGGCTAGGCCTTGGCACCGGCATGCCCGACATCGAGGTCAACCAGCTCGACAATCAGATCAAGGTCGGACTCACCGAAGCTGGTATGCGCGACAAGCTCGACGCAGCGCTTCAGCAGAGTCTCGAGATCGTTCGACAGCGCGTCGATCAGGTCGGCGTTGCCGAACCGACGATCCAGCGCGTCGGCAGCGATCGCATGCTGGTGCAGCTTCCGGGCCTCCAGGACCCGACGCGCCTGCGTCAGTTGTTGGGCAGTACGGCCAAGATGACTTTCCACATGGTCGCCAACGTCGCCAATGGCGAACCGCTGCCACGCGGCGTCACCATGCTGCCCGACGCCAAGACGGGCGGGCAATACCCGATCGAGGACCGCGTCGCGCTGGATGGCGCGCGCCTCACCGATGCGCGCGCCAACTTCGATCCGCGCACTCAGGAGCCGCTGGTTTCCTTCCGCTTCGACAGCGTCGGGGCGCGCCAGTTCGCCGAGATCACCGCTGCCAATGTCGGCAAGCCCTTCGCCATCGTGCTCGACGGCAAGGTGCTGTCGGCACCCGTCATACGCGAGCCGATCACCGGCGGGTCGGGCCAGATCAGTGGCAATTTCAGCGTCGAGGAGACGGCAACCCTTTCAGCGCTCCTGCGCGCCGGCGCGCTGCCGGCACCGCTGACCGTCATCGAAGAGCGCACCGTCGGCCCGGATCTCGGTGGCGACGTGATCAAGATGGGCATCTATACCGGCATCGCCGGCTTCCTGGCGGTCGTCCTGTTCATGGTGGCGCTCTACGGCATGTGGGGCATGATCGCCAATTTCGCGCTGCTCCTGCACCTCATCCTGACCTTCGGCGTCCTGACCCTGATCGGCGGAACGCTGACGCTGCCGGGCATTGCCGGGATCATCCTTGGTATCGGATTCGGCGTCGACGCAAACATCCTGATCAACGAGCGGATCAGGGAGGAGTCGAAGAAGGGGCTGAGTGCGTTTGCGGCCCTGGATAACGGCTTCAAACGGGCCTATTCGACCATTGTCGATGCCAACGTCACCTCGCTCATCGCCACCAGCCTTCTGTTCATGTTCGGCTCGGGTCCAGTGCGCGGCTTTGCCATCACTATGTTCCTCGGCACCTGCCTGTCGATGTTCACCGCGGTTGCGGTCGTGCGCATCCTGATGACCGAGGTTGTGCGCCGCCGGCGGCTGAAGACCATCAGGATCGAACCGCTTGTCCAGTTCTTCCCGGAGAAGACATCGATCTCCTTCATGAAGGCCCGCTACCTCGGCATCGGCATGTCTATCCTGCTGTCGCTCGCCTCGATCGGCCTGTTCTTCAAGCCGGGCCTCAACTATGGCATCGACTTCAAGGGCGGCATCCAGGTCGAGATCACCACTTCGCAGCCAGCCGATCTGGCGCAGCTGCGCGGCACGCTCGGTGGGCTCGGTATCGGCGAGGTTGCGCTTCAGCAAATCGGAGGCGACAGCAACGTGCTGATCCGTGTGCAGCGGCAGGACGGTGGCGAAGCCGAACAAACCGCGGCGGTCAACACCGTCAAGGAAGCGGTGCAGAAGCTCGATCCCGGCGTGAAATTCGATCGCACCGAGGTCGTCGGTCCCAAGGTCAGTGGCGAACTGGCGCGCTCCGGCGTCTTTGCGGTGGTCCTCGCCGCGCTTGCCATGCTGGTCTACATCTGGTGGCGTTTCGAGTGGAACTTCGCGATCGGCGCCATCGCCACGCTTGTGCTCGACACCACCAAGATGGTCGGCGTCTTTGCGCTGTTCGGGCTCGACTTCAACCTGACGGCCATCGCAGCCCTGCTGACGATCATCGGCTACTCGGTAAACGACAAGGTCGTAGTCTATGACCGCATGCGCGAGAATTTGCGCCTGTACAAGAAGATGCCGCTTCGCGAGCTGATCGACATGAGCATCAACCAGGTGTTTGCGCGCTGCATCTATACCTCGGCGGCGATCCTGCTCTCGATGTTGCCAATGGCGATCTGGGGCGGCAGCGCCGTCGAGAATTTCGCCTTTCCGATGGTGGTGGGCGTCATCATCGCGACCACGTCGTCGATCTTCATTGCCGCTCCTATCCTGCTGCTGCTCGGTGACTGGTGGCAACACCGCAAGGTCGAGCACGGAGAAGGTGCCCCGGCAAGTGTTGCCCAGTGATGAGAACCCATACCGGGCAGCCTTTGCGGCTGCCCGGCACTCCTCCGTGGAATAGTGGTCGCAGCTCACCCCGGGGCAGTACGGGATTGAAGGCATGCTCGGAACTGACGGTTCGGCCGTATTCGCCGGCAGCAGCGCGGCATGCCTCGCTTCGACGTCCGCGACTGGCTGGAAAGGGGCGGGCATCTGCCTGTGGGGACGAGTATAGAGCCCCTGCAAGCCGTTCGTATTAACTCCATTGAGGACGCTGTCCGCCACCTGGCGTCATCGCCGAGATGCTGATAGTGACGGCATCGCGTGTGAGCCTTACCGTCGCTGGTAAAATCTCACCCTCACACCCGTTCAGCCGGCGTTGCGGTCACCTGGCTGCACCGGAACGGCTGACCGCCGCAAACACCGTTTCCCTTTCCCGAACGGACGCTTTCGCCGCGGTGGATCGCGCCAACCGGTGAAAGGCGAGCCCCAAATTGTACCTGCCACATTGTTGTTCTAGTCTAGCGAACGAGGTCTTCGTACCGTCTGCTTGCGCATTCTATCGACGGGAAGCCGCCAGTCCGCTTCCGGCCCCTTTATGCTCCTAACGCATTAGCTTCACTGTCCAGGACCTCCGTCGGCTATTTTGCGCGATAGCACTTGATGCTGCCAATATTTCGCTCCACATCGGTCGGCATGGCGGAGGAGACAAGCAACCGGCGTCGGGACTCGCTGTGGGCCTTGCCCGCATCGCTGATCCTGCATGGGCTGCTCATCGCGGCGCTGGTGGGCTACAGAGAAGCCCGAGGAGCCGAAGCAGCCGCCTGTGGCGGAAACTGAGCCGTCCAAGCCGGCCCAGATCGAGGTTTTGAAGCCGGTTTTCCGCTTCGCCGACAAGGATGCCGGCTCCGGCAAATCCCCTGAGGAGGGAGGCGCCCAGACGCCTTCGCCGGCGACGGGTGACGGTTCGAAGCCGCCTGCCGAGGAGCGGCTGGATGCAACCGCAGACGCCGAAAAGCAGGTGGACGTGGCCAAGGATGCCCAACCCGCCCACAATGCGGCGAACGAGGCAACCGCGACCCAGGACGCGGGCAAGCAGGACAAGGACAAGCAAGAGGGCCTCGCTGAAGGTGCCGACCAGCAGACATCAGCAGCTCCGGGCAGCGATGGCGAGCTGGCGCTTCCCGCCCTAGCCAAGGTGCCCGAGCCCAGGCCCGCGGCCGCGCCGAAGCCGAGCCGTTCGGAGGTTCCTAAGCCCGGAGGCGGGAGCAGGGCGCCAAGTCCGGAGAATGCGGACATTGCCGCATCGCAGCCCTATTCGGGATTGCCTGGGGTCCGACGGCCCCAATCCCAAGGCGGCGATGCCTTGTCCACGACCGCGATGGCCGTCGTGCCACGCGACAAGCGGGCCGCCCAACTCTGCGCCAGCGCGTTGCAGCAGCAGTTGCTACAGGCTTCCTATTCCCCCGACCTGGTGCCGCTCGTGCCGCTGAAACGCGGCAATGTCCTCGACGTTCCGGAGGCTGCCTTCCGCACACGGACCGCATGGCATGCCCTGAGCTACCGCTGCGAGGTCGACGCCGACGCCACCACGATCCTGTCGCTGTCCTTCCGCGTCGGCGCGACGATCCCGCGCGACCAATGGGGGCGTCTCGGACTCCCTGCAAACGACTAGGTTGGCAGAAAAGTGGATCCCGATGGACCCGCGCATTATCAAGCATGTCGAGCGTCAGCACATCGGTTCGAAAATTGCAGCTATGACAGGTGCAGGACACGGGCTGCGTCCGACGCTCGACCAGCCTCTAGCGACCGGCATAAATCGTGATGCGGTGCGCGCTACCGTCGAACGCGAAATCGCGGCGATGGATTGTGATCTTGAGGCTATCGAGGACGGTGGGCGCGCCCTGGCCGGCGCGCTCGGCTTTTGTGCCGCGTTGTCTGGGCAGGATGCGGCATCGCTGCTCGATCGGGTTGCGGCGGAATGAGCACGGCGCAACCTGTCGGGCCGCAAAAATTGCCGGGAAGCATTTGGCTCCCGGCATCAGCAACGGCAATTTCAACTGGCGATTTGCTGCGGCTCACCGGATGGAGTCGGCAATTGCTGAATTTGTACCGGCAGCGCTACGGCCTCGCGCGCGCTGAACGAATTGGTGGTCGATGGCAAATGCGGACGGGCGATGTTGCCCGGTTCTTCGCAGACAATGGAACAACGGTGAACTGGCTATGAATGCGCCAGAATTCCCTATCTCTAGCGGCGCTCCGCAAAGGAACGAGAAAGGCCATTTCCTACCCGGACAGGGTGGCCGCAAGCCGGGCTCACGCAATCTGGTTCCGCGAGAAACAATGTTGCAACTTCAAGCGATGCGCGGAATTGCAATTGCTGAATTGCAAAAGCTCGTTTTGAGCGGAGATATGCGCGCAATAACCTACGTCCTTGACCGGCTAGTAGCCAAGCAACGCACTGTGGAGCTTCCAGACACTAGCCCCGCTACGGTCGCCGAAATGCTCGCAAGCGGGGAACTGTCGCCCGATGAGGCGCGCGATATAGCGGCGACAATTAAGAGCCTGCGCGAAATTGAAGACCTTGAACAGTTGCGGGCAAAATTAATCGAGCTAGAGGCAATCGGCACCGATGGCGCTAAACGCTGAAAAACGAAAGCTGGCGTCTTTGTTCGCCTTGGCACGCCCGCGTGACAGCATCGGCGCACGAATTGCGGAACTGTCACCGTATGAGCGTGAGGCTTTTGGGCGGTATCGTCGGCTATGTCACGAACAATACATGCAAAACGAAACGACACCGGGTAACTACTACCAAATGTGGGTAGACGACGAAATTGAACGTCCGAAATTGAATTTTTATATCCGAATGAAGATATTCGGGACGGATGGACGACGATGAAAATTCCGGTTAAAATTTTTACAATCGAAATTCCTGAGCCTGTCGTCTTTTTCTTTGCTGACGGGATGTTGCAAGACTACTGCAGCAAGAAGCTATACGTCAGCACAGAGAGGGAAGCGAATTGGGCAGAGGCTTTGCTGCTCGGCGCGAATTATCAGCGGCTAACATTCGATGGCGGCTTAATTGTCGAACCATTCAACGATGCCGGTAGCGGACGGCTGATGATCAGCGGTCATTCGCTATGGCGGTTGACCATGGCGAACAGCTTTCAACGCGCGGGGAATGACGCGTCCTCCGAAACAGTCGGAAAGTTTTTTATCGGAGATGACCGCTTACGGGCAATGAAATGGATAGAAACAGTTCTTTTCTCAATTCTGTGGCCGGACAGCTTTCCGGCTGCGGACGATGAAACCCGACGCATTGTTGCCGGTGAGACGCTGCTACGGTCCTCACGGTGGGCGGAAATCAGGGTGATGACCGCCGTGAACGGAGATCGCATTGATCACCCCGAGGAATGGTCTGCGCTGCTTGGCTAGCGATAGCCCTTCGCCTGCGCGTCCTCGACGCATAATGGGAACTGCATTCGCAAGTGATGATGCAGTCGCCAATGCCGCCGTAAGAGGGCCGACACGGTTAGCCGGTCGATTAGCAGCCTGACAACCGATTGCCTTCAAGCGCTTTGAAATTAATGGATTTTTTGGTTGACAATGGCGGAGAGGGAGGGATTCGAACCCCCGATGGGCTTGCACCCATGCCGCATTTCGAGTGCGGTGCATTCGACCACTCTGCCACCTCTCCGCGGTCGTGGTCCGTCGTTGCCGACGCGGCGACTAGATAGCGGGAGAGCGGCGATGTTACAAGGCCCAATATCGCGATTTGTGCAGCATCTTTTGGGAACCGCCGATCGGGGCTTTGCGGCGGCAATCACTGCGCGCGGTCGCGCCGCGCATTTCGGGCGCCAGCCTTGACTCGCTGACAACCTTCGGTTACGGGACGCCTGCATTCGGCGTGGAGGATTCTTTGCGCCGCTTGCTCATGAACCCGTAACGACTGACAAAAAGACGGCCCGGACCGCTCAAGCGGTTCAACAAGGCCGACCGAACAGCGAAAGGCATAAAATGTTCGCAGTCATCAAAACGGGCGGCAAGCAGTACCGCGTCGCCGCCAATGATGTGATCAAGATCGAGAAGCTCGACGGCGTTGCCGGCGACACCGTTGAATTCGTCGAAGTGCTCGCCGTTGGCGAGGGCGACCAGGCAGAGATCGGTGCGCCCTTCGTGGCCGGCGCCGTGGTCACGGCCGAAGTGGTCGAGCAGGGCCGCTCCAAGACCGTCATCGCGTTCAAGAAGCGTCGCCGCCAGAATTCGCGTCGCAAGCGCGGCCATCGTCAGCACCTCACCACGGTGCGGATCTCCGAGATCCTGACGGGCGGTGCCAAGCCTTCGAAGAAGGCGGCAGCCAAGACCGAAGCCGCAGCTGATGCAGCTGCAGAGAAGCCCGCGAAGAAGGCAGCGCCGAAAAAGGCTGCAGCCGTCGCGGAATCAGAGTAATCAGAGCGACTGAAGGAGAACATCCATGGCACATAAAAAAGCTGGCGGTTCGTCGCGCAACGGTCGCGATTCAGAGTCGAAGCGCCTTGGCGTGAAGAAGTTCGGCGGGGAAGCAGTGATTCCCGGCAACATCATCATTCGTCAACGTGGCACCACCTGGCATCCCGGCGTCAATGTCGGCATGGGCAAGGACCATACGCTTTTTGCACTCGAGGCTGGCGCCGTTTCGTTCGCCAAAAAAGCCAATGGCCGAACCTACGTGTCGGTAAACCCGATGCTCAAGGCCGCGGAGTAGCCGATTCCGCACTACAACACCGGCGCCCCATCTCGGGAACCGGTGTCTGGCCAAGCCAGGAAAAGGATCAGGGGAGATGGGTTTCCATCTCCCCTTTTTCATTTTTCCTGGAGGATTTTTGACATGGTTGCCGAAAAGGACGACGTCGAAGACGAAAGATTGTCGATCGACTGCCCGATATTACTGACCGAGCGGCTGGTGCTGCGGCCGCCGCACGAAGACGATATTCCCGAGCTGGTGCAGCTGGCCGACAACAGGCATATCGCCGAAATGCTGTCGCGCATGCCGCATCCCTACGGCGAGGCCGAGGCGCGTGCATTCCTGTACATGGCGCGAGGCCAGCGCGGCGGTGCGGTCTATGCGATCACCCTTGCCGACAGCGGCGCCTTCGTCGGTTCTGCTGGCCTCAACTTCACCGATCGCGGCCTCGAACTCGGCTACTGGATCGGCGAACCTTACTGGAAGTGCGGCTACGCGACGGAGGCCGCGCACGCGCTGGTCGACCTCGCCTTCCGCGCGACCGACGTCAACGTGCTCAACGTCTCGTGCCGGGTCATCAACCCGGCGTCACGCCGGGTCATTCACAAGTGCGGTTTCCAGTATGCCGGCCAGGGCATGCTGAACTCGATCGTCGCCGGCCAGGTGCCGGTCGAGCGCTACCGGCTCGACCGCAAGACCTGGGCAAGCCTGAGGTCGTGGGCGCGCAGCTGAGCCCGCTCAGGCCAGCTCGAGCCAGACCGGCTGGTGGTCGGAGCCGCTCGCCTCGGTGTCGATGCGGATGGATTTGACCTTGGCTGCAAGGTTGGCCTGGACGAAGGCATAGTCGATGAGGCGGGTATTTTCGGGACGGGTCGCGTCGGTCCAGGTGGCCGACCCATCCGGAATGCCACCCGCAAGCCGAAAGGCGTCGACAGGGTGGTGGGCGACGATCTGCGCACCTTCGACAGGGTCGGGAGCGCCGATCATCGCATGATGTTCGGGCGAGCCGGGCACCATGTTGAAGTCGCCCAGCAATACGAATTCTTCCGGGCAGGGGAGCTCGGGGAAGCCGTATTCGATAGCGCCCGATATGGCGCCGCCTTCCATCGGATAGGCGTAGACTCGCTCCTTGAGGTGGCGGATCTGCGCCATCCTCTCTTCGAGATTGACGTGATCGAGATGCACCGAATAGACGCGCAAAGGACCTGTAGGCGCCATGACCAGCGCTTCGAGCGCGGCGCGCTGCAGATTGCCGCGGTTGAGGCGCAGGCTGCGCGGCAAAAGCAGGTTGCGCGACGATACGATCGGCCAGCGCGACAGCACCATGTTGCCAAGCTGAAGCCGCTTGTTGGCCGGCTTGCCGTCGTCACCGACCATGCCGAAGTCGACATCCATGGCCGCACCGAAGACGTGGAAATGATCGGGCAGCAATTCGGCAAGCCCGGCAACCATGTCGGCGCCATTGTTGCGCATGAAATTGCGGGTCACTTCCTGCAGCGCGATGATATCGGCGCCATCCACGGCGGCGGCGATGCGGGCGAGGTCGTAGCGGCCGTCGCGGCCGACGCCATACTGGGTATTGTAGGTGACCAGCTTCATCGTCGAAATCTCCCCTCCTGCGGGCATTTTCCAATCCGCACTCGCCCTTCGCCGCGCCTTGCGCTATGGCAGGTTCGCTGAAACAACCAAATAACAGCAAGAGACGAACAGTCCGATGAAATTTCTCGACCAGGCCAAGGTATACATCCGTTCCGGCAACGGCGGCGCGGGCGCGGTGTCGTTCCGGCGCGAAAAGTTCATCGAATTCGGTGGGCCGGACGGCGGCGACGGCGGCCGTGGCGGCGACGTCTGGCTGGAGGTCGTCGACGGGCTCAACACACTGATCGACTATCGCTACCAGCAGCATTTCAAGGCGCAGACCGGCGTGCATGGCATGGGCCGCAACATGACCGGCGCCAAGGGCGCCGACATCGTGCTGAAGGTGCCGGTCGGAACGCAGGTCTACGAAGAAGACAACGAGACGCTGATCTGCGACCTGACCCAGGTCGGCCAGCGCTACCTTCTGGCCAAGGGCGGCAATGGCGGCTTCGGCAACCAGCACTTCAAGACCTCGACCAACCAGGCGCCGCGCCGCGCCAATCCCGGCCTGGAAGGCCAGGAAATGTGGATTTGGCTCAGGCTCAAGCTGATCGCCGACGCCGGCCTGGTCGGCCTGCCCAATGCCGGCAAGTCGACCTTCCTCGCCTCCGTCACGGCGGCCAAGCCGAAGATCGCCGACTATCCCTTCACGACGCTGCATCCGGGCCTCGGCGTCGCCCGCATCGATGCGCGCGAATTCGTCATTGCCGACATTCCCGGCCTGATCGAGGGGGCGCATGAGGGCGTCGGCATCGGCGACCGCTTCCTCGGCCATGTCGAGCGCACCCGCGTGCTTCTGCATCTCGTTTCGGCGCAGGAAGAAAATCCTGGCAAGGTCTACAAGGTCGTGCGTGGCGAACTCGAAGCCTATGGACACGGGCTGGCCGACAAGATTGAGATCGTCGCACTCTCCCAGGTCGACACGCTCGATGCCGACGAGCGCAAGAAGAAGGCCGCCTCGCTGAAGCGCGCTGCGGGACGCGCGCCGATCATGCTTTCAGCGGTCACGCGCGAGGGTGTCGAGGAGACGCTGCGGGCCCTGATGAGTGTGGTCGAAGAAGCGCGACAGCTCAGCGGCGATGTTGCACCCGCCGACGCGCGCTGGACGAAATAGGCTGCCCAAATGACGATCCCCTCGCTCACGACCTACAAGCGGATTACCGTCAAGATCGGCTCGGCACTGCTGGTCGATCGCTCCTCGGGCCTGAAACGTGAATGGCTCGCATCGATGGCCGACGACATCGCTAGCCTGGCGCAGGCGGGCGCCGACGTGATGGTCGTCTCGTCGGGCGCGATCGCGCTTGGCCGCACCATTTTGGGCCTTGGCAAGCGGGCGCTGAAGCTTGAGGAAAGCCAGGCGGCGGCGGCCGTCGGCCAGATCGAACTGGCCGGCGCGTGGGCCGACGCTCTTGGCCGAAACGGGCTCAAGTCAGGGCAGATCCTGGTGACGCTCGGCGACACCGAGGAGCGCCGGCGCTACCTCAATGCACGCGCCACCATCTCGACCCTGCTCAAGATGAACGCGGTTCCGGTCATCAACGAAAACGACACGGTGGCGACGAGCGAGATCCGCTACGGCGACAATGACCGGCTCGCCGCCCGCATGGCGACGATGATGGGGGCCGACCTTCTGGTGCTGCTTTCCGACATCGACGGGCTCTACACCGCCCCGCCGGCGCTCGACCCCGAGGCAAAATTCATCCCCGTCGTCGACCGCATCACATCAGACATCGAGGCGATGGCCGGAGGCGCTGCCTCCGAGCTGTCGCGCGGCGGCATGCGCACCAAGATCGACGCCGGCAAGATCGCGACCGCGGCAGGCACGGCGATGATCATCACCGCGGGCACCAGGCTCTCGCCGCTGATGGCCATCGAGCGCGGCGAGCGCGCCACCTTGTTTCGGCCGAGCGGCAACCCGGTCAAGGGCTACAAGACCTGGATCGCCGGGCAGCTCGAACCGGCCGGACGGCTGACCGTCGACGCCGGTGCCGTGGGCGCTTTGATGTCGGGAAAATCGCTGCTGCCGGCGGGCGTAAGGCTGGTCAGCGGCAATTTTTCGCGCGGCGATACGGTTGCGATCCTGTCGCCCGAGGGCCGCGAGATCGCACGCGGACTGGTTGCCTATGACGCTGCGGATGCCGTAAGGATCGCTGGGCTGAAGACGACGGAAATCGAGACCGTGCTCGGCTACGAGGCGCGATCGGCGATGATCCATCGCGACGACCTCGTGGTCAGCCATGCGGACGCGGTTGCGATGCAGGCGGAAGGGTAGGACATGCTGAAGGCGCACGAGAGCGACGACACGACGCGACTGATGGCCGAGATCGGCCGCAAGGCACGCGCTGCGGCCCGTCCACTCGCTGTTGCCAACGCAGAGCGCAAGCATGCTGCCCTGATCGGCATGGCCGATGCGATTTTGCGCCGTCAGGACGACATCCTCGACGCCAACGCCATCGACGTGAACAATGGCGAGCAAGCCGGCTTGAGCGGTTCGTTCATGGACCGGCTGAAGCTGACACCTGGCCGTATCCGCGACATGGCCGACGGCATCCGGGCGATCGCCGATCTCCGGGATCCGGTCGGCGAAGTCATCGCCGAATGGGACCGCCCCAACGGCCTGCATATCGAGCGGGTGCGCACGCCGCTCGGCGTGATCGGCGTGATCTACGAAAGCCGCCCCAATGTGACGGCGGATGCCGGCGCGCTGTGCCTCAAGGCCGGCAACCCGGTGATCCTGCGCGGCGGCTCGGACTCGCTCAACTCGTCGCTGGCAATCCACGCCTGCCTGGTCGAGGGCCTAAGAGCGGCGAAGCTGCCCGAGGACGCGATCCAACTGGTGCCGGTGGCCGACCGCGCTGCGGTGGGCGAGATGCTGAAGGGTCTGTCGGGCAATCTCGACGTCATCATCCCGCGCGGCGGCCGCAGCCTGGTCGAGCGCGTGCAGACCGAGGCGCGCGTGCCGGTTTTCGCCCATCTCGAAGGCATCTGCCATCTCTACATCGACAAGTCGGCCAGGCTCGACATGGCGGTTTCGATCGCCGTCAACGCCAAGATGCGGCGCACCGGCATCTGCGGTGCCGCCGAGACGCTGCTGGTCGATCGCGCCGTTGCATCCACCCATCTGGTGCCGGTACTGGAAGCGCTGCGCAAGGCGGGCTGCGAGGTCCACGCCGACGAAGAGGTTCTGGCCGCCTTTGCCGACGCCAAGCCCGCGACCGACGCCGACTGGGTGACCGAGTATCTCGATGCCATCATCTCGGTGAGGCTGGTCGATGGGGTCTCGGGCGCTATCGAGCATATCGAGACGTTTTCCTCGCACCACACCGAGGCGATCGTCGCCGAGGACGCCAAGGCGGTCGAACGCTTCTTCAACGAGATCGACTCGGCGATTCTTCTGCACAACGCCTCGACGCAGTTCGCCGATGGCGGCGAGTTCGGCATGGGTGCCGAGATCGGCATCGCCACCGGCAAGATGCATGCGCGCGGGCCGGTCGGCGTCGAGCAGCTGACATCGTTCAAGTACCGCGTGCGGGGTTCCGGGCAGGTGCGGCCGTAGCGAAGGATTACCCGCCCCCTTGTGGGGAGGGTGGCGAGCTTTGCGAGCCGGGTGGGGGTAGAAAACTGACATCTGAGGCACCCCCACCCCGCTCCGCTGCGCGGATCGACCCACCCCACAAGGGGGAGGGTGTCGCCGTGCAATATCTCCGCATGCCGCATGCGATGAAGGGCATGCAGGTCGGGCTGTTCGGCGGTTCGTTCAATCCGCCGCATGCGGGTCATGGACTTGTCGCCGAGATCGCCATGCGCCGCCTGCAGCTTGATCAGCTTTGGTGGATGGTCACGCCCGGCAATCCGCTCAAGAGCACGCGCGAACTTGCGCCGCTCGCCAAACGCATTGAGCTGTCGGAGCAGATCGCCAGAGACCCGCGCATCAAGGTGACCGCCTTCGAGGCAAGCCATAATGTGCGCTACACCGCCGACACGCTGGCGCTGATCAAGGCGCGCAATCCCGGTGTCGACTTCGTCTGGATCATGGGGGCGGACAATCTGCGCGATTTCCACCGCTGGCAGCGCTGGCGGCAGATCGTCATGACCTTCCCCATCGCCGTCATCGACCGGCCGGGGGCGACGCTGTCGTTCCTGTCGTCGGTGGTCGCCAAGACCTACGACTATGCGCGCGTCGACGAGGGCGATGCGCCGCTTCTGGCCCGAATGAAGGCCCCTGCCTGGACATTCATTCACGGGCCGCGCTCGCTGCTGTCGTCGACGGCATTGCGGAACGGCACGGTAAAGCAGGAACCCAGCTCCTGATCCAAGCCAATTCCAGTCGTTTGGCCGGGCTCGCGCTTGCTCAAATCCTGTGCCGGGGCAGGATTGTGGGTGCTAACGGCCGGTCGCAGCTCTGTTCTTGCGCCTTTTTCTTGAAACTGCCGCCCAACTCTGCCTATCTAAAAGGTGTCATCGCGGACCCGCGGTGATTTGGTTGTTCCTGTCGGAAAGGAAAGACACTGAGAACAGCACTTCGGAAGAAGGCGGAAATCCTGCCTTCGCCGGCCGGGTTAGGCGACTTTGACGCCGTTGCCCGCGCCATCAAGACGGTCCTTGCCAGTCTCGAAGACTCCAAGGCCGAAGATATCGTCTCCATCGACCTTCAGGGAAAATCGACCCTCGGCGACTACATGGTCATCGCCTCGGGGCGGTCGCACCGTCATGTCGCGGCGGTAGCCGACCATCTCTTCAAGGCGCTCAAGGATGCCGGATTGGGTAATCCCCGCGTCGAGGGTCTGTCGGGTGCCGACTGGGTGCTCATCGATACAGGCGATATCATCGTCCATATCTTCCGGCCCGAAATCCGCGAGTTCTACAACATCGAGAAGATGTGGCAGGCACCGGATCTCGAGGACGAAACGGTTCACTGAGCCGTTCGACTGGATGAAAGTCTGGGTACATGCCGTGGGCCGGATGAAAGCCGGCCCCGAGAAGGAACTTGCGGACCGCTATCTCGACCGGTTTTCGAAGAGCGGCGGGCCGCTCGGTCTCGATTTTTCCGGTGTGGCGGAGATCGCCGAGAGCCGGGCCCGCGACGTCGATGAACGGCGGCGCGAGGAAGCCGACCGGCTACGCGCCCAGATGGCGCCGGGCACGGCGCTGATCCTGCTCGACGAGCGCGGCAAGAACCTCTCCTCGCAACAGTTCGCCGACAGGATCGCAGCACTGCGCGACGGCGGCCAGCGCGGGCTGATGATCGCTATCGGCGGTCCTGATGGTCACGACGAGGCGCTGCGCAACGAGGCGCAATTGCTGATCTCGTTCGGCGCCGCCACATGGCCGCACCAGATGGTTCGCATCATGCTCGGCGAGCAGCTCTATCGCGCAGCGACCATACTGTCGGGGCATCCCTATCACCGGGCGTAGTCCGGGATGATCGGGCTGTGGGTAGGCGGCGGAGCTCGTGGGTGGTGCCCGGAATTCGACAAATTGCGCGGGCAAAAGTTTGCCTGGTGCGCTTGAGGCTACCAGCATGGTTGATGGTTCGTTAACGATGCCGCCGCTAAGGTTGCCGACTCATAACCGGATCATCGCATGGCGCGGAATTCCTCTCTGAAGGCGTGGCTTTCGCCGTGCCGCGGCATCGCCGCGGCGGGTCTGGTCGCGCTTGCCTGTGGGGTGGCGGCTGCCCAGCAGGCAGAGCCAGTCGCCGATCCGGCGCTGACCCGTACCGAATACGAGAACGTGGCCCGCGACATCCAGCTGTCGTCCGAGCGCCGCGAAAAGCTGGCCGCCGAAATCGCGCAGGTGAAGAAGGACCACGCCTCGATCACCGCGGCACTGATCCAGTCGGCCAAGACCGAGCGAAAACTTGGCCAGGACATCGAGGACATTGCCGGCAAGCTCGAAGGGCTGAAGGAGCAGGAAGCCGGCATCCGCACCTCGCTCAACATGCGCAAGGGCGTTCTGGCCGAGGTTCTGGGCGCGCTGCAACGCATGGGGCTCAATCCGCCGCCGGCAATCCTGGTCAAGCCGGAGGACGCGCTTTCGTCGGTCCGCAGCGCCATCCTGCTCGGCGCAGTCGTGCCGGAACTGCGCGCCGAAACCCAGATCCTGATGGCCGACCTCAAGGAACTGTCGCGCGTCGTAACCTCCATCGAGGCGGAGCGCGACCGGCTGACCACCGCGATGACCGCCCAGGCGGGGGAGAAGGAGCGCCTCAACCTGCTGCTCGAGGCCAAGAGCCGGCTGCGCACCGAATCCGAGACCGCGTTTGCCGACGAGACCAAAAAGGCAGCCGAACTGGCCGCCCGCGCTGAAAGTCTCAAAGATTTGATCGCCAAGCTCGATGAGCAGGCGGCGAAGAAAGCGGCCGATGCGGAGGCTGCGCGGCAAGCGGCAGAAGAAGCCGCCAAGCGTGCGGGCGAGCCGGCGCCAACTGCCGTTCCGACCGTACCAGATTCTAACCAACTTATTGCATCAGCACCGTTTTCAGCGCTCAAGGGACAGTTGGCGCTGCCCGTTTCTGGGCATATGAAACGCCGCTTCGGGGCAGACGACGGCATCGGCGGAATCATGCAAGGCGACATGCTTGCGACACAATCGGGCGCCATCGTGACGGCTCCGGCGGATGGAAGTGTTCTTTATGCGGGGCCTTTCCGCTCCTATGGTCAACTCTTGATCCTCAATGCCGGCGACGGCTATCATGTCGTCTTGGCGGGGATGAGCAGAATCAACGTCGCGCCCGGTCAGTCCGTACTGGCTGGCGAACCGATCGGTGCGATGGGCGAGGCGAGAGTGGCTAGCACCTCGGCCTCGCAAGATGCGAATGTGACGCCGGAGCTCTATGTCGAGTTCCGCAAGGATGGAAAACCCGTCGATCCGGCCCCCTGGTGGGCGGACCGCACCTCTGGAAGGACATAAATGATGCGTAAACTGTCGCTTCTGCTTGCCGGGGCGCTGATGGGAGCCTCAGCGATGAGCCTGGTGCAAGGCGCGCCCGGCTCGATTGCGAATGCGGCAGGTTCCGAGACCTACCGTCAGCTCGCCATCTTCGGCGACATCTTCGAGCGCGTGCGCGGCCAATATGTGACCCCGCCGGACGAGAAGTCGCTGGTCGAGAACGCCATCAACGGCATGCTGACCTCGCTCGATCCGCATTCGTCCTACATGAACGCCGAAGCCGCCAAGGACATGCGCGTCCAGACCAAGGGCGAGTTCGGCGGCCTCGGCATCGAGGTGACGATGGAGAACGAGCTGGTCAAGGTCATCACCCCGATCGACGACACCCCCGCTTCCAAGGCGGGCGTACTGGCCGGCGACTACATCTCCAAGATCGACGGCGACGAAGTTCGCGGCATGACGCTGAACGATGCGGTCGAAAAGATGCGCGGCCTGATCAATACGCCGATCAAGCTGACGATCCTGCGCGAAGGCGCCGACAAGCCGATCGAGCTGACGATCAAGCGCGACATCATCAAGGTCAAGGCCGTCAAGTACCGCGTCGAGAACGATGTCGGCTACATGAAGATCACGTCCTTCACCGAAAAGACCTATGACGACCTCGAGGACGCCATCAAGCAGATCAAGAAGCAGATCCCCGAGGACAAGCTGAAGGGTTTCGTGCTCGACCTGCGCCTCAACCCGGGCGGCCTGCTCGACCAGGCGGTCAGCGTGTCCGACGCCTTCCTCGATCGCGGCGAGATCGTTTCGACCCGCGGCCGCGATCCCAAGGACATCACCCGCTTCGACGCGCGTCCCGGCGACGACATCGACGGTGTGCCGCTGATCGTGCTGGTCAATGGCGGTTCGGCGAGCGCTTCGGAGATCGTGGCTGGTGCACTGCAGGACCATCGCCGCGCGACGGTGGTGGGCACGCAGTCCTTCGGCAAGGGCTCGGTGCAGACCATCATCCCGCTGGCCGAGAACGGCGCCCTGCGCCTGACCACGGCGCTCTATTACACGCCGTCTGGCAAGTCGATCCAGGGCAAGGGCATCACGCCCGACATCAAGGTCGATCAGCCGCTGCCGGCCGAACTGCAGGGGCGCGATGTGACCCGTGGCGAATCCGAGCTCAAGGGCCATATCAAGGGCGCCGAAGAGAGCGACAAGGGCTCGGGCTCGGCAGCCTATGTGCCGCCAGAGGCGAAGGACGATCTCCAGCTGCAATTTGCACTGGAGCTTCTCCGTGGCACCAAGACCGATCCGGCCTTCCCGCCGAATCCGGACCAGGCCGTGATGAACAGCAAGTGAGGCAGGGCCAGCGAAATGCTGGCCTGCGCGATCACGCAATGCAATGCTGCCGGGACCGCAAGGTTCCGGCAGTTTGATTCGGGGGCTGGTCTAGGGCGCGTGGTGCAGATCGAAAAGGAAATCGACCGTCCGCTTGGGCAGACGTCCCGGCCTTCCGGTGGCGGGCGCGCCGCGTGGCTGCGCAAGGGGCCGTTGCTTGGTGGTCTGTGCGTGCTGGCGGTGGTTGGCGCGTCGGCCTCGATCGCTTTGCGCGACAAGCCGTTTCGCGTGCCTGAGGTCGCAGCCGTCACCAAGCCGGAGGTTACGACCGCACAGGCGCCTACCCAGTCGCCTGCAAAATCCGCGCCGGCCGCTCCCCGGTCGCCAGACGGTCCTGCGATCATCCGTGTCAATCCGCCGGCGGGCGAGAGCGGTGTCGTGGTGATCCGCGATCCGGCGGCCGTCGGACAGAACGTCCGCGTTGCCCACCTTCCTGAAAAAGCGCTGATCGAGGATAGCGCCAGCGGCCCGCTGCCGATCCGGGCGGCCGACGGCCGGCGGCCGTTCGACGTCTATGCTCGCGCCTGGTCGGGTGCTCGGGGCGCGCGCATTGCGGTCGTCATCGGGGGCTTGGGGCTGTCGCAGACGGGAACGCAGTCCGCGATCGGCAAGCTGCCGCCAGAGATCACGCTGGGCTTCGCGCCGCAGGGCAACAGCCTTGGCCGGTGGATGCAGGCAGCGCGGCGCGAGGGCCACGAGATCGTCATGCAGGTGCCGCTCGAGCCGTTCGACTTTCCAAACGTCAATCCCGGCCGCAATACGCTGACCGTCGATGGCAGCCCTGATGAAAACCTCAAGAATCTGCGCTGGACGCTGTCGCGCACGACCAACTATACCGCCGTGATGAACTATATGGGCGCACGCTTCTCGACCAGTTCCGAGGCGATGGGCACGCTGATGGCCGAACTCGGCAAGCGCGGCATCGGCTATGTCGACGATGGTTCGTCGGCGCGCAGCCTGGCGCCCGAACTGGCGCTCAAGAACGGTGTACCTTTCGCAGCGGGCGATGCCATCATTGATGCGGTGCAGGAGCGCGGCGCGATCCTGGACAAGCTCGACGAGTTGGAGCGGACTGCCCGAGCCAAGGGTTTCGCCATTGGAACCGGCAACGCTTTCGACGTCACCGTCGATGCGGTGGCGTCATGGGCAAACGAGGCGCGCAAGCGCGGCATCGAGATCGTGCCGATCTCGGCGGTCGCCAGCGACCCCGAACGAGGATAGGAACAGATGTCGAAGAACAAGGTCGATCCCCGGGATCTGCCATACCGCCCCTGTGTCGGGATCATGGTGCTGAACGGCAGCGGGCTGGTCTGGGCCGGCCGGCGCATCGCCGAACCGGACAGCGAATTGTCTGATACCGACCAGTTGTGGCAGATGCCGCAGGGCGGCATCGACAAGGGCGAGGATCCGTTGCCCGCGGCCGTGCGCGAGCTCTACGAGGAAACCGGCATGCGTAGCGTGTCGCTGCTTGCGGAGGCGCCTCAGTGGATCAACTACGACCTGCCGGAGCATCTGATCGGCGTGGCGCTCAAGGGCAAATATCGCGGCCAGACGCAGAAATGGTTCGCCTTCCGCTTCGACGGCAGCGAGGACGAGATCGCCATCAACCCGCCTCCCGGGGGGCATTCGGCCGAGTTCGATCGCTGGGCATGGAAGCCGATGCTGGAGCTTCCGGAGCTCATCGTGCCGTTCAAGCGGGCGGTCTATGAACAGGTCGTCGGGGCCTTCCGGCATCTGGTGACGTAGCGACGCTGCTTTTCTATCTTATTGTAATTGCATATTATTTTCTGAATCGTGTACGGCATTCTCAGGCAGGCTACGAGCCGCTCAGGCCGGCGACCTTCCGCCGCCCTTGACAAGCGGTGCCGGGTCGGCAACCCTTGGCCGATGTGCAATTTCGCTCACATCGGCAGCTTTGCCCTGTTTCGGGTCTGCCCCATCGCGGGATCTTAGCCCCGGCTCGGTCGCCATGCGACTTCCGAGCCCGCGGGGCACTTTTTCCAACGCATGAAATCATGAGCCACGGGCCGCATCGCGGTCCGTTATGACATTTACACGTGTCCGCTGAGCGGACGATCGGTCGCGCGCGTTTCGAAGCGCCGCCCGAGCAAGAATCTATGAGGTTTGCATTGGCCAAGAACATCAAGCAGCGCCGCGAGCATGAGATCGTGGTGAGCGAGGGCGACCACGGCAAGCTGACCGGCCTCGCCGAATCCAGCCTGGACCGTCAGCCCGCCATCGCCGAGGAACTGCTGTCCGAAATGGACCGCGCGAAGGTCATGCCGCTTGGCCGCATCCCGGCGACCGTTATCCGCATGGGCTCCAAGGTGACGTTCCGCAGCGGTGACGGCGAGGTCAAGACCGTGACCCTGGTCTATCCCGGCAAGGCGGACATCGCCGAGGGCAAGGTCTCGATCCTGACCCCAGTCGGTGTGGCCCTGATCGGCCTTCGCGAGGGCCAGTCGGTTGCCTGGAGTTCGCGTGACGGCCGCCGTCTCGAGTTCGAGATCGTTACCGTCGAAGCGCCGCTCGAAGCCGAGAACTGAGCGGCTCGAAGAGATTTCGAACCATGCTGGCGCGGAGTGGAAATCCGTGCTGCGCGGAGGGATGCCATGACCGAATGTCAGTTGACGACCAAGGATTTTGCCATCGTGAAGACGATGCTCGACCGCCTGGCTTGGTCCGGCGGGCCGCTTGTCGATCTGCTGCGACGTAAGCTTGCGTCGGCCCAGGTGGTGTTTTCGAACGAAGCCGACACCGATGTCGTGACGCTCAACACTCGGGTGGTTTTCAGCGTCGACGGTGGAGCGCCGCACACAAGGGTCGTCACGCACGGGCCGATGGAAGGAATGGTCGGCCTGACCATTCCGATTACCGTGCCGCGTGGCTTGGCGCTGCTCGGGCTGCGCAAGGGCCAGTCGATTTCGGTCGATTGCGGCCGCGGAGTTACAGAGACCATCCGGGTCGACGATATCCTGTATCAGCCCCGCACCGCCGGGACTGGCCCGGAACTGCCGGAAGCCGATGCCGAACAGCCGGTGCGGCGCTTTCCGGTTCTGGTGTTCAGTGCGGATTCGCCCCAACCACTTGGCGCGCCGAAGAAAATTCGGCAAAGCTGGGGTGGTGGCGACGATCCGGGGCCCTCGGCGGCTTGACCGGGGGCGATTGGTGCATGCTTCCTTCCGAGATCGCTAGCGCATGATCCTTTCCGAAAATCGGAATCGATTTCCGCAAAGGATCATGCACCAATTCAAGGTGCTACAGCGTCCTTTGCGGGTCCAAAAGGACGCGCGGCGCTGTCGCGATTGTCGGGGGCATGCACGGGGGGCGAGATGAAGGTTTTGGTTGTCGGAGGCGGCGTCATCGGTGTGACGACGGCCTACTATCTCGCCGAGGCAGGCCACGAAGTGGTTGTCTGCGACCGCCAGATGGGACCGGCCCAGGAAACCAGCTACGCCAATGCCGGCGAGATCGCCGCTGGCTACGCCGGCCCGCTGGCAGCACCGGGCGTGCCGCTCAAGGCGCTCAAATGGCTTGCCATGAATGACAGCCCGCTCGTCTTGCGACCGAAATTCGATCCCAAGATGTGGGTGTGGCTGGCGAAGATGCTGCGCAATTGCACCGCCAGCCGCTACGCCGCCAACAAGGCGCTGATGATGCCGCTCGCAGCATACAGTCGCGACATGCTGAGGGTGCTACGCGCGGCCACCGGCATATCCTATGACGAGCGCAGCCAGGGAACGCTTCAGCTTTTCCGCAGCCAGGAGCAACTCGACCATGCCGCCTCGGACGTGTCCGTGCTCGACAGGTTCGAAGTGCCTTACGAAATTCTCGACGCGGATGGCTGCATCGCCGCCGAGCCGGCGCTGGTCGCCGCGCGCGGCAAGATTTCGGGCGGACTGCGCCTTCCGGACGACGAGACCGGCGATTGCCAGCTGTTCACCGAGCGTCTGACGGAGCTGTGTGTGAGGCGCGGGGTGGTTTTCGAATTCGGCTGCAAAGTGACTTCGCTGCGTTCCGGAGACGGAAAGATCCGCTGCGCAACGACTGCCGCCGGGGTTATTGACGCCGACGCCTTCGTCCTGGCGACGGGCAGCTATTCGGAACGCTTCATGCGCAAACTCCACCAGCGCGTGCCGGTCTATCCGCTCAAGGGCTATTCGCTGACCGTGCCGATCGCCGACGCCGCGGCGGCGCCGGTGTCGACGGTCATCGACGAGACGCACGAGATTGCCGTAACCCGGCTCGGAGACCGCGTTCGCATCGGCGGGACCGTCGAACTGTCGGGGTTCGATGTGACCCTGCATGAATCGCGCCGAGCCCCGCTCGAGCGCTCGCTGAACGAACTGTTTCCCGGGGTCAGCGAACTCAACCAGGCGAATTTCTGGTGCGGCTTGCGGCCGATGACCCCCGATGGGCCTCCCATCGTGGGCCGGACCAAGTTGTCGAACCTGTTCATCAATACCGGCCATGGCATGCTCGGATGGACCATGGCCTGTGGCTCTGGAAAGATCCTCGCAGACATGATCTCCGGCCGGGAGCCGGAGATCGATTCGAGTGGACTGGGGCCGCAGCGCTACTGGGCCTGATTGGTTATGCGATCACGGTCTTCTTCAGCGACCGAGGCGCTTCCACAGACTGGTACATCGAGATGACGTGGCCGTCAGGGTCGGCAAATTCGGACGACCAGCCGCCTGGCGCATGGCTGACCGGCGTAACGATCGTCACACCCTTGCCGGCCAGCGACGAGACGACGTCGTCGATGCCGCCCTCCGCGATTTCGAAGACGATGATGGGGGAGTTGCCCGGCCGCGATTCCTGCTTGAAGAAGACGAGGTCGACGCCATTGGCGGTGTTGGCGATCAGCCAGTCGCCTTCTGTCTCCCCGTCGCCTTCCATGCGCTGGACATCCAGTCCCATGACGTCGCGATAGAAGGCCTCGGTCTTGTCGATGTCCGAGACGTAGTAGCAGATGTTGCCCAGCTTGCTCTTGCCAAACATGTAGTCACTCCGTGGTTGGGGTTGCACGTAGCCTTAGTTGCCGTGCACCCAGTTTTTGTGAGGCGCCGATCACAAAAAGATGCCCATCGGGGTCGTGGCTGGCGAGCAACACGCCCTCATGCCTGATGGCTCCCAGCAGGGAGCGCCTGATGCGCCCGAAAGCCAGCGGGCCTGCCAGCCCCGGCAGTTCCGCGATAGTGCCGCCATCGAAAACGCGCCAGCGGCGCCTGATCGCGCTGATGCGCTGGCGCAGTGCTGGGTCAGCAAGGCGCTGAAGCCAGGCGATCTCCTGGCGCGTGTGGCCGGTCAACGCCAGCAACGCCGTGGTGCGGAGCCCAGGCGGGAGGGAATCCACGAATCGGAGCGGCAGCGTTTCCTTGTCTGCGGGTTCATTTCCAGTGACGGCAAATGGCGCTTCGCGTCGGCGCCGCCGTATGGCGCAACGCGCGTCGAAGGCGGCCCGGCGCCGCAACGCGCCTTCGAGCCAACGACGGTTTTCGGGTCTCGAAAGGTCGGTTCTGCCGGCTTCAACTGCCGCAACGAGCACGGTCTGAAGCAGGTCTTCCGCCTCGTCGGCTCGCCGGGAGGCACGCTTCGCCAGGCGCAGCAGTTCGGCATAGGGGCGCGACAGCAAGCCAATCTCCTTACACAGGCGGTGTGAGACGTTAGCGGATGTAAGAGCATGTCGGAAGGCGTCGGATGAACAGCGCGCGTTCGCTGTCCACCGCCTTGGCGATGAAGTTTGCGACCGTCCGGATGTGCGGATTCGTGGCAGACGAGCCAGAACGCGCGCCGGATCGCCGCGATCGATGCGCCGACTGAGTGCACTGGTAAGCTGAGCTTTAACTTCTCTATGCTATCTGGAGTTGCGATGGCTCGTGTTGTAAGAAGCTGCTGCAACTTACAGATTTTGACAGGTGGACGAGCATGAAGTGTCTTGTCATCAACCTTGATCGTTCTTCGGAACGACTGACCAGGATGGCGTTTATTTTTGCGCGTATCGGTGTCCAATTCGAGCGCGTCGAAGCAATAGATGGAAATTTCCTCTCTGAGCAGCAGCGCGAAGCCGTGACCCGGAGTGATGGCATTCGTGAGCCGCTGACGCACACGGAGGTCGCATGCTTTCTGAGCCACCGGAAAGCTTGGATGATGATTGCCGAGGGCGCGGAGCCCTATGGCACGGTCTTCGAGGACGACCTAGTGGTTTCAGGCAATGCGGCGCGATGGCTGCTTTCTCACGACTGGATTCCGGCAGGGACGGACGCCGTCAAGCTCGAGACGTTCGGCGACCGGACATGGGTCGACCGGCGGATGATCGACCTAGGCGACGGATACAACTTGACCAATCTGCGCGGCACGCATTGGGGGGCGGCGGCCTATGTCCTGTCGCGCGATTTTGCTCGGCGCCTACTTGAAGAGACGGAGCGTTTTTCGGCCGTCGTGGACGATGTGCTGTTCAGCCCTGAGGAGGGCATTCTCAACCAGATCAAGTGCTACCAGTTCGAGCCCGCCATCTGCGCCCAAAGTCGACGCTTCGACAGCGACTACCTCGCGCCGAGCTCCTCGGTAGATATTGGTGGACTGGACTTCGAGAGCTTCCTCGACACGACCATCGAGCAGAGCAAGGAAGCCCGGGTCAAGCCGGTTGGCCTGGCCAAGCTGAAGTACAAGTTCAGGCGGACTGCCGAAAAAGTGGCTCGCAGGATATCCGGACAGATCCATCGCAGAATCCCCTTCGATCTGAGGGTGCAGTAGCCGCGAAAAGGCGGGTGCGATCGCCATTTTGGAAACGTCCTGCAAGCGTCTTCGTCGGCGGCGATGCAGCCGGTCAGATGAACAGCGCGCGCTCGCCTTCAACAGCTCTGGTGATGAAGCTCGCAACAGTCTGGATGCGGCGGAGCGGACGTACGGATTCGTGGTAGACGAGCCAGTAGGCACGGCGGATCGGCGCGATCGCCGTCACCGGGACGATTTCGGCAATGGTCCGCGCGATGAAGGTGTGCAGGATGCCGACGCCGGCGCCGGAGCGCACCGCTTCGACCTGCCCGAGCGCGGACGATATCGAGAAGGCCGAATCCCAGGACGTGCTGAACTCCGTTGCATAGTCGAGCGAGGGGCTGACGACGAGATCGGGAACATAGCCGATCAGGCGGTGGGTCGAGAGCTCGGCGCGCGAAGCCGGCAGGCCATGTTGTTCTGCATAGGAGCGCGAGGCGAACAGGCCCAGCGAATAGTCGACCAGCTTGACGGCCACCAGCCGCCCTTCGCGCGGGCGCTCGGTGGTGATGGCTATGTCGGCTTCGCGCCGCGACAGCGAAAAGGTCTTGGGAACCGGAACGAGCTGGATCTTGAGGTCGGCGTGCTGCGCTGTCAGCGCTCCAAGCCGCTGGGCCAGGAAGGCAACGCCGAAACCATCGGGTGCGCCAATGCGCACGGTGCCTGCAACTTCGTCGCCTTCGCCCGAAATCTCCGCGCGCGCGGTCAGCATGTCGGCCTCCATGCGTTCGGCGACTTCGAGGAAGCGCTCGCCTGAAGGCGTCAATTCGCTGCCGGTGGTCAGCCGCCGGAAGAGCTTCGTCTTGAGCGCCTCTTCCAGCGCCGCCACACGACGCGACACGGTGGCGTGGTTGAGCTCGAGCCGTCGTGCCGCACCCAGAATCTGGCCGCTGCGTGCCACGGCGAGAAAGATGCGGACGTCATCCCAGTTCATGCGCCCTCCGTGGCCGACATCGACCCGCAACAGACCGCATCCTACTATGCGCCAAATCGCATTCAAGATCGCATCGATGTTTATTTTTTGCACAACGGTTGCTTTCGCCGTCGCGTTGCAAAGGCGTGCGCAAAGCGGGACAATGCATTATCGACAAGGAACCGGGAGAGCAACGATGGTCGAGTACGGTCATTTCATTGGCGGCAAGCATGTCGCCGGCGCAAGTGGGCGCAAGCAGGACGTTCTGCAGCCGATGGACGGCTCGGTTCGCGGCAGCGTGGCTTTGGCTTCGGCACAGGAACTGCGCGCAGCCGTCGAAAACGCCAAGGCGGCACAGCCGGCATGGGCGGCGACCAACCCGCAGCGCCGCGTGCGCGTGCTGATGAAATTCCTCGAGTTGGTCAACAAGGAATATGACTCGCTGGCCGAATTGCTGGCGCGCGAGCACGGCAAGACCATTGCCGACGCCAAGGGCGACATCCAGCGCGGCCTCGAGGTCGTCGAGGTCTGCATCGGCGCTCCGCACATGATGAAGGGCGAGTTCACCGATGGTGCCGGCCCCGGCATCGACGTCTATTCGATGCGCCAGCCGCTCGGCGTCGTCGCCGGCATCACCCCGTTCAACTTCCCGGCCATGATCCCGCTGTGGAAGATCGCGCCGGCGATTGCCTGCGGCAACGCCTTCATCCTCAAGCCCTCGGAGCGCGATCCAGGCGTGCCGCTGCGCATCGCCGAACTGTTCCTCGAGGCGGGCCTGCCTGCCGGCATCCTCAATGTCGTCAACGGCGACAAGACTGTGGTCGATGCCATCCTCGACGATCCCGACATCAAGGCCATCGGCTTTGTCGGTTCGACGCCGATCGCGCAGTATATCTACAGCCGCGGCTGCGCGGCCGGCAAGCGCGTGCAGTGCTTCGGCGGCGCCAAGAACCACATGATCATCATGCCCGACGCCGACATGGACCAGACCGTCGATGCGCTGGTCGGCGCCGGCTATGGCTCTGCCGGCGAGCGCTGCATGGCGATCTCGGTTGCCGTTCCGGTTGGGCACGAGACCGCCGAACGCCTGATGGAAAAGCTCATCCCGCGCGTCGAGAGCCTGAAGGTCGGCCCCTCGACCGACTCCACGGCCGATTTCGGCCCGGTGGTCACCCGCG
>NZ_CP159954.1:0-410557 GCF_042466635.1 Mesorhizobium sp. ANAO-SY3R2
GCCCGTGCGCCTGATCAGCGCAGCGGTTGCCTCGACATCCATCGCATCGAGCGCATGCGCCTCGATCGATGCATCCGTCTTGAGAGATTTCTTCTCATGGATGGAGTCGATGATCTGCCTGCACTTCGCAACCGTGCGCGAGGCGATATGGATATCGCCGAGCACATCGTTGTTCTGAGCGCATTTGTGCGCGACGACCTGCGCCACGCCGCCTGCGCCGATGATAAGGACGTTCTTCTTCATTTCGCTGGAATGTCTCCGTCTCGTTCGAAAAACCCTGAGCCTCAGGAGAGGCACTGCTCGAAGTCCGCGAAATCGAAATCGCGAACCACCCTGACCGATCCGTCGAGTTCACGGATCGCGATCGCCGGCATCTTGACGCCGTTGAACCAGTTCTTCTTGACCATGGTGTAACCGGCCGCATCCTGGAACGAGATGCGGTCGCCGACCTTCAATGCTTCGGGAAAGCGGAATTCGCCGAAGATGTCGCCGGCCAGGCAGGACTTGCCGCAGACCAGGACGCTGTGGGCGCCCTCGTTCGGCGCCACCTTGGCGCTCTCGCGGTAGATCAAAAGGTCGAGCATGTGCGCTTCGATCGAGCTGTCGACGATGGCGAGGTTCTTGCCGTTGAACAGCGTGTCGAGAACGGTGACTTCGAGCGTGGTGCTCTTGGTGATCGATGCCTCGCCCGGCTCGAGATAGACCTGCACGCCGAAGCGGTCGGAAAACGCCTTCAACCGTGCGCAGAACTCATCGATCGGATAGTTCTCGCCGGTGAAGTGAATGCCGCCGCCGAGGCTGACCCATTCGACGCGCGACAGAAGCGCGCCGAAGCGTTCCTCGATCTGGCCGAGCATCCGATCGAACAGCTCGAAATCCCCGTTCTCGCAGTTGTTGTGGATCATGAAGCCACTGATCCGGTCGATAACGGCCTCGACCTTGGCGGCATCCCATTCGCCGAGGCGGCTGAACGGCCGGGCCGGATCGGCAAGGTCAAATGTCGACGAGCTCACCTGCGGGTTGAGGCGAAGCCCGCGCGCGATGCTCGCACTCTGCGCCTCGAAGCGCTCGAGCTGTCCGATGGAATTGAAGATGATCTTGTCGGAATGGCCGATCACCTCGGCGATCTCGTGGTCGGCATAGGCGACGCTGTAGGCATGGGTCTCGCCGCCGAAGCGCTCACGCCCGAGCCGTACCTCATAGAGCGACGACGACGTCGTGCCGTCCATATAGGGGCGCATGAAATCGAAGACCGACCAGGTCGCGAAGCATTTCAGGGCGAGCAACGCCTTGACGCCGGATTTTTCACGCACATAGGCGATCTTTTCCATGTTGCGGCGCAGCTTCTGCTTGTCGATCAGGTAGTATGGAGTCTGGATCATTGGTCGTCCGGTCAATCAGTCGGGGGAGATGGCCTCGGATATGAGATCCGCGGCTTAAAAGCTCATTGTCCTCTAGGGAACCTCTGGATCGGATAGCGCGCCGGCGCCTAAAGCGCCGGATACAGCTCGGTCCAACCCGGACGCGAAGCCAGTGCTTCAGATCGCGTCCGGGCTAGAATCCCGCTTTGAGGCACTCAGGCTCTCGCGGCCTATGATAAACAAAGGCGGCCAACATGCCCCCGTAACTAGGCATGATCGCACTTAAGTCAAGCGCGGAGGACGCGAAGCGGCGTTCTGACCCGACCATGGCAGGCGGCTCGGACATCCCCGAGACCGCCGCATTGCTCCTGCTATCAAAGCAGATCGCCTCGCGCCAATGTAGCCAGCGCTGCGGGTCGCAGGCCTAATCCGCCACCAGCTGGGCGGTTCTATTCATGGCGCTGGTGAAGCCGTTCAAGGGAATTGCGAAGGCGACTTCGCGGCCGGTGTCGAGGGCGAAAGCTGAAACGGCAAGCGTTGCCGATCCCTTCAATTCCGAGAGCGTTCTTTCATCGAAGGTCAGCGGTACCAGGCATCCGGCAATGACACAGGTGCTGAAACCGTGACTGCCTTCGAGCGGCTTGTCGTCGACCTTCAGCGCCACGCCCTTGGCCAAGGCGAGGCCGAACGGCAAGGCCAGGTGGCCCACCACCTTGCCGTCGCGGGCGGACAGCTCGATCCCGAAGACCCGCTGGTTGCTCGCCTTGTCGAACTGCTGGTAGGAAAAGCTGCACAGCCTAGTATTCCTGATGGCCTGGCAATTCACCGACCACTCGCCATGGGTCTCGGTGATGGCCGAAGCGCCACCTGCAAATTCGATAGGCCTGGCTTCTGGCTGTGTGGGACCATTCTGGGCCGTTGTTGCACCACTCAACAATATTCCAGCGACGAGGCTTCCGAGTACAGTGACAAGACGTCTGCTCACCTGTGATGCTCCCCCAAGCTAGAAGCGGACCTTGAAGGTGCCGCTGACCGACTGATGCTCGACATTCTCGCCAAAGGCGCCGTCGTAGCGCACCGAAAGACCGACGCCGTTGATACCATTGACCTCGATGCCGCCGCCAACACGATAGAGCGGCGAGTCCGCCTCCTCGGTCAACCGCAGCAGCGCAGCGCCGAGCCCTTCGGCCGCCTTCAGCTGGCCCTCGATCTTCCAGTCGAGATTGGAGAACTCGATGCCGCCCCTGGCGTAAAAACGCAGGCTCGCCCTGTCGCTGATCGCCACATCCGCGCCCAGTTCGAGCCCCGGCGTGACCGAGAAATAGGCGTTTGAGGTGCCATCGAAGGTGAAGGCGGCGGCCGAACCGCGTTCCTCGCCGCTCACCCTGATGTGGCGGGCATCGAACTGCAGCGTCGGCTGCACATAGGCGTTGCCGATGGGATAGTAGCTGTAACCGAAGCGAACCGAAGCGCCAAACTGCGCGATGTCCTGCGAGAAGCTGACGGAATTGCCGATGCCTTCGAGCAGCAGTTCGGGAAGATAGACGCCCTCGAGCGTCTCGCCGGGAATGTAGCCGACCTGCGCCAGTGTCGTGTCGCGCTTGCCTTCGGTGTTGCCGGTGCCGCCGCCGACCGCGATGTCGGCGAAGAAGGCGTCCTTCTCGTATTTCGCCAGCGCGTAAGCCTGCCACGCCGTTCCATGCAGCGACGACAGCTCTTCCTTGTTGAAGCTGATGTCGGAATCGAATTCACTACGCGCCACTGCCGCGCCAAGCGACCAGTTGCGCGAATATTCGCCGAGGCCACCGAAGGACAAGGTGTCGAACTGGTCCTGCCGCTCCGCCGTGCCGAAGCCGGCATCGCGCTTGTAGTTCGAGTCAGGCGTTATCGAAAACCAGATGCAGCTGCCGTCGGGTGCGATGGGCCGGTGCTGGTCGAAGCATTCCAGCGTCGACTCGAGCACCATGTCGGTCACGCGGTTGGCCATTTCGAACGTGTGGACTGCGTAGTGCGGCGTCAGGCGCATCATCGCCTTGCCGAACTCGACCTCATTGGGCAGGAAACGGATCATGTTGGTCATGCGGGCGAGCTGGCTGGGCGCGTCCGCCGGGCTCATGACACCCTCCAGCCCATCGAGATATTGCGCCATCTGGACAGCACCAGTGTCGGTGACACCGGAGGCGGGATCCTTGATCAGCGATTCGAAGCTTGGCTTGTCCGCATAGAGGACGAGGTCGGTGCCGTCATCGACACGCGTCCGGAAGTCGAAACCAACGGCCGGATGCAGGGTCGTCGGCGTCAGGCCGGAATCGGTCATGGCGTCGCCGCGCGACAGCAGGTACTCGCCAAACAACCGGTCGATCGACAGGAAGTTCAAGGGCGCGTCGCCGTCGAAGTCGCCGGCCTCGGAAAGGCCGAGATAGTCGTTGGTCTGGATGTCGAGATCGAGGTCGGTGACATAGGCGCCCTCGGACGTCTGGGTATAGCCGCCCGTGACTGCCACCGAGGCGACGACGCCGATGCCCTTGTTGCTCATCAGGCCGTCATTGGCGAACAGGCCGCCACCGAGATCGATCGCGGCGAGGCCGACCATCGACGAATTCACGCCATTGTGGAAGGAATTGAGGCCAATGCCGAGATCGATGTTTCCGATCACGCGACCTAGCGTCGTGGCGGTGCGGATGTTCACGATGCGGTCGTTGCCCGACGTGCCCATGATCGCCATGGGGCTGAAATCGTCGAGCAGGCTTTCGAGGATGGCATTGACCGGAACCGGCCCCGCCGGCAGAGCGCCGACATAGGAGAAATCGAAGTCGTGGCCCATGGCATAGAGAAGGCTGCGATTGTTGAGCACATTGTCGGCGCCACCGACCAGCATTGCCGCCACGCCGATGTCTCCGCCGCCGCCCACCGTATAGGCGCCGTTGAGGTTGATGGTGATGTTGCCCTTGGCGAAACCGATGTTCGACGTGCTCTCGCCATAGGCGGCGACGGAGCTGAGCCCCTGCGCAAACAGGTTGGAGTGTGCGGTGAGCGTCACCGCGCCGGATATGCCCTGACCAGTCGCGCTCTGGCCGAACAGCGCATAGGCGCTCGCACCGGCGACATTGACCTGACTGTTGGCGGTCGCGACAGCGTCTTTCGCGTCGCCGATGCCGCCTTGCGAGCCGGCGCCGGACTGGCCCATCGCCAGCGAGTTCGTGCCTCCGGCACCACCGCCACCACCGACCGCCTGCGCGACGATGCCGTGCGAGCGGTCTCCCACTGTATTGATCTCGCCCGTCTGGGTGATGGTGACGATGCCGCTGGTGCCCCTGTCACCGCCGGGAGACTGGAATCCGATGGTGTTGTTGTCGAGGCCGCTGCCGCCGTCTTCACTGGCACCGAAACGTCCGAAGCCGGCACCGCCAAAACCGCCGCCACCGCCGATGGACTGCGCGATGATGGCAATGGAGTCCTTCTCAAGCGTCGTGATCGTGCCGGTGCGGATGACGGTCACGTCCTTGCCATCGCCGCCGGCACCACCGATGCCGCCAATCGCCAGTGCATTGGAGGTCTTGCCCTTGGCGTCGCCGCCATAGCCGCCACCGCCACCGATCGACTGGGCGACCACGCCATGGGCGCGCTGGCCATGGGTGACGATGTCGCCGGAGACCGTCACCTTGACGACCCCGCCGTCACCGCCATTGCCGCCCTTGCCGCCGACGCTCAAGCCAAAGGCGCTGTCGCCCGAAGCGTCATTGGAAACCACGCCAGTATAGCCACCGCCACCACCGACCGACTGCGCCATGATGCCTATGGCGCCATGGCCGCGGGTTTCGATCAGGCCGTCATTGTTGACCTCGACATAGCCGCCATTGGCGCCGCCGCCGCCGGCGATTGAAGTTGCCACGCCGACCGACATGCTGGCCGACGAGGTGTTGGAGGCCGAGCCAGCCGCGCCGCCGCCGCCGCCGACGGATTGGGCGAAGATGCCGTGGGACAACGCGCCCTCGGTTGCGATCGTGCCGAAATTGTCGACGCGGACAGAGCCTCCCCTGTTACCCTCCCCGCCCATGCCGCCGATGGCGAGGTTGACACTCGCGGTCTTCGACGCACCGCTCGCGGTCGAGCCGCTGCCCGCAGCCCCGCCGCCGCCGCCGATCGACTGGGCGAAGATGCCGTAGGAATTGTCGCCGCGGGTCCAGATCGCTCCGGTGCTCAGGTTCTTCACCGTGACGGCCTCACCGATGCCGCCATCGCCCCCCGCGCCACCGAGGGAGAACGAGACGGTGACATTGGCATCGGAGGTCGCCGAACCTGCCGCACCGCCGACGCCGCCGCTGCCGCCGAGCGATTGCGCCATGATGCCGTGGGAATTGGCCTTCTCGGTCTCGATGAACCCGGCATTCGTCACCGTGACGATACCGCCGTCCCCTCCACCTGCAGCCACGCCGCCCATCGACATCTTGATGTCGACGGTGCCGCCATTGCTACCGGTGCTCTTGCCCGCACCGCCCGAGCCGCCACCACCGCCGACCGACTGGGCGAAGATGCCGATGGAGTTTTCCTGCCGGGTCCAGATCCAGCCGCCAGCGAGGTTGGTGACCTCGACCGCCAAGCCGTTGCCCGAACTGCCGCCCTTGCCGCCAATCCCCCCGCCGATGGCGTATTCGGCGGCGGCCCCCGCCGACGCGGCGCCGCCGATGCCACCGCCACCGCCGATGGAACTGGCGCTGATGCCGTGGGAGAACGCGCCATCGGTAAATATCAGGCCGCCATTGGTGACCTCCACCTCGCCGCCGTTGCCGGCTGCACCACCAGTTTGCCCGAGCGCCAGCGCGACGCCGATGGAGACCTTCGTCGTGCCGCTGCTCTCGCCTTCCTCTGCATCATCCTCGTCCGACGCCGAGGCCGCGCCCGCCGCCCCGCCGCCGCCGCCGACCGACATCGCGACGATGCCCGAAGAGCCGAAGCCCGCGGTCGAAATGAAGCCGCTGTTGTTGACCGTGACCTTCCTGCCCTCGCTGGCGCCGCCGCCGGCACCGGCGAGCGCCAGATTGACGTTTACGTTCGTCTGGCTGGCGCTGCCCTGCGACTTGGCCAGGCTCGATCCGCCGATGCCGCCACCGCCGCCGATCGACTGGGCGATGATGCCGGACGAGAAATCCCCGCTCGTCTGCAGGACACCAGAGTTGGACACCTCCACGACATTGCCGTAGCTGCCGACGCCGCCGCCACCGCCCATGGCGAAAGTCGCGCCGACATTGACCCCGCTGGCAGCGCCAGGTTTCTCCACTTTGCCGGTGCTGCTGCCGCCCATGCCGCCACCGCCGCCGATCGACTGGGCTACGATGGCGCTGCTGGAATCCCCGCTCGTCACGATGGTCATCGCATTGGTGACATCGACCGCCCCCGCATGATCGCCATCGCCGCCGCCGCCACCGATATTCACCTGGGCGCTGACCGTCGCGTTATTGCCGTAGCCCTCGGCGCCACCAAGCGTGTCGCCAGCGCTGCCGCCGCCACCGCCGATCGACTGCGCCAAGATGCCGACCGACTGGAAGCCATGAGTCTCGATACGCCCAACGCCGTTGAGCCCGGTTTCCACGCGGACGGTGTTGGCATAGCCACCGCCACCGCCGCCGCCACCAACCCCGACGCCGAGATTGACAGCCACGCCGTCGCTGATCGCGCCGACATCGGTGGTCGCGCGACCACCGTTGCCACCGCCGCCGCCGATGGATTGCGCGACGATGCCGCCGGATTCGGCTTCGGATCCAGCCCTGATGTTGCCGTCGGCCTTCAGCGTGACCTCGCCGGCCGCCCCACCTTCACCGCCGCCGCCGCCAACGCTGACGGCCACCGCCGCTGAGCCGTAGAGCCCAGCGCTGAAGGCGCCGGAAAATGCCTGGCCGCCGTTGCCGCCGCCGCCGCCGATGGATTGGGCGAGGATGCCCTTGGCGCCCGTGCCGCCGACGGTGATGTCGCCGCTATGCGTGAAGCTGACCGCTTTTCCGTCCCGGCCCGCACCGCCGACGCCACCGACGGAAACGCCGATGCCGGCGAATACACCCGCAGAAACCACAGCGGCGCTGCCGCCATTGCCGCCGCCGCCGCCGACGGACTGAGCGAGGATGCCGTGCGCAAGCGAGCCCCTGGTGGTGATCTTCGCAATGTTGACCACCTCGACCTCGCCGCCGAAGCCGCCCGCCGCCCCCTTGCCGCCGACACCGACCGCGGCAAACAGGCTACCGGCGTCGGCGAAGCCGCCATCGCCGCCGCTGCCGCCGATGGATTGCGCAAGCAAGCCGACCGACAGGTCGTTCGACGTGGATAGTTCACCGGTGTTGCGGACGGTGACCTTGGCGCTCGAGCCGCCGGCATTGCCCGCGCCGCCAATGGCCAGCGACGGGCCGCCGACCGCCAGGGCAAATCCGCCGGACCCGCCGCCGCCGCCCAGCGACTGCGCCAGCAGGCCATGCGACTGGATACCACGGGTGGTAACAGCGGCACCGTTGACCAGTTCAACGATTCCGCCGTCGCCGCCGCCGCTGCCCTTTCCGCCGACCCCGATATTCGTGACCCCGGCACTGACTACGATGCCGCCGGTGCCGCCGCCGCCGCCGATCGCCTGCGCGATGATGCCGCTGGAGCGGGCGCCACCCGTGACGACCTGGCCCGCAGACACATTGACGCTGACGGCCGTGACTTCCTCCTCCGGCTCGAACGTTCCGTTGCCGTTGGCATCGTGGAAGACCTTGGCGTCGCCGCCCACCTCGCCTTGCCCACCGACGCCGACAGAGCCGATGGAGAGCGCATTGACTGTGAAGCCGCCATTGCCGCCGCCGCCACCAATCGACTGGACGATGATGCCGGCGGAGTCCGCCTGGCGGGTCTCCACCGAGACGGCCTGCGAACTGAACGCGACCTTGCCGGCGTCGCCACCGCCACCGCCGCCGCCGCCGACGCCCACACTGGCGAGACCGGCGCCGCTGAGGACGCCGCCGCCATTGCCGCCACCGCCGCCCACCGACTGGACGAGGATGCCGATGGATCGCACCCCGAAAGTCTGCACCGAGCCATTGTAGGTTGCCGCGACGGCGCTGCCGTGGCTGGCCGTGCCGCCGCTGCCGCCGACGCCGACTGCAGCACCCGCGGCGACCGCCCCCGCAAAGCCGCCATTGCCACCGCCGCCCCCGATCGACTGGACAATCACGCCGAATGAACCCGCCCCGCGCGTGGTGACCGATTGCTGGTTGGCGCTGAAGACGACCTCGCCGCCATTGCCACCGCCACCGCCCTTGCCTCCGACGCCTACGCTCGCACCCAGGCCACCGGCGGCTGAAAAGCCGCCATTGCCGCCGCCGCCGCCGATCGACTGCGCCACGATACCAGCGGAGCGGTCCTGATAGGTGTTGACCGTGCCGCCCGTCCGCATGTCCACCTTGCCAGCGGATCCGCCGACGGAACCCGATCCGCCCACACCGACGCCGGCGACGAGCGCACCGGAGAGAGCAAAACCGCCATTGCCGCCACCACCGCCCACCGATTGGGCGAGGATGCTGATGGAGTCAGTGCCTCTTGTCGTGACGTTGGCATTCGCGATGTTGTAATTGACGGCGTTGCTATTGCCGGCCGCTCCGCCGCTGCCACCCACCGCCACCGAGGCGATCGACGTCGCACCGCCGACCGCGAAGGCGCCGCCGCCATTGCCGCCACCGCCGCCAACGGATTGAGCAAGGATGCCGATCGCCGAACGGCCGCTGGTGCTGACCCTCACCTCGCTTCCGGCCTGGTCGACGGTGACGAGATTGCCGTCGCCGCCGGTACCCCCGCTGCCACCGATCGCAACTGCCGCGATGTTGCCCGCAGCAAGCGCATAGCCGCCATTGCCGCCACCACCACCGACCGACTGTACCAGCACGCCGTGCGCGCCATCGCCGCCGCCGTTGGCGCCGGTGACGATACTGCCGCCGAGATGGGCGGTCGCCAGCCCGCCATTGCCGCCACCCGCACCTGAACCGCCAATGGAGACAATGCCAACCGCGCCCCCGCCGTCGCCGCCGCCACCGCCGACGGATTCGACCAGCATGCCGATCGCGCCGACGCCGTGGGTGGTGATGGTGCCAGTGTTGGTGCCCGTGGCGTTGCCGCCATTATTGCCGTCGGCGCCTGCGCCACCACCGCCGAAGAATCCAAACGCCCCGCCGCCATCGCCACCACCGCCGCCGACGGATTGAATGACCATGCCACTGGCATAGTTTCCGTGGGTAACGATGTTGCCGGAATTGCTGCCTTCGGCGGTGCCGCCGATCGTCGGCAGGCCTCCATTGCCGCCAGTTCCTCCGAAAATGCCTTCGCCATCCTTGCCGTCGCCGCCAGACCCACCGGCGGAGCGGACGAGGATGCCCTTGGCGAGATCATTGTGGGTGTCTATATTGCCGGCGTTGATGGCGATGGCTGTCCCGCCATTGCCACCCCTGCCGCCAGCGCCGCCAACCCCAACGCCAATGGCGCCACCGGTACCACCATTGCCGCCGTCGCCACCGCTCGCCAGCACGGTGATCCCATTAGCCCCGACGCCAGTGGTTGTGATGACACTGGCTGCGGTCGTCGTTGCCTTGGCCGAGCCGCCATTGCCGCCATTGCCGCCATCGCCGCCGTCCAAATAGCCAAGCGCTGCGCCCCAGCCCGCATGGCCACCATTTCCGCCTCCGGAATCGGCAAGGACACCGTGGCCGCCGTTGGCGGTGAGCGTCGCTGTATTGGTGATGTCGACCATGCCGCCAGCGGCGCCGTTGCCACCGTCACCGCCTTGGATCTCGACCGGAGGAAACCCGATGACAAAATTGAAGGCAGTGCCGCCAGCGCCGCCTCTCCCGCCTCTCGCACTGCCGACAACCGAGTTGCCGGCAGTGTTCTGCGGCGCAGTGTTCGTAAAGACCACCGGCCCTGACGGGGCATGGCCATCGTCGGCATCCGCTTGACCAATGAAGTCGGCGCCATCGTCGCCCGTAGCACCATCGTGGATGACTATGTTCTGAGCGAGAGCGACATTGCAGTAAGGCGTGAGCACCCCTGTCAGCGCCGTCGCGCCCAACAGCAACGCCATGCGTATGCGGGCACGCGAACGAGCCGGCGGCAATCCGATATCCAGCCCGGCATATCTCACCACAGGCAGCCCCCTCGTTCCACCGTGAGGTCTCGCTGCGATCGGGGGATGGCGGTCCAGGCTGCAAAGGCCCGGCAACGCTACCACGGTTGAAAGTTCCGCCCTCACGCATGCACGAAACCCAGCGACCTCCCCCGGCGCTGCGGCGTGGATGAACAGACAGTCTCTGCCCAAGCGATTCCCGAGCTTCGCGCCCGTGTATAGTCAGCGTTTGCAGAGGGTCCCGATTCAAGCCGGCTGACCGTTGCAGGAGCGCAACAGGCTGCAGGTGGGCCTATTCGGTGTGGCTGACCTGTGCGGCCTCGACCGATTTCAGCAGTGCGACCAGTTCGCTCTGCTGCCGGGTTCCGGTCTTGCGCAGGATGCGCGTCAGATAGGTGCGCGCCGAATTGTAGCGGATACCGCGCTCCATCGCGGCATCCTTCAAGGACTTGCCCTGGGCGAGTGCCGCGGCCAGCTTGGCCTCCGCCGGTTCAAGGTCGAACAGCCCGGTCAGCAGCGCCGGCGAGGGAACCATGCGGCTGGCTGTCACCTCGGTTGCGATCACCAGCACATCCGCGCCGAAAACATCGTGAGCCGCTCGCTTCAGCGGGATCACATGAACCACGGTCGGCATCGTCCGGTCGCGTGGCCCGACCGGGATGGAACGCACCACCGGCTCAGCACTGGAGCGGATCGCCTCGATAGCCTGCTGGAACAGAGCATTGGGGCCCTCATCGGCCAGGGCTATCTTGCCGAAGGCTTTGGCAACGAACAGCGGCTGGACCTGGTCGAGCAGGCTATTGGAAGCAAGCACTCGGCCGGTGGCGTTCAACACCGCAGCCGGCAGACCGACCACCTCCAGAGCCTGCACCGTCGTCGCAGCCCGCTGCAGACCAAGACGCGCGGCCAGAAGCCCCGAACGCGCCAGATGCGGATAGAACTGGTTCAATTGATGGATGTCATCGGCCGAGAAGGGCGCATCCGATCGTGGCCGTTCCAGGACGAAGACCACGACCTCGCCGCCGGGCATGGCGACCACCGTTCCTGCCTGGGACTCGAGCCCGAGGTCGCGGCGCAAGTGAAACCCAGCGTCAGCATCGAGAAAGCCGGGCGGATAGTAGTCCTGGGCGATGACGAATCCCGTCGTCGGTTTCTCGAAGGAATATTGTAGCCGGCGGCTTTGCTTCCACAAATCCGAGCTGCAGAAAAGTTCATTGGCTGCTTCTACGAGCGGCGTTTCCGAATGTCCGATCGGCCTCGTGTCATCGAAAGCCAGCAGCGACACGGCAGGCGCCCCGAACATCCTGCCGAGACCGGTCAGGACATCGGCCCAGCGCTCGGGAACGAGCGCCGCCTCGTAGATCTGATCCACCAAGGTCGCATCCATGTCCAAACTAGAGCATCAATCGCCAGATGACGCAACCAGAGGTTGCCTCGCCTCGGTTTGGCGGTGCACAGCTCTATTGCTCGCGGAGGGCACGGCTGAACTGGTCCGAAAGCGGGCCGCGCAGCGCTGGACGGCCGTGCGAGGTTGCGGAGCGCATCAGCCCGCGTCGGCGACAAACCCTGCAGCCAGGATGCCGGTGACCGCACACAACTCGTCATTGTCCGAGGTGTCGCCGGTGATGCCGACGGCGCCGAGGATCGTGCCATTGGCGGAGCGGATCAACACGCCGCCAGGCACCGGAACGATGCGCCCGCCGGAAACAGCGTTCAGGCCCTCGATGAAGTGCGGGCGTTCGATGGCCGCATTGTTGAGCCAGCGCGAGCCCATGCCGACGGCAACCGCGCCATAGGCCTTTCCGGCCGCGATCTCGAAGCGCAGCATCGAGGCACCGTCCTGCTTCTGGAAAGCCTTCAGGTGACCGCCGGCATCGAGCACGGCCACCGACAGCGGCTTCATTGCTGTTTCGGCTGCCTTGGCGAAGGCGGTCTCGATGATCGTGTTGGCCCTTGCAAGGGTCAGTTCGGACATTCTTGCTTCCTCAATTCTTGGTCCTGGGACTGTCGTAGCATCGCGCGGCAATGCAGTGCCACCATCCGCGTGGCGGCCGCTGCGAAGCCTCGATCAGCCCCCTAGCGCCAGATGGCGTGCAATGGATCGTTTGGCGAGATCGGGAGTGGGATCAGTTCGTGACGCCCATCAGCTTGCCGAGATAGGCCACGTATTCGCCGAATTTCGGCATGGCGCGCGTCTCTGCGGCGTTGCGCGGACGCGGCAAGTCGATCGTCACTTCCTCGATGATCTTGCCCGGACGGTCGGCCATGACGAGGACCCGGTCCGACAGGAACACCGCTTCGGCGATGCTGTGGGTGATCAGCATCACGGTCTTGCGGTGCTCCTGCCAGATGCGCAGCAGCTCGACATTGAGCTTGTCGCGGGTGAGCGCGTCGAGCGCCCCGAACGGCTCGTCCATCAACAGGATCGGCGGATCGAGAACCAGGGCCTGGCCGATCGAGGCGCGCTGGCGCATGCCACCCGACAGCTGATGCGGATGGGAATCGGCGAACTTGCTCAGCGACAGGACCTCGAGAACCTTGTCGACCGCCTTGTCGCGCGCGTCGGCCGGCATCTTGCGGATGCGGGCGCCGAGCTCGACATTGCCGCGCACGGTGAGCCAGGGCAGCATGTTGTTGGTCTGGAACACCACGCCGATGTCGGGACGCGGCGAGCGGATCGCCTCGCCCTTGATCGTCGCCGTGCCGGACTCGTAGGGGATCAGTCCCGCAACGATGCGCAGCAGCGTGCTCTTGCCGCAGCCGCTCGGCCCGAGAACCGAGACGAACTCCTGGTTCCTGATGCCGAAGTTGATGTCCTCCAGCGCCTTCACCGCGCCAAAGGTCTTGTTCAGGCCCTTTGCCTCGATGTGGTTGGCCACGGTCTCGGCGGCCGACCGCGCGTCGGGGCTCTGCCTTGATGCTTGCATGGTCGCGGTAGCCGACATTTGTTCCTCCCGAACTGCGATATTCATACCTGGATACCCCGCCACCACACGGACTTGGCCGCAAACTCGATCATGGCGTAGAGCACCAGCGAAATGAGCGTTATGACGATGATGCAGCCGAAGACGAGGTCGGTGCGCGACGAAGCGGTACCGAGCATGATGAGATTGCCGAGGCCACGGTCGGAGCCGACCAGCTCGCCGATGATGGCGCCGATCATCGCCAGCGGCATCGCAACGCGGCAGCCGTCGATGAAGCTCGGCAGGGCGCTCGGCAGGCGAAGCGTGGTGAAGGTCGTCCAGGCACCGGCGTTCAACGCCCGGAAATGCTCCTCGAGGTTCTTTGCAGTTCCAGCGAAGCCGCCGAGCGTGGCGACGACGATCGGGAAGAAGGCGAACAGGAAGGCCATCGCCACCTTGGAGACGAAGCCGTAGCCGAACCAGACGATCATCAGCGGCGCCAGAGCACTCTTCGGGGTCGTCTGCAGGGCCGTTACCAGCGGATAGATGGTGCGCTGGGCGAAGGGCGAGACGTAGACGATCATGCCGAGCATGATGCCGATGACCACGGCCGCGACGAAACCGATGAGCACTTCGGCAAGCGTGTACATCGAATGCTGGAAGATTTCGTTCCTGGATTCCCAGATCGCGATGACGATCGCCGAAATGGGCGGCAGGATGTAGGATTTCACTTCGAAATAGCGGACGCCATATTCCCAGAACAGCAGAAACGCACCGAAGAACGAGATGACTTGCACATAGGCGGCAAGTCTAGGACTAACGCCTGACATAGAGGGAACTCCGTGGACCGAATTGGCATCCTTGAGCGCCATGCGGCCTGGCGGACGCGGACCGGCGCTTGATTTTTCTGAATATGCGCACCGCGCTGCGATGTTCTGCCGGTGCATTCTCGACAATGGGCGCCGGCTTGCCGGCGCCCATCGCCTTGTCGGCGGTTACTGCCCTTGCTTGTCTTTCACCACATGGTGGGGCGGCGGCACAAGGAAGCGCTTGAAGTGCCACTGGTCGAAGGCGTCGATGTTGCGAGCCCAGACCTGCGGTGTATGCGGGGTCTCTTCCGTGACCTGGATCATGTCACAGTAGATCTCGCAGTTGTTGCCGTCGGGATCCTTGAACACGAGGAAACAGTTGGCGCCCGGACCATGCTTGCCGATGCCGCGGACGATCTCGACGCCACGCTCCTGCAGCATTTCGGCGGCCGCCTCCATGTCCTCGAGACTGTCGACCAGATAGGAGAAGTGCTCGAGGCCCGGCCGCGTGTATTTCGGCAGGTCGTCCCGGTCCGGCGAGTCCGCCGGAATCTGCGACAGGGCAAGATCGTGGTGATCGGAGCCTGCGCGCAGGAACACCATCTTGTCCTCGATCCAGTCCGAGACCTCCAGTCCGACGACATTGGTATAGAAGTCGACGGACTTGTGGATGTCGCGAACCATCAGGACCATGTGGCCCAGCTTCCTGACGTTGATCTTCTTCTTCATGGTCCTCATCCAGGGTGAAGTACGCTTTAGCGGCTGATGTTGCGGTATAGATCTTCCGCCTTGATGCTGTCATCGACGACGAAGGCATCACGCACGAACCCCAGTGTCTTTTCCATGCGGTCGGCGCGAACGAAGCCGAGGTCCTTGTTTTCAGCCTGGGCATCGCGGACCAGCGCATTGATCTGCTTGATCTGCTCGAGCACGGCGCTCTTCTTCAGCGTCGGATACTGCTTGACGATCAGGTCAGCCGATTCTTCCGGATTCTGGGCCATGTAGTCGTAACCGCGATAAGACGCATCCAGAAACTTGTCGACGGCTTCCGGTTTCTCGGCCAGCATTGCCTCGGTGGTGACGAAACCGCTGCCATACATGTCGAGACCGAAGTCGCGGTACTTGATCATGCCGATCTTCTTGCCGGTTTCCTGAGCATTCTCGTTCAGGATCGCCAGGCTGGCGCCCTCCCAGCATTCCGCCAGATCGACCTGGCCTTCAAGGAAGGCAGAGGTGATGACGGCCGGGTTCATGCGCAGGAGCTTGAGATGATCCTTGGGCAGGCCGTTCTGCTCGAGCCAGGTGGGTACGATATTCTGAACCGGCGAGGTGGCACCGCCACCGACCGACTTGCCGGCGAAATCAGCGAGTTTCTTGTCGCCTTCGCCGTCCTTCTGCAGATAGCACAGAGCGCCCGGCCAGACGGTGTTGATCGAACCGACGAACACGGACTTGCCACCATTGACGCGGTTCAGGATGACACTGACTGGATCGCCGTAGCCGATATCGAACAGGCCCTGGTCGATTTCGTTGACGGTGCGCTGGCCGCCGTAGCCCTGATAGACGGTGACGTCCAGACCAGCCTCGTCATAGAAGCCCTTGGCCTTGGCCACGAGAACGCCTCCCACGCTCCCCTGCGGCAGCCACGACATGTTGAACGAGATGCTTTCGGCGGCAAACGCAGTCGCTGCCATCGAAGTCATCGCGCCGGCGAGCGCAAAACTGCGCAGCGCTTTCCCAAGATTCATTGCCATACTGTCCTCCTCAGTGTTGGTTGTAGTTGGTAATTGTTAGCGGCTCTAGCCGACCGGGGCCGTCGCCTTGATCGGATTGGTAATGGCGCCGACCTTTTCGACGGCTGCCGTGACGACGTCCCCACATTTCAGGAACTCGCCGGTGCCCATGCCGACGCCATCGGGCGTGCCGGTGGCGATCAGATCGCCCGGCCGGAGCGTCAAGATGGACGACAGGTAGGAGATCTGCTCGGCGACGGAAAAGATCATGGAGCCGGTGCTGTCATCCTGCTTGCGCTTGCCGTTCACGTCGAGCGTCAGGCGCAGGTCCTGGGGATCGCCGATGCAACCGGCCGGAACGAGCCACGGCCCGAGCGGCGCGAAAGTGTCGAAGCTCTTGCCTCGGAACCAGTCGAACTTGAAGGGGAAATCACTGCGGCGCGTCAGATCGCGCGAGGTGATGTCGTTGATGACCGTGTAGGCCGCGACATGCTCGAGCGCCTTGTCGACCGGGATGTCGCGACCGCCGATGCCGATGACTGCACCCAGTTCCACTTCCCAGTCCACCCTCTCGGCCTTCGGAGGCATGATCACCGCCTCGTCAGGACCGATCACGCTCGAATCCGCCTTCATGAAGACAAAGGGCTGGCTTTCGGACTTCGCCGCCAGCACCGTCCCCATCTCTTGCGCATGCTCCACATAGTTGGAGGCGGTAGCGAAGATGCGGACCGGGCGATAGGGCTCGCGGAGCTTCGTCCCGGTGCCCAACGGCTCATATTTCGGGCCCGCTTCGACCACGGCTGCAGCCAGGTCCGCCAGGGCCGGCGCGACGTCGGTCCAGCGATCGAGCATGGCAGCGATGCCGCCTGCGATCCACGTTCCCCAGGCCTCAGCATCCTTTCCCGCAAGGCGAGCGATCAGTTCAAGATCATAGACGCCCTGCTCGGTCACCAAAATGGGCCGAACCTCGTCCCTGATCACTCGTTGTCCTAGCGCATGCCAAACCACTGGCCGCCTCCTTCCGTGTTGTTCGGTATCGTTGTTGCATACATTTTCTCATTTGTGTATTCATGTCAAGCATAAGGTGCACACGATGCACGAGGTTTCTAACAATGTCTGCGATTGAACTGTTCCACGAATGGGGCTCGATCCAGTCCTTCAAAGTGAGGCTGTGCCTTGCCGAGCTTGGGCTCGAATGGGAATCGCGCCGTGTAGACCTTTCCAGGTTCGACAATCTTCAGCCGGGCTATCTGGCGGTAAACCCGCAGGGCCTGGTGCCGACCCTTTGGTGGCGCGGCGCAGCCATCGACGAATCGTCGGTCATCAACGAACTGCTCAACGAGCTGGCGGGCTCACCTCTGCTGCCCGGCGATCCAATCGAACGCGCGCGTGCGCGATGCTGGGCGCAGATCGAAGACCGGGTCGTGCATCCGGCCGTACGGCCGCCGACCTTCAACCTGATCCTCAAGGCGCGCGTGGCAAAACTCGACCGCCGCTTCCTCGAGGAGACCATGGCCCGCCACCCGGTACGCGAGCGCGCCACGGCCTATATTGCCGCGGCGACCGCACCCGTGGACCGCATCGCCATCATTGCCTCGATCATCGGCTTCCGCACCATCATTGCCGACATGGAGCGCGCGCTGACGGGCAGCGAATGGCTTGCGGCCGAAACATTCTCGCTCGCCGACGTCGCCATGGCGGCCTTCGTCGACCGGCTCGACCGGCTGGCAATGGAATGCCTGTTCGCATCGTTTCCGCATGCCCGGCACTGGGCGCAGCGGATCAGGGAGCGGCCAAGCTTCGCGACCGCGCAAGGCCCGGAGAACCTCCGCCCCGACCCGCTTGTCGACGCTGCCCTGGTCGCAGAGCTGATCGACGCGGCGCTCGCCCACACATCAAACGACAGACACGAAAGCAGATAGATGGAACATTTTGCAGTGAGCCGCAGCATGACTGACGAAACAATGCTCGGACGGCTTTTCCTCGATGCGCGCAGCCAGAACGGCTGGCTCGACCGGCCGGTGGACCTGGCGTTGCTCGGGCAGATCCACGACATCGCCAGGATGGGCCCCACGAGCATGAACTGCTCGCCCCTGCGCATCCTCTATCTGACCACCGATTCGGCGCGCGAACGGCTGAAGCCGGCGCTGGCGGCAGGCAACATCGACAAGATCATGAACTGCCCGGTGGTCGCCGTCTTTGCCACCGACTACGCGTTCTCGGAGCGCATGCCGTTCCTGTTTCCGCATACCGACGGCAAGGGCTTCTTCGAGCGCAATCCGCAGATCGTCGAGGACACGGCATTCCGCAATGCCACGCTGCAGGCAGCCTACTACATGTTGGCGGCGCGGGCCCTTGGGCTCGACTGCGGTCCGATCTCCGGCTTCAACGCCAAGCTGGTGAACGAGACCTTGTTTGCCGGAACGCCGCTCAAGGTGAACTTCATCTGCGGCATGGGACATGGCGATCCGGCCAAGCTGTTTCCGCGCCACCCACGCCTTTCCTTCGAAGAAGTCTGCACGATTCTCTGAGCGGCCGGAGATCGGTCGCCAAAAAAAGCGCCCCCGACAGATAATGCCGGGGGCGCGCCATTGGAGCTCTGAAAAGGTGCAGTGGAAGGCTATCGATATCGGTTGCTGAAACCCGAGCGGCCTCAGCCGGGTTTGCGGGCGAAGACCTTGAGCTCGATAACCATGTCCGGATGTGGCAGCTGGCTTACCCCGACCGTGGTGCGGGTCGGCCCGTCGGGCCCGAACCAACGGTTGTATTCACCGTTCATGGCCGGGAAGTAGGCCATATCAGTCAGGAAGATGGTGACGTCGATCAGATCGGCGAGCGTGCCGCCGATCGACGCAAGCGTTTCATTGATGTTGGCGATGATGGCGCGGAGCTGTTCGGCGACATCGTAGGTGACGCCCGCGTTCTCCACACGGCTGACGCCGGCGATGGTGCCGTCCTTCTGCCGGGCGCTGACGCCAGACAGAAAGACGAGCCCGCCCACCTCGCGCAAAAACGGGTAGTTGGCGAGCGGCCTGGGCCTCTCGGCTGCCGGGGCGCTCACGCCGCCTTCTCCGGGGTCCACGGCCGGAAGCCGAGTTGGTCGACTGCAGCCAGGAACTTCTGCTCGGCCTGCTCATCGAGCTCGACCAGCGGGGCGCGAACGTTGCGCCATTCGGCCTCGCCATGCTCGCGCGCAAGCAGCGACTTCATCGCCTGGATCATCGGGAACTGCTGGAACAGCGAGCGCACGGTGCCCGCCTTGGCGAAAGCGTCGGCCGCGCCGAGCTTCGGCGTATTGGCCACCGCCTCGACCATGCCCTTGGCATTGACATTTGCAGTCGCCGAGATGCAGCCCACCGCCCCCTTGGCCAGCGTCTCGCCGAGCAGGATCTCCGACGCCGGAAAGACCTGGAAGCCGTCGCCGACCTCGAGATAGCGGGCAAGGTTCTCGCGGTCGCCCGAACTGTCCTTGACGCCGATGACATTGGGGTAGCGCCGGCGCAGGCCCTCGATCAACTCGACGGTGATCGGCACGCCGGTGAACTGCGGAATGTGGTAGAGCACCACCGAAAAGCGATCCGAGCCTACCGCCTCGATCAGCCGCCCGTAATGACGGATCAGACCCTCGGTCGATGCCGGTTTGAAGAAGAAGGGCGGCAGGACCAGAACCGCCGGCGCACCTGCATTGACCGCCGCACGTGTCAGTTCGACCGTCTCTTCCAGCGAGTTGGCGCCCGTGCCGGGCATGAGCGCGGAAGCCGGAATTCCAGCCGCGCCAACCTCGTCGAGCAACCGGCGCTTTTCGACCAGAGACAGCGAGGCAGCCTCACTGTTGGTGCCGAAGATGGCGAGGCCCGCGCCCTGATTGGCGATCCAGCGGCAATGACGAAGGAAGCGCTGAGTGTTGACCGAAAGGTCGGCATTGAATGGCGTCAGCACGGGCGCGTAGACAGAAAGTAGCTCTGGGATCATGTGTCTCACTTTCGCTTTTGGCAGGATAGTCCGCAGGGAAAGAGACCGCATTCGTCGATGGCGAAGCGCATGATCTCATGCCCCAGTTCCTCCTCGTGCGTATCGAAATGCGCAACGATGGACGTGTGGTTGTGGCGGGTCAACTGGACGAAGCGCGGGGCCTTGCCCGTACGCATCGTGTGACGCTGGACGAACTCGGCGCCATAGGCGTCGATGTAGCGGTTCTCGAACTCAGCGACGGCGACGAATACCGGCACCTTGGTCGTGCCGGCATGGATCACCGGTGACCGGGTATCGTAGGCAGATTCATCGTCGCCGAAATACTGCCTGACATTGTTGGCGTTCGGATTGTCGGGAAGACAGTCGGCCCGCAGGCGCGCGCTGATGAGCACGGCCCCCTTGATGTCCGGGCTCGGCCGGCGACCGACATTGGGATCATAGAGATAGCTGGCAACATGGCAGCCCCCGGCCGAATGGCCAATCAGTAGAATCGATCGCGGATCGCCGCCATATTGCTGGATATTGGCGGCCACCCAGTCCAGCGACGCTGCGACGTCGCGCGCGCCTTCGGGATATTTGGCGCCAGGCGCCAACCGATACTCGACATTGACCCCGACCATGCCCTGCCGGCTGAACCAGCGCAGCACATTGTCATAGACCAGGCCATCGGCGCTCTTGGAACCACGGGTGAAGGCCCCGCCATGAATGAAGACTGCGACCGGCCGGCCGTGCCCTGAGGCACAGCGCACGCTGCTTTCGAAGACGTCGAGCCGGTGTGCGGTATCGGCCCCATAGGCAAGGTCGCGATGCACGACGATGTCGTCATTTTCCGCCTTCGCCTGGTGATGCGGCCGATAGACGTCGAGCACGACAGCACGGCTTGCACCGAGGTCGTCGTTCCACACCTTGCCTATGGCGTCCAGCCGCGCCCTGTCGGCCTGGGAAAGTCCCGCAAATCGCATCTCTGCTGCCTCGATATGTACGGAGCGGCCCAATGGATCATGCGTCCTGCGGCCGGCCCCTCGATTGGCGCTGGATAGCACCCAGATTCACACTTGACAACCTATTTGCATACACAGATTAGTATTTGCATACACAAACGCATTTATGTTTGTGTTGCGGAACGCTTCGTGTTCCGCCGTTCAACGAAAGAAGGGAAAACCAAATGGCCAAGTTGCGCCATCTCGCGATTGCCGTCGCCGATCCGGAAGCGGCAGCACAGTTCTTTGAAAAGGCGTTCGGCATGACCCGCGCCGGTCAGGCGATGCGCGGCGTCTACATGACGGACGGCATCATGAACGTCGCCCTGCTAAACTTCGGCGAAGAGCCGGTTCCGGGCTTCGAGAACGAAGGCAAGGACTACAACGGCCTCATCCACTTCGGCATGTGGGTCGATTCGGTCGAAGAAACCGATGCGCTCGTGAAGGCCGCCGGCGGTTCGTACATGAACGGCCGCAAGGAAACGAACCCGAACGTGTTCTACGAAGTGAAGTACAAGACGCCTGAAGGCATCGTCTTCGACGTCACCGAGAACGGCTGGAAGGGCGCCATCAAGGACGTCAAGGCTGCCTGATCGGGCCTGATCCCGCGCCGGGGGAATAGCTAGCACCCCGGCAGCGGGTTTGAACTGCAGCCGCAACGACGGCGACAAACAACGATCGACTGGAGAACCGAAGATGGCGCAGGGAAAGATCGCGGTGGCAATACCGGTCTCCGGCAACTGCCTGTCGAGACTGTCCCGTTCATACGACGTGATCACACTGCCCGGCGGACTGGGCGGCGGATCACCGGAGTTGGACAGCGAAGCCGTCTGGGCCATTCTCACCAACGGCAGCACCGGCCTGTCGGACGACGAGATGTCAAGGTTCCCTGCCCTCAAGCTGGTATGCGCCTACGGCGCCGGCTACGAGAATATCGACATCGCAGCCGCGAAAAGCCGCGGCATTCATGTCACCCATGCTCCCAACACCAACACTGAAACGGTCGCCGACCACGCTGTTGCCCTGATGCTTGCCGTTGCGCGCGACATCTGCGCTCGCGACCGGCAATTGCGCGGCGGGGCCTGGGACAAAATTCGCTCGGCACGTCCGACGCTGTCAGGTGCGACGCTGGGCGTCATCGGTCTCGGCAATATTGGCCGTGCCGTCGCCAGACGCGGCGAGGCCTTCGGGATGAACATCGCCTACACCACCCGCAACAAGGTGGCCGACGTCAGCTGGGAGCACTACGCGGACGCCGTTTCGCTGGCTGCCGCCAGCGACTTCCTCGTTGTCGCCTGTCCCGGCGGTCCTGCGACACGCCATCTGGTCGGCAAGGCAGTGCTCGACGCATTGGGACCGGACGGCTTCGTCGTCAATGTCTCGCGCGGCATGGTCGTCGATACCGGAGCGCTGGTGACGGCACTGAAAGCCCGAGCGATCGCCGGGGCCGGCCTCGACGTCTTCGAGGGCGAGCCGGACCTGCCGGCCGGGCTGCGCGATCTCGACAACGTGGTGCTTACTCCACATATGGCGGGGCGCTCGCCTGCTGCCGAGGACGCGCAGATCGACGTGCTTTTGAGCAACCTTCAAGCGTGTCGTGACGGCGGCAAGCTGACGGCGCAACTTGCATAAATCTCGACCTGCCACTAAATCGATTGAGGTTTGTCGTTACGGCAGATCGCCATCTGTCGTAACGACGGGAAAGTTGAACGCATGACTACGATCGCCTCGCAGATCTATCACGCCCTGGCGGATGAAATCGCCAAGGGGGTCATGGTCCCCGGGCAGAAGCTCGAGGAGAAGGTGATCGCCGAGAAATTCGGCGTCTCGCGCACTCCCGTGCGCGATGCCCTGCGTGAACTCGGTGCCCGCGGCCTGATCGAGATGCACCCGCGCCGCGGCGGCGTCGTCGCCCGGATCGACACCGACCAGATGGCCGACATGCTCGAAGCCGAATGCGAGATCGAGGCGCTCTGCGCCCGCCTCGCCGCCCAGCGGATGAGCGCGCTGGAACGCGAGCAGCTCTACGAACTGCACCGGCAGTATACCGATTGCGTTGGCAACCAGGACCTCGAAGGCTGCCGCGACATCAACCGCAAGTTCCATGATGCGATCTGCCGTGGTGCGCACAGCGTCACCATCGCCGCCATGGCCGTCGACCTTCGCGTCCGCCTGGCGCCCTTCCGTCAGCATCAGGCCGGCCCCGCAGACGTCCGACTGCAGCAGTCTCTCGACGAACACCAGAAAATCGTCGATGCCATCCGTGCAAACGATGCGGCCGCTGCGTTCGCGGCCCTCTACGAGCACAACGCCCGGCTGAGCGCTGGCGTCATGCGACGCTTCACGGCGGCCGCAGGAAAATAGGTCCTGCCTTAGTTCTTTTCCGCTCTTGATGGGTGCCCGGTCGGCCGACCCGGCACACGGCGGTAGCGTGCCGCCACGCCTGCCAGCCACTTACTCCCGAGCATTTTCCAACTGCATTGATAGGCACGCGTGAAGCGACGCGGCAGTCAAGCTCGTCCGCTGCGCGGCCGCTAGGCTTTGCTGGCGCGCACATCGGCAGCCAAGGCATCTAAATGTGCAGATTAATCTATTTGCATTCCCAAGATCATCTGTGCATACATAACAACTGCATTGCATACGCCAATGACACCCAAGTCAACGCCGGCACGTCGAGGCGTGCCCCAGCGAAACGCACGACCCGAATTCTGGAGGAGAAAACATGGGCAAGAATGCACGATACATGAGATTGGCACTGGCGATGGCGGCGACGACTATCATGGCCGTTCCCGCCTACGCCGAGGCGCAGAAGACCATCGGCGTCACGGTCCCCTACTTCGCCTCACCCTTTTGGAAGGCCGGGCTCTACGGCGTCGAGACCGCCAGCAAGGAAAAGGGCTACACCCTCATCAAGGGCGATGCGAAGGACAAGGCCGAACTGCAGATCGAGCAGATCCGCAGCTATATCGACCAGAAGGTCGCCGCGATCATCATCGGCGCCGCCGACGCAGCCGCGGTCGGCCCGGCGGTCGAGGAAGCCATCGACAAGGGCATTCCGGTGATTGCGCTTTCGGTTCCGCCCAAGTCGGACCGCCTGACCTCCTTCGTCGGCGCCGACAACATCGGCATGGGCCGCCTGCAGGGCATCTGCCTCGGCCGTGCTATCGGCGGCAAGGGCGAGATCGGCCTCTTCGCTGGCCCTGACGAGATGTGGGCGAAGCTGCGCGTCAACGGTTTCAAGAGCACGCTCGAAGCCGACTTCCCCGAAATCAAGATCGTCGACGAAAAGGCCGGCGGCACCAAGGATGCCGGCGTGGCAGCGACGGACTGGGCAAAGGCCCACCCCGACATGCACGGCATCTTCACCGCTGCCGACACCATGGCTGTAGAGTCAATCAAACAGCTCACTTCGGCAGGAGCCATTGAGAAGATCAAGGTCTCGACCTCCAACCTCAACGACGAAGCGCGCGAAGCCCTGCAGAACGGCACTCTGACCTGCGCTTCGCTGCAGCCGGCCGTTTCCATGGGCCGTGACGCAGCTCGCGAGGCCATGGCCGCCGTCGAGGGCGGCAAGGTGCTCGGCCGCGTCGAGGCTCCCGCACTGCTGGTGACCAAGGAAAAGGTCGCGACCTACGACTTCTCGACGATCATCGCGCCGGCCGACTACCAGCCGTAGTCGCCATTGGCACAGGCGCATCTGCAGCGCCTTGCCCGATACCAAGAAGTGGAACCCGGGATCTGCCCGGGTTCCACTCCATTTTCAATAGCTTCCGAAAAGTACCCCGCAATGCTGACCCTTGCCATTTCGCTACTCGTTGCCGGCGCTGTCTCCGGCATTCTCGCAGGCCTGTTCGGCATTGGCGGCGGCGCCATCCTGGTACCGGTCCTGGTTCAGGCCCTCGCCATCATGGAGATCGACGAAAGCATCCGCATGCACCTGGCGATCGCCACCTCACTCGGCATCGTGGTGCCGACCTCGATCCGCTCGTTCCTGGCACACCGCAAGCATGGCGCTGTCGACATGGCACTGCTCAAGAGCTGGGCTTTCGTCCTGCCGCTCGGGGCGATTTTCGCCTCTGCGGTCGCTGCAGTCATCTCGGGCGCCAGCCTCAAATGGATTTTCACCGGCATCGCGACAGTCGTCGGCATCAAGATGCTGCTCAATCGCCCGGGCTGGATCGTCGCCTCGGACCTGCCGGCCCAGCCGGCGCGTTCGGCCTACGGCCTGCTGATCGGCTTCTTTTCAACCTTGATGGGCGTCGGAGGTGGCATCATGAACAACACCTTCATGATGCTGCACAACCAACCGATCAAACGGGCCGTGGCGACCTCTTCCGGCGTCGGCGTGCTCATCTCGATCCCGGCAGTGATCGGCCTGATCGTGGCCGGCTGGCAGCGGCCAGAGCTGCCGCCTCTGTCGCTCGGCTACGTCAATATGATGGCCGTGGCGCTCATCATGCCGATCTCGATCCTTGCCGCGCCGGTCGGTGCCAGGATCGCCCATGCCGCCCCCAAGCGCGCACTGGAAATCTCCTTCGGCATCTTCCTGCTGGTCGTCGCCGCACAGTTCGGCTGGACTCTGCTGAACTGATCGGTTCGAGATCATCTGGGGTCTTCGGTCAAACGCAAACGCCACGCGACAACGAACTGCGCCAGGAATGCCGGACCGGGGCCGGCCCGCAAGCTGCGGGGCGGCACCACTGGGATCATCCCCGAGCTGATGCCGCCCCCAGTTGCCTGCGCGACCCCTATGCCTTCTTCGGCCAGGTGTCGGCGAGCCGGTAGCCGGCAGGCCACGGATCGGCGGGATCGAGCATCAGTTGGTGCGTGCCGGCGATCCAGGCGCGGCCAGAGATTTCCGGCACGATGGCGGGGCGCCCGCCCACAGTCGTCTCGCCGAGGATGCGGCAGTCGAAGGTCGAATCGAGGATCGAATGGCCGCTAAAACGCTGGCCGACCTTCATTTGCCCACGTGCATGCAGGACCGCCATGCGCGCTGAGCAGCCGGTGCCGGTCGGCGAGCGGTCGAGCTTGGCCGGCTGGATGACGACCGTGTTACGCCCGTGCAGCACGCCGTCACGCTCCTCCACCGGCAGCGTCAGCTGGCAGAACGAGATGTGATCCCATTCAGGGTTTTCCGGATGGGAGAAGCCGAGCTGCTCATTGGCCGCGCGCGTGATTTTGATGCCAGTCTCGGCAAGCTCGCGCGCCTCATCAGGCGTGACCGCGAAGCCGAGTGCGCGCGCATCGGTGATGACGAAGCTGTCGCCGCCATAGGCCGTGTCGACGGTCAGAGTGCCGAGCCCCTCGACCTCCAGCTTGGCGTCGAGCTTGTCGGCGAAGGACGGCACATTGGTGACGGCGATGCGCTCGGCCTTGCCGTGGCGGCAAGTTGCCACGACGTCGACCAGCCCGCCGGGAGCCTCCAGTGTGAAGCGCGTTTCCGGCTCCTGCATCGGCACGATGCCGCTGTCGAGCAGAACCGTCGACACGCAGATCGAGTTGGAGCCCGACATTGGCGGCGTGTCCTCGGGCTCCATGATGATGAAGCCCATGGCCGCGCGCGGATCCTTCGGCGGCACCAAAAGGTTCACATGGCGGAAGACGCCGCCGCGCGGCTCGTTGAGCACGAAATTGCGCAGGGTCTTGTCCTCGGCGATGAAGCGGCGCTGCTCCCACAGCGTGGCGCCGGGGGGTGGTGCAACGCCGCCGACGATGACGTCACCGACCTCGCCTTCGGCATGACAGGAAACGATGTGGATTACCTTGCTCGTGCGCATGCTCGCCTCCTTGCGGCACTTCCAACAAGACCATTTCCGGCAGGCGAAACTGCTAGCCCACCGAGGTCCTTGCATGACGGCACTGATATGGCCGCCCTGCAAGCTGGGCATGCATAGATAAATCGGATCCAATATACAATCTGGATTCTGCGATCTCCTCGTGCGAAAAATGCCGGCATGTTGCCCACCGGCGCCAATCGACCTATCACCTTGAGCAAGCGCACGGCGAGGCGGGCGACTCCGTCAGAGTGGGTAGAGATATGAAACTGGAAACCGTCGATATCAGGCAGGCCGCATCGGCGGCCGATATCGTCTATGAGGCGCTGCGCAAGGCGATCATCGAGGGCGACCTCGCCGAGGGCGAGAACCTCAGGCAGGACCAGATCGCCTCGATGTTCAACACCAGCCGCATCCCCGTGCGCGAAGCGCTGTCGCGGCTCGAGCAGCACGGCCTGATCACCACCCAGCGCTACAAGGGCGCGGTCGTCGCCGGCCTGTCGATCGAGGAGATCGTGGAGATCTTCGAGTTCCGTGCGTTGGTCGAGGCCGAGGTCATCCGCCTTGCCGTCCCTAAGATGGATCGCAAGACCCTGGACACGGCGCGCCGGCATTGCGACGAATTCGGCCGCGAGCCGGACTCGGCCAGATGGGGCGAGATCAACCGCAATTTCCATTACGGCCTCTATGAAGCCGCGCGCCGACCCTACTATCTCCAGATCGTGCGCGCCTCGCTCGACCGCATCGACCGCTATCTCCGCGCCCAGCTGACGCTGACCGACGGCATGACCCGAGCCCACCGCGAGCACCTGGTCATACTCGACGCCTGCGTCGCGGGGGACGCCCAAAGAGCCGGCGAACTCACCCGCGACCACGTCCTCGGCGCCGGCCGCGCGCTGATCGCCTATCTCGAGGAAAAGCGCGCCAAGGACGACTGACCCATACTCCGCGTGCCATCAGCGGGCTCTTGATGACCAAGCCTCAGGCCAGCGCTCAACCGAGCTCGCGCTCGATGTCGCGGCGAAGCACGATCAGGGTAGTTAGATCCTCTACGCTTTGGTGCGAGGCGATGAGATCACGCATGACGTTGAGCCGATCGATTGAAGGCACCTCGACCTCGACGATCAGGTCGAGTTGGCCGCTGACCGACGAGACCCGCCGGACGTCTGGATAACGCGCCAGCTGATCCAGCACCCCGATCGCTGGCGTGCGCACCAGCGTCACCAGCAAGAACGCCGCGACCATGCCCTTGTCCATCTGCCCGATGTCGGCGCGATAGCCGCGGATGACGCCGCTCCGTTCAAGCATGGCGACGCGCTCGGTGGTGGCGCTGCGCGACAGGCCGATGCGGGCGGCAAGCGTCTTCAGCGGAATGCGCGCCTCTTTCGACAGGATGCCGAGAATATCCCGGTCCTTGGCGTCCAGTTCCTTCATCGGCGAACTCCGTTAAAGTGCCGGTCCAGCTAAACATTGTGCCGGTGCAACCGGCACTTTGCCAGATGCCTGATTTGCATGCCCATGCGAAAGTTGCCACCGCAAACTCCATCGCAACGCATGCAGGCATCGATGACAGACCTCAATCATCCCGCCCCCGCCTTCCAGAATGACCAAGCCAAGGCATTGGCGCGCGACCATTTCGATACCGTCGGCGAGATCAGCCCCCTGGACAGCGAGCGCGACCAGAACTTCAAGCTGTCCTGCGGCTCCGAAGCCTGGACGCTCAAGATCATCAATGCCAGCGAGCCTGCAGCCGAAAGCGAATTCCAGACCGCACTGCTGGAACATCTGGAGCTCATGGCGCCCGACATTGCCGCGCCGAAGCTCCGCAAGACCAGCGGATCGGCGCCCCTGGCCGTCGCCATCAGTACATCCGGCGAGCGCCATGCCGTGCGCATGGTTTCCTGGCTGGAGGGTCGGCCGCTGGCCGAAACGACGCGCACGCCGGAGCTTCTCCATTCTCTCGGCGGCGCACTGGGACGGCTTGACAAGGCGCTGCAAGGTTTCATCCATCCCGGCGCATTGCGCACGTTGGACTGGGACATCCGGCGCACCAGCGAAGCACGCGGTCGGCTTGCCTACGTATCGGACACTGCCGACCGCCAGTTGCTGGCGCGCTTCCTAGACCGTTTCGACGCGACCGTGGCACCGCGCCTTGCGCGCCTGCGGGCACAGGTGATCCACAACGACGCCAACGACTGGAACGTGCTTGTCGATTCCGCCAGGCCCGAGCGCGTGGCCGGCCTGATCGACTTCGGCGATGCGCTGCATACCGTGCTGATTGCCGAAGTGGCGGTGGCCTGCGCCTATTCCATTCTCGACCTGGACGATCCAATCGGGGCGGCAGCGCGGCTCGTCGCCGGCTTCCATGCCGAATACGCATTGCGTGAGGAAGAGGTCGACCTGCTCTTCGACTTGATCGCCGCGCGGCTGGTCATCAGCGTGACGTTCTCGGCCCAACGCAAGGCGCGGACCGGCGACAACCCCTATCTGGCCATCAGCGAGGCGCCGGCCTGGCGGCTGCTGCGACGCCTGGATGCCATCAACCCGCGTTTCGCCACGGCGATCCTGCGCCATGCCTGCGGCTTCGACACCGTAGCGGGGGCGGGTGATGTCACCCGCTGGATCGAGGCCAACGCGAAGGGCTTCGCGCCCGTGGTGCGTCCGCACCCGGCAACAATGGTCAAGGCGCTGATACCCTACGGCGATGCAGGCCACCCCATGACCGTCGCCTCGGCCGCAGCCGAACCGGCGAAGGCATCGGCGTGGTGGGACGCCCATGCGGCCGAATACGGCATTTCGCTCGGCATCGGCCCCTGGGGCGAGGCGCGCACCGTCTATGCCGGCGACATGTTCAAGTCGCGCTTCGTCGCAGGCGAACGCCGCGACCGACATCTCGGCCTCGACCTGTTCATGCCGGCCGGCACGAAGGTCTACACGCCGCTTGCCGCGACTGTGCAGAGCGTCGAGATCGAGGAAGATCCGCTGGGATATGGCGGGCTCGTCGCGCTGCTGCACGAGCCGGAGGGCTGCCCGCCCTTCGTGACTTTGTGGGGCCACCTCGCCCACGAGGCGGTGACGCGGCTGAAGCCTAGCGCGAAGCTCGAGGCCGGAGCGCTTGTCGGGGAGATGGGTGTGGATGCACAAAACGGCGGCTGGGCGCCGCACCTGCATCTGCAGATTTCGACCGACACCAGCCTGTCGGCGCGCGAAATCCTGGGCGTCGGCGAAGCTCGCTATCTCGACGTGTGGCGCGGCCTGTTCCCGGATGCCGCGACTCTGGCCGGCATTCCGCCCGAAACCTTCGTGCAGACGGGCCGCAGCCGCGCCGACATCGTCGCTGCCCGCAAGGCTTCGATGCTGCCCAACCTGTCGATCTCCTATTCCGAGCCGATCAAGTTCGTGCGCGGCGAAGGCGTATGGCTAATCGACGACCGCGGCCGCGCCTATCTCGACTGCTTCAACAATGTCTGCCACCTCGGCCACGCACACCCCCAAGTGGTCGAGGCCATCGCCAGCCAGGCAGCGAAGCTCAACACCAACACGCGCTACCTGCACGACAAAATCGTCCAATACGCTGAGCGGCTGACGGCGACGCTCCCGCCGGAACTCGCCGTGGCCTCCTTCGCCTGCACCGGCAGCGAGGCGAACAGCCTGATGCTGCGCATGGCGCGCACTCATACCGGGCGCAAAGAAGCCATCGTGCTCGACTGGGCCTATCATGGCACCACGCAGGAACTGATCGACCTCAGCCCCTACAAATACAAGCGCAAGGGCGGCAAGGGCCGGCCCGACCATGTGTTCGAGGCAGTCATTCCCGACAGCTACCGCGCGCCTGATGATTGGCCGGCCGAGGAACATGGAAGGCGTTTTGCCGAAAGTGTCGCCGAGCAGATCGAGACGATGGCCAAGCAAGGCCGTGCGCCGGCCCTGTTCATGGCTGAATCGATCCCCAGCGTGGCGGGGCAGGTGTTCTTGCCGGAAGGCTATCTGCGTGAAGTCTATGCCATGGTGCGTGCCGCCGGCGGCGTATGCGTGGCAGATGAAGTGCAGGTCGGGTTCGGCCGCGTCGGCAGCCACTGGTGGGCGTTCGAGACGCAAGGGGTGGTGCCCGACATCGTCACCATGGGCAAGCCGATCGGCAACGGCCATCCCATGGCCGCGCTGGTGACGACGCGCGAGATCGCGGCCTCCTTTAACAACGGCATGGAATATTTCAACACCTTCGGCGGCAACCCGGTTTCCTGCGCGGCGGGTCTTGCGGTGCTCGACGTGATCGAGCGCGACCGCCTGCGCCAGAACGCGGCCGAGATCGGCAGCCACCTTCTGGCGCGGTTCCGGCAATTGCAGGCGCGCTACGAAATCATCGGCGACGTGCGCGGCATGGGCCTGTTCCTCGGCATCGAACTGGTCCGTGACCGAAAGACGAAGGAGCCGGCAACGGCGTTGGCCAGGAAAATCAATGACGGCATGCGTAGCCGGGGCGTGCTGATCGGCACCGAGGGGCCGCACGACAATGTGCTCAAGATGCGCCCGCCGATGATCTTCAGCCGCGAGAACGCCGACCATCTCGTCGGTGTTCTGGAAGAAACGCTTTTGGCCGTTCTGGAGGGTGGCAGCTAGAGCCTTTCAACTGCGGCCCGCGCGGAAGAAGCCGGGCCGCAGGTCATCGAGCGTCAGCGGATCTTGAGTACACGCCTGGTCAGCACCCGCCAGGCCGCCAATGGAGCATCGATCAATCCAGGCATAACGTCGCCAAGGGCAAACGTCGCCCAGGCACGCACGGAAGCGAAGGATCGCAAGTAGGCTCCCAATTTGAGTCGGCCGCTCAGCAGCAGCTTTCCGGCCGACACGGCGTCGCGGGAAAGATACATCCATGACACTTCGGCCGCCGTCGGAGCGGCGGCCACGACCTCGCCACTTGCGATCGCCCAGAGCATCGCGCCAAGGTCGACGCCGGCAGCCGCGGCAAGGCCGAACCACGACCATGGCCGGGGATTGACGTCGAGCATTCTCAGCTTGCCATCGCGGGTGTCTCGCTTGAACTCGATCTCGACAAGACCTTGATGTCCGATGGAGCCAAGGATGCGACGCGCGGCATCGATGGCCTGCGGCTCCTCGACGACTTCAACAAAGGTGCTGGTATAGCCAAAATCGACGGGATACTGCCGCGTGCGCCGCGCGGTGAACTCGGCCACGGGCTTTCCCTGGCTCCACAGTGCCGCATAGGAAAACTGGCTCTCTCCTCCGCCCGGGATCAATTCCTGGACGACGACATTTTCCAACCCGATCTGTTCGGCCGCGTTCTTGTAGGCGACGAGAAATGAAGCCTGATCGTCGGCACGGACGACCTTGGCTTGCGAGAATTCATCGCCGCCGCCACCCATATTCGGCTTCAGGATGACGGGGAATCGGATCTCCGCCTGGCCTGCCTGTTGCACCGACGCAAATTCATAGGTTGGTGGAATATCGAGCTGAAGCTCGGCAGCGCGGCGATACAGAAGAGGCTTTTCGCAAACCCATTTGAGACAATCCCATGCCGGCAGAACGACCTTGAAGCCGGCAGATAGCTGGTCGATCTTTTCCGACACGAACCGTACCTCGGCATCGCCAGCGGGAATGAGCAGAAATCCATCAAGGTTCCGACTCTTCGCAAGTTCCAGCAAGAATGCCGCTGCGTGTTCATCGGCCGGCCCTGGCCAGTTGAGAACCCGACGAACATATCGCGACCAGCCGGGCAGAGGATTGTCATTGCTGATCAGCCAGACAGCAACGCCCTGCTTTCCCAGGCTGCGGGCGAGCGCCAAGGAGCCATGAGCGCCGCCAAGTATGATCGCTCCGCCAGGACGTTTTCGTGTGTTTGCCGCTGCCTGCGTCTTGATATCCTGCATCGACACTCAATTCGACCAGCCGGCCCATGCAATCAATCGCTGAGCCGCAGGTCGGAAATCCCTGTTTTTCAACTCAGTAATTCAAGTAAATGAATTAACAAATCACCGTCAACGGCCTCGAGTAGCGGGATTTCGCAGCGTCGCATACGGCGTCCCTCAGAGAGAATCGCCGTCAGCAACATCCGAAACCAGTTGCGGCGGCAGGTGCAGATAGCGCGCCACCCTGCGCTTGGCGGCTACGTCGGTCCAGACGCGACCGACCTCCTCTTCTGTGAGCGATACGGCACGGGCGACATCGGACGCCGGCACGTTGTTGTCCAGCCCGAAGAGACAAAGATCCATCTTGTCGTAAGGCAGGGCGAAATAGAACTCCTCCTGCGTCTGCGCCAGCGAATAGGTGTCGGTCGTCGGCGGCCGCCGGCGCACTTCCTCCGGCACGCCGAGATATTCGGCAAGCTGATAGACCTGCGACTTGTAGAGATGCGCGATCGGCTTCACGTCGGCGGCGCCGTCACCATTTTTGACAAAGAAGCCCTGGTCGTACTCCAGCAGGTTGGGCGTACCCACAACGGCATAGTTGAGCCGGTCTGCGTGGTAATATTCGAGCTGCTTGCGCGTGCGCTGCTTCATGTTGGTGGCTGCCACGATGCCGAGATAGACAGGCGCGGGCAGGCGGTGCTTTTTCATCTCGCCATCGGGGCTTTGTACGACGAGCGAGGAGATGTTGTAGCCGGAAGTGGTCAGCGCGCTGGCAATGACGATCTTCGAGCTCCAGCCCGGCCCGTAAGCCGGCTCCACCTCGCGGATGAAGCCGTCGCGGCGCGCATAGCAGCCCATTGCCTCCAGTGTCGGGCCGATGTTCTCGACTGCGCCCTTGAGCCCGAAGGTGCTCGCGACAAGCTGGCCGAGCCGCAAACTTTCGGGATCGGAATCGTTTTCCGGCATGAACAGGCAGAACACATTCTGCGGTCCGAGGGCTCTCGCAGCGAGTGCTGCGCAGACGCTGGAATCGATGCCACCGGAGAGGCCAAGCACCAGGCCGCGCTTGCGCAACGACCCGCGAAGCTGCGCGCGCAGCGCCGCCACGATGCGTGCCACTTCGGCCTCCGCATCGATGTCGAGTGTTTGCGTGGAAAAAGGAAGACGACTTGCGTTCATGACTGTTCCTCACGTTGGGCGGCCAGCCGCCGCGCCACCTTGCCGCTCGCCGTCTTGGGCAGTTCGACGCGGAATTCGATTGTTTTCGGCACCATGAAATCGGGCAGGACACGCGCGCAATGGCGGAGGATCTCGCGCTCGGTCGGAACCGGTTCGGTAGCGACGATCAGTGCGTGCAGCACCAGCCCGAGGATCGGATTCGGCCTGCCGACCACCACGGCCTCCGCCACGCCGGGACAGTCGCACAGCACCGCCTCCACCTGTCTGGGCGCGACCTTTTCACCGCGTATCTTCAGCATGTCGTCCTTGCGGCCGACAAAATAGAGAAAACCGTCGGCGTCGGTGCGAAACAGGTCGCCGGTGTGCAGTTGCCTCTCGCCGGGGATCGGACCGGGACGCAGAACAGCATCCGTCGCCTCCGGGTTCTCCCAATAGCCGCGCATGAGATGCGGCCCCCGCACCACCAGTTCGCCGACGACTTCCGACCCAGCAGGTTGCCCGACCTCGTCCAGGACAATCACTTCGGTACCTGGAATGGCCTTGCCGACCGAACCGGGCCTGCCGTCGAGCTCTTCCGGTGGCAGGAAGGTGGCGCGGGCGCATTCGGTGAGCCCGTACATCGAATAGAATTTCACCCCGGGAAACAGTGCGCGCAGCCCCTCGATATGGGCAGGCGGCAGCGGGGCAGCGGCATTGGTGATGTAGCGCAGGCCCGGCAGCGGCTCGACATCCTTCATGGCAAGCAGCATCGCAGCAATCGTCGGCACCAGCGGCAGGCCGGTGACACCTTCGGCACGCGCCTTGTCCAGCACGGCATGCGGAAAGGCGAAATTCCTCTCCAATACCAGCGTTGCGCCGACGCGAACGGCGACGAGAAGCTGGTAGAGCCCATAGGTAAAGGACAGCGGCAGGGCGCACAGCACGACGTCGCGCTGGGTATTGTCGAGGTAGCCAGCAATCGCGCCGGAGGCGGCATCCATGCTGGCGTGGGTCATCATCACGCCCTTGGGCCGTCCGGTCGAACCGGAGGTGTAGATGATCATCGCAAGCTCGCCGTCGGAGCCTGCGTCGGGCAGCGGCATGGCAGCTTCGGCGAGACAATCGTCAAACGACAGAATGCCATCGGGAAGCGCACCTGTGGGCCCTGCCGCGATCACGAGCGGCAGGTCGGGAAGGTCCTGACAGGCTGCGCCGCAGACGCCGAGAAATTTCGTCTGCGTCAGCACTGCACGCGGGCGGCAGTCGGTGAGGACGAAACCGAGGCCATCGGCCTTCTGTGCGGGGTTTACTGGACAAAATGTACAGCCCGCCTTGAGCACAGCGAAGATGGCGATTGCCGCTTCCAGTACATTCTCCATGAACACGACAACGCGGTCGCCGCGCTGCACGCCTCGTGCGAGCAGTACCGAAGCGAGCCGGCTGGATCGGTCGTCGAAGTCGGCATAGGAGAGCCGCTCTTCCCCGGCAACGACGGCGCTTTTGCCGAGGGTGGCGGCCGCACTTCGCTTGAGAAAGGTTTCAACGCGCATGCTGTCGTTCAGCCAGCCAGTGTGCTCGCCGCTTCGCGTTTGCGCATGACGAAGGCGGCTATGCGGGCAATGGAGTCAAGATTGGCCGGCACGATGTCGGCATCGTTCAGCGAGATCCCGAAACGCTCTTCCAGGAAGGAGACCAGTTCGAGCACACCGGTCGAATCGACGAGGTCGCTTTCGATCAGCGACTGCTCCGCGGCAAGCGGTACACCATCGTCGCCGAACAGGAAGTTCTCCACGATGAAGGCCCGAACGTCGGTCTGGATTGCATCTGACATGGAAATGCCTTTCTCGGATGTGGTTCAGACAACCGGCTCGTGCGAGCGCTGCCTGCTGGGACTTGAAAATTCACGCGACCAAAGCTGCGTGGACAGGATGCCGACAAAGGCAGCATTGTCGCGGAAGCCGCGGAGGTCGCCGCGGCGGCTCTTCTCCAAAAGCTTGGTGGCCGCCTTGGGGTTGAACAGGCCGGCGGCCGAAATCGCCTGTTCCGACAGCATCTCCTCCACATAGGTGGCAGCGGCTCCCCTGAAGGACGCACTGTCGGGTGCACGGTAAGGTTGTTTCGGCCGTTTGGAAATGGCCGACGGCAGCAGATCGGCGGTTGCAGCGCGCAATATATGTTTTTCGCGCAGGCCCCGGAGCTTCATGCCGGGTGGAATGCCTGCAGCGAACTCGACCAGACGGTGGTCCAGGAAGGGAAAACGTGTTTCCACGCCATGCGCCATCGCCATGCGGTCGCCCTGGCTCGACAGGATGTATCCCGGCAGCAGGAAACGCGTTTCGATGTATTGCGCCTGGTGCAGCGGGTGCCAGCGCGGGAACGCTTCCGGCAGTCTGGATGAAAGCTCCTCTGCCGCGTCGTAGTCGCCGATTTCTTCGCGCAACTCACGCGAGAAGAACATCTTGGCGCCTGCGGTAGCGCGGAAGCGTGGACGATGCGAGAACAGCGGATCGTCAGGGGCATCGACGCCGGCACCGAAAAAGGCGGCCAGATACTCCGGCGTCTGCTGCTGCAGCGACGACAGATAAGGATAGATCTTGCGGAACAGCTGCGGCCGGATCTTCGAGCCCGGCTGGCGGGCACAGAAGCGGCGGATGCGCGCTTCCTTGAAAATATCATAGCCGGCGAAGATCTCGTCCGCACCTTCGCCCGACAGCACCACCTTCAACCCCTGCTCGCGCAGCAGGCCCGAGAGTTGGTAGAGCGGCGCGGGCGCGGTGCGCAGCACCGGCCGCTCCATGTGCCACACCACCGCGGGGAAGACGCTGGCAATGTCCTCCGGCCCGCAAGCGATTGCGTGATGCTGAGTGCCGAGGGCACGGGCCATGATCTGCTGGTAGGCGCTCTCGTCGAACTCCGCATCCTCGAAGGTCACCGCGAAGCTGCGGAAACCAGCCGGGGCCATGCGGGCGGCAAGTGCGGAGACGATGGAGGAATCGAGCCCGCCTGACAGAAACGAACCAACCTCGACATCTGCCCGCAGCCGGATGCGCGTGGCATCCTCGAGCAGTGCGCGCAACTCCGTGGCGACTTCGGCTTCGCTGCGCGTGTCGACCGTTTCGCCATCCTCAGGAAAGGCGAGAGACCAGTATGGGTGGGTGCGTGTCTCGCCATTTTCGACGATCATCACATGAGCCGGCGGCAGTTCCGATATGCCCTTGAAAGCGGTACGCGGTGCAATCGGCGCCCACAGCGTGAAGATCTGGTCGAGCGCGACCGGATCGATGCCGGTTTCGATGCCCGGAACCTGGAACAGCGCCTTCACTTCCGAGGCGAAGTAGAATGTGCCGCGATGCCAGGTATGAAATAGCGGCCGCACGCCCATGCGGTCGGTTGCCAACAGCATGCGCCGGCGGCCTTCGTCCCAGATGGCAAAGGCGAAGTCGCCGTTGAGAAGAGACACGAAATCCGGGCCCATCTCTTCGTAGAGTTGCAGTACGACTTCGGTGTCGCTCGCAGTACGGAAACGGCGGCCCCGCGCGATCAGCATCTCGCGCAGTTCAAGGTAGTTGAAGACCTCGCCATTGTAGGCGATGCATATGGTGCCATCGGCATTCCGCATCGGCTGGGCGCCATCGGGCGACAGGTCGATGATGGAAAGGCGACGGTGACCGAGCCCGACATCGCGGCCGACATGGATGCCCTGCCCGTCCGGCCCGCGATGCGCAATTGCCCCGCACATGCGCTGCAGCAGCATCGCGGCTTCATCGGGCGGCAGCGCGCCAAGGTAGCCCGCTATGCCGCACATGAGCTGCGCAATCTCAACTCGGGGCCGCTAGTCAAATCGGTCTCCGATCAGGCGTGACCAGGATTCGCCGGCAAAACCGTTGAAGAACGCCTTGCCGGCGATGAAAGGCTCGATGAGCGCGGCGTCGCGCGCATGCACGAGCGACGACAAGGCATGAACGAAAGTGAAGCGCCGGCCGAGCATCGCCTCCAGCAACGTGGGCTGCGTGCGGCCACGCAATGCCACCATGCCGCGTTCACTGGCATGGGCGAGCATGCTGTCGATCACAGCGCCTGTCTGGCCGGGCACCGCGAGGATCTGTATCACGCGGCCAATGCGGCCGGGATCGCCATAATAGAGGAACATTCCCACCGGCCGGCCGTCGCGCGTGGTCACGACCCTGCGCACCATATCGCCGAAAAGCGCCTTGTGGCGGGATTCTGCCAGCATGCGGAGCAGGCTTTCGTCGCACCATCGCGGCCGTACCACAAAAGGTTCGGTCAGCTTCCGGAAAAGGGTCGCGGCGGTCTCGTCGTCGGCATCGCGGCTGGCCAGCGTGCCGGCCGGGATCGAAGCCGCCAGGTTCGACCAGCGCGGCTCCGCCGTACCGCGGCGGATGAGGGCATCGATGGGTTTGGCAAGCGGCGACAGGAGCCGCGCCGCCCCCACTACACTGGCCGCCATTTCGGCGACAAAGCCGGCCGGGCGGATGACGCGTAGCCACTCCAGGCTATGGTCGGGCAGCACGGTTGCGCGCAGCTTACGCAACATGGCCGTGGAAATGTCGTTGGCCGTTTCCGTCAGCGAAATGTCTTGCGGCCCGGCCAGGAAGGCGCGCATCAGCCGTGCGCCGGCAAAAGGATCGTCGGCGTAATTGTCGACCATCAGCGTGCTGCAGATCGCAGCGCGCATCGGCCTTTCGCCGACCAGAACCGGCATGGGTAGCACGCCGATGAATCCGGAAACGCCGCCATCATCGCGGACGTGGACATGGGAGCGTATCTCGGGATCCTGGTCCGGCCCTTCAAGGAAGAGGCTGGTGAAATAGGCCTCCAGGTTAGCCGTGGGCGAGTCGACAGCATCGCGGAAGACACGCTGGAACAGGCCGGCTACAGCCGGAACATCCGCTCCCATCAGATGCCTGATGTGACTTCTCACAATGACTCCAGATATCTCGCGGTGGCAGTTTAGCCCTTGTACATGCGACCAGTTAATAACAAGGAACCAAGCAGGCGGGAATTGATGGTGATTCAACGTGGGGAATATTGGACCGACGCCTGCGAGACGCCACTTCTATTAGAGCCGGGACATCAGATTCGCGGCGCGTTCGGCCTTCACAGAACTCCACAAGCTGCTTGAGAGTGATTGATCGTGTTCGAGTTGCACGCGGCGACTGACATGAGGCTGGAACGGCGTCACGCCCATGCCTGAGGCGTCTGCGAAGACTTGCTCGAAAGAGGCAGCCCGGTAACGTGAGACGCTTCGACTCTTCAAATCGATGAAGGCCACACGGGAAATCAAGTCAACCTGATCGATCGACTTCGCATCGAAAATGGCGAGATGAATCCGGCGGACCGTGCAATTGCCAATGCAATTCTCGATGACATCGAGGCAGCGACGCGGCTGCCGATCAAGGGGACATGATCCGGGCGCAACAAGAGGCGGTCCGCAAAGTGGCATGGCCGACAGTTCAAAGTGGCGTTTCCTATACGCCCGGTCGTCGCTATTTTCCCGCCGGCAAGCGGACTTGTGAAGGGCGGGAACAAAGCAGTGCAGGACGTGGCCGACTATGTGATCGTGGGTGCCGGATCGGCAGGTTGTGTCGTCGCCAACAGGCTGAGCGCCGATCCGCGAAACCGGGTGCTGGTGCTCGAAGCCGGTGGCAGCGATCTTAGTCCATGGGTCCGCATGCCGATCGGCTACGGCAAGACTTTCTACCATGCCGACATGAACTGGCGCTACGTCAGCGAGGCCGAACCCGGGCTTGGCGGCCGAACGACATACTGGCCGCGCGGCCGCGTACTCGGCGGATCGAGCTCGATCAACGCGATGGTCTTCATTCGCGGCCAGCGCGAGGATTTCGACGGCTGGGAGCGGCTCGGCAATCCCGGCTGGGGTTTTGGCGACGTGCTGCCGGCCTTCAAGCGAATGGAAGACAACAGCGCAGGCGCAGACGAATGGCGTGCGACAGGCGGCCCGCTTGGCGTGAGCTGCGTGGCCGACAGGGTGCATCCGCTTTGTGCGAACTATCTGGCGGCAGGTGTCGACGCGGGGCTCATGCTCAATCCCGACTTCAACGGCGCGACCCAGGAAGGCGTTGGCACCTATCAGATCACCACGCGAAACGGGTTTCGTTCATCCGCCGCTACGGCCTACCTGCGGCCGGCAATGCGGCGCAGCAATCTGAATGTGGTGACGCGGGCGCAGGTCACGCGCATCCTGTTCGAAGGACGCCGGGCTGTCGGGGTCGAGTACCAGCGCGGAAACGAGCTCCACACGGTCAAGGTCCGGGGAGAGGTGATCCTTTCAGCCGGGGCGGTCAACTCACCGCAACTGCTGCAGCTCTCCGGCGTGGGCGATCCCATGCTGCTTGCGGGCCTTGGCATTCCTGTTGTCCACGCGGCGAAGGGAGTGGGCGAAAACCTTCAGGACCACCTGGGCTTCGACTATCTCTACCGCTCGCGTCGGCCGACGCTGAACGACCAACTGCGCCCCTGGTGGGGCCGCCTCATGGTCGGCGCGCACTACCTGTTCAACCGCGGTGGGCCCTTGTCGCTCAGCGTCAACCAGGGCGGCGGCTTCTTCCGCACGAACCCGGCCCGCGAGCGGCCGAACATGCAGCTCTATTTTTCGCCGCTGAGCTATACCAAGGCCGTCCCCGGCAAACGCCAGCTGATGCGCCCCGATCCATTTCCAGGCTTCATGCTGGGCGTTTCCAACTGCCATCCGACCAGCCGGGGCCATATCCGCATCCGCTCGGCCGATCCGTTCCAGGCCCCGTCGATCCAGCCGAACTACCTCTCGACCGCCGAAGACCTGGAGGAACTCGTCGAGGCGGCGGCCTTCCTGCGCAAGTTCGCAGCGCAGGCGCCGTTGGCCGAGTTGATCGACGAGGAATTGCAGCCTGGAACGCCTCTGGAGACGCGGGCTGAGATCGAGGAAGATATCCGCCAGCGCTCCGGCTCGATCTTCCACGCCTCGGGCACCTGCGCGATGGGGCCGGACCCGGCAAGCGCGGTTGTCGATGCACGGCTGCGCGTTCATGGTCTCGAAGGCCTGCGCGTGGTCGATGCTTCGATTTTCCCACGCCTGACCGCCGGCAACATCAACGCGCCAACGATCATGGTAGGCGAAAGGGGAGCGGATTTTCTTATCGCCGACCGGCGCTGAGGAAGGATTCCAGCACTTCCCCGAGCACCGAAACGCCGGCCTTGATGTCGCGCGGCTGGGAAGCGCTGAAGCCCAGCGCAAGCCCCCTTGCGGCGACAGGTTCGAGGCAGAAGCGACCGATCGGCGCCACAATGACACCGCGCTTCGCCGCAGCGTCCGCGACAGGCTCTTCCTCCAGCCCCTCGGCAAGATAGCCTACGGTCTGAATGCCGCTTTCGGAACGCATCACGTCGAGCATGCCTGCAAGCCGCGTGCTCGCCGCTTCGAGCAGGACTTCCTGGCGCTCGGCATAGAGCTTGCGCATGCGTCTGATGTGCGAAGCAAAGTGGCCTTCCTCGATGAAGTTTGCCACGACAGCCTGCTGGTTGGTTGGCGCGCCCTGCAGCGTCGCCCCCGCGATGCGCCTAAAGATGTCTGCGAGCGCCGGAGGTGCCACCAGGAAACCAAGGCGCAGCGCGGGAAACAGGGATTTGCTGAAGGTGCCGACATAGATGACGCGGCCGGCGGTATCGACGCTCTTCAGGGTGGGCAGCGGGCGACCAGAGTAGAAAAACTCGCCGTCGTAGTCGTCTTCGATGATCCAGGCACCCGCTCGCTCGGCGGCACGGAGCAGCTCGAAGCGCCGCTCCAGGCTCATGGTGACACCCGTCGGATGCTGATGCGATGGCGTGACGAACGCCAGGCGAAAATCCGGCGCAGCCGACAGCCCGGCTTTGACGCTGATCCCCTCTTCGTCGACCGGGACAGGCACAAGCCGCGCGCCGCAAGAGATCAGGCTGTTGCGCGCCCCGATCGCGCCTGGATTTTCGAACCAGACCGGATCGCCCGGATCAAGCAAGATGTTGCCGATGCGATTGAACGCATCCTGCGCGCCGTTGACGATGAAGACCTCTTCGGGTTCGCACACCACGCCGCGATTGGCGCGCAGATGTGCCGACACCGCCTTGCGCAGCGCCATCAGGCCGCTGGGCTCCGGATAGCCAAGCATGATGCCGCGCGACTCGCGCCAGTAGCGCGCCGTCAGGCGTGCCCACAGTGCAACCGGGAAGTCATCATAGGCAGGCGTGCCGGTGACGAAGGCTCGCGGCTGGACCGGATGGGCCAGCCTCGCAAAATATTGCTCGGAGGCGTTCTTGGTCAGGCGGGCGAGGCGTGCCGGATGCCGCGAACTGTCGAACGAAACCGGCCCGCTGTCTACGCTGGCCGGCCTGTGCGAATTGAGGGCGTCACTGACATAAGCGCCGGCGCCGACACGCGAAACGATCAGCCCCTCGGCGGTCAACTGGTCGAAGACCGCAACGGCCGTCGTCCGCGAAACGTCATGGTCCCGCGCCAATGTGCGGCTGGAGGGTAGTCGCTGGCCTGGCGCCAATTTCCCCGACAGGATCGCATCGCGAATGGCGCCGGCGAGCTGCACGGCAATCGGGGTCGAGGCTTCGCGATCTATGCCCACCGTCGCCAGCAGCACCCCACCAGAATACTTCACCACAGTCCGCAGTCCTCCCGACCGCCACAACAATTGCGGCCCTGTCAAATGGCCTCCCCGTTTAACCAAAATGGTTCTTAACTGCCAGCCAATTCCGGCGGAAACAGCTCCCATGAAAAGCCGTGGGCCCTTGTTCGAGGCATCTCCAGGGCAAGTCCAGAAGGAGCAGACCCCTCATGAAAATCCGGCGCATCGAAACCTTTTGCGACAAGTACACCGGTTTCGTGCGGATCACCGACGAGACCGGCGCTCAAGGGTGGGGCCAGATCTCCAATTACAATTCGGACATCACAGCACAGGTCATGCACCGTCAGGTGGCTCCCTGGTCACTCGGTGTGGAGACCGATGATCTCGACGACCTCCTCGACCGGATCGAGGAGCGCGAACACAAATTTCCTGGCACCTATATCCGCCGCGCGATGGCGGGACTGGATACCGCGATCTGGGACCTGCGGGGCAAGGCGGCGGAAAAGCCGGTGGTCGAACTTCTCGGTGGCAAGCCCGGGAAATTGCGCGCCTATGCCTCGTCGATGAAGCGCGACATCACGCCAGCAGACGAGGCGGAGCGCTTCATGCGCCTGCGTGACACCTACGGCTTCGACGCATTCAAATTCCGCGTCGGCGCAGAAGTCGGGCGCAACTCGGACGAATGGCCCGGACGCACCGAGGAGATCATCCCGACCCTGCGCAAGGCTCTGGGCGATCACATCACGCTGCTCGCCGACGCCAACAGTTGCTACAGCCCTGCGCGGGCCATCGAAGTCGGTCGGATGCTGGAAGCCAATGGCGTCGTCCATTTCGAGGAGCCCTGCCCCTACTGGGAACTCGACCAGACCAGGCAGGTGGCAGAGGCGCTCAACATGGCGGTTGCGGGCGGGGAACAGGATTCCGACCTCAGGATCTGGCAACGCATGATCGACATGCGCGCCGTCGACATCGTGCAGCCTGACGTCTGCTACATCGGCGGCATTGCGCGCACCCTCAGGGTCGCCCGCATGGCCGCCGCCGCCGGAATCCCCGTCACCCCGCACTGCGCCAACCTGTCTCTGGTCACGCTGTTCACCATGCATGTGCTGGCGGCGATACCGAATGCCGGCGACTATCTCGAACTGTCGATCGAAGGGCCAGACTACTACCCCTGGCAGGAGGGGCTTCTGCGGACGAACCCCTACACCGTCGTCGATGGCAAGGTGACGATCTCGAGCGAGCCCGGCTGGGGCATCGAGATCGAGCCAGAATGGCTCGCCCGGTCAGCCTACCAGATGAGCGAGATCGCCTGAATGAACATCGAGGCGGAACAGCTCGTCGCGGAATATTTCGCCACCGGGACGCTGTCGGGGCTACCGGACCGGCACTTCATCGATGGTGCGTGGCATGCGTCGATGTTCGGCGACAGGATGGAAAGCTTCGATCCGGGCCTCGGGCGCGCCTTCCACGATTTCGCTGCCGGCGGCAAGCCGGAGACGGATGCGGCTGTGGAGGCCGCCAGCCGCGCCATGAAAGGCGCATGGGGCCAGATGACGCCATCGGCGCGCGGTTCGCTCCTCATGCGCGTGGCCGGACTGATCCGCGAAAACGCCCCTCGCCTCGCCGTTGTCGAAAGCCTCGATGTCGGCAAGCCTCTGCAGGAGGCGGAGGGCGACGTCGCAGGCGCTGCCCGCTGCTTCGAGTACTACGCCGGCGCAGCAGACAAGATGGAGGGCGCGAGCCTGCCGTTCGGCCGCGACCATATCGGCTTCACGGTCAATGAGCCGGTGGGCGTCACCGCGCACATCGTGCCATGGAACTACCCGATTTCGACCCTGGCACGCAGCATCGCGCCCGCCCTCGCCGCCGGCTGCACCGCAGTCGTCAAGCCTGCCGAACAGACGCCGCTCACCGCCCTCATGCTGGCGGAGATACTGCAGCAGGCGGGCGTGCCCAACGGTGTCGTCAACGTCGTCCTGGGTACGGGCGCCAGCGCTGGTGCAGCACTCGTGGCCAATCCCGGCATTCGCCACATCACCTTTACCGGCTCGGTCGACACCGGGATCGCCGTCATGCGGGCGGCAGCCAATAACGTGGCCTCGGTGGTGCTCGAGCTCGGCGGCAAATCGCCGGCCGTCGTGCTCGCCGACGCTGACCTCGACCGCGCGGCCGACGACATCATCGGCGCCATCTTCGAAAATGCCGGCCAGATCTGCTCGGCCGGGTCGCGCCTGGTCGTCGAAAGGCCGGCGCATGCCGAACTGGTGGGCAAGCTGGTCGAGCGCGCCGGCCGCCTTGCGATCGGCCATGGCTTGCGACGCCCCAGGCTTGGCCCGGTGAACTCACACCAGCACCTGCTCAAGATCGCCTCTTATGCCGACGGCGCCAAGTCGCGGGGCATTGCCCTCGCAACCGGCGGCAATGCCTGCATCGACCCTGCCAGCGGTGCCGGCTGGTTCTTCCAGCCGACCATCTTCGATGCCGTTCCGGCCGACGACGCATTGATCCAGGAGGAAATCTTCGGCCCCGTTCTTGCCGTTCAGGTCGCAGACGATGCCGACCACGCTGTCGCGCTCGCCAACGGCACGCAGTTTGGCCTAGTCGCAGGTATCTACACGTCGGACTTTGCCGCAGCACACCGAATGGCACGAGATATCGATGCGGGCCAAATATTCGTCAATGAATATTTCACGGGTGGCATATTGGCTCCATTCGGCGGTAACAAGAAATCAGGAATAGGGCGCGAGAAGGGTATCCAGGCGCTGCGAAACTATTGCAAAGTCAAGACGATAACGGCGCGTATTGCGGGGCATGACAGATGAGCGAAGCGGGCATTTTTGCCGAAGACTTCAAGACGACTCCGTATTGGTGGGAGCGCAGTCCGCGACCGGAACTCGAGCAGTCGCCGCTTCCGCAGAATGTCGATGTCGCCGTCATAGGATCCGGCTACACCGGTCTGCACGCGGCCTTGCAGACAGCGCGCGGCGGCCGCTCGACACTTGTGTTCGACGCTGAAGATGCTGGCTTCGGCTGCAGCACCCGCAATGGCGGCCAGATCAGCACCAGCGTCAAGCCAGACCTGGCGCTTCTGACCCGCAGGCACGGCGCCGACCAGGCCCGCGCCATCCTCGATGACGGCCGCGAAGCATTGAGATGGATCGGCGAGTTCGTTGACCAGGAAGGTATCGCCTGCGACTTTGACGTCGTCGGACGCTTCCACGCCGCACATAACGAGCCCGCGTTCAAGCGCCTCGTATCTGCGCTCCGCAACGAGCCGAAGGGGCTCGAATCCGGTGGCCAGGTCGTCACCCGGAGCGAACAGCGCGCCGAACTCGGCACCGATGTGTATCACGGCGGGGTCGTCTATCCGCGCCATGCATCACTTGATCCCGGGCGCTATCATCAGGGCCTGCTGGAACGGGTCCTGGCAGCGGGCGCGACGATCGCCCCACATAGCCCGGTCACAAGGATCGAGCGGCTTGGCAAAGGCTTTCGGCTGCATACGCCCCGCGGGAGCGTAACCGCGCGCGATGTCGTGATCGCAACCAACGGCTACACGGGCGCGGTGACGCCCTGGCAGCGTCGCCGGGTCATTCCCATCGGCAGCTACATCATTGCGACCGAAGCCATCGAGCCTGATGTCATGGACCGCCTGTTTCCCACCAACCGCATCGTCTCCGACACGCGGCAGGTCGTCTACTATTATCGCGTCTCGCCCGATCGCCGGCGGGTGATTTTCGGCGGCAGGGTGAGCCAGGGCGAGACCGACCCGCGCATCAGCGGTCCGTTGCTTCGGGATGAGCTCGTGCGGATGTTTCCAGAGCTTTCCGCGGTACGGATCAGCCACTCCTGGATGGGCCTTGTCGCCTACACCTTCGATACGATGGCGCATACCGGATTGCACGACGGGATGTACTACGCCATGGGCTATTGCGGCTCGGGTGTGTCGATGGCGAGCTATCTGGGGATGCGCACCGGGCAGAAAGTCCTCGGTCTCAAGGAAGGCAAGACCGGATTTGACGGAACGCCATTCCAGACCAGGCCGCTCTATTTCGGCAATCCCTGGTTCCTCGCAGCGTCGGTGTCCTACTACCGCTGGCGCGACAGCCGGAATGTCTGAATTACACCTCCGGACCGAGGCCCAAAGTGGCCTCTTACGCTCTGCAAAATGGACCTGCCACCTAAGGCCAATCCATTCTTAGATCAATTGGCGGCACGTCCGCTTCCGGCGCGAAGGCAGAAGCAGGAACAACACCATACCACACCGTATGCGGCAGTCTCATTGGAGAAACACCGGCGCACTAGGTGGCCGTCGCTACGAGCAACGCAACAACCAATCCAAATTGAACAAGCCAGGAAAACTGGCCGAGAGGGAGAGAACAGATGAAATTCACGAGACTGAGATTTCTTGCCGCGAGCGCGCTTGCGCTGACGGTCGTGGCCGGCCCCGCGCTCGCCGAAACCACGACGCTCAGGCTGCTGACATGGGGCAACTATGCACCTGACAACGTCGTCGCCCTGTTCGAGAAGAAGTATCCCGACATCAAGGTCGAGGTGACCTTCTCGAACAATGAGGAAATGGTCGCCAAGCTGCGCGCCACCGGCGGCGCAGGCTTCGACCTCGTGCAGCCGAGCCATGACCGCATCTTTGCGGCCCAGAAGGAATACAATATCTACAAGCCGCTCGATCTGTCGAAAATCGATACGGCCGCGATGGACCAGAAGCTCCTGGAGGGTGTCAAGGCAAACGCCACCATCGACGGCCAGGTCTATGCGGTGCCGCATGAGTGGGGCACGTCGGGCATCATGGTCGACAAGTCCAAGGCCCCTGATGTCAAGAACTGGGCCGACCTTTGCGATCCCCAATACAAGGGCCGCACCTCCATGCGCCTGCGCCGGACGATCCTGCTCGGCATGGCCTACTCGATGGGCAAGGACCCGTTCGCGGCCTATGGCGACCTGGGCGAGTACCAGAAGATCCTCGACGAGGTCTCCGCAAAGCTGATCGCCTGCAAGGACAATCTCAAAACCTATTGGAAGGCCGGCGACGACCTTTCGGCGCTGATGCTCTCGGGCGAAGTGATCGCTTCGGAGACATGGGATTCCACCGCCTACAAGCTCTTTGCGCAGAACCCGAACATCGTGTTCGTGCCGCCTGCAACCGGCGCGCTTGCCTGGATCGACACGTTTGCGATGCCGCGCAAGGGCGAAGCCGACGATGCCGCGTACAAGTGGATCAACTTCGTCATGCAGCCCGAGATCGTGACCATGATGTCGGCCAAGAGCGGCGCGATCGTCGCCGTCAAGGACGGCATCTCGATGATGCCGGACGACAAGAAGGCGGCCGTGCAGGCAGCTTTCACGGCTGACGACATCTCCAACCTGAAGTTCTTCGCCAACATTCCTCCAGGCCTGGAGGACATGGAAGGCAAGGCGCTTGAGAAGATCAAGGCCGCAACCGGTTCCGAATAATCACATAGCAGGCGGCGGAGGCGTTGCTTCCGCCGCACCTTGCAGGGCAGTCCATGTTCGATCTTCAATGCGACAATGTTACCAAGCAATTCGGCCACCTGACTGCCGTTTCAGGCGTCTCGCTGGATGTGCCGAGCGGATCCTTCTTTTCCATTCTCGGCCCCTCGGGATGCGGCAAGACAACCTTGATGCGCATCATCGCCGGGTTCGAAACCCCGTCGTCCGGCGACATAAGGATCAAGGGAAAATCCGTGGTCGCTACGCCGCCGAACAAGCGCAACGTCAAGATGGTGTTCCAGCATCTTGCGCTCTTCCCGATGATGAACGTCGGCGAAAACATAGCCTACGGGTTGCGTTGCCGCGGCGCCGGCAAGGCCGAAATCGCTGAAAAAGTCAGCAACGTGCTTGCCCGCATCGGCCTGCCCGACGTCGCCTACAAGCAGGTCAGCCAGCTTTCCGGAGGCCAGCGCCAACGCATCGCGATTGCGCGCTGCATGGTGCTCGAACCGGACGTTCTGCTTCTCGACGAGCCTTTGGGCGCACTCGACCTGAAGCTGCGCGAACGCATGAAGATCGAGCTGAAGATGCTGCAGAGCCAGTTCAACACGACCTTCCTCTACATCACCCACGACCAGTCGGAAGCCCTGGTCATGTCCGACAATGTCGCGGTCATGAATGCCGGCCGGTTCGAACAGATCGGCACGCCCCAGGACCTCTACCACAAGCCGGCAAGCGGCTTCGTTGCGGGCTTTGTCGGCGATGCCAACCGCTGGCGCGGAAAGGTCGCGTCCGTCGATCAAGGTTTCTCCAGCGTCGATCTCCATGCGGGTGGCAGGGTCGTCGCTTCCTTCGATGGAGCCATGTCGCAAGGCGACGAAGTCGAGATCTTCGTGCGCCCCGAGGCGATCGCGCTGAACCGCGCCGACTCAGCGGATACTTCGAACCAGGTCGAGGGTACGGTCGACAGCCTGCTCTTCAATGGCGCCAACAGCCGCATCCTGGTGCGCACCGCGTCCGGCGAACTGATCGAGGTCGACATGCCCCAGGCCGGGGCCGGGGATACGCCCAAGGCCCAGGATGCCGTGACGCTCAGTTTTGCGCACGAGCGAACCCTTGGCTTCGCTTGCCGGGTCCAGTCATGACTTCTACGGATGCACGGCGCTTTTTCCTCTTCCTGCTGCTGATGCCGTTCTTCTTGTGGATCGGCGTCCTGATCGTCGTCCCACAGCTTGGCATCCTCATGGTGTCGCTGCGTGAAAAGGTCGGACCGGGCGAATATGTCTTCGGCATCGCCAATTACGTCGATTTCCTGCGGGAACCGATCTATTGGAACACGCTGCTTCGCACCGCGGTCACATCGATCTTCGTGACCTTCCTGGCGCTGATCGTCGGCTTTCCCGTTGCCTACTACATCGCCAAGGTTGCGCGGCACCGCTCGCGTGCAGCACTCTTCCTGCTCTGCCTGGTGCCCCTGTGGGTCAGCGATCTCGTCCGGGCCTTCGGCTGGATCATCCTTCTGCGCGAGACCGGCGTCGTTTCGAGCGTCCTGCAGGCGACCGGTCTCGTCTCCGGCCCGGTGGAACTGCTCTACAACGACGCGACCGTCATCGTCGGCCTCGTCTACACCGTCGTCCTGTTCATGATCGTTCCGCTGGTCTCGACGCTCGATGGCATGGATGACAGCCTGATCGAAGCCGGGCTCAATCTTGGCGGCAGCCGACTGACGGTATTCCGCCGGATCGTCATTCCCTACGCCATGCCCGGCATTGTCGCCGGATGCATCATCGTCTTCATGATGACCGCGGGCAGCTACCTGACCCCGGTTCTGCTCGGCGGCAAGAACAGCATGTGGTTCACCGAGCAGATCTACGAACAGTTCATCACGCGCTACAACTGGGAGGCCGGGGCTACCTTCGGCGTCTTGCTGCTGGCCTTCACATCCGCAGTCGTCTGGGTCGGCCTGCGCCTGACCGGGCAGAACCTCGCATCCACCGTGGCAAAGGGGTGATGATGAACGTTGCCGCTCCGCAATCGCTGTTCATGCGCCGCGCCTACCAGGCCTACATGCTGGCGTTCTTCATCTATCTGGCTGCGCCGCTGCTGGTGGCAGGCCTCTTCGCCTTCAACGATTCACAGTATCCGTCGCTGCCCTGGAAAGGCTTCACCCTGGCCTGGTTCTTCGGCGACAGCGAACCGTATCTCGGCCTGCTCCACGACCGTCGCCTGCTCCAGGGGATGGCGACCTCGTTCAAGATCGGGTTGATCGTCTCGGCCCTGTCCGTCTTCGTCGGCGCCTGCAACGCCTTTCTGTTCGAGCGCCACAGCTTCCCCGGCAAGCCGGTGCTCTATGTGCTGATGATCATCCCCCTTGTCATCCCGGGGGTCATCCTGGGCATCTCCATTCTGGTCGTCGCCAGCATGGTCGCCAACGGCGTCGAAAACACGCTGGGCTACGACTGGTCCATCCTGCGGCCGGGTCTGCCGCTCGTCGTGCTCGGTCAGTTTGCCTTCCTGACAACGATCACCTCGCTGGTGATTGCAGCACGGCTGCGCAAGTTCGACATCGCGCTGGAAGAAGCAGCGCTCAACCTTGGCGCAGGGCGCATGCGGGTGCTGCGCACGATCACCATCCCCTACCTCATGCCCGCGCTGGTATCGGCATTCATCGTCGCCTTCCTGGTGTCCTTTGAAAACTTCAACACGACGCTGATGCTGGTCGGATCCGAGGCGCCGCTGACGATCACCATGTACGACCGGATGGCAAAGGTGGGATCGACGCCGGTGCTCAACGCCGTGTCCTTCGTGCTGATGGTCGGATCTGGCGTACTTGCTCTGATCAGCGTGCTGGTCCAGCGCGACAAGACGAAATCGTAAGCCGGCGCCAGGGCCGCCCAACGTGGCCCGGCACATCCGCCCCATTGACACCCTACCTTTCCCGCTGAGGCCCCATGATCGATTTCCTGACCTTTTCCAGTCTCGCCTCGATCGACCTTGGCACGCCCTCGCCAAAGCCGACTTCGATCGTCGGCGACCAGTTGGAGGCATCCGTGCAGTTATGGGCATCGCCCGATGGCCTGCTCAAGATCGGCGTCTGGGAATGCACGCCCGGACGCTTCACCGCCTCGCGTGATACGACCTCCGAAACCTGCCACATCATCGCCGGGCGCGTTTCGCTGCATGGGCCTGACGGGCAGACGCAGGAACTGGTGGCCGGCCAGATGCTCGTCCTGCCAAAAGGCTGGCGGGGTGAATGGACAATCCACGAGACAACGCGGAAGCTCTACATCCTGCACGCGGAAAACGTTCAGTAAGTTCATCGAACCATTGCAGCGCAAGGTCGAGGCTGCGTTCCTCGCTGATGCGAGCCAGATACCAGCCGTGCGCGCCCGCGCCTCAAGCGTCACGCAGACAAGATCGTCGGGTTTCGCCACCCGCCAAACGAACCCCTGGGCGCAACGCACCGGGTTCGCCCCTCTCCCTTGCTCGGGTTCAATTCAATGCCGACCCCTCCTCGGGTCGGGGCCAATTTTTGTGCTGTAGGTAGTAACTCGATCGGGACGGTCAATTGCTCATTGGAGCTAGAAGACTAGTAGCCCATAAGTTCCATGGACATCGTCCAATACATGGTATCAGATGATAAGCCGTCTACCGAGTATGGGTCATTTTGCTTAGCGAATACAGATGTCGCGCAAAGCACATGTTTGAGTAACGGGGACTCAAAGTGCAATGAATATCAACGTTCGAATGTCCATGAGAAGGCAGCGGGCACATCTTGTTTAACGGCGACCAAAGCGCTGCACCGGGGCGTGCAGGGTGTTTGTTTGGGGATGCGGGGTTAGCCGATCGGATGATCGGCATGCGGAAAGGGTGGGTACTTGCATGAATCCCAATTCGACAACACATGGGCGCCATTCAGTGGCGGCCATCGCAGGCGATAATCAAGAATCTGTGAAGCAAATCAGGGTGATTGACCATCCGACCAGTGATCGACTTCTGATCATCGACAAGCGAACTCTTGACCGAGAATGCCTGGCAAAGGCACTGGTCTTTCACGGGCTCGGCATAGATGTCACCGCCCTGGATTCCGTCGATGACTGGCGACGGCAGCGGGAACCGCACGCCTCGCTGGCAGCGATTGTCCTGAACCTTGGCGGAAGAAAAGTCACCGACGTCAACGTGGCCAACGAAATCTCGCGGCTTACTGCAGAGTTCAAGTCCGTGCCGGTCGTCATACTTGCCGATACTGACGATCTGAAACAGATTGTGAAAGCGCTCGAATGCGGCGCGCGCGGCTACATCCCAACCACTGTCGGTGTCGACGTGTGCGTGGAGGCGATCGGCCTGGCCATCGCAGGCGGCATCTTCATTCCGGCCAGCAGCCTGCTTGCAATGCGTCATGTTCTCGACGCGAACAGCCAGGAGGCCCAGCCGCTCGCCGGGATGTTCACGCTTCGCCAGTTCGAAGTGGTGCAGGCCTTGCGTCGCGGCAAGGCCAACAAGATCATCGCGCATGAGCTCAAGCTGCGCGAGAGCACGGTGAAGGTCCATATTCGCAACATCATGAAGAAGCTGAAAGCCACCAACCGCACGGAGGTCGCCTACAAGCTCAACGACCTCTTTGCCAGCGACGCCTAGAGAGCGTTTGGCCGCCTGGCCGAGAACGTAGCGGAAATAAGCGCATACTGGCGTGCAGATGCTGACGCCATTTGATGACCGATCGATGCGAAGCAAAAACTGAAGACAGAAATCGGGGCATCATTCACCCGAAGTGCGGCAGCATTTTCTGGATCAGTGCACGAAGATGACCTTCGTGTTTCTGTTCTTCGGAATTTCTGCCTGGGTCCGGCCCCTGGGAAACATTTCGACGCGGGTGGCAGGCTGAGTGTGCCAGAAAAGTGCTGGCCAGTTGGCCGCCGCACATGGCCTGCTACCTGGCGGCGCATGAACGATCCCTGCAGCCGACGGCTGGCGCCGCCGGTGATGCGACGTCCTCACGGACCATCCCATGCTACAAGCCTCCGTCCTCTTGCTCGTCGTGTCGATATGGTTCCCCGGCGCCACGCGCATTGCCGGCACCGATGGCTCGATTTCCTTCTTGCTGGCCTTGTATTGCGCCGTGGTGGGCGTCGCCTTCTATGGCGAGTTGACACGGCGCCTTCATCGGACCGAAGCGGCCTTCGCGATCGCGGTGCTGACGACATCTGGCGCGATCATCATACTTTCCCTCTTGTCGATGCTGCATGCCGACAGTCCGCTCAGGACCATGCGCGCGGTTTTTGCCCAGGTGTTTGGCTTCGCCATGATTCCAGCGGTCCTGGCCATTTCAATGAGGCCCAAGGGTAGCGAGGCAGTTGAAAGGATCGTATCGGCGGTCATCATCATGAGCGTTGCAACATCCTGCCTCGTGATAGCAGGCATGGGCGACGCAAAGTTCGCCGACAGGGCTGAAGGATATTTCAAGCACGCGAACCAACTGGGCATTGCCTTGTCGGCGGGCCTGCCGCTTGTCGCCGCCAGGCTGATCGTTTCCCGCAAATATCGGCTTGTGCTTTGGGGTTGCCTCGCTGCAGTCCTGCTGGGCCTGGTGAAGTCGGGTTCGAAGACCAACTTCGTCGTTGGCATCGCGGGGCTTGGCATATTCTTCGGGCTATACGGCATATATCTCACGATCAGGCGGCAGCGGCCGCTGGCAATAATCGCAGGAACGATCACCGCTCCGGTTCTGCTTGGGGCGAGTTTGCTGACGTTGCAGTTTCTCAACCCGCGGGCCTACAGGCTGTTGACGGTTCAGCTTACCGGCGGCGAGGCGCATTCGATGGTGTCGCGAGAGCGGCTATGGTCCATCTCGATGGACTTGGGCCTCTTGCATCCGTTCACGGGAGTGGGGGCAGGACAGCCGGTGGGGGACATAGCTCCCCACAGTCACAACTTGCTCATCGAATACTTCAGAACGATGGGTGTGCCCGGCCTTGCGTTGATCGTGGTCCTGGTTGTGCTGGTCGCGACATACTTGCTCAGCGCCATCCTTCATACGTTGAGCGCCAAAGGAGCGAGCGAGCAGGCGACCAAGACGGATGTGATGGTTCTCGGAACATCGATATCTGCACTGAACTACATCGTCGCAAATCAAATGAGCGATTCCTTCGGTCCATCGACCGCCCCGTTCTTCTGGCTGCCACTGGCATTGCTGATGTTCTACCGCGGTCTGCAGCGATCGGTAAAATCCAGCCGCAGTGCGAATGCGCAGACCCTTTTCACAGCGCCGTCGCCGTATTTTCGAACGCTGAGAAGCTGAGCAAGCCATGGACTTGTCGCCTTCTTGCCCTTGTAGCTGCTGAGAACCGCACGAGCTGAATCCAATGACTTGGCAGAAGGTTCACGACCCTTTGGCGGGTGCCGCAGCGCGCGTCCAGACAAGCATTCGATTTGTCGAATTCTTCGGCCTTCCCGGACTTGGAAAGACGACTGCCGCCAACCTCCTGGGCATCAGGCTGCAACAGTGCAACCTCGAGGTAGACGAGGAGCGAACCGCCTGGGAGAAACGAACATTCGTTGGAAGGCAGATTCACCGAATTGGCGTCATCGCACCACGACTGATGGATCGGACATTCCGGTCGCTGTGCCTGAGAATTGCGCGGTTTGTCGTCGAGGGCGGACAAGATTCGGCGATTGATCTGTTCAGGGTGACGTGGAACCTGTGTTTTGTGTCGGCCTACATCCTCGGCAAGCGGTCCAAAGGCACTTCCATCGTCATTCTGGACCAGGGATTGCTGCAGGGGTTCTGGTCGATAGCGCTGAAGAGCAGACGCAGAAGAACATCCGAGCAATGGATCGATATTCTGTGCGCCATCGGCGTGGACGACTTTGTTTTCCTGCATCTGCGCGGCGCGATCGGCCTTGCCCAGGGGCGCCTGGTCAAGCGGGATGACCAAGCCTCACGCATGCAAAAAGTCGCTCCCGACGACGATTTCGAGCTCTGGGTTGCAGCAGATCGAGCATGCCGCGAGATAGCGGCTGACTTCAAGGCGGGGACGCGAGCGGGAGTGCTGGTGGCTGTCGATGTCGAGCCGCTGGCACCACCTGATGAGGTGGCGGAACGGGCGCTGGAGGCCGCGTTGATTGCCTGCCGCGACCGGCGGCCGCGGCAAGGCTAGCAGGCAAAAATGGACCGTCGATCATTCATGCGGCTTGCCGGCCTATGCCCGGTGTTGCCCCTGTTGCCGCGACCAGTCCGCGGCGAGCCAACGCCGGCCCTGTCGGAAGGTCGCAGGAAAGGTGCGCAGGTCGTTCTTCGCGGAGACTACGGCTACGCACAAAAAGTCATCCGCAACCTCCCGGCGGGAGCGACAATCGACGCGCAACATGCCTCTTTCACTGTCGCGAACAGCAGGAACGGCAATCCGGACTTTATCTTGAGTTGCAAAGTCGGAACGCTGCCGACCAATTCCTATCCCGTGGTCGTCCGCAACAGTCCTGGAGTGCGCTTCATCGGCGGACGCTTCAATGGCCAGGTGCCGCTTTCGTCCGACTGGCGACAAACATACTGCAATAGCGCTGCGCTACTGTTGAAGGACGGAACGGCCAGCGCAACAGTCGAGGGCGTTCGCGCGCGCCGCTGCTGGGATGGCATTCGCTTCGCCGATCAAGCCGATGGCTTTCGCCTGAAGGCAAGCTGGCTTTCCGAAATCAGGGATGACGCAGTCGAAAACGACTATCTTGTCAGCGGTACCATCGAAGACTGCCTGTTCGACGGATGCTTCTCCGGGATCAGTCTGGATCCAGCGTCCAACAATCGGGACGGAAGAGATCAGACTGTCACGATCGACCGAACCCTGATCCGCATGCAACCCTATCTATCCAGGGGAGAATTCACCCACCAGGCGCCGATCAAGGTCGCTGAGGTATCACCCAAGCTCAGGATCACCGGTTCGATATTCGCGCTGTCTTCGCCAAACATGCGTGGCTCTCGCCGGCTGCAGCGCGCCTGGCAAAGGTTGATTGAAAGCCACGACAACACACTGCTGTGGCTCCCCAATGAGCCGATACCATCCACGCTACCGCTGCCGCCATCCGGCTTCCGATTGCTGACCGGTGCAGACGCTCGCGCATATTGGAACAAGGCCCGCCAACAGTGGGTCACCGCGCATCCAGAAGTGAACCGGTTCGCCGACGAGGCATCGTGACTGCGCGCCAGTGCAGGCCGAATTGCAACGCACTTCACCGAAACAAAGGTGGCTGCCATGAACGGTAAAGAAGTCGAGCTTCTGTGCACGCTGGGACCGGCATCGCTCAACGACAGGGTCATCCATTGGCTGGAGCGCGCCGGCACCTCGATGTTGCGCCTCAACTTGTCGCACACGAAGATCGAGGACGTCGAGCGGATCGTGAACTTCATTCAGCGGCGGACTTCCATTCCGATCTGCTTCGACACCGAAGGCGCGCAAATCCGCACCGGTCCGTTGGCCGACGGCAAGCTCACGGTGCGCGAGAGCCGCTTCCTGACAGCCCGTGCGCGGCCGGCAGCGGGCGACCAGTTCAGCATCAGCCTCTACCCGCCCTATATCGTCAACGCGCTTCGTCTCGGCGATTTCATCAGCATCGACTTCAATGCGGTGCTGGCCCAGGTCGTGGAGAAGAACAGCGACGAAGTCGTCCTGCGGATCCTGAATGGCGGCGAGGTCGGCCAGAACAAGGCCGTCACCGTGCAGCGTGCGATCGCGATGCCGCCGCTGACCGAAAAGGATATCGCAGCCATTGCGATTGGCAAAAGGATGGGCGTGCGCCATTTCGCGCTTTCCTTTGCCAATCGTGCCTCTGATGTCGACCTGATCCGGGCCAGCGCCGGCGCCGATGCGATCATCATCTCCAAGATCGAGTGCTTGAGCGGTTTGCGCAATCTGGGTGCAATCGCCGAAAAATCGGACGCGATCCTGATCGACCGTGGCGACCTGTCCCGGGAAGTTCCGATCGAGCAGATTCCCTCGGTCCAGAAGATGATCATTAAAGACGCCAAGGCGCATGGCGCGAAGGTCTATGTCGCGACGAACCTGCTGGAGTCGATGACCAGTGCGCCAACTCCAACGCGCGCCGAAGTCAACGACATCTACAATACGCTGGTGGATGGCGCCGACGGCCTTGTCCTGGCGGCGGAAACGGCCATCGGCCAATATCCCGTGAATTGCGCCAGGATGGTGGTGAAGGTCGTCCAGCAGTTCCAACAGAACACGAGTGATGACGCGCGCGCCATTCGCGTGCGCCCGTCGGACCTGCTGGCCGGGGTCGAGCCGCATGGTGGGCGCCTCGTCTACCGGACGCTAGGGCCAGCCGAGGATTTGGCAATCAAGGGCCTCCCGGCGGTCGCGGTTGGCGACGATGAATTGACCGACGTCGAACAGATCGCCCGTGGCACCTTCTCGCCCTTGTGCGGCTTCATGGACAGGGAGACCCTGGAAAGCGTGCTCGAAAACAACCGGCTTCCTTCCGGCCTGGCCTGGACGATGCCCATCGTCCTTGCTGTGCCAGAGGAAAGCGCGAGCCGTTTCGGGAAGGGCGACCGCGTTTTGCTCACCAGCACCGGCGGGTTGGCGCATTCCGTGCTCGACGTCTCCGAGACTTACGAGTTCGAGCCGGAGTTGCTGGCGCGCAGATGGTTCGGCACCGACTCGCGCGAGCATCCCGGCGTCGCCCGGGTGCTGGCGCGCGGTGGTCACTTCCTGTCCGGCAACGTGACCCTCATCCAGCCGCTGCCTTTGCCGTACCGGCGCTATGACCTGACGCCGGCCCAGTTGCGCATGCTGTTCGGGCACAAGGGCTGGAGCCGGGTGGTGGCCTTCCACGGCCGCAACCTCGTCCATCGCGGCCACGAGGCGATCCAGATCGCCGCCCTGGACCGCACCTATGCCGACGGCCTGCTGATCAACCCGGTGATTGGCAACGCCAAGAGCGGAGACTTCGCGCCCCATCTCATTCTCGACGGCTACCAGGCCATGCTGGACTACGGCATCTATCCACAAGGCAAGGTGGTGCTTGCTAGCTTCATCACCTACCCGCGATTTGCCGGTCCCCGCGAGGCGGTCTTCACTGCCCTGTGCCGCAAGAACATGGGCTGCAGCCATATCATCATCGGGCGGGACCACACCGGCGTCGGGGGATTCTATGGCGCCAACGCCAACAGGGAACTGTTCGATGAACTCGGCGACATCGGCATCGAGCCGATCTTCTTCGACGCCGTCGGCTACGACACCCAGTCGGAGCGCTATGTCGACGTCAATGCCTGCGAGACAGCCAGGTCGATCAGCGGCACGGAGATCCGGCGCGCCTTGAAGGCCGGAGAGGCGTTGCCGAACTGGATGATGCGCTCCGAGGTGCAGGACGTGGTGCGCGCCGAGTTGATGATGAAACACACCGTATTCCAGGAATAGGCGCCGGAGGGAATGAAAGATGGCGACTGAAGCGAAGCATTCCGGAAATGGAGGTCGACATGACCTCGGGCATCCGCAGGCGGGTTCGGTACTCTGGCTGCTCGGACCAACCTCGGCCGGAAAGACGACGCTGGCAACGCGCGTTGTTGCCGACCTGCGACGGGACGGGGTTGCGGCCATACTCTTTGACGGGGACGAGATCCGCGATTTCTTTGGAGCCGATTTCGGATTTGGTGCCGACAGCCGGTTGCGGGTGGTCTCGGTCCTGGTGCATCTCGCCAACAAGGCGGCCGACGCTGGCCTGCATGTCGTGGTCGCGGCCCTTACCGCCGGGCAGGATGCGCGCGAGCATGTTCGCGCCAACGTCAGGAACCTGACAATCGGCTACGTCGCCTGCTCCACGCAGACCTGTGCGCAACGGGACCCGAAGGGGCTCTATGGCAAGGCGATGCGCGGCGAGATCGACACCCTCATCGGCTACAACAGCGAATACCGGCCGCCTGATAATCCGGACCTCGTCCTCGACACCGAAACGCATTCCCTGGACGAACTGGCAGCGCGGATCGTCGCCTCGTATGGCCAGCATCTGCCGACAATGCCACACTCGGATTAACCACCCCGACCTTCAAAACGCGTCAGCATTTTGAGGCAGCGCCATGAACGATTCCGAACTCGCGCGCTTCTTCCTGTCCCTGGTTCTGCTGCTCGCCGGCGCATTGGCCGGGGGTCATGTGTTCGAACGATTGAAGATGCCCAGGGTGATCGGCGAGATCATGGGCGGGATCGCGCTCGGGCCATCGATGCTGGGCTTGATCTCGCCTGAAGCACACAAATGGCTGTTTGCCGGCTTTCCGGCGCAGGCAGCCTTGCTTTCAGCCTTCTACTGGTTCGGCCTCGTGCTGTTGATGTTCACCGCCGGCTTCAAGATGCAATCCGAAGGCGCGGAGGGATCTGGCCGCGTCGTGGCGGCGCAGGTGGTCGGCGGGCTGATGGTGCCCTTCACGCTCGGCTATTTCGGCGCGTCGCTGTTTGCGGACACGCGGCTCGGCGATCCCCTCGCGTTCCAGTTGGTGATGGGCATTGCAGTGGCCGTCACGTCGATCCCGGTCATCTCGCGCATTTTTCTCGACCTTGGCCTGATGAATACCCCTTTCGCGCGCAACGTCATTGGCGCCGCAACGATCCAGGATCTCATTCTCTGGACCGTGCTTGCCATCGCCACCGCCGTTCAGCACGGGGACGCCGCCGATGCGGCAGGCATTGGGCGCGTGATCGCCATCACGCTCACCTTCGTGCTCGCCTCGCTCTTTGTTGCGCCGGCCGTGCTGCGCGTTCTCCGTCGAAAATTCTTCGGGAAGTTCAGCGAAGCGTCCCTCACCGGATACACCATGCTGCTGTGCCTGGTGTTTGTCGCTGCCGCGAGCCTCTTGAAGGTGAACATCGTTTTTGCCGCGCTCTTGGCGGGGCTTGTCATGGCGCGGTTTCGCTCACGGCATCTCGCTGCCGTACGCCAACACATCGCCGACATTGCTATCTGGTTTTTCGTGCCGATCTACTTCGCGCTCGTCGGCTTGCGGCTCGATCTGGCGCAGCAGTTCGATGTATCGCTGACGCTGTTCTTCATCGGCGCGAGCACGGCCGTCAAGCTGACGAGCTGCACCATTGCCGCCAGGGTCGCCGGTGTCACCTGGATCCGCGCCTTTGACTACGGCGTCGCCATGAACACGCGCGGCGGACCCGGGATCGTGCTGGCAAGCGTGGCGTATGCCGCTGGTATCATCGACGACCGCATGTTCACCGCTCTGGTGCTCGCCTCGATCCTGACCTCCTTTGCGACAGGAATCTGGCTGCGCTGGCGGCTCGCGCGCAATCCGAATGTGTTCGAACTCGCCGGCAACGTTGGCACGACGAGCTTCGGGCGACCGTCTCACGCACCAACCAACGCAAGGACGACAATCAATGAAGCTGCAGCCGGTGACTGAACTGGTGCTATATCCTGCCGAAGACGGACCCGAACCGTTCGCGATCCAGGGCCGGCTTGCGCGCATCAAAGGGCAGAACATTCTGTTCAGCGCATCCCGGCGCGCAATCTTCACCCTCAGCGACAATGCCGCGGACATCTGGCGCTCGCTCGAAGACGGCTTGCCGCTCGAGGCCATCGCACTCAGGCTTGCGCGCCACGGCGTCGATGTGCAGGAAGCGCGCGGGCATGTCGAGCTCGCGCTCGCGGACTTGGAAAGGTTGGGCCTGATCCGGCCGCGTGCCCCCTCCTCCATGTCATCGCACGGGCATGTGAGCCAGATGGTGTCGGTGCGGGGGCTTTGTGTACGCATCGTGTATCCCGCTGCCCTCGCCTCACCTGCAATGACGGTGTTTCGGCACCTTGAGGTTCGACTAGCACGGACGGCCGACATCGAGCTCGAAATCGTCGAACGCGGTGGCCGGGTCCATCTGTTCCGGAACAGCGACTGGATCCAGTCCTGCTCCCCCGACGAACTGGCCACCACGTTGAAAGGGCAATTGCTGACCGAAGCGCTCGAGCATGGCGCCTATGAGCTTGCGCTCCATGCGGCATCGTTGCTCAGGAACGAGCGCATGCTGCTCCTGTGCGGCAGTCCGGGCGCGGGCAAGACGACGCTGACCCTGGCCCTGGTCCATGCGGGGTTCGGCCTTGCCGCCGACGACGTGACGCTGCTCGATTCGAATGGGCAAGGCGTCGGTCTGCCGTTTGCACCGGCCGTCAAGGCGGGCGCATGGCCGCTTCTGGCCGAATTCTGGCCCGATCTCGATGCGGCTCCGGTCTTTCGCCGCCCGGACCGAAAACGTGTACGCTACATTGTACCGAATGCGTTCGCAGTCGCGTCGTCATCGCCCCGGCCCGTCGGCTGGGTGGTCCTGCTCCGGCGAGGCCGCGACCAGGAAGCGTCCCTCGAGCCGATAGACGCAGCCGGCGCATTGCACGGGCTTCTCAATGGCGCATTTGCGCCAGGCGGCGAACTGGGCGGCAGCGCCTTTGACGCCCTGGCTCAGGCCATCGGATCGGCAAAGGCCTTTTGCTTGACCTATTCGAGGCTTGATGACGCGGTCGGTCTGCTCAGGAAGACGTGCCGATGATACGCGCGGGCGACGCATTCGAGGCCTTGGTCGCCGGACTGCGCGGCGGCCCAATTGGCGGGGCAGACGTGCAGGCGGTAATTGCGCTCGCCAACCACACCCTGCTGACGCCGGCATTGTTCTCAGCCCTCGCGCGGAGCGGCGCGATCGAGCTGCTGCCGCAGGACGCGCGCGAGTACCTTGGATTCATTCATGACTGCAATCGGCAGCGAAACTTGCGCTTGCGTGCCCAGTTGGATGAAGCGGTGGCTGCCCTCAACCGTTGGGGCATCGCTCCGCTGCTGATCAAGGGCGCCATTCCCCTGTTCCTGTCGCCGGTCAACCGCCTGCCGAGCAGGATGACGAGTGACCTCGACATTTGTGTCGAGGCGGCCGAGGAGGCGCGTGCCCGAACCAGCCTCGAAGAACTTGGCTATGCCGAGATGCCCGGCATTCACGGCATGGTGCGCCCGCAGGATGCGGCAATCCTCGAACTCCGGCCAAGCCGCCCGACTGGTGCTTCCAGCGGCTTTCTGGCGCCAGAGCTGATCCAGCGAGACGGCTTTCTGGTAAAAGTCCCGCCTGTGCAATCCCGCGCCCTGAACTGGATCCTGCATGACCTGCTCAAGGAGGGGGATTACTGGCGCGGCAGGATCGACCTGAGGCACCTTCACGATCTGGCGCAACTGGCGGAAACCGAAGGCGTGGACTGGAATACGCTGCGCGTATCGCTGCCGGATCAGACTGTCCGGAATGCGATCGATACCCAGTTGCTGGCCCTGCACGCGTTCTTTGCGATCAAGATTTCGGCCGAAAGCGCACATAGCCCGGTGGTTCGCTTTCAGCACTGGAGGCGCGTTTTCACGGCAAAGCACCCCATCATCGGCGCGCCGTTGCGCCTGGCCGGCAATCTGGCGTGGGGCGCAAGGCGGCTGTTGCGTGACGATGGTTTGGTACGGGATAGCCCAGTCGGTCTAGTACGTCGCATCATGCGTATTCTTTTTGATATAGATCAAAAATCCAAGATATGAGGTACAATTGCGATAATTTTGTAGAAATTATGTCGATTGATTCCGACAATGATAAAGTATAAATTGATAATGCATCCGAAATGGAGGTTTCAATGTCAAGCGAACATGGGAACAAGCCAAGCGAAGACTTGGTTCCGGAATCCGAAGCGCGCCGTGACTTCCTTGTGAAGACGGGGCGTTTTGCTGCAGTGACACCGCCTGCCATAACGCTGCTCCTCGGCACGAGCCTTAGCTCGAAGGCCATCGCCAAGTCGGGTGGCGGTTCACATCCCGGACCGGGCCCGAAGCCCCACCACCCCAAGCCGAAGCCCCACCACCCCAAGCCGAAGCCCCATCACCCCATGCCGAAGCCTAAGACCCCCCCTCACAAGGGCGGTCCGAGATAGCGGTTTCGGGGGAAACGGGCGCTACCCGATCCAGAGCCAGTGAGACCAAAGACCGGTTTTGAGTATGGGCTCAGTCTGGACTGTTTCGCTGTACGCCCCGGTTTGCGAGGAAATGGAATCACGCTGCCCTTGGGTGGGCGCGTGATTGCAGCCATTGAAGATGGCTTGTCGACGCGGGAGCCCTCGCGTCGCTGCCGCCAGTCGCGCGGCCGGCGCGATGATCGCGGGCAGAGCCGACCGCCTTCGCGCCGATGCCGGCGCACATTCGAGCCTGCCGGCTCCAGCAATTTTGGATCAGCTGCCCCGTGGAACCATCTGGCGGTTCGACGCGGCAGCTCGCTGGCGTTTCGACGTTTGGCCCTGCGCTCCAGCCGCCGAAAACCAGTCTTCAGACAATCGAAAATCAACGATATGTCCCGTGTATATCCACGATGCGACGGCGGCGTGCGCTTCCGCGCATGCGCCGCCGCGAAAACATTTGACGACGATCAACTCTAGACTAGAAGATCGGTGCGGAAGTCATTGTCGTGGAACTGCTGCAGTTGAACGCCGAGCAGCGTGAGCCGGTCCCCGCCACCCAACTCCGCCACGACATTGCCCCCCTGGTTCGTGGCGATCTGTGCGAACTTGGCCGCGCTGTCGATGCCGAACGCCCTGAGGTCGAGGACATCGCCGATGCCTGGCCCGGCTACGAAATTGGCGATGGTGTCCTGACCGTCGCCGGCATGGAACACGAACAGATTCCGGCCGTTGCCGCCAACCAGCATGTCGTTTCCGCGTCCACCATTCAGCGTGGCGTTGCCGCCGAGCCCCCACAGATAGTCAGCACCCGCGGTGCCATTCAGGGCGTACCCGCCGTCGACGATGGTCGGCGTGCGGCCCGCCGGCGTCGGTACGAAATAGGAATCCTTGAGGACGCTGGTTACCGTGCTGCCGTTGACGCTGCTGACGGTGTAGAACTCGATCAGCATGCCCGCGTCGGTGATCGTCACCAGGTTCGCCCCGACGTTGGGAACGCTGCGGCCGGCCCCGCCAAGGCCCGTGGTGGTGTAAGGGAGAAAGACGCCGTCGCCGTTGTCGTCCCTATTCTCCCGATAGTAATTGTGCTGGTGGCCGGCGAATACCGCGTCCACACCCCATTGCTCGAAAGGCCATGCCATGGTGCCGGTGCCGCCGCTCGGGTTGAACGCCGTGTGGTGGTAATAGGCGATGTTGAAGCTGGCGTCGGAATTCGCCAGCACCGATTGCATCCACTTGCCCTGCACTGACGTCGAAGCGCGGCCGTCCGGGTCCTCCTTGTTGCTGTTGAGAGCGAACAGGTGGACCGGTCCAACCTGGAAGTCGTAGTACCTCTCGTTGTCGGGCAGGCTGAAATAGTCCAGGTAGGTCGAAACGAAGTTTTCGTTGTATTCGTGATTGCCCAGCGTCGGGAAGAAGCGGTTGATGGCACTGCCGCTGCCATAGGCGCCGTGATAATTGCCGATGTAGTCGTGGTACTGCTGGCCGACGGCGGCATCGAGGGACTGCGGTGCATAGACATTGTCGCCGACGGTGAGGACGAAATCGACATTCCAGCTATGGACGAGCGCCGAGACAGCCTTTTCGCCGGCGAGATCGGTATCGCCAAAATCACCGAAGACCGCAAAGCGGAACAAGGTCTGCGGTCCCGCCGGCGGAGCGACACTGACGGTGTAGGCGTGGGCGGCAGTGCTTCCGTCGGACGAGGTTGCGGTGACGTTGAGGGTGACGGTCGGCTCGGTCTGGGCGTTGAGCGTGCCGGTGGCCGAGCGGGTGATGACGCCGGTGCTGGCGTTGATGGCAAAGCGTGGATCATTGAGGCTGTAGGTGACGGTGGAGCCGGCGTCGGGGTCCCTGGCCGCAGCGGTGATGCCAACGGCCGTTCCGGCCGTAGCGTTCTGGGCGATCTTGTTGGTAGCGGCGTCGGCATCCGGCTGGGCGTTGAAGGTCACCGGCTCGGGGCTGTCGAGGACCGCGAGGGTGAAGGTCTGGTTGGCCACACTGCCGTCCGACGAGGTCGCCGTCACCGTCAGGTTGATCGATGTCTGGGTTTCGAAGTCGAGCGTGCCGGTGCCCGAGCGGGTGATGACGCCGGTTGCGGCGTCGATGAGAAAGCGGGTGTCATTGAGGCTGTAGGTGACGGTGGAGCCGGCGTCCGGGTCGCTGGCCGAAGCGGTGATGCCGACCGCCGTGCCCGCAGCGGCGAGTTCGGCGATCTGGTTGGCGGCGGCGTTGGCGTCGGGCGGCACATTGAAGGCCACCGGCAAGGGGTTGTCGAAGACGGCAAGGCTGAAGGTCTGGTTGGCCCGGCTTCCATCGGACGAGGTAGCGGTGACGTTGAGGGTGACCGACGGCTCGGTCTGGGCGTTGAGCGTGCCGGTTCCCGAGCGGGTGATGACGCCGGTCGCGGCGTCGATGGCAAAGCGCGGATCATTGAGGCTGTAGGTGACGCTCGAGCCGGCGTCCGGGTCTTTGGCCGCGGCGGTGATGCCGACCGCCGTGCCGGCAGCGGCGTTCTGGGCGACCTTGTTGATGGCGGCGTCGGCGTCCGGCTGGGCGTTGAAGGCGACCGGCTCCGGGCTGTCGAGGATGGCGAGGGTATAGGTCTGGTTGGCCACGCTGCCGTCCGAGGAGGTGGCCGTCACCGTCAGGTTGATCGACGCCTGGGTTTCGAAGTCGAGCGTGCCGATCCCCGAGCGCGTGATGACGCCGGTGGCGGCGTCGATAACAAAGCGCTGGTCGTTGAGGCTATAGGTGACCGTTGAACCGGCGTCGGGATCGCTGGCCGAGGCGATGATGCCCACCGCGGTGCCGGCGGCGGCGAGTTCGGCGATCTGGTTGGCGCTCGCGTCGGCATCGGGCGGCACATTGAAGGCCACCGGCGAGCCCAAAGGACCGGGAATCTGGTACTCGATATGCAGCAGCGGCGCCCCAATGGCGAGCTTTTCATAAGACGTGGCGGTGCGCGTCCCGGTACCGGTGACGAGGAAGGCCATGTCGTTGAGCGCCGCCCAGCCCGAGCGGTTGACGATCTCCTGCACGATCGCCGTCAAGTCCGGCGTGCGCTGGGCGAGGCCGGCATCGCCCACCTTGACCCACGGATCCGGCACCCAGGCTGCCGACGCATCGGTGCGCAGCCGCGCCGAGACATTGAAGCTTGCAGAAGTGAAGGGATTGGCTTCGTCGGCCTTCTCGCCCTGGATCAGCAGCGAAGCCGTGCCGGTCTGCATCTCGTCGGTGCGGAACTGGATATAAGCCTTGGTGATAATGGCACCCTGAGGAATGTCGATGCCGGTAAAGCGGAGCCCGACCGTCTGGCCGGTGGTGCCGTCATAGCCCAGTTCCAGATCGTTGATGTTGTTTGACATCGAGCCCGATGTTGTCCGCTGCTCGACGTCGTCGCCGGCGGCCGCCACCCGCCGCTCGACGATTGTCGGGGTGGCGCTGGGTGGGCTGCTGATGCTGACCGTATAGGCATGCTTGTCGGTGCTTCCGTCGGACGAGGTTGCGGTTACGTTGAGAGTGACGGTCGGTTCGGTCTGAGCGTTCAGCGTGCCGGTGGCCGAGCGGGTGATGACGCCAGTGCTGGCATTGATGGCAAAGCGCGGGTCATCGATTGCGTAGGTGACCGTTGAACCAGCGTCCGGGTCTTTGGCCGACGCGGTGATGCCGACGGCTGTGCCGGCGGCGGCGTTCTGGGCGACCTTGTTGGCGGCGGCGTCGGCGTCCGGCTGGGCGTTGAAGGCGACCGGCTCGGGGCTGTCGAGGACCGCGAGGGTGTAGGTCTGGTTGGCCACACTGCCGTCCGACGAGGTGGCCGTTACTGTCAGGTTGATCGACGTCTGGGTTTCGAAGTCGAGCACGCCGATGCCCGAGCGCGTGATGACGCCGGTATTGGCATTGATGAGGAAGCGCGCGTCGTCGATTGCGTAGGTGACAATTGAGCCGGCGTCGGGATCGCTGGCCGAGGCGATGATGCCCACCGCGGTGCCGGCGGTGGCGAGTTCGGCGATCTGGTTGGCGCTCGTGTCGGCATCGGGCGGCACGTTGAAGGCCACCGGCGAGCCTGCAGGACCTGGCATCTGGTACTCGATGTGGAGCAGCGGTGCCCCAGCGGCGAGTTTTTCGTACGACGTGGCGGTGCGCGTCCCGGTGCCGGTGACGAGGAAGGCCATGTCGCTGAGGGCCGCCCAGCCCGAGCGGCTGACGATCTCCTGCACGATCGCCGTCAGGTCCGGCGTGCGCTGGGCGAGGCCGGCATCGCCCACCTTGACCCACGGGTCCGGCGCCCAGGCCGCGGAAGCGTCGGTGCGCAGGCGCGCGGAAACGTCGAACTTGGCCGAAGTGAAGGGATTGGCGTCGTCGGCCTTCTCGCCCTGGATCAGCAACGACGCAGTGCCGGTCTGCACCTCATCGGTGCGAAACTGGATGTAGGCCTTGGTGATGACGGCGCCCTTGGGGATGTCGATGCCGGTGAAGCGGAGCCCGACCGTCTGGGCCGTGGTGCCGTCATAGCCCAGTTCCAGATCGTTGACGTTGCTTGACATCGAGCCCGATGTCGTCCGCTGCTCGACGTCGTCGCCGGCGGTCGCCACCCTGCTCTCGAAGACGAGTGCGGCCGCACTGGCGCTGGCGGCAAGCAACCCGCTCGTGGCGACGGTGGCGTCCATCTGGGCCTTTGCGGCAATGCCGCCGGCCGGCTGGGATGGAGCGGCGGCGGTCCTGACGACGAAGGTGCTGGAGTCCGCTCCCCGAAAGCCATGGGCATTCGCCGTGATCGTAGCGGACAGCGTTTCGTCGCGCTGGAATTTGGTCCCGGGTTCCCCATCGGTGAGGCCGATGGGGTTCAGCCTGCTGTCGACCGCCGTGGCCAGCGAGGTCACGGCGGAAACGAGGCTGGCGGCATTGCCCGCGACCGCCTCCAGGCCGAGCGTGTGACTGCCATTGCCGGTTTCAGCGCCTGAGTTATCGCCAGGGTCGGAAGGCGCGACGGACTTGGGGCTGACCGTTGCGTTCGGTGGGGTCCAACCGTGTCTGGCCGACCAACTTTCGAGGATATCCAAGTCGAGGCTAGACCCCGCCATGAGGTGCTTCGCGCTGCGCTCGGTAGGGGGCCAAGGCAGTCTGGTCATCTCGGATCTCCTTTTCGCAAGTTCAAGTTACTGGGCTTAGAATCTCCATAGTCCTGAAGATGAGGTCACAACCTGTGCCGACCCGTCGAGATCGGGTCGGAAAGCGTTTCACTGCCGCGGTGTCTGCCGCAGCGCTTGTCGATGCGGCGCGGGCCGCAAGCCTGCGAGAACTGTCCGCAAACGCCGAGTGCAGGCCGCGTGGTGGGGCCTCTCAGTCGGACAGTGCCTGATCAGGCAAGCAGCCAATTGTCGACTGAGAACTCATAAATCCTGCCATCATTCTCGTTCGGGTTGTCGTCGTTGTCGACGCCGCGATCAACGATGTAGAGGCTGGAATGGTTGGGATCGGCACTGCTCGGTGCCAGCGCCAATCCCGCCGGCTTGCGGGCATTGGCCGCGGAGATATCGAGCGTTCCCACCAAGGACCCGGTAGGTGTCAACATCGCCACCGTGGTGCGTGACGTGATGAGATAGAGGAGATCGTTGACAGGATCATACGCGACGCTCTGGTCGGAAGGCGATCCCAGCGAACGCACCGAAAAGCTCGTCACGATGTCATCGCCGCCGGTGCTCGCGATCCCGTCGAATCTTCCGTTCGCACCCGGAGCGATCGTGTAAATCGACCGGGTTCCGCTGTCCGCGAGATACAAGACCCCGCGATTGGTATCATACGCGATGCCCTCCGGGTCCTGGCTGCCGAATGCAGACGTCTTGAATGAGGTCACGACGTCGTCGGACGTGTTGTAAAGTCCGTCCTGGCCGGGGTTGAGCTCGTATACGCTCTTGGTGCCGGTATCGTCGGCGAAGAAGAGGTGCCGATTGACGGGGTTGTAAGCGATCCCGGCCGGCTCATCGGAAAAGTTGACGGTGGTGAGCGTTCCCACCAAGGTTCCATTTGGAGACATCTGGTACAGGTTCTTGCCGCTAAACAGTCTGGGCATCTCGTCGACTTCACTGTCGGAGACCAGCAGCGTGCCGAGGTGGGAGATATAGACGATGTCAGAAGGGTCGGGGCTCGCCGGCGACCACTGCGATGTCAGGATGGTATCCACCAAGGTCAATGAGGTCGGCCGCTGGCTGCCACTGACGCCGACGGTGTACACGTGTGTGGCTGCGCTGCCATCGGACGAAGTTGCGGTGACGTTGAGGGTGACCGACGGCTCGGTCTGGGCGTTGAGCGTGCCGGTTCCCGAGCGGGTGATGACGCCGGTCGCGGCGTCGATGACAAAGCGCGGGTCATTGAGGCTGTAGGTGACGCTTGAGCCTGCATCAGGATCCCTGGCCGCAGCGGTGATGCCGACCACGGTGCCGGCGGCGGCGTTCTGGGCGACCTTGTTGGTGGCGGCATCGGCGTCCGGCTGGGCGTTGAAGGCGACCGGCTCCGGGCTGTCGAGGACCGCGAGGGTGAAGGTCTGATTGGCCACGCTCCCGTCCGAGGAGGTGGCCGTCACCGTCAGGTTGATCGACGCCTGGGTTTCGAAGTCGAGCACGCCAATGCCCGAGCGCGTGATGACGCCGGTGGCGGCGTCGATGACAAAGCGCTGATCGTTGAGGCTGTAGGTCACCGTTGAACCGGCGTCGGGGTCGCTGGCCGCGGCGATGATCCCGACCGCCGTGCCCGCAGTGGCGAGTTCAGCGATCTGGTTGGCGGTCGCGTCGGCATCGGGCGGCACATTGAAAGCGACCGGCGCGCTGGTCTGGGGCATCTGGTACTCGATGTGGAGCAGCGGCGCCCCAGTGGCAAGTTTCTCGTAGGACGTGGCGGTGCGCGTCCCGGTGCCGGTGACGAGGAAGGCCATGTCGTTGAGCGCCGCCCAGCCCGAGCGGCTGACGATCTCCTGCACGATCGCCGTCAGATCGGGGGTGCGCTGGGCGAGACCGGCATCGCCCACCTTGGCCCACGGATCCGGCGCCCAAGCCACCGACGAATCCGTCTTCGTGCGCGCCGACACGTCAAATTTGGTCGCGGTGAACGGATTGGCGTCGTCGGCCTTCTCGCCCTGGATCAGCAGCGACGCTGCACCGGTCTGCACCTCATCGGTGCGGAACTGGATGTAGGCATTGGTGATGACGGCGCCCTGGGGGATGTCGATGCCGGTGAAGCGCAGCCCGACCGTCTGGGAGGTCGTGCCGTCATAACCCAGCTCCAGATCGTTGACGTTGCTTGACATCCCACCCGATGTCGTCCGCTGCTCTACGTCGTCGCCGTCGGCCGCCACTCTGCGCTCGAACACGAGTGCGGCCGCACTGGCGCTGGCAGCGAGCAACTCGCTCGTGACGACCGCGGCATTCATCTGGGCCGTCGCGGCAACGCCTCCGGCTGGCTGCGGTGGAGCGGCGGCGGTCCTGGCGGCGAAGGCGCTTAAGTCCGTTCCCCGGAAACCCGGGGCATTCGCCGTCATCGTATTGACCAAGGTTTCGACGCGCTGGAAATCAAGGCTCGCTGCTCCATCGGCGGTGCCGATGGGGTTCAGCCTGCTGTCGACCGCCGTGGCCAGCGAGGTCACGGCGGAAACGAGGCTGTCGGCAGTGCTCTCGACCGACTCCAGGCCTTGCGTGTGACTGCTATTGCCGACTTCAGCGCCCAGACCGTCGGCAGCATCGGCGGGCGCGGGCTTGGGGCTGGCCGTTGCGTTCGGTGGAGTCCAACCGTGACTGGGCGACCAACTGTCGAGGATATCCAAGTCGAGGCTAGACCCCGCCATGAGGTGCTTCGCGATGCTCCCGCTAGCGAGAGGCCAAGGCAGTTTGGTCATCCTGGATCTCCTTTCCGCAAATCTCTGGGCTTGAATTTTTCATTTCACCGCAGGCGATGTGGCAACAGGTGCCGCCGCGTCGGATCGAGCGAGCGCTAGTCAGGCCGCTCGCCCAGACGCGGACGGCGCAACTGGAAACTGGCAGGCACCAGGTCCACAACTATGCGCAGCAGCGACCGCCCGTCCCGCCCGAGAAACAGCGCCGGCATCAGCCAGCACAGCAGCAGGCCTCCGGCAGCCGCGACCAATGCCACGTAGAGGAGCAGGGCGAGCGGCGGGACCTGAAGTTCGCGCAGCTGATCCGTCACTGCCCAGACAGCAGTTCCAATCACGCCTGCGAGCGCGAGTCCGGGCAGGTGCGCCCCGGCGAATTCCGACCAGCGCATCCCGGTGACGCGAAGGCTCAGTTGCGCCATGAGCAGGAAATTGCCGGTGAAGGCCGCGACGACGCCGAGCGCCACGCCTCCCACGCCCCAGTTCTGCCCGATGATTGCCCCGACGGCGACGCCGCCGGTGAAGACCGCCTGCCGCCAGGCCCTGGCATAGACGGTGCCGGTTGCACGCGAAACGGAATCGCTGAGCTTGTAGCTCGTCCGAAACAGCATCCCGAATGCCAGCACCTGGAGCGGGACGACTGCCGCTAGCCAGGCAGGACCGAGCAGGACGAGCACGATTTCGGGCGCGACGATTGCCACGACCACGCTGGCCGGCAGGACGAGCAGCGCACAGCCTGCCACCGCACTTCGGTAGGCACGGGCGAGGCGTACGGGCTCCTCCTGGACCAGCGCCATCGTCGGGAACAGCACGCGGTCGAGAACCTGCCCGACAATGACGGCCGGCGTCGTCATCAGCTGCGAGGAAAGGGAGTATATGCCGAGCGCCTCGGCGCCGAGCCAGCGGCCCACGACGAGCCTGTCGACTTGACTGGCGAGGTAGTTGCAAATCCGGGCAAGCGTGAAGCCGCCTCCGAAATAGAGCAGTTCGCCGATCGCGCGCCGCTCCAGCAAAGGGCGCTTGGGGTGCGGCTGGCCGACAAGCAGTACAACCGTGCGCAGAAAGTTCTGGGTCAGGAGCGCGCCGACGAGCGCCCAGATTCCGAAGCCAAGCCAGGCCAGCGCCGTCCCGGCCATGACGAAACCGACCGCAAAGGCGACTGCGTCGATGGCCGCCAGCCATCGGAAGCGCAGCTCACGCTGAGCCGTGGCCAGCGCCACCGTGGAAAGACCTTGGCAAAGCAGCACGACACTGGCGGCGCGCACTACCGGCGCCAGATCGGCAAGCCGCATTGCATGCGCAATGGCGGGCGCCAATGCCCAGACCAGGGCAGCGGCGGCAAGGCTGAGCAGAAGCGACAAGGTGAACCCGACCCGAAGATGGCGCTCCTCGAGCACCGGCCGCTGCACAATTGCCGGGGCGACGCCAAGGCCCTCGAAGATGGCCGCGAGCTTGATGACGATCAGGGCCGCAGCGTAAAGGCCGAGTTCCTTGGACGACAGGAGCCGGGCCAGCACCAGCAGCGCGATGAGCTCCGCCACAGCGAGGGCGCCCATGGACAGGGCCGTCCAGAACATGCCCACGATACTGCGTTTGGCCAGGTTGCGCCGAATGTCGGTCATGCCTCGTTCCTTTCGCGCGGGCGATCCGGGTAGGCCGCCACACCAACTTGCCACAATCCACTCGAGCCAGATGATCGATGTCGCGAATGGCGGACCGCCGACCGAGGTGGGCGGGCGCGCCATGCGTCATCGAAGGGTGGAAGGGACCTCATAGCCGTAGAACTCCATCTCTTCCTGGATCTCCGGCAGGATCGCATTCAGTTCGTCCCGGTCCAGGCGGAGCCACTTCTCCTGACGACCGGGATCGACCATCTCCTTGGCCGCGCGAACGATGTCTTCGTCGCAGCTCAGCCCGCAATGATCATAGATGCGGCGCAGCACGGCCTCGGGATCCTCGATCAGATCCTCGTATCGCAAGGAGAGCACACGGCCTTTGCCAAGCCTGGCGAGGTCTTCCCGGGCCTTTCGATTGCCTCGCGCCCATTGGCGCGCGATCACCCGCAGCTGGCCGTGCTCTTTCAGGTCCTGATCGATACCGACATATCGCGGCCCATAAATCGGCGTATATTTTCGCTTCAGTATCTTCTTGAAGACTATTTGCTTGATGAAGGTTCCAGCATAGTGATGCAGCTGCGTTACCGGAGTGACTGCCAGTGACCGCCGAAGTCCGGCCCAGGTCTTCGTTTTCTGCCACTTTATCTCTATTGAGCTTATGCAAGAGAACGGATTCCGCGTGATATACAGGTACGTCGCCTCGGGAAATATCTCGTAGACGAATGGGACGCGCAGGACATTGGAAGGGGTATTTTCCATGATCTGCCGGCCGTCGTGCCGCCTCTGGTAGTTGAGGAACTGGCCGCGAATGTAACGAATGACCTTCTCGGTGGCGTCAGTTGCATCAAATTCGTCATGGCGCCGGGCCGGATCGGCATATAGCCACAGCGTCCTTGGTTCGTACCAGGTCACGATATCAGGGTGCAGCCCAATCAATTTCTGGGTAATCGTGGTACCGGACCGATAGTTCCCTATCAGGAAAATCGGCGGCCTGAGCTTTGTTGCCGTCATTGCGAATATCCGTGCCAAGCGGGTGAATTGCACGAAGAACTACTGGTCGCGGAATGCACGCATCATCTGGTCGGTCAGCGGCTTCGTCAGGTAGGAGATCACCTTGCGATCGCCGGTCTTGATGAAGGCCTCTACCGGCATGCCGGGAATGAGCGTGACGGCGCCGAGGCTCGCCACATCCTTCGTGCTGAGCTTGATGCGCACCACATAGTAGATCTCGTTGGTGCGCTGGTCGCGCGTAACATCGGCCCCGATCATGGACACCACCCCCGTGACCTCGGGCGTGCTGCGCTGGTTGAAGGCGGTGAAGCGCAGCAGCGCGCTCTGGCCGATCAGAAGCTGGTCGATGTCCTGCGGGGCCACCTTCACCTCGACCGTGAGGGTGTCGGCGTCGGGCACGATCAGCATGATCGGCTCGCCTGCGCCAATCACGCCGTTCACCGTGTGGACCGTCGACTGATGAACGGTTCCGCTGGAAGGCGCGCGAATGTTGATGCGTGACAGCTGGTCTTCCGCAGTGATCCTGCGCTCCTCGAACTCGGCGATCTTGCCTTCGACTTCGCGCAACTCACTGCCCGTATCGCTGGCGAATTCCTTGTCCAGCTGCAGGATCTGGAGTTCGACTTCGGCAATGGCGCCCTTTGCCTGCGCGATGCTCGAACCAAGCTGTGCCCACTCGCCCTCGATGCGGGTCGCCTCGCGTTCATTGGCCGTCACCTTTGAAATAGGGGTGAGCTTCTTTTCAAAAAGGGTGCGGATGCCGTCGAGCTCGCTGTTGATCAGCTGGATCTCCTTGGCCTTGGCAAGCTCTTGAGCCGAATAGCCTTCGATCTGCTTCTGGAGTTGCTCGGTGCGCTCGCGAAGCCGGGCCTTGTTGCCGGACAACGCGATCCGGCGAAGCTTGAACAGCCGTTCCTCGCTGGCAACCATTGACGCAACCTCGGGCTCGTCGATCCGGGCGACGAGCATGGGAGGTATCGTCATCTGTTCAATCCCGTCGCGCTCGGCCTGGAGACGGGATTTGCGGGCATAGAGCTCGTCCAGGCTCTTTGTCACGAAGGCAAGGTTGGCACGCGGAATGGTGTCGCTGAGCTGGACCAGGAGATCTCCGGCCTCGACGCGATCGCCATCGCGCACAAAGATCCTGCCGATGGTGCCGCCGGTCGGATGCTGCACCTTCTTCTCGCTGGTCTCGACGACCACCTGGCCATGCGCGATCGTCGCCCCCGAAATGTCCACCGTCCCGGCCCAGACTCCGATCACGCCGACGAGTAATGCGATGACGCTCATCCCGCCCAGCAAATTGCGGCGAATGGACAGCCGGTTGGGAGGCGTCGCATTCATGATGATGCCTGCTGGCATTTCTCGACGTCCCATGTCTCAACCGTTTTCAATTCGGTAGCTGGGGCGGGCCTGAAACCGGACCTCGGACTCTCCGTATTGGGCCTGAGGCTTCGGAAAGACCTTTGACAGCACCCGCTCGCTCGGGCCGAACATGTTCATCTGGCCGTCCTTCATCACCAGCACGAAGTCCGTGGTGGTGAGTATGTGCGGGCGGTGCGCCACGATCGCCACGATGCCGCCGCGCGCCTTGACGCCGCGAATGGCCGCGCCAAGCGCGATTTCGCCGTCGATGTCGAGATTGGCGTTTGGCTCGTCGAGGACGACCAGGAACGGGTCGCCATAGAGAGCGCGCGCCAGCGCGATACGCTGACGCTGTCCTGCAGAAAGTGCTGTTCCGCCCTCGCCGATCTGTGTCTCATAGCCGTTGCCGAGGCTGACGATCAGGTCATGCACGCCCGCCGCACGAGCGGCGGTGACAATGGCGTTTGCATCCGACTCCGGTTCGAAACGTGCAATGTTGTCGGCAATGGTGCCGGCAAACAATTCGACATCTTGCGGCAGGTAGCCGACATGGCGGCCGAGACGTTCCGACGACCATTGATCGAGCGCAGCACCATCGAGCTTGATGCGGCCCGCCAGCGGTCGCCATGCGCCGACCAGCCCGCGAACGAGGCTCGATTTGCCGGAACCGCTGGGTCCGATGATGCCGAGCACCGAGCCCGCCTCCAGAGCGAACTCGATGCCTTGCACGATGACCCGCGGTGCGCCCGGCGCGCCGAGCGCGACACGTTCGACTGTCAGGGTTGACCTTGGCACCGGAAGGGCCATCGGCTGGGCCTCCTGGGGCAGACGGGCAAGCAACTGGCTCAACCTGCGCCAGCTCTGGCGAGCACCCACGAAGTTTCGCCAATGGGCAATGGCAAGGTCGACAGGCGCAAGCGCGCGGCCAGACAGGATCGAGCCGGCAATGATGATCCCAGCCGTCGCTTCGCCGTGGATCACCAGCCAGGCGCCCACGCCCAGCATGGCCGACTGGAGCATCAGCCGCAGGGCCCGGGCAATGCTGCCGAAGCCGCCCGCGATATCGCTGACGCGCTGTTGCTGGGCAAGATACTCCCGACTTGCACCCTGCCACCGGTCGTGCAGGCGCCTGCCCATGCCCATCGCCGCAACGACCTCCGCGTTGCGGCGGCTCGCCTCCGCGAAGCTGTTGCGCTGGACGCCGCTCAAGACCGCGCCCCCCATCGGCTTGCGCGTAAAGGCCTCGGTTGCGGCCGTAAGTGTCACCAGCACGATGGTCCCACAAATGGCGGTCACCCCGAGCGTCGGATGAAAGCTCCAGATGATCGCCAGGTAGAAGGGCAACCACGGCAGATCGAAAAGCGCTGTGGGTCCAGGGCTCGACAGAAATGTCCTGATGCTGTCGAGGTCACGCTGCGGCTGCAGCCCATCGCCTTGCAGGCCGGCGAACAATGGCAGCCTGGTCATGGCGGTGAACACGCGTCCGCCGACCACCTCGTCCATTTCTGCGCCGATCCGCGTCATGATGCGGCCGCGCAGGAGGTCGATCACTGCCTGCCCAATGAACAGGACGGCTGCGAGCAGCGCTATGCCGACCAGGGTCGGAACGCTGCGGCTCGGCAGCACGCGGTCATAGACTTCCAGCATGAACACCGCGCCCGTCAGCATGAGGATGTTGCTCACGCCGCTGAAAAGCGCGACGCCCGCAAGCGCTCCCTTGCAGGAATTCAATGCGCTGGCCAATTCCGCACCGGGCACTGGCCTGATGGCCGCGACAAGGGTTCCGGCGTGCAGGTTCGGCATTGCGATCGCGGAGTAGCCTCCGCCCGGCCGCCTTGCCCGGCGATCGGCCGCCACAAGGAGCAGCCCAAGCGCCCCGACCGACAGCCAGACCGGGAGCGTGTCCAGCGAGGCCAGCGGGGTGCCATCGCGCAGGTTGAGCCAACCCGCCTGAAGATCGGCCCAAGGCCCCGCCAACGAAGCTGGTCTCCCGAAATCGACGAAGCGCGGCAAGAACTCGCCCCCCGCCCGCAACACTGCGAGGAGGATCAGGATTGCACCGGGCAGGCTCAGTCGGCCGAAGGTGCTACGGCGGCGCGGGTAGCTGCGAGCCGTCTTCCGGGGCGTCCCAGCGCGTAGAAGCTCCAGCCTCCTCTCCCCGGTTTCGGTTTGGAAACGCGGCCGGCGCAGCCGGCTCCCCATGACCAGCAAGGCAACGCCGAATGTTGCAGTCACAACCCCGGGCATGAAATCGCGCCCGCCAGGATCGGCTGCACCCGCTTGCTGGGCAGCAATCTGACCAGCAAGCGAAGCGGTCGAGGGTCCCAATCCTCCCGAGGCGAAAAGGTCGGTCAAGCACGAATGCAGCAACTGGAATCCGACCAGGAGCATAGCGAACCCCAGGCCCTTGCAGGCCATGGGCAACGGGCGTCGGCGAGCCCGATGGTCCGCCTTGGCCGCCATGAACGCCTGATATTCCCTACCCATCGAATTCAGGTCCTGCGTCCGATATCGGTGGCATTGCGGTCTCCCCCCTCCGCTCATTCGGCGGCGACACGCTGCTCCAGCGATGACATCATCGCAGCAATCGGATCGAAAACGTGGTCACGAACGTCATTGCGGGCAAGCGCAAAGGCGACATTGGCCTGGACAAAGCCTTCCTTTGAGCCGCAGTCGTACATGCGCCCCTCGAACGGGACGGCAAAGAACGGCTGCTCCGCCAACAGTCGCAGCATCGCGTCTGTCAGTTGGATCTCGCTCCCCGCACCCGGCTCCTGCCGCCCTAGGATGGCGAACACTTCCGGCTGCAGGAGGTAACGGCCGTTGATGTAATAGTTGGAAGGTGCCTCGGTCGGAGCCGGCTTCTCGACCATCGCGTCGATGGCAAAGCCCGCCCCGAATTCCTTTCCCTTTCCGACGATGCCGTACCTGTTCGTCTCGGCCGGGTGGCATTGCTCGACGGCGATGACATTGCCGCCGGTCCGCTCATAAAAATCCATGATGCCGGCGAGGCAGCCCTTTTCGCCGAACGAGACCATGTCAGGCAGCAGAAGCGCGAACGGCTCGTCGCCAATCATGTCGCGCGCACACCACACCGCGTGGCCGAGTCCAAGCGGACTTTGCTGCCGCGTAAAGCTGATCGAGCCTGCGGGCAGTTGCAGTTCCTGCAGGCAATTCAATTGTTCCAGCTTCCCCGATCGGGCCAGAAAGCCATTCAGCTCGGGCTGAAGGTCGAAGTAGTCCTCGATCGCGCTCTTGTTCCTCCCGGTGACGAAGACGATGTGCTCGATACCGGCTTCCAGTGCTTCATCCACCGCATATTGGACGACAGGCCGATCAACGATGGTCAGCATCTCCTTCGGCATGGATTTCGTCGCCGGCAAGAACCGGGTCCCCAGGCCGGCCACCGGTATGACCGCCTTCCTCACTCTTTTCATGGAATTCTCCTATCTACCAAGGCGACCGGTCAAAGATGAGACCGTAGCGCCTCATGAAACTTGAAAATCCGAGCTCTCATTTCTTTGTGGCTACTGGCCAATATCGACGCCAAGTCGCACTGCCGCGGCCTCCCCAGTCGGGGCAGCTACGGTGGCAGAGCCAAGCGTGTCCGGGTTGTAGAATGCCTTGTTCGCTACGACGGAGACCTCGATTACATCGCCTGCCTTTACTTCCGTATTTTCGTTGGCCACGAGGTCTTGAGCCGATTTCTGGTCGCGCCTGAAGATCGAGATCCGCACGGAACCTTGCAGGTCTTCGAAGGTTCGCTGCTCGCCATAGGAGAAGAGGAACAACAGCTTGTCGGCCGTGTACCTGATCTGGCTCTGGACCTTTCCAAGTTCCACCTGCGTGTCCTGGATCTGCCCGATCAGTTCGATGTCATGGGTCTGGCGCTTGCGTCGCAGTTCGCTCTCCAGATTCATCATGTCCTGCTGCTTTTGCGTCTGCTGAAGCTCGGTCTGCGCAAGGTCGGCGCGATAATTGGTGTGCACCCTTTCCATCGCCATGACGTTCGAATTCGTGATCAGGCCCTGTTTCCTGAGGTTGCGGACAGTCTCCAGTTCATCGAGCTGAATGTTCGCGGTCTTTTCCCGCTCCTCCCGGGCGACCGCGATCATGCCTGCCTCTTTCTTCGCCCGGTCCAGCGACGCTTCGAGATAGGCGACGTCGCCCTGGAACGCGGTCAGCCGCGCCTCCAGTTGCGCCTGTTCGGACGCGACGATGTCGCCAATCAGGCGTGAACCGAGTTCGATCGGCGGGTCCGCTGGGGCAACAAAGGACTTGTCCTGCCGGCTTTCGGCAGTGAGACGGGTGAGCCGGACCTTCAGCCGGTATTCTTCGATCGTCAGGTTGGAGCGCGCACTGCGCAGATCAGCGATTTCCAGGGCCGGCACCCCTCCCCTCGCCGCGGTCGGCCGAAACCCCCCGGCGATGGCAAGGGCATGACGAACGGTTATTCCCGGTTGGAACGGATAGGATCCGGGGTTCGCCACAGCTCCGGAAATAAAGAATGGCCGGTGCTGGCCAATCTCCACTTTCACGAAGGGCTCCAGGATCAGCTTCTGCTGCTGAAATGCGAGCTGAATGGACTGCGAAAGAGCAACTGGGGTGAGGCCACGCGCCGGAATCTCGCCCAGCAGGGGAAGCGATATCGAGCCCGCATCGTCGATGACGACTTCCAGCGGATAGGATGGCTCGCCGAGCACGGACACGCGAAGGACATCGCCGGCGTCAAGAGTGTACCCATCCGCATGAGCAATATCGGCGGTGAGCAGAACGAGGACAACGGCGAGGCCACCACACATTGTGTGCACGCAACCGGCCGCATCCTCAAGCCTGGCAAAAAACCATCGGCACCGTTTCTTCCATGGCAACTGCGTGGATGGAAAATGTAGATCTGCGCACCAGTTCATCATTTGCACTCCGACTGCCTGCTCGCTTGGTAGTTTTGCTCGAAGGAGAACCCTTCAGAAGGAATTGCCATCAACGAGAGCGCACAAAGCCAAAAGACGGCATGTTCAGACGCAGCTCTCGGTCGTCCCGTCGGAAGATCTGCCGTCACCGCGAATGTGTCGTGAAAGGGTTTGCCATGCCGGCTGAGACGGATCGCTCCGGCTGCGCCCCGAGCACCGACCGGTAGACCGTCTCGACCCGTTCGCACATCGCATCCAGCCCCCAGGACGAAAGGTCGGTGCGCCTCGCGCCGTCGGCCAGCCGCGCGCGATATGGCTCGTTCCCTAGGAGATCGGCGACCGCCGCCGCCGCCGCACCGACGTCGTCTGCTGGCGTTACAATTCCATTGACACCGTGCCGCACGACCTCCTCGATGCCGGGCAAGTGCGATGCAACGCAGGGGCGGCTGCCCGCCAGATACTGCATCACAACGCGAGGCAATCCTTCGCGCATCGATGTCAGCACGCACACGTCCGCCAGACTGATCAGCCGTTCGGGCTCGGAATGGTAGCCAATCAGGCGAATGCTGTTTGCCACCGGCGACCGTCCGATCGCCGCCTCCACCGCGGATCGCGCCGGGCCCTCACCTGCCAGGAGCAGCCGCACGTTTGGAATTCGCTCGACCACCCGCTCGAATGCTTCGATAAACTCGACATGGCGTTTTCTCGGCTCGAGTGCCGCCAGCATCAGGACCACGGGCGGCTTTGACGCACCGGGAGCCGTCCCCAGCAGCACATGCGGCTCCTCCGGCCATCGGGCATGCGAGAAGCGTTTCAGATCGAAACCGGAGTAGACGATATGGTGCTGCTTGGGGCTGCCAATATGATGAGCCACGCAGATGTCGCGCATTGCCTGGCTGACGTCGATGAAAGCTTGCGTGGGTCTCGCCGCCAGACGTTCGGCGGCCAGGAATATCTGCCTCTGCACATTGCCGACATGCACGAACGGCAGGATGTGCACGCCATGTATGATACCTGGGATGCGGGCTTGCCTGGCGGCGAGGCGGCCGATGATGCCGGCCTTGCTTTGATGGGTATGCACGATGTCCGGCCGCCATTCGCGCAAGCGGCGCTTCAGTTGCCCCAAGGCCGAAATGTCATGGGACGGCGACAAAGGGGGAATGAGCGCGTCAAGGGTCACCACCCGAAGGGCTCCGGCAACGGACGCCTGCAGAACCGGGTCGTATTCCTTGCCATGAACCAAGGTCACCTCGTGGCCGTTCCGCGCCTGAGCGAGACAACATGCCAGCGTGTTCTCTTCGGAGCCTGCCCGGAGCAGGCGGGTCAGCACATGGACGATCTTCATCGGATTGCGCCTCACGATCCCGGTAGGTCGTAAACTCGGAACGAGTGCGGGAAGGGCAAATGCGTCGCTCGCATATCATGCGAGGGAAGATCGGGCGGCTGTACCGCCCCTGCCCACTCCCCTACAACGACATCCAGATCCGCTTGAACAGCTCGCGGTTGACGGCCTCGACGCTGGAGCTTGCATCAACGGTTCGGATGTCCTTGTCCTGGGCCCGCAGCTCCGCCATCAACGACATCCGCGCATCAAATGCCGCCTTGCTGATCTCTCCCGGCTTTCGCCTGTCGGAGACGGCATGATCGGACACGAGGTGCAATGTCAGATCTGGCCGGAGTTCTTCCATCTTGCGATAGAGTTTCTGCTCGAACCGGGCGAGTACTGACAAACCGCGGACTGCCAACAGCTTCGGCGGGATCATCGGGCCGTCCAGATAGCCGCTGCGCTGCGCTTGTGGCCACCGGTCGCAAATGACGATCAGGCCGCGCGTTGCCCATCGATGGGCGCGCCTCACCACGGTGTATCTCTCGATCGCAATCAGAACGCCCCAGAACGCCAGCCCGGCCGCGAGAATCCCCTCTCTTGCCCGACTGCGCCGGGACGCCTCCGCGTCGTCGCGCTGGATCGCGGCCTTGAACTGGCGCCGATGGGGGAAAACAAGATGCTGCAGCCCCTTGCGCAGCCACCATCCGCCACCATCCCCGGTTCCGAGATAGGCCTTCGCGCAGCCGAACTTCCAGCGGAACAGCTGCGTCAGCCGATCGACCTGCGTGCTCTTTCCCAACCCATCAGGCCCCACCACGGCGACCACGATGCCGCCCACCACAGGTCGTCTTTTGGCCGGAACGCTACCGGGCATCAGGCGCCCCAGAAGCCTTAGGGCAAGATATGAGGTCTTGCGGACGAGATGGACCGCCGGATCGGCGATCCCGCCAGCCTTCGTGAACCCGGACCTTTCGCGAAGCGAATGCCGCAGCCTGGCCAGATCTCCGCGGTGCACGCAAAGACCGCTCTTCCCTTGCCGGATTCTGCACTGCACGATTTCGCCGCGGCCAAACTTGTATTCCGCGACGTACAAGCCTTGTTCGCCGGGCACGGAAGGCAGGTTCGCAACTTGGTCCGTCCAGTCGCCTGATATGGCCACCCACTGCTTCCACGGCAGCGCCCAAACGCGAAATGCAAAACGGGCAATCGCAATCCGGATCTCGTCTCCGGGAGAAGCGACAGGGACGGACACTCCATCCACGCAAGCCTGCTCCCATCGTGTGATGGCCGAATGATCGAATGCCAGATAGCGCTTGCGAAACTCCCAGCCGACGCGGAAGCCGATATGCGTGTCGAGATGAAGATATCCGCTTTGCGCGAAGTCGGGCACGAACCAGTCCTCGCGGCCGGCACAGACATTGTCATAGCAAGACAGGCTCACGCCGCGGAGACCATGGAACTGGCTCACGATCGCGCAGAATGCCGGGTAGTCCTGCTTGTCAACGAGCAGATCCACATCGTCGCGGCCGGCGAATGCATCCTCGAGCGTTGCGACGTCCTGGACTATGCCATACCTCACGCCAGCCTCATCCAGTGCCTGAAACAGCGCAGCCGCAATAGGCAGCGTAGAGACCGTCGCCGAGGTGCCGTGAGGCGCGCTTGTTTCTGCTTGAAGGGCCCCCGCAGCTCGCTGGCCGTCTGGGATCGCTGGGATCGTGCCATCATTTGCAGCCTTGCGTCGCCAAGCGAAGACCTGCTGCGGACATATGCCATGTGCACGGGCGACCGCTGAGACATTTGCGCCCGGCTCGAGCGCTTCCGCCACGATTTCCGCCTTGGCCTCAGCAGACCAGCGGCGATACTGCCGCCGGCGCGAGCCGGCCTGAAACCGGTGCCCTACAGGGTTTGCTGCACGGGACTTTTCAGGTCTGGATTGGAGTTCCAATGTCATCCCTTACTTGCTCACAATGGGGCCCGTTCACGCGGAAACAGGATCGGATCGGGGCAGAGCGCAGCCCGTGCGACGACCTGGCTAGCGCAAGTATTGCGCCTCTTCTCCGCAAGCTACCGCACTGAGGGTGAATTGCTTCATCCCCCTACGTTGCCATCGCGGCCGTTCACTCCACCGCAAACTATACGATAAACAAATAACTAGTCGCAATATTATAGTATTATTACTTTATCTCGATCAATATACACAGGCACTGAACGATTCATTATATCAAGAAGAACTCGAACGGCACCAACGCGCCCAACATAATCAAGCGTGCCAAGTTGATCTGCAAACGGCCCCTGCGCAACGCGAACCGTCTGTCCGGACTGCAGCAAGTTTTCCGAATGAAGTATTCCGTCTTCGTCAGTGGACGACAGCAATGCTTCGACGACGCCATTCGGCACCGGGATGGGCGCGCTATCACTCATCAGAAGTCTCCGCACGCCAACGGTCGAATTGATTGCAGGCCATCTCTGTTTTTGAATGTCCAACGAGACAAAGAGATAGCAATCAAAATACGCGCCGCAGACGGTTCTGACACTGCGCGCATGCCGAACTGTTCGCTTGCGCTTGGGCAGATAGGTCTGGAAGTTCTGCGTCAGCAGGTGCCTCTCAGCCAGGCTCTCGGAATGCTGATGTGTCTGGACCGCGTACCAACGCGCATTCCTTCCATCGTGAAGTCCTTCAAGCGGTCCCGAAACCGAATTGCATGGGTTAGCCTGTAGCATCGTCCCCCCCATGGCGCGCAGCCGCCTCTGCCTTCCCCTAGTTGCGATAATAGCTGTCGGAGACGCTGCCCTCGAGCGAGGCGTAGCGGCCGTATTTCGGCAGCTTCGGTTCGTCGACCATGGTCAGTGCTATGCCGGCAATTTTGGTCCGCCCGCCAAGGTGCCGAATTCCCTCGGCAACAACCTCACGTGAGGTTTCACGCCACTTCACCACAAAGACCACTCTGTCGACATACGGCGCCAGGATCGAGGCGTCGGCTGCGGGCCCCACGGGCGGGGCGTCGATAATCACCGTGTCGAACGCCCTGCGAAGCTCATCGAGTGTCGAGCGCATTCGCCTGGAGGCAAGCAGGGCCGGCGGGTTCACCGTCTTTGCGCCTGCAGGCAGCACGTAGATTCCGGAGCCTTCATCTAGGTGAATTGCGTCCTTGGCTCGCATCGGCAAAGTGAGAAGATCGACCAATCCGGTTGCCTCCGCCATGCCGAAGAAGGCCGTGGCAGACGACAGCCGCAGGTCTGCATCGATCACCAGGACCCGTTCGCCGTCGGCGGCGGCGGAACGGGCCAGGCTCAGCACCAGCGTGGTCTTTCCTTCACCGGGCATCGCCGATGTTACCAACATGACGCGGAGCGGACGCCCGGATTCCGGTATCCTCTCGATGCCCAGGCGAAGCCGCCGCACGGCTTCGCTATATCTGGATAAAGGCTTGCGCTCGAGATAGGCCACGGGCTGGGCCTGCGACTTGGTGGCTCCCGACCAGCCCGTCATTCTCGGCATGGAGGCAAGAACCGGAACGGCCAGCGTCTCTTCCACCTGGCGCGTCGCCATAAAGCCAGAAGCGAAAAGCTCACGAAGAAGCGCGCCGCCGCCGCCAAGGAAGACACCGAAGACCAAACCCAGCGCCGCAAAGAGTGGCCGGTTCGGGAAGCTCGGGGCATCCGGAATATTGGCATGCGCGATCACGCGCACGCCGCTGCTAAGCAGGGTGGACTTTTCCTCGGCGATCTTGGCGCGCGACAGGAACGTCTGGAAGAGCTCCTGGTTCGCAGCAGCAATCCTGCCGAGGTCGCGCAGCTGCACGCCAACCCGATCTTCAACTTCCGACTGGCCGGTCACCGACGCCAGGGCCTGCTTCAGGGCTGCTTCGCGGGCTTCGGCCGCTTCGACTTCATTCTTCAGGTTCCCGATGAGGCGCTGGATTTCAGCGGTAATTTGCGCCTCTACGTCGCGACGCTCCGCCTGGGCGGCCATGACCTCCGGATGTCGTTCGCCATATTTCAGCGAAAGATCGGTTTCCCGCCGCATCACCGCAGCCTGCTGAGTTCGCAGCGCACTGACGACGGGGGATTGCAGGACATCAGGTATCGACTGAACGTCTCCCCCTCTGCGGATCAGGTTCTCAGCCTGCTGATATTTTGCGCGCTTGGCCGCGAGTTCGGCGCTTGCATTGATCAAGGCAATATTGAGCTCAGACAGCTGCTGCTCCGTAACGCTTCCTGACTTCGTCGCAAATAGATTGTGCTGGGCGCGAAAACTCTCGACGGCGTCTTCCGAACGGCTCAGTTGCTGCCTGAGAACCTCTGCTCGCTCGCTGAGCCACGTAGCGGCTTTCTTGGCACTGTCGTAGCGGGACTCTATCCGATCGTTGACGTAAGCTTGGGCAATTGCATTTGCGAGCGCGGTAGCTTGTTCGGGGTCGTGGGATGTCACGGAGAGCTCAATCACGTCCGAGAGCCCAACGCGCTGGACGTCCACGGCCCCCTTGAGCCATTCCAAGGCCCCATCCCCCAGCTGCTCGCTGTCAACGACCTTCTGAAGAAGCATGGAGGAGCCTAGAACCGCAAGTTGGCTTTCAACGAAAGTCGAGTTTTCTCCACTTTCGGAATTGAGATAGTCCTGAGAAACAGTGTAATCTTTTGGCTTATCAAGCAATATTTGCGCAGACGACGTATATAGTGGATTTATTGCGAAAGATATTAAAACAAATGCAACAAGAGTGACCAATGCAATCACTGAAATTATCCGCCACCTGCGGATAATGAAATCAAATACATCTCGGACATCCAACGGCGTAGGTCCTGATGTCATCGTCGCATTGTCAGATGCGCTGTGCATTTCAGAATCCTTGCGACTAGCGCATCGACCCGACCCGAAGGTCCGCAAAGCGAAAATCGGAAATGATTTTCGACAACCACGACGCGCAGTTTCAAAGTGCTAGAGCGCACTATGCGCGTCCATTCGGACGCGCGGCGCTCCAGCAACACCCAACATGCCGGCCAGCTCCACAACCTGGCACGTTTCTCTTTCGCCCGTTGGCAAGCCGCGCCGGCAGTCGAGTTGAACTATACCAAGTTGGCTGGCATCCCGCGCATAAGCCTTATTGGGTAGCAAATCGGCCAAAGGGTCGAGGCGACCTACGATGGCCATGGAGGCCCAAGCCACGCGCCTTCCCTGCGTCATCAAGAAGGATTACAACAACGAATTCCATTCGGTGCTTGAATATCCAGGCCTGCGGCAGCCGAAGATCGGCGCATCCGACAGGCTGGCAAGACAACGGTATATTCAGCGTCCTCGCAGGGACGCATTCCAATGCGGGGCTCCCGGCCCAGGCCGATCAACGTTCCCCAGAACTCGACGTCCAAGTTTCATTTGAACCAGCGAACTCGAGGTTGAAATGGACACTTTCAGTATATTTACCTTGGAGGGTGCCGACTGGGTGGCGAACAAGGCTGATGGCGTTCTGATCCTGGCAGCTGGCTTGCCGTCAGTATTCTTTCTGAAGGGAGGCAGATTGCTGAGGTACGGGGCCCTTGCCGTATTGGTCGGGGCACTGGCGATGATCCTGCTCGGCAGCGAGGGCCTCGCAGGGGCGGTCATTGTCACGGTTGCGAATACTCTTCTGGTTTCAGCTGCCGCGTTTACCACCCGCAAGCAGTTGACGCAGACTGAGGATCGCCTCAAGGCGATTGGATCGGCAGTCCGAGACCTGGAGATTGCCGAGGAAAGGCGACAGGCTTTCAGCGCGAAAAACGCGCGGGCGCCACGGCTCAAGTGAAGGTTCTGCCGCAATTGCCCGATGACTGAGGCTTGGCCCTTCGCCTGGGGAGGCCCCAGGACGGTCAAAGACGTCCTGCCGGACGTGATCGAAGGCTCTTCCGCAATGGCGCAAGCTGACATGGCACCGGACACGTGCAGCCGGAGCCAAAGAGCCGTTCATCGTCAAATGGGAAAGGCTCCAAGCTGATCCACTGTGGGAAAACAGGAAAAGCCTGTTCAGCCGGAGCGGTGAAATGCTTCATTGTAGGGCTGTGCCATGCAATGATTCGCCAAGCTTCGGAGGAGATAGCGAAACGTGCTCTGGAGCGTCGTAACGGTTGTTGTGGTTGGCATCGTACTGGGGTTCAGTTTTCGCGTCCCCACCCTACTTGTCGCGACGGCCGTCACCATTTTGGCGACCGGTTTCCTGCTCGACGGTCCGCTGCTCCCAAGGGTTTTGGTTCCCGTGCTCGGCCTGCAGTGCGCCTACCTCGCAGGGCTTGCGCTTGCGGGCTTGTGGAGGCGCATCGCCGCCAAAGGCTCCTGATGCGGCCCGCGCTGCCCTATGACGCGTCGTCAAATCGCATGACCGCAAAGATCGTGCGGAAAAGTATGACGAGGTCGGCCCGCAGCGACCAATTGCGGACATAGTGGCTGTCAAGCGCAACGCGGCTCATATAGTCGGTGCTGCTTCTGCCGGTGACCTGCCACAGCCCGGTGATGCCCGGCTTTGCAGCTAGATAGTCCACGACAAAACCTCCGTAGCGGCTGAGTTCGTCGGCAACGATGGGACGTGGCCCGACGCAACTCATTTCGCCCCTGAGGACATTGAACAACTGGGGAAGCTCGTCGAGGCTCGACTTCCTCAGGATCATGCCAAGGAAGGTGATGCGGGGATCGTTCTTGAGCTTTCTATTCTCTGCCCACTGCCGGGCCGCCTCCGGGTCGCGCGCAAGAAGCTCGCGCAGCACCTCGTCCGAGTTTGCGACCATCGTCCGGAACTTGCAGCAGTTGAACGGTTTTCCGTGGAACCCGACCCGAATGTGCGAATATACCGCCGGACCTCCGATCGTCGCCCTTATCAGCAAGAAGACGACAAGCATGATGGGAGAGAGCAAGATCAGGGCGCAAGTGGCGATCACCACATCCGCAAGCCTCTTTGTCCGACCACCGAGCGGCGCTGGCCGCGCCTCGCCTGCTTGCCTCGCCGAACTGTGCGAGCCGCTTGCGGCGCCGTGGAGACCTGTGCCTGCCTTGTCGAAAGACGCGGCCGGCGATGTCCGCCCCCAGTCAAACGGAACGACCGTATCGTACCGGGCGCTGACATTCGTCGGCGCGCTTTTTGACGATTTCCGGGTGTGGCCGAAGTTGCGGCGAGGAGTTCGCTTGCCGAAGACATTGGAAGTCATGGGGGTGTCCGCCAATCGCTGACTTTCCCCTAGCTTCCCAGTACCGGCCACCGGCGCGCAAGAAATGCAAAGGTCGTAAAGATATTAGCCCGGCCCTACTCCCTTAGCCGGATGCATTGGGGTGCCGCGTCAGAATGGAGGCATAAAGGACGCTCGCATTGATGAAACTATGCATCACGCATTCCGAGAATAGACTTCGATATTCGCTTCGCCGACCTTCGGTTCGGGCCAGTGCGCCGGGCGCCTGCGCCCTTGCCATGTCTCCAAACCGCCTTGGCCCTGGCCGCAGGCAATGCGTGTCGATCGCATGCGCGCGGTGACCCAAGATGTCCAGGTGGAATGATGACTCAACTTCGCTGCGGCAGCTCGCCGTGTTCGCCTTCGGCCCGGTCGCACTGCGTCAGAGCCGGTCCCTTGCCCCCAGCAACAAAGCGACCCGCTGCTTGGTTGCCTCGATGAAGTCGGCCTCATGCTTCAATGAACGAAGACGCTGGGAATAGCGGGTGACCGACGCTGTCAGCGCATCGATTTTTCTCGACGTCCATTCCGGGCCCTCGCCGTTTTCCATCGCCTCGAAAGCGAACGCGGCGTTTGTGGTAGCATTCTCGTATTGGTCGCCCAGCGTGTCCTTTTCGGTGCTGATTTCGGTGCCGATCTCATCGAGGAGACGCTGCAAGCGCTCTAGGCGTCGTGCATCCTGGCCGCCGCTCCATGGCAAGATCCTGAAGTTGAATACCTGCATATCCTAGCCGCCCCGCATAGCCCTTCGGACAGGATGTGAGCCCCAAGTTCGCGCACTTCAATGAAGAGGCGAGATGCAGTTCGCATCATATGCGGATTTGCCGGCATATCGACGCATCCTTTTGGCGGATGCGCGCATTGACTAGAAGTGTGTGGGTCAGCATTCGGATGAGCGGGCCAACGCGCGACCATCCGACCGGCGGCACGCTGGTGCTCCCCAATCCGGCAGACCTCGATACAGCCCTCCGCCTCGAAGCGGAGGGCCGCGTCGCGTCAAGGCTGTGTGTAGGCCGTCTTCACGGTCGTGTAGAACTCGGCAGCGTATCGGCCCTGTTCGCGCGGGCCATAGGAAGACCCTTTGCGACCACCGAAAGGTACGTGATAGTCGACGCCGGCCGTCGGCAGATTGACCATCACCATACCGGCTTCGACGTTTCGCCGGAAATGCGACGCATGTTTCAGGCTGGTCGTGCAGATGCCCGCCGACAGACCAAAGATGGTATCGTTTGCGACAGCAAGGGCCTCATCATAGTCCTTGACCCGCATGACACTTGCTACCGGGCCGAAGATCTCCTCGCGGTTGATGCGCATGTCCGCGCTTGTCTCCGTGAAGAGCGCCGGCTGCAGGTAGAAGCCCGGCTGATCGCGTTTGAGCCGCTCGCCGCCCCAGGCAAGTCTGGCGCCTTCCTTCTGGCCGATGTCGATGTAGGACAGATCCTGGTCGAGCTGGTTCTGGTCGACCACGGGACCGATATGGGTCCCGCTCTTCACCGCATCGTCAACGACGAGCCCCTTCAACCGCTCGGTCAGAGCAGACACAAAGCGGTCGTGGATGCCTTCGGTCACCACAAGGCGCGATGAGGCCGTGCAGCGCTGACCGGTCGAGAAGAACGCGCCGTTCGCGCAAGCCTCCACCGCGACGCCGAGCTCGGCGTCGTCGAGCACGACCATCGGGTTCTTGCCGCCCATCTCCAGCTGGAACTTGCGCATGTTTTCGACACAGGCCGAAGCGACCTTCTTGCCGGTGGCAACGGAGCCGGTGAACGTGATGGCGTCGATCCGGGGATCGTTCAGCATTGCCTCGCCGACGACCGAGCCGCGCCCCATCACGAGATTGAACACGCCTTCCGGCAAACCAGCGCGGATGATGATGTCGGACAGCGCCCAGGCCGAACCGGGAACGAGATCGGCGGGCTTGAAGACCACGCAATTGCCATAGGCAAGTGCCGGCGCAATCTTCCATGCGGGAATTGCGATCGGGAAATTCCACGGCGTGATGATGCCGACGACACCCACCGGCTCGCGCGTGATTTCGACCTCGATGCCGGGGCGCGTGGAGGCGAGCTTCTCACCGGCCAGCCGGAGCACTTCGCCAGAGAAGAAGTCGAAGATCTGCGCTGCGCGCGTGACCTCGCCCACCGCCTCGGGAAGGGTCTTGCCCTCCTCGCGTGCAAGCAGGAGACCGAGTTCGTCCTTCCGGGCAAGGATCTCGTCGCCGACCTTCTTCAAAATGTCATGGCGCTGCTGGATGCCTGAGCGCGACCAGGCCGGCAACGCAGCACGCGCCGCCGCGATCGCATCGTCCACATCCTTGCGCGAGGCCCGCGCGTAAGTTCCGATGACTTCGTTCGTGTTGGATGGGTTGTAGTTTTCCGCTGCTTCAGCACCGTCCGTCCAGCGGCCGGCGATGAAGTTCTGGTGCACTGTCATGATACTGCGGCTTCCTTCCTGGGCGCACCGGCAACCTCGGCATGATCGAGGTCGGTGCGAAATTTGTCTGATGCGCCTCCGGGCTCGCCCCAGCCCGTAACCCCTTCGCCGAAGAACTCGGCATTGATCGCGAGGAACCGCCCCTCATGCGAAGGCAGTTCATCGTCGGCGAAGATTGCGTCGACAGGGCATATGGAGAGGCAGAGACCGCAACTGATGCATTCGGTCGGATGAATGTACATCATCCGACCTCCTTCGTAGATGCATTCGACGGGGCAGACGTCCTGGCAATCGCCATCCTTCACATCGATGCAGGCAGAGGCGATCACATAGGGCATGGCCGCTACCTGCCGGACCAGTTCGGGGCGCGCTTTTCGACGAAGGCTGCGACGCCCTCGTTCTGGTCCTCCGACTGTAGCGCCTCGATCAATTGCGGCAGGCGCAGCATCTGCGCTTCCTTCGCGCTCAGGCCTTCCCCGGCCCGCACCATCGCCTTCACCGCCCGCACCGAAAGCGGCGCACAGGCAAGGACGTCGGCGACCCAGCGATCGACCGCCTCATCGAGCGCATCGGGCGCCACCACCTCGTTGACGAGGCCGAACTCGTGCGCCTTGGCCGCGTCGATGCGCCGGCCGGTCAGCAGCATGCCCATGGCGTGAACATGCGGCACTCGCCGCGCCAGAAGTGCTATGCCGCCATCGAGCGCCAACCTGCCGACACGTGGCTCCGGCAAGCCGAACGTCGCCTTTTCGGATGCGATGACGATGTCGCAGCCGAGGACCATTTCCATGCCGCCGCCAAGCGCATGGCCGTTGACGCGGGCGATGACCGGCACGTCGAGCGTATCCCTCAACGCGATGCCGCCGAAACCGCCCTTGCGCTCCGCGGCCCAGTATTCGAGGCCGGACAGGCCGCCCGTACCCTTCATGTCGGCGCCGGTGCAGAAGGCGCGATCGCCTGCACCCGTCAGCACGACGACGCGCACGCTGCGATCCTTTTCGATGGCCTCCCAGATGCGGACGAGTTCCGCCTCGGTCGCCAGGTCGACCGCGTTCATGCGCTCCGGCCGATCGAGCGTGACCCGTGCGACGTGGTTTTCGACGGTGAATGCGACGCTCATGCCGCCTCTCCGCGACGCTCGCCAGTGAGAATGCCCGCCGCGAGCAGCGCATCGATCTTCTCTGGCGAGTAGCCGGCCTCCCGCAGGACATCGGCTCCATCCGCACCGAGATCCGGCGGCGCACGGCGTACCTGGAACGCGTCGCCGCTCATCGTCAGCGGCGTACCCATCAGCTGCATCGGCGCGCGGGCACCTTCGATCTCGATGACCGAACCGTTTTCAGCCGTCTGCCCATGGTCAAGCGCGTCTGCCAGGCTGAGAACCGGCGAGCACAGGATGTCCTGCTCCTCGAGTTTCGCCAGCCAGTGCTCGGTGGTTCCCGAGGAGAACTTCTCGCGGAACATGCGATGGAGCTCTGCCTTGTTTTCCATTTGCCGCGCAAAGGTCGAGAAACGCTCCTCCTGCGACAGATCAGGCATGCCAAGTGCAGCCGAAATGTCCTTGAGCGGGTTCACCTTGAATGCGCCGACCATGACGAGTGCGCCGTCAGTCGTTTCGAAGGCGCCGGTGAGCGGGAAGGCTCCCCAGTTGAGCTCCTTCTTCCGCTGCAGCCACATCGCGGCTTCCTGCATCTGCATCGCAAGCATGGATTCGAACAGCGAGACCGATACGGCCTGGCCCCGTCCCGTCTTGCCGCGCTGAAGCAGCGCGAGCAGAATTGCCTGCACCAGATGCATCCCCGCCGAGTAGTCGGCGAGCGCGGTAGGATAGATCGTCATCGGCGTCGACGCATCCGCGCGTCGTGCCATCACGCCCGACAAAGCCTGGGCAAGGATATCCTGCCCACCCTTGTGGGAGAGCGGACCGGACGGGCCAAAGCCCGAGCCGAAGGCACAGATGATGCGGGGATTGATCTCGGACAGCTTGTCGTAGCCGAAGCCCATGCGCTCCATCACGCCTGCGCGGAAATTGTTCACGACCACGTCTGCGTTGCGGACCAGGTCGTAGATGACTTCCTTCGCTTCATCCTTGCGCAGGTCGAGCGCGATCGAGCGCTTGTTGCGGTTGAGACTGCGGAACACGGGATTGTTCATGCCATCCGGATCGTCGGCGATCGAGGTGCGGGAGAGATCGCCCGCGCCCGGCCGCTCGATCTTGATGACATCAGCGCCGTAGTCGGCCAGCACCTGCGTGCAGCAGGGGCCAAGCATGACCTGCGTGAAGTCGATGACCTTGACGCCGGAAAGCGGCTGGGTGTCGGTGGTGTTCATCTGCTTGTCTCCCCTTATTCCGCCGCCGCCTGGAACGTGGCGTTCGGCGCCGGCTGATCGCCCGGATCAGCGCCCTGCTCACGCAGCAGGCGCTGCACCTTGGCGATCTCCACCTTGTCGACCGTCACGCCCTGGTCGAGCGCAACGGAGGCTGCGACGCCAACCGCTTCGCCCATCGCCATGCAGGGCGGGATCTCGCGCGAGATGCGCTGTGCTGCGGCGGTCGAAGAATAGTGGCGGCCGGCGACGAGGAGCTGCTTCACATCCTTCGGCAGCAGCGTGCGGTAAGGATAGTAATAGTCCCGGCCGCGCGCGACGGAGTCGGCGAAGTGGCGGCGGGACGACACGTCCTCCTTGGTCAGCACATATTCGCCTTCGAGCAGACGCGACGTGCGCACGCCAACCTGAGGCGCAACATCGACCACGAACGCATTCTGGAAGCCCGGAACGCTTGCACGCACATACTCGACCAGGGCTGCGATCTTCTCGCGCCCCTTGAAGTCAGCGCGGGTCAGGTCCTCGACCGAGGTTCCGTCGAAGCCTGCCATATGCGGGCAATTGCACCAGACGATACCCGGCAGCGGCGTCTTCAGCCACCAGCGCTCCCAGGAGCCGCCCATGATGCGCTTTGCCTCGCGGTCGACCTGCGCGAAAGCTTCCGGCTCTGCATATTCGAAACGCTCGGCCTCTTCGGTGTCGATGCCGCCGAGGCGGAACACCGTGGTGACGATGAACGAGCCGTGGCTGTGCGCGGCTCCGGCGGAGGCCGCGACATCGAGGTCGCCGGTCGTGTCGACCACGACCTTGCCCAGGATCGCCTGGCGACCCGACTTGGAGTCGCAGATGACGCCCTTGACGACCCCATCCTCGACGATCGTCTTCGAGAACCAGGAATGCAGTCTGAGATTGATGCCGGCTTCGGCCACCATGTCGTTCGACGCGCGTTTGAACCCGTCGGGATCAAAGGCCGAGGCATAGCAGACCGGCTGTGGCTTGCTGTGGCTGTGGAAGTTGTAGGTGCCCCAGCGCGCCCACTGCCGGAACTTGGTCTCGTCGACGATCCAGTCCTTCTCGGGCGGCGTCACACAGAGCCCCATCGTCGTCATGCGGTCGATGAGCTCGGCGCACAGGCCCTTCACGGTCACCTCATTGCCGTTGCACATGTCGTCGAGCACCAGCACCATGCCGCCCGAAGCGAGGCCGCCGAGATAGGCGTAGCGCTCCAGCAGCACGACCGAGAGCCCGTTGCGTGCGCCTGCCACCGCGGCGGCAATTCCGGCGGGGCCACCGCCCACCACGACAAGATCCGCCTCCGCGACGACCGGGACCTTGCCGCCCGGCTCGTCGATCATCTGTTGAGAAGTCATGTCGGTCTCCCAAGTTATGTGCGGGCAGCGGCTCAGCGCGTGCCCGATGCGTTCCAGGTAAGGAAGTAGCGTTCCATCCACGAAATCACGCCGAAGAAGCTGGCCGAGAAGACCGATCCGACGACGATGGTTGCATAGAGAAGCGGCGAGTCGAAGTTGTAGGTGGCCTGAATGATCAGGGCGCCGATGCCCACTGTCGATCCGATCCATTCGCCCACGATGGCGCCGATCACGGCGGTCGAAGCGGCGATCTTCAGGGCCGAAAACAGGTAGGGCAGCGAGTTCTTGAGCCGGACCTTGATGAAGACTTCGCGTGGCGAGGCAGACAGAACGTGCATCAGCTCGAGTTGCTGCGCATTCACGTCGCGCAGACCGCGCGTCATGTTGACGAGTGTCGGGAAGAAGCAGATCAGCGCCGCGATCGCGATCTTCGGCTCCATGCCGTTGCCGAGCAGCAGGACAAGGATCGGGGCCTTCGCCACGACGGGGATGGTGTTGACCATCACGGCGATCGGGAAGAATGCCTCCTCCAGGCTCTGCTTGTAGGCAAAGGCGGTGGCGATGCTGATCGCCGCCAGATTGCCGATGATGAAGCCAGAAATGGCCTCGATGGCCGTCGGCAGCAGGTTCTGCATCAGCATCGGGAATTTTTGGATCAGCACCTGCATCACCGCGCTCGGCGCGGGTGCGATGAAGGGTTTTACCTCGAACACCCTGACACCGACTTCCCAAAGCACTAGCAACGTCAAAAACGTCACGACCGGCAGGAGCCGCCTGCGCCAGAGAAGCCGCCGTTTGGCCGCGAGGTAGATTTCCTGGGCCTCGTTGTCGTCGACAAACGCGCCCATTGTTGCAGTGTTGGCCATGTCAGCAGGTCTCCAGCACTTTGCGCAGACGGGTCACGAGCGAGACGAATTGCGGGGTCTCGCGCATGGCGACACGCCGAGGAGATGGCAGATCGACTGGCACCATTTCGCGCACCCGGCCCGGACGGGCTGCAAGAAGCAGCACCTGCTGGCCGAGGAACGCCGCCTCGTAGATCGAGTGGGTGACGAAGAGGATCGTCGTTCCGGTACGCTCCCAGACCGCGAGAAGCTCCTCGTTGAGGCGGTCGCGCGTGATCTCGTCGAGCGCACCGAATGGCTCGTCCATGAGCAGCAGCTTGGGGCTGGAGACGAGCGCACGAGCGATCGACACACGCTGCCGCATGCCGCCTGAGAGTTCGTGCGGGAATGCCTTCTCCCAGCCCGAAAGCCCGACGAGTTCAAGCAGTTCGCGCGGATCCCGCGCACGCCCCGCCGGGGCGCCGCCGCCCACTTCGAGCGGCAACGTCACATTGTCCAGCACCGTTCGCCAGGGCAGCAGCGCTGCATCCTGGAAGACGAAGCCGATGTCGCGACGGGAGCGGGCAAGCGATGGCGCTCCGCCAAGCACGTTCGCCGAGCCACTGGACGGCTTGATGATGTCGGCCACGACCCGCAGGAGTGTGGACTTGCCACAACCCGAGGGTCCAAGCAGCGTCAGGAAGCCGCCCGTCGGCACGGCAAGATCGATGCTGTCCAGCGCGGTGATCGTGCCGCGCTCGGTCGTGAAGCGGACCGAAACCTGTTTCAGGTCGACGGCAATTCCATCGGCCGTCGGCGCAGTCACCGGTTCGGGCCGGTCGAGGTCGAGCGCGGCAAGAGCCATCTCAGGTCTCCCTTCAGCCAATCTTGGGGCGGTCAGCTGCGGTCGCTTCCAGCGGCGCCATCGAGATGACGTTTTCCAGTTTCGGCGCGCCGGCCGAGAACTGCTGGAGTTCGTCATAGAGAGAGATCTGGCCCTGCCACACGGCCGGGTCCATCGTGCCCCAGCCACCAGCAGCGGTTGCCGGCGTGAAGATGTGCTTGAGCAACACCTTGGAAGCGGCGATCTCGTCGTCGCGGATGAGGTTCGGGAATTCTTTCAGGAGCAGATCAACGGCCGCTTCCGGATTGGAATTGGCATATTCCCAACCCTTGCCCGCTGCCTTGAGGAAGCCGGTCAGCATCTCCTGGTCTTTCTCGAGCGTATCGGCGGTGGCGTAGTAGGGGTTGCCGTAGAGCTGCACACCCTGGTCCCACAGCTTCATGGCAACGTGTTCCTGGCCGATCGCAGAGATCGCGGTGGTGTTCGTCAACCATCCGGTGGCCGCGTGAACCTGACCAGTCAGCAGCGGTGTCATGTCGGCGCCGATCACCACGACCTCGACGTCGCTTTCAGGGATACCGGCCTTCTTGAGCAGGGCATTGAGCAGCACCTTGCCCGTCGCCTGAATGCCGATCTTCTTGCCGATCATGTCCTTAGGGGTTTTGATCGGGTTCGATGCCAGGGAGATGTAGGCGTAGGGATGTTCCTGCGCGCTGACGGCGAAGGCCTTCACCGGAATACCTTGCGAGGCAGCGAGCATGAGCGAAGGGCTGGACGAGACCTGCCCGATTTCGTAACGGCCGGATGCGACGATTGCCACGCCGTCGATCGACGGGCCGCCGACCTGAATGGCGAAGTCGAGACCTTGTTCCTCGAAATAACCGAGATGCTTGGCAGCCACTTCGCCAAGCTGGTTGCCGCCGCCCAACCAGCCAAGCTGCATGTTGATAGTGCGGGTGCCCTTCTGGGCGAAAACGCTGCTGGTGACGATCGCCGGCATGGCGAGCGCACCAGCCAGGCCGGCACCGGTCTTCAAAAGCGAACGGCGCGAGAATGCTGTCTTGATCATCGAAGTTCCCCCTTTTCGACGGGCTGTTCCTGAAGCCCTGCAATGATTTTCGTCCAAGCGCCGCGCCGGTCTTGAGTGCCGGGTCGACGGTCAGTCCGACCATCTCAAAGATGATTAGAGTATAGCAAAGCGATCTCCGGAAGCATAAAGATTCGAGACAGGCGATGCCAAAAAGGCAGCACCTTCGGGGAGTGGATTTATGCATTCGTCAGTTCTGCGCTATATTGACCAGGTGGCGCGCCTGGGTTCGATCCGTCGTGCCGCAAGCGTGCTCAACGTAGCCTCGTCGGCGGTCAACCGGCAGATTCTCAAGCTTGAAGCGGATATGGGGACCCCCCTGTTCGAGCGGGTGGGCAACGGTGTTCGCCCGACCGTGGCAGGCGACTATGTCATCCGGCATGCACGCGAGACCCTTGCGCGCTGGCAGACGGTCCAGACCGAGATCACCGGACTTTCGGGCGACATCCATGGCGAGGTCCGCATCGTATCGATTCCAGCCCCCATCGTGCGCATCCTGCCGCGCGCGATCGAAGCAACGTCGCGGCGCCACCCGCACATCACCTTCCGCGTCATCGATGCCGCGCCAGCCGACCATGCCGAGGAGATGCGGGCGCGCCGGCCGGATATTGCGATTCTGTTCGTCGACCGGCGGCACAGCGGCTACGACGTTGCCGCCAAGATCAAGCTGCGGCTAGGCGCGATCATGCATCCCGACCATCCCCTGGCCCGTCACAAAGAGCTGACACTCACCGAATGCGCGGCCCATCCCGTCGCCATGCTGAGCGATCCCTGGATCCTGAATGCGGCGGCCGAGGCCGAATTCATCCACAGTGGTGCGCAGTTCCGATCGGTGCTCCTGACGAATTCGCTGCCGATGACGAAGGAGGTCATGCGCGCGGGCATCGGCCTCGGCTTCTTCACCCCGGCCGGCTTCGTGGAGGAGCTGAAGGCGGGCGAACTTGTCCACGTGCCGCTCGTCGAGCAGGAACTCCAGCACAGCGAGATCGGACTTCTGATCCACCGCGAGCGGCAGAGCTGGCCTGCGGTGCGAGCCGTAGCATCCTGCCTGATCGAGGAATTCGCCTCGCTCGACAGGGACGTGAATGCGCTGGAGATGGCAAAGCGCCGTACCTGACATCTACAGGAGGCGTTTCGGGCTCGTGCCAAATGCGCCGAAAGCCGTGCTCAAACAGCCCGCCGGGGCCACCGCGGGATGGAAACTCACAGCAAAAGACAAAAAGGGCAGCGGAACCCGGCCGGGCGGTCGTCTTCATCGAACCGCATCCGGCTTCACAAGTGCGAAAGTTCCGATGCCCTCGGCAACGTTGCTCAGTCGGCGATGAACCGATCCAGCACGTTGCGCGTGATCTTCTGCGTGAACGGATCGCCGCGCTTCAGGCCCATCACCCACTCGCAAGTCGCAGCCGTCAGGACCTCGCCCTTGCCGCGCGTCATGTGCACCATCATTCCCGAGCCATAACGATAGCGGGCGAGCCCCTCTGGCGTGACTTCGCCGGTTGCAGACTTGACCAGCCCCTCATGGTCGCTGCCGCGGATGTAGTAGCGGAAACCCTCGCCCGGAGGCTCGTCCTCCGCCAGCACGGCGGGCGCCATGGCAAGGATCTCGATGCTCTCGGGGATGCCATCCCCAGCCACGGGGAACGGCAGGCCATTGCGGAACGTGTAGTCGAGGCCATCGACCTCATAAGCGAAGATGCGGGCTTCCGCGCCAAAGATGTCGGCATAGTGCAGGCCGGTGCCGTCAAAAGCCCAATGTCCCGGGCGATAGACGGTGAACCCCTTCTGGCCGTGCGGCGCAAAGCCGCCCCACGAAGCGTAGAGCCCGTGCAGGCCGTTGACGCCGACCGTCGACGCGCCTGGCCAGCGCACATCCTTGTCCTCCCAGGCAGTGGTCAGAAGATGCGCATCTTTGGTTCCATGCACCGGATCCTCTTCGGCGGCCTTGAACTTGTAGCAATGCTGGGTCTTGCCGTCGTCCTCCAGCCTGATCTGCCACAGGAAGTTGGCGCCGAAGCGGGCCAACCTGCCGCCCTTCTCGACATAGGCCTCGATCGACAGTCGCATCTCGCGTGTCCAATATTCGTCGTGACCGACGATCGTCACGCATGGATAGTCGTCGAGCAATTCTGGCCGACAGTGCAGATCCGTCTGCGTAATCATGTCGAGCGCATAGCCCTGGCTTTCTGCCCAGACGACGAAATGGCGGTCGAATTGCGCCCAGCCGGATGCGGCGTAATATTGGCCGAAGCCGTTGGCGAATGCCCATTCCTTCATGGGATAGCGCGGCGCGTCACCCATTTCGGGCAGAGGGTCGGCGCAGATGCGAGGAGCGCCGGCCGGCAGCCACACCAGCCCACGCGTCCACGGGCGCTCCAGGCTCAGGACCGGCGAAGCCGCGTTGCCGTCGGGCCCTGCTACACCGAAGTAATGGTTGGCGCCGCCCCAATCATTATAGGCCGTCCACGTGGCGGTCGGCAGGACCATCAGGATGCGCGCGCGGCGCGTTTTCGCCGTCGGGCGCACGACGAAGAAGTGGTGCTGCACGAAGCGGCCGCCGCCACCACGATCGCAGGTGGAGACGACGCGATAGAAACCTGACGGCATGTCGTCGGGCAGGCGCCAGCGATGGCTGACAGGCCAGCCGCAGCCATTGCGGTAGGCATCCTTCGGCGTGGCGGTGAACACCCCCTCGATCTTCTCGGCCTTGTGAACCGTCTGCGGATCGAGGCCATCACGATAGACTTCGAGCGACCAGCCGGCCGCCGTTGTGCTGGAGTGGAACACCACCTCGTCGCCGGGATCGTAGGACATGGCGTCGGTGTAGGTGTAGACCTCCGGCACGGAGAGGTCTTCGCGCGGCGCCTCGTACCATGGCGTGCTTTGCCAGTGATCGTCGGCATGCATCGCCCTTGCCTGACGCGGCGCGATGTTGATCGGGCCCAGTTCAGGCGCAACGAAGGGCTGTTTCTTGGACATAGGCATTTCCTAAAGGCGATATGAAATGAGTTGGCCGGGCAGACCGAGCGTCACCCACAACCGGCCGCCATGAACGCACAGGTTGGTCGGGTCGCTGCCGGGGCCGGTGTCGATCATCTCGATAAGCCGTCCGCTCGTGTCGAGAATCGCGATCCGATCGCCGCCGCTGCCGGTCACGAACAACTTGTCCTCGTGAAAGACCATGCCGTCCGGATTGAAACGGTCATCCAGCCGGCACCACTCTTCCATCGCCCCGACGTTGCCGTCGTTCCAGGCAAAACGGACCAGCCTGTGCTCCATGGTGATGCCGACGATGAGCGAACCGTCGGGATGGAAGGCAAGGCCGTTGGGGAAGCCAGTCATCCTGGCCAAATGGCGCACGCTGCCGTCAGCGGCGGCGACCAGAAGCTGACCGCCGCGATAGGCTGCGGGATCGGCGCCCAAGACCTCCCAGTTCTGCGGGTCGGTGAAGACGATCTCGCCTTGCGGCGTGAACACCAGATCGTTGGGGCGCGAGGGTCCTGCGCCCGGCAGTTCGGTCGCAAAATAGTCCCAGCGGCCATCTGCTCCCAGCCGCTGGAGACAGCCTGGTATCTGCGGCTCGGCAAATTTCAGCTCTTCGAGTGACAGCGGTGCGATACCGCCATTGTTGGCGATATAAAGCGATCCGTCAGGCCCGAGCCGCATTCCATTGGGCGCGCCCGGCAAGCTGCACAATTCGCGCACCTGACCATCGCGAAACGCGCGCACCTTGGCGTGCAGCAGATCGACGAAAGCAATCGACCCGTCCGCCAGTGCGACCGGTCCCTCGGGAAAGCCGAGACCGGTCACATGAACTTCCGCCTGCCATGCCATTATCCTATCGCCCTCGTTCCCTACGATGCCAGTTTGCCACGTCGGCCCAGCCCGATCTCAGTGCCAGTCGCCGCCGTTTCCTCCGGCGCCAGATGACAGGCGACGAAGCGCGTGGCATCGAGTACCGGCCGCAGCGGCGGTTCGACCTGCCGGCAGACATCGCGGGCCAGATGGCAGCGCGGATGAAACCGGCAGCCTGTCGGCACGTCGGCCGGATTGGGCGGATCGCCGGCCAGCACCACGCGCTTCCAATCGCTTTTGCGTCGAGCGGCCAGGGTGGGAGCCGCCGAAAGCAGCGCTTGCGTGTAAGGGTGCAGCGGACCCGACATGATGCTGGACGCCGGCCCCTGCTCGATGATCGTACCGAGATACATGACGGCGATCCGATCGGCGACATGGCCGATCACATCAAGATCGTGCGAAATGATGAGGTAGGAAATCTGACGCTTGCGCTGGATGAACAGAAGCAAGTTGACGATCTGCGCCTGGATCGACGGATCGAGCGCCGAGGTCGGCTCGTCGGCCACGATGATCTCGGGTTCGAGCGCCAGCGCGCGGGCGATCGCAATGCGCTGCAACTGGCCGCCCGAAAACTGCGGCGGAAGCTTCTGCAGGTCAATGCTGCCCAGTCCGACGAAAGACAGCAGTTCGCGTATCCGCTCATCCAGTTCCGCGCCAAGCCGGATGCCATGCGTGTCGAACGGCTCGCGCATGATTTCGGCAATCGTCATGCGCGCGTTGAGCGATGCCAGCGGATCCTGGAATACCGCCTGGAGCTTGCGACGGACCGGCAGTAGCTGGCGGCCGCTCAGGTGTGTGATGTCGGCTCCGTCGAAGCTGATGCTCCCGCTGGTCGGATCAATGAGTTTCAGCGCCAGGCGGGCGAGAGTGGATTTGCCGCAACCGCTCTCGCCGACGAGGCCGAGCGTCTCGCCGCGCCCGACGGATAGCGAGACGCCCGCAACCGCCTGGACGTCGCGCCGGCCGCCGCGCTTCTGGACGAAGGTCTTGACGACCGATTTGAGATTCAGAAGTTCGCTCACGCCGTGATCCCCAGCGGCCGCGCCGCTCCAGTCCATGCGATCGGATGGTGGCAGGCCAATTGCACCGCGCCATGGGCACCCATCTTGGGTTCGACGACGTTACAGTCGGCCTGTGCACCGGGACACCGCGGATGGAACCGGCACCCCTGCGGAAAGGCGCCAAGCGCGGGCGCGCCACCGATGATCGCGTTGAGATCGTGCTTGGGCGTGGCTTCGGAGATCATCGCACTGGTCATCAACGCAGCCGTGTAAGGGTGCGAGGGATTGCGCATGACGGTATCCGCCTCGCCGATTTCGGCGATCCTGCCGGCATACATGACGAGAATCCGATCGGCGACCTCGGCCACGACGCCCATGTCATGCGTGATCAGGATGATGGTCAGAGAAAGCTCCCGGCGCAGTTCGGCCAGCAGTTCCAGCATCTGCGCCTTGATCGTCACGTCGAGCGCCGTCGTCGGTTCGTCGGCGATGAGCAGGCTCGGGCCGGCTGCGAGCGCCATGGCGATCATCGCGCGCTGGCGCATGCCGCCGCTGATCTCGTGCGGATAGGCATTGGCGACACGCGCGGGATCGGGAATGCGTACCCTTTCCAGGAGCGCCACCGCCCGCATCGCGGCCTGTTTGCCACTGGCGAGGCCATGCGCACTCAGCGCCTCCGCGATCTGGTCGCCGATCGGCCAGACCGGATTGAGCGAGCCAAGCGGGTCCTGGTAGATAAGCCCGATCTCCCTGCCCCGTATCCGGCGAAGCTCGGCGTCGGGACGGTTGAGAAGTTCCCTGTCCTTGAAACGGATCGAACCGGAGGCGAACGATGTCTGCGGCTGCAGGCCGGCAATCGACATGCCGGTCAGCGACTTGCCGGATCCCGACTCGCCGATGATGACGAATGACTCGCCCTGCTCCACGTCGAAGGAGATGCGGTCGACGGCGACCAGTTCCCTGCCCGGCAGGCGAAAGCCAACCGATAGATCGCGAACCGAGAGGATCATGCGCCTCGCCTCGCTGCCAGCGCGTCGCCAATCAGCGAGAAGGCCGTAGCCGTCAGCATGATCATCACTCCGGGAAACACCAGATACCACCAGGCCGAACCGAAATAGGGCCGTGAATCGCGGATCAGCAAGCCCCACTCGGGCGTCGGCGAGTTGGCACCAAGACCAAGGAAAGAAAGCGCGGTGACCGCGACCAGCGCGTAGCCGATGTCAGTGGTGACACGCACGTTCACCTCCTGCGTGACGAAGGGAATGATGTGGCGCCGCAGGATCATGATGGTGGACACGCCGAGCGCACGCGCTGCCTCGACATGCGGGCGCTCGCGCAACCTCAGCACCTCGCCGCGCACGAGACGGGCGTAGCCGGGCCACCAGATGATCGCCAGCGACAGGGCGACACTGTCGAGCCCGCGACCGATGGAGGCTGCGACGGCGAGCGCCAGCACAAGTGCTGGAAAGCCAAAGAAGAGGTCGACGATACGCATCATCAAATTGTCGACCCAACCGCGCGCCATACCCGAAACGGCTCCGTAGACGACGCCGAAGGCCGCCGAGACGAAGACGATCATGAAGGCGACGCCGAGCGAATAGCGGGTGCCGTGGACGACACGCGAAAAGATGTCCCGGCCGGCCTCGTCCGTGCCAAATGGATTGGCAAGGCTCGGAGCCTTCAAACGATTGGCGATGTCGAGAACCATCGGATCGTGGGGCGCTACCAATCCGGGCAAGAGCGCAAAGGCGGCAAGCGCAACCACCACGGCAACGGCCATTGGCGTAAGGACGCCCTTTGGGCGCGCCGGACGCCAGCGCCTGATTACAGTCGCGACGTTCATGAACCGACCCTCTGCACGCGTGGATCGATGATCGGATAGAGGATATCCATCAGAAGGTTGATGAAGACGAAGCCAGCTGTCGAGACGATGGCCAGCGCGATCACCGGCGAGTAGTCGAATACCTGGAACGACTGGTAGGCATAGAGCCCGATCCCCGGCCAGTCGAAGATCACTTCGACCAGAATGACCCAACTGATCATGTAGCCGAATTGCATCGTGGTCGCGGTCAAGATCGGGCTCAAGGCATTGCGCAGCATGTGCTTGTAGAGGATGGGGCGGGGCCCGAGCCCCTTGCCGCGCGCGGTGCGCACGTAAAGCCGACCCTGCTCCTGGATCAGTGCCGCGCGCGACATCCGGGTGCCGACCGCAAGCAGATTGACCACGATGGTCAGCGCCGGCAACGCCATATGCTTCAGGCTGCCGACGAAGGCCGAGAGGCTGCCCGCGAGCAGCGAATCGACCAGCATCAGACCGGTCACCACCGGTGGAGCAGTGTCGCGGATTGGAAAGCGCGCGCCCAACGGCAACCATTGGAGCTTGTAGAAAAAGACGAACTGCAAGGTCATGCCGAGCCAGAAAACCGGAATGCCGGTGCCGATCATGGTCAGCAGACGGATCGAACCGTCGAGCCAGCCACCTGGCCGCTTCGCCGCCGTGACGGCCAATGAGAAGCTCGCCGCCAGATAGACGACGAAGCTGACCAGCAGCAATTCAAGGGTCGCGGGCAGGTACTGCGCCAGGTCGGCCCCCACGCTGCGGCGCGTGCGGATGGAGTCGCCGAAATCGCCTTTTGCCAGCCCGCCCATGTAGGCCACGAACTGGTCGGCCAGAGGCCGATCGAGGCCATGCTCAGCCCTGATCCGCTGTACCGTTGCTTCCGAGGCGTTCTGACCGGCCAGAAACGCGGCCGGATCAGCCGGGACGACACGACTGAGGAAGAAGGTGATTACAGCCACCAGCAGGAGCACAAGCGCGCCCCAGGCCAGCCTCTTTGCAAGAAAAGTCAGCACGTCGCGTCGTCCCGTTCAATCGCCACTACTGCTTGCTGTGGAGTTCCCAGAAACGAACGTTGATGTAATCAGCCGGATCAATGCGGTAGCCGCCTATCCGGTCAGGCTGCGGAACCACCGTGGTCGGACGCGCCGCCCAGATGATGTAGTGCGAATCGACGACGATCTCGGCCGCCTGCTTGAGCATTCCCGCGCGCTCCGTGGCGTCCTCGACCTGCGGCAGCTTTGCGACGAGATCCTCGAGGTTCTGGTCGAAGAACTTGCCGGAATTGAAGAAGCCACCCTTGAGGTAGTGCGCCGAGAAGAACTTGGTCGCATCGGCAGGGCTGAGGTTTGCGTTGCCGAGCACGAAGCAATTGCTCTTGTCCGTCTTGATGGCGGTGATCGCCTCGACGAAGGGCTGTTCCTCGACTTCGACCGTCACGCCGATCTGGGACGCGGACGCCTGGAGAACGGTGGCTGCGAAGCGGAATTCGGGGAAGCCGGCCGGGACGGTGCACTTGAACGTGCCGTTGGCGATGCCTGATGCGGCAAGTGCCGCCTTTGCGGCTTCGAGATCGGTCTTGATCTCTGGCGCGTTCTTTTCCGGGCTACCGGGGAACCAGGCAGGGATCGGACCGCGGCCGATTTCCGCACGTCCCTGGAAATACTGGACCATGGCATTGTAGTCGAACGACTTGACCAGCGCGTCGCGGAAATCCTTGTTGTTGGTCGGCGCGACATCCATGTTGAAGTAGATCGCCGGCCACGCCCAGAGATTGTTGCCCTCGACCATGTTGAAGCCGGTCGACGTGCCGATACGCAGCGCGTCGTCACGCGGCACGAAATTGGCCAGATCGAACTCGCCGCCCTCAAGCCCACGCGAACGGTTGGCGCCATCGGTCACGAAGCGATCAAGAATGCGATCGAAGGGCTTTTCGGGAAACTTGCCCCACCACTTCTCGTTGCGCTTCAGCTCGATCTGCGTTCCGCGCGTCCAGGCCACAAAGGAGTAGGGGCCGGTGCCGTTGGCGTTTTCGCCGAACCAGGCTTCGCCCTGATCGGCTTCGGCGGCATGCCTGGCAACGTCCTCGTCGGCGACGATCTCAATACGGCTGAGGTTGGACGCCAGGAAGACGGTCGGGGCCTTGGTCGCGATCTTCACGGTTCGGGCATCGACGACTGTCACGTTCTCGATGTCGTCGACCAGATAACTCTGCCCCTGCCCGATCCTGAGCAGCCGGTCGAGCGTCGCCTTGACGTCATCCGCGGTGAACGGGCTTCCATCATGGAAGCTAACACCTTCGCGCAGCGTGAAGGTCCAGGTCTTGCCGTCCCTGGTCCAATCGGTTGCCAGCGCGGGCAGAAGCTTTGCCGGGTCGTCCAGATCGAAGTCGACCAGGCGATCGTAAACGTTGCGCGTGACCGTGAACTCCCAGTTCACATTGGCCTTCGCCGGATCGATCGTGCTCGGCTCGCCCGCGTCCGCATAGACAAAAGTTGCCGGTTCCTGCGCAGCCGCAGGCGTCAACGCAACGCCAGCCGCCAGCACGCTCAAGGCAGTTCCCGTTGCTCCAAGAAACAATTTCATCGGCTCCCCCTCCTGACCAAATTTGCTACATACGAGCTTGGTTCAAATCAACATATATCATATACGATGAACGTGCAAACGATCTAGTTGCAGATTCTGGGCGCTCCAGATCGATGTCGTAGGGGAGCAGCAATGCCGACGCCAAGCTTGCCGGGCAGTCTGCCGGAGGCCAAATGCATTCATCTCAAGGAACGTGCGAAAGGTGCGCGGCATTGACTGTAGCTCCGGCTCGATCGTCCACGCCCAGTCTGCCGTCATCGGGGTGGCGCTCGGCGGCGTGCCCACGCCTCGTGCGCCACGGCATCATGAACGAGTACGGCCTCATCGCAGCGCCGACGCATCTCTATGCGCACCACAAGCTAGATGCTAACGGTATGGAATCGCACGCGATCGAGGCGTTGGAAAACTGGGGCGTTCCGTGAAGATCAAGCCGCTCGCCACCGACAACCTGTCGACGCAAGCCTATGGCGCCTTGCGCGGCGCCCTGATCGACGGCGACTTCGCGCCCGGCGACAGGCTCGTCCTGCACGATATCGCCCAGAAGCTCGGAACGAGCGTGACGCCGGTTCGCGAAGCGTGCCTGCGTCTTGTCAGCGAACAAGGCCTGGAAATCCGCTCGGGCCGGTTCCTTACAGTTCCCGAACTCAACCTTGGGCGCTATCTCGAGATCCGCAAGATGCGCATCGCGCTCGAGGGTCTCGCGACGGCGGAAGGTGCTGCCAAAGCCACGTCAAAAGACGTCGACCGCCTTGCCGAGTGCCAAGCCCGATTCGTCAAGGCGAGCCTTGCGCAGGACAATTTCACGGCCATCCGTCTGAACCGCGAGTTCCATTTCGGCGTCTACCGCCTGTGCGGCATGAAAATGCTGCTCGGCCAGATCGAGAACCTGTGGGTGTCGATGGGGCCAATCCTCAAGGTCTACTACGAGGAAGCCGACGACCACTATCTCGAGGCCGAGGAGCACGTCAGCATCATGGCTGCGCTAAGGGATCACGACGCGGATGCTGCACGCGACGCGCTGGTGCGCGACATCGTGCGCGGCGGCGAGGGCCTGCTCGCCTATCTGGGCGGCCGCGCGACCAACTGATCGCGGCCGGGCGCCAGAGCGCCGCGCGTCCATTCGGACGCGCAAAGGACGCTCTAACACTTTGAATCTGCGCATCGTGCTTACCGAAAAGCGATTCCGATTTTCGGACCGATGCGCTAGCCCGGCATCACGAATGGCGCGTCGTCGAGGAAGCGTGAGACCACGTTTCCGGTCAGGCGGCTGACATTGTTGTCGTAACCGTTCTCACTCAGAGACAGCACAAACGAGATCGAGCCGGTCACGAAGACCGCACCGCCATTGGACGTCTCGAAGAACACCATGTCGGCGCGCACAAGTGCGTTCTGCTCGCCGTCCAGGCCGTGGACCATCGTGCGGAACTCCTCAGGCGTCGGCAGGGCGCCCGGCCCGAGCCCATGCGAGGTCGCCACGATGACGCCGTGCGGCGGGCTCCCGAGATCGGTGTCATAGCGATCGATCTCGATGCCCACGGAACCGCCGATACGGACGCCGAAATCTCCGATGCGTTCGTCACGCCCGATGCCGTCCACGATGAAGGCCACGCGCGGATCGTCGCTGCCCGGTTCGCGCACATAGTAGCCCGGCTTGTCGTAGAGCATGGCGGCAAATCCGACGCCGACCAGCTTCTGCGGGGCGAACCCGCTGTGGCGCCACAGTGCCGCCGGCTCGCCGGTTCCGGCAAGATGGACCTCGCCGGGCTGCGACTCCCAAGTTCGGGTGCCGGCCATGCCACGGCGCACTTCGAGCGCGGCTGGGGCCGCCGGGTGAAACGCGCAGCGCCAGTAGAACGAGTTGGCGCCCATGCAGATGTGCCGCCCGCCCCCGTTCTGGTAGGCGACCAGCGCATTCATCATGTTGAGCGTGTAGTATTCAGGATGGCTCAGCGTGCACACGACCCGGTAGGGCTGAACGGACCGCGCGCCTTCCCGGTCAAGTTCGATGTCGGTGATCAGGTCGTAGTCGATCCCCTTTTCTTCCAGCCAATCGATGAAATGCGTGTCGATGCCCAGATTGAACGGATTGGCGCGCGGCCGCATGTTGAGGATCGGACGAAGCCAGGAACTGTAGCAACGACCGCTGCCGTCGACATGCGTGTCATAGGTGGACTGCGCGAGTTCCGGATGTTCCTGGAGATGGAGATCGTCGAAGGTGAGCTGCAGGATGTGCTCTGTCAGACCTTGGAAATGCACGTGGTAAAGTCGAAGCGCATTGTTGGCATAGGCAAGGTATGTCGCCACCGAAGCAACGACCACGAGCTTGGCGCGCGGCCGATCCTTGGCCGGCGTGATGAAGAAGGGAATGAAGCTCTCGACGGCAATGGCGTCGTCGGCCTTGCCCCGATCCGACGGCAGCCGCAAGCGAAGGGCGTAGACGCCGGAGCGCCAGTCGGCCGGGACGTCCAGCGTCATCGTCGGGGACCATCCGCAATCGTAGAGATCGTCGGAATGAAAATGGATCGCACCATACTCACCCGGGGCCAGGCGCCAGTCATGGTAGGCGCCGCTCCACGCGACGCCAGTCACCGCACGGCGCGGCAGCTGGTGCAGCTTTCCATGCAGGCAATTGGCTGAGAGGTCCCGCACCTCCACGGTGTCGATGCCGATGGAAAAATCCCAGAAGGCGATCACGCCGGCATCGGGCGAACCCGTGCGCGCCGAGGGCCGCGCGGCATGAAGTGCGGCCGCATCGAGCACGCCTTCCACGATGCGCGGGGCCTCGATCTTGCCGTCGAAATGGCCACCGAGCCGTGTGGCATCGGCATCGACGTGATGCGCGGCGATCAGCAGCGGGCCAGCGGAATCGAGCGACCAGTCCGCCCTACGTTCGAAGCTGCGTTCGATCCGCTGTTCGGGGATCGTGCCGTCGGCCAGTTTCCACTGTTCCAGACTGATCGTACCGGTGTCCGGATCGAAGGATGCTGAAACCCAATGCCAGTTGCGCTCGGCCAGACCGGCGCCGGTGGACACGACGACGGGATCGCCCGATGACGTGCCAAGACAAAGTTCCAGGCCGCCCTGCCTGCTCACGCCAAGCCGGAAGCCTGTCCGGCTCTCGTCACACCAGCGGGCAATCAACGTCTGGGATCCGTCCGTCAGCCGCGTCGGCCAGACATAGCAGCCGATCGACCAGCCGCCGCGCAACGCCAGCGCGCCGCCGTCATCGACGACCACGGCCGAACCCGAAAGGATCGGCTGATCGACGCAAGCATGGACACCATCCAGCGCCGAGGGAACGACCGTATGTTTGAGTCCCGGTCCCGTCGCATCGGCGTCGGCGCAGCGGATACGAATGATGGCAACTTCGGCTTGTGCCTCGGCCGAACTCAGGTGAAACGTAACACGCTCACCTGCGGGCACGCTGATGCGATCAGGGTAACCCAGAAAACGGTTGGTCTCGACAATCATTTACTTGCACCAATCGACAGCGGAGCGCCGGCAAGCGCCTCCCAACGAAGCTTAAAAACGTGCCATTCGGCATCTGCGAGGGAGGTGAACTCTACATCGTCGAACAGTTCGACCTTTTGCCCTCGCTTGGGCGGAAGACGGCCCAGCCGCCAGCGCTTTCCGGGCTCCAGAACCAGCAGGACATAGCGCCCCTCGACCGGCCCCCAGCGCATGCGGACCAACAGTTGCTGGAGATCGCGGCTGTGCGGTCCGTTTATGTTGTCGCGAAATTCGCGCGCCAGATCGAGGCGCTCCGGATCGAATATGTACCGGACGGCAAAAGGGTCGCTCGTATGATCCATCAGGGGGCTCGTCGTGATTTGCGCGCCTTCGGGCTTTTTTCCGGCTCGGCTGGCGCGATCTCCTTGCCTTCGATTTCGGCGAGGTAATCGAGAAAATTGCGGCCACCCTCGATCAAGTCCTGCTCGAAGGCCCTGCGCACCGCCGCCTCGTCGCGCTCGGCGAGCGCCTTGAGAATGTAGACGTGCTGGTGGGGGCCTTCGTAGGTCGGGTGGCCGTGCGGATAGAGAAAGGTCAGCAAGGGACCGACCTGGATCCAGAGACGTTCGAGAATCTCGATCAGGTGCGGCATGCCCGATCTGCGGTAGACCGAGAAATGGAAATCGTAATTGTGCTGGAGCGCTGCAGGATAATCCTGGCGCTGTTCCGCATCGACCAGCTTGTCATGAATGACGGCAAGTTTCTTCAGGAACGCCGCATCGAGATGCGGCAGCGCCTGGAGTGCCGCATAGGGCTCAAGTACCAGCCTGATATCGCGCAACTCGACGTATTCCCTAAGATTCACGCGCCGGACCCGGATGTAGTAGCCGGGCTTCATCTCAAGCGCGCCATCCTTGACCAGTTGGAACAGGGCCTCCCGCACGGGCGTTTCGCTGGTGCCGAGCCGCTGGGCAAGTTCGCGTATCTTGAGACGCTCGCCTGGCTGGAAGCGCGCAGACATCAATTGCTGGCGAAGCTGCAGATAGATCTGCGACGAAAGGCTCGTCGTCTGGATTTCGCTGAGGTTCGACATCTTTGTCCACGCACTTTCGGCTGATTGCAAAACGGCAGACAACCCGTGGTGGGCCGCCTGCCGTCGTTTCAGTTTATCACCTTGTCAGCCAAGCGATCCAGCGCGCGCGCAACATTTCGCGATTTTCCCCAATCCACGCGAAGTCGGGCTTGATCAACTTCGAGTAGTTTTCGGGGGCCGTTGCGTAGAGGTTGCGTTCCTCCGGCTTCATGAGTTCGATCGCCGACTTGCTCGCGGTCGCATAGTTGACCGTGCGCATGAATTCCGGGTGAGCCTCGGAATTGGCATAGAAGAAGTCGAGATAAGCCAGCGCCGCGTTGATATCAGGCGCGCCCTTCAGGATGGACATGTAGCCGGTGTCGCGGATCGCCTGGTTCCAGGACATGGCGAAGGGCAGTCCCTCCTTGACCACCTGAAGCGAGCGACCGGAATAGCTCATAGTCATGACCACTTCGCCGCTGCGCATGATCTGCTGGACCTGGTCGCCGGTCTTCCACCACACGGCAATATGCGGGCGGATTTCGTCCAGCTTCTTGTAGGCGCGGTCGATATCCAGCGGGAACAGTTCGTCCGGCTTGACCCCATCGGCAAGCAGGGCAGCGACAGGCACCCACCAATCCCGGTCACCCGTATCGGGCAGGCCGCGCGGCCCGGGGAACTGCTTGACGTCCCAGAAATCGGCCCATGTCGTGGGCGCCTTGTCCTTGAAGACGTCGGTATTGTAGGTGATCAGCATGCCGCCGGTGGTGCGCGCCACGCCGTAGGGCGTGCAGGCATCCTCGACGCCGAACTCCATGATGCTCTTGAGCTTCGAACAGTCGATCTCGTGCAGGATGTCCTTGCGCGCCACAAGGTCGGGCGCAGTCGCCGTGACGATGTCGAACTCGATGTTACCGCTGCGCGCCATCGCCTCGGCGCGCGCCCACTGGTCCGGCACCTCGATGGCGAAAGGAACAACCTCGACGTTGTTGGCCTTGCCGAACGGCTCGTAGAAGTACTTTTCGAGCGTGTTGCCCATCGCACCGCCGGTGGTGGCGATGACGAGTTGCTCCTCGAGTTGCTGAGCGTGCGACGGCATCGAGGCCGCCACTGCCAGCGACATGGCAAGCGTCGCGGTCGTCCATTTCAACATTCTGTGCTGCATTCCAGTTCTCCCTCTTCAGTTATTGTTGGTAGCCAGGTTGCTGGAGCGCACACGCGAACGCAGCGCGTAGCTTCCCAGAAGAATTGCTATCGAAAGCAGGATGAGCAGGACGGCGATCGCCGGGATGATCGGCGTCAGGTTCTGCTCGATATCGTCGAACATTCGCCTCGGAAGCGTCTTGTCGCGGATGCCCGACAAGAAGAACGAGACGACGGGTTCGTCGAACGAAATGATGAACGCAAACAGCGCACCGCTCAGCACGTTGGGCAGTATCAGAGGCAGCGTCACCAGCCGGAAGGCAGTGAAACGCGATGCGCCGCAACTCATGGCAGCCGCCTCCAGATCCGCGTCGACCCGGCCGAGAGCTGCCGCGACGGTGAACACGACGAACGGCAGCGCCAGCACCATATGCGCCAGCACGAAACCGACCGTCGTTCCGGCAAGACCCACCTTCTGGAACAGGAGATACAGGCCGACCGCCAGCGCGATGTGCGGAACAATGATCGGGCCGATCAGCAGTATCTGGAACAGCGTCGCGAACCGGCCGGTGCCGCGCACCATGGCGTAGGTGGCAGCCGTCCCGACGATGCAGGTGCAGATCGCGGTCAGCACGGCAATCTTCAGGCTGAGCAGCGTCGCCGCCTGCCAGCGCCGGTCACCGAAATACTCGAAGTACCAGTGCAGGGTGAAACCCGTCGGCGGAAATTCCAGAAAATCGTTCTGGCCGAACGACATCGGAACAATGATGACGAGCGGCAGCATGATGAATGCCAGCACGGCGTAGACATAGGCGCTGAGCGCCAGGGATCCGGTTTGCCTGCGTCCGCTCATGCGCTCGACCCCATCAACCGCTCGAAGCGGATAGCCTTGCTGAAGATCATCGCGATCAAGGTGACGAACAGGGTCAACACGCCGACCAGGGCCGCGGCGAAGGGCCAATCGAGCACTTCACGCACCTGCTGCGAAACCAGCGTTGCGATCATCATTTCCTGTGGCGAGCCGAGCAGCGCCGGCGTCACGAAGAAGCCGAGCGCGGTCAGGAAGACAAGGATCGAGCCGCTCCACACGCCGGGCAGGCTGAGCGGTAGCATCACCTCGGCAAAGGCGCGAAACCGGCCCGCACCCAGAACGGAGGCGGCACGCATGTAGTCGTCGGGAATGTTGCGCAGCGCGCCGTAGATCGGAAGGATCATGAATGGGAGAAGCACATGCGTCATGGCGATCACCACAGCACCTTGCGTGTAGAGCAGGCGCAGCGGTTCGCTGGTCACGCCGAGCCAGAGAAGGATCGTGTTGATGACCCCTTCCCGTTGCAGCAGCACTGCCCATGCCGCCGTTCGAACAAGCACGCTCGACCAGAATGGCAGGAGCACGCAGGCAGCCACGAGCGCGGCGACGGCACCGTTCACGCGAGTCATGAAATAGGCAACCGGAAAGCCCAGAACGACAGCCAATACGGTCACGAGCAGGCTGATCCAGGCGGTACGCGCCAATACCAGCGCGTAGATCGGGTTGGTGACCACGCGGGCATAGTTGTCGAGCGTCGGCGATGGCTCGAGAAAGCTGATCGATAGTAGGTTGCCGATCGGATAGATGAACGCGAACAATATGATCGCGAAGAACGGCGCCAAGAGCACCATGGTCATGGCGCCGCTCAGCCTGCGTCCGTCCGAGCGCCATATGCCGCGGGTAGCGACCTCGGTCATCGCGGCCCCTCCGCATATAGCAGCACCGCCTCGGGCGGACAGTGGAGGTCGGCGACATCGCCTACCTTCAGGCCGCGCAAGTCCGAAGCACCAGGAACCCGCGCGCGGATTTCGCTACCATCCGGCAATCTTGCGATGATCAGAAGTGCCGCGCCTGCATAGACGATGTCCTTGATCTCAGCGCGCACGGTATTTTCGTCGCCGCTGGAAGCTGCAAGCGCGATGCGTTCGGGGCGGATCGCCAGAAGCCCCGGCTGGCCAGGCTGAAGATCGTCGACCGCCGCTTCCAGCGGCAACTGCCAGGCCGGTCCCGACGCACCTTCGACAACGATTGTGTCGGCACGCGAAACCATCCTGAAGGGCAGAAAGTTCATTTCGCCGATGAAGCCGGCGGTAAACAGGTTCGCCGGGCGCTCATAAAGCTCCTTTGCCGGACCGATCTGACGGAGGCGGCCATCCTTCAGGACAGCGACGCGATCGGCCATGGTCAGCGCTTCGCTCTGGTCGTGGGTGACGAAGACGACGGTGATGCCGAGCTCGGAGTGCAGGCGCTTGATCTCGAGCTGCATCTCCTCGCGCAGGTTCTTGTCCAGTGCGCTCAGCGGCTCGTCCATCAACAGGACGCGCGGCTGGTATACGATGGCGCGGGCAAGCGCGACGCGCTGCTGCTGGCCGCCCGACAGCTGGCTTGGCATCCGCGCGCCATAGCCGGCGAGACGAACGGTGGCTAACGCCGCTTCGGCGCGGGCATGGCGTTCCGCCTTCGCAATACCGCGCATCTTGAGCGGAAACGCCACATTGTCGGCCACGGACATGTGCGGAAACAGCGTGTACTTCTGGAAGACCATGCCCAGATTACGCCGGTTGACCGGCGTGTTGGTGACATCGTCGCCGTCGACCAGGATACGCCCCCGCGACGGGTATTCGAAGCCGGCAACGCTCATCAGAACCGTCGTCTTGCCGGATCCGCTCGGCCCGAGAAGGGCCAGGAACTCACCCGATGCGATCTCGATGTTCACGTCGTCGACAGCAGTGACGCTGCCATATTGCTTGGCCAATCCCGCGATGCGGATCGATGCACCGCTGACTGAACGCGCCTCGCTCCCCCTCATCATAGGTGGCCGACCCGCTGCTTGGCGAATGGACGAATTGTGGATGCCGCCATGCGTCTCCCTTTCAGACAAGGCAAAGGCCAACGAGGCTGCGGCTAACGGGCAAAGCACTCGTCAGACCGCAGAATTCGGGCGTTCGCGCTTAGTTATGACGTATATGATATATCTCTATGCCGTTCAGGCAAGCACAAATTTCTCGACCAGCTTCATCTGCTCGTCGAGCATGATCTTGCCACCGATCGACTTGCAGCCCATGGCTGCGGCCCGCGCTATAAGCGGCGTGACGGGCGGCGTCATGATGACATCGGCGACCACCGTATCCGGCCCGATACCATCGATTTCCACCGGCAGCGGGTCCGTCTCCTTCATGCCGACGGACGTCGTGTTCACGATGATGTCTAACCGCCTGACGTCAAACGGCCCGGATACCGTCGTGCAACCTGGATGCGCCTTCGAGACCGCTTCGGCGAGCGCCTGCGCCTTTGCGGAATCGCGATTTGCTATATGCAGTTCGCGCGCGCCAGCGGCGGCCAGCGCAAAGGCAACGGCGCGACCAGCCCCGCCCGCGCCGATCTGCAGGATGCTTTTGCCGGCCGGACTGACGCCGTTGCGCGCCAGGCCTGCAACGAAGCCAGCCCCGTCGATGTTGTCGCCGACCAGCCGGCCGCTTTCCTCGCGCCGAACGAAATTGGCAGCGCCGACATCGCGCGCGGTCGCCGTCACCTCGTCGAGATGCTTGATCACCTCGATCTTGTGGGGAATGGTGACCCCGAAACCGATGACATTGCGCATCTTGCGGATCGCACCAAGCACTGCGCCAAGATCTTCCGGCGCGACGTGGAGCGGGGAGACGGCGACATTCTTGCCGATGGACTCGAAATGCGCGTTCATGACCGCCGAGGCTCGGACATGGCCCACCGGGTGAGCAAGAACGAACATGATTTTGGTTTGGCCTGTGATCAGCAAGGTCACGTCTCCAACCTGCGTGTTTCCGGATCTGCGTTGCGCCGGCATCAGCCGGGCAAGAGCCCGACACCGTAATTGCCATAGCGCTGACCGACCCGCTCCATCTCCTCGGGAGGCAGCAGCACCGGCTCGCCTGCCTGCAGCGCCAGCAGGTACTGGCGCGCCAGCGTCTCAAGCTTGACGGTCATGTTGAAGGCCGCTTCCAGCGTCTTGCCCATGGCAATCATGCCGTGGTTGGCGAGCAGGCATGCGGTGCGGTCCTGCAGCGCGTCGACGGCCGATGCAGCGAGGTCGGCGGTTCCGAATGTCGCGTAGCGTGCGCAGCGAATGTCGTTGCCGCCAAATCCGGCAACCATATAGTGGAAAGCCGGAATGGACTTCCGCAGGCACGACAGCGCGACACACGCGTCCGCATGCGTATGCACAACCGCGTTCGCGGCCGGAAAAGCACGCAGGATCGAGGTATGCATGTGCCATTCGCTGGACGGAACACCCGGCCCATCGACCCTGCCGTCAAGATCCATCCGCACGACGCGCGCAGGTGTCAGGTTATCGCTGTTGCCGCCGGTCGGCGTGATCAGGACCGCCTCGGAGTCCCGGCAACTGACATTGCCGGTGCTGACATGGTTGAAGCCTTTTTCCTCCAGCCGGCGAACGACCGAGAGAATTTCGAGGCGCAATTCTTCATTGTTCGGCATCGTGACTCCGTTCAGATTTCCGCCTGGGTCATGGATTCGAGCGTGGGAAGGAACATGTCGACAGGGCCGAGCTTGCCCGACTTGAGGCAAAGCGCCACCGGATCGTCGGTCTCTGTCGTGGCACGCGCAATACCTGGCCCCTGATATGCGCCGATCCGCAGGCGGCCGATGCCCAGGCGCTCGACGACGGTTCCCGACGTTTCGCCACCCGCGACCACGAACCGGCGAACGCCGATCCCATGCAGGGCAATGGCAAGATCGCCGAGGATATCCTCGGCCAGCCTGGCCGCACCCTCGCGGCCGAATTTTTCCTGCGCGCGCACCACCTGATCGGGCGAGGCGGATGTGGCAATCGCAACCGGACCATCCTGCAGATTCGCCTGCGCCCAGGAAACGGCGCCCGCGACCGCGGCCTCCACGCTTTCGACTTCCGTCAGCTGGATGCGGTGCACCGGTCGCGACCGTTCGAAGGCCGCCAGTTGCTCGATCGTACGCTCGGCGCAACTTCCCGACAGGACCGCAGCACCACCGCCCACCGCCGGAAGCGGACGCTTGGCCGAGCCTTCGGGCAGCCATCCGCGCTCGCGCCACAGCGACGGATAGTGCTGAACGATAGGCGAATTGCCGGTCATCACCTTCCAGTCGACGGTCAAGGCCGCGATGGCATCGAGATCTTCCGGATAGATCGCATCCGCGATCATGTGGCGCACACCTTGGCGCATGAGATCGTCGGCATGTGCGCGCAGCGCCTTCGCCGCGCCGCGCACCAGATGGTGCGGCAGAAGACCAACGCGGGACGCCGTCTGACGCTGCAGCACGCGGACCAGGTCGGGATCGGTCATCGGCGTCAGCGGATCGAAACGTTTTGGCGAATCCGAAACGAGCTGGGTGCCGACGAACAGATGACCGTTGAACACCGCCCTGCCAACCTCCGGCGCGGACGGGCAGAAAGCGGTTCTGGCTTCACCTGCAAGTTCGAGCAACCGGTCGGCCACGGGGCCGATGTTGCCCTCGTCCGTCGAGTCGAAGGTTGCGCAGTATTTGAAGAACAACTGGCGCACTCCGGCGTCAAGCAGCGCGCGCGCCGCCTCGTCCGATTTCCTGACGGCGGCCGAGGCAGCGATGACCCGCGTCTTTTGCGCGACGACGAGGACGGGCGCGCCCCTGATTTCGCTGACGAGCGCGGGTTGCGTGACAAAACCGCAATCGACGCCAAGCGCCACGAGCATGGACGCCGTCTCCATCCCGCCAGTCAGGTCATCGGCCACCACGCCCATAATCGGCTGCATCGTAAACGCTCCTCCCAACGTGAACATCATGCTTCAACAAAATGGCGGGCTTGTCAATGTACGATACATGATATATCAGATACGCATGTTTTTGGCTGTCGCCGGTTCGGCATATGAACCGACGCCGGCAGATTTAGAGGAACGGCTGATGGACCAGCAGGTCACCAATCTCGATCGTGAGCTTCGCGCCCGCGCCCTGCGGGTCATCCCCGGCGCCATGTGGGGACACCAGAACGCGCTCCGCCTGCCCGAGGGCTATCCGCAATATTTCACCCGCACCGAGGGCTGCAGGACTTGGGATTCGAACGGCCGCGAGTACATCGATTTCATCTGCGGTTGGGGACCGATGATCCTGGGCTACAATGATCCCGACGTCGAGGCTGCCGCCGTCAGGCAGCGCAGCAACGGCGACTGCATGAATGGCCCAAGCGAACGGCTGGTCGAACTTGCCGAACTGGTGGTCGAAACGGTTCCCCACGCCGATTGGGCGATGTTCTCCAAGAACGGCACCGATGCCACGACCGCATGCATCACCATCGCACGCGCCGGCACCGGCCGACGCAAGGTGCTTTTGGCGCGCGGCGCCTACCACGGTGCGATTCCGTGGTGCACGCCCTCGGTCGCGGGCGTGACGGAAGAGGATCGCGCGCACCTCGCCTATTTCGAATACAACGACGCGGCCAGCCTCGAAGCGCTGGTCGAAGCCAACAAGGGCGATATCGCAGCCATCGTCGTTTCCGCCTTCCGGCATGACCTCGGCAAGGACCATGAACTACCGACACCGGAATTTGCCCGACGAGCTCGCGAACTGGCGGACGAGGCCAACGCAGCGCTTATCGTCGACGACGTGCGCGCCGGCTTCCGTCTAGATATGGGCGGCAGCTGGGAAGTGGTCGGCGTGCGCCCGGACCTTGCCGCCTGGAGCAAGGCAATCGCAAACGGCCATGCGCTCGCCGCCGTTACCGGCAACGACCGCTTCCGCGATGCCGCAACCAGGATCTACACGACGGGATCGTTCTGGACCGCTTCGGTTTCCATGGCCGCGGCCATTGCAACCATCAAGAAGCTGCGCGACACCGACGGCATCGGCAAGATGCGCACGGCGGGCCAGCGACTGCGCGATGGTCTCGAAGCTCAGGCCCTGCGCCATGGGCTGAAGATCCGTCAAACCGGCCCGGTTCAGATGCCTGTCATCCTGTTCGATGATGATGCCGATCGCCGCCTCGGCAATGCATTTTGCCTAGAAGCGCTGGCGCGCGGTGTCTACCTGCACCCGACGCACACGATGTTCCTGTCGGCGGCGCACACGAACGCCGACATCGACGCCGCGTTGCAGGCAACCGATGAGGCATTCGCCGCGGTCGCGCGGCTGTAAGTGAATTGCAGCACATTGGCAGGCTCTGGCGCAAAGTTCAGGGCCTGCCCTTGATATTCGCTGTGTTTTGATCGCGAGGCGGTCGCGGCTGAGGGAAAAACACCTACCGACGGGTTTCGCTGCAAGTCTCGACGAACGCGCGAATGGCCGCGATCCGGGGGCCGGAGCGGCTCCACAGGACACCCACCTTCCGACTCTCGCCATCGGCGAGTGGGATCTTGCGCAGCCGCAGCCCCTCGGGCCAGGGCGGCGACCAGTCCGGCACGATGGCAACCCCCAGCCCTCGACTGACCAGTGCGGCAATGGAGTCCAGCGCATCAAGCTCCAGCCACTCGCGCACCTTCAGCCGATGTTGCCGCAGGTAGCTGTCCACGATCTGTCCGCCCCACTGGTTCCGGTCGTAGCGGATGAAGGGCGCGGTACTGATGGCCGTCTCGGGGCGGCTATCCTCCATCGCCTCGGGCACGATCAGGACAAGCGGCTCCTCGCGCAGGGTCATCCACCCGATCGATTTCGGGATCTGGAATGGCGGCTGCACGATCACCGCAGCATCGATCTCCTCCGACAGCACACTGTGGTAAAGGTCAACCGAGGCGCCCGGCCGTACGAAGAACTCGATCAGGGGATAGCGCTGGCTCAGCGAGGCGATGACCTCGGGTAGAATGCCGGTCAGCCCTGTTGCCGTCGAGCCGAGCCGCAATTCCCCGGCGGGAAGATCGTTGGCGGCGATGGCACGCAGGTCGCGCGCGCCTGCGATCAACTGCCGAGCTTTCTCCAGCACGGCAAGACCTGAGGCCGTCGGGCGCACCGTGCGGCCTGCCCGGCCGATCAATGAATGCCCCAGTTCCTGCTCGAGCGCCTTCAGCCGCTGCGACACCGCCGCCGGGGTCAGGTTCAGCCGCCGTGCGGCCTCGGCAATCGAGCCGCACTCGGCAACCTCCACGAGGCTTTCCAGAAAGCGTATGTCCATAAGCTACATTTTCTATCTTCTGACGCTAGCAGAACAGAGATTTTACTGCTTGTCGTAGCGTTCTACAACAGTCGCCAGGCGGGCCGTTCGGCCCATGTCCCCCGCTCCACGATCCAAGGAATTTTCGATGTCAGTCCAGGACAAGTTCAGCAAGCTCGGCACCGACAACGCTCCCGGCCAAGAGGGGCGCCAGAAGACGGGCGACCTGCACAGCCTGCTGCGCGGAGAAACCCTCGCGGGCGTGCCGGTCGATTTCTCGCACGGCGATGTCGATGCCTTCACGCCCACGCCCGGCGCATTCGAGGTTTTCGCCGATGGTGTCCGCAGCGGCGGCCGCCAAGCCTACACCGAATATCGCGGAGCCAGCCAGATTCGTGAGGAACTGTCCGGCAAGCTCGCCGCCTTCACCGGCGCCCCGGTCGATGCGGCAGATGGCATGATCCTGACACCCGGCACGCAAGGGGCCCTGTTCCTTGCTGTCGCCAGCACGGTCACGCGCGGCGACAAGGTCGCCATCGTCCAGCCCGACTATTTCGCCAACCGCAAGCTGGTCGAGTTCTTCGAAGGCGAGATCGTTCCCGTGCGGCTCGACTACATGAAATCGGATGCCGAAGCGGGCCTCGACCTCGGCCAGTTGGAAGATGCCTTCCGCCAGGGCGCGAAGGTCTTCGTCTTCTCCAACCCGAACAACCCGGCAGGCGTGGTCTATTCCGAAGCCGAGATTCGCCAGATCGCCGCGCTGGCTGGCAAGTATGGCGCGACCGTGATCGCAGACCAGCTCTACTCGCGCCTGCGCTATCAGGGCGTCTCCTACACCCACCTGCGCGCAAGCGGTATCGACCCGACGAATGTGATCACCATCATGGGGCCGTCCAAGACGGAATCGCTCAGCGGCTACCGGCTTGGCGTGGCCTTTGGGGCGCCGCACCTCATCGAGCGCATGGAAAAGCTCCAGGCCGTCGTCTCCCTGCGCGCTGCCGGCTACAATCAGGCCGTGCTGCACACCTGGTTCTCGGAGCCCGAGGGCTGGATGGACGAGCGCATCCGCCTGCATCAGGCCATCCGCGACGATCTGCTGAAGGCCCTGCGCGCCGTCGACGGCATCGAAGCCCGCACCCCGCAGGCCGGCAGCTACCTGTTCCCGCGCTTGCCGGAGCTCTCGGTGGCCCCCGCAGACTTCGTCCGTATTCTGCGGCATCAGGCCGGCGTCATCGTGACACCGGGCACCGAGTTCGGACCGCATTCGGCAAACAGCGTGCGTCTGAACTTCTCGCAGGATCATGCGGCGGCGGTGAAGGCGGTCGAGCGGATGATCGAACTCGCCGGGCGATACCGCGCATGAGCGGCACGCTTCCTTCCAATTCGCCCGTACCGCAAGGGCGGTATGTGTCCGCCTCGCGGGTCGGCGATTTGATCTACACCTCCGGCATGACGCCGCGGCAGGACGGAGCCCTGATGTTTACAGGGCCCGTAGGCGCCGGCGATCCGGTGGAAAACTGGCGGGAGGCGGTGGTTCTCGCCGCCCGCAACGCGCTCGCAGCCGCGCGGAGCCGGCTTGCGGAGGGAGAGCGGATCGCGGCTGTGCCGAGCCTTACAGTCTTCATCGCTGCGGAGGCGGGCTTTGTGCTTCATTCCCGGCTGGCCGATTTTGCATCGGACTTTCTGCACGAGGAACTCGGCGAAGCCGGTATAGGCAGCCGCGCTGCCGTGGGCGTGGCCACCCTGCCCGGAAACGCCCCGATCGAAATCCAGCTGATCGCGGCAGCTTACCGATAAGAATCTGTGCCCCCGTCAGATGACGGGGGTTACCAGGCTGCCGAGGCCCAAAATGTCGACCCGCACGGTCTGGCCCCGTTCCACCGCGCCCACTCCGGCAGGAGTGCCCGTGTAGATCAGATCGCCGGGCTTCAGTTCGACCGAGGCAGACAGTGCCGCGATGATCTCGGCCACCGACCAGATCATCTCGGAAAGGTCGCCCTCCTGGCGTTGCACACCGTCGACCGAAAGGGCGATCCGGCCCTGGGCGAGATGGCCGCTTGCGGCCACCGGCGAAAGTGCACCGCAGGCCGCTGAAAAGTCGAAGCCCTTGGCAAGATCCCAAGGCCGACCGAGCTTTTTCGCCACAGCCTGAAGGTCGCGCCGGGTGAAGTCGTTGCCTGCCGCGTAGCCCCAGACATGGTCCAGCGCCGCCTCATGGGAAATATCCTTGCCTCCGGTCCCCAGCGCTACCACCAGTTCCGCCTCGAAATGCAGGTCGCCTGTCTGCGGCGGATAGGGCAGGCTCTTCCCGTCAGCCAGCAGCGCGTCCGCCGGCTTCGAGAAGAAAAAGGGGGGCTCGCGCTCCGGATCATGGCCGAGTTCGCGGGCATGTTCGGCATAGTTGCGGCCAACGCACCAGATGCGCCGTACTGGGAAACGCGCTGTTGTGCCCGTCACCGGGAGCGAAGATGGTGCAGGCGGTGGAATTACGAAATCCATTTCAATCCTCATGCGCTCATTGGTTCAGCGAATAGTCATGGTCCGGGGTAGATCAGACAATGGCTCGACCCCGGTCTCGGTGACAATCACGGTTTCCGACGCGCCGACGGTAAAGACGCCATAGCTGCGCAGCGTAGCCGGCAAATGGAAGACCATTCCCGGCTCCAACGGCCGTGACACGTCGGAAAAGAGCGACAGGACCGCCCCCTCCCCCCAGTCCGGAGCGAATGCCGCGCCCATGGAATAGCCGATGCGCTTGCGGAAAGCGGCCGTATATCCGGCCGCGTCGATCACTGCCTGCGCCGCATCGTGCGCGGCTGCACAAGGCTCGCCCGGGCGCATGGCCGCCAGCGCGGCATCGAGCGCCCGCAATGCGGTATCCATCATCGCCTGCGCCTCAACAGGAGGCGAACCTATCCAGACACTGCGCATCAGCGCGGCATGGTAGCGGTCATGGCTGGCGGCGAGCTCTAGAAAAACCCCGTCGCCTGCGCCCATTTTGCGTCGTCGCCAGGTGGCATGGGGAATGCCCGAGCGCGGGCCGGATGAAACAAGCGGCTCCATGGCCATTGCTTCGGATCCCGCAGAGATGGCGGCAGCCATCATCGCTGCCGTCACGTCATTCTCGCTCGCGCCGTCATGGCAGGCCTCGATCGCGGCAACCATGCCGGCCTGCGCGTAGGCCGCCGCATGTCGGATCGCCGCCAGCTCGGCAGGCGATTTGACCACGCGCAGCCCCTCGACCAGGCCCGAGCCATCGGAAAGCCGCAAAGGCGCCAGAGCAGCGGCGATGCGCTCGCCAAGCGCCTGGCTGACGAACCAGCCATTCCGCTCGACTGCGAGATGATGGAAACCCAACTCCGCTATCAGCGCGCCAAGTGCCTGCGCCGGATCCTCGCCATCCTGCCAGGCCCTGAGGTCCGACAGCCAGGTCGAAGCGCGCGCGCCCGTCATCTCCAACTGGCGGACCAGAAGGATGGGCTCGCCCGAAAGCGGCACCACCAGGGCTTGAAACGCGAAGTAGCCGGCGGTCTGCCGACCCGTCGCCCAGAAGATGTTCTCGGGGCCGGTCAAAAGCAGGGCGTCGGCCCCGGTGGGCCGCAGCGCCTTCTGGATCAGTGCGATGCGCTGCCGAAATTCGGCGGCAGGAAAGACCGCCTGACTGCCCATCAGGCCGTCGGGCAGAATGTCGAACGGAGGCGCGTCACGAAGCGGGGCTTGTGGCATTTCATCTCTCTTGAATGGCAATGTCAGCGCGAGAGCCAGCCCAGGAAACGGGACCGGACATTCTCGAAGTGCAAACTCATCGCAGCGCGGGCGGCTGCGCCGTCACCGGCAGCAATCGCGTCGATAACGGCGATATGCTCGCGCGCCTGATCTGCGAAACGGTCATGGGTGCGGGTAATCGTGCAGCGCCGTGCAATTGCACGCTGTTCGGCGAGTATGGCGGGCAGCAGCTCCAGCCGCGCGGCGCGTGCAACAGCAAGATGGAACTTGTCGTCCTCGGCCCAGAAATCGTCAAAGGCGACATTGCGCCCATTGGCATAGGCCGCCATGATCTCGCGTATCTCCGCCAGTTCGGCCGTCAGGCCGAAATCGGCGGCGCGGGCCGCGGCCGCGCTCTCAATCATCTGGCGCAGCTGAACGATCTCGATCAACTGCTCGACGGAGACGGACCTCACCAGCAGAACGCCGTTATCGAGCCGGCTAATGACGCGCTCCCTCTCCAATCGCGACAGAGCCGAGCGCAGAGGCGTGCGCGAAATTCCCTGCTGCTCGGCAAGCTCGCGCTCGGACAGGACGGTGTCGGGCTTGACACGACCTTGCAGGATATCCTGTTTGATCCGGCGGTAAGCCGCCTGCGCGAGCGTCTCAGAGCTCATCAACTCCCCTCCCAGCAAATGGCTTCATGCACGGATTCGACGGCGAGTGCGAGGTCTTCCAGATCCATGCCCTCCTCGGGACAGTGGCTGCCATTCCAGTTGCGGATGAAAACCATGACGCTTTCCCAACCCGCGGCGGCAAAAGCCGCAGCATCGTGGCCGCCGCCCGAAAGCATCCGGCGCGGCCTGGCGCCCCGGGCCTCCGCACCGCCGGCAACGAAATCCGCCATCGTCCCGGAAAGCCGCGCGGGCTGGCTGCGGCTCTGTTGGCCGAGGTCGAAGCGGATACCCGGACGGGCTGCCTCGATGCGGGCGATCTCGGCGCGCAACCGGCGGTCCGCCTCGTCGAGCGTGGAGTCGTCGGACGAGCGCATGTCGAGACAGAAGCCCAGCATTCCCGCGACCTTGGCCATGGCGTGGGCAGGCGTGGTTGCATCCACGCGGCCGAAGGTGACAGTCAGGTCGCCGCCTTCGGCGAGCATCTCCGCCCAAACCCGATCCATCGCCACAACAAGGTCCGAAAAGGCCACAACGGCGTCCGCTCGCCCCTCGCGCGGGGCAGCGCCGGAATGTGCCCACACACCGTTCACTCGGGCCGAACGGTAGCGCAACCCGCCACGGATCGCGGTAACGATGGCATAGGGTTCGCCCGCCATGTGCAGGACCGGCCCCTGCTCGATATGGAATTCAAGGAAGCGCGCAGGCTGTGGCGGCACGAGACTAGCCACGGCCTCGGGATCGTAGCCCTGATCGCGCATGTGATCGGCCAGACTGCGGAGCGTGTCGACCCGCTTGGCCTCCATCTCCTGGCGCGTGAGGCGTCCCAGTCCAGCGCGGGAACCGACATAGGAGACCGGAAACCACACGCTTTCCTCGGCCCGTGTAACCGTCACCACGAGGTCCGCATCGGGAGTGCGGCCCACTGCCCGCAACGCAGCCGCGAGTGCCAAGGCGCCTGCCACACCGGCTTGCCCGTCATAGGCGCCGCCTTCGGCGACGGTATCGAGGTGAGATCCTACATAGAGCGGCACGGCATCAGGGTTGCGGCCCTTCATGCGGGCGAAAAGGTTGCCCGCTGCATCGCGAGAGACGGCCAGCCCCAATGCGAGAGCCTCTTCCTCGATCATCGCATGGGCGGCACTTTCAAGGTCGCTGTAGGACGGGCGGGTCCAGCCCGGCCCTCCGGCCGAGAGCGTGTTCACCCGTGTGATGACGCGCTCGAGAGTGGCGCGGATCGTCTCGGCAGCAAGGGAGGAACGCGTGGTCATGCCGAAACCTTCCACACTTCGGGGTTAAGGGCGGTCGGCGGGAGAGCGCCAGAGAGGGCCGTTGCCACATGGCCGGCTGCGGCCTCGGCCACACGGCGAAGGGCATCCTCGGTCGTTGCGCCCAGATGGGGCGTGAAGATCACGTTTGGAAAGGCCGAAAGCGGCCCCGTCGGCGCACCCGCCGAATAGACATCCAGCGCCGCACCACCCAGGTGCCCCGTGCGCACAGCCTCATGCAGGGCATCCTCATCCACCAGGCCAGCCCGCGCGACATTCACCAGGATGGCTCCGGGCTTCATTGCCGCCAAGGCCTCGCGCCCGATCATGCGGGAGGTCTCGGCCCGCATCGGGGTATGAAGCGACACAAGATCTGCCTCTCCCAGCCCCTCAGCGAGAGTGGCTGCGCGAGCATAGCTCCCGACGTCCGAAGCGCGGGGAGAATGGACGATGATCCGCATTCCGAAGGCCTGATCCAGTATCCGGCCGGCGATACGGCCGATGGCGCCCCAGCCGACGATCAGGGCCGTCTTGCCCATGAGCTCCGTAAATCGTGCGGATTCCCGGAATCCGGCACGACCTTGACGCTCGCTGCGGTCGGCGGCAGGGATCCCACGGGCGGCGGCAATTGCGAGGCCGACCGCGAGTTCCGCCACCGATTGGGCATTCGCTCCAGGTGTGTTGGCCACCAGAACGCCTTTTTGCGCCGCCGCGATCTTGTCCACCGAATCGTGCCCGGTGCCATGGATCACCACGATGCGCAGACGGTCGGCCGCAGCGAAGGCCTGAGCCGTCAGTCCGGCGTCACGGGTAATCACCGCATCGCAGCCAGGTATATGGGCGGCAACGGTTTCCATATCAGCGGAAGGGCACAGCACAGGCTCGATCCCCTCCTTCCTGAGCAGGGTCAGGCCGGCCTCATGAATGGGCTGGACGATGAGACACTTCATGTTGAACCCTGCGGTTGGATTTGGATCTGGTGAAGGCGCGCGAGGATCGCGTCCCGGGCATGAATGAGGTGTCGGGCCATGGCGGCCTCGGCCGCTGCGCCGTCGCCGAGGCGGATGGCCTCGAGAATTTCGAGATGCTCCTCACAGCCCTTGAGGAAGCGCTCCGGCACTTGCGTATGATCAAAAATGCAGGTCCGGCGATGCAGCCCGGCGATCACGTCAGCGACGGTGCGATTGCCCGCCGCCCGAGCGATCATCTCGTGCAAGTCATTGTCGATTTGCCATTGCACATCGTCGGGCTCGGCTTCCGGGCCGTCATTCATCAGGGCACGGATGCGTGCCTCGATCTCGGCCGCACCAGCGGGAGGAGTCGCCGCAGCAGCGCGGGCGCATGCCGGTTCCAGTTCGAGGCGCAGGAAGAAGTTCTCTTCGATCTCGGCCGCGCCCAACCGCCGAACACGGGTGAACCTGCCTTCGGTCTCGGCCAACCCCTCGCTTTCGATGCGCTTGATCGCCTCGCGGACCGGGGTGCGGGACATGCCCAGCACCTCGCCCAGTGAGGCCTCCTGCAAGGCGTCCCCGGGTTTCAGCGCGCCTTCCAGGATCATGCCGATGATCCGGCGGTGTGCGTCACGCGCAAGGCTTGACGATATGGTCATTCAGCTCCCCTACCCACAAACGACGCGACCGGTACGATTTTCTCTGGCCCGACGACACCGCCAATCAGATTGCATGAAAGTAGATATTCCGACTGGAGCAAGCCCTCGGGTTTCGCTTGCAGATCAGCCAGCGCGGCACGCAGAGCCTTTGCATGTGCCAGCCAAACTATCTCGCCCTCGTCGCGAGAGACGACGGCGAAGCGGAAACGCGTGCCGACGGGCAATTGCGCCAATCGGGGCAGGTCTGCCGAAATGACGGTGGCGATCTTCGGATAGCCCCCGGTCGTCTGGCTTTCAGCCATGAGGACGATGGGCTGTCGCGAACCCGGCACCTGGATCGAGCCGGGGACGGTCGCGTCGGACACGATGTCATGTCCGCGCGCGGCCGGCAGCTCCGCCCCGCCGAGCACCATGGCCATACGGTCGCGTTGCGGCGTGACGGTGAACTCCGTTTCGGTCAGCCGAGCGATGACCTCGGCGTCGAAATAGTCGTCCTGGGGCCCAAGGACGATGCGGATCGGACTGCCCACGGCAGACGGCAGCGGGCTTGCAGGTCGCAGACAACGGTCGGCGGCCTCGTCTTTGCCGAGCGGCAGGATATCGCCCGCGCGCAGGGCGCGGCCGTCGAGCCCGCCCAGTCCGCTGCGCAAATGAGTTGCGCGGGACCCCAGAGCAAGGGGCACGGAGATACCGCCGGCAAAAGCGATGTAGCCCCACACGGCATCCTTCATCGCCCCGACTTTCAGCGTTTCGCCAGGATTCAGCCGATGGCTCTCGCCCGGCAGGATGCGCCGCTCGGCAATGCGTATGTCACAATCTCCGCCCGTCACGGCAAATCGAACGGGGCAGCTTGCGCTGAAACTGCCACCCATGCCCGCAAACTCCAGCGCCGCCGCTTCCGGTGCGTTGCCGCACAGGGCATTTGCCAGCGCCATGGCCGGACCGTCCATCGGCCCGGCAGTCGAGACGCCGAAACGCCTGAGCCCTTTCCTGCCTCCGTCCTGCACGGTGAGCATCGGGCCTGCTGTGAGAACTTCCAGGCTCATGCTGCTTCCTCAGGTTCGATTACGGCCTCACCAGCGGCAGCGCGCGCAGCGAGCCGCTCGCCGGTTGCCGAATCGATCGGCGTAAAGCGCACCCGGTCGCCGGCCTGCAAAAGAAAGGGAACTGCACGCGCCGGGTCGAACATCCTGATCGGCGTCCAACCGATGAAGCGCCAGCCCGAGGGTCCCCCAACTGAATTCACACTGCCTTGCTGACCACCGATGCCGATGCTCCCGGCCGGGACGTACTGGCGCGGCTTTGGCAGGCGCGGCGTATGAAGGATCTCCGGCAACCCGCCCAGATAGGCAAAGCCCGGCGCAAATCCGATCATGAACACGCGGTATTCGCCGCCTGCATGCAACGACACCAGTTCCTCCGGCGAGAGACCCTTCATGGCCGCGACTTCTTCCAGGTCCTGGCCGACTTCCCCGCCATAGACCACGGGGATGGTCCAGCTGCGGCCCTGCGCACCTGTTACCTCGCAGTCCCGGGAAAGCTCCGCCAGGCGCCCCTCCAGTTCCCTTCCCCTGATGATTTCGGGGTCGTAGCGAACCAGGATCGAGCGGTAGCTCGGTACGATCTCGACCACACCGGGGATCGCCGCCGCCTCCAGCGCCGCAGCCAGAGAAAGGACGCGGGCATTCACCTCGCTATCGATACGGTCACCCAACTGGAGCACCAGCGCGCTGTCGGCGCAGGGAAGAATGACGGGAACCATGCCGTCACGCACACTGCGCATCGGTCACATCAGCACCCTGGTAGGGCAGAGGCGAAGATGACTCCGTATCCATCGGCTTTCCTGTTGCTTTCGAGCGTTCATCAAAAGGGCTTGTGATTTCGGTATACCACATGTATCCATTGTGAACAGACGGAGGCATCCTGTCAATCAGGGCTGTCACCGCCCCCCGCTTTCAACAGACCCGCATCGGGCGCTCAACGTGCCCGGCCCGAAGGAAACCGGAATGACCAGAAAGCTCGATCTCAACTGCGACATGGGCGAAAGCTTCGGCGCCTACACGATCGGCGACGATGCCGCGATGCTTGAGCTGGTCACCACGGCCAACATCGCCTGCGGCTTCCATGCCGGCGACCCCGTAGTGATGCGGCGCACGATTCGCATGGCGCGCGAAAACGGCGTCTCGGTCGGGGCGCATCCTTCCTTCGCCGATCTCTACGGCTTCGGCCGCCGGCGCATCTCCGGCGAACGGCCCGAGGATCTGGAGACCCAGCTGATCTATCAGATCGTCGCCATGCAAGGCATGTGCGCGCTGGAAGGCCATCCGATGACCCATGTGAAGACCCACGGCGCGCTGGGGAACATGGCAGCGGTGGATCCCGACCTCGCGGCGCTGTGCGTGCGTGCGGTAAAGGCCGTGGACCCTGCTTTGGTCTATGTCTCGCTGCCCTATTCCGAGACCTACACGGCTGCCGAAAAGGCGGGTCTCCGCGTCGCCTGCGAAATCTACGCCGACCGCAGCTACACCGATGCGGGCGAGCTCACGCCCCGCAGCCAGCCCGGCGCGGTCATCCACGATCCGCAGCACAGCCTCGACCAGGTTCTCGAGATGGTGGTCGGCGGCCATATCCCCACTACGGGCGGCAAGCGGCTTCCGGTCGAGCCGGCAACGCTTTGCGTCCATGGCGATACGCCGGGCGCGGTTGAAATTGTCCGCACCCTGCGCGCGGCCCTCGTCAAGAACGGCGTCGAAATCGCGCCGTTCGCAAAATCCTGAAGGATTCCGAGATGAGTAGAATTGTGTACCTCAACGGCGCCTGGCTGCCCGAGGAGGAAGCCAAGGTTTCCGTGTTCGACCGCGGCTTCCTCATGGCGGACGCCATCTATGAGGTGACCTGCGTTCTGGACGGCAAGCTGGTCGAATACCCCGGCCACGCCGCGAGGCTTCAGCGTTCCGCCCGCGAACTCGGCATGATTGTGCCGCTGGACGACGAGGAATTGCTGGCCGTGCATCGCGAGATCGTTGCCCGCAATTCGCTGGATCAGGGGATGATCTACCTGCAGCTGACCCGTGGCGTGGCCGATCGCGATTTCGCCTATCCGCCCGCCGATACGCCGGCCACGCTGGTTCTGTTCACACAGGCGAAGAACGTGCTGGAAAACCGCGCCGCCGAAACCGGCATTGCGGTCTCGCTGCTTCCGGACCTGCGCTGGGGACGCCGCGACATCAAGACGATCCAGCTGCTCTACCCCTCGATGGCCAAGATGGAAGCCAAGGCCCGCGGCGCCGACGACGCGTGGCTGGTGCAGGACGGACAGGTGACCGAAGCCACCGCCGCCAGCGCTCACATCGTCAACGACCAAGGCGTGCTGGTCACCCGCGATCTCTCGCATGCGCTGCTGCCCGGAATCACCCGCGCCTCGGTGCTGGAACTGGCAGCGCAGCATGGCGTCCGCGTAGAGGAACGGGCCTTCACCCCGGAGGAAGCCAAGGCCGCGCGCGAAGCCTTCATCACCTCGGCCACCAATTTCGTCGTACCAGTCACCCGGATCGACGAGGCGGCCGTTGGTACGGGGGCGCCTGGCCCGCTGACGCGCGACCTGCGTCGGCTCTACGTCGACACCCGGCGCGCGGCGGCGATCTGAGGTCGAGTTCCCGGACCGGTGACCGCAGCAAGCATCCCCGGCCGGGCTTCCGCCCATTCCTTCAGCGAAAGCAGCCAGTAGCAGGGCATGACCCCGAAAATTGACAATCCTTTTGTTTGCGACTCGGGTACTCCAGTGGTATACTGAAATAGATATCCCGGATTTCCGGGGCGCAGCAAAAGGGTCCGAAAGAGGCTCGAAACCAACCGTCGCAACCGACGGTCAGTGGCCAAGAAAACCGAAGGCCGATGGGGGAAGCAGCACATGGACCGTCGAGGTCAAATCCTTCCAGCGACGCGAGGGCTCGCTGTCACACTGCTGAGAGGACAGGCGATCAGGATTGAAAACATCCACGGATCGCAGGTCGTCGACACCTGGGCGCTTTCGGCGGAGGACCCGCTGGAATATGCCTCGATGGAACATACCCGCTCATGGAACAGCAGCGTCTTTGTCGAAACAGGTATGGCAATGGTCAGCATCCGGCGCAGGCCGATGCTGACGATGGTGGCTGACAGTTCACCGGGCAGGCACGATACCCAACTGTGCCCTTGCAGCGCCGAACTTTACCAACAATTGAACTGCCATGGCCGCCACCGCAGTTGCACCGACAACTTCCATGAGGCGCTGGAGCCGCTCGGTGTGAAGTTGCCGTTCACGCCCGCCTCGCTGAACCTGTTCATGAACGTCCCCATCGCCGGGGACGGCAGCGTCACCCGTGTGCCGCCGGCCAGCAAGGCGGGCGACAGCGTGACGCTGCGCGCCGAGATGGACGTGACTGTGGTTCTCTCAGCCTGCCCCCAGGACATAACTCCCATCAACGGCGCGGACCATACGCCCCGCGACATCGCCTTCGCCGTGATCGACGGCTGACAATCAGGATACAGCGATGACTGAAACTGAAGACAAACCCTTGCTGCGGCTTCGAAATATCCGAAAGAACTTCGGTTCGCTCGAAGTCATCAAGGGCATCGATCTTGACGTGAAAGCGGGCGAGGTCGTCTCGATCATCGGCGCAAGCGGCTCGGGCAAAAGCACCTTCCTGCGCTCGATAAACGCCATCGAAATGGCCAATGCCGGACAGATGGAGTTCGAGAACTTCCGTTTCGACTTCGATGCCGGCTCCGCCAACTACCCAACCGGCCGCCAGATGCAGGATTTGCGCTCGCGCATCGGCATGGTTTTCCAGAGCTACAACCTCTGGCCGCATCTGACCGTGCTGCAGAACGTAACCCATGCGCCGATGAAGGTGCTGGGGCGTTCCAAAGCCGAGGCCATTGAGACCGCCGAAGCGCTGCTGAACCGCATCGGCCTCTACGAGAAACGCAACAGCTATCCCGCACGGCTCTCCGGCGGCCAGCAGCAGCGTGTCGCGATCGCCCGCGCGCTGGCGATGAAGCCCAAGCTGATGCTTTTCGATGAGGTGACCTCGGCCCTCGATCCCGAACTGGTGCATGAGGTGCTGACTCTGATGGCTTCGCTCGCGGCCGACGGGATGACCATGCTTCTGGTGACGCATGAAATCTCGTTTGCCCGTGATGTGTCATCGCGGGTGCTGTTCTTCGAGAACGGCGTCATCGCCGAGGACGGCCCCCCGAAGGACGTCTTGCAAAACCCGCAAAGCCCGCGGCTGCGGCAATTCCTGCACCGCATCCTGCACGACAACGTGAAATCTGGCGACGTTGCCGCCGACATGGAGACCGTGGTGAAATGACGTTCTGGTCCGATGTATCCACCTACGGCCCCGGTTTCATGGCCGCCGCCTGGACGGTGCTGTGGGTGACGATCCTGACCATCCTGCTCAGCTTGGTCTGCGGCCTTGCCGCCGCGCTGGGGCAACGGTCGAATATCAAGGCAGTCCGGGCAGCCACTGCGTTCTACATCTGGTTCATTCGCGGCACGCCCGCCCTGATCCAGATCTTCATCGTCTATTTCGGCTTGCCGCAGCTGGGCATCCGGCTTTCGCCCTTCACCGCCGGCGTGCTGGCGCTGGGCGTCAACAGCGGCGCCTATGTGGCGGAGATCATCCGGTCGGGCCTGTCGGCAATTCCGCGCGGCCAGACGGAATCCTCGCTGGCCCTGGGCTTCAGCCCGGCGCAGACCATGCGCACCATCATCCTGCCGCAGGTCTTCCGCATCATCCTGCCCTCCCTAACCAACGAGGCGATCTCGATCCTGAAAAACACCTCGCTGCTTTCCACCATCACCGTGATCGAGCTGACGCTTTACGCGCAAACGTTGATTTCGGCGACGTTCCGTCCCTTCGATTTCTACATCGCGGTAGCAGTGATCTATCTCGTACTCACCTCCGTGCTGACCCAATTGGCCAGCTGGCTCGAGCGCCGCTACGGCCGGCTGAGCTGATGACGCAGCCGTCGCGGACCGACCGTTCGCGACGGCCAACAAATGGCGTGGCGCTGCTCGGCCGACAGCACCCCGCCGGATAACCGCCGACAAAATAACTGCCAACAACTTCAAAAGGGGAATGTCGAAATGAAACTCAAAACGCTCTTCGTGGCGCTTGCCGCTGCGGCGCTCTTGCCGTTCGCCAACTCTGCCCAGGCAGACGACAAGCTGGAACTGCTGGTCTCCGGCGAAATCAGCGTCGCTACCGAAGGCACCTATCCGCCGTTTTCGATGCGCGCGCCGAACGGCGAACTCGACGGGCTGGAAATTCGGGTGGTGAAGGAAATCGCCAACCGGCTCGGCCTGCAGTACAAGCCGGTTCTGGTGAAGTGGGAATCCGTATTGATCGGGCTTGAAGCCGATCAATACGACATCATCAGCGACGCCATGGACATCACCGCCGAGCGGCAGAAGAAAGTCACCTTCGCCAATGGCTGGCTGGAGTCGGGTGGACGCATCGTCGTGCGCAAGGATTCAGAGATCGCCAAACCTGCTGACGTTAAGGGCCATGCCGTCGGAGCACTCGTTGCCTCCAACTGGGCCTCGATAGCAGAGGGATTGGGCGCTGAGGTCAAGTTCTACAAGGCAGAATCCGATGCCATGCAGGATCTCGCCAACGGCAATGTGGACGCGATCATCACGGACGCCATCGCTGCCGCCTACGTGATCAAGGTCTCCAACCTGCCGCTGAAACTGGTGGATGAGCCGGTAAGCTCGATCCAGAAGGGCTTTGCCATCAAGAAGGGCAAGCCGCAGCTGACGGCGGCAATCAACAAGACCCTCGGAGAAATGATCGCTGACGGCACCTATGCGAAGCTGACCAGCGATCTGATCGGCTTCGATCCGGCTCCGAAAGAGCCGATCCTCACCCTGACAGAGTAACCCGACCCGACGGGGCAGCGCTTCCCTGCCCCGTCCAATTTCTCAAATGGTGCCTGGCGCTGCGCTTGCAGCCGGGCCTGGTGCATGACTCCGAACCGAAGGTCCGCGTAGCGAAAATCAGAAACGATTTTCGGAAAGGATCATGCACAAATTCAAAGTGTTACAGCGCCCCGCCAATCAGGACACGGATCATGCTGCGTTACTTTCCGGTTGAAGAATATCAGGACCGCTGGTCGAGAACCCTTGCCATCATGGAAGCGCAAGGCTTCGAAACCGCGGTCGTTTTTGGCCGCGGCGGCGGCACGACCGACAATTGCGGCGATATCCTCTATCTGACCAATCACTACTCGGTCAGCGGCGGGACGGATTCCCTGATCTGGTCGGCGCGCTCGTTCTCCGGCGTCATCCTGCGCAAGGGGCACGAGCCCGAACTGCATATGGATGAGCCCGAGCCACGCGCGGACCTGTTGTCGCTGACCAATGTTCACTGCGACAACCATCCGTTCCTCAGCATCGCGAAGGCGCTCAGGGACAAGGACATCACCGGGCGCGTCGCCTTCTGCGGCAGCCAGTTCTTGCCGGTGAAGTACTATCAGCAGCTGGTGGAGAACACGCCAGACATCGAATGGGTGGTCTGCGACGATCTCGTTCGCCGGGCTCGCGCAATCAAGAGTCCGCGCGAACTCGATTGCTATCGCATGGCGGGCGAAAGCGCGACCGAGGCCATGACCGTGCTGATGCAGGAACTGGTTGCCGGGCGGTCCGAGCGCGAGGCGGCAGGCGAGGCCGCCCGCATCGTCGTTCGCCGCGGCGGGCGTATCCAGGCCATCGGCGCCAATCACGGCGCCACCATGGACTATGACTACCGTTTTCCCCTGACCGGCTCCAGCGCGGACACTCCGGCCTTGGGTGACCTGGTGCGCGGCACGGTCCACGCCGCCTTCTGGCAGGGCTACTACCTGGACCCGGGCCGCACCGCCGTGCGCGGACCAGCCAGCCCCGAGCAGACCCGCCTGATGGAAGCCACCGTCGATATCGTGCAGCGCCTCACCGACATGATGCGACCCGGCACCAGGCTGCTTGACGTCGCCGCCGAGGGCGATCGCCTGACGTCCGAATTCGGCGGCGAAGTCTCGCCCATCATGAAGAACTTCCCGTTTTTTGGCCACGGAATCGGCCTTTCCTTCGAACAGCCGCGCATATCGACCGTCATGTCGCTGCCCGACGACATCGTGCGCGAGAACATGGTCTTCGGCGTCGAAGCTTTCCTGTCCACAGCGGGTATTGGCTCGGCCTTCGTCGAGGACATCATCATCATTGGCCAGGATCAAAACGAGGTGCTGACCAAGTCGCCCTATTTCTACTGAGCCGTCCGCATATGGAACGGTCTTCGCTTCGGCAGACGCGGGAAACGACGAAACATCCGTCGTTCCCGCCAACGCAACATTAAGGCGAAGACCGGAGGGCGCGGAGCGGCCAACTGCTCGCAAATGACCTGACCAAAGGACGCGTTCGGGAGCTACTCGGCTTGCGAGCGGCTTCAAATCCGCCTCACATGTGAAGGCTCCAAATGTCCACACTTGTTCCCATTTCAGCGCTCCTGGCTGCGATGCTTTCCTTCCAGGTCGGTGCCACGCTCGCCAAGACGCTGTTCGCGATATTTGGCGCCGAGGGAACGGCCGCCCTGCGGCTTTGCCTGGGTGCCTTGATCCTGATCGTCACGCTGAAAGCCTGGAAAGCGCGGCTCAACCCGAACAACTGGCAGGCCCTGCTTGGCTACGGCATCACGCTCGCGGGCATGAACGTCATGTACTATCTGGCTGTGAGCCGCCTGCCACTCGGCATCGCCTCTGCCATCGGCTTCCTAGGGCCGCTTGCGGTTGCGGTAACCTTCTCGCGCAGGCCGTTGGATTTCATCTCGGTGAGCATCGCGGCCATCGGCCTGTTGCTGCTTACGCCGCTGGCGGGAGCGACCCACCATCTCGACCCGATCGGCATCCTGTGGGCATTGGGCAACGCGCTCTGCTGGGCTATGTACATCATCCTGGGCAAGAAGGCCGGCCAGCAGCACGGCGCGCGGACAACGGCACTGGGCATGACGATCGCAGCCTTCATAGCCCTTCCGATAGGTCTTCATCAGACGGAAACATTCGTGCTGGATATCGGCCTTGTGCCGCTGGTGCTCGGCATGACGATCTTGTCGAGCGCGCTTCCCTTCACATTGGAAATGTTTGCTCTGCGCAAACTGCCGGCGCGCTCGCTGGGAACATTGATGAGCCTTGAACCCGCGATCGCCGCCCTGGTCGGCCTGACCATCCTAAGCGAGCAGTTGACCGGCCTGCAGGCACTGGCAATCGGCCTGATCGTCGTCGCATCTATCGGCACGGCAATCTCGGCCCAATCCCGCGAGATCGAAGCCGTCGGTTAAGAGGCAAACGCCCTCAGTTCCCGGATCCGAGCAACGACGACGTCGGATTGTTCTGCTCACGCAGGGCGTCGGCCGATTGACGAACGACTTCAGAAATCTGCAGGAGCTGTTCGGCGAGCGGGCTCGCCTTGCGCCAAATCATTCCGATCGTTCGCGACGGCTGGGGGCTCCTGAAGCGAGCGAGTGAAACCGATGCCGAGCGCGTTTCCACCGCAACGGCCATTTCCGGAATCAAGGTGACGCCGATCCCGGCGCCAACCATCTGGACCAGCGTCGACAGGGAACTGCCATCAAGCAATTCGCGCGGACGTGCCGAATGCATGTTGCAGAACGACAGCGCCTGCTCGCGGAAGCAATGCCCCTCCTCCAGCAGAAGCAGCCTCATTTCGCGCAGCTTTTCGCGACTGGGCACCGGCTTTCCTTCGTCATCGCCCGGCCGGACAAGCACGAAATTCTCCTCAAACAGCGCCACCTCGGTCAGCGATGGTTCGGACACCGGCAAGGCGACGATGGCCGTGTCGAGACGGCCGTCCGCCAGTTCCTGGATAAGCTTCTGCGTCTGCGTCTCGCGCACATGAATGTCGAGACCACCATGCAGGCGGGTCAGGTTGCCGATGATCGTGGGCAATAGGTAAGGCGCCACCGTCGGGATCACGCCAATCCTGAACCGCCCGACTAGCCGCTCCAGCGAGGCGCGTGCCAGATCCTCCAGTTCATCCACCGAGCGCAGGATGTCGCGGACACGCTGGGCGAACTCCTCGCCGAAGCTGGTCAGCCGGACCTGCCGGGCGCTTCTTTCGAAGAGCTCGGTGCCCAGCGTTTCCTCCAGTTCCTTGATCTGGACCGACATCGCAGGCTGGGAGATCGCACAGGCATCCGCTGCGCGTCCGAAGTGGCTGTGCCGCGCCAGCGCCTCGAAATAGCGAAGCTGCTTGAGGGTCAGGTTTTTCATAATGCAATCTTATCGCTGCGATCAGGAAATCCAACTTTGATTAATGACCGGCCTTTGCTACAAAACTTGGGCGGAGGCAAGGAGGAGCCGATGTACCGATCGCGCGGCATCAAGACTGGTGACGGTGAGATCGCCGATGCCCTGACCACCAGGGCGGCGGGCGACGGCGGCATCGTTTCGCTTCCGCTCAGGGGAGCCCGCGGCAGGGACATTCCACGTAGCCACGTGCGGCCATGAGGCCGTGCCCGGACGTCTTTCGTCCGGCAGTTCAACCAACGCAGCCACGACCGGAGATTGAAATGGATACGAAGACAGAAACCAGCGGCGGCAAATGCCCGGTCGCGCACACGACTGCCGGCAGGACAAACCGGGACTGGTGGCCGAACCAGCTCGACCTCAAGGTACTGCACCAGCACTCCTCCCTCTCCGATCCGATGGGCGAAGCGTTCGACTACGCCAAGGAATTCGACAGCCTCGACCTGAATGCGGTGATCGCCGACCTCAAGGCCCTGATGACGGACTCGCAGGACTGGTGGCCGGCCGATTTCGGCCATTATGGACCGCTGTTCATCCGCATGGCATGGCACAGCGCCGGCACCTACCGCATCGGCGACGGCCGCGGCGGTGCAGGAGCCGGCCAGCAGCGCTTCGCGCCTCTCAACAGCTGGCCGGACAACGTCAACCTCGACAAGGCGCGCCGGCTCTTGTGGCCGATCAAGCAGAAATATGGCCGCAAGATTTCCTGGGCCGACCTTATGATCCTGACCGGCAACGTCGCGCTGGAATCGATGGGCTTCAAGACCTTCGGTTTCGCCGGCGGACGCGCTGACGTCTGGGAACCGGAAGAGGACATCTACTGGGGCTCGGAAGGCAAATGGCTGGCCGACGAGCGCTACAGCGGTGATCGCGATCTCGACAACCCGCTCGCCGCCGTCCAGATGGGCCTGATCTACGTCAATCCCGAGGGGCCGAACGGCAACCCGGATCCGCTCGCAGCGGCCCGCGACATCCGCGAAACCTTCGCCCGCATGGCCATGAACGACGAAGAGACCGTAGCGCTCATCGCCGGCGGCCACACCTTCGGCAAGACCCATGGCGCAGGCGATGCGGCACTGGTCGGGCCGGAGCCCGAAGCCGCCGATATCGAGATGCAGGGCCTAGGCTGGAAAAACAGCTTCGGCACCGGCAAGGGCGGCGACACCATCGGCAGCGGGCTGGAGGTCACCTGGACCACGACGCCGACGAAATGGAGCAACAACTTCCTCTGGAACCTGTTCGGCTACGAGTGGGAACTGACCAAGAGCCCGGCCGGCGCGCATCAGTGGACTCCGAAGCATGGCATGGGTGCCGACACGGTGCCGGACGCGCATGACCCCTCGAAGCGTCACGCGCCGACCATGCTGACCACCGATCTGTCCCTGCGCTTTGATCCGGAATACGGGAAGATCTCCCGCCGCTTCCTGGAGAACCCCGACCAGTTCGCCGACGCCTTCGCCCGTGCCTGGTTCAAGCTGACGCATCGCGACATGGGTCCGCTCGCCCGCTACCGCGGCCCGCTCGTCCCGAAGGAGCAGCTGATCTGGCAGGATCCGATCCCCGCAGTCGATCATGTGCTGGTCGATGACCAGGACATCGCAGCGCTCAAGGCCAAGATCCTCGCTGCCGTGCCATCGGTGTCGCAGCTGGTCTCGACGGCCTGGGCTTCGGCCTCGACGTTCCGCGGATCCGACAAGCGCGGCGGTGCCAACGGTGCGCGCATTCGTCTGGCGCCGCAAAAGGACTGGGCCGTCAACCAGCCCGCCCAGCTCGCGTCGGTTCTCGAGAAGCTCGAAGCGATCCAGAAGGAGTTCAACGCTGCGCAGTCCGGCAACAAGAAGATCTCGCTTGCCGACCTGATCGTTCTCGGCGGCGCCGCTGCGGTCGAAAAGGCCGCGAAGGATGCCGGGCAGGACGTGAAGGTGCCCTTCGCGCCCGGCCGCATGGACGCCTCGCAGGAACAGACCGACGTCGACTCCTTCGCGCCGCTCGAACCGGTCGCCGACGGTTTCCGCAACTATCTTCGCGGCGGGCTGCGCCAGTCGCCTGAGGAGGCGCTGGTAGACCGGGCGCAGTTGCTGACGCTGACGGCACCCGAAATGACGGTGCTGGTCGGTGGCCTGCGCGTGCTCGGCGCGAATGCCGGGGACTCCGCTCACGGCGTGTTCACCGCGCGGCCATCCACGCTGACCAACGACTTCTTCGTCAACCTGCTCGACATGGGCACGGAGTGGAAGGCCGTCTCGGAGGTCAAGGACGTGTTCGAAGGGCGCGACAGGAACACGAACGAGGTGAAGTGGACCGCCACTCGCGCCGATCTGATCTTCGGCTCGCACTCCCAGCTTCGCGCTCTCGCGGAGGTCTACGGCTCCGCGGATGCGCAGCAGAAGTTCGCTAGGGACTTCGTGGCGGCGTGGACCAAGGTGATGAACGCCGATCGCTTCGACCTCGCCTGATCCAGCATGAAAAGTTCTGGCGCGGCCAATCATGGCCGCGCCAAAACGCCGAGGCCGATTTCATCCCAGCATGCCGTTCCCCAATCGTTTTGGCGGCACAGGCCTGCTGACGTCAGCGCCAGTGAGATCGCATCGAGCCGTTCAAAATTCTAGCCGCGTGATCAACCCGGCATTCAGCCCACTCCGCTTCAATTCAACCGTTGCAACAGAACCGTTTTACGTGCATCCGAACACGCGTTCCGTTTCAACGAGAGAACCCGAAGTGCGCGACGTCGTCCTCATTTCACTGTTTGCCGCAATCATGGCTGCTCTGGCCGTATTTCCGCCTATCGTCCTGCCGGTTGTCGGCGTGCCGGTGACGGCGCAATCGCTCGGCGTGATGCTGGCCGGCGGCGTTCTCGGCGCTCGCCGCGGCGCGCTCTCGATCGTGCTATTCCTTGCCCTCGTCGCCATGGGCCTGCCGCTCCTGTCGGGTGGGCGCGGCGGTATCGCGGTCTTCCTCGGGCCGACTGCAGGCTATATGGCCGGCTGGGTATTTGCCGCACTTGTCATCGGATTTCTCGTCGAACGCTTCTGGGGTGGCCTCAATACGCTCAAGGCCTTTGTGATCTGCGCGGTCGGCGGGATCGTGGTTCTCTATGCCATCGGCATTCCCTGGAGCGCGGCGGTCTCGGAGATTTCAATGTCGGCAGCCTTCATTGGCTCGCTGCCCTTTTTGATCGGCGACCTCATCAAGTGCTACATCGCTGCCGTGGTGATCGTGACCGTAAAGCGCTCCTATCCGATCATCGTGCCGGCGGCCCACGTTTGACGTCGTCGGAGCACCGCCGAGCCGCATGATTACCTTCTCAGATGTATCCGTTCAGAAGTCCGGTCGATGCGTGCTCGGAGATATCAACCTTGGCGTCACCGAACGGCGGGTAGGAATCATTGGCCGCAACGGCTCCGGCAAGAGCACGTTCGCGCGCCTCTTCAATGGCCTGGAAAAGCCGACCACCGGTACGGTCACATGGGACAGCGATCCGGAAGGCGGAAAGTTACGGCGGCACGTCGGCTTCGTCTTCCAGAATCCGGAGAACCAGATCGTCTACCCGATCGTTCAGGAAGACCTGGAGTTCGGCCTGAAAAACTTGAAACTTCCGGCGCCGCTTATCCGAGAACGCCTCGACGAGGTCCTGGCCCGGTTTGACATCGCCCATCTGCGCGATCGCTTCACGCACCAGTTGAGCGGTGGCGAACGTCAGCTGATCGCGCTGGCGGGCGTTTTGGTCATGAAACCACAGCTGATCGTCTTTGACGAACCGACGACGCTGCTCGACCTTCGCAACAAGAACCTGTTCATGAAGACCATCGCAGAGCTCGACGAGCATGTGGTCATGGTATCGCACGATCTCGACCTGATCGCGGATTTCGACCGCGTCCTGCACTTCGAGGACGGCACCCTCGTCGGCGACGGCTCGCCGGCCGCAGTGATAGCGGACTACGTCGCACGTTCGCAGATGTAGAACAGGCCCTGTGTCTCAGAGTTTGCCGGGCGAGCGTGCTTCCAAAGCCTCGGACACCTGATCCGCGGTCTTCAGTGTTCGCACGACCAGCGGCACGAGGGTCGCTGTGAGGTTCCGCTCCAGGCCTCGGGCCTTCTGCGCCATCCGAACCTCGGCGAGCGTCGTGCGCACAGACGGAATGAAGCGGATCGTGAGCGCGATCGCCAGCGCAATGCGGTCAGTCGGGACCCATGACGGTGCGTATTTCAGCATCGCCCGAATGCCGTCGACGAACTCGCTGGTGCGGGTGGTGAGCGTCACGACCGAGGCCGCAAGGATCATCACCATGAAGCGGGCAACCACGAATGCCGCCTGCGTGAGGTCGGTCGTGAGCACATGGATCGCGAAGATGAATGCCAGAACCCAAAGCACGGGCCGGAGAGCGGCCACGGCGTGGCGCAGCCGCAGACCGGCGACCATGTAGGCGGCGAGAACCAGGACGGTCGCGGCAGCAAGTACGCCCCATTCGCTGAAGAAAAACAGCAGCGTGCAGAACACGACTAGTCCGAAGATCATATATTGAGGCGGTGTCCGGTGAAGCGGACTATTGCCCGGCACATAGAGTTCAGCCAGCATTCGATCGTGGTCCTGTCGCGGCGCGGTCACAGATGGCCGTGTCCCGGCGATGCGCGTTCGGGAGACGCTCTTCGGCGCCGCACCTCGCACGCTATTTTCCGCTCGGTGTAGCCTTGGATCGCCTGATTGTCAGCACACCCGTTACAAATTGAGTACTCGCCCCTTGCGGGCAGCAAGGAACATGGGACCGCCCTTGGTCCGGGGGAAACCGTAACCGTGGACCTCGACCAGATCGATCGCGTCTGGGTCGGTGGCAATCCCCTGACTGAGGATTTTGCGACCCTCATCCGCCATCGCTCCCACCAGCCGCTGCACGATCTGTTCGGACGACAAGGCCTTCGCCGGGCCGGAGATGGGTGCAATCAGCGCAACCGTTGCCTCGGAATGCCGCGGTTTGTGGTCTCCGGGTGCGTAATCATACCAGCCACCGCCTGATTTCTGACCCAGGCGGCCCGCTCGGACAAGAATGTCGCCTGGGTTTTCGGGCACGTCCTCTCCACGCGCACGCGCAGCCTCGCGATTCATGAATGCGATGTCGAGACCCGCCAGATCCTGCATCTCGAACGGCCCCATCCCATAGCCAAAGCCGCGCATCGCAGCGTCGATATCGCTGAATGCGACGCCTTCGCGAAGCATGGCTTCAGCTTCGGCACGATAGTGCTTGAGGATGCGGTTGCCGATGAACCCATCGCATATGCCGGCAAGCACCGGCACCTTCGCCAGAAGCGAGGCAAGCCTGAAGGCTGCAGCCAACACCTCGGGTACCGTCTCCGGCAGCGGAATGACCTCCAGAAGCTTCATGATCTGGGCCGGGCTGAAGAAATGCAGCCCTATGAACCGGGTGAGATCGGGCAGTCCTTCGGCAATCTGGCGCGGGTCGATATAGGAGGTATTGGTCGCCAGAATGGCGTCGGGGCGGCAGATCCGTCCGAGATCGGCGAATACAGCGCGCTTGACTGCCAGATCCTCGAAGACAGCCTCGATGACCAGATCGCAATCGGCCAGACCTTCCAGCCCTATATGGGCCGTCACGCCGACAAGACGGCTTTCGGCCTCGGCCTGCGAATGCTGGCCGCGCCTGACCTGAGCCTCGAAGATCGCTTTCAGTTTCGACATGCCGCGTTCAAGGCTTTCCCCATCGCGTTCCGAAAGGCAGACCTCAAGCCCGGCATTGCGCATGGCCGCCGCGATACCGACCCCCATCGTACCGCCGCCGACGACGCCCACGCGCGCGACATGGCGCGGCGTGACACCGCGTAGGGCGGCGGGGCGCGGAGCGGCGCGTTCGGCAAAGAACAGATGCCGCAAGGCAGCTGCCTCTTCCGAGGCCCGAAGTCGAAGGAAGCTCTCCCGCTCGGCTGCAAGACCCGCGGCGAAGCCTGACAAAGCGCCTGTGCGTACTGCCGCAAACGCGGCAAGCGGGGCCGCAGCGCCGCGGGCGGATTTGCGGGTCCGGGCTTCGGCAGCGATCCAGAAATCGTCGCCCGGATCGGCAAGCGGGCGGGTGGATGCGGGCGAAGGCAGCTCCGACTGCGCGGCATCGACGGCAAAGGCAAGCGCGCCCTGGATCAGGGATCCGTCAATGATCTGCTCCACCAGCCCCAGTTCCAGCGCACGTGTGGCTGAAAGCTGCTCCTGCTCGACAATGACCGATAGAGCTGCCGCGATCCCGACCAGCCGGGGCAGCCTTTGCGTGCCGCCCGCACCGGGAATGACGCCAAGCCGCACCTCGGGCAGGGCGAAGGTCGTGGCGGGTGCGGCCAGCCGATGGTGACATGCTAGCGCCAGCTCAAGCCCGCCGCCAAGCGCGGCGCCATTCACGGCGGCGATCCAGGGCTTGGCCGAGCCTTCGATACGGGCAAGCACATCGGGCAAATGCGGCGGCGCAGGGGGCAGGTCGAATTCCGCGATATCAGCGCCGCCGACAAACAACCTGCCGCATCCGGTCACGACGACAGCACGGATCGCGCTGTCGGCCTCGATTTCCGCTGTCAAATCCCAGAGGCGTTGCCGCACGGCCCGGCCGAGCGCGTTAACCGGCGGGTTGTCGATCGTGACCAGCGCAACTGGACCGTGACGTTCCAGTCTGACCGTTTCTTCCCGAGAGGGCATATCACACCCTTTCCAGGATCAACGCGATGCCCTGGCCGACGCCGATGCACATCGTGCACAGTGCGTAGCGGCCTGAGCGGCGCTCGAGTTCAAGCGCAGCGGTCAGCGCAAGCCGCGCACCCGAGGCGCCAAGCGGATGGCCGATGGCGATGGCACCACCATTCGGGTTCACATGCTCGGCATCATCAGGCAGACCAAGCCCACGCAGGACCGCCAGCCCCTGGGCCGCGAAGGCCTCGTTCAGTTCGACCACATCCATCTGTTCGATGCCGAGCCCGGTCTGCGCCAGCAGCTTCTTCACCGCAGGCACTGGACCATATCCCATGATGCGCGGTTCGATCCCGGCAACAGCCATTCCGACTACCCTTGCACGCGGCGACAGCCCCTGTGCCTTGACAGTCGCATCCGAGGCAATCAGCAGCGCAGCTGCCCCGTCATTCACCCCCGAGGCATTGCCTGCGGTGACGCTTTTGCCGGCGCCGTTGATCGGCCGCAGCTTGGCGAGCTGCTCGGCCGAGGTGTCGCGACGAGGATGCTCGTCCGTATCGAACACTAGAGATGCGTCCTTGCGGCGGGGAATTTGGACCGGCGCGATTTCGTCGGCAAATCGCCCGGCGGCATGTGCAGCATCCCAACGCTGCTGGCTGCGCAGCGCAAAAGCATCCTGATCCTCCCGCGAGATTCCGAAGGTCTCGGCGACATTGTCGGCCGTCTCGGGCATCGAGTCTACGCCGAATGCCGCCTGCATCTTCGGATTGACGAAGCGCCAGCCGATCGTCGTGTCATGAATTTCGCCACTTCGGGAAAATGCGGCCTCGGCCTTGGGCATGACGAAGGGCGAGCGTGTCATGTGTTCGACCCCGCCGGCGATGATCAGACCTGCCTCGCCGCAGCGGATCGCGCGCGCAGCAGCCCCCACGGCATCGAGCCCCGAGCCGCAAAGACGGTTGAGCGTCACGCCCGGCACACTGACCGGAAGTCCCGCAAGAAGAGCCGCCATGCGAGCGACATTGCGATTATCCTCGCCGGCTTGATTGACGCAACCCAGGATGACGTCGTCGATCAGCGCCGGATCCAGTCCGGGATGGCGCGCCATCAGTGCGGCAATGGGCATGGCTGCAAGGTCATCGGCCCGGACCGATGCAAGGGTGCCGCCGTAACGGCCGAAAGGCGTGCGCAGGCCATCGACAAGCCAGGCTGAGGTCATTCTGTTTCTCCTTGACCTTGCAATGTCGGGTGGCATCGCGTGCCGCAGGCACGGCACACCACCCCGCACAAGGCAGGTTGTCTGGACGGTAATCATTGAAGGATCGGCGAACGGTGGGCGGCTGCCCTCTGCCGATATCCCGAGCCTAGTCGGCGTCTTTCAGGCCGACCGCGCGCAATACGATCTGCGTATAGATCTCGAGTATTTCATTGCCACCAAGACGGCCGCGCGGCTTGTACCATGTGCAGACCCCGGTCAATGCAGCAATCAGAGCAAAGGTCGTGAGCTGCGGATCAGGCACGGACCAGATTCCCCGCGCATCTCCCTCGATCAGAATGTCGCGCAGCCGGTTCTCATATTTCCGTCGCAGGGCCACGACCTCGGCATAGTGCGGCTTTGTAAGACTGCGAAGCTCCATGTTCCCGATGAACACTTCTTCCTTCCGCGCCGTGTGCCAGCGAAGATGGAAGCGGGTGAAGCGCTTCAGCGCCTCAAGCGGATCATCGACGCCTTCAAGCTCCTGGTCGAGTTCTTCATGCAACTCCTCCATGATGGACTTGAGAAGGAGGTACAGGAACTCCTGCTTGTGGCGGATGTAATTATAGAGGGATCCTGCCTGAATACCGACATCACTGGCCAGGCTGCGAAGTTTCATCCCTTCGAAACCTTCGCGGTAGATCCGCTTGATTCCAGCTTTCCGAATAGCCTCCATGGTTTTGGCGCCATCCGAGCCAGCTGTTCTAGCCATTGCACTTACCCCAGGTCATCATCGACAGTTTCAGACTCCTTTGGATATTCGAGATCGTGGCGAAAACCAAGCTTGAGAGGGCAGCAATCGCCCAATCGATTGCTGCCCGCCCCGTTTAGTCCTTGGTTACGCGGGTGAAACCGCCATTCGCCGGATCACTCTTCAGCACGCGCGGCATCGAATTCGAGAAATGCCGATCAGGCGTAAAGGTCAGCGGCTCGATGATCGTGCCCACGTCATAGGGTTCGCCGCTTTCCAGCTTTCCGATCACGCATTCGCGCGTCAGATCAGCTTCGCATTTGCGCATTGCCTGAACCAGAACCGTCGCCCCTGTGTAGGAGGTCATCGAATAGCGGTTGACCTTCTTCAACTCTTCTTCGGACAGATATTTCTTCGCCAGTTCCATGAACGGAGCAGCTTCCGGCTCATTGACCGCCGCGACGTAGTCAGCCGTGAGGTAACCGTTGCCGGCATCCCCAGCCAGTTGCTGAACGATGGGAAGATGCGCGGTCCAGACCGTCCCGATGGTCATATCGTCGAGGCCAAGCTTGCGCGACTCCTTCATCACCGCAACGTTTTCGGAAACGATCCCGCCGGACACGAGGAAATCGATATCCTCGCTGGCCACGCGCAGCATTTCGGCCGAGAAATCCTTCTGGCCGCGCTTGAAGGGGATTTCGATCGCATTCGTCAGGCCGAAATCCTTGACGGCGCGTTCATAGCCGGCCTTCACGTTCGCCCCGAAATCGTCCTCTTGATAGATGATCCCGAAGCGGCCGCCCTTCTTGCCCAGATCCTCGATGGCATGACGCATCATGCGATAGACCACGTGGTTGTAGCTGGTACCGACTGCAAAGATGTTGCGCTTGACCGGATCATAGGCGGCTTCGGACGTGTTGATCGAAACCATGGTCAACACGTTCTTTTCGATCAGCAGCGGCATCATCCCCAGAAGATGGCTGGTTCCAGACGTCCCGGTGATTGCAAAGACGTTGTCGACATTCAGGAGCTTCTGCGCTGCCTGGAATGCCCGGGCGGGCACATAGCCGTCATCCTCGGTGATCGAGACCACCTTGCGGCCGGCGACGCCACCCGCTTCGTTGGCCTGAGCCAGGGCGATCTTCGTGCCAAGGTAATGCGCCTCGCCTGCAAAGCTGCCGGGACCGGACAGCGGCAGGATCTCACCGATCAGGATCTCGGTATCCGAGATGCCCGGCTCGGCGGCGTTGCCTGCGCCTGCAATTAGCGACAGGGCAGCAGCCAATGAAAGTGCAAGTCGTGATGTCTTCATGGTTTCCTCCATTTTACTGCCGTTCTCAGTACCGGAACGGCCAGTTTCCCCAGATGCGTCTGCATTCGCGCCAGATCTTGATCAGCCCCTCGGGCTGGAAGCGCAGAATGAGAATGATGATGGCGCCGTAGATCAGCCCCCGGAGTTCCAGGGCGCGGGTCGCGAAAAGACCGTTCAGCTGCGTTGCAAAAAGCTCGAAGAACATGCGCACCGCTTCCGGCAGCAGCGTCATGAAGATGGCGCCGATGATCGCTCCGGCAATCGACCCGAGGCCGCCGACGATGATCATGCCCAGGGCCTCGATGCTGAGCGTCAGGCCGAAGGTGTCCACGTTGATGTAACGGATGTGATAGGCGAAGAGCGCCCCGGATACGCCCGTGTAGAAGGCGGAAATCGCGAAGGCCAGCAGCTTGTAGCGCCTCAGATTGATGCCCATCATCTCGGCGGCGATGTCTTGTTCGCGAATGGCGATGAAGGCGCGCCCCACGCGTGAGCGCATGATGTTCAGCGTCGCCAGAACGAACAGGACGCAGGTCGCCAGGCAGAACAGGTAGTATTTCTGCGGCGTGTTCAGTTCATAACCGAAGAAATTCGGCTCGGGCAGGAAGAGGCCGGTCGATCCGCGGGTGATCTCGGGCGTATTCAGGATGACATGCGTCGAGATGACCGTGAAGGCCAGCGTGGTGATGGCAAGGTAGAGCCCCTTCAGGCGCAGCGACGGAATACCCACCAACAGTGAAGATGCCGCCGCGATCAGTCCGCCAATCAGCATGGACGGCAGGATCGATAGGCCGTAATCGGCCGCCGCGATACCTGCGCCATACGCGCCGACCGCCATGAAGCCGGCATGACCAAGCGAGATAAGTCCGCAAACCCCGGTCAGCAGGTTCAGTCCAAGCACGCCGACGATCATCACCAGCGACAGGGTAGCGAAGCTGAGCGAGTAGCTGCCCACCACCCATGGCAGAGCGAGACAACCGGCAATCAGGATCCCGGTCCACACCCTTTCGGGCACGGAATCGGTCAAGCTAAGCAGCTCGGAATAGGTTTCCTTGAAATGTCTAGCTTGCATCAGACGCGTTCCACTTCGCGAGTTCCAAACAACCCATAGGGCCGAACCATCAGGACGATCAGGATGACGATGAAGCCGGCGACTTCCTTGATGCCCTTGCCGATGTATCCTTCGCCCAGGTTCTCGAGGATGCCGACGATCACGCCCGAAACGGCGGAGCCGATTGCCGAATCCAGACCTCCGAGGATCACGGCCGGGAAGGCACGCAGACCGAAGGCATACATATCGGGGCCAAGCTCGTAGATGGTCGAGATCAGCAGTCCAGCCAGCCCGCCGGTGACAGCGGCAAGCACCCAGGCCAGCGCATAGATACGTCGGACGTCGATCCCCATCAGCAGGGCGACCGTCTCGTTGCTCGAGGCTGCCCGCATGGCGAGGCCGGCACGGGTGTGGCGGTAGAAGATGAAGAAGCCGATCACCACCAGTGCAAGGCAGGCAATGGCGATCAGCTGCGTCGAGTAGAAGCGCAATCCGCCAAGCTTGATGACCGCGTCTCCCGGCGAGACCGGCAGGACAAGCGGCTCGGAGCCCCAGATCAGGACGACCAGCGAACGCAGGCAGACCGCAAGACCAACGGTCATCATGACGATGGAGATCGGGGATTCACCGATCATCGGCCGGATCAGCAGGAATTCGATCACGAGACCGACCAGAATCGAGGTCATGATCACGAGCGGAACCAGCGCCCAGAAGCCGACGCCGCTGTGCACGGCGATGGTGTATGCGAGGTAGGAGTTCAGCATCATCATCTCGCCCTGGGCAAAGTTGATGACGCGCGTGGCCTTGAAGACGATGGCGAAGCCGATGGCGACCAGACCATAAATGGCTCCGGTGGCCAGCCCCGCAGCTGTCAGGGCGAACAGATAAGTCATGCCGAGGCTCCGTATATCGACTGAATTTCCGTCACATATTTGGCTTCGATGGCCTTGCGGCGGACCTTCATGGTGGCGGTCAGTTCGCCGTCGTCGTGGTCGAGCTCTTTGTCGAGCAGCACGAACTTGCGCACATGCGAGACGCGGGCGAAGCGTTCATTCGCCTGCTTGACCTCGGCATCGATCAATGCCCGCACTTCCGCCAGGTTGTTCAGGCTCTTGAAGGTCGTGAAGGACAGCTCCTTCTCCTGCGCCCATTTCGCAACCGTATCGTGGTCGATCTGGATCAGGGCCGAAACGAAGTTGCGCCCGTCGCCCACGACAATGGCCTCGCGGATATAGGTGCTGTCTTTCAGCGCGTTCTCGACTTCGGATGGCGAGATGTTCTTGCCGCCCGAGGTCACGATCAGATCCTTCTTGCGGTCGACGATCTGCACCTCTCCGTTGACCATCCGCGCGATGTCGCCCGACATCAGCCAGCCGTCGTTGAAGGCCGCTGCCGTGGCTTCGGGCGCGTCGAGATAGCCCTGGAAGACGCTGCCGCCACGCATGAGCAGCTCGCCATCTTCGGCAACCTGGATTTCGACCCCCTCGATCGGGACGCCGACGCAGCCGAAGGTCTCGCGGCCCGGAACCTGCTGGATCGCGACAGCGGCGGTCTCGGTCATGCCATAGACCTGGTAGATCGGTAGCCCAATTGCCCGGAAGAACAACAGCACCTCGGGCGAGACAGAGGCCGCGCCGCAGAAGCACGACTGGCAGCGGTGAAGTCCGGTATAGCGCCGCAAGTTGCGGAAGATGGTCAAGCGCATCAGGCCAAGCAGGGCCTTTTCGCCCGCGCTAGGCTTTTCGCCAGGCGTGATTTCCTTGCGCGCAACCGCCGTCGCGAAGGCGAAGGCGCGGTCCAGGATCTTGCGGTTGATCGAATAGGATTCCCGCAGCTTGATCATGATCGTCTGCTGCATCTTTTCCCAGATCCGCGGCACACCCAGGAAAAGCGTGGGTGCGATCTCGCGCAGATCGGAGGTGACGGTATCCACGGATTCCGCGAAGTTGATGACCGATCCCTGACATAGCTGCATCACCGTCGAGTAGGATCGCTCGGCGACATGGCAAAGCGGCAGATAGCAGACGACCTCGTGATCCGAGCCCGAATAGCCATGGCCTCTCAGCACCCCAGATGCCGAGACCACCATGTTGCGATGCGAGATCAGCGCGCCTTTGGGCTTGCCCGTCGTTCCCGAGGTATAGACGATGATCGCCCTGTCATCCGGACGCAGCGCCTTCACCTTGTCCGAGAAGGCCTTGGCTGCAGCCGGACTATCCGCCTTGGCGCCCCTTGCCAGCAGTTCGTCGAACATGACCAGCTTTTCATGCGTATAATTCCGCATGCCGCGCGGATCGACGCAGACGATCCACTCAAGATCGGGCAACGAGTCGTAGGTCAGCGCGTCAAATATCTTGTCCGTCTGCTCCTGATCTGCGCAGACGACCACCTTGGCTTTCGAATGCTGCAGGATATAGGTCAGTTCCTGCCAGGGACTGGTCGGATAAAGCCCCACGCAGCAGCCGCCCAGCGCCTGGGTGGCAAGGTCGGCATAGAGCCATTCGGGATTGCCTTCGCCCGCGATCGCGAGCCGGTCCCCGGACTTGAAGCCCAGGCTTTCCAGCGCAGCGGCGAAATGGCGGACATTGTCGGCATATTTGCGCCAGGTGACGCGCTGCCAGATACCCAGATCTTTCTCGCGCAGTGCAAGCCTGTCTGGCTGGACCTCGGCCCAATGCAACAGAAGCTGGGGAAGAGTCGCCTCACCCTTTTTGAGATCGAACGGCAATGTGCTCATGCCGCATCCTCCCGGGCGCCGCCCATGTAGGCAGCAATCACTGCCGCATTCTGGAAAACTTCGTCAGGCGAGCCCTCGGCGATCTTGCGCCCGAAATCGAGGACCACCACCTTGTCCGAGATGTCGGTCACGATGCCGAGGTCGTGCTCGACCATGATGACTGTCGTTCCCAGCTCGTCACGGATATCGAGGATGAACCGGGCGACATCCTCGGTCTCTTCCTGGTTCATGCCCGAGACCATTTCGTCCAGCAAAAGCAGGCGCGGATTGGTTGCCAGCGCCCGGCCAAGTTCGACCCGCTTCTGCATGCCGTAGGAAAGGACACCGACCGGCATGTCGCGAACATGCTGGATGCCAAGGAAATCAATGATATCCTCGACCCGCTTGCGTGCCGCGATCTCTTCGGAGCGGGTCTTTCCCCAAAACAGTGCCGCAGCGACGGGACCGCTTTTCAGCTGCGTGTGCATGCCGACAAGGATGTTGTCCACGACGGTTGCATGCTTGAACACCGCCAGGTTCTGGAACGTGCGGCCGACCCCCAATCGCGACATGTCATAGACATGCTTGCGCGTCAGTTCCTGGCCTTCAAGCAGGACCGAACCCAAGGTGGGCTTCACGATGCCGCTGATCATGTTGAAGACCGTGGTCTTGCCCGCGCCGTTGGGGCCGATGACGCTGCAGATGCTTCCACGTTCGACGGTGAAGGACACGTCCTTGACCGCCTGCACGCCGCCAAAACTCTTGGCGAGATTCTTTACTTCGAGAAATGTCGTCATGAGAGCCACCGCTTGCGACGCCGATAGTGTTTGACCTCGCGCATGCTGCGGCGATCTCCGCGCTCGCCCACCCCAAGGTAGAACTCGCGAACGTCCTCGTTCTGGGAAAGCGCCTCGGGGGTGCCGTCCAGAACGACCCGGCCGTTCTCCATCACATAGGCGTATTGAGCCGCCTTCAGCGCCAGCGAGGCATCCTGTTCGACCAGCAGGACCGTCAGGCCAAGCTTTGAGTTCAGCTCGCGGATGCCCTGGTAGATATCGGCAACAATGATCGGCGCGATGCCCAAGGACGGTTCGTCCAGCATGAGTAGCCTTGGCCGCTTCATCAGCGCGCGGCCGATGGCGACCATCTGCTGCTCGCCGCCGGACAAATAGCCTGAAACCGCCGAGCGCTTTTCCTTCAGCCGCGGAAAAAGGGTATAGATCTCCTCGATCGTCGCGGCGTTTTCAGCGCGGGACCGGGTGTACCCGCCGACAATAAGGTTTTCCTCAACGGTCAGTTCGATGAACAACCGCCGGCCTTCGGGGACATGGGCAATCCCGAGGCGGACGATTTCGTTTGGCATGAGGTTGGTCAGATCCAGACCTTCAAAGCTGAGCCCGCCACTTCTGATCTTGCCATCCTCGGGATAGAGCACCCCCGATATCGACTTCAGGATCGTACTTTTCCCGGCGCCATTGGACCCCAGAAGCGCGGTGATTGATCCCTTTCCAACCTGGAAGGAAGCATTTCGCAGAGCTTCGATAGAGTTCCCGTAGACAACCTGGAGATTCTCGACCTCCAACATCCCTCCCCCTTTCAGGCGTCGGCGATACGCGGCGCCACAATGCCACTCTCCTCGGAGTGACTATAAGATTCGCTTCAAAAACCTGTCAATACAAACGGAGGTCCGTTTTTAAACTTCTTCGTTCCAGACGCTTTAGACTGCATCTGGGTCCCAGAATGCCGCCTGGAAAAACGACGACGCTTCCGGGCAGCCATCGGCTGCCCGCAACGGACCATTCTGAACCGCAAGCTGCACAGATCGCAGTGTGCCGGCCTCAAGCCTTCGGCACGTCGAATGCAGGATCAGCGGCTGAATTTCCTGAAATCCGGCTTCCGCTTTTCCTTGAAGGCGCGCCCGCCTTCCTTGCTCTCTTCGGTGTCGTAGTAAAGGCTCACCGCATACATCCCGAGCCCCCCAATGCCCCGCTGATGTTCGGTGTCGACGTTGAAGCTGCGCTTGGCGATGGCAATCGCGGTGGGCGATTTTTCCATGATCTCGGCGCACCAGCGATCCACCTCTGCGTCAAGCTCGTCATCGGGGACGACGGCATTGACAAGGCCCATGGCGAGGGCGTCCCTCGCCTTGTAGCGGCGGCACAGATACCAGATTTCGCGCGCCTTCTTCTCGCCCACGACACGGGCGAGATAGGCCGTGCCGAAGCCGGGATCGACCGAGCCGACCTTCGGGCCGACCTGACCAAACTGGGCGCTTTCGGCCGCGATGGTGAAATCGCAAACCGTGCACAGGACGTTGCCGCCGCCCACGGCGAAGCCACGCACCTTGGCGATGACGGGCTTCGGCACGTCGCGGATGATCGTCTGCAGATCCTCGACCGGAACCCCCACGGTGCCACGGCCGCCATATTGCCCGTCATGAACGGACTGGTCGCCGCCTGTGCAGAAGGCCTTGTCGCCTGCGCCGGTCAGGACGATGACGCCGATCTTCTTGTCCCAGCCCGCCCTGTTGAAGGCATGAATCAGCTCTTCGCAGGTCTGCGGGCGAAACGCATTGTATTTGTCGGGCCGGTTGATCGTGATGGTCGCGACGCCATCCTTCTCGGCATAGAGAATATCCTCGTATTGCATCCTGTTCCTCCTCGTCAGTTGGTCACACGGCGGGGCAGACCGGCGTGCATCAGGCGTCCGGCCAGCGTGCGACCGATCATCCGCTCGGCCATGCGTGCGGCTTCGATCAGCAGTTCGAGATTGATCCCGGTCTCGATCCCCATCTCATGCGCCATGTAAACCATGTCCTCGGTGCAGACATTGCCAGCGGCAGCGCCGTGCGAATGTCCGGCAAACGGACAGCCGCCCAGCCCCGCGACCGAGGAATCGTAAAGGTCGACGCCCATGCGCAGCGCCGCCAGGAAGTTGGCTATGCCGACGCCTCGCGTATCGTGAAGGTGCAGCCCGATCCGGGCGTCGGGAAAACGTTCACGCACGCGGCCGATGCGGCTTTCGATCATGGTCGGCACGGCCCAGCCAACGGTATCGGCCAGATAGATCGCCGGCAGGGTTCGACCTTTGTCGCTGAACTGACGGGCAATCCAGTCCAGGTTTTCGTCCAGCGCCGAGAGCGGAACCTCGCCCTGCAACGCGCAGCCGAAGACGGTCATGATGTAAACCGCTTCGATCTCGATCCCCAGCGCGTCATATCTGTCGATCCAGCTTTCTTGACGCTGCCGCATCTCGGCGGCGGTGCAGCCATTGTTTCGCTGGCTGAACGCATCCGTCGTGTAGAGGTAGAGGGAGCCGACCAGATCGATGCCGCTGCATTGTCTCGCCCTGCCGAACCCCGCCTCGTTGAGCCAGAGACCGGTGTGGCGGACGCCCGGCTTCTTGCGGACCGCCGCAAAGAAAGCTTCCGCATCGGCCATTTGCGGAACGGCCTTCGGACTGACAAAGGAAGCGACCTGGATCTGCTGCAGGCCGGTTTCGGTCAGGGCATCGACAAAGGCGACCCGGTCGGCAAGCGGGAAGATTTCCCGCTCGAACTGGAACCCCTCGCGCGGGCCTTCCTCGTGGATCTCGATACGCTTGGGAAGATCCGCGCTCATGCTGCTGCTGCTTCTTCTGCGGTGATGATCACAACAGGCTGGTCACGCTCGACCATGTCACCTGCCGCGCAATGGACGGAAGCCACCGTGCCTGATGTCTGGGCGCGCAGGACCAGCTCCATTTTCATGGATTCCATCAGCACCAGCCGATCTCCGGCAACGACGCGCTGTCCGGGCTGGACATCGACGGCAACGATCTGGCCCATCATCGGAGCCTTCACCTCGGCATCGCCGGCGGATGCACCAGACAAGATCATGCCCGAAAGATAAGGCTCGGCCTTCAGGGAGACGTCGCGCGTGCCGTAGACGAAGGAGAGCTTGCTTGCCTCGCAAGAGAAATCCAGCACAAGCGAACGGCCCTCGACCTCGACCAGAAGCGACGTTGACCCTTCGTGGGAATTGATGCGCACCTCATGGCGAAGACCGTCCACGAAAACCGGCACGCAATCATCCGATGTTACGGCACCGAACGAGACGAGATGCTTGGCCTCGCCATCGATCAACCGCAGAACCGGCGCGGTTTGTCCGTCCTCATCAACGGCGCCAAGGCGCCAGCCCGCCAGCCCGTTCCAGCCAGACCAGGCCCCGACCTTACCCGAGCGCTGTTCGCGCAACCAAAGAGCGGCGCCGATTGCGACCTCTGCAGGCTCTGCGGCGGGTGTGATGGCAAGATCGGCGACAACAGGGGCGATCGAGCCGGTATGGACGTCGTTGGCAAGGACGTCATCGTCAGCGCAAAGCGTACGAAGCAGCGAAAGATTGGTGCGGACGCCGGCCACAGCGGTTTCGCCCAGCGCCGCCGCAAGCCGGTCATAGGCCTCGCGCCGATTGCTGCCCCAGGCGATGAGCTTCGCGATCATCGGATCGTAGAACTGCGTGACGACCATGCCCGGCATGATCCCGGAATCGACCCGGATCCCCGAGGGCAACCGCAATTGCTCGATGCGGCCGGTCGAGGGCAGGAAATCGGTCTCGGGATCTTCGGCATAGAGCCGGGCCTCGACCGCGACACCTCGTGACGAGACATCGGACTGGCTCAGCGGCAGACAACCCTCGGCGACTGCGCGGATCTGCAACTCGACCAGGTCCAGCCCGGTGATCTCTTCAGTGACCGGGTGCTCGACCTGAATGCGCGGATTGACCTCGAGGAAATAGGCTTCGTTGTCGCGCGCGATGAATTCCACCGTGCCAAGACCTCGGTAGCGGACCGCCTCGCACAGGCGCACGGCCTGATCCAGGATGGACTGGCGCAGAGCCTCGGGCAGGCTGGTGACGGGGGCTTCCTCGATCACCTTCTGATGGCGGCGCTGCAGGCTGCATTCGCGGTCGAACAGATGGATCACCCTGCCCTGCCCGTCACCCAGAACCTGCACCTCGATATGACGCGCCTCGGGCAGATATTGCTCGACGATCAGGTTCGGGTTGCCGAACGAGCTTTGGCCTTCGCGGGTTGCGGCCTCGATGTCGGCCACCAGCGTCTCGGGCGACGAGACGACGCGCATGCCCTTACCGCCACCGCCAGCTGCAGCCTTCAGGAGAACAGGCAGCCGCATGCCTTCGACGGCGGCGACAAGTTCGGGCACAGAGGCCGAGGGCTCGGTCGTGCCGGCGATCACCGGCACACCTGCAGCGACAGCCTCGGCCTTTGCTGCGGCCTTGTCCCCGAAACGGGCAAGGACATCGGCAGAGGGGCCTATGAAGGCAATTCCGGCCGCCTCGAGAGCCGCGGCGAACTCCGCATTCTCGGCCAGAAAGCCATAGCCGGGATGGACTGCATCCGCGCCGACCTGACGGGCGGCTTCGATGATGCGGTCGATCCGCAAGTAGCTGGAAGTGGCAGATGCCTTGCCGATCAGGACGGATTCGCCGATTTCGCGCACATGCTGCGCGTCCCGGTCCGCCTCGGAGTGAACGGTCGCCACTTCAATGCCAAGACGACGGCAGGTCCGCGCGATCCGGCAGGCGATCTCGCCACGGTTTGCAATCAGGATCTTTCTGAACACGTCAGTTCCTTTCCAAAATCACACGCGGAACACGCCAAAGCGGGTTTCCGGCGCTGGAACAGATGCGGAGAGCTCCAGCAGCAGGGTCAGAACGTCGCGCGTTTCCTCGGGCTCGATCACCCCATCGACCCAGAGGTTGCGCGCGAAGTTCTTGGCACTCGCGAAGGTTTCGTATTCCTGCCGGATCGGGTCCTTGAAGGCTTTTTCGGCTTCCGCGGTCCAGGTCTCTCCGGCGCGCTCCAGCGCCTGCCGCTTGACCAGGGACAGCGTCGTGGCGGCCTGCTCCGGCCCCATGATCGCGGCCCGGCCGTTCGGCCACATGAACATCGCCGTAGGCTTGAACGCGCGGCCGCACATCGCCAGGTTGCCGGCGCCATAGGAGCCGCCGATGATGATCGAATATTTCGGCACGGTGGCCGAACTCATCGCGGTGACGAACTTAGCACCGGCCTTGGCGATACCTGCCGTTTCAGCCTCGCGACCGACCATGAAGCCTGAAACGTCCGCCAGGAACACCAGCGGGATGTTTCGCTGGCAGCAGAGGTTGATGAAATGCGTCGCCTTGTTGGCCGACTCCGTGAACAGCACGCCGTTGCTGGCCAGGACCCCCACCTGATAGCCCCCGATCCGGGCGAACCCGGTGATCAGCGTGGTGCCATACTCGGCCTTGAACTCCTGCAGGGCGCCATCGTCCAGGAGACCGCGCAAAATGGCGCGGGTATCGTTCGGACGCCGCGGATCGCAATTGACGAGCTCGCGGATTCTGGACGTCTCCATGGCCGGGGCACGCGGGATGGCGCGGGGCCGAAGCGGTGCGGCACGCTCGGGCAGTTCCGCCACGATGCTGCGGGTGATGGCCAGCGCATGCGCATCGTTCTCGGCCAGGTGGTCGGTCACGCCGCTGACGCTGCTGTGCATGACGGCACCGCCAAGGGATTCCGCGTCGACCTGTTCGCCGGTCGCGGCCTGCACAAGCTGCGGCCCGCCAAGATACATGTAGCCCTGCCCCTTGACGATGACGACCTCATCGCAAAGCGCCGGAATATACGCACCGCCAGCCGTGCAAGGGCCCATCACCACGGCAATCTGCGCGATGCCATCGGCCGACATGCCGACCTGATTGTAGAAGATCGAGCCGAACAGCCCGTCATCGGGGAAGATGTTGGCCTGATCGGGCAGAAAAGCCCCACCTGAATCGACAAGCGTCACACAGGGAAGACGGTTCTCCCACGCAAATTTCTGTGCCCTGACATGCTTGCGGCAGGTCATGCCGAAATAGGTCCCGCCTTTGACGGTCGCGTCATTGGCGATGATCATGCAGGCCCGGCCCGAGATCATGCCGACGCCTGTCACGATCCCCGCCCCTGGGGGAACGTCCTTGCCATAGAACCCTTCCCCGGCCAGCTCGGCCAGCTCCAGGAAGGGAGAACCCGGATCAAGCAGCGCGCCGATCCGCTGGCGAACCAGCATCTTGCCCTTGTCCAGGTGCCGGGCGCGGGCAATGTCAGAGCCGCCCTTGCGGGCAAGGGCGCGACGGGCGCGCAGATCTTCCGTCAAAGCGTCATAGGCTGCGCGGTTCAGCTCTGCGTCTTGGGCCTCGGCGGCCTTGTGTGAAAGCACTTCGATGTCTCCTTGATGGCCCATGTCACGCCTCGGCCAGATCGGGCATGGCCCGAAGGGTCAGCGACACTTTCTGGACACCGGGCTTGGCAAAGAAGTCGGTTCGGACGACGCGCACCTCTGCCTTGACGGCCAGTGTGTTGCGGATCCGCGCCTCGACCAGTTGCTTCAGGCTATCGTCTTCCGCCGGATCGCGATCCTGTGCCCGTTCGACCAGGACCTTGAGGTTCCCCTGCGTGCTGTGACCCTCGAAATCGGCCACGATCCGCATGACGCCGTTGGTTTCCGCCAGCGCCGCGACAACCTCCTGCACCGATGAGGGGAACAGGTTGACGCCGCGCACGATCAGCATGTCATCGGTCCGACCGACGCAGCGGATGGTCGGTCCGGGACGGCCGTCCGCCATCGAGGTCGATGTGACGACGACCTGGTCCCCGCTGCGGAAACGCACGACCGGCGAGGCCTCGCGGGCAAGCGCGGTGTAGACCAGCTCGCCCTTCGCCCCTTCGACGAAGTCGATCGGCTCGCCCGTTTCCGGATTGATGAGTTCGACAAGGATATGGTCGGGCGCGACCATGTGCATACCGGCCTGGCTGTCGGATTCGGCCCAATAGGTGCAGCCAAGATCGGTCCCGCCCAGGAGCTCGCAGCATTTGGCGTTCCAGCGCGACTCCAGCGCCTCGCGTATGGCCGGTATGCCACCCCCCGGCTCACCGCCGACGATCAGGCGCTCGACACCCAGTTCAGTGGCTTCAACGCCCGTAACCGTGCGCGCGATCTCGGCCAGATACAGCAGGAAGTTCGGCGTTCCGATGATGCAGCGCGGGCGCAGGTCGCGGGCCGCGACAAGCAATCGGTCCGCACCGCCATCCGCGCCGATCGGAATGTCGATCGCCCCCAGATACTGAACGGCCTGGAACATCGGGATGCCGCCGACAAACCCCTTCCCCATCGAGAAGGTGTGCAGGACCAGGTCTCCCGGGCGGATGCCGCAGGCGAAAAGCGCGCGGGCGGTCATCTCTTGCCAGGCGACCGCATCACGCTCGGTCAGGCCGACATAAGAGGGGCTGCCGGTCGTTCCCGATGACGCCTGGATCTGGACGATATCGTCGAGCCTTGCGGCGACGTGCTCGCCCAAGGGGCGCACCTTGGCAAGACTGTCGCGCAATTCCTGTTTGGTGGTGAACGGAACGCGTGCAAGATCCGCAACCGTCCGGATGTCTTCGAACTTCAGGCCCGCCTCGGCAAAGCGCCGACGGTAGAAATCCGAGTTCTTGGCAAGATAGGCCATCTGGCGCCGCAGGGCGGCCTCCTGATAGGCCCGCATGGCCTGCGGGTCCGCCAGTTCCACGCTGTTGAAAACTGCGGCCGCTTCAAGCGAAGAAGTCTCTGGTTTCCTGAAACGCATCTGATCCCCTCCCTCCTCTCAGTTCAGCGGCGCGCAACTGCGGCTTCGCGCAGCAGGTGGCGAGCAATGACAAGCTGCTGAATCTGGCTGGTGCCTTCGTAAATCCGGAAAAGCCGGACATCGCGGTAGAAACGTTCGACCGGGAAATCGGCCATGTAGCCCGAGCCGCCGTGAATCTGGACAGCCCGATCCGCGACGCGCCCCACCATTTCCGAGGCGAAATACTTGCAGCAGGCGGCATCAGCAGTGACCACCTCGCCGGCATCGCGCCGCCGGGCCGCGTTTTCGACCATGGCACGCGCGGCAAAGATCTCGGTCCGGCAATCGGCCAGCATGGCCTGAACAAGCTGGAAGCTGGAGATCGGCTTTCCGAATTGCTGCCGCTCGGTCGCATAGGCCACAGCCTCTTCCAGCAGACGTTGCGCAGCACCTGTGCAGGCAGCGGCGATGTGCAGGCGACCCTTATCCAGCACCTTCATCGCGGTGCGGAATCCGCGACCGGGAATGCCGCCGATGATATTGGCAACCGGGACGCGGCAGTCCTGGAATATGACATCGGCCGTATGCGCGCCGCGCTGGCCCATCTTGCGATCAGGCTTGCCAACCGTCAGGCCGGGGGTGCCGGCCTCGACCAGGAAGGCAGTCACGCCGGCCTCGCCCTCTTCCGCGGTTCCGGTTCGCGCCATGACGGTAAACAGGCCTGCCTCGGGCGCGTTGGTGATGAAGCGCTTGGTTCCGTTAAGGACGTAGAAATCCCCGTCCAGGCGCGCCGTCGTCTTGACTGAGGCAGCGTCCGAGCCGACGTCCGGCTCGGTCAGGGCAAAGGAACCGATCATCTCGCCTGTTGCCAGCTTTGGCAGATAGCGCTGCTTCTGCTCATCGCTGCCGTCGATCACGATGGCCTGACTGCCGATGCCGACATTCGTCGCGAAGATCGAGCGGAAGGCCGGCGAGGCACGGCCCACCTCGAAGATGACCCGCATCTCTTCTTCCGCCGAAAGCCCGAGGCCGCCGTATTCGGTTGGGATCGAAAGGCCGAACAGGCCCATCTCGCTCATCGCAGCCAGCAAGTGATCGGGTATCGCGTCGGTCTGAGCGACGATCTCTTCGTTGGGGACGAGCTGCTCATCCACGAAACGCCGGATCGTCGTAACGAACTGCGCAATCAAGTCGGCATCAAGCATTTCTATATCGCTCCATCGTCATGGTATCTGGCTACTCCATTCGAATAATGCGGTCAACCGTTTGTTTAATTGCCGCGAAAAGGTCGATCTCCCGCACTCGGCAGATGACCTCGCCGCATGAAGAATTTGTCAGACGCCCAGGATTTCCCGGCCGATCAGCATTCGGCGGACTTCATTCGTGCCTGCGCCGATCTCGTAGAGCTTGGCATCCCGAAGGATGCGCCCAACCGGATAGTCGTTGATATAGCCGTTGCCCCCCAGCACCTGGATTGCCTCAAGCGCGACCTTGGTGGCGCTTTCCGAAGCGAACATGATGGCGCTGGCTGCTTCCTTGCGAATAGGTCGCCCGGTGCCGGCCATGGTGGCGACCGTATATACATAGGCCCGCGCGGCATTCAGCAGCGTGGTCATCTCGGCGATCTTGCCCTGGATAAGCTGGAACGAGCCGATAGGACGGCCAAATTGCTGGCGATCGCGTGCATAGGGGATGGCGACGTCAAGGGCGGCCTGCATCAGCCCCAGCGAGGCTGACGAAGCGACGATCCGCTCATAGTCGAGGCCGCTCATCAGGACGCGCACGCCCTCGTTCAGCCCGCCAAGCATGTTCTCCAGCGGGATTTCGCAATCCTCGAAAACCAGTTCGCAGGTGCCCGATCCACGCATTCCCAGCTTGTCGAGAATCTGGGCGGGCCGGAATCCGGGGGTGCCGCGTTCAACGATGAAAGCAGAGATGCCGCGCTTTCCGGCTTCCGGCGCGGTCTTGGCATAGACGACAAAGGTATCGGCAAAGGCCCCGTTGGTGATCCAGAGCTTGTTTCCGTTCAGCACCACCCTGTCGCCCTTGATGTCGGCACGCAGCTTCATGCTGACGACATCCGACCCGGCATTCGGCTCGCTCATGGCCAGGGCGCCGACATGTTCACCCGAGGCCAGGCGCGGAAGGTAGCGGGCCCGCTGCGCGTCGTTTCCGTTGATCTGGATCTGGTTCATGCACAGGTTGGAATGTGCGATATAGGAAATGCCGATCGAGCCCGAGGCCCGCGAGATCTGTTCCGACACCAGAACATGATGCAGATAGCCAAGGCCCGTACCGCCAAACTCCTCGGACACGGTCATGCCGTGGAAACCCATGTCGCCGAAGGCCGGCCAGAGTTCGCGCGGAAAACGCTCGGTACGGTCGACTTCCGCTGCAAGCGGTGCGACCTTGTCCTGCGCGAAGGCCTCGGCGGCCTCATGGATCTGGACGGCTGTGTCGTCCAGAGGATAGAGCAAATCCAACTTCATTCTCCCTTGTAGACAGGTGTGCGGTTCTCGTTGAAAGCCGCCATCCCCTCGGAAGCGTCTCTCGTCGTGAGAATCCGGCGAAAGGCGGCACGCTCCATATCAAGGCTTTCGCCCTGCAGAACCCCGCGCGAATTGCGGATCAGGCTGAGGGTCTGAGCAACGGCAAGCGGGGCGTTGGATGCGATGCGCGTCGCCAACTCCAATGCCCCCTGCATCAGGCTGCCATGATCGGAAAAAAGGCGGCTGACCAGGCCATGGAGCCGCGCCGATTCCGCGTCGATCGGCAGACCCGCAAGAAGCATCTCGGCGGCTACGGCGGCGGGGAGCAGACGCGGCAGGCGGGTCGCACCGCCGGCGCCCGCGATGATCCCCCACCGGACCTCGGGCAGCGCAAAGCTGGCGTTGGCGCTGGCGAGGCGAATGTCGCAAGCCAAGGCAAGCTCAAGCCCGCCGCCCCATGCGACGCCATTGATCGCGGCAATAATCGGCTTTTCGGTCGGATATTGACGGGCCAGCCCGCCGAAATTCCCCTCATCCTCGCCCGCTTCGACCCTGCGCTGCAGTTCGGGCAGAAACTCTCCGATGTCGGCGCCGGCGCAGAAGGCCTTGTCGCCTGCTCCGGTCAGAACGATGCAGCGGATGCTGGCGTCCCGATCAGCCCAGTCCCAGGCCTCCCTCAGGGCGTTTTCGGATGCGGCGTCCAGGCTGTTTCTCTTGGAGGGGCGGTTGATCGTGATCAACCCCACGTTTTCGGCTGGCTTGGTGCATATGACACTCAATGGCGTGCGCCTTCTGCCCGCATGCGGCAGATCGAGGGTGCTGCCGACACGCGTCTCGGGAGGAATGCTCCGCAACGGCGTGGCAAATTCTGTGACCCGCCCCCTGATGCGCCTTGCCCCGCGCGCCCTTTGCATGCTGTGATCACTCGCCCTCCCCTTCGAACGATTCAGTTCACAGATTTCAGATTCATTGCATTGCAGCAAGGCAGGCAATCCCGCGATTGCATTCTCCTGGTCGTTGAGCAGCAGGTTCATGCGCACCCCGGATCCGACCAAAGCTGAAGCCTGGAAGGATTGCTCATTCCGCAGACGCTCTCGAGAAGTTGGGAGGGCGGCGCTCCGCGAAGGCGCGTACCCCCTCGCGGAAATCCGGGCCCTCGGCGAGCCCGCAAAAGACTTCCAACTCGCCTGCTAGCTGCTCGCCCAGACTTGCCCGCGACGCGCCATAGATGAGTTTCTTGACGCCGGCGTTGGCAGGCCCGGAATTCGCGGCAAGCGTCTCGCACAGGGACGCAACCTCATGCTCCAGCCGGTCGGCCGGGACGACGCGGTTCACCAGCCCCAGAGCAAGAGCGTCGTTGGCCGTCAGGACATTGCCGGTCAGCATCAGCTCAAGGGCTTTTCGCTGGCCAACGGCGTCCGAGAGCAGTTTGCACAGTCCACCGTCGCTGGTCGCACCTAGCTTTCGATAGGCCGGCGCGAATTTCGATTTCTCCTCGGCAATGACGAAGTCACAGGCTAGCGCAAGCGACATGCCGCCGCCCGCAGCTGGACCTTCAACGACGGCAACGACCGGCACGGACAGATCGTGGATCGCCTGGACGGCCGCATGGAAGTCGCCGATGACGCCGCGCAGGTGGCTGCCAAGCTCATCGGCGAATTCCACGAACATGCCCATGTCGCCGCCGGCGCAGAATTTTCCGCCACGCCCGCGCAGGATGACCACGCGAATGTCCTGCCGCGCGGCGATCAAGGCAAACGTCTGGCGCAGTTCCGCCGCAAGCCCGAGGTTTATCGAGTTCGCCGCGTCGGGCCGATTCAGCCAGACGGCTGCGATGCCGCCAACAGCTTCAAATTGAACGGAAACCTCGCTCGCTTGCTGTGAAGTCATCGCTTCCCGCGCCTCCCCGACTCGCTGGACATCGCACTTGCAGCATCATTGGTGCTATGCATAAATAAAAACAACAGACCGTTTTATATAGCAACCGAAAAATGCAAGGCAGAGCCATGGAAGACATAGTTGTCGACATCCGCGCGTCAGGCGTCCTGACGATCACGCTCAACCGGCCAGCGCAGAAAAACGCCTTCACCATGTCCACGGTGGATGCGATGTCTGAAGCGCTGCTGCAGGCTGCGGGTGATCCCGGGCTGCGCGCGGTCGTCATCGCCGCAGCCGGTGATACGTTCAGTGCCGGTGGCGACCTTGGCTGGATGCAGGCGGCGCTGAACGACCCCGAGGGCCTGGGCCGCCGGGATGTTTCGCGCTTGGGGAGGCTGCTTGAAACGATCACGACCTTCCCGGTTCCGGTGATCGCCCGGGTGAATGGCGCGGCCTATGGCGGTGGCTTCGGCCTGGTATGCTCGTCCGACATTGCCATTGCGAGCAGCAATGCGACCTTTGGCCTGACGGAGGTGCGCCTGGGCGTTGTGGCAGGCACGATTTCTCCATGCGTCCTGCGGCGTATCGGTGCCCCCGCAATGCGCGTAGCCGCCCTGACCGGGGGCATTATCGATTGCGATGCGGCGATGCGCATGGGCCTTGTGCAGCAGGTCGTTCCGCCCGAGCAGCTGGACGCCGCCGTCGAGGCGACACTTTCGAACATCCTGCGCGCCTCCCCGGAAGCGGTGCGCGCGTCCAAGCAACTGGTTCACAGGCTTTGCACATCCGACGAAAGCGAATGGTCCAATATCGGCGTCGACGCGATTGTTGCGGCTTGGCAGACGAGCGACGCGAAAGAAGGCATCGCCGCGTTTCTGGAGAAGCGCCGGCCGCAATGGGGATAATCGCCGTTCAAGAAGCGCTCGCTGGCAAATTCAGCTATCGGCCAAGCGGCCAAACAGGTCGGGGCATTGCGGCCCTGACCTGTCGTCGCATCATTTGATGTGACGCAGGCAGGCAGCCGCCGCTTATCGCATCCGCTGAAACATCAGCTCCCGGAATGCGCCAGAGCATGGAAATTCCCTGCGGTGTTTTCATGGTCACTGCGTGCAACCGCACGGGGCCATAGCCTTCTGAGCTGGCGGTAGAACGGAGATTCGGCAATCTCGCGCGAACTGGAGAGCTTGAAGATCCCCCGTGACGAAAGAGCCGGCTTGCCATCCACCCAGGCGACCATCTGCGTATGGCACATTTTGCCGGACTTGTTGGTGACCTCGACCCGCGCCTCGACCCAGTCACCCAAGAGTACGCCCTGAAGAAAATCTACTGTCAGAGTCACAGTAGGAACCACCGAGCGGTCAAAACCAAGTTGGTATTGGGCGCCGATGGCCGCATAGTCGGCAAAGCCCGCTAGTGCCCCTCCATGGCAGAAGCCTGCGGGGTTCATGTGACGCTGGGTGCAGCGGAATCCCAGCAACAGGTGCTCGTCGGCCGTCTCGCGAAAGAAAACCGGGCCGAAGGAAGAATGAAACCCGAATTCGACATCGAGAAGCCGCCAGGCGCCAGATGGGGCAAGATGAGAGTGATCTTCAGTCGCGGCGTCGCTTCTCTTCGTATGCATCCTATGAGTCTCCGTTTTCACTCGATGGTGCGCGCCCAAGGCTCGGACCACTCGTCATGCAGTTGCTCGATCAGCAAATGATCGCAGGGGCTTCCGGCGGCTATGGCCTGCAACCGCACTTTCATTTCGCAGCTTGTCACCGCCTTCGAGCAGTGACTCACTTGACGTCGCACGTTCAATTTAAAAACAGTTTACTGTCCGTTTCAAGCGGCGAAGCAGCCTCTGGCGAATGTCTCGGCACTCAATGTCCCGCGGCTGCCGCGGGAAGCCTGTGGCGAGTTCGGCTCACTTGCCTGCAACTACGGAACACGCTCGATGATCGTGGCGGTTCCGAGCCCTCCGGCACAGCACATTGTCTGCAGCCGGTAGCGCGCGCCCTGCCGCGCCATCAGATATCTGCAATGAATTGCCCGCCGTCGCACGGCCATCGTCGCGGAAGCTGGGCCTCAGGCCGGCAAGAGCCTCGCGGGTAGTCCCGAAGCGAATGGTCTGGTTGGCTCGAACCGTCTCGTCATCGCCCCTGTGGCGACGCCAGCGCGCATGGGGAATCTCCACGATTTCGCGCGAAAGTACCGGCTTACGCTGACCCGCCTGCCCTTGGAGCGCCGCGCATCGTGCTCACCGAAAACGATGCCGATTTTCGGGCCGATGCTCTAGAGATCGCGCAGGCTAAGCCGGCTGGCAAAGCTGCTCGCCAACGCCAACTGCGCCGCCCGCTGCCCCGCGCCGGATTTTTGAATGTCGACCTTGGTGCTGATCGTCTCGAGCAGCAACGTGTCCTCCGCCGCCGCGACAAGTGCGGCGACGGCAAGGGGATCGACCTCGATGCCCTGGAGATGCCGATCACTTGCGGCATCGGCATAATGCACCAGCATCGCACGGATCAGATGCTTCTTGGTCGCGAAGTGATGCAGCAGCCCGCCCTTGCTGATGCCGGCCTGTCGGGCGACGGCATCCAGGGTGACTTTGCCGAAGCCATTTTCCAGCGCAACGCAAATGGCTGCGTCGAACAGGCGCTCCTTCGGTTCAAGGCGTCGCGCGGAAACATTCCGCGCGATCGCCGGCCGGCTGGGATCAATCATTCCGCCGGTGCCTGAACTGTCTCGGACGTATCCGCGCTTGCCTGGGTTTCCGCCTTTCCGCGCCCGAACAGCTTCGCGATGAAGACGAAGAAGACCGGCACGAAGAAGACGGCAAGAATGGTCGCCGAGATCATCCCGCCCAGCACGCCGGTGCCGATAGCGTTCTGGCTGGCGGCACTGGCACCTGTGGCGATGGCCAACGGCACAACGCCCAGGCTGAAGGCCAGCGACGTCATGATGATGGGCCGGAAGCGGAGCTTGGCCGCCTCGATCGTCGCGTCGATGAGCGACATCCCTTCCTTGCGCAGGTCCTTGGCGAACTCGATGATCAGGATCGCATTCTTGGCGGAAAGCCCGATGATGGCGATCAGCCCGACCTTGAAGTAGACGTCGTTCGGCATTCCCATGAACATCATGGCGAGCACCGAGCCCAGCACGCCCAGCGGCACGACGAGGATCACCGACACCGGAATCGACCAGCTCTCGTAGAGTGCCGCCAGAAGCAGGAAGACGAACAGGATGCTGAGCACGATCAGGGCAGGCGCCTGCGAGCCGGACTGGATTTCCTGAAGCGACTGACCCGTCCATTCATAGCCAAAGCCGGCCGGCAACTGATCCGCCAGGCGCTGCATCTCCTCGATCGCTGCTCCCGATGAATAGCCGGGCGCCGACTGGCCGCTGATGCGTACAGAGGGATAGCCGTTGTAGCCGACGACCTGTGCGGCACCCTTTTGCCACTCGACGGAGGCGAAGGAGGACAGCGGAACCATGCCGCCATGGGCGTTTCGCACATTGAGGTTCAACAGGTCGTCGGTCTGCATGCGTCGCATGGCATCGGATTGCACCGTCACGCGCTGCATCCTGCCGGCATTCGGGAAGTCGTTGACATAGGCCGAGCCCAGATTGGCCGAGATCGTCGAATTGATGTCGGCGAAGGTAACACCGAACGTGTCCGCCTTTTCGCGGTCGATCACGAGATTGACCTGGGCAGCGTCGGGCATGCCTTCGACACGCACGCCGGCGAGGACCGGGCTCTTTGCGGCAGCCGCGACGAGTTCGTCGCGCGCGGCAGCAAGGGCTACCTGCCCACGGCCAGACCTGTCCTGGAGACGGAAGGAAAAACCGTTGGACGTGCCAAGGCCCTGGATCGGCGGTGGCGACAGCGCGAAGGAAATCGCGTCCTTCATCTGGAACAGTGCACCGTTGGCCCGCTTGGCGATGGCCGCGGCCGAGTTCTGCTCGTCGCGTTCACTCCAATCTTTAAGGGTGACGAAAGCCAGGCCGGCATTCTGGCCCGCGCCCGAGAAGCTGAACCCATTGATCACGATCATGCGGTCGACCGCATCTTCGCCCATGAAGATATTCTCGACATTCTCGGCGATGGCCCGCGTGCGGTTGCTGCTCGATTCCGGTGGCCCCTGAATGTCGACGATCAGGAAGCCCTGGTCTTCATTGGGCAGGAAGGAGGTGGGAAGTTGCATGAAGGACCAACCCAGCCCGACCAGCAGAGCCAGGTAGATCACCATGAAGCGGCCTGTCCGCTTGACGATCCAGCCGACGCTCGACGTATAGCGTTGCGTCGTCCGGTCGAAGCCGCGGTTGAACCAGCCGAAGAAACCCTTCTTTTCGTGGTGACCCTTGCCGATCGGCTTCAGGAAGCTGGCGCAGAGCGCCGGCGTCAGCGACAGTGCGAGGAAGCCGGAGAATAGGATCGAAACGACCATGGTCAGGCTGAACTGCTTGTAGATGACGCCGACGGCCCCCGGGAAGAACGCCATGGGCACAAAGACCGCCGTCAGAACCAGCGTGATGCCGATGATCGCGCCGGAGATCTGCTTCATGGCCTTGCGCGTCGCCTCCCTCGGCGACAAGCCTTCTTCCGCCATGATGCGCTCGACATTTTCGACCACGACGATGGCATCGTCGACCAGGATGCCGATCGCCAGCACCATCGCGAACATCGTGAGCACGTTGATCGAGAAGCCCGTGGCCATCATGACGGCGCAGGTACCGAGAAGTGCTACCGGAACGACCAATGTCGGGATGATCGTGTAGCGGAAGTTCTGCAGGAACAGGAACATCACCGCGAAAACGAGCACCATTGCTTCAAGAAGCGTATGGATGACCTTTTCGATCGACACCTTCACGAATGGCGAGGTGTCGTAGGGGATGGCGTATTCCAGGCCTTCGGGGAAAAAGCGCGACAGTTCCTCCATCTGCGCGCGAACGGCTTCGGATGTCGCCAAAGCATTGCCCGTGGGCGACAGCTGCACCGCAATCGCGGCACTGGGCTTGCCGTTGAGCCTGGTGGAGAAGTTGTAGTTTTCCGCGCCGACCTCGATGCGCGCCACGTCCGACAAGCGAACCGAGGAGCCGTCGGGATTGGCGCGCAGCACGATCGAGCCGAATTCTTCGGCGGATGTAAGCTGCCCCTTCACCAATACGGTGGCCGAGATCTGCTGGGTGATCGGGTTGGGATCCGCCCCGATGCGGCCGGCGGCAACCTGCGCGTTCTGGGAGCGGATAGCATTGGTGATATCGTCCGACGTCAGGTTCAGGCCGACCATCTTGTCGGGGTCGATCCAGATGCGCATGGCGCGAGGCGTCGCGAACAGCTGTGCGCGGCCGACACCGTCGATACGCCGGATTTCGCTGAGCACGTTGCGGTTCAGATAATCGCCAAGGCCGACGACATCGAGCGAGCCATCGGTCGAGGTAAGGGCCACCATCATCAGGAAGCCGGTTCCGGCCTCCTCAACCCGAATGCCGACCTGCTTGACGACCTGCGGCAAGCGCGGCTCGACGCGGCGGACCGCGTTCTGCACGTCGATGGAGGCCTGGCCGCTGTCGGTCCCGGGGGCAAAGGTCGCCGTGATGGTGGCCATGCCGGAGGAATCGGATGTCGATTCGAAATAGAGCAGCCCGGCGACGCCGTTCAGCTCTTCTTCGATCGGCCGGGTGACACTTTGATAGATGTCTTCAGGTGCAGCACCGGCATAGACCGCGTTGATGGAGACCTGCGGTGGCGCCACGTTCGGATATTGCGCAACCGGCAGCAACGGGATGGCGATGACGCCGCCAAGCATGATGAAGATCGCGACGACCCATGCGAAAATGGGCCGATCGATGAAAAACTGGGGCATATCGATAATCCTTAGCCGGCCGTGGGCTTGCTTCCAGGCGCCACTGAGCCGGTGCTGCCAGCCGCTGGCTGGGTCTCCTTTGGCTTCCACGGCTGGGCGGCTACCGCAGCACCCGGCCTGACCTTCTGGAAGCCTTCAACGACGACCTTGTCGCCTGCCTTGAGGCCTTCTTCCACGACCCAACGGTCGCCCGCCACGCGTCCGACCTGAACCGTGCGGAGTTCGGCCAGGTTCTTGTCGTTGACCACGTAGACTTGCGAGTGTCCGCCAGCATCACGCTGGATCGCCTGCTGCGGGATCGCGACGGCATTTTGCTGGATGCCCTGCTGGATAAGCACGCGGACATACATTCCCGGCAGCAGGTCTCCTTCGGGATTGGGGAACTCACCTCGAAGGGTCACCTGTCCGGTAGTGGCGTCCACCGCCGCCTCCAGGAACAGGAGCCTGCCGGGGTGCGCATACTCGCTGCCGTCATCCAGGCGCAGCATCACGCGAGCCGAGCTCGCCCCGGCATCAGTCAACGCGCCGTTTTCCAGTGCGCGCCGAAGCTGGAGAATCTCGTTCGCCGACTGCGTGAAATCGGCATAGACCGGATCGATCTGCTGGATGGTGGCAAGGCTTTCCGGGCCATTGGCGCTGACGAGCGCGCCCTCCGTGACATTGGCGCGGCCGATGCGCCCGGAGATGGGCGCCTTGATCTCGGCGTAATCCAGATTGAGTTGCGCCGTCGCAAGGCCCGCGGTGGCAATCGCCACATCGGCGTCCGCCTGCGCGAGCCCCGCAACCGCGTTGTCCAGTTGCTGGCCGGAAGAAACATTTCGTTCGCGCAGTTCCTTCTGGCGCTCGGCCTGCTGGCGCGCCTGAAGCTGCACGGCTTGCGCCCGCTGCAACGTCGCCTCAGCGCTCGCCACCTGCGCCTGAAACAGCGCCGGGTCGATGCGGTAGAGCACGTCGCCTTCCTTCACCATGCTTCCCTGTTCGAACACGCGCTCCAGCACGATGCCCGAGACGCGCGACCGCACCTCGGCGATGCGGGTCGGGGCAATGCGGCCCGGCAACTCGTTCAGGATCGGAAGGGCTTCCGGGAGCACCTCGATCACGCTCACAGCCGATGGCGGGGGAGCGGGTGGCGGTGCCTCCGCCGAACCTTTGGCGTCGCTGCAACCGGAGACAAGGGCGAGAAGGCCGACGGCCGCAGTGAGTTTCAGCGGCAAATTAGGTATACGCATGGGAAATTCCAGGAAAAGTTGATGATTGCCGGAACGGCAAGCGATTGCCGCGGCGATGAAAGGATCTGACGGTGGCTGTGGTTGATCAGTGGCCAGCCGAAGCGCCGTGAGCTTGGGAGCGCATATGCTCGGCGTCGACCAGCCAGCGGATGTCGCGCAGAATGTCGGCACGTTCGGCATCCGACCACGGATGCAGGTCATGCAGTTCAAGTCTCTTGAGCGCCAGAAATGCGAGAATGGCACCGCCAGGATTTTCCGCCGTATCCGTGACCGAGACAATCATTCGCGCATGGACCTCTTCGATGAGGCCACGCGCTTCGCCATCCTGGGCGAGAGCAGCAACAAGATCGACCGCGACGGCGCGGACATCGTCGCGATGCCGTTCGGCCGCCGCCGCAATAAGTCCGTTGATCGCGGCACTCGGAGCCGAGCGAAGCGGTACCGTCATCGCCCGGATACGCTCTTCTTCGATTTCCACACGCCGCCTTATGACGGCATCGATGAGTTGCTGCTTGGATTTGAACTCGTAGATGACGCTCGCCTTGCTGATCCCGGCCTCGGTCGCGACTGCATCAAGTGTCAGATGCACGGCGCCATCGCGGAAGACCACGCGCTCCGCCGTATCCAAAATGTCGCTCTGCTCGAATACCCTTGGGCGAGCCATACGTTCACGCACTACCTATAATTTCCGACTGGTGGCCGTTGTAGGTGCAGGGCAGCAGAGGTTTCAAATCACCAAAGTTCACCAAATCGTGTCCGGTGTCCCGATCCGGCGTTCGGCGCTGGCCTCGAACAGGCTTTCGTTCGAGAAAAATCGGCTCGAAGTTCACCCAGCCGGGTTTGGCTCAAGGTGTTCGATTCCCAACCCTATGTTGCCGGGATCGTCGGCCGCGCTCGCCGACAGCAAATGGCGCGACCAGATGAAGGCGAGCGGGCAATCGCCAACGCTAGCGGCCGCATGTCGGCTCGTCGCCGGCGGTTTTCCTGGCCGGTGCTGTCGCAAAGTTTTGCGCTGGACGGCCCTTCGGCTTTGCCTGCCTTGGTTTCAGGCGACGAGTTGGACGAACTGCTGAAACGGACGGAGTCCGGGCGCGAACTGGTCCTTTCTAATCATGTTCGCCAGCTCGATACCCGCGAGGGTCGCTTCCGCAGAAGCGAAGGATTTGAAGTCGAGCATCGGCCTGATCCGGCGCTTGATGAAGCGATGGTCCTGCTCGACCATGTTGTTGAGGTATTTCATCCGCAGAACCTCGATCGGGATCGGACAGCCGAAGCGTTTCAGCATTTTCCCGATCTCGTTTAGCCCTGCGGTATTGGCCCCACTCTTGTCGATGACGATTTTCCGCGGCAGGCCATTCACCTCGAGCGCCCGGGCAAAGAACCTGGTGGCTGCAGCCTTGTTTCGGCGCTTCGACAGCATGAAGTCCAGCGTCTTTCCGAACTTGTCGACCGCTCGATACAGGTAGACCCACTCACCTCGAACCCGAACGTAGGTCTCGTCCATCCTCCGGGATGCGTCGGTTGGCCGCTTGCGGCGGCGGGCCTCTTCGGCGATCAGCCCCGCATAACGGCTGACCCAGCGGTTCAAAGTGGCATGGTCCACCTCGACCCCACGCTCCGCAAGGATTTCCTCGAGATCTCGGTATGACACAGTGTAGCGCATGTAGAAGAACACGGCATGCAAGATGACATCCCGCGGGAACTGCGAGCCCTTGAACGAGATCACCGCTGCCACCTGCCGTCGTGAACCTATATCGAAGATCAGCCTACAGGCTCAAACCCGTCAACAGCCGAAACTTTGCGACAAAGCCGCCTGCCTTCCCCTCCTCCAGAACAACTCGGCCTGCGAACGTCAGCGACGACGGCGAGACGTTCCACTGCCTGTCGTCTCGGCATGAACGGTCGCCGTCTTGCTGCGCCGCATGACAAAGCCCCCGATCGTTGCGCCGTCCGGGCCTTCGAGCCACGCCTTGTTGATGCAGAAACCGCAGCCGTTCAACGATGCGCCTGTTCAGCTACAACAGCTCGACCCCTCGTCAAGGCTGTCGACAGCGAACTCCGATCAGAAAGCGCGTTCCACACTTGCCCAGCGCTGCGCCACGGCCAGCCCATCCGCCCCCCGCGCCCGGCCGGCGCCGCCCCGGTCACGACCTTTCAACCCCTTGATTCCCCTGGCCAAAAGCCCACATCCCAAAGCGATTGCGCCCTTTGCTTGGCCCAGCCGGACGGCCCCGCTCCGGCCATCTCACTTTCGATAACACGTCCTTATCAATATCGATGGATTCCAGCGCCAAAACGGCTAGACTGCGGCCCAGTCACCGCCGCCGCCAGCCCCAGGAAACCACCACCATGCCCCGCCTGCCGCGCCGTTCGAATGCCGAAGCCGAGGCCCAGGAGGCCATCGGGCGCCGCGCCGAAGCGCTTGACGCCCTCGATGCCGTGCTGCCCTTCGACCGCCGCACCCAGCTCGCCACCGGCCTCAGCGACGACGACGTTGCGACGCTGCGCCACCTCGCCGGGGCCGGCATCGGCGCCAACTCGCTGCGCGCGCTTGCGTCCGACCTGTTCTACCTCGAGACCTGGTGCGAGGCGGCCACCGGGACGGCGCTGCCGTGGCCGGCGCCGGAGGCGCTGCTTTTGAAGTTCGTCGCCCATCATCTGTGGGATCCCGCCCAGCGCGCCGCCGATCCGGGCCACGGCATGCCCGATCCCGTGATGGCCGAGCTCACCGCCCGCAAGGTGTTGCGGACGGCCAAGACCCCGCCCGCCCCGGCAACCGTCCGGCGCAAGCTGTCGAGCTGGGCGACGCTGACGCGCTGGCGCGGGCTCACCGGCGCCTTCGACGCCCCCGGCCTCAAAAGCGCCGTCCGGCTCGCCGTGCGCGCCACAGCCCGGCCGCGCCGGCGCAAGAGCGAAAAGGCCGTCACCGCCGACATCCTCGCCGCAGTGCTTGCGACCTGCAGTTCCGGCAGCCTGAGCGACTGCCGCGACCGCGCCCTGCTGCTCACCGCCTTCGCCTCGGGTGGCCGCCGCCGCAGCGAGATGTCGGCGCTGCGCCTCGAACAGCTGGTCGAACAGGATCCGGTGCCGGCCGACCCGCTGGACCCCAGGGGCGAACAACTGCCCTGCCTGCTGATCAAGCTCGGCCGCACCAAGACCACCGATGCCGACCTTGGCGCCCAGGTGCTGCTGATCGGCCGTCCCGTCGCCGCGCTTCAGGCCTGGATCGCCCGCGCCGGCATCGCCGAAGGGCCGGTCTTCCGCGCCATCGACCGCTGGGGCCACCTCCAGCGCCGCGCCCTGACCGCGCAGGCGGTCAACCTGATCCTCAAGCGCCGCATCGCCGAGGCCGGGCTCGACCCGGAGCAATTCTCGGCCCATGGCCTGCGCTCGGGCTATCTCACCGAAGCCGGCCGCCGCGGCATCCCGCTGCTCGACGCCATGCAGCAGTCGCAGCACCGCTCGCTTGCCCAGGCCGCCCGCTACTACAACGACGCCGAACGCAAGCTCGGCAAGGCCGCACGGGTCATCGTCTGAGACGGGCATGGAGGTTCCGCACAGCTTTGGGACGCCCTGCCCAGGATCGGGATTTGGTGCGGGTCACAAGCGCCCCCGAATGGGCTAGTTTGCCTTGGCGATGAGCAGCCGGCACGGGGCAACTGCGGTTCAAATGCAATCTGGTTCTTCGGTTCGGCAATCGACGACAAACATGCCCCGCCGTGGGTCGACCCTTCGACGCCAGCTGCTGGCAAGCCCTGCTTGTCGCCCTTGCAGCCTGGTGTACGCCCCCGAAAATCGGAATCGATTTTTGGAAAGGATCATGCACAGGTTCAACATTTTACAGCGCCCCTCGAACCCAGAGCAGCATCATGACCGCTACCGGTGAGCCGCAGCCACTCTCGCTGACCGAGGCGATCATTCCGGTCGCCGCCCTGATCGTGCTGGTGGGCCTGTCATACTATCTCTTCGGCGACACCGGCTCTTCCGGCCCCAACCAGGTCGCGCTCGTCGTCGCCACGATGATCGCCGTGCTGGTCGCGAGGCGCCGCGGCTACGGCCTGGCCGAACTCGGCGAGGCGGCCGCCGCCAGCGTCAGTTCCGGCATCGGCGCGATCTTCATCCTGTTTGCCGTCGGCGCACTCATCGGCACCTGGGCGCTCAGCGGTACGCTGGTTGCCATGGTCTATTACGGCATCATGCTGCTCGACCCGAATTACTTCTACGTCACCGCCACCGCGATCTGCGCGGCCGTATCCTTCGGCATCGGCAGTTCGTGGACGGTCGTCGGCACCATCGGCATCGGCCTGATGGGCATTTCCGCCAATATGGGCCTCGATCCGGCGATCACGGCCGCCGCGGTGATTTCAGGCGCCTATTTCGGCGACACGACCTCGCCGCTGTCCGACTCCGCCAACCTCGCGGCCGGCTCGGCCGACGCCAATCTCTACGACCACATCAAGGAGACCATGCTGACCTCGTCGGCGGCATTGGCGATAGCGCTCGCCGTTTTCTGGTTCTTCGGCCAGCACGGCAGCTTCGACGCGACCGACAAGGCCGACGCGATCGCGCGGGCCTTCCACATTTCGCCGTGGCTGTTCCTGCCGCTGTTCGTGGTGATCGGCCTTGCGCTGTTCAAGCTTCCGCCCTTCACCACCATCTTCATCGGCGCGCTGGCCGGCGGCATCATGGCCGTCATCATGGCGCCCGACCGTGTCCTGGTGTTCGCCAAGGCCGATGCATCGGTGCCGACCGCCCTTGCCTTGCTCAAGGGCGTGTGGCAGGCGCTAGCCAGCGGCTATGTCTCGTCCACAGGCGTGCCCGCGCTCGACATGCTCGTCACCCGCGGCGGCATGAGCAGCATGCTGAACACGATCTGGCTGGTCATCACCGCGTTTGCTTTCGGCGGCGTCGTCGAAAAGGTCGGCATCCTCGAGAGGCTGATCACACCGGTCATCTCGCTGGCCAAATCCATCGGCAGCCTGGTTGCTGCCCTGGTCGGGGCGGTGCTGGCGACCAACATCGCCACGGCCGACCAGTACCTGGCCGTCGTCCTGCCGGGGCGCATGTTCAAGAACGAGTTCGAAAGGCGCGGGCTGGCGCCGGTCGTCCTGTCGCGCTCCATCGGCGCCTCCGCCACGCCGAGTTCGGCACTCATCCCATGGAACAGCTGCGGCGCCTATATGACCGCCACCCTCGGCGTGTCGACCTTCAGCTATTTCCCCTATGCCGTGTTCAATTTCGCCAGTCCCGTGCTGACGGTGGCCGCCGCGATGCTCGGCATTCGCCTGATGCGCTCCACGCGGCAGGCAATTTGACCGATCAGCCCCAGGAAAGCTGGTTTTTCGGCAGCCGGCCGCTTGGGTCGATGACCGTGACCTTGTAGGGCCGTACAGCCGCCCAGTGCCAAAGGACCAGATTGTGGTCACCCGCATCGGCGCCCGGCGCGAAGCTCGGCACCAATATGCCGGCCGCACCGTCAGCGACCAGCCGGTCGTGGATCGCCCACGAAGGCGGGCGCTGGCCATCGGCCAGCAAGCCCATCCAGCCGCAGGCCATGTCGTCGGAACTTATGCCGGCGGCGTCGCTGCCTTCCGACGTCCTGAGGTCGACGATGTCGTCGCAATCGACCTCGTAGGAGCACAGCACGCAAGGGTCGATGCGGTGGGCGAAACCCTGGTTGGCTTCCTTCACCGCCGTCATGACGCCAAGCGCCAGGTAGAGCGCCGGCACACCCTTGGGATTGAAGCGCGCGCCGCGGATCGCCGCCCCCTCGCCCGACAGCGGCAGGAACGACCAACGCGGATCATGGGCGCGAAAGCAGGTCGCCGTGAACCTCAAGCAAAGCCACCGACGGCGAGGTGGTCGAGATAGTCGCGTACGGCACCGGCCTTGCCGTCCTTGACCAGCGCCTCGGCCGTCCTGCCGCCGAAAGCCGGGATCGGCTGCGCCCGGTACCAGGCCATCGCCTGCTCCTTGCCGCCAGCCCATTCGGAAACCCGGCTGATGATCTCCAGCATCTCGCGCACCCGCGCCTGCGTCTTCAGCGTGCGCACCCGTGCCGCCTTGTAGAGCGACTCCCGTGCAAGCCCCACGGTCTCGGCAAGCTGGGTCTTGGACATGCCGAAACTGTCGGCGACGCGATCGACCGCGATCCGACCCGAACCGTCCATGAAGGTCAGCACGAGAGCCTTATCGCCCACGCCCAAGGGCTGTACCGACTTCTTTGCAAGCGCTGCCACTGCCTTATCCTTCAACCCATTTCTGCGGCATAATATAGGACTTCTTTGCCAGACGGCAATCCGGGAATGGTCAGAATCACCCTCAGCTTTGGGACGAATTGTACAATCTCGGGATTCCACGCCGATCACAGCGGAATCCCGATCGGCTATGTCTCTCTGGGGACGTCGGCAGCATTTTCAGGCTCGCCGCGCAGCCAATGCACAGCTTTCTGGCAAAGAGGTTTGACCACATGAGAAAAATCATACTGGCGATCGCGGCCGTTGCCGCTGTTTCGGCCTGCACCACCACCGAGCGCGATGTCGGCACCGGTGCGGCGGTCGGTGCTGCCACGGGTGCAGCGGTCCACGGCACCGCCGAAGGTGCGATGGTCGGTGCCGCGGTCGGCGCGACCACCGGCCTGCTCGTGCGCAACCTGCGCAACGGTTATTGCCAGTACCGCAATCCACGCACCGGCCACATCTACACCGCGCGCTGCTGATCCTTCTGGCCTCTCGCATCCGCGCAGCGTCCGCCAGGCGACCATCGGTCTTCTGGTATCGCTGCGCACCTCGCGCCGAAAATCGGAAACGACTTTCGGTCGGCAAGATGTACGACTTCCAAGGCTTCGGCCGCCGTCTACAGGCTGCGGTCTGATCGCCTCCCCTCCCCGACCCGAGATCCGGATCGGGTTCGCAGCCCCACCTGCCGCTGGCCCGCAAAGCCGGCAGCAGCGGGCCCAGGCTGGCCGGCTGACATTCCGCCCCCCGCGCGTCATCCGGCCTTGGCCTGGGCCCCTCCCCTGCCGCGCAGCAGCGCCATCAGCACCGGCCCGATCGAGAAGTCGCCGGCTTTGGCCTTGGCCGTCAGGCTGCGCAGATAGCCGCCGGGGCTCGAAATCGCCTCGCCCTTCTGCAGCATCGCCGCCACCATGATCGCGGCATCGACCGCCCCCATCGCCTCGCAGGCCTGGTTCCACGCGTCAGGGCTTACGCCAAGCGCGCCACGCACCAGATTGGCCGTTTCCACCAGCTCGCCCCAGCCGGAAATGCCGTTGCGAGCATAGTCGGCAATGTCGGGGCAGGCGCGCAGCACCATGCCAAGCGGATATCCCGTCGGCGGCAGGCTCCTGGTTTCCAGTTTTATCGCAACGGTCGCGCCCTGGTCTTCTTCGAGGCCGGGTTCAAGTTCATGAGGGTGTGTATTTGAATTCTGTATGTGGCGCTCGAAATGAGACTCATTGGCGCTTGTTTCTTCAGAATTAACGTGACTTTCCAGGGCCTTGCGCACCTCCTGGGCAAGCACGGCAAGCTCCTGGGCGATCGGCTCGAGCTCGAGGCGGCTGGCGGTGCGCGGAATCTGCGAAGCGATCTCGCGATACTCCAGATGCAGGCGCTGCCAGTCGGCGGCAATGCCCTCCTCGAGGCCGAAGGCGATCATCTTGGCGATGTCGCGGCGCAGGATGGTGATGCGCTCGCGCACCAGCAACAAGGCCCGCCGCTCGGCCCTGACGGCCTCCGCCATGCGCTCGAATTCTGCAGCCCGCGCCAAAAGCGGCGTCAGGTCGAAGCCGAAGGCCTGCTCGATGGCGCCGTCAAAGCCCTTGCGGGCATAACGCTTGCCATTGGGGCTGTCGCGGCGGACGACGAGGCCGCAGTCGACCAACACGCTAAGATGCCGCCGCAGCGTCGCCGGCGCCATGCCGTGCGCCCGCAGTGCCAGCTGCGCATTGGAGGGAAATACCACCAGCCCCTCCCCTGCCACGAGATCACTGTCGGGGTGGAAGCTCAACAGTGCGTTGAGCACTGCAAGCGCGCGATCGCTCGCCCCCAGCAGTCCCTTGGCCTCGCAGACGGCGCGAAACACCTGCCACTTGTTGGCGCTGGCGCCAGGCGCGCAGCCGCCCGCCGCCATCTGCCCCGCCACCATGGCAAGCGACAGCGGCCGCCGCCCAAAGGGCGTCGTCGAAATATGCTCGATCATCCTCGTTTACCTCACTGGGAGGCAAGCCCAAGGCATTCCGGAACGCGTCCAGTTCTTGACAAGTCGGTCCGAAAATGATTCTCTCACAATTGCTACATTGATGAGGGCTTCCGGAATGGCGACGTTTCGGGGGCCTTTTTCTTGCCGGTTATCCTTCTATCTCAGTCCTCTACGCCTCTGGTACTCACGCACGACGCTCCACATTCGCGGGGTGCAGCATGCACCCGATTCGCGGGGGTGTGGAAAAACCTAATTGTTCCCGGCCGCATCTCCGCGGCCCTGGTTGAACCTTTCCAGCAGCTTGGGCAGCTCTTCTCCGAGAAAATCCTCGAACCCTTCGCCGAATTTTTCCACGAAATCGATGCGTGCCTTGCCCTTGGAGAGGCTCAGGCGCGCCATCGCCCTGCCCTGCCGGTCCTGGATCTCACGAGCGCCGTCAACCGTGACGATTTTGCGCTGCAGCCGGGCGAACAGCAGGTTGAAGCGCGCGTCACTCGCCGCCTCGCGGAACCGCGCACTGGTGACCTCGTCGTCGGCCTTGACGCGGGCGGCCTCGCTCTTGAGCAGATCGGCCAGCGCCATCCAGCGCGGGCGGCCGATCTTGGGAGCGGCGCCGATGGCGCGCACGATGTGCTCGGGCACCGCCTCGGCGACCTGCAGGAAGCGCGTCATCTCAGCCTTGTGCAGGGAGAGCGCGTCCTGGACGACACCGCGCTCAAAGCCGCGGCCGATCAGCTCGTGGGCAAACAGCGCGCGTTCGATAAAGGAAAGGTCGCGGCGCTCGCTGTTTTCCTTGCCCTGGGCCAGCACCAGCTCGATGTCGGAGAGCGGCCGCACGATCGCCAGCACCGGAACGCCGAGCCGGCTCGCCGCGCGCACGCGACGATGGCCGTAAGCCGTCTGGTAGCGGCCGGGCTTGTCGGGATGCGGCCTGAGCAGCACCGGCACCTGCTGGCCGGTCGCCTCGACACTGGCCACCAGCGCCTCGAAGTCCTCGTCCGGGCCGCCATGGTCGAGCCGATCGGTGACGAACGACGCCTCGACAAGCGCGGTGTCGATCTTGGTCACGCGCTCGGCGCTGTCGAGGCTCTCCTTGAGCCGCCGCGCTTCCTCGATTTCCTTGGACAAGCCGCCGAGCGAAAGCCCCATCGCTTTCACCGCACCGGAGGCGCTGCGCGGCCGCGACTGCGGATCGGCTTCCACCGGCTTTGCGGGCGCCGGATCGACTGAGGGTGCCGCCGGCACGGCCACCGGATCGAACAGGGCCCTGAGCTGGTTCTTGCGGTTCTGTGACATCGCCGCCTCCCTCAGCCCGCCCGGTTCCAGGCCTTGAGCATCAGGCCCTCGATCTCGCCGTTGACAGCTGTCAACGATTCCATGGCGCGGTCGTAGGTGGCGCGGCTGAAGCTTTCGCGCGCCACTTCATACAGCGTCTGCTTGGTCAGGCCGGCATCGGAAAACGCGGTCGACTTGACCAGCGGCGCCGTCAGCACCCGGTCGCCGAACAGCGAGCGCAGGAAGCCGACGATCTGCGTCTGGGGGCCGTCATTGGGCTCGTAGCGGGTGATCAGGTAGCGCATGAAATCGAAATTGAGCTCGCCGCCGGCCTCACGCACCACCGAAAGGAGATCGGCGGTCATGAACAGGAACTGGCTCATCGAGGCGACGTCGAGCATCTGCGGGTGGATGGTCACCAGCACCGAAGTTGCCGCGCACAACGCCGACAGGGTCAGGAAACCGAGCTGCGGCGGGCAGTCCATGACGACGACGTCGTAGTCGTCGGCCACCGTTTGCAGCGCTTCCTGAACACGGGCGAAGAACATCGCCTTGCCGTCGCCGGCCTGGCGTGCTGCCAGCATCTGCGGGGTGGTGTGCTCGAATTCCTGCAGCTCGAGATTTCCCGGAATCAGGTCGAGCCCGTCGAAATAGGTCCGGCGAATGATGTCGGTGAGCGGCCGCCGCTCGTCGTCATAGCGGATCGCGCCATAGAGCGTGTCGTTCCCGTCGAGGTCGAGCTCCGGCTGATAGCCGAACAGCGCCGACATCGACGCCTGGGGATCGAGGTCGATGGCCAGCACGCGGTAGCCGGCAAGCGCCAGATGCTGGGCCAGATGGGTGCTGGTCGTGGTCTTGCCCGAACCGCCCTTGAAGTTGGTGACGGCGATAACCTGCAAATGCTCGCCGCGTGCCTCGTCGCGGCGCGGCAGATAGTGGCGCCCCTTGGCCGGATTCTGCTCGGCGAGATGGCGGCGCAGCGCGTTGATGTCGTCGAGGGCATAGTAGCGGCGCCCCCCTGCCCCGGTCTCGGGCTGCGGTCCCTCGCCGGCGATCGAAAGCTGGCGCAGATAGCCGTCGGAGACACCGATCAGGCGCGCCGCCTCACCACTCGAAAACTTGCGCAGCACCTTCTTCGAGGTCGGCGAGAACAGCCGGTCACGCATCGCCTGAAGCTGCGCCGACAGCATCTCGGCATCGCGGGCAATGGCGCGGTCGGTGGCTACCGCCTCCGCCTCCTCGCTCATGTTGTCCGCCTGGGTTTGAAGTGCCGCTACCAAGTCTTTAGTCCCCTCTCGGCGGCGGGCAGGTGCTTTCGCGACATGCCTCATACGCCTTGCTACGGTTTATGCGCCGATTCGCCGCGGAATCCGAATCCTGGGTTACGCCTTCGCAAGTTTTTACGAAACGCAGCGTGGATAACGGATCGATGAAGCGGTTACGCCGGACGCATCGAAATACGATGATTTGCCGTAACAGGGTGCTGGAGCGCACGAGTTGAGTCAACTTATTTATAGTTAACGCAAATTAACCATTGTGACGGTGACGAAACGAGTCGTTGGCCAGATCGTTTCGGCACTGGAGTGCGTTGACAGCTGTCAACCGGCGCGGCGATAGCCCCGCCGGACCTTGGCCCTGGCCAGCCGACGAAACGCCTCCTGTGCGGCAGCGACGTCGGCGAACAGGTCGAGCCGGCGCCGGCCGCGGGTGCCGATGCGTCCCCATTCGCGCACCAGCACGGCATCGCCGAACAGCGATGGTTCGACCGACAGGCAATAGAACCGCGCCATGTTGCGGGCGGCGTCGCGGCGCTGAAGATGCAGGACGGAGGATGCGATTTCCATGCCTTGAAGAATCGCGCGCGGGGAAACCGCCGTCCAATGAAAGTCCTGAATCGATCAGCCCGCACCGATTCATCGCGGCGATCGAAAGACCGCCCACAGCCGCTTTGCACATTACGGTATGACGGCTGGCCATTTTCGCTTGCAAGATCATCGCGCTCATTATCTCCTGCCGAACGAACGGCGGCCTCCAGAGGCAGGCCGCCAAAACGGCTGAGATTCCCGGAGAGTGCCATGAGCGAGACCTTCACCGCCCTGATGATCGATGATGTCGAGGGCAAGCCGCGCGCAGGCTTCCGCGAGATCACCAAGGCCGACCTGCCTGATAACGACGTGCTGGTCGAGGTCAGCTATTCGAGCCTCAACTACAAGGACGGCCTCGCCGTGTCGGGCACGGGCCGCATTGCGCGACGCCTGCCCATGGTCGCCGGCATCGACATCGCCGGCACCGTGGTCGAGTCTCGTTCACTGGCATGGAAGCCGGGTGACAAGGTGGTGGCCAATGGCTGGGGCATGTCCGAGACCGAATGGGGCGCCTATACGCGCTTCCAGCGGCTCAAGCCGGAATGGCTGATCCGCCTGCCCGACGCCTTCACCATGGAGCAGGCAATGGCGATCGGCACCGCCGGCTATACGGCAGCCCTTTGCGTCGATGCGCTCGAAAAATGGGCCGTCATCGAGCCCGGCAAGGGCGAGGTGCTGGTGACGGGTGCGGCCGGCGGCGTCGGCTCTACCGCCGTCAGCCTGCTGTCGTCCAAGGGCTACATTGTCGTCGCCTCGACCGGCCGTGCCGAAACGCACGACTATCTCAGTGGCCTGGGTGCCGCCTCCTTCATCGATCGCGCCGAACTCGCCGGCGACGTCAGGCCGTTGCAAAAGGAGCGCTGGAGCGGGGCCGTGGATTCAGTTGGTTCGAAGACGCTCGCCAATGTGCTGGCCCAGACCGTCTATGGCGGCGCGGTCGCGGCTTGCGGTCTTGCCGGCGGCGCCGACCTGCCGGCAACCGTGATGCCGCACATCCTGCGCAGCGTCGCCCTGATCGGCGTCGATTCCGTCTATGCGCCGCTGGCCAGGCGCCAGAAGGCCTGGCAGACGCTGGCCGACCATCTCGACCGCGACAAGCTCGCCGCAATGACCGAGGTCCACAAGATGAGCGAACTGCCAGAACTCGCCAACCGGATCCTGACCGGCGCCGTGCGCGGCCGTATCGTCATCGAAATCGGCTGAGGCGACCTTGCCCAGTTGATCCATCCAAGCGGCAAACCTTAACACCACAGCGGCCGGAGAGTTTCGGCATGCAATTCGCCTGCACGGCGACGAGGAGAGAACAATGGGACCAGCGGTCGATCCGGTTCCGGCAGGCGACACACAACCCGCGGCAGCCGATGTCGTCATTGTCGGCGGCGGCATCATTGGCGTCAGCACAGCGCTGTTTCTGGCGCAAATGGGCATCTCGGTGGTGCTGTGCGAGAAGGGCCACATCGCCGGCGAGCAGTCCAGCCGCAATTGGGGCTGGTGCCGTCGCATGGGCCGCGATCCACGCGAACTGCCGCTGATCGTCGAGGCGCTGAAGATCTGGGACGGCATCGAGCAATTGGTCGGCGAGGACGTTGGCTTCCGGCGCACTGGCATCCTCTATCTCTGCCAGGACGAAAAGGACGTCGCGCGCCACGGCGAGTGGATCAAAAGCGCCGGTGACTATGCGCTCGACACCGGAATAATCGAGGGCAGGGCCTTGGCCGAATTGTTGCCAGGTGCACAAAAAACCTTCCGGGCCGCGATGTACACGCCGAGCGACGGGCGCGCCGAGCCGCAGAAAGCGGCGCCGGCCGTTGCGCGTGCTGCCCAGCGAGCCGGTGCGCGCATCCTGACGCACTGCGCGGTGCGAGAGATCGAGACCGAGGGTGGCCGCATCGCGGGCGTCGTCACCGAGCATGGCACGATCCGGGCGAGCACTGTGGTGGTGGCCGGCGGCGCCTGGTCGAGCCGGCTGTGCCACCCGCTCGGCATCCGCCTGCCGCAGCTTGCCGTGCGCTCGTCGGTGATACGCACCGGCCCCGTCGCCGGCGGACCGGAAGGTGCTGCCTGGGGCAACGGCTTCGCCTATCGCAAGCGCCTTGATGGCGGCTACACCATCGCCGAGGGTATGGTGAGCTATCATCATCTCGTGCCTGATAGCTTCCGCTATTTCACCGACTTCCTGCCGATCCTGTCGAAGGAGTGGCGTTCGGTCGGGCTGCGCTTCGATCAGTTCATTCGCGGCCCGTGGGGTGTGGCACCCGGGCTGGACGGCGAACGAAGCGTCTATGAAAGGCACCGCACGCTGGACCCCGAGCCGGCGGTCGGCCTGCTGGAAAAAGCACGGGCCGAGATGGAACGAGTTTTCCCGCAGCTCAAGGGCGTGCCGGTGCTGCAGCGCTGGGCCGGTTTCATCGACACTACGCCCGACGCAGTGCCTGTGATCGCGCCGGTCAAGTCGCTGCCCGGCTTGGTGATCGCCACCGGCTTCTCCGGCCATGGCTTTGGCATCGGCCCGGCCGCCGGGCGGCTGACGGCCGACCTGGTAACGGGCGACGCACCTCTGGTCGACCCGACGCCCTTCCGCTACGAGCGCTTCATCGACGGCACCAGGCACCGTCCGACAACAGGGGTGTAGCGGCTTTTCGCGGAAATCGACGTTTGGCGCGGCCGTCGCGGCCGTGCTAAGTGGCTAGAAAGACTAAGGAATCGCAATGAAACCTCGCCTTATCGTGACGCGACGCTTGCCTGCAGCGGTGGAACGCACCCTCGCCGAACGCTTCGAGGCGACCTTCAACGAGACGGACACGCCGCTCACCCCGGCGAAGCTCAGCACGGCCTTCCGCGAGTACGACGCCATCCTACCGACCGTCAGCGACCGGCTATCGGCGTCCGTGTTTCCCGACGCCGGCATCCGCGTCAAGGTGATCGCCAACTACGGCGTCGGCTTCAGCCACATCGACACCGAGGCTGCGCGTCAGCACGGCATAGTGGTGACCAACACGCCTGATGTGCTGACCGACTGCACCGCCGACCTCGCCATGAGCCTGCTGCTTTCGGTGGCCCGCCGGGCAGGGGAGGGGGAGCGGCAATTGCGCGCCGGCCAATGGGCCAGTTGGGCGCCCACCCACATGATCGGCACCAAGGTGACCGGCAAGACGCTCGGCATCATCGGCATGGGCCGCATCGGCAAGGCGATGGCCAGGCGCGCCCATTTCGGCTTCGACATGGAGATCGTCTTCCACAACCGCTCGAAGGTCGACGACGCTGAGACCCGCGCGCTGGGCGCGCGCCAGCTGTCAACCATCGAGGACGTACTGCGGGAGGCCGACTTCGTCTCGCTGCACTGCCCGGGCGGAGCCGACAACAGGCACCTGATCAATGCCCAGCGCCTTTCAGCCATGAAGCCGGGCGCGTTCCTGATCAACACCGCGCGCGGCGACGTGGTCGACCAGCAGGCGCTGATTGAAGCCCTGCAAGCAGGCACGATCGCCGGAGCCGGCCTCGATGTCTACGAGAACGAGCCCGAGGTTCCCGCCGAGCTGATGGCGATGGAAAACGTCGCGCTGCTGCCGCACCTCGGCAGCGCCACGGAGGAAACCCGTGTCGCCATGGGCATGAAGGCAGTGGAGAACCTGACCGCCTTCTTCGAAGGCCGCGCCGTGCCCGACAGGGTGGTGTGACGGCTGCCGGTCTTCCGGCGCTGAGGATACCCATCAAGGTAGGGTAGGGCAGGGGGCAGTTGTGCGTCCAATCGGTCGCGCAAAGGACGCTCCCACACCTTGAATCCGCGTATCGTCTTGGCGAAAGTTACTTCCGACTTGCGCGCCGCTACGTCAGCTTCGCCGTCCAACACTGCACCCGTTGCCGATCTTGACGACAGTTTGAACGGGTACGGACTGCAGGATCCATCAGAGCGGCGCGGTCTTAAATGACCAGTGGACCACGACCTGGGCTCCAATCTAAGTCATTGAATTTATGAGATGTCGTCATACAGACGCGCTGCTTGACAGCTGGAATTCCGATTCCTAAACTGCAGCCAATGTACACAAGAGCCAATCTTGCGAACATTCATACTATAAAACGTATACACATAAACTGCTTGCTTACGCGTTGTCACAGGCCCTGAATTCAAGCGCCATAGCCCGACGCGCCCCACCTCTTGCTGGCAATCCATTTCGGAATTGCCTGTGTGATCCTTGTAGATACTCGAGAACGGCTGGAAGGTTAGTTATGTCAATTTCGAAACACAAATACGGCGCTTGGCTGGCAGCCGGCAGACGCGGCCTCGTGGCGGCACTGCTGCTGGTGACCGCGGCTTCGGCACAGGCGGCGGAACCTTACGTAATGCGCCTGGCTCATGTGGCGCCGCTCGACCATCAGATGACCTGGTCGCTGCAGTCGTTCGCCACCGAGGTCAAGGAACGCACCAATGGCGAGGTACTGATCGACATCTACACCAAGCCGCGGCCGATGCCCGACTGGCACGAATTCCCCGGCCTTGTCGCCGAAGGCAAGACGCTGGAAGCCGCGGCCATTCCGAACTTCTTCTGGGTCCAGAAGGTGCCGGAGATGGACGTGATGATGATCCCGCATTTCTTCACCAAGCTGGAGCAGTTGAAGAAGTTCCCCCACTCCGAGGCAGCCCAGCTGCTCGAGGAAAAGTTCAACAAGCTGGGCGTCAAGACCCTGGGCTGGATGCACGCCAGCCGCACCTCGGTCTTCCATTCGAGCGACAAGCCGATCCTGCTGCCGTCGGATCTGAAGGGCCGCAAGATCACGGCGATGGACAGCTTCAACAAGGAAGTGATGGAGCTTGCGGGCGCGGCACCAGTGGAGCTTGAGCCCTATCAAGTCGCCAAGGCGCTGAAGGAAGGCCAACTGGACTCGATCCTGACCGACATCTCGTCGTCGGTCGGCCTGCAGTACGACACGATGACCAAATATGTGACGATCGCTCCTTTCTTCTCGGCGGTCTACCATGTCTTCGTCAATCCGGACTGGCTGGCGAAGCTTCCCGAGCAGCATCGCAAGGTGGTGCTGGAGGCGGCCGAGACCCTGCATCAGACCTCGATCACCATCTGGGAAGCGCGTGCGGCCGGAGCGCCCGACGTCTTCAAGTATCGCGGCAAGATGACCGTGCACATGCAGACGCCGGAGGAGCAGTCCGCCTGGATCGACGCGCTGCAACAACCGGCGATCGACCTGTTCGTCAAGCGCAACCCGGAAGACGGCAAGAGGCTTGTCGAGCTGATGGGTAAACTATGACCATATGCGGGCGGTGAACAACGTCGCCGCCTTCCTTGACGATCGAGCGGTGCCCGACAGGGTGGCATGAGACCGCCGCATTTCGGTAGCGGAACATTCCGGTACGGGAACGATGCACTGGCAGGGCAGGGGGCATTTCAGCGCCGCCTGCCCTATCTGCAGCCCAGGGATTGAAGTCTCAGGCTGCGGCCGCGTCGGCGCCGAGCTTCTTCATTTCATCGAAGCTTGCGCTGTTCGGGCAGAAGCTATGGTAGCGGTTGGCGAACTCCGACGACGCCAGCAGATTGCTGCAATGGCTGCGACGGGCGCAGAGCATGCAGGTGCGCCGCAAGTCCTGGTTCCACTCGGCATTGGCCTTCTCGAAGGCGACCGGATCGACGCCGACAGACTGCATCGCCTCGGGCAACAGGATGCTCGACGCGAATGTATGGCGCATCGCCTCGGTGAATTCCGCCTGTGTCAGACCGCATTCGCCGAGGACCTTTTCGGCCTCCTTGCGGTCGAGCGCAGCGATCTCGTTGACGGCTGCCCGGCGGCGGCGCCAGTCCTGAAAAGTCGATACAGCCGAATGCCAAAGTCCATTGGCTAGCGGATGATGCATGCCCATGATCTGATCCCTCCCATTTGCCAAATCGCGGGCGCAATGCCCGCCGCTTTGACAAAGGCTACATGGCCGGAGGGGGTGAAACTTTGTCCTAGATCAAGTGCCGTCGCAGATTTTAAAAAGAATGGGGCGGGTTGCCTGCCGCAATCCGCCCCGTACTTGAATAGTTGTTCGCCCTACGCGGGCGAATACCGATCAGGCCGCGTTCTGCGAAATCGCGCCGCGTCGGATCTGGTCTTCCTCGATGGATTCAAAGAGGGCGCGGAAGTTGCCCTCGCCAAAGCCCTCGTCACCCTTGCGCTGGATGAACTCGAAGAAGATCGGGCCGATGACGGTTTTCGAGAAGATCTGCAGCAGGATCCTGGTCGTGCCGCCGTCGACCACGCCCTCACCGTCGATCAGGATGCCGTGCGTCTTCATCCGCTCGATCGGCTCGTCATGGCCGTGGACACGGGCATGCGACAGCTCGTAATAGGTGTCGGGCGGGCCGGGCATGAACTTCAGCCCGCGCTCGGCGATCCGGTCAGTGGCGTCATAGATATCGTCGGTACCGACGGCGATGTGCTGGATGCCCTCGCCCTTGTACTTCCTGAGATACTCCTCGATCTGGCTGGTGTCGTCCTTGGACTCGTTCAACGGGATCCGGATCTTGCCGCAAGGCGAGGTGATGGCGCGGCTGACCAGGCCGGTGATGCGGCCGTCGATGTTGAAGAAGTGGATCTGCTTGAAGCCGAACAGCTCGCGATAGAAGTCCCACCACTTATCCATGTTGCCGCGATAGACATTGTGGGTGAGGTGGTCGAGGAAGTAGAAGCCGACGCCCTCGGGCTTGGGGTCGCGCTCGCCCAGCCACTCGAAGTCGGCGTCATAGGCCGAGCCCTTGGCGCCGTATTTGTCGACGAAATAGAGCAGCGAGCCGCCGATGCCGACCACGGCAGGCACGTCCAGCGCCTTGTCGTCGCCGGTATAGGGCACCGCTCCCTTGGCGACGGCGTGGCGGAAGGCATGGTTGGCATCGACCACGCGCCAGGCCATCGAGGCAGCGCAGGGGCCATGCTCGCCGACGAAGCGCATGGCATGGCTGCCTGGCTCGGCATTGATCAGATAGTTGATGTCGCCCTGGCGCCAGAGCGTGATCTTCTTGCTCTTGTGGCGGGCGACCGGCACGTAGCCCATGCGGGTGAACAACTCCTCGAGCTTCTCCGTCTCGGGATGGGCGAACTCGACGAACTCGAAACCGTCGGTGCCGGCGGGGTTGTCGGCGCTGATCCTTGCCGGCGGCGCATCATGCGGAAACGGGCCCATAGTAAGTCCTCCTCAGAAATTAGGTGCGCATAGTGTGCTCCCGTTTCGATGCAATGTGCTTGCATTTTGCGCCGATATAGGTCGATCTACGCATGAAACGTGCATGCAAGAGGAGAAACGCGCAATGCCTGACGGCCTTGACCAGTTCGATCTCAAGATCCTGCGCCAGTTGCAGGATGACGGCCGGTTGACCAACAACGAACTGTCGGAGCGGATCGCGCTGTCGGCCTCGCAATGCTCGCGAAGACGGTCGCGGCTCGAGGCGGAGGGCTATATCCGCGGCTACCAGGCGATGCTCGACCGGGAAAAACTAGGGCTCGACCTGCTGGTGGTCGTCGCGGTGACGCTGGCCACCCACAATCGCGACAACGCCCGGCGCTTCGCCCAGCTGGTCAACGACCTGCCCGAAGTGCTGGAAGCCTACTCGCTGACCGGTGAGATGGACTACCACCTCAAGGTGGTGGTGCGCGGGCTGTCGGACCTGTCGCGCTTCGTCAACGAGGTGCTGTTGCCGCACGATGCGGTCCAGCACGTCAAGACGTCGATCGTGCTGACCACGCTCAAGCAGTTCGGCGCGCTGCCGATAGGGTAGGGGAGGGGAGGGGAGGGCCGTCCACGGCCCGACCCGAGATTCAAGCTTCAGGAATTCCACCCGCAAGCACTGTCGCATAGGCTGACGCGTCGATGTTGCCGCCCGAAATGACGCAGACGACATTTCCGGTGGCATGTTCGCTGGAAAGGGCGGCGGCGAGCGAGGCGGCGCCCGCGCCCTCTGCCACGACCTTTGCCTTGGAGAACAAAAGCCGCATCGCGTCCGTCACCTGCTCAAGGCTGACGGCAATGGCACCATCGATCAGTACGCGCGCCACCGGCCACAGCTGCGGCACCAGCGACGGCCCGCCGATGCTCTTGACGAAGGAGGGGCGTGTCTCAATGTCGACGATGCGTCCCGCGGCAAGGGCCGCCGTCACCGGTGCGGCGCTGTCGTCCTCGACGGCAAATATCCTGGCCTCGGGCCGCATTGCCTTCACCGCGCTGGCGACGCCCGAGGTCATGCTGCCGCCGCCATAGGGGGTGAGCACCACGTCGACCTCCGGCAGGTCCTCGACGATCTCGGCGCCAATGCTGCCGTTGCCTGCCAGCACCGCTTGGTCGGTCACCGGGTTGATAAGCAGTTCCGCGCCATCGGGGCGCGCGGCTCCGATGATGTATTGCCACCAGCTATCCATCGAGATGAAGCGGACCTCGCCGCCGAGCCGGCGGACGCCATCGATCTTGGTCTGCGGTGCGCCCGAATACATGTAGGCGGCCATCGGCACGCCGAGCCTGTTGGCGGCCCAGGCCATGCCATAGGCCATGTTGCCCGAGCTGGTGGTGGCGACGCCGTTGGCGAGGGCCTCGGCGTTGCGCGACAGCAGCGCATTGAGTGCCGGCCTGAGCTTGAACGCGCCGATGGGAGAAAGGGTCTCGAGCTTGAGGAAAATCGTCCGGTCGGGCAGGCCGAGGTCGAGACGGACGAGCGGCGTGCGCAGAATGTAAGGTGCGAGCCTCGCGCGCGCAGCAGCGATTTCGTCGAGCGTCGGGCGATGCGGGGCGCTCATTCGGCCACCACGCTCGCTCTCAGGCTGCCGGCGCGTGCCGCGTGCCTGTTGCTGCTGTAGTCCTCGGTATGAACATAGACATGCAGCGTGTAGCCGATGTGGTCGCTCATCAACGCTTTAGCTTTCTCGTAGTCGCGGTCGAGGGCTGCTTCCATCAGCGCGGTGTGCGGCCCAAGCGACTGGGCTTCGCCCAAAGCCGCCATGGCTTCCTCGTAGCCGATCTTCTGGCCTTTGGCCGCGCGCAATGTCGGCGCCAGGCCGAGAAAGCGATGGTGCCGGCGCAACTGGTCGGAGATCGTTGCGCGGAAGCGCAGCAGCCAGTTGGCATCTGCGGCACTCAGCAGGGCTGCATGAAAGGCTTCGTGCTTTTCGTCCCAGTCGTCCACCGCGGCGTCGGAAGGGTCTTCGACGGCAGTCTTGCAGCGCGACAGCCTGTAGTGCGCGGTCACGACGGCGGCTTCCCAGTCGCTGCCGCCCTTTTCCATCGATTCGAGCAGAAGCGGCAGCTCGACCACCATCCTGGCTTTCGCGAGATCTTCGAGTTCGGCCCGCGATACGGGAGCGACGGCAAAGCCGCGATTGCTGATCGCCGTCACCAGGCGCTCGGCTTCCAGTCGCGACAACGCCTCGCGCAGCGGCGTCCAGCCGACGCCGTAGGTGGTGCGTAGCGCGCTCAGCTTGAGCGGCGCCCCAGGCATCAGGCGCGTCGCCAGGATGTCGCGGCGCAGCAGCCGGTAAGCCGCCTCAGTCTTCGTGGAGTGCTCGTCGTCCTGCATCGCCGTCCATCTGCAAACCAACCGCCCGAAGGATTATATATCATGGGCGCAACTGGCAAGAATTATATATAATGTTTGACAGATGCCGAACGACTGGCCATGATCCGGGCCAAGCCGCCCTTGATAGGTGGTGCCTTGTCAAATCTGGGAGGAATAGATGAGAAGTTTGAAGTCCGGCCTGCTGTCGGGTCTGATCCTGGCCGGCGCACTCGCCACCAGCCTCACTGCCGCCATCGCCGATCCGATCAAGGTCGGCATCGCCAATTTCGGCGAGCATCCGCAGCTGAACGCAGCCGTTGCAGGCTTCAAGAAGGCCCTCGCCGAGAACGGCTTTGTCGATGGCAAGGATGTCGTCTACACCGAGAGCCATACCAATTTCGACGCCTCGCTGGTTCCGCAGATGATCGCCAAGCTGCAGGCCGAGCAGCCGAAGCTGCTGTATACCGTCACCACCCCGGTTTCGCAGATCGCCAAGAAGGCGCTCGCCGGCTCGGGCATTCCGATCGTGTTCTCGGCCGTCACCGATCCGGTTGCCGCCAAGCTGGTTCCGTCGTGGGATTCCGGCGACGAAGGCATGACCGGCGCCACCGACCTGCAGGACGTCAAGGCGGTGATGGAATTCACCAAGAAGCTTTTGCCGAACGCCAAGCGTTTCGGCGTGCCCTACAATCCGGGCGAGGCCAATGACGTGGCCCTGGTCGAGAAGATCAAGGCCGCTGCTCCGGCAGCCGGCTTCGAGGTCGTTGAGGTCGGCATCGACAACGTCAACGACATCCAGCAGCGCATCGCCTCGCTGGCCGGCAAGGTCGACGTGATCTACGGCCCGACCTCCAACCTGATCCAGCCGGCGATCCCGGCCGTCTCAGCCGCGGCCCGCCAGGCCGGCATCCCGGTCGTCAATGCCGACGACAATGCCGTTCGCGACGGCGTCGTACCGGCGAGCTTCGCGGTCAACTACGAACAGGTCGGCGTCAACGCCGGCAAGATCGCGGCCGAAGTGCTGAAGGGCAAGGATCCGAAGAATATCGCGCCTTCGCTCCCGGCTTACGAGGACCACGCTCCGATGATCTCGAAGAAGGCGATGGCCGCCTTCGGCGTCGAGATCCCGGCGTCGCTGGCCGACTGCGGTTGCATCGTCGACTGACATTTCGGCTTCGTCAAAACAGGTAACGGCGTTTCCAACGCCGTTACCGTTTCCGGGAGGAACGGATGCTCGAAATCCGATCTGCACGCAAAGTATTCTACAAGGGCCAGCCCGACGAAAAGATCGCGCTGGACGATCTCAGCCTGAATCTCGCCACTGGCGAGTTCGGCGTGGTCATCGGCTCCAACGGCGCCGGCAAGAGCAGCATGCTCAATGCGATCTCGGGCGCGCTCGTTCTCGATTCCGGCCAGATCATCATCAATGGCGACGACGTGACGGACACGCCGGTCCACAAGCGCGCCATGCGGCTTGCCCGCGTCTTCCAGGACCCGATGAAGGGCACCGCGGCTTCCATGACGGTCGCCGAAAACATGCTGCTCGCCGATCTGCGCAGCAAGAAGCGCACCCTGCGCCCGGGTCTCAACGCCAAGCGCCTCGCCGACTACAAGGAGCGGCTTTCGCTGCTCGGCCTGGGTCTCGAAAATCGCCTCGACACACGCGTCGAGCTGTTGTCGGGCGGCCAGCGCCAGTCGCTGTCGCTGATCATGGCGGTGGGCGGCAATCCCGAGTTGCTTCTGCTCGACGAGCATACCGCAGCACTTGATCCGCGCACCGCCGACATCGTCATGCAGGCCACGGTGCGCGCCGTCGAGGCGCTGAAACTCACCACGCTGATGGTGACCCACAACATGCAGCACGCCGTCGATTTCGGCCACAGCGTCATCATGCTCGACGCCGGCAAGGTACGCCTCGAAATCTCCGGCGAAGAAAAGGCCAAGATCACGGTTGTCGACCTGATCGGCCATTTCTCCGTGAAAACCGACCGCATGCTGCTGGCGAGCTGATCACCATGGACTTTATCCAGACCGTTTTCACGAGCTTCATCTCGCTCATCCCCGTCACGCTGGCGCAGAGCCTGATCCTGGCTTTCGTCGTGCTGGGCATCATGATCCCGTTCCGCACGCTCAACTTCCCCGACCTGACCAGCGAGGGCGCCTTTCCGCTCGGCGGCTGCGTCTGCGGGGTGCTGCTTGCCGCCGGTGCGTCGCCGCTGACGGCGATTGCCGTGGCCCTGATCGCCGGCTTCCTAGCCGGCTGCTGCACGGCCTTCATCCACCTGCGCTTTCGTATCCACACGCTGCTCGCCGGCATCCTAATGATGACGATGCTCTACAGCATCAACCTGCGCATCATGGGCAAGTCGAACCTTTCGGTGTTCGGCGCGCCCACCGTGTTCGACTGGGCACCCTTCGTGCAGCCGGGCTTCCCGGCCAGCAAGATCATCATTGCCGGTCTGATCGGTGCGCTGGTCTTCATCCTGCTCAACATGTTCTTCAAGACCGAGAAGGGCACGGCGATCCGCGCGGTCGGCGCCAACCCTGATATGGCCGAGGCACAGGGGATCAATGTCTGGGCAGCCACCATCGGCGGCGTCGGCATGGCCAGCGCATTTTCGGCGACCAGCGGTGCGCTGATGGTGCAGAGCCAAGGCTTCGCCGACGTCAACATGGGCCTCGGCATCCTGATCAACGGCCTTGCCGCCCTGATGATCGGCGAAGCGATCGTCGGTAAGCAGACGGTGCTACGCCAGCTCGCCGCCCCGTTCGTCGGCGCGGTGGTCTACTACCAGCTGGTCTCGTTCTGCCTCGCCGCCGGCATGCCGCCCCCCGATCTCAAGCTCGCCACCGGCCTGTTCGTGCTCGCCATGCTTGCTCTGCCGAGCCTCAAGCGCAGCCGCGGGCCCGCTCAGGCACGCGAAACCATCCGCGAATAATCGAGGACAGTCATGACTGGAATTCCTGATCTCGCCACGGTCGAGGCGATGGATGCTGCCGATGTGCTGCGCCCGATGCGCGACCGCTTCGTCCTGCCCGAGGGACTGATCTATCTCGACGGCAACTCGCTGGGGGCGGCATCTTCGGCTGCCTACGGCGAAATCGAAAAAGCCGCCCGGGACGAGTGGGGCCAGGGCCTCATCCGCAGCTGGAACAGCGCCGGCTGGTTCGACATGCCCTTGGAACTGGGCGACCGGATCGGCCGCCTGATCGGCGCCGCCGCCGGCCAGACGGTCGTTGCCGACACCACCTCGATCAACGTCTACAAGGCGCTGCACGCGGCGATGGGGCTCAGGCCGGGCCGCAATGTCATCGTCGCCGAGGGCGGCAGCTTTCCGACCGATCTCTACGTCGCCGAAGGCGTGGCATCGACGCGGGCCGGCACGTCGATCCTCCTCGAGGGCGTCCATGCGCCTGACATCGAGGAACTGATCGACGAAACGGTCGCCGTCGTGCTGGTCAACCACGTCAACTACAAGTCGGGCGAGCTGCGCGACATGGCCGCGCTGACCAAGCGCGCCCACGATGTCGGTGCCCTGGTGGTCTGGGACCTCTGCCACACTGCCGGCGCCCTGCCGGTGGAGCTCGATGCCTGCAATGCCGACTTCGCGGTTGGCTGCACTTACAAATACATCAATGGCGGCCCCGGCGCGCCGGCCTTCATCTATGTGGCCGAGCGCCATCTGGCCGAGGCACGCCAGCCGCTGAGCGGCTGGTGGGGTCACGCGCGGCCCTTCGCCTTCGAGCAGGGCTATGCGCCGGATGCCGGCATTCGCCGCTTCCAGTGCGGCACGCAAGGCATCCTGTCGCTGCGCGCGCTGAAAGGTGCGCTCGACATCTGGGACGACGTCGACATGGCCGCGCTGCGCGCCAAGAGCATTGCGCTGACTGACCTGTTCATCCAGCTGGTCGAGGCGAAATGCGCCGGCTACGGGCTGAAGCTCGAAAGCCCACGCGACGGAACGAAGCGCGGCAGCCAGGTCGCCTTCGCGCATGACAACGCCTACGAGATCATGCAGGCGCTGATCGAGCGCGGCGTGATCGGCGACTTCCGCGCCCCCGCCACGCTCCGCTTCGGCTTCACCCCGCTCTATATCGGCTTCAAGGATGTCTGGCAGGCGGTCGAGGTGCTCGAGGACATCCTGCGCAGCGGCGCCTGGAAGGATGCGCGTTTCGCCGTCAGGGCAGCGGTGACGTGATTTCCGGCTCACCCTCCCCTTGTGGGGAGGGTCGATCCGAGGCGCTGGCTAGACAACGACAACGCGGGCGCCGTTGCGCACTGTTCCGAAGAGCTCGAAAACGTGCTCGTTCAACATCCGGATGCAACCGGACGATGCGGCGTTGCCAATGGACCACGGCTCATTGGTCCCATGAATGCGGTACAGCGTATCGCGGCCATCGCGATACAGGTACAGCGCCCGTGCTCCGAGCGGATTCTGTGGGCCTCCGGGGACCTGCTGCGGCAAGTTCGGATTGCGGCGTCGCATGTTGGCGGTGGGAGTCCAGGTTGGCCATCTGGCCCTTCGCCCAATGATTGCCTCGCCACTCCATCTCTGCCCGTCCCGACCGACAGCAATACCGAAGCGGATCGCCCTGCCGGGAGCTTCGATGTAGTACAGGAAGCGCTCTCGCTTGTTGATAAGGATTGTTCCGACAGGTTCATTGCCCCAATAGGGCACCGATTGCCGGTGGAACTGCCGGGGGAGAAGCGACTTGTCGATGAGCGGGATGTCAAACGGGTTGTCTGGAATTCTTCCGATATACCAACGCTGCTGCGAGGCTTCAGCGCGACCGGCCAGCGCCAGAAATGATATCCCTCCAAAAATCATGGATCGTCTGTTCAAAGAACCTACCAAATAAATCTCCTGAATATATCGACTTCTCTACCTGAACGTGCAGCCAGTTACGTCGACCGCAAGCGCCTCGTCAAGACGCGTGATGACTTGGCGGACAGTTCGAACGGACGAAAGATCTCAAGCAAGACGGGCAATGGGGCTTCACCGACGTCTCTCTATCCTCGCCAACTACTTCCAGGGATACCCCATGCTTTCTTCCCCATGAGGGAGAGGGTGGGGCGGTCGTCCGATCACACCCCGAGATAGCGGTCCTGCAGTTCCGGCGTCAGCGCCTCGGGCGCGCCTTCGAAGACGGTCACGCCCTTTTCCAGCACGAAGCAGCGGTCGGCGACCGGCAGCAGTTCCGACAACGTCTTGTCGACGACCAGGATCGACTGGCCGGTGGCCTTGAGCTTGCGGATCGCCGCCCAGATGTCGTGGCGGATGACCGGCGCCAACCCCTCCGTCGCCTCGTCAAGGATCAAGAGGCTCGGATTGGTCATCAGCGCCCGGCCGATCGCCAGCATCTGCTGCTCGCCGCCGGAAAGCGTGTTGGCGTACTGGTCGCGCCGCTCGCCGAGGCGCGGGAAAAGATCAACGACCCTTTCCAGCGTCCATTCGCTGCCGCGCGCGGCGGCAAGCAGGTTCTCCAGCACCGTCAGGTTGGGAAAGCAGCGCCGCCCCTCCGGTACCAGCCCGAGCCCGAGCCGGGCGATGCGGTGCGGCCTCTGGCCCGCGATCTGGCGGCCGGCGAAGCAGATAGCTCCCGAGCGCGGCCGGGTAAGGCCGAGGATGGAGCTGATCGTCGTCGTCTTGCCCATGCCGTTGCGGCCCATGAGCGCGACGACCTCGCCCTCGCGCACGTCGAGCGACACGCCGAACAGAGCCTGCGAGGCGCCATAGAAGGTTTCGACTCCTTTGAGTTCGAGCAGGCTCACGCGGCTTCTCCGAGATAGGCGCGCCGGACTTCCGGGTTGTTGCGGATTTCGTCCACCGTGCCGGTGGCGATGACACGGCCATAGACCAGCACCGAGATGCGGTCGGCCAGCGCGAAGACGGCATCCATGTCGTGCTCGACCAGCAGGATCGGCGCTTCGTGGCGCAGGCCGTCGAGGAACTTCGTCAGGCTCTTGGAGCCTTCGGGGCCCATGCCGGCCATCGGCTCGTCGAACAGGAAAGCCCTGGAGCCGAGCGCCAGCGCAATCGCGATTTCGAGCTGCCGGCGCTCGCCGTGGGACAGCTCGGCAGCCGGTAGATAGGCGCGAGCGGCGAGGCCGACGCGTTCAAGCATCGCCATGGCCGGATCGGTCAGGCTCTTGTCGCTCATGACGGGACGGAAGAAGCGGAAGCTCGAACCCTTACGCGCCTGCACCGCCAGCATGACGTTGCGCAGCGCCGAGAATTCCTGCGCCAGCGACGAGATCTGGAAGCTGCGGCCGAGACCCAGCCGCGCGCGTGCCGCCATGTCGAGGCCGGCCATGTCCTGGCCGAGGAAGCGGATGGTGCCGCTGTCGGGCCGGATCGAGCCGGAGATCTGGTGGATCAGCGTGCTCTTGCCCGCGCCATTCGGGCCGATCAGCGCGTGGATTTCGCCTGCGCGCAGCTCGACGCTGACCCCGTCGGTGGCCTTCAGCGCGCCAAAAGTCTTGCGCAGGTCGCGGATTTCAAGGATCGGCTCAGCCATGTCGCGCCTTTCCGGCCAGAAGGCCCAGCAGTCCGCCGCGTGCAAACAGCACCACGCCGAGCAGGATCAGCCCGAGGAAGAACTGCCAGCGTTCGGTGATGCCACCCAGCGCATATTCGAACAGCACGTAGAGCATCGCCCCGGCGAGCGGGCCGAACAGCCGCCCCTTGCCGCCGAGGATGATGAGCACGATCAACTCGCCCGACATGTGCCAGGACAGCATCGAAGGGCTGACGAACTTGTTGAGGTCGGCAAAGAGCGCGCCCGCGAGCCCCGTGACCATCGCCGAGATGACGAAAGCGACGAGGCGGATGTTGAAGGGCGCGATTCCTACGGCGGAAAGGCGGGTCGGGTTCTGCCGCGCCGCCTGCAGTGCCGCGCCGAAGCGCGAGCCACGCAGCAGCGCAAACAGTGCGAGTGCCCCCATCAGCACGGCATAGCAGATCAAGAAATAGGGCAGGGGCTGCGCGGTGTTCAGGCCGGGGAATTCGTTGCGAACGTAGATCGACAGCCCGTCCTCGCCACCATAGGCCGGCCAGGAGACGGCGAAGTAGTAGATCATCTGCGCGAAGGCCAGCGTGATCATGATGAAATAGACGCCCGTGGTGCGCAGGCTGATTGCACCGATGGGCAGGGCAATGAGGCCTGAGATCGTCACCGCAACCAGCCAGATGACCGGCATCGAGGACGTACCGTTGAGGCCGAAGACGAGTGGCTCGACGTTGAATGCGTGCGTCGCCAGGATGCCCGCGACATAGCCGCCGAGACCGAAGAAGGCGGCATGGCCGAAGGACACCAGGCCGCCAAGGCCGAGCGCGATGTTGAGGCCGACGGCCGCCAACGCCAGAATGGCGATGCGGGTGGCTAGCGTGATGTAGAAGGCCTCGCCCATGGCCGATGCGGCGAGCGGGACGCCAAGCAGCAGAAGCGCCAGCAGCGCGTTGACGATGGTTTCGCGGTTCATGATGGGTGTTCTGGTCATGGCACCCCTCACGACTGCGCCGCAAACAGGCCGCTCGGCCTGAAGGCGAGGATGAGCGCCATGACGATGTAGATCAGCATGGAGGCCAGCGCCGCGCCGACAGCACCAGCCTGTGCGGCGGGCATCATCAAGGCGAACGCCTTGGGCAGAAGGAACCGGCCCATGGTGTCGACGACGCCGACAAGGACCGCGCCGAACAGCGCGCCCTTGATCGAGCCGATGCCACCGATGACGATGACAACGAAGGCGAGAATGAGCGCGGGCTCGCCCATGCCGACCTGCACCGACTGCAACGCGCCGACCAGTGCCCCGGCGAGGCCGGCCAGGGCCGCGCCCAGCGCAAAGACCACCGTGTAGAGCGTGCGGATGTCGACGCCGAGTGCTGCGATCATCTCGCGGTCGGATTCACCGGCGCGGATGCGCATGCCGAGCCGGGTGCGCGAAATCAGGAGATAGAGGCCAACTGCCACCGCGATGCCGACGCCAATGATGGCGAGGCGATAGAGCTGGTACTGGCCGCCGCCGGGCAGCGGTACCGCGCCCTGCAACAGCGGGGGGATGTCGAGATAGAGTGGGAAGGAGCCGAACAGCCAGCGCGTGCCTTCCGAAAAGATCAGGATCAGCGCGAAGGTCGCCAGCACCTGGTCGAGATGGTCGCGCTCATAGAGCCTGCGGATGACCGTGACCTCCATGATCGCCCCGGCCGCCGCGGCGGCGGCGAGGCTCGCGACCAGGCCGATCCAGAACGAGCCGGTGGCGGCGGCGACAGCAGCGCAGGCAAATGCGCCGACCATGTAGAGCGAGCCGTGGGCGAGGTTGATCAGCCCCATGACGCCGAAGATCAGCGTCAGGCCGGCGGCCATGAGGAACAGCATCACCCCGAGCTGCAGCCCGTTGAGAAGTTGCTCGATGAGCAGTGCGATGGACAAATGGAAGATCCGGAGTTCGGTTCAGGGGGCATCGCCAGCGTGACGCGCCTTTTTGGCAAGGCGCTTCGTTGCATGGCTGTCAGGCCGCCGCCGCGCCGGCCTCATGGATGCGAGGCCGGCGCGGCGGACAATCAGGCATGCAGCCTGGGGCTACATCTTGCACTGCTCGGCGTAGGCGTCGCCGTGCTTTTCGAAGGCGGTGCCAACGATCTTGTTGGTGAGCACGTCGCCTTCCTTCACCACTTCGCGAACATAGATGTTCTGGACCGGGTGGTTGTTGGTGTTGAAGGTGAAGTCGCCGCGCACCGACTTGAAGTCGGCTGCCTTGAGTGCTGCGCGGAAGGCGTCCTTGTCCTTGACGCTGGCCTTGCCGAGCGCCGACAGGATCAGGTTGGCCGTATCCCAGCTCTGGGCAGCGTAGATCGAGGGCAGGCGGTTGTATTCGGCCTTGAAGGCCTCGACGAACTGCTTGTTGGCTTCGTTGTCGAGGTCCTTGGACCAGCTCGCCGAGTTCTTGACGCCAAGCGCCGCATCGCCGATCGCGCCGAGCACGTCCTGGTCGAAGGAGAAGCCGGGGCCCATGACCGGGATGTTCACGCCCGACTGGGCATATTGCTTCATGAACGAGATGCCCATGCCGCCGGGCAGGAAGAAGAACACCGAGTCGGCACCGGAATCGCGGATCTGGGCGATTTCGGCGGCATAGTCGGTCTGGCCAACCTGGGTGTAAACCTCGCCGGCCAGATCGCCCTTGTAGTAGCGCTTGAAGCCGGTCAGCGAATCCTTGCCGGCCGGGTAGTTCGGCGCCAGGATGAAGGTCTTCTTGTAGTCCTTGTTGGCGTACTGGCCCATCGCCTCATGGAAGTTGTCGTTCTGGTAGGCGACGTTGAAATAGTTCGCGTTGCACTTGGCGCCGGCAAGCGCCGACGGGCCGGCGTTCGGCGACAGGTAGATGACGTCCTGCGCCACCGCATTCGGCACCACCGCCATGGCGAGGTTCGACCAGATGATGCCGGTCAGCAGGTCGACCTTGTCGCTCTGGATCATCTTTTCGGCGAGCTGGACGGCGATCTCGGGCTTCTGGCCGTCATCTTCGACGACGAGCTCGACATCCTTGTTGCCCGACTGCTTCATGGCCAGCGCAAAGGCGTCGCGCATGTCGACGCCGAGGCCGGCGCCGCCGCCGGACAGCGTGGTGATGACGCCGATCTTGACCGGCTCGGCATAGGCCAGGCCGGACGTCGCCAGCGAGAGGCCGAAAATTCCGGCCGCGATGATCTTCCTCATATGGATCTCCCTCCCAATGTTATCGTCGTAGTCTGAAGCTTTTCAGAGCCTAGTGCGAACTTTCCAGAGTTCAGGAAACAGTTCAACCTCCAGCATCTTCTTCAGATAAGAAGCGCCCGATGTTCCACCGGTTCCGCGCTTCATGCCGATGATGCGTTCGACCGTGGTGACGTGGTTGAAGCGCCAGCGGCGGAAATAGTCCTCGAAGTCGACCAGCTTCTCGGCGAGTTCGTAAAGCGTCCAGTAGCGTTGCGGATCGCGATACACCGCCTCCCATGCGGCCAGCACTTCCTCGTTTTCGTGCCTGGTCTCGCGCCAGTCCGTGCGCCGGGCATCAGCGCCGACGTCGAAGCCGTTGCGCGCCAGGAGCAGGATCGCCTCGTCATAGAGCGACGGTTCGGCCAGGATCGCCTCGAGCTTTTCGGTGAGCTCCGGGCGATGCGCGTGCGGGCGCAGCATGGCGAGGTTGCGGTTGCCGGCCATGAACTCGATGGCGCGGTATTGCCAGGACTGGAAACCGGAGGATTGGCCGAGCGCATCGCGGAACTCGGTATATTCGCTCGGCGTCATCGTCCGGAGCACATCCCAGGCGCTGTTGAGCTGCTCGAAGATGCGCGCCACGCGCGTCAGCATCTTGAAGCTCGGCTCCGGCCGGTCAGCCCGGATCGAGCGGATAGCAGCCCCGATCTCATGCAGGGCAAGCTTCATCCACAGTTCTGATGTCTGGTGCTGGATGATGAACAGCATCTCGTCATGGGCCGACGAGAGCGGGTCCTGTGCGTCGAGCACTTTTTCGAGGTGCAGATAGTCGCTGTAGGACATGCGGTCCTTGAACGACATCTCGGCGCCCTCGGTCGAGGGATCATAGGGCTTGCTCAATTTGCCTTCTCCGCGCGCAGCCGGAATCTCTGGATCTTGCCCGTCTGGGTCTTGGGCAAGGCATCGATGAACTTCACCGAGCGCGGGTATTTATAGGGCGCGATCACGGCCTTCACATGGTCCTGCAGGCGCTTGACGGTTTCCTGGTCCGCGGCCACGCCCTGCACCAGCACGACATAGGCCTCGACGATCTGGCCGCGCTCGCCGTCCTCAGCGCCGATAACAGCGCATTCGGCGACTTCAGGATGCGAGAACAGGGCCGCTTCGACCTCCGGGCCGGCGATGTTGTAGCCGGCGCTGACGATCATGTCGTCGGAGCGGGCGGCGAAGTGGAAGAAGCCGTCCGCGTCCTGGTAGAAGGCGTCGCCGGTCAGGTTCCAGCCGTCGCGGACATATTCGCGCTGGCGCTCGTCCGCCATGTAGCGACAGCCGGTGGGGCCGCGCACGACGAGCCGACCCACCGTGCCGCGCGGCACCTCGTTCATGTCGCCATCGACGATGCGCGCCTCGTAGCCACCGACCGGCTTGCCGGTAGAGGCTGCCTTGCGGTCCTCGAAGCGGTTGGAAATGAAGATGTGCAGCATCTCGGTAGCGCCGATGCCGTCGAGGATCGGCTTGCCGGTCTTTGCCGTCCACTCCTCGAACACCGGTCCGGGCAGGGTCTCGCCGGCGGAGACGGCGACGCGCAGCGACGACAGGTCCGCGCCCTCGTCCATCGCCTTCATCATGGCGCGGTAGGCCGTGGGCGCGGTGAACGACACCGTCGCCTTGTAGGTCTCGATGATGTGGATCATGTTCGGCGGCGTCGCCTGCTCGAGCAATGTCGCGGCGGCCCCAAAGCGCAGCGGGAAGATGGCGAGCCCACCAAGCCCGAAGGTGAAGGCGAGCGGCGGCGAGCCGACGAAGACGTCGTCGGGCGTGACCTCAAGGACTTCCCTCGCATAGGCGTCGGCGACGATCAGCAGGTCGCGGTGGAAATGCATCGTCGCTTTCGGCACGCCCGTGGTGCCAGAGGTGAAACCGAGCAGCGCGACGTCGTCGCGGCCGGTCTTCACCGCGTTGAAGGTGACCGGCTTGTCGAGGGCTATGCGGTCGAGCTCGGCATCGTGGTTGGCGGTGCCGTCGAAGCCGATGACCTTGTTGAGGAAGGCGCTATCCTTGGCGCAGGCGACCATCTCGTCCATCAGGCGGCTGTCGCAGAGTGCGAGCGAAATCTCGGCCTTGTCGACGATCTTTGACAGCTCACCGGCGCGCAGCATCGGCATGGTGTTGACCACGACCGCACCGGCCTTGGTCGCCGCCAGCCAGCAGGCAACCATCGCCGGGTTGTTGGCCGAGCGTATCAGCACCCGGTTGCCGGGCTTGACGCCGTAGTTCTCGACCAGCGCATGCGCCAGCCGATTGGTCCAGTCGGACAGTTCCTTGTAGGTGCGGCGGCGGCCGTTGCCGATCAGCGCCGTGCGGTCGCCAAAACCCTTTTCGACCAACCGGTCGGTCAGCTCGACGCCGGCATTGATGTAGTCGGGATAGTCGAAGCCGCCGAGCAGGAAGTCGGGCCACTGGTCCTCGGGCGGCAGGTTGTCGCGCGTAAAGGTGTCGATATGCGCTGACGGTCCAAGCATGCTGCGGCTGTCCCCTGTCTGCCTTGCGCCATGGCACGATGATGCCCGGCTCAGGCTGCGATGGTTTTGTCTATGTCCTGCGGGAGGGATCGCACTGGCGGCCGGTCGCGTATGGGCCTTCGGTGAAGGCAAGCGAGGATGCACATATCGACGCGACGGGCTGGCGGCACAGCGAGACCTCCCATTCTCGGCTGATGTTGCTGAGCATCGCATCGGTCGAAATTTATTTCAAGCATAAAGTTTCTGACGCTGGATCATTGACGTTTCCGCCGATGGTCCTCATTGCTATGCCCTTCAAGCTATGCCGTCAGGGGAGGGCGCCGATGCTCGAACATCATGTCGTCGATTGGGACAACGCCTACACCAATGGCGCAAACATCGCCGGTGGCGACCGCTGGCCCACAGCATGGGTCGAGCCGGCCCAGGCTTTTCGCGACGCGCTTTCGGCGGCAGGCAGGGCAAGACTCGACATTGCCTATGGCGACGCGCCCCGCAACCGCTTCGACCTGTTCATGCCCGAGGGGACGCCGAGGGGCCTCGTCGTGTTCGTGCACGGCGGCTACTGGATGGCGCTCGACAAGAGCTTCTGGTCGCATCTGGCCGCTGGGCCGGTGGCCAATGGCTATGCGGTGGCGATGCCGTCCTACACGCTCTGCCCGGAAGTCCGCATCGCTCACATCGTGAAGGAAATCGGCGCGGCGATCGGCGCTGCGGCGGCGATGGTCGAGGGTCCCATCATGCTGACAGGTCATTCGGCGGGCGGGCATCTGGTCAGCCGGATGATTGCCGAAGCGAGCCCGCTCGCGCCCGACGTGCTCGCCCGCATCCGCAATGTCGTGTCGATATCAGGCGTGCATGACTTGCGCCCACTGATGCAGACCGGCATGAACGCGACGCTGGGGATCGACGAAGCCGAGGCCTTGACCGAGAGCCCGGCACTGCTGCGCCCGACGGCGCGCGCCCGCATCACCTGCTGGGTCGGCGGCGGCGAACGCGCCGAGTTCCTGCGCCAGAACGCCTTGCTCGCCAATATCTGGACCGGCCTCGGCGCCACCACCAATGCGGTCGTGGAACCGGACAGGCATCATTTCAGCGTCATCGACGGTCTGGCCGATCCGGCCCATCCGCTGACCCGCACCCTGCTCGGGTGAGGTGCCGCGTCCGCCGGGACGTGCCACTCATGATCCCGAGCAGCGGATGCTCCTACAGGAACATCGAGCCCCATGCCGATTCGATCGGAACGGGGCTCTGGTCTCAGTGAACCTGCCGCTCCGCGCCCAGCACCGACTGGCCGCGCATGATGACCGTGTCGCTCTGCGATGGCTGTTCGGCCAGTCCGGTGGCGACGACGGATACCTTGAACTGCCCCTCGAGCGAGGTGTCGAAGATGGAGCCGACGATGATGTCGGCATCGTCGCCGACCTCTTCGCGAATCCGGGTCGCGGCTTCGTCGACTTCGAACAGCGTCATGTCCATGCCGCCCGAAATCGAGATCAGCACGCCGCGGGCGCCCTTGATCGAGCTCTCGTCGATCAGCGGATTGGCGATCGAAGCTTCGGCGGCCTTGCTGGCGCGGTTCTCGCCCGTGCCGATGCCGGTGCCCATCATCGCCCGACCCATGCCGCGCATCACCGTCTTCACGTCGGCGAAGTCGAGATTGATCAGGCCTTCCTTGACGATGAGATTGGTGATGCAGCTGACGCCGGAATAGAGGACCTTGTCGGCCATGCTGAAGGCGTCCTCGAAGGTGGTCTTTGCCGTCGCTATCCGGAACAGGTTCTGGTTGGGGATGACGATCACCGTATCGGCGGCCTGACGCAAGAGCTCGATGCCCTGTTCGGCCATCTGCATGCGGCGCTTACCCTCGAAAGCGAACGGCTTGGTGACGATGGCGACCGTGAGGATGCCGGCCGCGCGTGCGGCCCGGGCAATCACCGGCGCAGCACCAGTTCCGGTGCCGCCGCCCATGCCGGCGGTGACGAAGCACATGTGTGTGCCCGACAGCTGATCCATGATCTCGTCGATCGATTCCTCGGCTGCCGCCTGTCCGACCTCGGGCAGCGATCCCGCGCCCAGACCCTCGGTGACGAGCGCGCCGAGCTGAACCAGCCGCGTGGCCTTCGACATGGTGAGCGCCTGGGCATCGGTATTGGCGACGATGAATTCGGTGCCCTCAAGCCCCTCGGCGATCATGTTGTTGACGGCGTTGCCGCCGCCGCCGCCGACGCCGATCACGGTCAGCTTCGGTCTCATTTCCGAGATCTCGGATTTGTTGGAAGTGGTCATGGTTTTGGTTTCCTGCGCAGCGCCCACGGCCGAATCGATTTCGCCAAGGGAATCAGATCGCACCTTGGGCTGCAAGGAATAGGCTGGGAATTGCGGCTTTTAGCCGGCCAATTCGCCGTACCGGTACGGAAGGGAGGGATCGGCGTGGCAATTCGCATACATTTTGCATATATATGCAGAAATTGATGGAGCGGGCTGCGGCATGACGGCGACGAACTGGTCACCTTCGATCTCAAAGACATTGGGACCTCTCTATCTCGCGATCGCCGATGCGCTGTCGGCCGATATCGGGGCCGGGCGGCTGCCTGCCGGATTTCGCCTGCCGCCGCAGCGGACGCTTGCCGACCAGCTCGGCATCGACTTCACGACGGTGAGCCGCGCCTATGCCGAGGCGCGCAAGCGCGGACTGGTCGAGGGCCGCGTCGGGCAAGGGACCTATGTGCGCGCGCAGCCCCAGGCTGCCCCAGCCACGGCGGCCACCGGCATCATCGACATGAGCATGAACCTGCCGCCGCGCTTCGATGCGCCTGAACTGGCGGCCCAAATGTGGGGTGGCATCGCCGATCTACAGGCTAGTGCGGGCCTTGATCTGTTGATGCGCTATCAGGAGGCCGGCGGCAGTTCGCGCGACCGCGCCGCCGGCGCCGCCTGGCTGGCGCCGCGTCTGGGCGATCTCGATCCCGGCCGGCTGCTCGTCACGCCCGGCGCGCAAGGAGCGCTGCTGGCGCTGCTCGGCGCCATCGCCGGCCCGGGCGAAACGGTCTGCGCCGAAGCGCTGAGCTATCCGGGCTTACTCGCCGTTGCCAGGCATCTGCGCATTCGGGTCGAAGCCGAGGCAATGGATGCGGGCGGCCTGATCCCCGAGGCCTTCGAGGAACTGTGCCGCGCACGTGCGCCAAAGGCGCTCTACTGCACACCCACGCTGCACAATCCGACGACGGCAACACTTTCGCTGGCACGGCGCGAACAGATCGTCGCGATCGCGCGGGAACACCAGGTGCCGATCATCGAGGACGACGCCTATGGCGCCCTGCCGGCCAGGCCGGTGGCGCCGTTCGCCGCACTTGCGCCCGACATCACCTACCACATCGCCGGTCTTGCCAAATGCGTCTCGCCGGCCCTTCGCGTCGCCTATGTCGTGATGCCCAGCGCTCACGGCAGCGCCGATCTCGAGAGCGCCGTCCGCGCCACCGCCGGCATGGCCTCGCCGCTGACGGCGGCCATTGCCACCCGCTGGATCGAAAGCGGCGTCGCCCAGTCCGTGCTGGCAGCAATCAGGCATGAAGCGAAGCTCAGGCAGGCGATCGTGGCCGAGACCTTGCCGGCCGATCTCGTGCAAACGGACCCCGAAGGCTTCCACGCCTGGCTCAGGCTGCCCGACCATTGGACGCGCAGCGACTTTGCCGCGCGCCTGCGCTCGGTGGGGATTGGCGTGGTGACCAGCGATGCGTTCTCGGTTTCGGGACATGCCGAGGACGCGGTTCGGCTGGGACTGGGAGCAGCGCCTGACCGCGCCTCGCTCGCCGCCGGCCTGCGCACGGTCGCCGAACTGCTTGCTCAGAAATCCACCATGTCCGCGATGGTCGTATAGAAGCCAAGTCAGACGGTCAGCCCGGCCAGCCCCATCAGAAAGCGGAAAAGATAGGCGACGACGCCGAGCGCGGCGACGCTCGCCGCCCAGATCAGCACCAGCCAGCCGATGCGCTTCGGCCAGGACACCGGCGGTCGCGGCGGGGCCGCCATCAATGATAACCCTCGCCGGCTTTCACCTTGCCGCGGAAGACGTAGTAGGACCAGGCGGTGTAGCCGAGGATGAAGGGGATGATGAACAGCGCGCCGACCAGCGCGAATCCCATGCTCTGGGGCGGGGCGGCGGCCTCGCGGATGGTGATGGCAGGCGGGATGATGTAGGGCCACAGGCTGATGCCGAGCCCGCTGTAACCCAAGAACAGCAGGCATAGCGCCAGCAGGAACGGCGCGGCATGCGCCCCGTCACTGCGCAGGCTGCGCAGGATCGCCCAGCCGCAGACCAGCACCAGCACCGGCACCGGCGAAAACAGGATTATGTTGGGGAAGCTGAACCAGCGCTCGGCGATGGCGGGATGGGCGAGCGGCGTCCAAAGGCTGACGATGCCGATGACGGCGATCAGCGCCAGCGTGATCGGCCGCGCCAACGCTACCATGCGGTCGTGCAGCGCGCCCTCGGTCTTGATGATCAGCCATGTGCTGCCGAGCAGGGCATAGGCGACGACCAGCCCGAGGCCGGTGAACAGGCTGAACGGCGTCAGCCAATCCAGCGCGCCGCCGGCAAAGGAGCCGTTTTCCATCGGGAAGCCGTTGAGGAAGGCACCGAGCGACACGCCCTGGAAGAAGGTTGCGACATAGGAGCCGACGGAGAAGGCGCGATCCCAGAACGGCTTGTGGTGCTCGTCGGCCTTGAAGCGGAATTCGAAGGCGACACCGCGCCAGATCAGGCCGAGCAGCATCAGCACCAGGGGCAGATAGAGCGCACTCAGGATGGTCGCATAGGCGAGCGGGAAGGCGGCCATGAGGGCCGCGCCGCCGAGCACCAGCCACGTTTCGTTGCCGTCCCAGACAGGGGCCACCGTGTTGACCATGGTGTCGCGGTCCTCGCGGTCGCGCACGAAGGGAAACAGGATGCCGATGCCGAGATCGAATCCGTCCATGATGACATACATCATCAGTCCGAAAGCGATGATGACGGCCCAGACTACAGGGAGATCGATGCCCATGGTTCAGCCTTTCCTGTCGTGGTGGGCCGGAGCCAGCATGTCCATCTGCTCGTGCGCGGCCGAAAGCGGGCGGGCCGGCCGGCCGGACCACTCGTCGCCCTCCGGGCCTTGCTCTTCGCTTTCAGGCCCTTTCGCGACCAGCTTCAGCATGTAGCTCGTGCCGACGCCGAAGACGATGAAATAGACCACGACGAAGATCGCCAGCGTGGCGCTCATGGCCAGCACCGAGTGGTTCGACACGGCGTCCGCGGTGCGCATGACGCCATAGACGACCCAGGGCTGGCGGCCGATCTCGGTGGTGAACCAGCCGGCTATGATGGCAATCAGGCCGGCCGGCCCCATGACGGTGGCGAAGCGCAGGAATGCCCTGGTGTCGTACAGCCCGCGCTTCCACCTCAGCCATAGTCCCCAGACGGCGAGCAGCAGCATCAGCAGGCCGAGCCCGACCATGACGCGGAAGCTCCAGAACACCACCGTCGAGTTCGGCCTGTCTTCCGGGGCGAATTCCTTGAGGCCCGGGATCTGGCCATCCCATTTGTGGGTGAGGATGAGGCTGCCGAGATGCGGGACGTTCAGCGCGAAAAGCGTCTCTTCCCGCTTCATGTCGGGCCAGCCGAACAGGGTCAGCGGCACGGCTTCTCCGGGCTTGTTTTCCCAGTGGCCCTCCATCGCCGCAATCTTGGCGGGCTGGTGCTCGAGCGTATTGAGGCCGTGCAGGTCGCCGATGTAGATCTGCACGGGTGCCGAGACGAGCAGCATCCACATCGCCATCGACAGCATGGTGCGGATGCGGTTGTTGTCGTTGCCGCGCAGCAGATGCCAGGCGGCGGACGCACCGACGAACAGGGCCGTCGACAGGTAGGCCGCCACCGTCATATGCGCCAGGCGGTAGGGGAAGGAAGGGTTGAAGATCACCTCGATCCAGTCGACCGGCACGACGACGTCATTGACGATCTCGAAGCCTTGAGGGGTCTGCATCCAGCTGTTGGAGGCGAGGATCCAGGTCGCCGAGATCAGCGTGCCCAGCGCCACCATGATGGTCGAAAAGAAGTGCAGGCCGGGTCCGACCCTGTTCCAGCCGAACAGCATGACGCCGAGAAACCCGGCTTCGAGGAAAAAGGCCGTCAGCACCTCATAGGCAAGCAACGGCCCGGTGATCGAACCGGCAAAGGACGAAAAGTAACTCCAGTTGGTGCCGAACTGGTAGGCCATGACCAGCCCGGAGACGACGCCCATGGCGAAGTTGACGGCGAAGATCTTCGACCAGAAGTGATAGAGGTCGCGGTAGACGGGATCGCGCTTCCACAGCCAGAACCCTTCCAGAACGACCAGATAGCTCGCCAGCCCGATGGTGATGGCCGGAAAGATGATGTGGAACGAGACGGTGAAGCCGAACTGTATGCGGGCCAGTTCGAGTGCTGTCAGGCCAAACATCAGGGACCTCTCCTGCAAGCCTAGCCACGTCGCGGGCGGCTGATGGAAGGTGCTGAAAGCGTGCCGGCAGTCAGCGCGTAGTGATCAAAGCAACAAGACCATGTGCATCCTGATCCTCGTGCAGCGGAATGTCCATGCGGACAAATTGCCCCATCAATAAACATACAATTTGTCAGAACTGCTATAATTGTATGTAGTGTATGCCAATTATATGCATGACGCTCTTGCGGCCCGGTTGGCAGTGCCCTATGTACGCAAAATTGAGGGCACGCGAGCCGGCTTGCACTGGCGCTCGCGACCCGAGAAAGGACCCGAGCATGCCGCAGAGCAGATACAAGGCGGAAGGCTTCACGCCGACCGACAATCCGATGAAGACCGGCGCGATGGGGCTGTGCCCGCGCTGCCAGATGGGGCACCTGTTCTCCGGATTTCTCAAGCTCGCGCCGCGCTGCGAGGTCTGCGGCCTCGACTATTCCTTTGCCGACCCCGCCGATGGTCCCGCCTTCTTCGCCATGACCATCGCCGCCGTTCCGGCGCTTGCCTTCGGCGTCTGGTTCCAGACCGCATTCGGCCTGCCGCTATGGGTTCACGTGTTCATCACGCTGCCCTTGACCGTGCTGAGCTGCATGGCCCTGCTGCGCCCGCTGAAAGGCTGGCTCGTCTGCTCGCAGTTCTTCCACAAGGCCCAGGAAGGCTCGATCGACTTCGACTGGCACGCCCAGGCAAAGCTGGACAGCCAGAAGCCAGGCCAGAACCCCAAGTCCTGATCGGCGACAGGGTCGCACGGCGGTTTCCACTAAAGCGGAAGCCGCCTCGACATAGTGCGCGATGGCGGTGCGCGGGGCAGGCCACTACGGCGCGGCCCTCAATATCACCCCGCGGGCATAGTACCCCCAGTAAGCTGATCTCCTGCGCCTGACTGCGCTTTAAGTCCGAAACCGACAATTCCCCACACAGCCTGCGCCCGGGTCCCCAGATCCGGGCTTTTTGCATTTGCGCCGCCGCACGAGCGCGCGCGGATCGCGCACATTTGCCCTCCCTGCATGTGAATTGTATCGGCATTCACGCCCAGAACATGGACATTCGTATTGACACAAATACATATGTTCAATACCACTCGACCACGAAGAGCAACTGCTCGCCTTTCGTGGGAGGACCATTCAGATGGCTATCAACGTCGCTCCGGTCGGCTTGGCGCGTGACCTTGTCGAGCGCGGAAAATCGGGCAAGCCGATCCGCATCGGCCTGATCGGCTGCGGCGAGATGGGCACCGACATCGTCACCCGCGTGGCGCACATGCCCGGCATCGAGATCGGCGCGATCTCCGAGCTCCACCCCGAGGCGGCACACCGCGCCGCCGACATCGCCTATCAGGAGCCGGGCCATGCGCGTGAGGTGGGAACCGCCGCGGCACTGAGCGACGCCATCGAGGCCGGCAAGATTGCCGTCACCAACGACGCCGACCTGATCCTCAACAGCGGCCTGATCGACGTCGTCATCGACGCCACCGGCGTGCCGGCGGTCGGCGCCGAGATCGGCCTGCGCGCCATGGAGCACGGCAAGCATCTGGTCATGATGAATGTCGAGGCGGACGTCACCATCGGCGCCTATCTCAAGTCCGAGGCCGACCGGCTCGGCGTCACCTATTCGCTCGGCGCCGGCGACGAGCCGTCGTCGTGCATGGAACTGATCGAGTTTGTCTCGGCGATGGGCCACACCATCGTCGCCGCCGGCAAGGGCAAGAACAACCCGCTCAACATCGACGCCGTGCCGCACGACTATGCCGAGGAAGCCAAGCGCCGCAACATGAACGTGCGCATGCTGGTCGAGTTCGTCGACGGCTCGAAGACCATGGTCGAGATGGCGGCGATCGCCAATGCCACCGGGCTGGTGCCCGACAAGGCCGGCATGCATGGGCCGGCGGCGACGCTGGGCGAGCTCAACAAGGTTCTCGTCCCCGAAAAGGACGGCGGTGTTTTGTCGAAGGTCGGCGTCGTCGACTACACCATCGGCAAGGGGGTCGCGCCCGGCGTCTTCGTCGTCGCCGACATGTCGCATCCGCGCATCCGCGAGCGCATGGAGGACCTCAAGATGGGCCATGGTCCGTATTTCACCTTCCACCGGCCCTATCATCTGACCTCGCTCGAAGTGCCGCTGACCTGCGCGCGGGTCGTGCTCTACGGCAAGGCCGACATGGTGCCGCTGGCAAAGCCCGTGGCTGAGGTCTGCGCGGTGGCCAAGAAGGACATGGCTCCGGGCGAAAAACTCGATGCCATCGGCGAATATTGCTACCGCGCCTGGATCATGACAGCGCCCGAAGCGCGCGCGGCCAAGGCGATCCCTTGCGGCCTGCTGCAGGGTGGCACGGTCACTGCCCCGATCAAGAAGGGCGAGCTCATCAGCTACGCCAACGCGGCCGTGGCGCCGGGCTCGAAGATCGCCGAGCTGAGAGCACGGCAGGACAGACTGGTGTATGGGGCAGGGGCATGAACATGGCGCAAGCGATATCCAAGGAACTGCCCTCCGGCGCCAACCTGCCTTTCATCTACCGCGAATACAGCGCCGAGCGGCTGAAGCAGGCGCTGCACAAGATGTATCTCATCCGCCAGTTCGAAGAGGGCGCGGAAGAATCCTACATGCGCGGCCTGATCCACGGCACGATGCACCTGTCGATCGGCCAGGAAGCGAGCGCCATGGGCATCTGCATGCCGCTCACCGTCGACGACCAGATCACCTCGACCCATCGCGGCCATGGCCATTGCATTGCCAAGGGTGGTGAAGTCGCCAAGATGTTCGCCGAGTTCTTCGGCAAGACGACGGGCTATTGCCGCGGCCGCGGCGGTTCGATGCACATCGCCGATGTCAGCACCGGCAATCTCGGCGCCAACGGCATCGTCGGCGGCGGCATTCCGATCGCCGTGGGCGCGGCGCTCACCGCCAAGCGCTTGAAATCGAACCGCGTCGTCGTGTCGTTCTTCGGCGACGGCGCCAACAACGAAGGCGCCTTCCACGAGGCGCTCAACATGGCGTCGCTGTGGAAGCTGCCGGTCATCTTCGTCTGCGAGAACAACGGCTACGGCATGTCGACCTCGACGGCGCGCTCGACGGCGGTGCCGAACATCGCCGACCGTGCTGCAGCCTACTCGATGCCGGGCGTGATCGTCGACGGCAACGTGCTGTCGGAGGTGGCGGAAGCCAGCCACGAGGCGGTCCGGCGCGCCCGCGCGGGCGAGGGACCGACGCTGATCGAATCCAAGACCTATCGCTATCGCGGCCATTCCAAGAGTGACCGCAACCGCTACCGCACCAAGGAAGAGATCGAGGACTGGATGACCAACCGCGATCCGATCGTGCGTTTCGAGAACGAATTGATGGAGTTCGGCGTCATCGACCAGTCCGGCATCGAAGCGATCCGCGAGACGGTGCGCAAGGAGATTGCCGACGGCATCGAATTCGCCAAGGCAAGCCCGTCGCCCGAGATCCGCAATCTCGAACGCTACGTCTATACGGAGACTGTGTGATGGATCAGGCCGTGCGCGAACTGAGCTATGCCCAGGCGATCCAGGAGGCGATGGCAATCGCCCTGGAGACCGACGAACGCGTCTTCCTGATGGGCGAGGACATCGGCGTCTATGGCGGCGCCTTCCAGGTGACCGGCGACCTGGTCGAGCGCTTCGGCGCCGACCGCGTCATCGACACTCCGATCTCGGAACTCGGCGGCGCCGGTGTCGCGGTAGGTGCTGCGGTGACCGGCCTCAGGCCGATCTTCGAATTCCAGTTCTCCGATTTCGCCACGCTCGCCATGGAGCAGATCGTCAACCAGGCCGCCAAGATGCGCTACATGCTCGGCGGCGCGGTCTCGGTGCCCGTGGTCATGCGCTTTCCCGCCGGCTCAGGCACCGGGGCCGCGGCCCAGCACAGCCAGAGCATCGAGGCCTGGCTCGGCCACGTGCCGGGTCTCAAGGTCATCCAACCGGCGACGCCGCACGACGCCAAGGGCATGCTGCTGGCAGCTGTTGCCGATCCCGACCCGGTGATGATCTTCGAACACAAGCTGCTCTACAAGACCAAGGGGCCGGTGCCTGAGGGCTACTACACCGTGCCGATCGGCAAGGCCGAGGTGCGCCGCGAGGGCCGCGACCTCACCATCGTTGCAACCTCCATCATGGTGCACAAGGCGCTCGAAGCCGCCCAGACGCTGGCAGCCGAGGGCATCGATGTCGAGGTCGTCGACCTGCGCACCATCAGGCCGATGGACAAGGACACCGTCATTGAAAGCGTCAAGAAGACCTCGCGGCTGCTCTGCGTCTATGAGGGCGTGAAGACGCTCGGCGTCGGCGCCGAAGTCAGCGCCATGATCGCCGAAAGCGAGGCCTTCGACTTCCTCGACGCGCCGATCGTCCGTCTCGGCGGCGCCGAGACGCCGATCCCCTACAATCCTGAACTGGAAAAGGCGACCGTGCCGCAGGTGCCCGACATTCTGGCCGCCGCGCGCAGCCTCGTTTCGGGGAGTCGCTAGGCCATGGCGGTCGAAGTCATTCTGCCCAAGGTCGACATGGACATGGCGACCGGGCGTATCTCGCGCTGGTATGTCGACGAAGGTGCTGCGGTCAAGAAGGGCGACCTGCTGTTCGAGATCGAGACCGACAAGGCGGCGATGGAGATCGACGCGCCGGCCAGTGGCATCCTGCGCGATGTCACCGGCAAGGAAGGCATCGACATCCCCGTCGGCGAAGCCGTCGCCTGGATCTATGCCGAGGGCGAGGTGGCGGCGGCAAAGCCCGTTGCGGCTGAAGCTCAGGCCGCCGTTGCCGAGGCCGGAAGTTCCATCATTGAGACTGCACCAGCCGTTTCCCTCGCTCGGGTCGAGATCGTCCAACCGCTGAAGGTCGACGGCACACGTGCGACGCCACTTGCCCGCCGGCTCGCGGCCGGCGCGGGCCTTGCGCTGGATGCCATCGCCGGCTCGGGCCCGAAGGGCAGGGTCATGCGCAAGGACGTCGAGGCGATGATCGCCGCGCCGAAGCGCATGGCCACGACCGAGCCAGCTCCCACAGTTTCCAGGCCGCCGGCATCCTCCCAGCCGCGGCCGGCGCCAAAACGGTCCGCTGGCGCGGCACCGCTGAACTTCGCCTGGCTCCGCCAGGGCGAAGGGCGTCCGATCGTCCTGCTCCATGGTTTCGGCGCCGACCTCAATAGCTGGCGGCCGATGCTGGCGGGCGGGGCCACCGACGCGCCGATCCTGGCGCTCGACCTGCCCGGCCATGGCGGCTCGCCCCGCGAGGTGCCCGCCGATCTCGACGCCATTGCGGCTGAGGTCGAGGCGACGCTTGATGCGCTCGACGTGGGCCCGGTCGTGCTGGCCGGCCATTCCTTCGGCGGTGCAGTGGCGGCAACGGTTGTTGCGCGTGGTCTCGCCGATGTCAGGGCGCTGGCGCTTGTCGCTCCGGCCGGGTTGGGCCCGGAAATCAACGGCGCGTTCCTCGACGGCTTCGCGCGGGCGAAAAGCGAGGCGAGCCTGATGCCGTGGCTCAGGCTCCTGGTCGCCGACGAGCAGGTGCTGTCAAAGCCCTTCGTCAATGCGACGCTGGCGCAGGCAGCGGATACGGAACTGCGCAGTGTGCAGGCCGGGATCGCCGACCGCTTCTTCGCCGACGGCACCCAGACCTTCGACATCAGGGGGATTCTGTCAGGCTTGCGCATCCCGGTCCGCGTCATAGTCGGCGCCAACGACCGGATCATCCCGGCAAGCCAGTCGGCCGGGCTGCCGGGCGAGGTGGCGCTGCACGCCTTCGCCGCCACCGGCCACATGCCGCAGGTCGAGCGCCGCGAGCAGGTGCTGAAGATCCTACTGGAGATGGCGCGGGCGTAACCTCTCCTCGGCGGTCGAGGCGATAGCCCCCTCACCCGACCTCCGCTTCGCTCGGCCACCCTCTCCCCGTTGGGGAGAGGAGGTTTGTCGGCTGCCTACACCAGCTCCGAGCCTCGGCAGCCGTTCTTCACAAGACTGAGCGCAAGCGCTCGTACATCTCCTCTCCCCAACGGGGAGAGGGTGGCCCGGAGGGCCGGGTGAGGGGGTAAATCCCCATTGTTGGCTCTACCTAGATAAATCCCCGCTCGCGCAGCGCGGAAGAAACCTCGTCCCAATTCTTGCCGATGACCGCAGCGCCGGCGGCCAAAAGTTCCGGCCCGTGGCCGTCATGGGTGTGGCCGCCGCCGACATAGCCGATCGCGGTCATGCCGGCTGCGACCGCGCCCTGCACACCATAGCGCGAATCCTCGATCACCACGCAGCGGGCGGGATCGAAGCCCATCTTCTTGGCGGCATGGAGGAAGATGTCGGGCGCCGGCTTTCCGCGCGCCACCATCGACGAGCTGAAGATCGCCTCGCCGAAATGATCGGCAAGGGCGGTCACCGCCAGGCTGTGATGGATGCGTTCGAGCGACGACGAGGAGGCGACGCAGCGCGCCACCTTCAGGCCGGAGATAAACGCCGGCAGGCCAGACGTCGACTGCAGTTGCTCGGTGAACAGCGCCTTGGTTTCACCCCAGATGTCGCCGGTGGCATGGTCGGGCAGCAGATGGCCTGTCAGTTCGTGGATCTTGACGATGATGTCGGCCTGCTTCATGCCGACGCCATGCGAGATCACCTCCGCTTTGATCGGCAGGCCGTTCCTGGCATAGGCGCGCACATAGGCCTGTGCCGCCAGAGGTTCGCTGTCGACCAGCACGCCGTCGCAGTCGAAAATCACCAAGCTGTCCAAGTCCGTCTCCTGAAATCGCGCATGCTGCGCCTGTCGAGGGTTGTCACAATGGGAGTCCCGCCACTGACCGTGACGAAGGCGGACCGATGATGCCGGGTTCAGCCGTGGCCGATGGCGTTGGGCTTGGGCTGCACTGACAGCGCGCGTTGCATGGCGCTGCGCTCTTCGGGCGCGTCGGGGGCGAGCCAGTTCGGCTCGGCGCCAAGAAACCGGTCGAGATAGGCGACCGCATAGGCCGGCATTTCAGCCGTGTTTTCCCTGTAGGACCACCAGGTCCGGAGATCATCGGCGCAGGCGGCGAGTTCGGGCGTGGTGCCGAATTCCTGCTCGAACACGGCAGCAATGGCGCAAACGCAGAAATTGGTGTGGACGAAGCCCTCGGGCCAGAACCGCACGATCTCGGGGATCGAAAGCTCCGGCGCGGCGGCGCCTGCCGCCGGCGTGGCGATCACGCGGGTCGGCGCCTGGCGGATCAGTTCCTTGAGTGCGAGGCCGGCGGCGTAGACGATGAAGTCGGCACGGTCGAGCCGGGCATAGGATTTCTGGGCATTCACGATCTCGACCCAGTCGAGAAAGATGCGGGTCAGTTTCTTTTCGTCGATGTCGAAGCGGATGCCATAGCGGGCGGTGACGGCGCGGGCGCTGTTGCGATAGGTTGCGCGGAACCAGCGCAACTGCCGGAGCCGGTGGCCCAGGTCAGGCACCAGCGCCAACTCGTTCTTGAAGAGAAGATCCATCGTCGCAACGCTCCTGCCCTTGCGGGACGATACCACCGGCAGGCACAATGCCAAATGCCGCTGTGGATCGAGGCACCGTATCGGGACGCCTTGTGTTATACATATTGACATTCGTAAAGACAAATGTTCTTTGATCGATATGCGAGTGGCCGCTGTTTCGGCTGCTCTTGAGGGACTTCGGGAGGAAGCGCCAAATGGCAATCTGGCAGTGGGGATTGCTGCTTCTGGGCTGCGTCTGGGCGCTGCAATCGCTCGGCGTCTGGCTCCAGATGCGGCATTACTCCGACGTCTTCAAGGGCATCACGTCAAAATACCAGGATGGCTATGTCGGCGCGGGCAACTTTCGCGGCCGGTTCGGCAAGGGCACGATCGTTCTGTTGGTGGTGACGCCGGACCTGGTGGTCCAGCGCCTGCTGATCATGACCGGCCGGTCGGTGTTCGCCAAGTTTCGCAGATACGAAAATTACGAGGGCACGTCCCTCGATCAGCTCCGGTCCAATCCCGCGGTTCTGGGAGAGGGGGAAGCCGGTGTGGCGGAAGCCGTGAAACGGGCGGTCGCACAAGTCGACCGCGCACGGCTCGAGCCAAAGGGGTCCGGCCTGGCCGGGCTCAAGCCTGTGGGTGAGTAGGGGCACCACTTCGAGGCGATCTCGTTGGGGTTGGGATATCAAGGAGGAGAAATGTCAGTCCTTTCTATGTTGGCGCAGCACGCCGACATGGCCGTTCAGAACCTGCATGTCGCAGGCTCCATGGCCACGGATGCTGCAATTCACGGCAAGCTCGCCGTGAAGGGGGCAACGAACGATCTGGTCGTGCTTGCCCAGGCGAGCACCGACATCACCGTCGAGCAGTTCAAGGAAAAGCTCAACACCGTTGCCCAGGAGGAGCAGCTCGGCTGGCTCACCAGCATCGGCAAATATTTCATTGGCATCTTCCAGAAGGGCGGCGAGGTTTTCGCCGGCTTCGTCACCGGCATCATCCCGACGCTCGTCGTGCTGATGACTGCCTTCTACGCGCTGACCGAACTGGTCGGCGAGGAGAGGGTGCACGGCATTGCCCGCGGTGCAGGCCGCATCGCGCTGACCCGCTACACGGTGTTGCCGCTGATCTCGGTGTTCTTCCTGACCAACCCGATGGCCTATACCTTCGGTTCGTTCCTGGAAGAAAAGCACAAGCCCGCCTTCTATGACGCGGCGGTGTCTTACGTGCATCCGCCGCTCGGCCTGTTCCCGCACATCAATCCGGGCGAGTATTTCGTCTGGGGCGGCATCCTCGTGGCACTTCTCGAGCTCGAGAAGAAGGGCGCGGTTCCCGGCGGCTACCACATCCAGGTCGCCATCTGGTACGCCCTCGTCGGCCTCGTCGTCATCCTGCTCAAGGGCATGCTGACCGAGCGCATCACCGCCATGATGGCGCGCCGCCAAGGCATCGAGCTGTAAGGGCGGGGGCAGAGAGATGACCAAGTCTTACAAGCCAGTAAAGATCTCCCGCGGCAAGACCGGCTGGGGCGGCCCCCTGGTCGTGCAGCCGACCCCGGAGCGCAACAAGGTGGTTTCGGTCACCGGCGGCGGCATCCATCCGGTTGCCGCGCGCATCGCCGAACTGACCGGCGCCGAAGCGGTCGACGGCTTCAAGTCGCCGCCGGTCGAAGGCGAAATGGCGGTGGTCGTGGTGGATTGCGGCGGCACGGCCCGCTGCGGCGTCTATCCGCGCAAGCGCATTCCCACCGTCAACCTCACCCCGGTGGGGCAGGCGGGTCCGCTCGCCCAGTTCATCACCGAGGATATCTACGTGTCGGGCGTCAAGGAGGGGGACATTGCCATGGCCGACGGTTCTGAAGCAGTGACATCGGCGGGCGCATCGGCGCACACTTCGAACGGTGCTTCGTTCGCAACCGCTGCCGCCAAGACCGCACACGCGCCGTATAAGGACGAAGGCGGGTTCGTCAACTTGATCTCCGGGGTCGGCCGCATCATGGGCCGCGTCGTCGGCATCTTCTTCAATGCCGGCCGCCGCACCATCGACCAGGTCGTCCGCAACGTCCTGCCGTTCATGGCGTTCGTGACGATGCTGATCGGCCTGATCCTCTACACCGGCATCGGCGACGTTCTCGCCCAGCCAATGGGGCCGCTCGCCAACAACATCATCGGCCTTTTGATCATCTCGGCCATCTGCGGCCTGCCGTTCCTGTCGCCCATCCTGGGACCGGGCGCGGTCATCGCCCAGGTGATCGGCGTGGCGATCATCGGGCCGCAGATCGCCAACGGCACGATTTCGCCGGCAATGGCGCTGCCCGCGCTGTTTGCCTACAACACCCAGGTCGGCTGCGATTTCGTGCCGGTTGGCCTGGCGCTCGGCGAAGCCAAGCCCAAGACCATCGAGATCGGCGTTCCAGCGGTGCTCATCAGCCGCCAGATCATGGGCCCGGTGTCGGTGCTCATCGCCTGGGCGGTCAGCCTGGTGGTGTTCTGAGATCCTGCCCGGCGGCGACTTTCGCCGTCGCCGGGCACCCCCGGGACATTCCCGGTGCAATCATTGAAGCCTCGGCAGGCACCGCCTGCCGACGGCACAGCAGAAAAGGTTCGATCATGTCGGTTCATCTCAAGACGCACATCACGGCAATCGGCCCCGAGGTGGCGGAGCTGGCCGAAGGCGGCGTGCTGATCCTGTTCGCCGACGGCGCCCCGCCGGAACTGGCGGAGGTGTCGGTGCTGCACAGGGCCGAGGTCGGGCCGAGCGACGCAGCACCAGCGGTTGGTGCCACGATTTCCATCGGAGAACTGACGGGAACGATCACCGCCATGGGCGAGACGGCCTGGAACAAGGTTCGCGAGATCGGCCACGTTGTCATCAATTTCAACGGCGCGCCCGCCGCCGAGCGGCCCGGCGAGATCTGCGCCTCGGCGATCGACGGCGAGGTGCTGGTTGCCGCGCTGAAGACAGATGCTGCCATCACCATCGGCAGCTGATCGCCCGCGTGCGGACGCGGCCATATTGAACTGAAACGAGAGACCGACCATGGAACGCTCGACGATCGTCAGAGTGCAGGAAGGACTGCACGCCCGGCCCGCCACCCGCTTCGTAAAGCTCGCCAAGAGCTTCGAGAGCGAGGTCGAGATCGTCAAGGGCGGCAAGGCGGCCAGCGCCAAGAGCGCGGTCAAGCTGATGCTGCTCGCCGTCAAGGAAAACGACGAAGTCACGATCCGCACCAGCGGCGCGGACGAGATCGAGGCCGTCGAGGCGCTGATCGGCTATCTCGAGAACCCGCTCGCCGGACTGGCGGAAGAAGCAGCACCCGCCGAGCCGGATGCAACGGCGATTGCCAAGGAGACGCTGAAGCTCGAGCCGGTGAAACCCGCAGCCGTAGACGAAGACATCCCCAGTGCGCTGCGCGGCGTGGCGGCGAGCGAGGGCTATGCCATCGGTCGCGCCTTCCCCCATTTCCCCCAGGAGATCAAGCCGGAGAACCGCAAGCTCTCGGCCACCGACATCGACAGCGAGATCGCCCGCTTCAGGGACGCAGTCGAAACGGTGCAGGCGCGTATGAACGCTTCGCTCGCCTCGGATTCGCTGTCGGCCAACGACCGCGGCATTGTCGCAGCCCTTCGCGACATCGCCGCCGACGACGAGCTGCGCGACGAGGTGGTGGCCGTGATCCGCTCCGGCATCGACGCGGTCTCGGCCGTCATCGGCGCCGCCGCGAAGATCGCCGCGCAATTCGGGCAGGTCGACGACCCCTATCTCAATGCCCGCGCCGACGACGTGCATTCGGTCGGCCGCCAGATCTGCCTGGCGCTGCTCGGCCAATCCGACGCCAGCCTCGATGACATTCCGCAGGGTGCAATCCTGATCGCCGAGGACATCGGCGCCTGGGATCTGGCACGCGCGCCGCTGAAGCGCATCGGCGGCATTGTCTGCGGCCATGGCGGGGCGACCTCGCACATCGCCATCATCGCCCGCGCCCATGGCATTCCCGCCGTGCTCGGCATGGGCAAGCAGGTTCACGAACTGCGCCAGGCCAGCGAAATCGCACTCGACGGCCATCGCGGCCAGATCGTCGCCGACCCGGCAGCCGATATCCGCGCCCGCTTCAAGGCACGCATCGACGACGCCGCCCGCGAGCGCGAGGCGCTGAAGATCTTCAAGGACGCGACCCCGCGCCGCGCCGATGGCACGGTCATCGAGGTGGCGGCCAATATCGGCTCGCTGGAAGAAATCGATGCCGCCCGCGAGGCCGGCGCCATGGGGGTGGGCCTGTTCCGCACCGAGCTGTTGTTCATGCGCCACATGCACCTGCCGTCCGAGGACATGCAGGCCGAGACCTACGCGGCGCTGGCCAACGCTTTCGCGCCCTATCCGGTCATCGTGCGCACGCTCGACATCGGCGGCGACAAGCCGATTTCAGGCATCGAGTTTCCGCAGGAGGAAAACCCCTTCCTCGGCTGGCGTGGTATCCGCATGTGCCTCGACCGGCCCGACATCTTCAAGCCGCAGCTTAGGGCGCTGCTGCGCGCAGCAGTCCACGGCAACGTCAAGGTGATGTTGCCGATGGTGTCTGACATCGATGAGGTGCGCCGGACGCGTAGCTTGATCGAGACCTGCAAGGCCGAGTTGCGCGCGGAAGGCACAGCCTTCGGCGAGTTCAGCCTGGGCGTGATGATCGAGACACCGGCGGCGGTGCTGATCGCGCCCGCACTGGCGAAGGAAGTCGACTTCTTCTCCATCGGCACCAACGACCTGACCCAGTACATCATGGCCGCCGACCGGCTCAACCCGACGGTCGCCAAGCTCAACGACGTCACCAACGTCGCGGTCATGTCGGCGATCGAGATGACCGCGCGCGCAGGCGTTGCGGCCGGCATCATGGTCGGCATGTGCGGCGAGGCGGCCGGGCGTCCGGACCTGATCCCCCAGTTCATCCGCATGGGCCTGACCGAGCTGTCGATGAGCCCGGCCTCGGTCCAGCGCGCCAAGAAGCGCATCGCCGAACTGGGCGCATAGCTCAACTGAGGATCTTCAGGGCAAATGCGCCAGCAATGTCCTGAAGACAGCAGCGAGTTCTTTCACCGGTTCGGCGCCATGGAGCACCCGCACGATGCGGTCGCGGCGGGCCTCAACCGCCATGCTTGCCGACTCGATGAGGTCGGCGTCGCTCAGGCCGGACGCCGAAAGCGTGGCGATACCTGCCGCAAGCGCCACCGGCGCCAGTGCCTGCAGGCCGGGATAGTCGTCAGAGGCATCTTCTGCGGGCCCGCTTTGGAATTGCTGACTGGCGAGCAACTCGACCAGCGTGGCTGCCGCAACCTCGGCGACGGCATCAAGTCGAGTGTCGGGGCCGGCCTCGCGCATCGCTCCAAGAACCGTGCCATGCTTGCGGCGAATGGCCTGATGCGCCTGCGCAAGGCTGGCCTCGTGCAGTGGCGGCTGGTTGTCGGTTCTTTTGCCCATGCCAGCCTTCAGCGCGGCATAGACATCGCGGCGGAACAGGCGCTCGCCCTCGACAGCCGCGGTGCTGCCTGTGGCGAAATAGGTGTCGAAACCATGCAGCCGGGCGCCGTCGTCTGGGCGTACGATCGGCAGCAGCGACCGCGACAGCGTCTCGGCCACCGTCAGCGTGTCGTCGACCACGCTCGCGGCGCGTCCGAGCAGCCGCTCGATCTCGGGCGGCGGCGCGAAAGGCTCGGTTCCCGCAGGCCGGCGCGGACCGCCGGGATTGTCGTGGCGGCTGGCGCGAACGAAATGTCGCACGTCGCGCAAACGATCCTTGAGGTTGACTACGACCTCCTCGGAGAGGCTTCTCAGCATGGCAGGCTCCTCAGGCAGTGAAGCGCCCCGGCACTTTAGACCAAGGCGTTGCGCGGTCCGGCGACCGATTCCCCCAGCGCCACGCCAACGCCAGGGCATTGCAGCATTGTTTGCCCGGGACTGCAAATCATTAGCCGCGGTTGGGCGCTTGACCTCGGCACTGTTACTTGAAAAGTGGTGTGTACCGAAGCAGGGGGAGCGGCGTGAGCAAAGGCACTAGAGTATCGGGCGGAAAATCGCGTGCCGTCGAGACGTCCGCAGACATCGAAAACTCCCCGTCCGACAGCCGCGCCGACCGGCTGCGCGTCCGCGCGGCATGGATGTATTTCATCGAGCAGATGACGCAGAACGACATCGCCGAGGTGCTCGGTGTCGGCCGCGTCACCGTGGTGCGCATGCTGGCCGAGGCGCGCGCCCGCAACGAGGTCAGGATCGCCATCGAGGGCGACCTCTCCGACATTATCAGGCAGGAACGGGCGCTCGAACAGAAATTCGGCGTGCAGCGCGCGATCGTCGCCCCACTTTCCACTGAGACCTCCGACCCCATCCCGGCGATCGGGGCGGCAACCGGCGGCTACCTGTCCGAGGCGATGAAGTCGGGCATGTCGGTTGGCGTCGGCTGGGGCCGCACGCTCAGCGGCACCTTGCCCTACATCAGCGGCAAGCCGCTCAGCGATTTCAGGGTCATCTCGCTGCTCGGCGGCGTCGGCGTGGCGCGCCGCACCAACCCGGCGGAATTCGCCTGGCGCTTCGCCCAGGCCTTCCAGGGCGACGGCTATCTCATCCCCGCACCGGCCGTGGTCGACAGCGTCGAGACCAAGCGGGCGCTGATCGAGCGCTGCGGCCTGTCCGAAATCTTCGCGCTCGCCGATTCGCTCGACGCGGTGCTGCTCAGCGCCGGCGACATCGGCTCGGCCAGCACCTTTTATCGCGGCGGCTTCCTCACCGACGCCGAACGCGAGAAGCTGGCTGCCAAGGGCGCCGTCGGCGACCTGTTGTTCCATTTCTTCGACCGCGGCGGCAATCTGGTCGACCATCCGATCAACGAGCTCGGCATGTCGGTCGACCTCGACCGCATCATGCGGGCGCCGATGCGCATCCTGACCTCCGGCGGCGCCGACAAGATCGACGCACTCCTGGGGGCGATGAAGCTGCTGCGTCCCACCGTGCTGATCACCGATGAGCACAGCGCCAGGCGGATGATCGAGGCGTCGCTGGACGGGTAGAGGCGAGGCCGAGCACCAATAGCGAGATACATGACGCGCACCCGTTGGGACGCCACTTGCCCTATCGTGCGTAGTCGATCTCGGTGACGTGGCCGGCGGCGTGCTGGTCGGCCCAATAGACGTCGTTGATGCGGCTGGTCAGCGCGCCGGGCTTGCCATTGCCAAAGATGCGGCCGTCCACCACCGTTACCGGCATGACACCGCCGGCGGTGCTGGTGATGAACACCTCGTCGGCGTCATGCAGTTCGGCGACCGAGACGGCGCGGACCTCGCAGCCGAGACCCATCGCCTTCGCCATCTCGATCACCGTGCGGCGCGTCATGCCCTCGAACACGCCGCGGTCGGGGGTGGCGAGCACGCCGTCGCGGACGATGAAGACGTTGAAACCGGCACCCTCCGTGATGTTGCCGGCGCCGTCGGTGAGGACCGCCACGGTGGCGTCGCGGTCATAGGCCTCGAAGATACCCATGGTCAGGTCGAGCCAGTGAAAATTCTTGATGCGGGGATCGACCGCCTCGGGCGGAATGCGCTGCACCGAACTCACCACCATCTTCAGCCCATCGCGGCGCTGCTCATCATTGGCGATCCAGACGAAAGGCTGGGCAAAGGCATAAAAGCGATTTTCGCACAGGCGCGGGTCGCGGCTGCCGCGCGGCGGCACGCCACGGGTGCAGGTCATCTGCACATAGGCGTCGCGCAGCCCGCTGCGACGGACGCATTCGGTCAGGATTTCGGCGATCTCGGCCTTCGAATAGGGCAGGCTCATGCGCAGGCCGGCCATCGAGGCGTGGAAACGGCCGATATAGTCGTCGAGGCGGAAGAAGCAGCCGTTCCAGACATGGGTCACGTCATAGGTCGCGTCCGAACGGACGAAGCCGCGATCGATGAGCGGTATCCTCGCTTCCACCAGGGGCACGTAGGACCCGTCGACGAAGGCGATGCCGTCGGCCGGATTGCGTTCGCTTGCCATGGTGTCTCCCGATGCTGCTGCCGCTCGGCTGGGTGCCTGAGGTCGGCCGTTTCATTCCCGGCAGGCTATCGTCGGCCAGTTTACCGAGTCAACACGATGGATACAATTATCGCCGTACACAGTAGAAAACCGCAAAATAATTTGGCACATGCGGAATGATTGGATATCTTCTATAGAAATGCACCGTGCTAGCCGGGCGCATGATCGAAGGTGTGCCCTATGTGCGAAGCCGATGCAGCAATGACCGGACAAGACACGAATCCACGCGGCCTGCCCGGCCTGCGCGGCACCGACCATATCGGCTTCACCGTGCCCGACCTGGACGAGGCCGTCACCTTCTTCGTCGACGTGCTGGGCTGCGAGCCGTTCTACGAACTCGGTCCGTTTGCGTCCGATGGCGACTGGATGGAAACGCATCTCAACGTGCATCCGCGCGCGACAATGAAGCGGCTCAAGTTCCTGCGCTGCAGGAATGGCAGCAATTTCGAGGTTTTCGAATATGCCGCACCCGACCAGAACAGGGTCCAGCCGAAGAACAGCGACGTCGGCGGCCATCACCTGGCCTTCTATGTCGATGACATTGACGCGGCGGTGGCCTATCTCAAGGCAAGCGGCGTGCGGGTCCTCGGCGAGCCGACCGTCAGGACAGCGGGCCCGAGTGCCGGCCAGACCTGGGTCTACTTTCTGTCGCCATGGGGCATGCAATTCGAACTGGTGAGCTTCCCCCACGGCAAGGCCTATGAGAAGACGACCTCGCGCCGCCTGTGGCATCCGGTTGATCCGGCGGTGTAATATTGCCATGCTCCGAAACCATTCCACACGCATCCCGCGAGTCTGACCAACATGTCCCACCCCAGCGACCACAGCGGCAGCGACGCGGACGAGAGCAGCGGCGCCGCATTGGCGAGCGGCCGCGTTACCAATACGCTGCGCGCCGATATCCTCAGCGGGCGGCTGGCCCCGGGCAGCCGGGTGCGCCAAGAAGAACTGGCTGAGGAATTCGGCATCAGCCGCATTCCGGTGCGCGAGGCGCTCAGGCGGCTCGAAAGCGAGGGGCTGGTGGTGCTGGTGCCCAACAGCGGCGCCTGGGTGTCCAAGCTCGACCGGGCCGAGTGCATCGAGATCTACAAGATCCGTGAGCGCGTCGAGCCGCTGGCGCTGGCGGAGAGCTGCGCCAATCTTTCCGAAGAGACGCTGGAGCGCCTGGCCGATCTGGCCCGCCAGATCGAGGTGGCGGCCGACACTGACGAGTTCCTGCAGCTCGACCGGCAGTTCCACCTGCTAAGCTACCAGGGAGCGCAGATGCCGCATCTGCAGCAGATGATCGACAAGTTCTGGAACACCACCCAGCAATATCGCCGCGCCTTCACCGCCAAGGCAGAGAGCAGCTCGATGCAGGCGGTCTATTACGAGCATTTCCTCATTGTCGAGGCGCTGCGTCGCCGCGACGGCGAACAGGCGGCCCGGGTGCTCGAAGGCCACATCAGGCGCACGCGCCTGAAACTGCAGGAGCACGACGAGGTTTTTGTCTAACCTCTATTGGGCAGCGTGATCCGCAATCCCGGCGACCCGCAGCGCCGCCGGCCGGTCAGCTATCTCATTCAGACAAGCAGCGTCATCGGCTGTTCGATCGCCGCCTTGAAGGCCGCCAGCAATTGCGCGCCGAGCGCGCCGTCGACAGAGCGGTGGTCGACCGACAGCGTGCACGACATCATCGTCGCAGCCACGATGTCGTCGCCGCGGCAGATGGGCCGGCGCTCGGCGGCACCGACCGCCAGGATGCAGCTCTGCGGCGGGTTGATGATCGCCGAGAACTCGCGCACGCCGTACATGCCGAGATTGGAGACCGAAAAGCCGCCACCCTGAAAATCCTCGGGCTTCAGCCGGCCCTCGCGGCCGCGCGTTGCGAGGTCGCGGATCTCGCGCGAGATCGCGCCGAGGCTCTTCTCGTCGACCCGGCGCACGATCGGCGTGATCAGCCCGCCATCGGTGGCGACCGCCACCGAGATGTCGACCTGCTCGAGCAGCAGGATCGCCTCGCTGGTCCACACCGCATTAGCCGCCGGAACTTTGCGAAGTGCTGTCGCCGCCGCCTTGACGACCATGTCGTTGACCGAGATGCGCGCATCAGTGTCACGGCCGGCGTTGATCTGCGCCCGCAGGGCCAGCAGCGCGTCGATCTCGCAATCTACGCCGAGATAAAAATGCGGGATCGTCGTCTTGGCTTCCAGCAGACGCCGGGCAATCACCTTGCGCATGCTGGAATGCGGCACGCGGGTGTGAGGCTCGACAATCGCCGGATCCACCTGGGCCGGTGCAACTGTAGGGGCCGCCGGTTTGACGGGCTCGAGTGCCGGCTGCCCGCTTGCCCGCTCGACGTCGAGCCGCACGATGCGGCCGCGCGGGCCGCTGCCCGAAATGCTGGCTAGGTCGATGCCGTTCTGAACTGCCAATCGCCGCGCCAGCGGCGAGGCGAAAGCTCGAAGTTCCCGGGCACGCAATGCTTGGAGCGCTTCCGTTCCCGCTGGAGCCGCCTCAAAAGCAAGCTCGGCTTCAACTGGTGTCGGTGCCGCCGCGGGAGTTTGCGCGGCAAGCACCGACTCGCCCTCGGCCAGGATGAGGGCGATGACACTGTCGACCCTGATGTCGGCGGTGCCGGCCGCAACGGTCAGCCGGCCGATCCGGCCCGAGGCAGTGGCTTCGAGCTCCATCGTCGCCTTGTCGGTTTCGATCTCGGCAATAATTTCTCCAGTGACGACCATGTCGCCTTCGGCCTTGAGCCAGCGGGCGAGCGTTCCCGCTTCCATACCCGCCGACAGCGAAGGCATTTTGATTTCGATGGGCATGCGATGCTCCGCTGCAATGGCTGCTCTTGCCCGGCGCGGGTCTACGCCGGGCCAAAACTCTGTTCAGGCAAGGGGCCGGCCCTGCTCGGCCATGATGCGGCGCAGGCCGCGCTCGATGTCGGCGGGACGGGCGCAGGCGGCAGCCTCCAGCACCTTGGAGATGCTGGGCGAGGCCTCGGCGCCATGGACGCGCTGCACCGGCTGGTCGAGCCAGTCGAAGCAGCGGTTCTGGATCTCCGTCGCCAGCATGCCGCCATAGGAGGTGCCGATCGGGCCCTGCTCGACCACCAGCACATTGCCGGTCTTGGCGATCGACGCCTCGATGGTCTCCCAGTCGATGCCGGCCCGGTCGAGCGAGCGCAGATCGATGACCTCGGCGTCGAGGCCGAGTTCCTCCACCTTCTCCAGCACCGGGCGCACCATGTTGAGATAGGTCAACACCGTCATCGCCGCGCCCTGGCGCACCACCTTGGCCTTGCCGAGCGGGATGAAGTAATCGAGGTCGTCGACGGGGGCGGGGCCGGTCGAGTTGTAGAGATCGACATGCTCGATGACGAGCACGGGGTCCTCGCAGCGCAGCGCGCTGTTCATCAGCCCGACATAGTCGAACGGCGTCGATGGCGCGACGATGCGCCAGCCAGGCGAGGTGGCGAAGATGCCGGCCGGATCCATCGAATGCTGCGAGCCGTAGCCGGTGCCCATGGCGACCTTGGTGCGCAGCACCAGCGGCATCTTGCTGTCGCCGCCGAACATATGGCGCGCCTTGCCGATCTGGTTGAACACCTGGTCGGCGGCCACCCACATGAAGTCAGGATACATGAACTCGACCACCGGCACGTACCGGCCGTCCATGGCCATGCCGCCGGCGAGCCCGGTGAAGGCGTTTTCGCTGATCGGCGTGCCCAACACGCGGCCGGGGAAAGCCGCCGACAAACCTTGGGTTGCGCCATTGGTGCCGCCCTTGAGACGGTGGACGTCCTCGCCCATGACCACGATGCGCTCGTCGCCGGCCATGCGCTGCTGCATCACCCGGGCCACGGTCTCGATGAACTTGGCGTCCTCGCGGATGGCACCGGAGAAGTTCTCCAATTCGGCGGTGCGGACGCCGGCAAGCTCGGAGAGGTCGCCGCGGATGCCAAAATCCCTGAAATCCTCGAGCGGCCAAAGCGCGGGGCGAATGCGGCGCTTGCCGTCGACCTGCTCGACCAGTTCGGCGGCGACCGCGTCCATCAGCTCTTTGGCGCGGGCCCTGAGTGCGGCCACCGCGTCGCTGCCGATGAGCTGGCGTTGCTGCATCTCGAGCGCCAGCCGGTCGAGCGGGTCGCGGGTTCGCCACTCGGCCTCCTCGGCCTTGTCGCGATAGCCAAAGGCGCTGCCCGGCAGCGGGCCGTTCTGGTGGAAATAGCGGTAGACGTCGGCCTCGATAATGGTCGGCCCGCCACCGTTGCGCATGACATCGAGCGCTTCCTGGGTTGCCAGCGCAACCGCCAGCGGGTCCATGCCGTCGACCTTCCAGGCGGGGATGCCGAAGCCCAGGCCGCGCGCCGAAAGCCGCGTCTCCGCCGTGCTCTCCTCGACATGGGTCGAGACGGCGTAGCGGTTGTTCTCGATGAAGAAGCACAGCGGCAGCTTCCATGCAGCCGCTAGGTTCATGGTTTCGAGCACCGAGCCGATATTGACCGCGCCGTCGCCGAAATAGGTGAAGGCGGTGTCCCCGGTGCCGGCGCGGCGATGGGCCCAGGCAGCACCGGCCGCCAGCGGCACGCCGCCGCCGACGATGGCATTGGTGCCGAGATTGCCGGATTCGAGCCAGCGCAAGTGCATTGAGCCGCCGCGGCCCTTGCAGAAGCCTTGGGCGAGGCCGAGGATCTCGGCGAGCGTCTTCTGCGCCAAGTGCTGCATGTCCGCCGAGAACGGCTCGGCGTGGCTGAGCCCGGCGGGGGCAACATGGCGGATCGCCTTGGCGAGGAACTGGTGGTGGGCGCGGTGCGAGCCATTGATGTGGTCGCTCGACCGCATCAGCGCGGCCGAACCGACTGCGCCGCCCTCCTGGCCGATGGCCGAATGGGCCGGACCGTGCACCAACCCCTGGCCGGCGAGTTCGAGCACCTTTTCCTCGAAGGCGCGAATGAGGTGAGAAGACACCAACATCTGTTCCAGCATGGCCGGATCGGCCGCCGACCAGTCGTCAGGCGTGGTGCGAAGCTCGCGCCAGCGGGCCGCATGCTCCAGGTCAGCGTATATGGGCATTATATTCCTCGAACTCGCTCCCATGGCGACAGACATCCGGCGCCGCGAAATGGTTCGCTGCGTCGCGCATCGCCATGGATCCAACCGTCTGACTGCTTGTCGCGGGCGCTTGGATTTTCCCCGCTGGAGCGGTCCTCCATGGCTAAATTGGATACATCAATCGCAGATCAAGTCAATATCGTATCCATTGATGCAACAATTATTTGTAAAACCGGCACTATAGGGCCGTAAACACGGCTCAATGGATACAGCGAGAAATGCCTGTAGCCAGAAGCAGCCAATCATCGGGGCAAAAAAAAGAGCGGGCCCGCCGCTCGGCAGGCCCGCTCGTCATGGATGACCGGAGCCTGGTCCCCGGGGAAGGGAGCAGGCTCCGGATGGAATGGATCAGGCGCCGGCCTGGGTCACGAACTTGGTGATCAGGTAGGCTTCCAGCGCTTCCGAGCCGCCTTCCGAACCATAGCCGCTGTCCTTGATGCCGCCGAACGGCACTTCGGGCAGGGCGAGGCCGAGATGGTTGACCGTCAGCATGCCGGTCTCGATCTCGGCGCCGAGATCGGTGATCGTCTTGCTCGACTTGGCAAAGGCGTAGGCGGCCAGGCCGAAGGGCAGGCGGTTGGCCTCGGCCACGACGTCGTCGAAGCTCTTGAACGGCATCACCAGCGCCACCGGGCCGAACGGCTCCTCGTTCATGATGCGCATGTCTGGGCGCACGCCAGACAGCACGGTCGGCTCGAAATAGGAGCCCTTGTTGCCGATGCGCTTGCCGCCGGTCTCGAGCTTGGCGCCGTCGCTGACCGCTTCGTTGATCAGCTTCTCGACCGCCTCAAGGCGGCGCTCATTGACCAGCGGACCCATGCGGGTGCCTTCGGCAAGGCCGTCGCCGACCTTCACCGCCTTGGCGTGCTCGACGAACTTGCCAAGGAAGCGCTCGTAGGAGCCCTCCTGGATCAGGAAGCGCGTCGGCGACACGCAGACCTGGCCGGCGTTGCGGAACTTCGAGCCGGCAAGCGTCGCTGCCGCCGCATCGATGTCGGCGTCGTCGAACACCATCGCCGGCGCATGACCGCCGAGTTCCATGGTGGCGCGCTTCATGTGCTGGCCGGCAAGCGCTGCGAGATGCTTGCCCACCGGCACCGAGCCGGTGAACGAGACCTTGCGGATGACCGGATGCGGCACGAGGTAGCCGGAAATCTCCGGCGGGTTACCGTAGACGAGGTTGAGCACGCCGTCGGGCAGGCCGGCATCCTTGAAGATATCGCCCAGAGCGGCGGCGGAAGCCGGGGTCTCTTCCGGCGGCTTGACGATGATCGAGCAGCCGGTGGCCAGCGCCGCGCCAATCTTGCGCACTGCCTGCGACACCGGGAAGTTCCACGGCGTGAACGCCGCGACCGGGCCGACCGGCTCCTTGATGACGAGCTGTTGCACGCCGGCCGCACGCGCGGGCACGATGCGGCCATAGGTGCGGCGGCCTTCTTCGGCGAACCAGTCGAACAGGTCGGCCGACGACAGGATCTCCATCTTGGCCTCGCCGACCGGCTTGCCCTGCTCGATCGTGAGCAGTTCGGCGATCTTGTCGGCGCGCTCGCGCATCAGGTCGGCGGCGCGGCGCAGCACCTTGGAACGCTCGAAGGGCGAAACCTTGCGCCAGACCTTGAAGCCGCGTTCGGCGGCGGCCAGCGCCCGGTCGAGATCGGCCTTGCCGGCCGAGGCGACCTTGCCGATCACCTCGTTGGTGGCGGGGTTGTAGACGTCGATGGTCTTGCCGCCTTCGGCAGCGCTCCATTGTCCGTCGATGAACAGTTTGACGTCTGGATACATGGGGGATCCTTCGGGGCTGAGATTGAACGGGGGCTGAATTGCAGGCGCCAGCGGCGGCACCTGTCCAGATTGGGTGAGTCGAGGGCGGGAGCCCTACATAGGCGAGAGCGGTGGCGATTTCACCATCGGACAATCTTGCCGGGGTTGAACAATTGTCGCGGATCGACCGCGCGCTTGATCTGCCGCATCAGTTCGCGTTCCGCCGCCGGCCGATAGCCGTCGGCGAGTGCCACCTTGGCCTGGCCGATGCCGTGCTCGGCGGAAATGGTGCCGTCATGGGCGATCACGGCATTATATATCGCTTCCGAAAGTGCATCCTCGCGCCCCTGGAAATCGGCGGCACCCTCCGGCGGCGTCAGGTTGAAATGCACGTTGCCGTCGCCGAGATGGCCGAACGGATTGACTCGGATCCCCGGCAGCACCGCATCGGCGGCGGCCGAAGCCGCAGCGACGAATTCGGCCAGGCGCGAGACGGGGGCTGCAACGTCGTGCTTGATCTGCGGCCCTTCGAGGCGCTGGCCTTCCGGCATTTCCTCGCGCAGGCGCCAGAATGCCGTCCGCTGCGCCTCGTTGGCGGCGATCGCGCCGTCGAGCACCGTACCGGCCTCGAAACAGGCGGCGAGCGCGTCCTCGACGATGGCGTCGAGCTCGATCTTGGGGATGGAGGTCGAAAGTTCGACCAACAGGTAGACCGGTCCGCGCGTCTCGAGTGGTGGCACCAGGCCCGCGACATGCTTGCAGGCAAGGCCGAGCCCCAACTCATTGAAGAATTCCATGGCGGTCAGGAACTCGCCGGCCCGCGAACGCAGGAAGGCGCCGACCTGAAGGGCTGCGTCCAAGTTTTCGAGCGCCAGCAGCGCGGTGGAGCGGGCCACGGGAGCGGGATAGAGGCGCAGCACTGCGCGGGTCACGATGCCGAGCGTGCCCTCCGCGCCGCAGAAGAGCCGGCGCAGCTGGTAGCCGGCATTGTCCTTGATCAACGCACGCGCACCGTCCAGTACGCTGCCGTCGGGCAGCACGACCTCGAGACCCAGCACCAGGTCCTGCATCATGCCGTAGCGCATCGCGTGGCTGCCTCCGGCATTGGTGCCGATCAGGCCGCCGATCTGCGCACTGCCTTGGGCGCCGAGATGGAGAGGAAACATCAGCTGCTGGTCGGCGAGGCGGGCATGCAGCGCCTCCAGCACGACACCGGCCTCGACAGTCGCGGTGAAGTCGACCGGATCGATCGTGACGATGCGGTTCATGCGCGACAGGGACAGGATGATGCCGGTCTCACCTGCGGAGAGTACGCTCGCACCTGCCAGTCCGGTGTTGCCGCCCTGCGGCGAGATGGAGACCCCGTGTGCGGCGCAGGCCTTGACGACTTCGGCAACCTCTTCGGTCGTGGCCGGCCGGGCGACGCCAAGCGGTGTTGCGCCAAAACGCTTCAGCCAGTCGCGGCCGTGGCTGGCGACATCGGCGGGCTCCGTCAGCCAGCCGCGCTCGCCGAGCAGCGTGCGCATGAGTGCATCGAAATCGGCTGAATGCTCGCTCACGAGGCGGCCTCCGTAGTGATTTGTGGTCTGGTCAGTCGTGGGCCAGCAGGCGCACCGCCTCTTCGGCAATCGCCAGCGACGAGGTGAGGCCGGGGCTCTCGATGCCGAAGAGATTGACGAGGTTTTTCACGCCATGGCCCTCCGGGCCCTGGATGACGAAATCGGCGGCCGGCTCGCCCGGGCCTGCAAGCTTCGGGCGGATGCCACTGTAGGTCGGGCTCAGGCTGCCGTCGGCCAGTGCCGGCCAATATTTCCTGATCTCGCCATAGAAATGGTCGGCGCGGCGCGGGTTCACGCTGTAGTCTTTTTCCGCGATCCACTCGACGTCGGGACCGAAGCGCATGCCGCCGGCAAGGTCGAGCGTCAGGTGCACGCCGAGGCCGCCCGGTTCCGGCACCGGATAGATCAGCCGCGAAAAGGCCGGCCTGCCGGTCACCGAAAAATAGCTGCCGCGGGCGTAGTGCAGATCAAGCACGAAGCGCGGGTCGAGACCCTGGAGCTTGGCCGCCAGTGCGTTGGCGCCCAGTCCAGCCGCATTGACGAAATGACGGGCGGCGATCTCGTAGTCGCTGCCGGTGCTGTTGTCGCGGGTCTGCAGGATGAACAGGCGGTCCTCGATGCGGCCCGAGACGATCTCGGTGTTGAAGCTCAGATAGGCGCCGCCCTCCTCGGCCTCGCCGAGCAGCGACAGCATCAGCGCATGGCTGTCGACGATCCCGGTGGAAGGCGACAGCACGGCAGCGTGGCAGTTCAGCGCCGGCTCCATGTCGCGGGCCTGCTCAGCGCTCAGCATGACCAGGTCGCCGACACCGCAGGCCTCAGCCTTGGCGATGATTCCCCTCAGCGTCGCCTCCTGCTCGGGCAGTGTCGCCACGATCAGCTTGCCGCAGCGCTTGTGCGGGATGCCGCGCTCGGCGGCATAGGCATAGAGCCGGTCGCGGCCCTTGACGCAGAGCTCTGCCTTCTTGCTGCCTTGCGGATAGTAGATGCCTGCGTGGATGACCTCGGAGTTGCGCGAACTGGTTTCCGTGCCAATCGCATCCGCCGCCTCGACGACGATCGTCTCCATGCCGCGGCGGGCAAGCTCGCGGGCAACCGCAAGACCGATGACGCCGGCGCCGGCGACGATGCAATCGACTGTATCCATGTCAGGCCGCGCCTCCCCTGGTATCCTGTTCGTGCGCGCTCAGCCGGTCGATGATGACCGCGCCGGCGCCGCTGATGTCCTCGACAATGGCGCGCTCGGCGGCGTCCGGATCGCGCGCCTCGATGGCTGCCAGGATGACGTAGTGCTGGTCGATCATCACCCTGCCGCCATGGCTGTAAGATGCGGCGATCAGCGGCCCCATCTGCAACCACAGCCGGTTGAGGATGCCGCGCAACACCGGCATGCTGGCAATTTCGGTCAGCGCGAAATGGAAGGTCTGGTTGAGGTCGAGCGCCTCGGTCCAGTCCTGGCCGGCAATGGCCTTTTCGTTGCGCTCGATGAGGTCGCGCAGCCGGGCGATGTCGACTGCGGTCGCCTTCAGCGCGGTTTCACGCGCGGCCAGGCCCTCGAGCTTCAGGCGGATCTGGCGAATCTCCTGGTAGCGCTCCACCGTCAGCATCGGCACGCGCACGTCGCGGGCCGATTTCTGCACCAGCGCCTCGTCCTGGATGAGCCGCAGGATGGCGTCGCGCACCGGCGTCACGCTGGTGCCCAGCGACTGCGCCAGGTCGCGGATCGTCAACCGGGAATCGGGCGCAAGCCGGCCCTTCATCAGGGCGTCGGACAGCTTGCCATAGACGACCTCGCCGAGGTTGTCGTGCTCAAGAGCCTGTAGGCCGAATGGTTCACTCATCGCCGCTGCATCCTATGGAAATGACCTGTTCGTCTTAAAACCAAATGCGTGAAAATGCTCTTGACACCGCGTCTTGATAAAAACATGATGCATCAAACAGCAAATTTGAAATTTTGCAAGCGCGATCTGGAGGAATAGAGAGATCGCCAAAATTGCCCGGCCGCCGCAGTTGCGGATGCGCCCACCCAGACATCGTCGTAACAAAGGAACCCATCATGGACGGCCAGCCCAATTCGCCTGAGGCGCGCGACAAGAAATACCACCTGCATTCCTACACCAACGCCCGCCGTCATCAGGAAGTCGGCCCGATGATCATCGAGAAGGGCGACGGCATCTATGTCGAGGATTCCAACGGCAAGCGCTACATCGAAGCGATGGCGGGCCTGTGGAGCGTCGGCGTCGGCTTCTCCGAGCCGCGTCTGGTCGAGGCTGCCGCCAAGCAGATGGCCAAGCTGCCCTTCTACCACAACTTCACCCACAAGGCGCATTCGCCGCTGATCGACCTGGCCGAGAAGCTGGTGACGATGGCGCCGGTGCCGATGAGCAAGGCATTCTTCACCAACTCCGGCTCGGAAGGCAACGACACCGCCATGAAGATGGTGTGGTATCGTTCCAACGCGCTCGGCCAGCCGCAGCGCAAGAAGCTGATCAGCCGCAAGCGCGGCTACCACGGCGTCACCATCGCCTCGGCCAGCCTGACCGGCCTGCCCAACAACCAGATCTCCTTCGACCTGCCGATCGCCAACGTGCTGCACACGGAATCGCCCCATCACTGGCGTGACGCGCTGCCGGGCGAGACCGAAGAGCAGTTCTCGACGCGTCTTGCCGAACAGCTCGAGCAGCTGATCCTCGCCGAAGGCCCCGAGACGATTGCGGCCTTCTGGGGCGAGCCGGTCATGGGCGCAGGTGGCGTCGTCGTGCCGCCGGCCGGCTACTGGGAAAAGATCCAGGCCGTGCTGCAGAAATACGACATCCTGCTCGTCGCCGACGAAGTGATCTGCGGCTTCGGCCGCACCGGCAACATGTTCGGCAGCCAGACCTACGCCATGAAGCCCGACATCATGGTCATGTCGAAGCAGATTTCGTCGTCCTACCTGCCGATCTCGGCGCTGCTGATCAACGACACGGTGTTCGAGCCGCTGGCCGACGAAAGCAACCGCATCGGCACCTTCGGCCACGGCTTTACCGGCGGCGGCCATCCGGTCGCGGCGGCGGTGGCGCTCGAAAACATCGCCATCATCGAAGAGCGCGGCCTGGTCGACAACGCCCGCGAGGTCGGCGCCTACATGCAGAAGCGCCTGCGCGAGCTGGCTTCGCACGAGCTGGTCGGCGAAGTGCGCGGCGTCGGCCTGATCGCGGCCGTCGAACTGGTCGCGGACAAGGCGACCAAGGCACCATGGGGCAATGTCGGCGCGCTCGGCGGCCTGGCCAACGGGCTGCTGCAGCAGAATGGCGTGATCTCCCGCAACATGGGCGATGCGATCGCCTTCTGCCCGCCGCTGATCATCACCGAGAAGCAGGTCGACATCGTCGTCGACGCGGTCGCGAAGTCGCTCGACGCTGCGGTGAAGCAGGTCAAGGCCTGATCGGCCTTTCGCGGCGGGGCCGGATGCCGGCCCCGCCGCGACACCAAATCCAAGGGAGGAGCCGTCCGGCTTTCGGACGGTACAGCATCTGACGGGGCGGGAGGGTCCTTTTGGGTGGCGTGGCGGTCTTTGACCTGCGGCGCCGCACGATCGATCTTTTGCCCTGCCGTTACTTGGATACAATTATTGCTACTTTTATAGTCGCTGTATCCAAACATGAGGCAATACTAGACCAATCGATAAAGATTGGCGGAAAAATGAATAAGTTGGATACATTAGGATTGACGATGTAACCAACTGTGCGTTTAATCCACCCGGTCAAGCCCTCTGGGAGGGCTACGGGCAGCTGGCTGCCAGGCCAAGCAACAATGGGAGATTTCGACAATGACCGGACTTTTGAGGACACTTGCGCTCGCCCTTTCGGCGACGGTGATTTCGGCAGGCGCGGCGAATGCCGCCGACTGGTGGCCGTTCAAGATCGCGGCCGCCAAGGACGGCGACCTGAAGAGCGTCCAGGATATCGAGTACACGCCGCTGGAAAAGGCGGAGAAGCCGTGGAACCTGTGCGTGCTCTATCCGCACCTGCAGGACAGCTACTGGGTTTCGGTGAACTACGGCCTGATCGAGGAAGCCAAGCGGCTTGGCGTCAAGGTCACCGTCTTCCAGGCCGGTGGCTACACCGCCCTGCCGAAGCAGATTTCGCAATATGACGACTGCGTCGCTTCCGGCGCCGACGCCATCATCATCGGCGCCATCTCCGAGGCCGGCGTTGCCGCCAAGATCGGCGAAGGCATGGGCAAGGGCATCGTCAACGTCGCCGTTGCCAATCCGATCCTCGAGACCCCGATCACCGCGCGCATCACGCCCGACTTCTACCAGAAGGGCTTCCAGACCGGCGAATATGCGAAGCAGTTCCTCGGCGACAAGCAGGGCCAGGCCGTGGCCTTCCCGGGACCGCAGGGCAGCGGCTGGGCCGAGACCTACATGGACGGCTTCCGTGACAGCACCAAGACCGGCAACATCAAGCTGCTGGCCGAGATGTTCGGCGAGGCAAGCGTTCCCGCCCAGCTCCGCCTGGTCGAAGACGCACTCCAGACCCATTCCGACATGAACCTGATCTGGGGTGGCGCGCCGACCGCTGAAGCCGCCATCGGCGCCCGCGCCGATGCCGGCCGCGACGACGTGACCATCGTCTCGTCCTACGAGAACCAGACCATGCTGAAGGCGGTCAAGGACGGCACCGTGCTGGCCTTCGCCACCGAGTATCCGGTCATCATGGGCCGCATCGGCGTCGACCTTGCCGTGCGCGCGCTGGAGAAGAAGCCGCACGAGAAGGTGCTGCTCGTCGCTCCGGGCATCGTCACCAAGGACAACGTCTCGACGTTCGACACCACGCAGATCTTCGCGCCGGAAGGGACCAGCCCCGAATTCTCCGTGAAGTAAGCCTCGTGTGCTGCGGGCGGATGATCCGCCCGCTCGCTTCCCTCGCGTTTCTGACGCGATCCTCCCCCGGCCCGGCCGCATCTGCGGCCGGGTCACGGGAACGGCGGTTCAAGGTGTGTTCGATGCTCGAAGTTACAGGTCTCACCAAGCGATTTCGCAACAATCTCGCGCTCGACAACGTGAATTTCACCCTCGAACGGGGTGAAGTGCATGCGCTGCTCGGCGAGAACGGTGCGGGCAAGTCGACACTCATCAACATGATCGCCGGCACCTTCGGCTGGAACAGCGGTTCCTACCGTCTCAAGGGCCAGAACATATCCGGTCTCACGCCGCAGAAGGCGCGCGACATCGGCATCGCCTCGGTGTTCCAGGAATTCAGCCTGGTGCCGGACCTGACGGTGCTGGAAAATCTTTTCCTCGGCCGCGAGGACTCCAAAGGCGGCTTCCTGCGCCGGCGGCAGATGCGCGAGACCGCCGCCCGCCTGTTCGACGACCTGGGCTTTCACGTGCCGCTCGACGACAAGGTGGCGCTGCTGTCGCGGGCGCAGAAGCAGATGGTCGAGATCGCCAAGGCGCTGCGCACCAGCCCCGACGTGCTGATCCTCGACGAGCCGACCGCCTCTCTGACCGACGGCGAAGCCGAAAAGCTGTTTGCCGCCATGGCCAGGCTCAAGGCCAAGGGCGTCGGCATCATCTATGTTTCCCACCGCATGAGCGAGATCCGCAACCTGTCGGACCGCGTCACCGTGCTGCGCGGTGGCAAGCTGATCGGCACCGTGCGGACGGCTGAAATCTCCGACGAAGGCCTGATCGAGATGATGGTCGGCCGACCCGTCGAGCAGCTTTTCCCCACCATCCACTACAATCCCGGCGCCGTCCGGCTCGAAGTCTCCGGGCTGAACACCGCCGACGGCACGGTCGTCGACGCCTCCATCGTCGCCCGCGCCGGCGAAGTGGTCGGGCTTGCAGGCCTCGTCGGCTGCGGCCGCAGCGAGCTGTGCCGTGCCGTGTTCGGCCTCGATGCGATTTCGGCCGGCAGCGTCCGCCTTGCCGGCAAGACGGTCGACAAGCCGACGCCGCATGGCATGCTGGCCGACAATCTCTGCTATTTCCCCGCCGACCGTGGCGCCGAGGGCCTGGCCCTGATCCGGCCGGTACGCGAGAACACCACCATGAGCTCGCTCGACCTGCCGTCGATGTCGGCCGGGCCGGTTCTCAAGTTCTGGAGCGAGAAGGACACCATCGCCAAGCCGCTGGCCGACCTCGCGCTCAGGCCGATGGCGCCGGAGCGGCCGGTCATGGCGTTCTCGGGCGGCAACCAGCAGAAGGTGATGCTGGCGCGCGGCCTGATGAAGTCCTTTGACGTCTACCTGTTCGATGAGCCGACCGTCGGCATCGACGTCGGTGCCAAGGCCGATGTCTACAACCTCATCAAATCACTGGTGGAGGGCGGCGCCTGCGTCATCGTCTCGACCTCGGAACTGCCGGAACTGATCAATCTGGCCTCGCGCATCTACGTCATGCACGAGGGGCGGGTCGTTGCCGAAGTCGGCAGCGAAGAGAAGTCGGAGGCGCGCATCCTCTCCCACTATTTCGGCGGACACGCATAAGGATCGGGTGACCTGACCATGACACAAGCGACTTCCGACCGCGCGGCAACCACGCACAAGGCGAACCTTCTCGACCGCTTCCTCATGCAGGGCGGCATCGTCATCACCTTCCTGATCGTGGCGGTCGTCGCCACGGCGGTGGCGGAGCCGCGCTTCCTCAACAAGCTCAACCTGCTCAACGTCTTCCGCAATTTTTCCTTCCTGGTCATTCCAGCACTTGCCCAGATGCTCGTGATGACCGCCGGCGGCTTCGATCTTTCGGTCGGCGCTGTCGTCGCGGTCTCCTCGGTGGTTGCGGCCACGGTGATGTTTGCCGGGCTCAATGCCTTTCCGGGCATGGAGGTGATGGTCATCGCCATGGCGCTGGTGGCAGTGGTCGGCGTCGGCGCCATCGTCGGCCTGGTCAATGCCGGCCTCGTCGCCACCTTCTCGCTGTCGCCCTTCATGGTGACGCTTGCGATGACCTCGGTGCTGATGGGCATCGTGCTGTTCTACACCCAGGGCATCCCTGTCTATGGCGTCGCCGAATCCTTCATTGCCGGCGTCGGCCGCGGGCAATGGTTCGGGCTGCCTGTCGTACTCTACCTGGCACTGGCGATCATCATCCTGTGCATCGTCATGCAGCGTTTCACCGCGCTCGGCCGCCACATCTATGCGGTGGGCAGCGACCAACGCTCGGCGCGGCTGTCGGGCGTGCGCACCCGCCGCACCATGGTTGTTGCCTATGTGCTGGCCAGCGTGCTCGCCGCCATCACCGGCTTCCTGATGACCTCGCGACTCGGCTCGGGCCAGGGCACCATCGGCGGCACGCTGGCTCTGGAGACGATTGCCGCGGCCGTCATCGGCGGCGTGTCGCTGCGCGGCGGCGTCGGCCGGGCCGAGCATGTCGCGCTCGCCGCCCTGTTCCTGGCTGTCCTCGCCAACGCGATGAACCTCATCCAGGTCGACAGCAAATACCAGGCACTTGTGCTGGGCGCCGTGCTCATCGTGGCGCTCGCCATCGAACGACTTCTCTTGCGGAGGAAGCAGGCGTGACCAACCAAGCCAACACCAAAGCGGCGGCCGCGCCGGCGGTTCCAGGACTGTCGCTCAAGGACATCGCCCGCAGCCTCAGCCTTCCGCTCGCCATCCTGGCCGCGCTGCTGATCTTCGGCCTGATCGAGCCGCGCATCCTGTCGCTCGCCAACTTCCGCAACATCGCGGTGCAGACGAGCTACCTGGCGATCTTTGCCATGGCCCAGACCATGGTCATCCTGACGCGCGGCTTCGACATGTCGCTCGGCTTCACCGTGTCGCTGGTCAGCGTCGTCGCCTCGATGGCGATGGTGTCGATGGGGGCCTCCGACGCCGCCATCCTCTACGGCCTCGGCGCCGGCTTCCTGGTGGCGCTCGCCATCGGCCTGTCGAACGGCGTGCTGATCGCCAACGTCGGCATCAACCCGCTGGTGACGACGCTCGGCGTCGCCAACATCGTCATGGCGCTGGCCTCGACCGTCAGCGGCGGCTTCCCCGTGACCGGCGTGCCGGCCGGATTCACCGCGATCTTCGCCCAAGGCAGCCTGTTCGGCATCCCGACGCCGATCTGGATCGCGGCCGGCGTCTTCCTGCTGCTGCACCTGACGCTCAAGGCGACGCGCTTCGGCCGCAGCCTCTACATCGTCGGCGCCAACCCCAAGGCGGCGGTGGCAGCAGGCATCCGCACTCGGCCAGTGCTGCTCACCGCCTATGTGCTGTGCACAGTGCTTGCCGCCATCGGCGCGCTGCTGCTGACTGCACGCACCGGCTCAGGCGAACCCAATCTCGGCGGCAACCTGACGCTTGAATCGATCGCCGCGGCGGTCGTCGGCGGCGTCAAGCTGTCTGGCGGCGAAGGCGGCGTCGGCGCTGCCGTGCTCGGCGCGCTGCTCGTCACCGTGCTGTCCAACGGCATGAACCTCATCCAGATCGACGGCTACATCCAGCAGATTTGCCTGGGCGCCATCATCATCATCAGCCTCATCGTCAGCCGCGACGAACTCCGCCGCTGACCCTCCCAGAACGATTTCCGAGGAAAACTACATGGCATATCAGGTTTGCATCGATATCGGTGGCACCTTCACCGACTGTCTGGTTTCGGACAGCAAGGGCGAGATCTCCATCTTCAAGTCGCCGACAACCCCCGGCGAATTCGAGAAGGGCTTCATCAACGTGCTGCACGTCGCAGCCGAGGGCTATGGCCTCTCCGGCGCCGACTTCATGAAGCAGATCGACCTGATCGTGCACGGCTCGACCGTCTCGACCAACGCGCTCGTCGAACGCAAGACGGTCAAGGCCGGCCTCATCCTGACCGAAGGCCACCAGGACATCCTGGTGCTGCGCGAGGGACCGCGCAAGGGCGCGTTCCAGTGGCGCCTCGACTACCCCGAGCCCTATGTCCCGCGCCACCTGACCAAGACGGTCGCCGGCCGCATCGACGCGCGCGGCCGCGAACTGACCCAGCTGTCGCTCGACGACGTGCGCAAGGTAGCAGGCGAATTCCGCGCGCTCGGCGTGGAGGCGGTGGCCGTCGGCCTGCTGTGGTCGGTGGTCAACCCCACCCATGAGCTCGCGGTGCGCGAAATCCTCGAGCAGGAGCTGCCGGGCATCCCGATCACGCTCAGCCACGAGATCAACCCGATGCCGCGCGAATACAAGCGCATCATCGCCGCGGCAATCGACGCCTCGATCAGCCCGATCGTGCGCAAGTATATCGAAGAGCTGCGCAAGGCGCTCGACGACGAGGGCTTTGATGGCGAACTGCTGCTGGCCAACTGCGTCGGCGGCATGATGCCGCTGGCCGACATGATCAAGAAGCCGATCTACTCCGTCATGTCCGGCCCGACGCTGGCGCCGATGGCGGCCCTTGCGCTGTCCAACGAGCCCGACATCATCGTCGGCGACATGGGCGGCACCACCTTCGACGTCTCGGCGCTGCGCGACCACCAGATCATCGTCACCCCCGACAGCATGATCCATGACGACTCGCTCGGCATCCCCAAGGTCGACGTGCGTTCGGTCGGCGCCGGCGGCGGCTCGATCGCCTCCGTCGACGAAGGTGGCCTTCTGCATGTCGGCCCCAAGAGCTCTGGCGCCCGTCCGGGTCCGGCCTGCTACAACAAGGGCGGCACCGAACCGACCGTCACCGACGCCAACGTCGTGCTCGGCATCGTCGACCCCGACTACTTCCTCGGCGGCAAGATGCAGCTGCGCCGCGATCTCGCGGAAGCCGCGATCGCCAAGGTGGCCAACCGGCTCGGCGTGTCGCTGCAGGAAGCGGCCTACGCCATCTACACCACCTCGAACCACAACATGGTTGCCGCCATCGAGGAAATCACGGTGCGCGAGGGCATCAACCCGCGCGATAGCTTCTTCGTCTGCGGCGGCGGCGCCACCGCCATCCACATCGCCGAAATGGTCGATATTCTTGGCCTCAAGCGCTACATGATCCCGCGCTTCATGGCCGGCCTGTCCGCCTTCGGCGGCCTTATCTCCGACATCCGCAAGGAAGAGAGCGCAGTGCTGCTCACCTCGAATGCGGCCTTCAACGCCGACGGCATCAACGAGGTGCTGGCGCGCCTGCTCAAGGGCGGCGACGCCTTCCTCGCCGAGGCCGGCGTGGCGCCGGAAAACCGACAGTACGAGTTCTCCTTCCTCGGCCGCTACGAGTACCAGTCCTTCGAGATCGAGGTGCCGTTCGAGACCAAGGACGGCAAGATCTCGGCAGCCGACCTGCCGGCCATGGTGGAGGCCTTCCACAAGATGCACGAGCGCATCTATTCGATCCGCGCCGACGGCGACACGGTCGAGTTCACCGCCTGGAAGCTGCGTTCGATCGGCAAGCGCCAGGGCCAGGACATCTGGCAGAAGAACACGCTCGCCGACCAGGCCGGCCCGGTCACGCCCAAGTCGAAGCGCGGCGTCTACCAGCAGGAAAGCGGCGGCGTCGAGGAACTGCCGGTCTACGGCCTGACCGGCCTCGGTGCCGGTGCTGCGGTCGATGGCCCCTGCCTGGTCGAGGCCGAGACCTTCACGGCCTATCTCAAGCGCGGCCACAACGGCCAGATCGACCGTTACGGCAACCTCGTCGTCACCGTCGCCTAATTCACCGGAAGGATGAGGAACAACCGTCATGGACACCAAGCCCACCTTTGACCTCGACGTCGCCGAACGCCGCGTCGATCCTTTCCTGATGTCAGTGCTGAAGAGCCGCTTCGAAGCCATCGTGCGCGAGATGACGCTGGTGGTGATGCGCGCCAGCCGTTCGGCGGTCATCAAGAATGCCCGCGACTTCTCCTGCGCCATCCTGACCTACAAGCACGAGCTTGTTTCGGTCGAGGACGCGCTGCCGATCCACGTCATGTCGATGGACATGGCAACCCGGCCGCTGACCGAGTTGTTCGACGACATCACCCAGGGCGACATCTTCCTGAACAACTGCCCCTATACCGGCGGCACCCACCACGCCGACCTGATCATGGCGATGCCGGTGTTCTACCAGGGCGAGCCGCTGTTCTGGGTCGTGGCGCTGTCGCACCACGCCGACACCGGCGCGCCGGTGCCGTCGACCTACCTGCCCTTCGCCAAGAACATCTTCGAGGAAGGCATGCACTTCCCCTGCGTGCGCGTCGGGCAGAACTACGAGGAGAAGAAGGACATCCTGCGCATGGGCACCATGCGCAACCGCGTGCCCGAGATGTGGCTCGGCGACGTGCGCGCCCAGATCGGCGCCTGCAAGACCGGCGAGCGCCGCATCGGAGAACTGTTCGACCGCTATGGCCGCGACACCATCATGGGCTTCGTCGAGGACTGGTTCGACTATGGCGCGCGCTGTGCCAAGGCGGCGATCGCCAAGCTGCCGGCCGGCTCCTACAGCTATGAGACCCGCCACGATCCGGTTCCTGGTGTCGCCGAGGAGGGCATCCCGGTCCGCGTCACCATCAATGTCGATCCGGCCAAGGGCGAGATCGTTGTCGACGTGCGCGACAACATCGACAACGTGCCCGGCGGCCTGAACCTGTCGGAAAACACCTGCACCGGCTCGTGCCGCATCGGCGTATTCAACAACCTCGACGAAAGCATCCCGCACAATGAGGGCGCCAAGTCGCAGATCAAGGTGCTGATGCGCGAAGGCTCCGTCATCGGCAAGCCGAAGTATCCGGTCGGCACCTCGGTCGCCACGACCAACGTCAACGATCGCCTGATGATTGCCGGCAACGCGGTGTTCTCGAAGATGGGCGCACCCTACGGCCAGGCCGAGAGCGGCTCGCACCTGCCGGCCGGCGTCGGCGTCATCTCGGGCGCCGATCCGTTCAAGGGTGGCAAGTCCTACGTCAACCAGGTCTTCGTCGGCTACGGCGGCGGCGGCGCGCGCGACGGTTTTGACGGCTGGCTGACCTATTGCGGCCCGGCCAATGCCGGCCTGATCCAGCTCGACTCCGTCGAGGTCGACGAGTCGATGTATCCGATCGTCATCGAGCGTCGCGGCGTCATCCCCGGCTCGCAGGGTTTTGGCGAGTATGAAGGCGCACCGGCAGCGGGCGGCGTCTTCTACCCCCTCGACCACGACATGACCATCGTCTACGCTGCCGACGGCACCTCCTTCCCGCCGCGCGGCGTGCTGGGTGGTGGTGACGGTGGCGAGAGCGCGAGCATCAAGGTCGTGGCCAGCGGCGACAAGGTCGTGCTGCCGGCCTTCGCCGAGGAGAAGATCGAGAATGGCGCCAAGATCGAGTTCGCGGCCTGCGGCGGCGGTGGCTACGGCGACCCACTCCGCCGCGACCCGGCTCGCGTGGCGGCCACCGTCAACCGCGGCTGGCTCAGCCGCGAGGAAGCCGAGCGCGTCTACAAGGTGGCGCTGAAGGATGCCGCTGAAGCCGGCCTGCTCGCCGTCGACGAGGCCCGCACCGCCACGCTGCGGGCGGCCTGATATACGGCCCAGAAATTCCCGCGGGAGATTTGCCTGCGGGACCACATCGATCGGCCAGGGCGGCATCCCCACGGGGTGCCGCCCTTGGCGCTTCTGCATCGCATGGGATGCAGGGCAGGGTCAGAGCGCCGCCCGCTTGAAGAACGCCAGGTTGTCGCGCAGGGCGGAACTCGCCGCAGAGACCAGATCGGCGTCGCGTGCCCCATTTCAAGGTGCGTTCAGGATGGCTGGCGATCTTTCTGATACGCCCCAGGGCCGCGTCGATGGCGCGCGCTACGTCGGGCGGCGTCATGGCCTCGTCGCGGATTTCCCGCAGTTTCAGCGCGGCGGCCCCCATCGCGTAGACGGCCAGCGCGCCGTCTACCGACGAATGCCTGCTTTCGCCCGTCTTGTCCGACCAGCGCACCAGCCTGAGCAGGCGATGGTAGAAGCGGGCGCGCCACACTTGCTGGTGCTTGCCTGTGTCCGCCGCACCGGCCATACCTTGGAGGTCGTGGATCATCATCCTCATCAGCGTCCTCATGCGTCGATGGGCATCAGCGGGAAAGATGAATCGGAAGGCGATCAGTGCAATCAAAGGGGCGGCGACCACAGCCGCGGCCATCGAAAGCGAGCCGGTAAAAGTTCCCTTGAGCGGAAAGGCCGGCTGCGACAGCAGCAACAGCACCATGCAATAGTCGGTGGCTCCGAACATGGTCCTGCGATGGGAAAGGGGGAGGACGCCGACAAGCACGAACGGCATCAGCATGAAAACCAGTTCGAGATCGGATGTGGCGTGCGGCCAGACCAGCCAGCGGCAGGCGAGGGCACCGAGAGCGCCGAAAACCTGGCCGACCAACACCTGACGCATGATCCATGCGGGATCGTCCCAGGTCGAGAACAGTGTGGACATGACCGCCGTTCCGAGCAGCAGATAGGGGCCGGACGTCCAGCCGGTCGCCACCCAGATGGCACCCAGCAAAAGCATGAGGCCGGTGGCGCGAATCGTGGCTTGCCGCGCCCCGACCCAGTCGCGGTGCAGAATGACGGTTTGTTCCAGGCGTGGCATCCTGGCCTCGCTGTCGCTGACGCCGAGGCGGTCGCGCAGTGCCGTCACGATACGCAGGATGATGTCGCGCAGGGCCACGTGGGGGACGGCGCGTTCCGCCGCGCGCTCCAAGGCGGCGATAACCTCTGTGGCCGGCGCTGACGCATCGAGCAGGCGTGCCGCAGCTCCCAGTTCCGCGCCGACTTCGGCGGCGACGGGAATGCGGCGCCAGCTCCTGAGCCAGACCAGGGCGGAAACCTGGGCGGCAAGAATTGCCCGTATTGTCCGGGCCGACCGGCGCGAGCGCAGCGAACCCGCGCCGTGCGGTTCGAGCGCCTCGTCGATCCAGGCCATTTCGCGCAGCATCGCGTGCTGATCCTCCAGCCCACCGCCGCCGCTCAGGCGCTCGGCCATATGGCGCAGCAGGCCCGCGCTCAGCCGTCGGGCGCGACCGACGACGGGGTCTTCCGCACTGGCCGGCGCGAAGATCAGGCCGACCAGCAGCGCAGTGACGACGCCGGTCAGCACCGTCAGCAGCCGATCGGCGCCGAGCGCCAGCACGTGTTGGGGATGAGCGGTGTCGAGTAGCGCCACCATGGCGGCCGAGTAGCCGGCCAGCAGCGTGCCATAGGCGGTGAAGCCGCGCAGGAGATTGCCCAGCCAGGCGCAGAGCCCAACCCATGGCGCCAGCCCCAAAACCAGGATGGCCGGCTCGCCGCCCGAAACAAAGACGATCAGGACACCGACGATGGTGCCGACCAGCGTGCCCACCGCGCGAAAAAAGCCCTTTTCGAGCAGCATGTTGCGGGCTGGCTGCGACGCGGCAAAGACCGTCATCGCCGCCCATTGCGGGTGTTCAAGCCCGGCATACCACGCAACGAGCAGGGCCAGGCAGGCGGCCAGCGCGGTGCGCAGCGAAAAACGCAGACGCTCGATGTCGAAGCCGAGCCGCGAGATCCAATGCGCCATGGCTACTCGCTCTTTTGTTCCTGTATGTCGCGCAGCCGCTTGCCGATCCGATCGAAGACGTCGAGCATCGTGTCGAGTTCCGCGTCGCTGATATCAGCCAGCATATCCGCCTCCGCCCCGGAAAGAACCCGGCGGATTTCCGTGACCGCCTCGCGCCCGGCATCAGTGAGGAAGATCAGGTTGGCGCGGCGGTCGGCCTTGTCGACCCGTCGTTCAATCAAGCCCTTGTCGGTGAGGATGTCGAGCAGCCGCACCAAAGTTGAGCCGTCGATGCCGACCAGACCGGCGAGGTCCTTCTGGGTGATGCCGCCGCCGGATGCCTGCAGATGGACCAGCGGCGCCCAGGTCGCATCGCTGAGTCCCGCACTGTCAAGGCTCCTTTCGAGCACGCGCCGCCACTGCCGGGCGAGCACGGAAAACTGAAGGCCGAAGCGGTGCCGTGCGGGGAGGGGATGCGATGTCATGGGATACTTTGTAATAAAATAATTTGAATTGCCAATCATTATTGCGTTTGTTACACGCCCCACCAGCATTTGCACAAGGCCCTTGCGCCTCAACGGGCGCGGGCGCTCGTCGGGCGCAAGCGCTACAATGGATCGCGTGCGGCATGGGCCAGTTCGGCCATGACCGCATGTCCGATGCACGCAGCATCGCTGCGTCAGGCCCGGCCACGGAGTAGATTTGATGTCATCGACAGTTTCAGCCTTGCCGTCGGAGGCGGCGCCCGCCAATCCGCGCTCGCGTGTCATCCTGGCCAGCCTGGTCGGCACCACGATCGAATTCTACGACTTCTACGTCTATGCGACGGCGGCCGTGCTGGTGTTTCCGCATCTGTTTTTCCCGGCCGGCAATGAGACGACCGCGCTTTTGGCATCCTTCGCTGTCTTCGGTGCTGCCATGGTGGCGCGGCCGCTCGGCGCCATCTTCTTCGGCCATCTCGGCGACAAGCGCGGCCGCAAGGTCACCCTGGTTGGCGCGCTGCTGACGATGGGCATCGCGACCTTCCTGATCGGCGTGCTGCCGACTTATGCCGTCGCCGGTTGGCTGGCGCCAGCCCTGCTGGTGATCCTGCGCCTTGCCCAGGGCTTTGCGCTTGGTGGCGAGTGGAGCGGTGCGGCACTCGTGGCAACCGAAAACGCACCGCCCGGCAAGCGCGCAATCTTCGGCACGTTCCCGCAGCTTGGCGCACCGATCGGCTTCATCATCGCCAATGGCCTGTTTCTGATCATTGCCGCAGCCTTGCCCTCCGACGACCCGTCGCGGCCGTCCATCGCCTTCCTCGAATGGGGCTGGCGCATTCCGTTCCTGTTCTCGGTGGTGATGGTGGCCGTCGGGCTGTGGGTGCGCCTCAACCTGGTCGAGAGCTCGGCATTCGAAAAAACAGTCAAGACCGGCCAGGTCCGCAAGCTGCCGCTCGCCACCGCCTTCCAGGCGCACTGGAAGGAGCTCATCCTTGGCACCTTCTACATGCTCGCCACCTACGTGCTGTTCTACCTGATGACCACGTTTTCGCTGAGCTATGGCCGCGCGGCAACCGATGCGGCACTCCCCGGCCTCGGCTACGACTACCGCACCTTCGTGATGATGATGATCATCGGCGTGGTGTTTTTCGGCGTCTTCACCCTGCTTTCCGGCCCTTGGGCCGAACGCTGGGGCCGCCGCAAGACACTGATCTGGATCACGCTGGCGATCGCCGTCTTCGGCCTGCTCTGGGTGCCAATGCTTTCGGGGGGCAGTTTCGGGGTGATGGCCTGGCTGATCATCGGCTTCAGCCTGATGGGCATGACCTTCGGGCCGATGGGCGCGCTGCTGCCGGAACTGTTCCCCGCGAACGTGCGCTACACCGGCTCGGGCATCGCCTACAACGTGTCCTCGATCCTGGGCGCCGCTGTCGCCCCGTTCATTGCAGTGGCGCTGTGGAGTGCTGGCGGCGGCAGCCCCTTCTGGGTCGGCATCTACCTGTCGGCCATGGCCGTCATCACCCTGATCGCCTTGCTGATCGGCAGCGAAACCAGGGATGTCGACATGGAGGCCTGACGGCGCGCCGGCCCTCCCAGTCAATCATGCGGCGAGCGCGCCGGCGACGAACTCCACGCCCAGTTGCGCACCCTCCGCGGTGATCGTATGCCCCGCGAGCGGCAGGATGCGGCTCTGCGCGTCGAGCCCGAGATTGCCGAGCATGGCTGCAGCCTCTGTCGAATGGCGTGCCGCGATCACCTGATCTTCCGCGCCATGCACCAAAAGCACCCGCGTCGATTTTGACGGCGTCAGCGGCGTGGGCGAGGCGAGGCGGCCGCAATAGGCGACGACGGCCGCCACCGGCCAGCGCCCAGTCGCGACAGCATCGAGCGCCATGATCGCACCTTGCGAGAAGCCGACGAGCACGACCCGGTCCAGCCTGTCGAGCAATCCATGCTCATCCACCGCCTTGCGTAGCGTCTCGTCGAAGCCGGCCCGAGCCGCTTCGATGCGCTGCGGCCGGTTGGCGTCGTTGACGCCGTCTACGCTGAACCATTGCCGGCCCGCGCCGTCGCCGTCGAACACGGCTGGTCCATCAGGCGCGGCAATCTCTGCCCCGGGGAGCAGGGGAGCCCATTGCCTGGCAAGCGGCAGCAGGCTCGCGCTGCGGCTGCCGACACCGTGCAGGAAAACAATGAGGCTGTCGGTTTCTTTGGGAGGCATGGTCGTATCAGGTTCCGTTTTGGGCCGATGGCGCGATGGCGGTCAGCGCTTTCGCGGCGGGGCGGCTGCAGCCTATATCATCATGGCGCTGCGCCGTTCCTTGAGCGCGGTGGCATATTTATCCCTTGCACGTCGCGCTTCAAGGTAGAACCCATCCCCGCTTGAGCCTGCTACCGAAGCGAACTAGCGACGCGACACTGCCAGCTTGGCCGTCGTCCGAAGGGACTAGGACAGGAGCATGTCAACGAAATAGCAATTTGGGATCGAATCCGTGCAGGCACGGCAGTGCCGACGCTTCAGGGGAAGCCAGTCCGGTTGGACGGATACCATCCGGACTTCCCCGAAGGTCGAATCCCGAACGCCGGCGCAATCTTTGAAAACGTCATCTTCATTGAGGGAGGAAACCAATGAACGGAATTGCAGGCCGCGTGGCGGTCGTGACGGGGGGTGGCAACGGCATCGGGCAGTACTGCGCAGCGCGCCTCGCGGCAGACGGTGCTTCGGTCGCCGTTGTCGATCTCGACCCAAAGGCAGCCGAGGCCGTCGCGGCTGAAATCGGGCAGGGCGGCGTCCGAACCCTTGGCCTCGGCGTCGACTGCACCGATCTCGCTGAGATCGAGGACGCCTTCAAGCGCATCGCCGGCGAGCTTGGCCCCGTCGATATCCTCGTGAACAATGTCGGGCAGAGCGCCCGCGATCGCATGTCGGACTTCGCCGACGCCGACATGGCCGTGCTGGACTTCATCCTCGACGTGAACCTCAAGAGCTGCGTGCTGTGCTCCCGCCAGGTCGTCGGCAGCATGAAGGAGCGTCGCCACGGCAGGATCGTCAGCATCACGTCCGAGTCGGCTGTGAACGGGTCGCTCAAGACCTGGGAGTATTCAGCGGCCAAAGCCGGCGTGATCGGCTTCACGCGTTCGATCGCCAGGGAGCTTGCGCCCTTCGGCATCAACGTCAATGCCGTCGGTCCGGGCACGACCCACACCCGCGCGATCGACCAGCTTCCGAAGGATCTGGTCGAGCGCATCAGCAAGGGCATCCCGGCCGGCCGCATCGGGCTGCCCAGGGATATCGCCAATGCCGTGGCCTTCTTTTCCGGCGACCAGAGCGACTACGTCACCGGCCAGACGCTTCTGGTCAACGGCGGCAACTGGATGCTCTGACGCCGCGCGAAGAAGCGCAACGCTGCCGTCGCCTTCTTGGCGGCGGCATGCACCATGTGTATGGCGGCCTGCAGGGCGAAGCCATCGTTCGACATGGCCAAGTTGGCTCCGGCCTGACGCCAGCGCTCGATCTTGCGGCGTTCATCCAAATCGATCTGGGAGTAGGTGCGTCTCATGTGCCATTCTCTACAAGCGATAAGCCTCTGATATCGCTGCAAAGTCGCACTTCAAGGTAGAACCCACCCGCCAACGCCAAAATGCCGGATAAGAAACATACAGGAACTTTCGTTTCCATTTGTTGCTTATCTTAAGCAACACAGGGGTGGACTGATTTGGCCTCCCCTGTCAACATTGCTTTTCCACTTTCGGCATTCTTTCAGGAGGAAAGCATGACACCGCTCTATACATTCCAACGAGCCGAGCTTGAACGCATTGCTAAGCTCAATGATCATTTGAAGACTGTCGCCCAGAAACGGGCACATAACGAGCGGATGAAAGCCGAAGGCTTAGTGCAGGTGCACGGTTGGGTGCACCCACATCAGCTAAACGACCTAGCCGTCCTGATACACAAGCTAAGGGCCGACCCTAAACTTATGGTCGGCCCTGTCAGACATGAGATGACCGGCAAGCTTCACAAGCTCCGCTAACCGCACCACGGTACAAACCTTTTTGTTCCAAAGCCGCTCCCAACATGGGGGCGGCTTTTTTTCGGGTCCGGCCTTTCTTTGCACTTGAAAAGGTCGCGCGACTTTTTATTGTCGACGGTTTTTTGAACCGGCTCCCGAGAGAGTGCTTTTGTGGCCTTAAGACCCGTTGAGATATTGAGCCGCGAGCGGCGGGGTTTGACATTAGTGGTTTGCGCTAAGAACCCAGCCGCTACGCGCCTGTCGTGCTCCGCACGCGCTACCGCCATCCTTTGAGCCGTCACAAGCCGCCGAATGGCTCCAGCGTCTCTGTAGACGGGCTTTGGAGGGGAAGGGGAGGAGGCAGCGCCCGCACCAAGTGCTGATAGCGCAGGCCTACCGAGACTGTAGCGTAGGCCGTTGCCTCCCAGTCGTGAAGCCGTGCCAAGGCTTCCGCCTTTTGCACTTCCGCTTCTTCCAGAGCGTCCACTTTTCTTTCCCATTCCCTTTGTCCTTCATCGCTAGGTTTGCGCTTTTCCCAAGCGCCGGGGTCCATGAATTCTTCGACCAACTTCGAATGTGGCATAAATCGCCCTGGGTGAGCTTCCGCCCACTGATCAACGAAGGACTGGCAAAACAGCTTAGCCGCAGCCGACCCGGGCCGCAGCATGAAGGGCACGCGCTCACCGTTGGGCCGGTTCACGCCGGGGAATTGGTACTTGAGGTCTTTCGGCGGAATACCCGCCTCGACATGCAGTCGTGCCTTGTGGTGCAGCCAGTCCGCGCCGATCAGCGGGACTTTGGACATTCTGCACATCGCCTGTTTTTCTTCGCCGCCGAGGTCCTTATTCAGGTACTTGCATACGTACCGGACAGCGGCGGCTGTTTCTTCTGGCGACCGTCCAAGCGGTTCCCACGTCGAGAAGCCATGCGGCCAATGTGGTTCAGCGAACCTAGCCTGCTTGCAGGAGCAACGAGGCTTGTGGCCGGGAACGTCGCATCTATGCGACGGCTTGTGTGGTGGAACTGGGCCGGTAGGGACATTCAGCGTCTTCCCACGCTTACGCTTGGCCCGCACGTCCGCGTTGTGCTCGATACGCTTAGCGATCTCAGCGGAGTTGTCCTTCCAGAAGATTAAGAGATGCCAGTGCGCACGGCCCTTTGTGGAGCCGTACTCGCCTACGGCGAAATAACGTGGGCAGTAGCCCGACGCGCGCAAGCGCTTCATATATTTCTGGACATCAGAGTATGTTAGCAGACGCGCCCTAATGTGATCTTCCGATCCATTTTCGTCTCGACCGTAGGTCAATCCGACGAAAAATGGCGCGACAGCAAATATACTTTCCGCAATGCAACGTCCGGTCCAGTCGTCAACCGACCGTCCGATGCATTGCGAGCAATAACGACAGCCAATCATCGTTCCGTCATCAAGCATTGCTGGGCATTTGCACATGATGAATGATTGCCTGTCAGTAATTGCACATGGGGACAAGAAAGTGAGTGCGGCGACGGAAAGATTTTTTTGATACTTGCGATCCAAAAATCTTTCCGTGCCTCGTCGCTCACAGTTCCGTGAGTGACGAATACCGGGGAATACGGACTGGCTTGCCGTCTTCATCGACGCCTTTCCAGTCCGTTAGTTCCCAATGGGCCGGGTCATAGAATTTCCAGTCCCCGCCCCAAGAAACATTGAGGCCCGCCGCTTTGGCGTATTCCTTGCCGATATGGCCGATGACGGCCCATTGTCGTTCTGTCAGGTCCCAATGGAACCGACAGTGGACGATATCGACCGCACAGCCCCAATTGTGGGGGCTTTCGCCCGGCATGGCTTTGGTTCGCTTGCGCTCGAATAGCGCTAGCTGTTCATCAGGCGTTCGCCAGACGCAGTGGGCGTACATGGGCACGCCAATTGCGGCCATGCGCTTGATCAGGCCCGCCTTGAACTCGAGTATGCGCAGGTGCGCCTCCAGTTCGTTGGCCCGCGTCTGCATCTCGCTATACGCGATCGATCGCAGGAAGGCGGGGTGCGCCATACCGGCTATCGCTTGGCTATAGCCGGTGTCCGCAACGGGCTTTGGAGGAGGAGGCGGGAATACCCGCTTCGCCCTTTTCGGGTCCGGTAGGACGGACTGCCTTTCGGCAGTCCGCTCGACCAGCGCGCGGATTTTATCGCGCATGCTCATTTGTTTTCGCCCTGAGGCGTCTGGTTAGCGCCGTTGGGTACGGCGACACCTGCGCCCGGCCCTCCAGCATCCCCGGCAGCGGGCCGAGCACCTTCCCCGGCGTTCGGCTGGACTGCCGCGACAGGTTCTTGATGTTGCGCAGCCGCGCCGCCATGTACTCCAGACTGTCTTTCATTCATCGCTCCGATTTCGGCACGAATTGACGCGAGTTCCGCCGCGTGTGCCTTGTCGCGACGAAGCTGGTTTTGCGCCGCTTGGAACATGACGTATTCCAGCGCCTCGTTGCGCGGCTGGCGCTCATAGATGGTCGAGAACGTCTCGCCGTCGCCCTCTGACCAATACTCCTCGGCTTCCGAGGTCCAGTATTGGATTTCGCACTCATCCGGACGAACCGGCATCAGTTCGAAATCGCCGTCGAAGACAAATTCGAGCGTCTGTAGACCGGCAGGAACGACCGCCAGAAAGCGTTCGTCCTCGCCCGCCTTGATGTACCAGTTGCAGCCGAATTCGCTGTTGAGGTCGAGGCGGACCTTGCGCGCCTTGCCAGCATCATAGTGAGGAGCCGTAAAGGCGAGCGACTTTCCGTCGAGAACGCGCCAGTCCGCAAGATTGCCAAGCTTGATGGTCATTTTCTAGTTTCCTTGTTGAAAGGCCCGCTAGTGACCCAAGGCCACTAGCAGGGCAGGGGACGAGAATTAGGGCTTGGCGCGCGTCTGGTCGACTTCCGCCAGAACCTTGGCGTAGTCATCGGACGCCTCAATGAGGCCAGCGCCAAACTGCGTGTTGCCGTTGATAAGCAAATCACCCTGGATGACGACTTCCGCAATGTCCGACACAGTGTCGGCGAACGGTTTAGTGTGGATCGTCGTGGCGAGATAAAATTCAGGCCCGAGCGTCGGATTGAGCGCTTCCGACGCCCAGAAGCGTTGCCGATCCTCATCCGTTGGCGCATTCGCCACAGGGCGGAAGAATTTGCCGCCAATGTGCGGAATTTTGTTGTTCCACCGCGCATTCATCGGCTCATAGCCGAAGCGCGTGGACGGCGCCGAATGATCAAGATCGATACGATCATTCGAAACGATGTCCACCTTATCCGGGTCCATATAGTCGCGCACGAAATCGGGGCGATTGAGCTTGTTATTGTCGAGGTGCAGCCACGGATTTTTCTGGCGCTCGAACAACTGTTCGGGCGTGATTTCCGCGATGATCATCAGCACGCCGCCCGTATTGAGAACGGGAACGCGAATGTTCAGATCGACGAACGTTGCTCCGTTCGCGACATGCTCGGTCAGGTTCGCGGCATCCGTGGCGTAGCGCTTGGAGAAACCAAAGATCGTTGACGCTTCGCCAACCAGCATCGGTTCCTTAAGATACTGGTCAGGAACCTCAATGCCGTCCATGAGCATGTTGACCAGCCATTCGTCAGTATATCCCGCATACTGCTCTCGCATGCGGGCGAACTCTTGGGTCTTTTTCGCCAACTCAAAGTTGGAAAGCGACAGCGTAATGCCGTTATTCTGCAACTCCGCGACAATTTGCGGAATTTGCGGGCTGCCGGCACCGTTCGTTTTGATCGCGACAGCCGCTGTGTTCGCCAGCTTGTAATGCGGATACGTCACCGACGCGCCGCCTGTTTCACGGACGGCCTGAGAAGCGCCGGACGAGCCCGAACCTTCGATCATGCCTATGCCCTTAACGGGCAATTGGCCGTTGACGACCGACAGCGCGACGACGCCGTCCACCTTGGCGCTATCATAGTCCGGCACGATGTGCGCGAACATCTCGTGGTTCCAGAAGGCAGGCGCAAGGTTCTGCTGCAACCGCGTCCGCGCCGCCGACGCATAAAGCGCCTTTGACCGGTTACGCAGGCGGAAATTGAAGATTTCGTTGTAGGCTTCCGTGAACATCGAGTTCACTTGACTGCCGACCTTGGAGTGCATCCCCAGATACACGAGGATGTCCGAAAACTTGTAGGCCGGTGCCGCGATGGTTTCGTAGAACGGAACGACCGCCTGCGTAGGGTAGGGAACCTGCCCCTCCCACGAGCGGTTGAGGACATCGAGACTGCCATTGAAGCGCTCGAATGCCAGCATCGGCACCACATACGCCTTCACATCGACGCGGACGGCATTCATGAGCACATCCGCCGTTTCCATGAGTTCGAACGAGCACCGCAGCGGACCCTGCACGATACGATCCATGCGATGCAGGCCGCATGCATAAATCGGCACAGCCTTGCCAGCGGGCAGGGACGTGATACCCCGCGCGGTTTCGACGCGGTTTGTCCTGGGGATTTCCACCGGGACGGTTGAGGTTCTGTTGACGTTCATTTCCGGCTTCCTTTCCTGAAGCGTTTCACTATTTTGAGAAGCAACGCCCGGCGCCGTGCACACGCACCACAGGGCTTTTTGGAGGGTTTCAACATGTCACCCGTCGTCCGATTTGCGCTCGACCTTGCGGCCTTGCTGTTCATTGGAGCCGTCACCGTCGTTGTCTTCATCGCCGGTTTTTCGCTCTACTAGCGCCACTGGATACGGAAGGTCGGCCACCAAGACTTTTGATCGTCTGGCAGCTTTTTGACCGACACAGGATTTTCCATGCCCTTCTTGATCTTCTCGAAGGCGTTCCCCGGTGTCGTAGGCAACCCGGAGATTTCACCGGGCTTCGCAGTCGCGAACGGCGGAACCAAAATCTGCTCCCCGTCCGGCAGGTCCGCATTGGGTAGCCACACCATTTGCCCGCCGCCTGTCGGGCTATTATCCCGCCATTGCGTGTACAGGTCGGGCACGGCCTTGGTGACATTGCGCGCCCCGGTCGAAACCGGCGCGCCGCCAATCGACTGCGTTGCCCGCAGCCTTGCGGCAGTATCGGCCTGAATGTTGGCGAGCGTGGCTTGCTTGATTTGATGTTCAAGCTTCGCCGTTGCATCGCGCATCGGGTCAATCGACGCGATGGCGTTGCCAATCCCGCCAATCGCCTCCGCGATGAACTGGCCAGAGGCAAGGGCAGGGTGATGGGTGGTGGTAAACCCCGCGCCCCCACCAGCGCGGAGCGCGGTCAGGGGATTAAACCCCGCCGCTTCCGCATTCTTCCGCATCTTCACGTAGTCGATTTCGGAAGTGGTGGACTGCTTCTTCCTGCCGAACAGCGAGCCGATAAGGCCCGCGCCAGCAGTGATTAATTCTCCGATGAACTAGTCACCCTCCCGAAGAGAAGGACCACCATTGTGGCCGATCAGACGAGCGGCCTCATCATGTCGGTTCGTGGCAGCATAAATTAGCTCCAGACCGACGACCAACGCGGCACCAAGCGCGCTGATCAGTTGCGCCGTCAGATCGCTATCCATACCGCGCGCGATCATATAGGCTGCGAGCATCGTTCCAGCCCGCTCAACGAGGGGCTTGAAGACGCCGCGAAGGAGCATTCCTTTCATGTTCGTTTCCTTTCCAGTTAAGGCGGAAACGAAAGTTCAGGCAGCATCTAGCGACCGAACCGCAAGTGACCTTACGGGTTAGTCGCATAAGAAACATTATGGAACCAGCAAGATAGATTCCCCGAAGCTGCCGGCCTGCGGAAGTTCTACGGCTTGACCCGGTCCGGATGCGCCGTGGCGAAGGCATCGATGGCTTCGCAGTGGCCGGCAATTTCCAGCAGGTGCGGCATCGCCCCTAGATCGACCTCCCAGCGCCGGGCGTTGTAGACCTGCGGCACCAGGCAGAAATCGGCCATGCCAGGCGCATCGCCGTGGCAGAATTGCCCGGTCGCGGGGTTATCGAGCAATTTCTCGAAGGCGGCCAGGCCATCGCCGATGAATTTCTGCATCCAGGCCTGGCGCGCAGCTTCGCCGTCGCCGGCCTGCCGCATCATCTCGGCCACCACGCTGGGGTTGCACACGGGGTGAATTTCCATCGCAATCGCGTATGACAACTGCCGCACGCGCTGCCGCCCGACCGGATCGGACGGCAGGAAGCCGGCGGCGCGTGTCTCATTCAGGTACTCGATGATCGCCAGCGACTGGGCGAAGCTGTGGCCGTCGATCTCCAGCGCCGGCACCAACCCTTGCGGATTGTATGCCAGATGCTCGGCCGACTTGTGCTCCTTGGCCAGCAGGTCGACTGGCACCGAGCGATAGTCGATGCCCGCCATGTTGAGTGCGATGCGCACCCGGTAGCTCGCCGACGAACGCCAGTAGTCGTGGAGCACGGTCTCGGCCATGGCGCTCATTCCTTGTCGTATTTTGCCACCGTCTGCTCGATGGCGCCGAAGATCGAATGGCCGTCGGCATCTTCCATCTCGATGCGCAGTTCATCGCCGGATTTCAGGAACGGCGTCTTCGGCGCCCCGTGCTCGATGGTCTCGATCGTCCTGATCTCGGCGATGCAGGAATAGCCTGCCCCGCCCTCGCCGATCGGCTTGCCGGGGCCGCCGTCGAGCTTGTTGGAGACCGTGCCCGAGCCGACGATGGTGCCGGCTGACAGTGGTCGGGTCTTCGCTGCATGGGCGACCAGCGTCGGGAAGTCGAAAGTCATGTCGACGCCGGCATCGGCACGGCCGAAAGCCTTGCCGTTCACCGACACCAGCAGCGGCAGATGCAGCTTGCCGCCGAACCAGGCGTCGCCGAGCTCGTCGGGTGTGACCGCGACGGGCGAGAAGGCGGTGGAAGGTTTTGACTGGAAGAAGCCAAAACCCTTGGCGAGTTCCGCCGGGATCAGCCCGCGCAGCGACACGTCGTTGACCAGCATGACGAGCCGGATCGCTGCATGCGCCTCGTCGCGGCTCGCTCCCATCGGCACGTCATCGACGATGACGGCGACCTCGCCCTCGAGATCGATGCCCCAGGCCTCGTCGGCCATCAGGATAGGATCGCGCGGCCCGAGAAAAGCGTCCGAGCCGCCCTGGTAGATCAGTGGATCGGTCCAGAAGCTCTCGGGCATCTCGGCCCCCCTTGCCTTCCTGACCAGCTCGACATGGTTCACATAGGCCGAGCCGTCGGCCCACTGGTAGGCGCGCGGTAGCGGCGATGCCGCCTCGTGCTCGTGGAAGCGCATGGTCGGCTGCCAGCCGGTCTCGATACCCTCGGCGACATTGGCGAGGCGCGGGCCGACATGGGCCCAGTCGTCGAGTGCGGCCTGCAGCGTACGCGCGATGTGGCCGACCTCCGAACAGCGGGTCAGGTCCCTGGAGACGACGACCAGCCGGCCGTCGCGGGTCGAATCCTTCAGCGTCGCGAGTTTCATTGTGTCCTCACTTGATGCCCGGGGTGCCGTCGAACTTGCGCTCAAGTCCGTCCCAGCAGTCAATGTAGTTGTCCTGCAGCGTCTCCAGTTCGGCGGCGAACCTGGTCAATTGCTGGGGAAAGCGCGTCTCGAACATGAAGGCCATGGTGTGGTCGAGCTTGACCGGCTTGAGTTCGCCGTTCGACGCCTTCTCGAAGCCCATGGCGTCAGGCCCGTGCGGCAGCATCATGTTGTGCAGGCTCATGCCGCCGGGCACGAACCCCTCTTCCTTGGCGTCGTACTGGCCTTGGATCAGGCCCATGAACTCGCTCATGATATTTCGATGATACCATGGCGGGCGGAAACTGTGTTCGGCGACCAGCCAACGCGGCGGAAAAATGACGAAGTCGATATTGGCCGTTCCCGCCTCGCCCGAGGGCGCGGTCAGAACGGTGAAGATCGATGGATCCGGATGGTCGAACAGGATCGCGCCGACCGGCGAGAAGGTGCGCAGATCATATTTGAACGGCGCGTAGTTGCCGTGCCAGGCGACGACGTCGAGCGGCGAATGGCCGATTTCGGTGACATGGAATTTCCCGCACCATTTGACATGCACACGGCACGGCGTTTCCTTGTCTTCATAGGCGGCGGTCGGCGTCTTGAAGTCCCGCGGATTTGCCAGGCAATTGGCGCCGATCGGCCCGCGGTCCGGCAAGGTGAACTTGGCGCCGTAATTCTCGCAGACATAGCCGCGATGGAAGGTCTCCTCGCCCAGGCGAAGAACCTTGAACATCATGCCGCGCGGCACCAGGCAGATTTCCGACGGCTCGACATCGATGATGCCCATTTCGGTGAAGACCCTGACAGCGCCAACCTCCGGCAGGATCAAGAGTTCACCGTCGGCATTGAAAAAGTAGTCGTCGACCATGTCGTCGTTGAAGGCAAAGACATGGGCGGCCATTCCGACCTGGGTCATCGCATCGCCCGCCGTGGTCATGGTGCGGATGCCCTGAATGAAATTGAGCTTCTCCTTGGGCGCCGGCAGCGGGCCCCAGCGCAGCTGGCCGAGCGCCAGCGAGTGGTCGTCGAGGCAGGGCGCGGTCTTCCAGTGCGGCAGGTTTTCGGCCGAAAAGCGCCTGGTGTGGCGAACGCTCGGGCGGATGCGGTAGAGCCAGGAGCGCTCATTGGTGCCGCGCGGCGCGGTGAAGGGCGAGCCGGACAGCTGCTCGGCATAGAGGCCGTAGTTGCATTTCTGCGGGCTGTTCTGGCCCTGCGGCAGAGCCCCCGGCAACGACTCGGTCTCGAAATCGTTGCCGAAGCCGGGCATGTAATTCACCCCGGCCACGGCCGCTACCTGCTTGTCGGTCTTGTCCAGCATGGCTTGCGCCTCCTCTGAGCACATGAGATCGTCAGATGGTTGCAATTGTAACCGTCTATTTTGTAACCATCAAAGGCTGCGCATGCCCGAAATGTTCGACCTGGAAAGTTTCCTGCCCTATCGGCTCAATCGCGCCGCCGAAATGATCAGCCTGAGCTTCGCTCGCGAATACAAGCAGCGCTTCCAGATGACGCGGCCGGAATGGCGCGCGCTGGCCGCCCTCGGCAGCATCGGCCGCATGACGGCAACCGAGATCGGCGCACATTCCCACATGCACAAGACCAAGGTCAGCCGCGCCGTGCGTGCGCTTGAACAGCGTCGTTGGCTCAACCGGACGGAAGACGATGACGACCGCCGCGTCGAGCATCTTGAGCTGACGCCGCTCGGCCAGAAATCCTATCAGGAGGTCGCCGCCCTCGCTCGCGCCTATCAGGCTGCCCTGGAGGAGGCGCTCGGCAAGGGTGCAATCGAGCGCATCAAAGCCGGGCTGGCGGATGTCGAAAAGGCGCTGCTGGCGAAGCGACGGGCATAGGCTTTTCTTCCTCCCTTTGGGGGCTTGTGCCGGAGACGACAGCGATCCGCGCTGCGCAGATTGCGTCGAGGCTCTCGCGACGCATGGCCGGCCTTGTCCAAGCGGTCCAAACGGCACTACAACAGCCGGGGTCGATCCGGCGCCGTTCGTGCCGCTTCGAGGTTTGAGGAAAATGCGGTCGATGACGGGCGAGCACGACAACACCAACGACATCACGACAGACTGGATCGACGGCGAGACCAAGGTGCTGGAGGCGCCCGGCGATCATGGCGCTGAGCTTCGGCTGTGGCTGCGCCTGCTCACCTGCTCGACGCTGGTCGAGACCGAGGTACGCCGCCGCCTGCGCGAAGAGTTCGACTCCACCCTGCCCCGTTTCGACCTGATGGCGCAACTGGAGCGCGCCGAGGACGGCATGGTGCTCGGCGAAGTGTCCAAGCGCATGATGGTCTCGCCCGGTAACATCACCGTGCTGGTCGAACGCCTTGCCGAAAGCGGCCATATCAGCCGCACCACCTCGCCCACCGACCGCCGTGTCCAGATCATCGCGCTGACGCCCTTTGGCCGCGCCGAATTCGAAAAGATGGCGGCGGCCCATGCCGATTGGATCGCCGACCTGTTCGGCGGACTTGCCACCCCCGACAGTGCAGTGTTGCTCGAGGAACTCGCCAAGCTCAAGCGCTCGATCGTCGCCTCGCTCGGCAAGGCCAGTTGAACTTCTTGATCACCAAGACCGCGCATGCGTCATCCCGGAAACCGACGCGTAGCGGAGGTTATCCGGGATCCATTGATCAGCGCGGCTGGGTGGCGTGAAGAACGGCACCATCGATGAAGTGCGCCAGAGCAAGGACCGCCACGCTACATGACTTTGCGGCCAATGGGTCCCAGGTCTCGCTATGCTCGCCCGGGATGACCCGCGTGCACCCAACCCAGAAATAACTTTAAGCTTGAAGTTTCTCCGAAACCCGTTCATGGTGCCTCCATGGTCACGGTCGGGCAGCGCTGCCCGAAGCCGGCCAAAACTCTCGGGAGGAGAACGGCATGCGCATTGTCTGTATCGGTGGCGGGCCGGCCGGTCTCTATTTCGCGCTGCTGATGAAGAAGCAGCATCCGGGCCATCACATCACGGTGGTCGAGCGCAACCGCCCCTTCGACACCTTCGGTTGGGGCGTGGTCTTCTCCGACGCCACCATGCAGTCGATGCGCCAGTGGGACCCGGCGACGGCCGAAGCGGTCGAGGTCGCCTTCAACCACTGGGACGACATCGAACTGGTGTTCAAGGGCCGCAAGATCCGCACCACCGGTCACGGCTTCGTCGGTATCGGCCGCAAGAAGATGCTCAACATCCTGAAGGAGCGCTGCCTCGAACTCGGCGTCGAACTGGTATTCGAAACCGACGTGCAGGGCGACCAGGATTTCCCCGACGCCGACCTCATCATCTCCGCCGACGGCGTCAATTCGCGCATCCGCCACAAGTATGCCGACATCTTCAAGCCCGACATGGTGATGCGGCCCAACCGCTACATCTGGCTCGGCACCGACAAGCGCTTCGACGCCTTCACCTTCGATTTCCAGCGCACCGAGCACGGCTGGTTTCAGGCCCATATCTACCGTTTCGACGAGAACACCTCGACCTTCATCGTCGAGACGACGGAAGACGTGTTCAAGGCGCACGGTATCGACGAGATGGACCAGGACCAGTCCATCGCCTTTTGCGAAAAGCTGTTCGCTGAGACGCTCGACGGCCACAAGCTGATGACCAATGCCCGCCACCTGCGCGGCTCGGCCTGGCTGAACTTCGGCCGCCTGATCTGCGACAAGTGGAGCCATTTCAACGGCAACAGCCATGTCGTGCTGATGGGCGACAGTGCGCATACCGCCCATTTCGCCATCGGCTCGGGCACCAAGCTCGCCATCGACGACGCCATCGAGCTGACCCGCCAGTTCGACATCATCGGCCACGACAAGGCCAACATCCCCGCCGTGCTCGACGCTTATGAGGAAGTGCGCCGCGTCGATGTCGCCCGCATCCAGAACGCCGCGCGCAACGCCATGGAATGGTTCGAGGTCGTCGGCACGCGCTATGCCGACACGCTGGAGCCGGAGCAGTTCATGTATTCGATGCTGACGCGCTCGCAGCGCATCAGCCACGAAAACCTGCGCCTGCGCGACAAGGACTGGCTCGAAGGTTTTGAACGCTGGTTTGCCGAGCGCGCCGGCGTAAACCCGGCGCCCAACGGCTCGGTGCCGCCGCCGATGTTCACGCCCTTCAGCATTCGCGGGCTGACGCTGAAGAACCGCATCGTGATGTCGCCGATGGCGATGTATTCGGCGACCGACGGCCTGCCCGACGACTTCCACCTGGTCCATATCGGCGCCCGCGCCATGGGTGGCGCGGCGCTCGTCTTCCCCGAGATGACCTGCGTGTCGCCGGACGCTCGCATCACGCCGGGCTGCCTCGGCCTGTGGAACGACGAACAGGCCAATGCCTTCAAGCGCATGGTCGATTTCGTCCACCAGCAGACACCGGCCAAGATCGGAATCCAGCTCGGCCATGCCGGCCGCAAGGGCTCGACCAAGGTTGCCTGGGAAGGCATCGACCAGCCGGTGACCGAGGGTGGCTGGCCGCTGATCTCGGCCTCGGCCCTGCCCTATCTCAAGAATTCCGATACCCCGCGCGCCATGACCCGCGAGGACATGGATCGCGTGCTCGCCGATTTCGTCAGCGCCACGGAGCGCGCCCGCGATCTCGGCTTCGACATCCTCGAACTGCACGCCGCGCACGGCTATCTGCTGTCGTCCTTCCTGTCGCCGCTGACCAATCTGCGCGACGACGAATATGGCGGCAGCCACGAAAACCGGGCCCGCTATCCACTCGAGGTGTTCCGCGCCATCCGCGCCGTCTGGCCTCAGGACCGGCCGATCTCGGTGCGCCTGTCGACGCATGACTGGTACGAGGGTGGCAATACGCCCGAGGATGCGGCGATCTTCGCCCAGATGTTCAAGGATGCCGGCGCCGACATGATCGACTGCTCGTCGGGCCAGGTCGTGAAGGAAGAGAAGCCGGTCTACGGCCGCCTGTTCCAGACGCCGTTCTCCGACAAGATCCGCAACGAGATCCAGGTGCCGACCATTGCCGTCGGCGCGATCTCGGAGGCCGACCACGCCAACTCGATCATCGCCGCCGGCCGCGCCGATCTCTGCGCAGTTGCCCGTCCGCATCTCGCCGATCCGTCCTTCGTCATCCACGAGGCGGCGAAGATCGGCTATGCCGAACAGGTCTGGCCGAAGCAGTATCACTCGGCCCGGGCGCAATATGTGAACAACCTCGCCCGCGCTGCGGCGCCTGCGCCGACGGGCAAGGCATGAGCGATCAGGGCAAGAACGGGCGCCACGCCCTCGTCACCGGCGCCGGCAGCGGCATCGGTAAGGCCATCGCACTTGCGCTGGCGGCAAACGGCCACCGCGTCAGCCTGTGCGGCCGGCGCGCCGCCCCGCTCGAAGCCGTGCGTGAGGAAATCGCCGGCTCGGGCGGCGAGGCCTTCGTGCACGACGGTTTCGACGTCACCGACCCTGCCTCGATCGAGACCGGCATCGCCAGGGCGATCGAACGCTTCGGCGACATCGCCGTGCTGGTCAATTGCGCTGGCGAAGCACCCTCGGCACCATTCGACAAGACCGACCTGGCGATGTGGAGCCGCGTTGTCGGCATCAACCTGACCGGCACGTTTCTCGTCACACAGGCAGCGCTCGCCTCGGTCAGGCGCGCCGGCAATGGCCGCATCGTCAATGTCGCCAGCACAGCGGGCCTCACCGGCTACGCCTACGTTTCAGCCTACTGCGCCTCTAAGCATGGCGTGGTCGGCATGACCCGCGCGCTGGCGCTGGAGCTCGCCCGCACTGACGTCACCGTCAATGCGGTCTGCCCCGGTTTCACCGACACGCCGCTGCTCGACAATGCTGTCGAGACCATTACCGGCAAGACCGGCCGGTCGACTGAGGAGGCGCGCGCCACGCTCGCCCGCGCCAACCCGCAGGGGCGGCTAGTGACGCCGCAGGAAGTGGCCGACACCGTGCTTTGGCTCGCCTCGGAACGGGCCACCGCAATCACAGGCCAGGCGATAGCAGTCGCCGGCGGCGAAGTTTTGGGAGGATGACGATGACCAACCCGATGCAGGACAAGAAGCGTCCGTTCAAGGACCACACGGCCAAGCACTTCCTGTTCGAGACTGATGCCGACGGCCGCGTCGCCACCATCACGCTGAACCGGCCCGAGAAGAAGAACCCGCTGACCTTCGAGAGCTACGAGGAACTGACCGACCTGTTCCGCGCCCTCGGCCGCGCCAGCGACGTGCGCGCCGTCGTCCTCACCGGTGCCGAGAACAATTTCTCGTCCGGCGGTGACGTCTTCGACATCATCGAACCGCTGACGCGGATGTCGATGCCCGACCTCATCGACTTCACCCGCATGACCGGCGACCTGGTACGCCAGATCCGCGCCTGCCCGCAGCCGATCATCGCCGCCGTCGACGGCATCTGCGCCGGTGCCGGTGCGATCCTGGCCATGGCGGCGGATTTCCGCGTCGCCACGCCGGAAGCCAAGACCGCGTTCCTGTTCACCCGCGTCGGCCTTGCCGGCGCCGACATGGGCGCTTGCGGCATTCTTCCGCGCATCATCGGCCAGGGCCGCGCCGCCGAGCTTCTGTTCACCGGCCGCGCAATGACCGCAGCCGAGGGGCACAACTGGGGCTTCTACAATGCCCTGCACGAACGCGCAGCACTGCTTGCCGAGGCGCAGAAGTTCGCGCGCAACCTTGCCGACGGTCCGTGGTTCGCGCACGCCATGACCAAGAAGATGCTCGACCAGGAATGGGCGATGGGCATTGACCAGCTGATCGAGTCGGAAGCGCAGGCGCAGGCGATCTGCATGGCGACCGGCGACTTCCGCAGGGCTTTCGAGGCTTTTGCCGCCAAGGCCAAGCCCGAATTCAAGGGGAACTGAGCCATGGCCGGGCATCTCATGCCAGCCAGCGCGCCGAGCCGCGACCACCTCGACTGGCCTTTTTTCGCCGACAGCCACCGCGTATTGGCAGCTGAACTCGACGGCTTCATCGCGCGCGGCGGTCTCGGTGAGATCGACCATGCCGACGCCGACGCGGCCTGCCGGAAGCTGGTCGCAGCACTTGGCGAAACCGGCATCCTGCGCCACTGCGTCCCGGCAGCCTTCGGCGGTGCCTCGGAACAGATCGACAGCCGCTCGCTGTGCCTGATCCGCGAGACGCTTGGCTATGCCGATGGGCTGGCCGACTTCGCCTTTGCCATGCAGGGGCTGGGCACCGGTGCAATCAGCCTGTCGGGGTCGGACGAGCTCAAGCGCGCCATCCTGCCAAAGATCGCCAGAGGCGAGTTGATCTCGGCCTTCGCGCTGACCGAGCCGGATGCCGGATCGGACGTCGCCGCCATGGCTACCACTGCCCGCCGCGACGGTGACGATTTCGTGCTCGACGGCGAGAAGGTCTTCATCTCCAACGGCGGCATCGCCGACGTCTACACTGTCTTCGCCCGCACCGGCGAAGCGCCCGGCACGCGTGGCATCTCGGCTTTCGTCGTCTTTGCCGACACGCCCGGCTTCTCGATCGCCGAGCGCATCGAAACCATCGCACCGCATCCGCTTGCCCGCATCCGCTTCGACAATTGCCGCATCCCGGCGTCGCAGCTTCTCGGTACGCCCGGAGAAGGCTTTAAAATTGCCATGCGCACGCTGGACATATTCCGTCCGTCGGTGGCGGCGGCAGCCCTCGGCTTTGCCCGCCGCGCGCTCGACGAGGCAGTGGCGCACGCCAAGTCGCGAAAGATGTTCGGGGCAACGCTGGCCGACCTGCCGACGGCGCAGAGCACGCTGGGCGAGATGGCAACGGCAATCGACGCCGCATCGCTGCTGACCGTGCGCACCGCCTGGCGCCGCGACGTGCAGAAGCTGCCGATCACCCGCGAGGCCGCCATGGCCAAGATGACGGCGACGGAAAACGCGCAATGGGTCATCGACCAGGCGCTACAGATGTTCGGCGGCCGCGGCGTGCGCGTCGGCGAGATCACCGAGCGGCTCTACCGCGAAATCCGCGCGCTGCGCATCTACGAGGGCGCCACCGAGGTGCAGAAGCTGATCATCGGCCGCGAGCTGATGAAGGCCGCGAAGTGAGGGGCAGGCCGTGACCTTCAGCACCAGCCGGCCGTTGCGCTTCGGGGACTGCGATCCCTCAGGGATCGCCTATTTTCCGTCCTACCTCAACATCCTCGTCGGGGTGTTGGAAGAATTCTTCGCCTCCGTCGGCGCACCGTGGAAGGAACTGATCGCCGAGCGGCAGATCGGCACGCCCACTGTCAGCCTCGACCTCACCTTTGCCCGTCCCGGCTTTCATGGCGACACGCTCGATTTCGAGCTGGCGGTCCTGCGGGTTGGCCGTTCGTCGCTCGACCTCGAGCACAGGGTCTCGGCCGCCGGCAGGCTGCTGTGGAGCGCCCGCCAAAGCGTCGTTGCGACCTCGCTCGACACCCATAAATCGACAGCTTGGCCGGACGACATCCGCGCCGCGCTGGAAAGCCGCCTGGAGACATCAGATGCATGAAGTTCTGCAACCCGAGGGCTGGAGCAGCCCGGTAGGCTACTCGAACGGCGTGGCGGCCAGTGGCCGCACCATCTTCGTCGGCGGCCAGATCGGCTGGAACGGCAATTGCGAGTTCGAGACCGACGACTTCGTCGGCCAGGTGCGCCAGACGCTGGAGAACGTCGTGGCGGTGCTGCGCAGCGGCGGTGCTGAGCCACACCACATCACATCGATGACCTGGTATTTCACCGACAAAAAGGAATATACGGAAAATCTGCGCGGACTTGGCCAGGCCTATCGCGACGTCATCGGCCGGCACTTCCCCGCGATGGCGGCCATGCAGGTGGTGGCGCTGGTCGAGGATCGGGCAAAGATCGAAATCCAGGCGACAGCCGTAATACCGGAATGAGAATTTGATGAGTGCGACGCGGTTTTCCGAAAGTGTCGAAGGCAGCATTCGGGACGGCGTCTTAGTCGTCACCATCGACAACCCACCGGTCAATGCGATCTCGTCGCATGTTCGAGCCGGCCTGTTGGCAGCACTCGACCAGGCCGCGTCCGCCGATGACATAGCGGGCGTCGTGATCACCGGCGCCGGAAAAACCTTCGTCGGCGGCGCCGACATCAGGGAATTCGGCAAGCCCCCGGTCGGACCGACCCTGCCGGAGGTGATGCAGCGCATCGAAGGCTTCGAGAAGCCCGTCGTTGCAGCCACCAACGGTGCTGCACTGGGCGGCGGCTGCGAAATCGCACTCGCCTGCCATGGCCGTATCGCGGCCGCCCAGGCGACGTTCGGCCTGCCTGAGGTCAAGCTCGGCATCGTGCCCGGCTCGGGCGGCACGCAACGCCTGCCGCGCCTTCTGGGCATCCCGGCCGCCATCGACCTGATCGGCAGCGGCCGCGCGATCAAGGCGGCCGAGGCGGTGACGCTCGGGCTCATCGACCGAGTTTCCGAACTGCTGCTCGAAGACGCGACCACCCTTGTCCGCGATCTCGCCCAAAAGCCGCTGCGTCGCACCGGGCGGCTTGTTGTGCCGGCTGCCGATCCGGCCGCCGACGAAGCCGCAGCGAAGAAGATCCTGTCCAAGGCGCGCGGCCAGGCAGCACCCGCCGAGGCCGTCCGCCTCGTCAGGGCCGCGGCTGAGACCAATCTGGAAAACGGCCTCGCCGACGAGCGCGCCACCTTCCTCAGCCTGCGCGATTCCACCGAGGCGGCGGCACTGCGCCACGTCTTCTTCGCCGAACGGCAGGCCGGCAAGGTCGACAAGCTGGAAGGTGTGGCCCCGCGACGGATCGAGACGGTCGGTATCGTCGGCACCGGCCTGATGGGCGCCGGCATCGCGGTGGCGGTGCTATCGGCCGGCTACCGCGTCATCGGCGTCGAGCAGACCCAGGACGCTGCCGACAAGGGCCATGAGCGGATTGCCGGCATCCTCGACAAGTCGGTCCAGTCGGGTCGCCTGGCAGCATCCGTGCGCGATGATTGCATCGCCCGGCTCAAGGTCACCGGCGACGCAGGCGAACTCGCTTTGGCCGATCTCGTCATCGAAGCCGTGTTCGACGACCTCGAGGTCAAGACCAGCCTGTTCCAGCGCCTCGACGGCATCGTCCGCGACGACGCCATCCTCGCCACCAACACCAGCTATCTCGACCCGGACAAGATTGCCGCAGCCACCGCCCGGCCCGAGCGCGTCGTTGGGCTGCACTTCTTTTCACCGGCAAATATCATGCGGCTCGTCGAGGTCGTCGATTGTGCTGCAACTGCGCCCGAGGTGCTCGCCAGCGCGCTTGGCTTCGCCAAGAAGCTCGGCAAGCTGCCTGTGGCCTGCGGCGTCACCGAAGGCTTCATCGGCAACCGCATCTATTCGGCCTATCGGCGTGAGGCGGAATTCATGGTCGAGGATGGTGCTGCGCCCGAAAATATCGATGCCGCGCTCGAAGCCTATGGCTTCCCGATGGGCATCTTCACCGTCAACGACATGGCCGGGCTGGAGATCGCCTGGGCGCTGCGCAAACGCCGCGCCGCCACGCGCGACCCCAAGGCGCGCTATGTCGAGATCCCCGACCGGCTGTGCGAGGCCGGCCGCTTCGGCCGTAAGACCGGCCGCGGCTGGTACGACTATTCGAGCGGCGAGCGTCAGGTCGATCCCGAGGTGACGGCGTTGATCGCGGCGGCACGGGCAGCAAAGAGCATCACGCCGCGCAGCTTCACGGCCAACGAGATCGTCGCGCGGCTGCTCAAGGCCATGGCCGACGAAGGTGCCACCCTTCTTGCGGAAGGCATCGCCGCGCGGTCGAGCGACATCGACCTGGTGATGATCAACGGCTACGGCTTCCCGGCCCACAAGGGCGGGCCGATGTTCGTCGCGGCAGGAAGCCCGGCCGCTTAAATCGGCACAAACGGTCATTAAAAAAACCCGCAGGCGCCGAGCGACTGCGGGTTTTTCTTTGTCAGCGTAGTGGCCGCTCAGGCGCGGCCCAGGCTCTTCTCGGTCTTGGCGTCGAAGAGATAAAGGCTGCCCGGGGCCGCACGGCAGGTCAGCGTGCTGCCCGGCGCGGGAATGAACTTGCCCGGCGCGGTTGCGATGACCGAGCTTCCGTCGACATCCAGATGCACCAGCGTCTCGGGTCCGAGCGGCTCGACCGCCGTCACGGTGCCGGTGAGTTCCAGCCCGCCTTCGGCCTTTTCGACAGCAGCGGTCAGGTCATGCGGGCGCACACCGACCAGGATGTCGCCGCCGGAGCCAAGTTCCACGCCCTTGCCATTCTTGCGGCCCGGAACGAGATTCATCGACGGGCTGCCGATGAAACGGGCGGTGAAGACGTCGACCGGATTTTCGTAGAGATCGGTCGGCGTGCCCACCTGCAGGATGTGGCCGTCCTTCATCACCACGATGCGGTCGGCCATGGTCATCGCCTCGACCTGGTCGTGGGTGACGTAGACGGTGGTCGTCTTGAGCTTCTGGTGCAGCCGCTTGATCTCGATGCGCATCTGCGAGCGCAACTGGGCGTCGAGGTTGGACAGCGGTTCGTCGAACAGGAAGGCCGAGGGGTTGCGCACCATGGCGCGGCCGATGGCGACGCGCTGGCGCTGGCCGCCGGAGAGCGCCGCCGGCCGGCGTTCGAGATAGGCTTCGAGCCCGAGGACGCGGGCCGCTTCCTCGATGCGCTTGTCCTTCTCCGCCTTGGACAGCTTCGATGTGTAGAGCCCAAAGCCGATGTTCTGGCGCACGCTCATGTGCGGATAGATGGCGTAGTTCTGGAACACCATGGCGATGTTGCGCTGCTTGGGCTCGCGCTCGTTGACTACCTCGCCGCCAATCTTCAGATTGCCGCCGGAGATGTCTTCGAGACCGGCAATCATGCGTAGCGTCGTCGACTTGCCGCAGCCCGACGGGCCGACAAAGACGACGAATTCGCCGTCGGAAATCTGCAGGTCGATGCCCCGCACGGCTTCGGTCTTGCCGTAGCGCTTGACCAGCTTTTCGAGTTCGATCGTCGCCATCAGCGCGCCTCCACCAACGCCTTGAATTTCTCGCCGAGTTCGTTCGCGGCTCTCGCCTCGTGCTCGGCTTTCTGCTTCGCCGCGGCTTCCAGCGCGGCGGCCTTGTCGCGATAGACGCCGAGTGCCTCGGCCATCGGCTCGGGCGCCGGTCCGCCGAAGCGGTCGCGCACGGCGACGAAATGTTCGGGCGAGACGATCTCCTCGAACTTGTCGCGCCCGAAGGACGGTTCGCGCCCGGTCGAATGCCTGAAGGCATCGAGGAACGGTCCGTAGCCGTCCTTGGCCAGACCGCCGCCGGCAGCGACTACCGCCTTGGCGACGGTTGCCGCGATCTCGTGCGCTTCGCGGAAGGACAGGCCTTCGATGCGCACCAGCGAGTCGGCAAGCTCGGTGATGGTGATGCAGGAGCGGCGGATGTTGTCGGCCACGCGCTCCGGGTCGATCTTGATCGCGGCGACGAAGGCAGCGAGCAGGTCGAGCACACGGGCTGCTGCGGTGAACGCCTCGTAGCCCATCGACTGCGTCTCGCCCTCGCTGTCGTTCATGTCGGTGAACGGCGTGTTGTGGATGACGTTCAGCACCGTACGCGCCCGGCCCATCGTCTGGCTGGCAAGCAGACGCATGTGCTCGATTGGCACCGGGTTGCGCTTCTGCGGCATGATCGAAGAGATCTGCACGAAGGCATTGGGCACGTAGATCTGGCCGACCTCGAAGGCGGTCCAGAACTGGAAGTCCTGGATGAGCCGGCCGAGATGCAGGAACATCAGCTCGATCGCCGAATAGGTCGAGGTGATGTAGTCGGACGCCGCAATGCAGCTGTAGGAATTGCGCAAGGGGGCAGCAAAGCCGAGCAGGTCGGCCACACGCTGGCGATCGATCGGAAAGCCCGAGGTGGTAATGGCAGCAGCGCCCATCGGCGACAGGTCGACGATTTTCCGCGCTTCCTCGAAACGTTCGATGTCGCGGATCAGCACCTCGATGGCAGCCGACAGGTAGTGACCGAAGGTCGAGGGCTGTGCCGGCTGGCCGTGGGTGTAGGCGACTACAAGCGTGGCCTTCTCGCGCTCGGCCGTCTCGATCATCGCCGACAACAGCGCCCGCGCCTTGACCATGAGCGCGTCGATGCGCTGCTTGAGGCCGAGCTTGAACAGGGTGTGGTCGATGTCGTTGCGCGAGCGCGACGTGTGCAGGCGGCCGGCAACGTCGGGTCCGAGACGGGCCTTCAGTTCCTTCTCGATCAGGAAGAAGAAGTCCTCGACCTCGCCGGTGTATTCGAGCACCGACGGGTCGACCTCGCGGTCGATGGCTTCGAGTGCGCCGGCGATTGCCGACGCCTGCTTGGCGTCCAGGATGCCGGTTTCGGTCAGCATCACCAGATGGGCGCGGTCGATGGCTCGGAAACCGTCGACATGATGGATCTTGGCACCGTCGAACAGCGGCCTGAGCACCATCTCCTTGTAGACAGGATCGGGGAACACGCTCTTGTCGGCGAGCCTCGGGTTCAGTTCAGGCATGTCTTATCCCTTGAGTCCGGCGAGCATGACGCCGCGGACGATGTAGCGCTGTAGCACGAGGAAGACGAGCAGCGTCGGCAAGGTGGCGATCGCCGCACCCGTCATGATCATTTCCCACTGGATGGACTGTTCGACGGCGAAGCTCGAGAGGCCGACCGGCAAGGTGTAGAGCTCCTTGCTGGTGGTCACGATCAGCGGCCAGAAGAACGCCGTCCAGTTGCCGAGGAAGGTGAAGATGGCGAGCGCCGAGAGTGCGGGCGTCACCAGTGGCATCGCCACCTTCCACCAGATCTGGAACTCGTTCAGCCCGTCGACGCGCGCGGCTTCCAGGAAGTCGTTGGGCACGCCCTCGAAGAACTGCTTCATCAGGAAGGTGCCGAAGGCCGTCATCATGCCGGGGAACATGATGCCCCAGTAGCTGTCGATCCAGCCGAGATTGGCCGACATCAGGTACCACGGGATGACCAGCATTTCGGTCGGGATCATCAGCGTCGACAGGATGGCGAGAAAGATGAAGTAGCGGCCGCGGAACTCGAACTTGGCGAGCGTGTAGCCGACGAGGCTGTCGAAGAAGACGTTCGACACGGTGACCGCGACGGCCACGATCATCGAGTTCATGAACCAGCGCATGAAGCGCCCGTCGGCCAGGATGGTGATGTAGTTCTGCAGCGTCGGCGCCGAAGGGATCAGCCTGAGGTCGTAGACCTGGCCGGCCGTCTTGAGCGACGTCGAGAACATGAAGGCCAGCGGCGTGACCATGACCAGGCCGCCGATGAGCAGCAGGGTCCAGGCGACGATGCGGCCGGGGCGGAGATTGGCGTGGGAAAGCGCCGGGGTCTGGGCTGCGGCACTCATTTCTTTTCCCTCAGGATCCACAGCTGCAGCAGCGACACGCAAAGCAGGATGGAGAACAGCACAACCGTCTGCGCGGCGGCGTAGCCCATCGCATAGGATGAAAACGCGGTCTGGTAGATCATCAGCACCAACGGCTTGGTCGAGCCGAGCGGCCCGCCGGGATCGTTGGTGGTCATGTTGTAGACCTGGTCGAAGATGCGCAGGAAACCGATGGACGAGAAGACGACCAGGAACACCGTCGTCGGCTTGAGCAGCGGCAGCGTGATCTTGCGCAGGATCGCCCATTCGCCGAGGCCATCGATGCGCGCAGCCTCATAGAAGGTGTTGGGAATGGCGCGCAGGCCGGCCATGAAGATGATGATCTGGAAACCGAGTCCGGCCCAGATGGCGGTGACCATGATCGCCGGCAGCGCCTGGTCGACCGAGCGGATGAAGGGCTGCTGCGGGATGCCGATCATGCCCAGCGCATTGTTGATCACGCCGATCGGTGCCGGCTGGTAGAACCAGCGCCACACCCAGGCCATCGCGGCTGCGGTGGTCAGATAGGGCAGGAAATACAGCGCGCGGATAAGGCCGTGCATGACCCTCACGCGGTCGAGATAGAACGCGATGACAAAGGACAAAAGCAGGCTGATCGGCGTGCCGATGAGCAGATAGGCGAAAGTGTTCTTGAACACTTTCCAGAATTGCGGGTCGGCGAACAGCTTCTGGTAGTTCGCCAGCCCGATGAACTGCGGCGGCTTCAGGAGGTCCCAGTTAGTCAGCGAGAGCCAGAAGGCCTCGATGGTGGGGTAGAAGCGGATGACCGAATAGAACAGGATCGGCAGGGCGAGGAAGCTCCACACCCAGACCAGCCGCTTCGTCCGCATGGAACGGCGGTCCCAGAAGGTCCCGCCGGGGCGGCTCACCGCCGCCCCCTGTAGATCCGCCGTCACAGCCATTGGAGCCCAGCCTTACTTGGCCGCGCCGTCGATGATCGCCTGCTCGGCCTCGGCGCCCTGAGCGAGCGCTTCCTTCACCGACTTGCCTTCCAGCAGGATGCGGTTGGTCATATCGATGGTGTTCTGGCGCTGGGCGGCTTCGTCCACGAACATGGTGGTGTGGGCGTATTCCAGACCCTTCAAGAACGGACCATAGATCGGGTCGGCAAGGTTGGCGTCGGTCATCGCGGCAGAACGGCGTGCCGGCAGCTCGCCGACCGTCTTCAGCCAGATGTCCATCGCCTCAGGCGACGAGATGTAGGCCAGGAACTTCTTGGACGCTTCGAGCTTTTCACCCTCGGTCTTCGAACTGATGCCGTTGGCGAAGTAGCTGGCATAGTTCGAGCGCATGCCTTCGGCATTGGCCGGAAGCTCGGTCACGCCCCATTCGAAGCCCTCGATCGACTTGAACGCACCAAGGCGGAAGGTACCGTCGATGGTCATGCCAGCCATGCCGGCGCGGAAGGCTGCCTGGCCTTCGTCCATGAAGCTGGCCTGGCCGATCTTCTTCTCGAGCTGCAGGTCGGTGTAGAACTTCAGCGCCTTTTCGCCAGCCTCGGTGTTGTAGGCCACCTTGCGGTCGCCATCGGTGTAGGGCTCGCCGCCGAATTGGCGGATCAGCACTTCACGCCACCACTGGTGATCCTGGCCAGCCATGTCGAGCGTCGAACCAGCGACGACGAGGTTTCCGGCGGCGTCACGCTTGGTGAGCTTTTCGGCAGCCGCAACGAACTCGTCCAGCGTCTTCGGAGGGTTGGCCGGGTCGAGGCCGGCCTCGGTGAACAGCTTCTTGTTGTAGAACACAGCCAGCGAGCGAACCGCCGTCGGCAGGCCGTAATAGTCGTCGCCGCGCTTCATGGCGCTGACGATCGGGAAGAACTCGCTTTCGATCTTGTCGTGCGGGAAGGCGTCGGTTGGCAGCGGCTGCAGCAGGCCGCCGGCGACGAACTTGTCGAGCCAGCCATAGAACAGCTGCATCACGTCGGGGCCCTGCCCGCCCATCTTGGCCGCGATCACACGGGTCTGGTAGTCGGCATAGGGGAAGGTCGTGTGCTTGACGGTGATGTCAGGGTTGGCCTTCTGGAAATTGTCGATCAGCTGGTCCATCGCCTTGACGCGGCTGTCGAAGACATACTGCCAGTACTCGATCTCGACGGCCTGGGCCGCGTTGATTGCCAGTGTGCTCAACCCGGCGATCAGTCCGGCGAACAAAGTTGCCTTGCGCATATGAACCTCCAATTTGACCCGCCGGGCAGACCGGGCCTCGGGCCGTTATCATCCCCTTGGACCGGGACCTCGCACGCAACCGAGATCCGGACCGCTCTCCTCGACGTGGCACACGCACTACAGCGAGCAAACCCCGACAATGCCGGCGCCACGAGCTGCGGAACCTGGCCGCATACCGATCGCTACGCTCACTTGCCGCCGGCCATTTGTCAATAAGATAATTTAGTTGAATTAATCTATTGCCGCGCTCCGCGCTTCCACGTTATCAATTTTGCGAAGAAGAGCAGGATGAGCGAAATGGCGTTTCAGCCAGGCAGCACGCATCAGGTAACGTTGGGCAAGAATCCGGAACGGAGCCGCGATCACAACCGTCGCGTCGTGCTCGATGTCGTCCGCCGTCACGGCTCGCTCGGACGCATGCACATCGCCCGCCTCACCCACCTGACCGCCCAGGCCATCGCCAACATCGTCGACGAACTGGTCAGCGAAAACCTGTTGATGCAGACGGGGCGGCTACGCTCCGGTCGCGGCCAGCCGCCGATCCAGTTCGCCGTCAACCCCGATGGCGCCATGACCATGGGCATAGAAGTGGCCTCCGACCACATGGTGTCGACGGTCCTCGACCTCGCCGGCCAGCCGCGCTCGCGGCGCATCATGCCGGTGAGCGACACCAGCCCCGGGCAGGTCGCCGCCTATCTGCGCGCCGAGCTCGACGCGGTGCGCGCCAAGTTCAGTTCGCGGCTGCTCGGCATCGGCGTCGTCATGCCCGGCCCGTTCGAGATCGAGGGCATGACCTCAGTCGGCCCGACGACCTTGCCGGGCTGGGCCGACATCGACGCGGCCGCCCTGCTCAGCGAAGCCTGCGGCGAACCTGTAGCTGTGGAAAACGACGCCACGGCGGCGGCCGTCGGCGAGCGCCTGTTCGGCGCCGGACATTCGATCTCCAGCTTCTGCATGATCTATTTCGGCGCCGGCGTCGGCCTCGGCATGATCCAGGACGGCACCCCCTTCCGCGGCGCCTTCGGCAATGCCGGCGAGATCGGCCATGTCGTCGTGGCTCCCCATGGCAAGGCCTGTCCTTGCGGTCAGCATGGCTGCCTCGAACGCTACGCCTCGTTGCATGCCCTGCGTGAAAAGCTTCTGGACGCAGGCATCACCGAATACGACCTCTCTTACCTCCACGCCGAGCGCCATCCGGTGCTGCTCGAATGGATGGGGGAGACCGCGACCTATCTCGCGCCGATGATCGCGATGATCGAGAACATCGTCGACCCCGAGACGGTGATTCTCGGCGGAACCCTGCCCGACGCCATCATCGACGAACTGATCGCCCGCATGGGGCCGCTGCCAATCTCGGTGGCCAGCCGCAGGACACGCGCGCTGCCACGCGTGTTGCGCGGCCAGACCGGCCAATACACCGCCGCCCTCGGGGCTGCGGCACTGCCGCTCTTCGAGGCGCTGACGCCGAAGCTCGAAACCTCGGCCGACCTGCCAACCGAATAGTTGCCCGTACAAGACGCATACCGGAGGAACAGCATGCTTACTGCCCGCGAACGCATCGAGAGACAGAAATCAATTCCGTCGCTCATCAGGCTTCACCGGGCGCTTAGCCGGCTGAAATCCACCGTCACCATGATGAACACCGGCGCCCATCCTGACGACGAGCAGAGTGGCATGCTCGCCTATTTCCGCCTTGGTCTTGGCATGCGCGTCATCGTCGCCTGCTCGACGCGCGGCGAAGGCGGACAGAACGCGCTCGGGCCCGAGCGCTTGGGCGTACTCGGCATGATGCGCACGCGCGAGATGGAAGAGGCCGCCCGCGCACTCGATTCGGACGTCCATTGGCTCGGCCATGGCCCAGAAGACCCGGTCCACGACTTCGGCTTCTCCAAGGACGGCGACCAGACCTTCGACCGCTGGGGCGAGATGCGCACCGTCGAGCGGCTGGTGCGCGCCTATCGCGCCGAGCGGCCGGATATCGTCATCCCGACCTTCCTCGACGTTCCCGGCCAGCATGGCCACCACCGCGCCATGACCCGAGCCGCCGAAAAGGCGATCCGGCTTGCCGCCGATCCACAAGCCTTTCCGGAGCATTTCCAGGAGGGCTTGAGCCCCTGGCAGGTGGAGAAATACTACTTGCCGGCATGGTCGGGCGGCGGCGACACCTATGACGACGAAGTGCCGCCACCCGATGCGACCGTCATTGTCGACGCGCCCGGCCGCGAGCCGGCGACGGGCGTCGAATATGACCGGATCGGCGAATGGTCGCGCTACTACCACGCCTCGCAGGGCATGGGGCACTGGCCCGAACTGGCCGACACGCGTTGGCCGCTGCACCTGCTGCTCGCCACTGATGGCACCCGCAACGAGACCTCGGTGCTCGACGGCCTGTCGGCTTCGCTCGCCGACCTGGCCGCATCGAAGGACATTGCCGGCGATGCCGCGCAGGCGCTTGCCGCGGCAGGTGCCGCCATCGACCGCGCCATTGCCGCCTTCCCCGCCAGCGATGCGATCATCGCAGCCCTCACCGACGCCGCGCGCCAGCTCGCGACCGCCCGAGCGAGCGCCTCGCCGGCATTCCTCGAACTTCATCGCCACCGGCTGGAGCGCAAGGCGAGAGAGATCGACGCCGCACTTATCGAGGCCGCCGGCATCTTCGACCGCGCGATGCTTTCTCCCGCCACCTTGTCTCCGGGCGAAACCGCCAAGCTGTCGGTAGACCTCGCACCCGGCAGTGAGGCCCGCTCGGTCGCCATCGAACCGGTCCTGCCCGCTGGCATCAGTGCGGTGGCCGACAGCCGAACCGGCAGCAGGCGCAGCTTTGCCGTCACCGCCGCCGGTGACGCCGCCTATTCCGGGCTCTATCCACCGGCATGGTCGGCACTGGGCGGCAATGGCGACGCCCATGTCATCGTCTCCGCAACGTTCGACGGCCACACCGCCCGCGCCACCTTCGATTTCGAGGAGGCCTTCGCGGTCCTGCCGGCAAGCTCGGTCGTCATGGAGCCCGAGGCGCTGGTGGTGCCGCTCGACGGCAACCGCCGCGAATGGCCGGTCAAGACCAGCCTCGCCGGCAAGGATGCGCCCGTGTCCCTCGGCATGGATGGCGGCTGGTCGCTGGCCCAGACAGAGGCCGGCCAGATCGTCCGTGCGCCCGCAACTCTGGCCACAGGCCTTGCGACCATCACGCCGCTGGTCGGTGGCCGGCCGGCGCTGCGGCTGACGCCCATCGCCTATCCGCATATCGGCCGCGTCACGCACCGCCAGCCCGAGACGCTGCGCGTGCTGACGCTCGACCTCAAGCTGCCGCAAGGTGCACGCGTCGGCTATGTCGGCGGTGGCGCCGACCGTGTCGGGCTTTGGCTGTCGCGTATGGGCCTGGACGTCACCGAACTGGACGCCAGAGCGCTCGCCGGCGACCTCAGCCAGTTCACCACCATCGTCGTCGGCATCTTCGCCTTCGGCATCCGCAAGGACCTCGCCGCCGCCACGGAGAAGCTGCACCGCTTTGTCGAGGCAGGTGGTCATCTCGTCACCCTTTACCACCGCCCGACCGACGGTTGGAATCCACTGGCGACGCCGCCGAGAAGACTCGATATCGGCTCGCCGTCCTTACGCTGGCGCGTAACGGATCCCGCCGCCGAGGTCACGGTGCTGGCGCCGGACCACGTCCTGCTCGATGGGCCAAACAAGATCGGCCCGCAGGACTGGTCCGGCTGGGATAAGGAGCGCGGGCTCTATTTCGCCGCGCGCTGGGACGAAGCCTATGAGCCGCTGCTGTCTATGCACGACGTCAACGAACAGCCGCTGACCGGCGCACTGGTATCGGCGGCGATCGGCAAGGGCCGCCACACCCACACCTCGCTCGTGCTCCACCACCAGCTCGACAAGCTGGTGCCGGGGGCGTTCCGACTGATGGCCAACCTTGTCCAGCCAGCCTGAAATCGCGGTGCCGCTCCCGGCGGTCGAGGAGCGGCACAAGGCCAACCGCGAGGGCATCGTCTGGGTGCTCGCCGACATGCTGCTGGTCGCCGGCGGCATGACGGCGCTCGTCAAGGCGCAGGGCATGGTCTACCCGGCCTTCCAGCTGGTCTTCATTCGTTCGCTGATCGGGCTGATGTTCATCCTGCCGCTGATCTGGCGCCATCGCCGCCAGATCCGCCACACCAAGCATCCGTGGAAGAACGTCTCGCGCGTCAGCTGCAACGCCATTGCGCTGACCAGCCAGTTCCTCGCCTACACCATGGTGCCGCTGGCCGTCGTCAACGCCCTGAGCTTTTCGCGGCCACTGATCACCATGGCGATGGCGGTCGCCTTCCTGGGCGAAACAGTGTCACGGCTGCGCTGGGTGGGGGCGGTCCTCGCCTTCGCCGGCGTCATGGTGATGCTGGCGCCGGGCGGCGTCGAGTGGAATCTCGGCCTGCTCGCAGTGTTCGGCACCGTCGTCTTCGGCTCGCTGGCGATCATCCAGACGCGCATGCTGCGCGACGAAAACACCACCGTCATGATGGTGTTCTACACCGTCGGCCTCGCCGTCATCACCGCCGTGCCCGCCATCTTTGTCTGGCAGCCGGTAAAAACCTTCGACTGGATTCCGCTGCTCGGCATCGGCTTTTTGGCCCAGGCGGGGCAATATTGCTTCCTGCGCGCGTACCGGCTGGCCGAAGCGAGCGTGCTCGCCCCCATCGGCTATCTGTCGATCGTCGTCACCACTGCCGCCGGCTACATCTTCTTCGGCGAAGTGCCCGACACGCGCATCGTCATCGGCGCCGTGCTGATCCTGATCGCGCTGCAGACCACCGCCTATCTCGAACGGCGCGCCGGAAAGCGATCCCGGCGCGATTGATCCTTTCGGTCACGGCAAATGGGCGCCAAGCGAGCGATCAATGCCCCGGATGGATGGCGTCGTTGAGATACATGCAGGTGAGCATGGTGAAGATGTAGGCCTGGATCACCGCCATCAGCAGTTCCAGGGCAGTGAGCGCAACCGTCATCGCCAATGGCAGGATGGCCGCAGCAATACCGATTGTGCCAAACCCTGCCATGCTCACGACAAAGCCGGCGAAGACCTTGAGCGTGATGTGGCCGGCCAGCATGACCGCGAAGAGACGCACCGAATGGCTGATCGGGCGCGAAATATACGAGACTATTTCGATCGGCACGATGATCGGCGCCAGGATCAGCGGCACGCCCTGCGGCAGGAACAGGCGGAAGAAACCAAGACCATTCTTCCAGATGCCGTAGAGCGTCACCGTGCCAAATACCAACAGCGCGAACGAGAAAGTCACGATGACGTGGCTGGTTACCGTGAACGCATAGGGGAACATCCCCACGAGATTGGCAATCAGGATGAAGACGAACAGCGAAAAGACCAGCGGGAAAAACCGCATGCCGGCTTCGCCGGCGTTGTCACGCAAGGTCTTCGACACGAACTCGTGGATCAGTTCGGTGATCGATTGGAGCCGGGTCGGCACCAGCGAAGGTGCACGCATCGAGAGCAGCAGGAGCACGCCCCCAAGTGCCGCCGCACCGACCATATGGGCCGCCGAATTGGTGAAAGCGATTTCGTGCCCAGCAAACTCGAAGAGGGTAAAGATCGGCTTGATTTCAAATTGCTCTATTGGTCCCGCCACAGCGCCTCTCCGTTTGGCTCGTTTGCAGATGCGAAAGCGCGCGCCCCGGAAACAAATCCGGGTGCCGTGTGTAGTCATGGCCCATGAACTGGAAGCCGCGACGGCCCGCCAAGCGCAGGCCCGCAACGTTTTCGCTATTGGTGAAGGTTAGATACGTTCGGTCTGACAAGTTATCGGCGCCATCGTTTTTCGATGGGGCCGTCCCCGAAACGTACAAGGCACTGGTCGTCCAGTGCAGGGGCTTAGTAGCCCAAAGGGCGGTCGCGAACAAGACAGAAGCTGGCAACGTGCCCGAAGTCAGGGCCGTCGCTTCGGCTCAGCAGGCCATCAGCCGCTCGATACGGGCGGCGGTGCGCGAAATGCCCTCGTCGATGCGGCTGCGCGGGATCGACGAATAGCCCATGCGGAAGAACCGGCAGGGCCCGTCATCGGCCGGAAAGAACGGCGAGCCGGTTTCGATCAGCACGCCATCCTGCCTCAGTTCATTCATGAGCAGGTCGGCGTCGAGCCCTTCGGGCCCCTCGATCCAGAACGAGGTGCCGCCGAAGGCCGACGAGCCGGCAATGGTAAAGCCCTCGCGCCGCAGAGCCTCGGCCATGACGATGTGGCGCTTGTGATACTCGCTGCGCATGCGGTGCAGCACCGCGTCATGGTGACCGAGCGCCAGGAAATAGGCGGCCGTCCGTTGCAGATGCCCGGGCGGATGGCGCAGCATCAAGGCGCGCAACGCGCGCGCCTCGCGGATGACAGGTGCGGGGGCGACGAGATAGCCGAGCCGCAACCCCGGAAACAGAGACTTGGAAAAACTGCCGATGTAGAACACCCGCCCGCTGCGGTCGAAGGCCTTCAGCGCCGGCGACGGCGGCGCGAGAAAGCTCATCTCGAACTCGTAGTCGTCCTCGACGATGATGAAGTCGTTCGAGGCGGCTGCTTCCAACAGCCGGGCCCGGCGTTCGACGGGCATGGTCGCGCCCGTCGGGGAATGGTGGCTGGGCGTGACGAAGACGGCGTCGACCTTCTGCGGCAGCGCCTCGGGCGGCAGGCCCTCCTTGTCGACGTCGACGGCGGTCACCTGCGCCCCGCTCAGCTTCAGCGACGCACTCATGTCGGGATGGCACGGGTTTTCGCAGACGGCATGCGCACCCCGGCTGAGCAGTAATTGGGTGACGATCCACAACGCATTCTGGGCGCCCACGGTCACCAGGATCTCGTCCGGCGTGGCGCGGATGCCCCGGCTCGGCAGCGTGCGCGAGCAGATATAGTTGACCAGCAGCACATCGTCGGCAGCGGCGAAATCGCCGGCCATCAGCTCGAAATCCTCGCGCGCCAAGGCCCGTCGCGCACTGTCGCGCCAGGCACTCAGGTCGAACAGCGAGGTATCCATCTGCCCGTAGAGGAAGGGATAGGGATAACGCCGCCAGTCGAGCGGCTTGCGCATCTGCTTGGCGACGATGAAGGTCGAACGCAGTTTCGACGACCAGTCGACGACATCCGTCCCGGCTTGCGGCGCGGCTGTCTCGAGCACGCTCGTCGGCGGATTGCCGGCAACCCGGTAGGCACTGCGGCTGACGGCTTCGACGTAACCTTGCGAGGCCAGTTCCTGATAGGCCAGCGTCACCGTGATGCGGGAGATGTTGAGATAGTCGGCAAGCTTGCGTGTCGACGGCAGCTGAGCCCCCGGATGCAGCCGGCCCGACAGCACCGCCGAGACGACGATCTCGCGGATTTGCGCCTGAAGCCCGATCCGGCTCGCCCGGTCGAGAAAGAAATTCGTCTCTGAAACGGTCGGTTGGGCCATGGGTGCGGGTCCGCCAACTGCAACTGGAGTCATTCAACTTCCAATCTGGATATAAGGCAATCCGTCGCACTCACTTATCCATTTCAGACAGAACCAAGACCGGCACCAAAGCCGGCAAGTACCCGGAACAACCGGTGGCTAACAAAACAAGAGGGTAACGATGATACACTTTAAGCATTTCAAGCATCTGGCAGGCGCCGCGACCATCGCGGCCGGCCTGTTCACCTCGTGCCTTGCCTATGCCGAGACATCGGTCGTGGTCGGCTACCAGCAGATCGTCGGCCCGTTCGTCACGGCGATCGCCGACGGCCGCTTCGACGCCGCCGCCAAGGAAGCCGGCTACACCATCGACTGGCGCCAGTTCAGCTCGGGCGGCGACATCTCGACCGCGCTTGCTTCGGGCAACGTTCCGATCGGCGTCATCGGCTCGACCGGCACCACCGCCGCCGCCACCCGCGGCGTCGATCTGGAACTGTTCTGGATCCTCGACAATATCGGCAAGTCCGAGGCGCTCGCCGTCCGCAACGGTTCGGGTATCGAGAAGCCCGAGGACCTCAAGGGCAAGAATGTCGGCGTGCCCTTCGTGTCGACCTCGCACTTCCATCTGCTCGTCGGTCTCGAGCAGGTCTGGAAGGTCGACCCGCGCGAGGTCAACATCCTCAACATGAAGCCGCCGCAGATCATCGCTGCCTGGCAGCGCGGCGACATCGACGCCGCCTATGTCTGGCCGCCGGCGCTCACCGAACTGCTCAAGAACGGCAAGGTGATCGCCGACTCCGAAACCATCGGCGCAGCCTCGGTGCCGACGTTCGACGGCCTCGTCGTCGACAAGAAGTGGGCCGCCGAGAACCCGAAGTTCATGGCCGCCTTCACCAAGGTGCTGGCCGATGCCTATGCCGACTACAACAAGAACAAGGCTGCCTGGACGGCTGACTCGCCGCAGGTCCAGGGCATCGTCAAGATGATCGGCGGCGACGGCGCGGGCGCGGTCGAGGCGCTCAACATGCTGTCGTTCCCGAATGCCGACGAACAGGCCTCCGACACCTGGCTGGGCGGTGGTGCGACCCGTGCGCTCAGTGAAAGCGCCAAGTTCCTCGTCGCCCAGAAGCAGATCGACAAGGCGCTCGACGACTACGCGCCCTTCGTCAACAGCAGCTACGCGAAGGAGGCATCCAAGTAGCATCGGACGAGCCGCCGGCCGGCCTCGTCGCGCCGGCGGCACCCTTTCACCATTCGACTGTAGTTCCTTCGAAAGGGCCGACACAATGGAAAGCCTCAACGTCAGCAATGTCAGCCTGACCTATCCGGGTCTTTATTCCGACCAGGCGGTGATCGCGCTCAAGGGCGTCAACCTCGAGATCAACAGCGGCGATTTCGTCGTCGCTCTCGGTGCCTCCGGCTGTGGCAAGACCACGCTGCTCAACCTGATGGCGGGTTTCATGGCGCCGACCGCCGGCGACATCACGCTGGGCGGCCGCCGTGTCACCGGCCCGGGCGCCGACCGGGGCGTGGTGTTCCAGAAGCATGCGCTGCTGCCCTGGCTCAACGTCATCGATAACACTGAATTCGGCCTCAAGCTGCGCGGCGTGAACAAGGCCACGAGGCGCGAAGTGGCGACGAAGAACCTTGCGCTGGTCGGGCTGCAGGATTTCCACCGCCACATGATCTACCATTTGTCGGGCGGCATGCAGCAGCGCGTCGGCATCGCCAGGGCACTGACCTGCGACCCGGCCATGCTTTTGATGGACGAGCCGATGGCGGCGCTTGACGCACTGACCCGCGAGACCATCCAGGAGTTGCTGTTGAAGGTCTGGCAGCTCACCAACAAGATGTTCTTCTTCATCACCCACAGTGTCGAGGAAGCGCTATTCCTCGGCTCGCGGCTGATCGTCATGTCGCCGAGGCCGGGCCGCATCACCCACACCTACGAGCTCGATTTCAACCGCCGTTTCCTGGAAGAGGGCAACGCCCGTGCAATCAAATCCAGCCGCGATTTCATCGACATGCGCGAACAGATCCTCGGCATCATCTATGGCGACGAGCGTCAGTCCGGCAACCCGGAACTCCTCCATGCTTGAGCGCATCTCCAAGGCAAAGTCCGTCCGCCCCGGCAAGATTTACGGTGCGCCCGGCGAGGGCATGAGCGGCCACATCAGCCTGATCACCGCGCTCGTGCTTTTCGGCCTCTGGCTGCTGATCACCGAGATGGGCTGGGTCCGGCCGCTGTTCCTGCCCTCGCCGCTTCTGGTCTGGAGCAAGTTCTTAGTCGCCATGACCGAGGGCGTCTCCAACTCGACGCTGACCCAGCATACGCTGGCGAGCCTTGGCCGCGTGCTCGGCGCCTTCTTCCTGGCGCTGGTCACCGCCGTGCCGATCGGCATATTGATGGGCGTCAACCGGGTCGTGCGCGGCCTGTTCGATCCGATCATCGAGTTCTACCGGCCGCTGCCGCCGCTCGCCTACCTGCCGCTGATCATCATCTGGCTCGGCATCGGCGAGTTCCCGAAGGTCTTCCTGATCTATCTGGCGATCTTCGCGCCGATGGCGATCGCCGCCCGCGCCGGCGTGCGCTCGGTGTCGACCGAACAGATCCACGCCGCCTATGCGATGGGCGCCACCCGCACGCAGGTCATCACCCAGGTGATCATGAAGGCAGCACTGCCCGAGATCTTCACCGGCATGCGCATCGGCATCGGCGTCGGCTGGACCACGCTGGTCGCGGCCGAAATGGTCGCCGCCCACCGGGGCCTCGGCTTCATGGTGCTCAACGCCGCCGAATACCTCGCCAGCGACACTGTCATCATGGGCATCATCGTCATCGGCGTCTTCGCCTTCGCCTTCGACCTGATGATCCGCTACCTCGAAAAGGCACTGATCCCCTGGAAGGGCAAGGTCTGATGGCAGCGCTCGTACACCTGGCGACTTCGCCGCCCGGCTGAGGCCCCGCCCTCCCCCGCATAGAAATGCAGACCAATCGGCCGGCTTGCCCGGCCACGGTGAAGCCATGCCCACGAGGCTGCGCCGCAGAGACACGAGGACCACGAAATGCCGCTGACCGCCGATGACCTTGCCAGCCTGTTCGATGCCTTCAATCGGCACGACATCGACGGGATCATGCGCTTCTTCGCCGAAGACTGCATCTTCAACGCGGTCGGCGGCCCGGAAGTGCACGGGACACGCTTCGAAGGGAGCGAGGCCATCGCCACCGCCTTCAGCAGCGTCTGGAAAGCGATGCCGGACGCGCATTGGGCCCATCACGGCCATTTCGTCCAGGGCGACCGCGCCGTCTCGGAATGGACCTTCTCCGGCACCAATGCCGACGGCAGCCGCGTCGAGGCCGAGGGCTGCGACCTGTTCACGCTGCGCGACGGCAAGATCGTGCGCAAGCAGGCATTCCGCAAGAACCGGCCGCTGATCGCGGCACCGACAAGGAGCTGAGCTCGGCTCAGGAGGACAAGGGGATGGAACACCAGCTCACACGGCCAACGGCCCAGCGTAAGCCCTTCGACCCGGCATACGATCCGGTGCACGCGCCAAATCCGGGCGACGGCAAGGACTATTCGCCGACCTACTGGATCGCCACGGCCGGCACCCCGCCCGGGGACGACGGCCCGGTGACGCAGGACATCGATGTCGATGTCGCGATTGTCGGCTCCGGCTACACCGGCCTGTCCTGCGCCATCCATCTGGCGAGGGAACACGGCATCAAGGCGACCGTGCTGGAGGCCAACGGCGTCGCCTGGGGCTGCTCCACGCGCAACGGCGGCCAGGCGCAGATTTCCGCCGGCCGGCTCAAGCGCTCGCAGTGGATCGAACGCTGGGGCGTCGATGTCGCCAAGAAGCTGCATGCCGAGATATCAGAGGGCTTCGACCTGTTCCGCGAACTCATCCGCGAGCCCGAGATCGACTGCGACCCGCAAGACGGCGGCCACCTCTACATCGCCCATCGAGACAAGATGATGCCGGCGCTGGAAAAGGAGTCGCGCCTGCTCAACGAGGTGTTCGGCTACGGCACGCGCATCCTCGGACGTGACAAGATCCATCGGGATTTCGTTCGCGACGAGGAAGCCCGGGGCGCCATGTACGAGCCCGACGGCATGAGCATACATGCCGCCAAGCTCGCCTTCGGCTATCTCAAGCTGGCGCGCAAGCTCGGCGCCAAGGTGCACACGTCGAGCCCGGTTCTGGAGTGCGACTTGAAGGGCGGCGTCCACCATCTGCGCACGCCGGGCGGTGTGGTGCGCGCCCGCGCCGTCTGCTTTGCCACCGCCGGCTACACTTCACCCGGCCTGCACGGACTGACCAGGCACCGACTGATGCCGATCCTGTCCAACTCGATCGTCACCCGGCCGCTGACTGCGGCCGAGCGCGAAGCGCTGAACTTCAGGACGCTGATCCCGCTGACCGACACACGCACGCTGCGCCACTACTACCGCATGATGCCTGATGGCCGCGTGCAGATCGGCAGCCGCAGCGCCATCACCGGCCGCGACGCGGTCAACCCGAAGCATCTCAACCTTTTGCTCGAAGGGCTGTACCGCAAGTTCCCGATCCTGCGCGGCATCGAAGTCGACTATTCCTGGTGGGGCTGGGTCGATGTCAGCCACGACATGATGCCGCGAATTGTCCGGCCCGACCCGAAGCAGCAACTGTTCTACGCCATGGGCTATGGCGGCAACGGCGTCATGTATTCGGCCCAGGCCGGCCGCCGCGCCGCCCAGATGATCGCCGGCAAGGGCGGCAGCCTCGACCTGCCGATCTTCACCTCGCCGCTGCCCAGCCACGGCATGCTGACCCCGTTCAGGCGCCTCGGCCAGTGGGGCATGTACCGCTGGTACTACCTCAAGGACGAAGTTCTCTAGCGCATCGGCCCGAAAATCGGGTTCGATTTTCGGCAAGCACGATGCGCAACTTCAAAGACTTAGGCCTTCCGAAGCCGGACCCCCGACCCAAGATTGAAAGGAACAAGACCATGAAGATGACGACCGAAGAGGCGTTCGTGAAAGTCCTCCAGATGCATGGCATCGAGCATGCATTCGGCATCATCGGCTCGGCCATGATGCCGGTCTCCGACCTGTTTCCGAAAGCCGGCATCAGCTTCTGGGACTGCGCGCATGAGACCAATGCCGGCATGATGGCCGACGGCTTCAGTCGGGCGACCGGCACGATGTCGATGGCCATCGGCCAGAACGGTCCAGGCGTCACCGGCTTCATCACCGCCATGAAGACCGCCTACTGGAACCACACGCCGCTTTTGATGGTCACCCCGCAGGCGGCCAACAAGACCATCGGCCAGGGCGGCTTCCAGGAAGTCGACCAGATGGCGATGTTCGAGGAGATGGTCTGCTACCAGGAAGAGGTGCGCGACCCCTCGCGCATCGCCGAGGTGCTCAACCGGGTGATCGAGAAGGCCTGGCGCGGCTGCGCGCCCGCGCAGATCAACATCCCGCGCGATTTCTGGACCCAGGTCATCGACATCGAGCTGCCGCGCATCGTCCGCTTCGAGCGCCCGGCCGGCGGGCCGCAGGCCATCACCGAAGCGGCGCGGCTGCTGTCGGAGGCAAAATTCCCCGTCATCCTCAACGGTGCGGGCGTCGTCATTGGCGGGGCGATTGGCGAGTCGATAGCGCTGGCAGAGCGGCTCGACGCGCCGGTGTGTTGCGGCTACCAGCACAATGACGCCTTCCCCGGCAGCCATCGCCTCGCCGCCGGCCCGCTCGGCTATAACGGTTCGAAGGCGGCGATGGAACTGATCGCCAAGGCCGACGTCGTGCTGGCGCTCGGCACCCGCCTCAACCCGTTCTCGACCCTGCCGGGCTACGGCATCGACTACTGGCCGAAGGATGCCGCCATCATCCAGGTCGACATCAATGCCGACCGTATCGGCCTGACCAAGAAGGTCTCGGTCGGCATCTGCGGCGACGCCAAGCAGGTGGCCAGCCAGATCCTCGCGCAACTGTCACCCTCGGCCGGCAATGCGGGCCGCGAGGAGCGCAAGGCGACCGTCCACCAGACACGCTCGGCCTGGCTGCAGCAGCTGTCGTCGATGGACCACGAGGACGACGATCCGGGCACCGAGTGGAATGCCTCGGCGCGCAAGCGCGAGGCTGACCGCATGTCGCCGCGCCAGGCCTGGCGAGCGATCCAGGCGGCACTGCCCAAGGAAGCCATCATCTCCACCGACATCGGCAACAACTGCGCCATCGGCAACGCATATCCGAGCTTCGAGCAGGGCCGCAAATATCTCGCGCCCGGCATGTTCGGACCCTGCGGCTACGGTTTCCCCTCGATCGTCGGCGCCAAGATCGGCCGCCCCGACGTGCCGGTGGTGGGCTTTGCCGGCGACGGCGCCTTCGGCATCTCGATGAACGAGATGGGCGCGATCGGCCGCAAGGGCTGGCCGGCGATCACCATGGTGATCTTCCGCAACTACCAGTGGGGTGCCGAAAAGCGCAACACCACGCTCTGGTACGACAACAACTTCGTCGGCACCGAACTCAACCCCAACCTCAGCTACGCCAAGGTGGCCGAGGGCTGCGGGCTGAAGGGGGTGGTGGTCGATACGCCGGCCAAGCTGACCGAAGCGCTGGCCAAGGCGCTCGACGACCAGGCCAAGGGCATCACCACCTTCGTCGAGGTCGTCCTCAACCAGGAACTCGGCGAGCCGTTCCGCCGCGACGCCATGAAGAAGCCGGTGCCGGTAGCCGGCATCGACCGCGCCGACATGCGCCCGCAGAAGCGCGCTTAGCGAGCATACGCGGCCGGCCCGGATGCGAGGCATCAGGCTGGCCGCGAACATCTCTTTTTTTTGGGGGGGCACGCCCGATGAAACCGCTCGAGCGCATCATCGCAACCGCCAGGCAGAGGCCGAAGCACATCGTGCTGGCCGAAGGCGAGGACCAACGCATCGTCGCGGCAGCGCTGCGCGCGACGCAGGAGGGCATCGCCACGATCACCCTGGTCGGCCGCAGCGACGTCGTAGCGCAGCGGCTGGTCGAGGCCGGCGCCACGCCGGCGGATCTACGCGTCGAGGATCCGGCCACGTCGCCGCTGACGGCCAGGCTGGCTGGCGCCTATCACGACATGCGCAAGGCCAAGGGCGTCGATGAAGCTGCGGCAGCCGAGGCGCTGCGCTCGCCGCTGGTCTTCGCCGCCATGATGGTGCGCGAGGGCCATGCCGACGGCACGGTCGGCGGCGCGGTCGCCACGACCGCCGACACGATGCGAGCCGCGCTCCAATGCATCGGCCGGGCGCCTGATGCAGGTTTGGTCTCGAGCTTCTTCCTGATGATGCTGTGCCAACCGCATCATGTGAAGAAGGGCGCCTTCGTCTTCGCCGATTGTGGGCTGGTGGTCGATCCGGATGCTGCGGGCCTCGCCGACATCGCCCGCATGTCGGCGCGCTCCTACGAGGCGCTGGCAGGTGCGCCCGCCAAGGTGGCGATGCTGTCGTTTTCGACCAACGGAAGTGCCGCGCACGAGCGCGTCTCCAAGGTGGTCGAGGCAACGCGGCTGGCGCGCGCCGCCGACCCAGAACTCGTCATTGATGGGGAACTGCAGTTCGACACTGCCTTCGTCGAGGCGGTCAGCGCCGCCAAGGCTCCGAACTCGGCGCTGCATGGCGAAGCAAACGTCTTTGTCTTCCCCAATCTCGACGCCGCCAATATCGGCTACAAGATCGCCCAGCGCATCGGCGGGGCGGACGCCATCGGCCCGATCCTGCAGGGCCTCGCCAAGCCGGCCAATGATCTTTCGCGCGGCTGCAGCGCCGACGACGCTTTTCACATGATCGCGGTGACAGTGGTTCAGGCCGCCGCCGGCTGAGACAGGCTAGGCGCGCGGCCTCAGGCAAAACACTTCGGCGCGCGAGGCGCCCTGGCCGTCCTCGCCGCCAACGAGCAAAACACCTTCCGCCAGCGAAAAGCTTGCGCCATAGCCCAGCCCTTCAGGCAATTGGCCGGCAATCGACCAGCCGCCCTCGCCGAGCGCATAGATCTCCGTGCGCCAGCCTTTCGTCAGCCCCTCATGCGCATACCATTTTCCGTTCGCAGCGTTGGCCCACGCGCCGACGAAATTTGTGCCGCCCGCTACGATGACCTTTTCTCCGAGCGTCCCAGCAAAGGCACCGGCGACGCCTTCCTGAACGGCCTCGCTTGGTGGTGTGGGCAATGGCGCGAGCTGTTGCCAGCTGGCAACCGCACCAGCCACGGCGACTGCCTTGACCTCTGGCGTGCGCAGGCCCGGCTTGATCTCGCCGCTGGCCAGGATGAGCTTGTCGGTTGCGGTTTCCACCAACGCGGCATCGCAATTGGGCAGACAGGGGCTGGCGCCCAGACTGCTCCAGACATTGGCTGCGGGATCGTAGCAGAGTACCTCAGCATTCCAGCGATAGTCTTCCGGCGCCCTGTCGAGGAACGATCGGGTGAAGCGTGCTGCCCCTTCGATGTCCCCGGCCCTCTCCAGGACGGAAAGGCCAGCGACAAAACCCTCGAACACCTGCTTGTTGTAGCCACCGAAGAAGACGATGCGCCCGTCGACGAGCGTCGCAGCCTTGGCGCCAAGCAGGCCGCAGGGCGTGCGTGCGTCAATCTCGGCCCAGACATCGGCGGTGGCGTCATAGGCATGGACCGCGTCGAAAACGATGGGTGTCGCAGCATCGGGCGTCGTCTTGCCCACGCCTCCGAAGACGAAGAGGCGCCCGCCCGAGGCGGCGCAAGCGGCCCCGCTCGGCGCGGGTCCCGGAAAAGACGCCTGGATCGCCCACTGCCGCGACGCATCGCTGAGATCGAGCGCGTAGAGGCTGGCACCGGCCGAACCGAGGCCGACAAAGAGCGTGTCGCCGACGCGAGCGGAGATGCCGCGATTGATGCCTTCAGGCAGGTCGGGCCAGCGTTCGATGACGATGCTCGTCTCTTCAGAACCCATTTGCATCTTTCCTCGGCGGCAAACGCTGTGGAGCAAGTGCAGATAGCGGATTGCTCCGCTTCGGCCGCCCCGAGATCTGCGCTATCCCTTTGCGGAGACTGAACAACAAGTGGGCATTTCAATATCCAATTGACAGATATCCTACAAGTGGGTAATCAGCCACCGATAGCTGTTTTTCGGATAGCCCCAGGCAACCGGAGACGTAGATGACACTGAAGTCGATCAAGCCATTGAAGAGAGCGCCGCTCTTGCACGTGTCGGTGCAGGAAAGCCTGCGGTCCTACATCGATGACAACGGCCTCACCGCCGGCGCACCGTTGCCGCCGGAAGGCGAGCTGGCCGTTCAGCTTGGCGTCAGCCGCAACTCGGTGCGCGAGGGCATCAAGGCGCTCGAGTCGGTCGGCGTGCTCGAGTCCAGGCGCGGCATCGGCGTTTTCGTCAAGGCGTTCTCCTTCGAGCCGCTGCTCGACAACCTCGCCTACGGCCTGGGCGGTGCGCTCAAGCAGATCGAGGAAGTCATCATCATCCGCCGCACCCTCGAGGTCGGGCTGATCGACAAGACCCTCGAACTGATCGGCCCCGATGACATCCGCGAATTGCGCGAGACCGTCGACAAGATGAGGTTCCATGCCGAGCGCGGCGAGAGCTTTCCCGACGAGGACCGCCACTTCCACCAGCTCCTGTTCCGCTGCCAGGACAACGATGTCCTGCTCGGCCTGCTCGAAGTGTTCTGGCTGGCTTTCTACAAGGCCTCCGACTTCGTCAATCTCGACAATGCCGACCCGATGCAGACCTGGCGCGACCACGCGGCCATCGTCGACGCCGTCGAGGCAGGCGATCTCGCCGGGGCAAAGGACCGGCTCGACAAGCATTATGAGGGGATCAACCGCGTGATCGCCCATAATAAGACCAACTCATCCAGTGGGAGGACTACATGAAGTTCAAGACCATGATCTCGGCGCTTGCCTTGTCGGCGGCGCTGATGGGCGGCGTTGCCGCCACGGCTCCGGCATTCGCCGAGGGCGCCACCATCACCGGCGGCTTCGACGTCGGCCCCGGCGGCTTCCAGGGCAATTTCAACCCGCTCGCCGCGACCGGCGGCTTCACCTGGCTGGTCACCTATTTCGAGCCGCTGGTGATCTATGACGACAAGCTGCAGACGGTGATCGGCGCGCTCGCGGAGTCCTTCGAGACGAGCCCCGATCAGCTGACCTACACCTTCAAGCTCGCCGACACCAAATGGCACGACGGCAAGCCCTTCACCTCCAAGGACGTCAAGTTCACCATCGACCTCGCCAAGAACGAGAAGGCCGGCTCCGTCTTCGCCGCGCGCCTGGGCGCGATCGAAAGCGTCGAGACGCCTGACGAGCGCACTGTGGTGGTCAAGCTCAAGGCGCCGACCGCCAGCATGCTCGACACGCTGACCAAGCTGATGATGCTGCCCGAGCACGCGCTTGCTGCGATCCCGGCCGAGCAGATCGCCAAGAACGCCTGGTGGTCGACCGCCCCTGTTGGCACCGGCCCGTTCAAGTTCACCAAATATGTCGCCGACCAGTATGTCGAGCTCGCCGCCAACCCCGACTTCAGGGGCGGCAAGCCGGCGGCCGAAAAACTGATCAACCGCTACTTCGCCAACCCCGCCGCCGCCATCGCAGCACTTCGCTCGGGCGAGATCCAGTTCACCTATGTCGAGTCAAACGACGTCTCGACCTTCAGCGGCGACAATGCCTTCAACGTCATCGAGGGCGACTCCTATGTCGTCAACTATGTCGGCTTCAACCAGGAAGTGCCGCTGTGGAAGGACCTCAAGGTCCGCCAGGCCTTCATGCACGCCATCAACCGCGACGCCATCATCCAGAGCCTCTATGGCGGTGCTGCCAAGGCTGCGAACTGCGTCTATGTCGCCGACCAGCTGGTGCCCCAGGGCATCGACACCTATGGCTACGATCCGGAGAAGGCCAAGCAGTTGCTCGCCGAAGCCGGCTGGGACAAGATCAACGGCGACAAGCCGATCACCATCCTGACCTACTACACCTCGCCGCTGGCAACCAACGTGCTGGCAGCGATGCAGGCGATGCTTGCGCAGGTCGGCATCAACATCGTGCCGCGCGCCGTCGATACCCCGACCTACAACTCGATCGTCTACCAGCAGTCGGGCAATGCCGGCGAGTTCCCGCTGATCTATGCCGGCCTGCAGAACGGCCCCGATGCCTCCAACATCAATATCGGGCTGAACGAGAAGCAGATCCCGCCGGCGGGCGCCAACCTGATGCGCATCCGCATGCCGGAAGTGACCAATGCGCTCGATGCAGCGCTCGGCGAAGCCGACGCCTCCAAGCGCGACGCCCGCTACCAGGACGTCTGCAAGGCGACCAACGCCAACCTGCCCTGGGGCACGATGTGGGTGGCAAGCCGCTACGGCGTAGCCTCCAACAAGCTCAAGGACTTCGTCTGGACGCCTGCTCCGGCGGGCGGCCCTTACCAGGCCCACCCCGAGAAGTGGTCGATCGCCGAATAGGCCAACTCCGTCACGGGGGCGACCATCCGTGGTCGTCCCCACATTCTCTGGGGGTCTGGTCGCCTCCCCTCGCAAGGGCCTGAACCCATATGCTTCGCTACAGTCTCCATCGCCTGCTCATCGGCATCGGCATGCTGCTGGCGCTGACGCTGCTCATCTTCATCCTGCTGCAGCTGACGCCCGGCGACCCGATCGACGCCTATGTCGATCCCAATGTCGCCATGTCCAAGGAAGCAATGGATGCGCTGCGTGCGCAGCTCGGCCTCGACCGCCCGCTGCCGGTGCAGTATCTCGCCTGGCTGTCGCAGGCAGTTCAGGGCAACCTCGGCCATTCGCTGCAGCGGTTCAACGAGACCGTCGCCGGTCTGATTGCCGCCCGTATCGGCCCCACTCTGCTGCTGATGGGTGCGGGGCTTGCCATCGCCATCGTCATCGGCATCGCCAGCGGCATCGTCAGCGCGGTGCGCCGTAACTCGCTGCCCGACTATTCGCTGTCCGTCTTTGCGCTGCTCGGCATTTCGAGCCCAGCCTTTCTTACGGCGCTGCTCGGCCTCTATGTCTTTTCGGTGCGGCTCAAATGGGCGCCTTCGGGCGGCATGCTGACGCCGGCGACCGAATTCTCAGTCGCCGACCTGCTGCACCATCTGATCCTGCCAGCCGTGATCCTGTCGATCGGCCATGCCGCGCTGATCATGCGCTACATGCGCGCCTCGATGCTCGAAGTGCTGAACCAGGACTATGTACGCACCGCCCGCGCCAAGGGCGTCAAGGAATTCTGGGTCGTCACCAAGCACGCCCTGCGCAACGCGCTGCTGCCGGTCGTCACCCTGATTGGCTCGACCATCGGCCTTGCCGTCGGCGGCGCCATCTTCATCGAGAGCGTCTTCAACTGGCCGGGCATGGGCCTTTTGCTGGTCAATGCCGTCGAGACCCGCGACTACCCCGTCATCATGGGCGCGACGCTGGTCATCGGCGCCTGCGTCATCGTCGTCAACATCCTGACCGACCTTGCCTATGCGGTCATCGACCCGCGCATCAAGGTGGCCTGACATGAGCCCTCCCGCCCTCTCGTCGCCTGGCCCGCTGGCCCGCGCCGCCAGCCGCTTCGCCCAGAACCGCGCCGCCCTCTTCGGCCTAGCCCTGCTCGCGCCGATGCTGCTTGCGGTGCTGACCTATTCGCTGTGGCTGCCCTACAAGCCAAACGACATCGATCTTCTGGCAATGAATGCTGCGCCGTCATGGAAGCACTGGTTCGGCACCGACGGCGTCGGCCGCGACGTGCTGGCCCGCACGCTGGAAGGCGGCCGCATCTCGCTGCTGGTCGCGGTCTCCTCGGTGGTGCTGTCGACTGCCATCGGCTTCCTCGTCGGCGCGCTCTCGGCCTTCGGCGGCCGCTGGGCCGACGCCATCTCCATGCGCACCGTCGACCTCGCCATGACTCTGCCGCCGGTCATCTTCCTGCTGGTGCTCGCCTCCATCGTCGGCTCCGGCATCTGGTCGACCGTCGTGGTGATTTCGCTGCTGTCATGGCCGGTGCTGTCGCGCATGATCCGCGCCCGCCTGCTCGAACTGCGCGAACGCGAATTCGTCATGGCCTCGCGCGGCATGGGCGCCGGCCTCGGCCACCTGCTGTTCCGCCACGGCCTGCCCAACTCGATCGACATCCTCGTCGTCTACGCCACGCTGCAGGTCGCCAACGCCATCCTGCTCGAGGCCGGCCTGTCCTTCCTCGGCCTCGGCGTGCCGCCGCCGGCGGCGAGCTGGGGCAACATGCTGAACGCGGCGCGCTCGACGGCGGTGCTCGAGCAGTTCCCCTGGCAATGGCTGTTCCCCGGCGCGGCGCTGGTTCTGGCCGTGCTGGCCATCAACTTCATCGGCGACGGTCTGAGGGATGCCTTCGATCCTCGCGCTGAACTCAACTGAACCCTGAAAGAGAAGCAAAATGTCAAAGTTCTTCGGCGTCGTCCCTCCCGTCGTCACTCCCCTCAACGAGGATTTCTCGGTCGACTACGCCTCCTACACCCGCGTGCTCGAATACCTGATCGACAATGGCTGCCACGGCCTCTTCCCGCTCGGTTCGACCAGCGAAGTGGTGTTCTATGACGACGCCGAGCGCCGCAAGATCCTCGAGCACACCGTGAAGGTCGCCAACGGCCGCGTGCCGGTTATCGCCGGCGTCATCGACCCGACCACCGACCGCGTCATCCGCCATGCCCGCACCGCCAAGGAAGTCGGCGCCGACGCCGTGGTCGTCACCGCGCCCTTCTACACGCTGACCAACCAGGCCGAGACCATCGACCATTTCCGCATGATCCGCGACGCGGTCGACATCCCGCTGATCGCCTATGACATCCCTGTCTGCGTGCACACCAAGCTGTCCCGCCAGACGGTGGTGACGCTGGCCAGGGAAGGCACCATCATCGGCCTCAAGGATTCCTCCGGCGACGACGGCAATTTCCGCTATGCGCTCAGCGACCTCGCCGGCAACAAGGACGTATTCCTGATGACCGGCTCCGAGATCGTCGTCGACAACGCGCTCCAGATGGGCGCACACGGCGTCGTTCCCGGCCTCGCCAATGTCGACCCGGCCGGCTATGTCCGTCTGTGGAACCACGCCCAGAAGGGCGACTGGGAAGCAGCGCGCAAGGAGCAGGAGCGGCTGTGCCGCCTGTTCGAGATCGTCTGGGTCGCATCGGGCCGCGTCAGCGGCGGCGCCACCGGCGTCGGCGGCTTCAAGACGGCCATGCGCAGCCTCGGCATCATCTCGACCAACGTCATGGCCCGCCCGCGCGCGCCGCTCAACGACGCCGAGGCAGCCAAGATCGACGAGATCCTGCGCTCGGTCGGCCTGCTCAACTAAGAGAGCCGCGATGACCCCCGAACCCATCCTCGACATCAGGGGCCTGCGCACCGTCTTCAAGGTGCGTGGCCGTGAGATCGCCGCCGTCAACGGCATCGATCTTGTCGTCCACCCGGGCGAAACGGTGGCGCTTGTCGGCGAGTCGGGTTCGGGCAAGTCGGTGACCAGCCTGTCGGTGATGCGGCTGCTGGCGCGCAAGGTCGGTTCCATCGCGGAAGGCAGCATCCTGTTCAGGGGCAAGGACGGTGCCGTGCGCGACCTCGTCCGCCTCGACGAGAACGACATGCGCCAGATCCGTGGCAACGACATCGGCATGGTCTTCCAGGAGCCGATGACCAGCCTCAACCCCGTCTACACGATCGGCGACCAGATCTCCGAGCCGATCCGCGTCCATCGCGGCACCAGCAAGCGCGAGGCGCTCGAAACGGCGGTCAGTCTGCTCGACAGGGTCGGCATCCCCGACGCCCGCCGGCGCGCAAGGCAATACCCGCACGAGATGTCGGGCGGCATGCGCCAGCGCGCCACCATCGCCATGGCGCTGGCCTGCGACCCCACCCTGCTGATCGCCGACGAGCCGACGACCGCACTCGACGTCACCATCCAGGCGCAGATCCTCGACCTGATGGCCAAGCTGCAGCGCGAACGCGGCATGGGCATGCTGTTCGTTACCCACAATCTCGGCGTCGTCGCCGAGATCGCGCATCGCGTGGCGGTGATGTATGCCGGCCGCATCGTCGAGGCAGGTCCCGTCGCCGAGGTGTTCCGCAACCCGCGCCACCCCTACACGCTGGGCCTGCTGAAATCGATGCCGCGGCTCGGCAGCGCCACTGCCATGAAGCGTGCCGGCGAAAAACTCGCCGCCATTCCCGGCATGGTGCCGAGCCTCGCCAACATGCCCCAAGGCTGCGCCTTCGCACCACGCTGCGGCTTCGTCGTTGATGCCTGTCGCGCGGCCATGCCCGACCTCGCCGCCGTCGATGAGTACCACCAGAGCCGATGCATCCGCTGGCAGGAGATTGCCCGATGACCGACGCTCCCCTTGTCTCCGTCCGCGGCCTCGCCAAGCACTACGCGACACGCGGTTCAGTGCTGAAGATCCTCGAAAACATCTCCTTCGACATCGCCAAGGGCGAAGTGGTCGGGCTGGTCGGCGAGTCCGGCAGCGGCAAGACGACCATCGGCCGCTCCGTACTCAGGCTGATCGAGCCGTCCTCGGGCGAGGTGGTGTTCGACGGAACCGACCTGACCAGGCTTTCGGCGCGCGAGATGCGGCGCCAGCGGCCGCGCATGCAGTATATCTTCCAGGACCCGTTCGCGAGCCTGTCGCCGCGCATGACCATCGGCGAGATCCTGACCGAGGGCCTGAAGATCCAGGGCATCGGCACCAGGGCCGAGCGGATGGAGCGGGCCAAGAAGGCGTTGGAGCAGGTTGACCTGCCGGTCGATGCCATCAACCGCTACGCCCACGAGTTCTCAGGCGGCCAACGTCAGCGCATCGGCATCGCCCGGGCGCTGACGCTTGCCCCCGAATTCATCGTCGCCGACGAGCCGGTCTCGGCGCTCGACGTGTCGATCCAGGCACAAGTGGTGAACCTTCTGCGCGAGTTGCAGCAGCGGCTTGGCCTAACCATGCTGTTCATCTCGCACGACCTCGCCGTGGTCGAGTATATCTGCGACCGCGTCATCGTGCTCTATCTCGGCCGCATCATGGAGATCGCCAGCGCCGAGGACCTCTATGCCCGGCCGCAGCATCCCTACACGCAAGCACTGATGTCGGCGATCCCCTCGCCCGACCCCGACGTGAAGGCCGAGCGCCAGATCCTCAAGGGCGACATCCCGAGCCCGGCCAATCCGCCGAGCGGCTGCGTCTTCCGCACCCGCTGCCCCAGGGCGCTGGATGCCTGCGCGATCAGCACGCCCGAGCTGCGCGAGGTGGCACCAGGCCATTTCAAGGCCTGCATCCGCGACGATCTGGAAGGAAGCTTGCTGCCGGCAAGCGCCGCCGGAGACGTGCGGCAAGTGGATAGCTGACTGTGAACTAGTCCGTGCGAAGCGGCGAACCGGGAGCGGCGAGACAAAATGAAAGGCGGCAGCCCTCATGTCTCCTTGGGCTTGCGCACCTTCGCTGAAGTGCCGGAAGACGCCTTCTTCTTCATTTTGATCCGATTGTAGTCGATCGCAGCACGGACGAGTTCCTTCAGGGCGCGCTCATCAATTGTGTCGCCCTCGAAAATGTCGATCGCTCGCCACACCTTGCCTCCGAAGCCCGCGTTGAAGAGCCTGTCAGGATCCGGGAGGCTGGCGCCGTGGGAAAAGGTGAGCTTGACCTTGTCCTTGTGGGCATTGCCGACCGCGATCATGCCGTCGCGAGACCACACCGGGCTTCCCATCCACTTCCATTCCTCGACGATCTCCCGGTCGGCCTCAAGAATACTCTTGCGGACGCTGGCCAAGGTCTCGCCGCGCCAGTCTGTAAGTTCGGCGATCAATTGGTCGATACGTTCGGATGGATTCATGGAATTTTCATGCCTCGAACGGGGGTTGCATGCGGTCACCAATTCAATGCTGCGACTACACTACCGAATGAGGCGCAGGCAGCAAGAGGCTGGCCCGGCACTGCACGCGGCTACGCTTCCACTGCCACTTCGCGGCGTTCGCGCGAGGCCTTGAAAGCCGCCTCGATGCAGGCGACGACATGCATGCCGTCTTCGCCGGTGACCGGCGGCTTTTCGCCGGTTGCGACTGCTTTGGCGAATCCCTGCCACTGGCGAATGAGGCCCTGGCCGGCAACGTCAGGCTCAATCGAGCCCTCGACTGGTTGCCACTTGAGGTCCTTGCCAAAGGTCACGCCCTTGAAGAAGTCCACGGCCAGAACGCCATTGTCGAACACCAGCTCGTCACCGGAAATGAAGGCGCCGTTGGCGTAGCCGATGCTGGCCACCTGGCCTGCCGCATCGTCGCCGAAACGGATCAGCAAAAGGGCGGCGTCGTCGGCCTTCTGCTGGTGGAAGGATGTGGCGGTGACGGCGCTGACATGGGTGGCGCGGCGGCCGGCAAAGGCCAGCAACCGGTCGAGCGCGTGGATGCCGGCGGTGAACAGCATGCCGCCGCCGGTCGCCGTGTCGAGGTGCCAGTCGCGGCGATTGCCCTCCATCCAGAGCTTGATCATGCGGCTCGAACCGTAGCGCATCGCGCCCATCTCGCCGCTGTCGATCAGGCGCCTGGCGGCGAGGAAAGGCAGCGTGAAGCGCATGGTGTGGCCGGGCATCAGCGTCACGCCCGCCTTGTCGGCGGCAGCAAGAATCCTGCGGCACTCGGCGACCGTGGGCGCCAGCGGCTTTTCGATCATGATGTGCTTGCCGGCCTCGGCGCAGGCGATGGCAACGTCGGTGTGCAGGTGATGCGGCAGCGCCACCACGACCGCGTCCACCTCGGGATCGGCGAGCAACTCGCGGTAGTCGAGATAGCCCTTGCCGCCATATTCCTCGGTAAAGGCCTTCAGTCCCTCCGCATCGTTGCGGCAGGCCGCCACGAGCGTTGCTCCGTCGACGGCGCGTAGCGCCTGCGCGTGTGCTGCGCCGAAATGGCCCGCGCCGATGATGCCAACTCTCAGCATGTTCAAGCTCCCTGCATTGCGTAGCATTGGTCGATGATGGCCATGGCGCGGCGGCTGTCGGCGAGCGACACGGCCGGCGGCCGGCCTTCGGCAAGCCGCTTCAGCGTGTCGGCCATGACGTCGTCGTAGCGGCGGGCCGGCGGGGTGACCGGCAGGTCGCGCTGGCCCTCGTCGTCGAGTGTCGAAAGGGCGATGCGGTCGCCGAAGTCGCTGAGCGTGGCGTTCTTCGCCGTGACGCGCCATTCGAAGATGCCGCGCTTCATCGAAGCGAAGGTGTAACCGGCCTCGATGAGCCCCAGCGTGCCATCGGCGGCGCGCAGCACCACCGCAGCATAGTCCTCGACGTCGGTGCCATGGATCGGCCGTCCGAAGGACGCGCTGACCACGGAGACCTCCTGCTCGCCGGCAAGCGTCAGGAAGGCGTTGACGCCGTGAATGCCCAGATTGCGCAGCGCGCCGCCGCCGCCGATCGCGCGCTCCAGCACCCAGCCGACACCGTCGTCGACGTAACGCTGCGGCGGACCGTTGATCAGACGAAAATGCGAGTGCGAGATCGGGCCGAGTCGGCCGGCCGCATCGAGGTCGCGAAGCGCGGCCATCATCCCGAGCACGTGCGGCAGCGCCATCGCGACGAACACGCCCTTGCGCGCGGCAGCCGCGATCAGCGCGTCCGCCGCCGCGGCCGAGATGCCGATCGGCTTTTCGATCAGCAGCGGCACGCCCGCCTCGATGACGGATAGGCCGCGCTCGGCAATCTCGAACGGGCGGCCCATGACGACGGCCAGGTCGGCCCCGGCAAGCGCCGCTTCGAGGCTCGTGGCCGCCGCGCAGCCGAACTTCTCGGTGAATGTGCGCGCGGCATCCGGCGCCGGGTCCCACGCCGCTGCAACCTCGGCGCCGGCAGTCCGCGCGGCCTCCGCATGCATGGCCGCGTGCCAGTGCCCGACACCAAGAAACGCCAATCTCATCTCGTCACCCGCACATATAGGATAAGTGGATGACTTATATCGGACAGGATTTTTGGCCGCAAGAGACCTGTGTCAGGCGAACGCGATCAAATTCGCTATCGCTGCCGCCGCAGCCTCAGACGATGCCCCAGGCCCGATAGCGTCCGCGCCCGGTGATCTCGCGCAGGTCGAGTTCGCCGATCAGGTTGAGCGCGCCGGCGGCAGTGACCGAGAGTTCCTTCTCGACAATGCTGGATGTGACCAGCGGCCTGGACAGCACGAGTTCGATGACATCGGGCAGCTTCGATGTCGACCGCCTGCCCTTGAGACGGCGCTCCATCTGCGTCTTGGCCAGTATCAGCCGGTCATGATCCTTGAGACCGGCCGTTGCGGTTTCTTGGACGCCGTCGATGAAGGCTATGAGCCGGGCCGTACGGTCGCGCGCTCGGCGGCGGTCACGCGGGATAAGGCGCGCGCCGACATTGAGCGCGGCGAGATGCGCACCCGTCGTGCCCGCGTGGCGCAAGCAGGCCGCAACGAGCAGCCGACCAAGCCAGTGCGCGTGCTGCAGCGGCGCGATGGTGTCCCAGGCATCGTGCAGCACCGCTGCCCGCAGCAGCGGCGGCAAGTCGGCCACCTCGGCCATAGCGGCCTTCCACTCCTCCAGCCGGTCCGCCTCGTTCCAGTCGGCGTCATAGACCAGCGGGTTCTTGTCCTCCGGGGCAAAACCGGCGCGCGCCCTGCGCGGAGCGGTTTCGGCTGCCGCCTCACCCCTGGTGCGCCCCTTTGCGCGATCGACCTTGACGCCATCGAGCAGCGTCTTGGCGCGGGCCATGGCAGCGTCAAGTGCGGCCAACTCCTCGTCAAGCCGCGTGTCGGTGTCCTCTTCCGCTGCGTCCTCCGCCTCGGCGGACGCAACCTCCTGCGATTGCGGTTCCGGCCGTATAGCGACCGTAGCCCCTCGCCCCCAGAGTGCCGCAAGTCCGTCATTGCTCAACGCCCAGCCCGGCTTGCTGGCGGCGATCTGGCGGCGAACGCGCAAGATCTCATGTGCCCGGGTCAACTCGTGGGTCGGCGTGCGCAGATCCATGCGGGCATCGTGCAGCACCAGGTCCTCGATATGGACGAGTTCGCCCTCGATCCACATTGCTGCGGCCGCATCCATGAAATGGGCGCGCGCGGCAAACCCGCCACCGACAGGCGAACGGGCGACGCGCTCGTCGAGGCGAACGAGCGCCTCGGTGGCGCGCATGGCCGGACCGACGAGGTGTTGTAGGGGCAAGGACGACGAGTCGGATCTCATGGAGCAACGCTAGCATATCGGCGCCCATGGCAAGAGCGCCGGCTTGCAGCGAAGCCGGCGTTTATCACGGGCATTTCAACATGACCGGTGATCGCCGCGGACAATTGCATCAAACGCCTGACGTGTCAGAGCCGCCCTCTTCCGGTGTCACGATGGCTTGGCCTGCCCTGACCCGGGCCTCCGACCTCTGACGATAGAGCGCAGCACGGGCAAGCAGCATCAGCGTCACCGGTGTAGTGATGGTGACGAAGACGGCAATGAGTATCTCATGCAGGACCGGTCGCGAGCCGAGCACCGAAAAATACAGCATGGACCCGAGCAGGATCGCCCCCATGCCCCAGCTCGTTCCCAGCGTCGGAGCATGCACCCGTTCGAAGAAACTGCGGAAACGCAGCGTGCCGATCGCCCCGATCAGGGTCAGGGCGGCCCCCGCCAAGACGAGGAACGCCGTCAGCAAGGCAGCCCAGGCAGGCAATGTCTCGGCGGTCATCATTCGATCACCTCGCCGCGCATCAGGAATTTGGCGAGCGCCACGGTGGAGATGAATCCCAGCAGGCCGATCACCAGCGCAGCCTCGAAATAGAGCGTGCTTCCAGTGCGGATGCCGAAGGTCAGCAGCAGCAGCATGGCGTTGACGTAGAACGCGTCCAGGCACAGGACCCGATCTTGCGCGCGCGGCCCGCGGATCAGGCGATAGCAATTGCAGGCCATGGCGGCCACGAGCATCAGCTGTGCAGCAGCGATGGACCAGGCGAGAATGGTGGCGCTCATTCGAAAATCTCCCGCAGCGCAGCCTCGTAGCGGCTCTTGATCAGGTCGACCCATTCCTGCTCCTCGACGAGGTCGAGAACATGGATCAGCAGCACGCCGGTAGCCGAATCGTACTCGACCCATGCGGTGCCCGGCGTACTGGTCACGATGCAGGCAAGCACCGCAAGCCCGGTGCGGTCGCGCAGCTCGATTGGGATCGACACGAAGCCCGCGACGCGCTCGCGCCGGCCTCCCTGCAGGATGATCGTGGCGACGGCGATGTTGGAGCGCATGATGTCGACCAGCACCACGCCGATGAGCCAGGGGATGAGCTGCCAGCGGCGCAGCCTGGGCTTCGAAGGCTCCAACGCCACCATGACGCGCGACGCGGCGATTGCGATCACCGTTCCGAGCAGCAGGTGGCCCAGCGAAAACGCGTTGAGTAGCAGCCACATGACGATGAGGGCCGCGGTCAGCAGCGGATAGGGCAGGATCCGGCTCATGGCGCGCCCTCCGCCGCGCTAGGCGCTACTGATCCGGGCAGAACGCTTCCGATATAGGATTGCTTGTCGTGCAGCGAACGCGCCATCGCATCGGTGTAGCGCATCACCGTGCCTGCCTCCGCGGTCAGCACGACGCAAAGCCCGATGAGCAGGATGATCGGCGCGATCTCGACGACCAGCACCCTGGGAATGATGACTTCGAGCGGCGCCCAGAAGGTGCGGATACCCGTGCGCATCATGGCGGTCAGTGCGGCGAGGCCCGATAGGATGAGAAGGGCGGCGTACACCCAGGCCATCGCCCCGAGAGCCTTTGCGCCAGCGCCGAGCCCCTCGGGGTTGAAGACGGCATTGACCAGCGCGAACTTGCCGATGAAGCCCGACAGCGGCGGCAGGCCGGCGAGCAGCAGGGCGATCAAGCCGAAGCAGACGCTGAGCAGGGCGAGCGCCCCGGGCATGACCACGCCGACCTCCTCTTCCTCCTCGTCTTCCGGCTCGATATCGTCGCCATAGGCTTCCATGGTGACCGTCAAGAGGTTCGCGCCCGGTTCCTGCGCCCGCTCGACAAGCTCGATCAGCAAGAACAGAGCACTGATCGTCAGCGTCGAGCTCAGCAGATAGAACATGGCCCCCGACACGATCGCCGTGTCGCCAAGCCCGACCGCTGCAAGCAGCGTCCCGGAGGATACCAGCAGGCTGTAGCCTGCTAGCCGGCCGAGCGATTGCGACGCCAGCACGCCAAAGGCGCCGAAGGCGATGGTCACCATGCCGCCGACGAGCAGCACCCCACCGCCAAAGCCGGTCAGCCGGCCCGCCTCGCTGCCGAACAGCAGCAGCGACAGGCGCAGCAGGACGTAGAAGCCGACCTTGCTCAGCACGGCAAACAGTGCTGCGGCGGGCGCCGACGCGGCCATGTAGGCAGTAGGCAGCCAGAAGCACAGCGGCCACATGCCGGCCTTGACCAGAAAGGCGACGCCGAGAATGGCCGCCCCCGCCTCCAGCAATGCCCGGTCCTCGGGCGCCACGCCCGGAATGCGGACCGCGAGGTCGGCCATGTTCAGCGTGCCGGTGACGCCATAGATCAGGCTCACGCCGATCAGGAACAGCAGCGATGCCGCGAGGTTGATGGCGATATAGTGCAGGCCGGCACGCACCCTGAACGAGCCCGAGCCATGCAACATCAGTCCGTAGGACGCGGCCAGCAGGACCTCGAAGAAGACGAACAGATTGAACAGGTCGCCGGTCAGGAATGCGCCATTCAGCCCCATCAGCAGGAACTGGAACAGGGTATGGAAATGCGGCCCCGCCTTGTGCCAGCGGGCCAGCGAGAAGACCAGCGCAGCACTAGCCAGCACCGAGCTTAGCGCCACCATCAGCGCCGAGAGCCGGTCGAGCACCAGCACGATGCCGAAGGGTGCTGCCCAGTCGCCGAGCAGATAGACTTTCATCGCCGCGCCCTCGGCGTCCGGCGTATCGGCAAGCCGGAGCAGCGCCACCGAGAGAATGAGCAAAAGCAGGGTCGACACGATGTTGATGCCGGCCTTCAGCACGTGGCGTCGCTCGTCGAACAGCAGCATCAGCGCGCCCGCGAAAAGCGGTAGCAGGATGGGCAGGATCAGGAGATGCTCGGCCAGTGCCATCAACGCGGCTCCCGCCCGTCGACATGGTCGCTGCCGGTCAGGCCGCGCGAGGCGAGCAGCACGACGAGGAACAGCGCGGTGGTGGCGAAGCCGATCACGATCGCAGTCAGCACGAGGGCCTGCGGGATCGGATCGGCATAGTCGGCCGGATTGATAGCGTCCGCCGTGTCGAGCACGGGTGCGGCGCCGATGCGCAGCCGGCCCATACTGAAGATGAACAGGTTGACGGCATAAGACAGCAGCGAAAGACCGATGACCACCTGAAAAGTACGGGGCCGCACCAGCAGCCAGACGCCGGAACCGGTCAGCGCGCCAATGGCGATTGCAAGCGTCAGTTCCATCATCAATTCTCCTCGACCCGCGACGCCCGGAGCCGGCGGATCGATTGGTGGGCGATTGCAATCAGCATCAGCACGGTGGCGCCGACCACGAGCGAGAACACGCCGAGGTCGAACAGTGCTGCGGTCGCCAGCGGGATTTTGCCGATGAGCGGAAGATCGACATATTGCGCATGGGAGGTCAGGAAGGGCTTGCCGAACAGCCAGGCGCCGGCGCCGGTGAACAGTGCAATCAGCAACCCGCCGCCGATCCACGTCACCGGCAGGATGCGCAGCCGGTTCTCCACCCAGACGGTTCCAGCCGCCATGTATTGCAGGATGAAGCCCGCGGCCATGGCGACACCCGCGGCGAAGCCGCCGCCCGGCGCATCATGGCCGCGCAGGAACAGATAGGCCGCAAACACGATGATGACAGGGAACATCCACTGCATGATCACCGCGGGCACATAGAGATAATCGACTGCGGTCGAACCCGGCGTGCGGTCGGGATGCGCCTCATCATAGGCCTGCTGGATGCGTTGCTGCTCGGGCGAGGCGATGCTGTCGGGGGCCGGGCGGAAGCGGCGCAGCAGCGCGAACACGGTCAGCGCCACGATGCCGAGCACGGTGATTTCGCCGAGGGTGTCGAAGCCGCGGAAATCGACCAGGATCACGTTGACCACGTTGCGGCCGCCGCCCTCGCTATAGGCCTTCTCTAGGAAGAAGTCGGCGATCGTATCGGGCGACGGGCGCGTCATCACCGCATAGGCGATAACCGTCATGCCGGCGCCGGCGGCGACCGCCATGGCGAGGTCGCGCAGCCGGCGCAGGCGCGCCATCGGCGTAAGCGTCTCGCGCAACTCCTCCGACCGCTCCGGCAGCCACCGGAGCCCGAGCAAGATCAGGACGGTCGTCACAATCTCCACCACGAGCTGCGTCGCGGCGAGGTCCGGCGCCGAGAGCCAGACGAAGGTCACGCAGGTTACCAGCCCCGTTCCACCGAGCAGGGCGAGTGCCGCAAGGCGATGGAACTTCGCCAGATAGGCGGCCGAGATCGCACAGGTGATGCCGATCGCCCACAGTCCGGCAAAGACCGGATCGGCGCCTGCGAATGTCCACGGGCCGACGGCGAGGCCACGCAAGAACAGGGGAACACAGGCGGCGGCGAAGGCGACGATAACCACGAGCCGCAATTGCGGCTGCAGCCGGCGCGTACCGAGATTGGTCTCGATGAAGCGCGCCCACCGCCAGGAGATCGCGACCATGACCCGCTCGAAGATCCGCTGACCATTGATGCCGCCCAACAGAAACGGCCGATCCTGTCGTTCGAGGTAATTGCCGATAACCAGATACAGCAGCGTCCCGGCGACAAGGGCGACCGCGCTCATGGCCAGCGGCACGTTGAAGCCGTGCCAGATGGCCAGGCTGTACTCAGGTGTTTCCGCACCCAGAACCGATACGACGGCGACGTGCAGGTAAGGGCCTATCGTGAGCCCGGGGATGATGCCGACCACCAGGCAGGCAAGCACCAAAAGCGCAACCGGCAGGCGCATGAAGAAGGGCGGCTCATGCGGCTGACGCGGAAAGCTTTCGGGCGGTGCGCCGAAGAAGATCGAATGGATCAGCCGGATCGAATAGGTGACGGCCATGGCGCCCGCGAGCACGGCGGCATAAGGCGCCACCCGGTCGAGCCAGGAATCGGCATGGGTGGCAGCCGCCTCGGCAAAGAACATCTCCTTCGACAGGAAGCCGTTGAGCAGCGGCACGCCGGCCATGGCGGCACTCGCCACCATCACCAGCGTACCGGTGATGGGCATGAAGCGGAACAACCCACTCAATCGTCTCAAGTCGCGGGTGCCGGTCTCGTGGTCGATGATGCCGGCAGCCATGAACAGCGACGCCTTGAAGGTCGCATGGTTCATCATGTGGAAGATGGCCGCGACCAGGCCAAGCGGACTGCCGAGGCTCAAGAGCAAGGTAGTCAGGCCGAGATGGCTGATCGTCGAATAGGCGAGCAGCCCCTTGAGGTCCTGCTGGAACATGGCGAGGTAGGCGCCGATCACAAGCGAGGCCATGCCCGCGAAGCCGACGATGGTGAACCACTCCGGCGTTCCCGACAAGACCGGCCAGAACCGGGCCATGACGAAGACACCTGCTTTCACCATGGTCGCGGAATGCAGGAAGGCCGAGACGGGCGTCGGCGCCGCCATGGCATTGGGCAGCCAGAACTGGAACGGGAACTGGGCGCTTTTCGTCAACGTCCCGAGCAGCACGAGCAGCAGGGCCGGAACATAGAGCGGGTGCGAACGGATGAGATCGCCCGACGCCAGCACCCGGTCGAGATCGTAGTTGCCCACGATATGGCCGATGACGATCATTCCGGTCAGCAAGCCCAGACCACCGATGGCGGTGATGGTCAGCGCCATGCGCGCGCCGTCGCGTGCCGCCTGGTTGTGGTGCCAATAGCCGATGAGCAGGAAGGAGAAGATGCTGGTCAGTTCCCAGAACACCACCAGCAGGATCAGGTTGCCCGACACCACGATGCCGAGCATTGCCCCCATGAACGCCAGGAAGAAGGAAAAAAAGCGCGGCACCGGATCTTCGGCGGACATGTAGTAGCGCGCATAGACGACGACGAGAAAAGCGATGCCGGTGATCAAGATGGAAAAGAGCCAGGCAAAGCCGTCCAGTCGCAGTGACACCGAAAGGCCAAGGCTGGGGACCCATTCGAACCCGGCATGCACCACACCGTTGTCGCGGACGGCGGGAAAGAGCAGCCAGGTGATGATATGGCAGGCGAGAGCCACGCTTCCGGCCATGCCGCCGGCCAGGTTCCGCGAGCTGGATGCCAGCATGACGGTTATCAGGCTTCCGACAAAAGGCAGCACGATAAGCGACGTCAGCAGGGCATGATCAGGCATTGAGGATTCGGACTTCCTTGAGCGGTTGGTATGACTTCCTCAGTAATCATCGTCCGTTCGGATGACAATCGCCAATCCCGTCGTTCGGTAATTGAGCGGACGAACAGCGAGAGCGATGGCGTCGTCTTCGCCACCACCATTCGTCGCGCCGGTTGCCGGGTGAAAGGCATCTTGCTGCATCGCGCGCCATTTTTTTGATCAGCGTCAAGGCATTCGCGACTGGAATTGGCATTGTAGCCCCAACAATCCGATTGCCGAGAAAAGGAAGCGCCATGACCTACAAGTCAATTCTGGTGAACCTTGACATCGACGGCCCTATCGCCCCGCTCACCAAGTTGGCGATAGAATTCGCGCACAGTTTCGACGCCCGCCTGATCGGCCTGTCGGCCGCCGATTTCCAGCCACCGATCGCGGACGCCAGCGGAATGGGTATCGACCTCGACATCGTCGACATCCAGATCCAGCAGATCGAGAGCCGATTGCAGGCGGTGCAGGCAGAGTTCGAAGCACTTGCCGGCAGCACGGTCGACATCCAATGGCGTAGCGCAGTGCGCCGGCCGACCGCTTTCCTGCTGGAAAAGGCCCGCATGGCCGATCTTGTCGTGACCAGCTCATCCGGGGGCAACTTGCCCGGAAACGGTTATCGCCACATCGACCTCGGCAGCCTGGCGCTCCATGCCGGACGGCCCGTTTTCGTTGCCGGTGACGGCGTCGAGACCCTCCCGGCAAGCCGGATACTGGTGGCCTGGAAGGACACGCGTGAAGCCCGGCGCGCCGTCGCCGACGCGCTGCCACTGCTCTCGCGTGCGCAGGAGGTCATCGTCGTCACCATCGACCCGGAAGAAGATTCACATGCCCAGAGCGGGCTGGCTGACGTGTCCGATTACCTTGCCCGCCATGGCATCAAGGCGCGCACCGAGGTGATCATGGTCAAGAGTGAAGGCGAGCGCCTGACGGAATTCGCCAGGTCGATCCATGCCGACATCGTCGTATCAGGTGCTTACGGCCACAGCAGGCTCCGCGAACTGGTCTTTGGCGGGGTCACCCGTTCGCTGCTGAAGGATAACCGTCTCAACCGCTTCATGTCGAGCTGACCGCGAGCGGCAAAGCACGCCGGCCGTGGCGAGTGCAGCGATTTGATTCCGACTCCGGCCGCGCATTGACCGGGATCAATTTATCCGCCGAGGAAATGGAGTAAATTTTACCCTCCACTTTGGCGAAGGCAAGTCGCATCTAATCTTCCAACGCTGGCGCAACGCCAGAAATACCGGAGAATAAAATGCGAGTTTCATCATCAAATGCACGAAGCCGCACAAGAGCAATTGCATCCGCTCTTGCCGTCGCCATGACGCTTGGCTTGACCAACATGCCAAGCGCACGCGCCGACGAAGCGCAGGCCAAGGAACTTCTCAAATCGATGTCGGATTACCTCGCCGCGCAAACCAACATTTCCTTCGACACCGACACCAGCCTGGAGCTGGTAACGAAGCAGGACCAGAAACTAGCGCTGGCGAGTTCCGGCTCCGTCACGCTCAATCGCCCCGACCGGCTACTCGCCACGCGCAAGGGTGGCTTTGCCGACGTCGAGTTGGTGTTCGACGGGAAGACCGTGACGCTGGCGAACAAGGACAGCAAGGAATACGCCCAGCTCGAGGTCCCGGGAACCATCGACCATCTGGTCGACGTGCTGCGCGACAAGCTGCACCGTCCCCTCCCCGCAGCGGACCTCTTGATGTCGGACGTCTACCAGGAACTGATGGCGCATGTCGTCGACGTCAAGGATCTTGGCAGCGGTTATATCGGCGGCGTCGAGTGCAACCACCTGGCCTTCCGCGCCAAGGATGTCGACTGGCAGATCTGGATCGCCGAGGGCGAGCATCCCTATCCCTGCCGCTATGTCATCACCAGCACCAAGGTCAAAGGCGCACCGCAATACAGCGTCGATATCAGCAACTGGAAAACCGGAGCCGGGGCTCCGAGCAGCGACTTCACCTTCAAGGCGCCCGACGGTTTCAAGCAGGTGAAGCCGGACGCCATCGCCGACACGGACGAGCTGCCGGCGCTCTTCAAGAGTAAATGACCAGGAAGAGGACTTGAACATGTTCAAGCGACTAGCTCTCGTTGCCACGGTTGCCCTGATGGGGCTCTCAAGCCTCGAACTCGGCGGCAACATTCTCGGCGATTTCAGCGTCGTCTCGCCGGCCGAAGCCCGGGTTGGCCGTCCCTTGACACCAGTCAGCGTCGCCGGCGTAGCGAGGCGAACGGCCCGGCGCTGTGCAGCCGGCGTATACTATTGCTGACGTTGATCGTCCCGCGGCACGACGAGACCAATTCAAGCTTCTGGCGCGCCGGCGGGCGCGCTTCCTCTATGCCCGAGCACCTTGGCAAGCCGATTGCGTCGTATGAGGGCGGAATGTTGCCGTGAGCGTCCAGGACTTCTTCAGTGCCGCTTGGACGGAACTCGGCCTGCGGGCCGAGGGGCCGTTACGTCTTCGCTTCGTCATCCAGCCGATCATGGCGTCCGTACTCGCGATCCGGGCCGGATTGCGTGACGCCCGCGAGGGCAACCCACCATTTTTATGGGCGTTCGCATTCAATGGCCTGCGCCGCGCCGAATTGCTGCGTCAGGCAGGGAAGGACATCGGCATGGTGCTCGCCTTGGCCGCCATCCTCGATATCCTCTACCAATGGCTGACGCGGCATCCGCTGCGCCTGGGGCAGGCCATCGCGATCGCCATCCTGCTTGCCCTTGTGCCCTACCTATTGCTGCGGGCCCCTGTCACCCGATTGGCGCGCCGGAAGAGCCGGCTGCCATGAGCTTCGCGGTGAATGGCGCACCGCGGCCTACGCTCGTGACACGAACAACACTTCGCTGGCAAAATGCACGCGCTGTCTCGCCGCGACATTGATTGCAATCAAATCGCCGCGGCAACTTTGATGATAAATTGCCTCCGGATGCGCAGTCGCGACAGCGACCGTGGCTGGGCTTATTACCGTCCGAAGATCCGTGAAGCCGTACCGCAGCCCAGGACGAAGTTGAGGCGTCAAACGCGCGTGCCATCGCAAGGCGAGGTTCCGACATGCGGGTGCTCATCCATCTTGCCATTTCGGTGCTGACCGCGCTGCTTGCCTCGTACACCGGAAGCGCCTCGACCTATGCGTCGGTGCGGCATCAGGATTCGCCTCCGGCCGAGGCCGCCCCATGAGCGGCGGCCCTGTAGGGCGCACGCTGCCGCAGCTCGACCGATGGGCCCCGGGCCTCCCTGCGCTGCTCCACTACGACCGCGCCAATCTCGGCAGCGACATCCGCGCCGGGTTGGCCGTTGCGGCGGTGGCGGTCCCTGTCGGCATCGCCTATGCCGGCCTTGCCGGCTTCAGGCCGGAAATAGGTCTCTATGCATCGCTGTTTCCGTTGCTGGCCTATGCGGTCTTCGGAAGCTCGCGGCAGTTGATCGTCGGCCCCGATGCGGCGACTTGCGCGGTGATCGCCGCCTCCGTCGCGCCCTTGGCCGGAGCCGATCCCGCCCGCTATGCCGCGCTGGCCGGCATGCTGACGTTGCTTGCGGGGCTGATCTGCATCGCAGCAAGCCTGTTCCGCCTCGGCGCGCTGGCCGACTTCCTGTCGCGGCCCATTCTCGTGGGCCTGCTCAACGGGATCGGGATCACCATCATGCTCGGCCAGGTCGGCAAGCTGCTCGGCTTTACGGTGACGAGCCATGGCTTCATACCGCTCCTGGCCGAGGTCAGCGACCGGATCGGGGAGACGCACCTGCCGACCCTGCTGGTGGGCCTCGCCGCTCTAGCCGTGGCCGGGCTTTCGCCGCGCCTCGCCCCGGCGCTTCCGGCCGCCATCGTGGTGATGGTCACGTCAGCCCTCGCCGTGGCCCTATTGCAACTCAATTCTGCCGGCGTTGACACGCTCGGCGTCGTGCCGGGTGGGCTGCCATTGCCCAGTTTCCCGGCAGTCGACTGGGCCGCCATGCCCGACCTGCTTGTCGACGCTGGAGGACTTGCACTCGTCAGCTTCACCAGCCTCATCTTCACGGCGCGCAGCTTCGCCTCCAAGAACAGCTATGAGGTCAATGCCGACCAGGAGTTCGCCGCCCTCGGCGCGTCCAACATCGTGGCAGCATTCACCCATGGCTTTGCCGTCAGTGGCGCCGACTCGCGCACCGCCGTCGCCGACGCCGCCGGTGGACGTACCCACATGGCCGGGCTCGTCGCCGCCGCCGCCGTGGCCGTGGTCCTGCTGTTCTTCACATGGCCCCTGCGCTTCGTGCCGGTGGCAGCCCTCGGCGCGGTGCTCGTCTTTGCTGGCCTGTCGCTTCTGAACCTCAGGACACTGCGCCTGATCTGGCAGGCCGACCGCCTCGAGGCTGCAATATCGGTGCTGGCGACGGCGGGCGTCATCGGCCTCGGCGTGACCCGCGGCGTACTGCTCGCGGTCGTGCTCGCCGTTCTGCGCTTCATCCAGTTGTCGGCGCGGCCAAGCATCGAGGAGCTCGGGCGGGTCGAGGGTTTCCCCGGCTTCCATTCGTTGACACGGCACGCGGGCGCGCACCCGACCCCTGGCGTAGTCATCCTCCGCTGCAACGGGCCGCTGGTGTTCTTCAACGCCGGTTACTTCCGCAAGGAATGCATGTCTGCGATCGCCCATCAGGAGATCCCGGTCGAGGCGGTCATCCTGGACCTGCTGCCGGTCACCAAGGTCGATGTCAGCGGCATGTTCGAGCTGAAGGAGATCGCCACGATTCTGGAGGGCCGCGGTATCCGCCTCGTCGGCGCCGGCCGGCAGACCGAATGGGCTCGCTGGCGTAGTCGACGCGGATTCACCGGTGAGGCCATGCCGATCTATCCGACGTTGCGGCAGGCCGCCAAAGAGCTTTCCGCCCTGCCGAAACCGGACGCAGCCAACGACAGTCCAACCACGGAGCCTCGAACATGATCGCAGCGCATGTCGAACAGCTTTCCCAGGCTATAGATGCCCTGGCCCGGAAGGCCGAGGGGCCGCAGGATCTGGCCTTGCGAATCCGCACGGACTTTCCCGACGAGCCGGTGCGCGTACTCAGGCGTGCGATCTTCTACGCGATCACCGATCCGGGCCGAAGCGACGGCGACACCATGCTGCGGCTGCAGGGCGCTGCCATGGCACTGAAAAATATCGGATCTTCACACCGGGTCCTGGATCGTCCAGGCCCCTGAATGCTGGGAGGTACATGCGATGCACGGCAAGAAGGACAAACACGACAAGAACGACAAAAGCGACAAAAGCGAGAAGAACGAGAAGAGCCAGAAGAGCGACACGCATGACGAAGGCGACAAGATCTCCCGCAAGGACTACGACCGCGAACTGGAGAAGCTCCAGGTCGAACTCGTGAAGCTGCAGGAATGGCTGAAGCAGTCGGGCGCCAAGATCTGCGTCGTGTTCGAGGGCCGGGATGCGGCCGGCAAGGGCGGCGTCATCAAGGCCATCATGGATCGGGTCAGCCCGCGCGTGTTCCGCGTCATCGCGCTGCCGCCGCCGTCGGATCGCGAAAAGACGCAGATGATGATTCAGCGCTATTTGCCGTACCTTCCAGCAGGGGGCGAGATCGTGATCTTCGACCGCAGCTGGTACAATCGGGCAGGCGTCGAGCGGGTGATGGGCTTCTGCACCGAAGACCAGGCGACCCGCTTCCTCTCGGCCGTCGGCGGCGTCGAAAGGGCCATCGTCAAGTCCGGCGTGATCCTGCTCAAATACTGGCTGGAGGTCAGCCCGGAGGAACAGACGCGCCGGATAGAAGAGCGCATCACCGATCCGAAGAAGATATGGAAGCTCTCCGACATGGACCTTCTGTCCTACAGCCGCTGGTATGATTATTCCCGCGCTCGCGACGCCATGTTCGAGGCCAGCGACACCGACTGGGCGCCCTGGTATGTGGCGAACGCCGACAACCAGAGGCGCGCCAGGCTCAACATCATCTCGCATATCCTCTCGCAGGTGCCCTACAAGGAGCTGCCGCGTCGCAAGATCAAGCTGCCCAAGCGCCAGGATTCGGGAGGCTACGAGGAGCCCAAATACGCGCGCCATTGGGTGCCGGATACCTTCTGACCGGCCTCGGCGAAGCTTCAGTGCTGATGGTCCACCCAATCCACCGGGTGGGTGGCGAGGTAGCGCTTCACAGCCACCCCAACCGTTGGAAAAAAGGAGGCCTCGCCGAGCCGGACGAACAGCTCGAAGCGCTTGAGCTTGTCCTGCACCGGATCCTTCAACTCCGCAAAGCAGAGTTCGATGCCGGCCGCCTGCAACGCCTGGTCCAGTTCGGCCAGGATATCGGCCGCGGTCACGTCCACGCTGGTGACCGGCTCGGCCGCCACGACCACCCAGACGACCGGCGTCGGCGATGTCGCCACGGCGGCAAGCACGCGCTCCTTGAACAGCTCGGCATTGGCGAAGAACAGCGGCGCATCCCAGCGAAACAGCACCAGCCCGGGTATCCGGCGGGCATCGGGATAGCGCGTGATGTCATGGTAGCCCTGGATGCCTGCGGCGCGGCCGAGCACCGCAGAATGCGGGCGCCAGCCGTCCCAGAGGAATTCGATGACGGCAATCGCGATGGCGAGGCCAATCCCGGGAATGACGCCGAATACGGCAACGCCGACGGAACAGGCGATCGACAGCCAGAACTCCCATCGCTGGATGCGGTAGATGCGTCGGAGATCGGCAATCTCGAACAGGCCAATAGCCGAGGCGATCACCACCGCGGCGAGCGCGCTGGTGGGCAGGTATTGCAGCAGGTTCGGCGCCGCCAGCAGCAACACCATGACGGCAAGCGCGCCGACGACGCCGGTCAACTGGGTGCGGGCGCCGGCGGCCTCTGCAACCGGGGTGCGTGACGAGCTACTGCTGATCGGAAAGCCCTGGAAGAACCCGGCGGCCAGGTTGGCCGCCCCAAGCCCGATCATCTCCTGGTTCGGATCGACATTGGCGCCCGTCTTTGCCGCATAACTGCGCGACAGCACGCTGGTGTCGGCGAAGGAAACGAGGGCGACCGCGCAGCCGCCGACCAGGATCGGGACGAGGTCGGCGCCGCTGATCCACGGGATGGTGAAGGCCGGCAGGCCCTGCGGCAGCGGCCCGAGGACGGAAACATTGGCGCGCGCTCCGAGGTCCAGCAAGCCGACCACTATGGTGGCGGCGGTCACCGCGATCAGGATACCCGGCAGGCGGCGGCTGCGCTTGAGAAGCAGGATCAGCGCCAGCGTGCCGGCGCCGACCAGAAAGGCGGCCATATTGGTCTTGCCCGCCAGGAGCGATTCGACGATGGCCCAGAAGCTCCGCAGCGGCCCGTCACCCTCGATCTTGAAGCCGAAGAATTTCGGCAGCTGGCTGAGCATCACCGTCAGCGCAATGCCGTTCATGTAGCCATAGCGGATCGGCTTGGACAGAAGCTCGGTGATGAAGCCCAGTCGCGCCACGCCGGCAAGGATGCAGACTGTGCCGGACACGATCGCCATCACGCTCGCCACGGCGATGGCACGCGCAGGATCGCCACCAGAGAGCTGAACAACGACGACGAGGATGATAGGGGCCAGCGACGAATCCGGCCCCAGGACAAGGATCCGACTGGGGCCGAACAGCGCGTAGGCCAGGAGCGGCACGATCGTCGCGTAGAGGCCGTATATACCGGGCACGCCGGACGCCACCGCATAGGCGATGCCGACAGGAACCAGCATGGTCGCCAGAACCAGCCCGGCTGATATGTCGTGGCGCAACCAGGCCGCCTCATACCCTCTCAGGGTGGTCAGTCCCGGCACCCAACGCGTCCAGCCCGACAGAGCCGACATTCAGATACCCCCTGGTTGAAGCGGCCGAGCATGCTCTCGCCTTGAACGGTCGTCAAACCATTGCGCCCGCGCCCTGCGAGAGACTGGGATGGCTTGCGGCCACCCCAGTCTCCAGTCGTGGCAGGTCCGCCTCTATTCACTGGAGGAATTGCTGCGCTGGGCACCTTCCGCCAGCCGCTTCATGTCGGCAGGCGACAGTTTCGGACGATTGATGTCGATGGTCAGTCTGTCGATCTTGCCGTCGAAGGCGAACGGGATCTTGTAGTCGATGTCGTCTACCGGCGTGCCGGTATCCGAGCCGATGTCCATGGTTTCGTCCCATTGCAGGATAAGCGGGATCGTCTGCTCCATCTCCTTGGTCGCCACCACCTCGCCGTCCACCTTGAGAGTACCGGTGGCGCCGCGACCGATGCCGCTCGTGTTGTTGAAGGCAAGCGTGGCGAAGCCGAGCCCGTCATAGTCCAGTTCGAAGGTCAGGGTGTGCTTGCCCGGCGTCAGGGCATCCTTGCCCTCCCAGCATTCCCGCTGCAGGTCGAGCAGGTTCCACACATAGACCGGCTTGCCCTTGAGCAGGTAGAAGCCGTAGCCGCCGAAGCGACCGCCCTGCGTCAGGATCATTCCATCGCCGCCGCCCTCGGGCACCTCGACATCGGCTGATATCGTGTAGGACGTCCCCAGAAGCTGCGGCGCATCACCCATGGGAATCCCGGTCAAGGTGCCCGAATAGGTGAACTCCGACCTGCCTGCGGTAACACTCGGCCGCGGCGTGACCATGCGCGTCGCCAGCGAATTATCGAGCGGGAAGACCTGGTATTTCGACGCCTCGACCTGGAACAAATCCTGCAATTCCCTAAGCTTGTCGGGGTTGGCGGCCGCGAGGTCGTCGTTCTGCGTCCAGTCCTTCGTCAGGTCGTAGAGTTCCCACTTGTAGGCATTCATGACGTCTGGATCGGGCGTCGCGCCAAGCAGCCAGGGCGGGCTGATCGGTACCGTGTTGGCGTACCAGCCATTGTTGTAGATGCCGCGATTGCCGAACATCTCGAAATATTGCGTCTCGTGACGAGTCGGCGCATTCGCATTGGCCTTATTCCAGGCGTAGGCCATGCTCACACCCTCGATCGGCTTCTGGGCGATCCCATTGACCATCACAGGCGCGGCAATTCCCGTTGCTTCCAGGATCGTCGGCACGATGTCGATGACATGATGGAACTGGTCACGGATGCCGCCGGCATCCTTGATCTTCTCCGGCCAGGATATCGCCATGCCCTGGCGGGTGCCGCCGAAATGCGAGGCCACCTGCTTGGTCCATTTGTAGGGCGTGTCGAAGGCCCAGGTCCAGCCGACCGCCATATGGGGGTAGGTCTTGTCGGTGCCCCAGACGTCGTAGAAATACTTCAGCTGGTCGGCGACCGGCACCTCGACGCTGTTGAACTGGGCGACTTCATTTGGGGTGCCGTTTGGCGAGCCTTCGGCGCTCGAGCCGTTGTCGCCGCTGATGTAGATGATCAGCGTGTTGTCGAGCTTGCCGGCATCCTCGACCGCCTGGATCACCCGGCCGATCTCGTGATCGGTATAGGCGAGATAGGCGGCGTAGACATTGGCTTGCCGGATGAACAGCTTCTTCTCATCGGGCGAAAGGCTGTCCCAGTTCTTGAGCAGGTCGCTCGGCCAAGGCGTGAGCTGTGCCTCCTGCGGGATCACGCCAAGCCTCTTCTGATTGGCGAAGATCGTATCGCGCAGTTCATTCCAGCCCTTGTCGAACAGATGCATGGAAGTGATCTTGTCGACCCATTCCGGCGTCGGGTGGTGCGGGGCGTGCGTGCCCCCCGGCACGTAATAAACGAAGAACGGCTTTGCCGGATCGACCTCGTTCAGCATCTTGATGTGGGCGACGGCCTCGTCCGCCATCGCCGTGGTCAGGTTCCAGCCGGGATGGCCGAGATAAGGGTAGATCGCCGTCGTGTTGCGGAAGAGATTAGGCTGCCACTGGCTCGTGTCGCCGCCGACGAAGCCGTAGAAATAATCGAACCCCATTCCCTGCGGCCACTGGTCGAAGGGGCCAGCCTGGCTGGCTTCGAAGGCCGGCGTGTTGTGGTCCTTGCCGAACCAGGAGGTGGCGTAGCCGTTCTCCCTCAGAATGGTGCCGATTGTCGCCGTTTCAGGGCCGATGATGCTGTCATAGCCGGGAAAGCCCGTCGCCGTTTCCGAGATCTGCCCGTAGCCGACCGAATGATGATTGCGCCCGGTGATCAGTGCTGCGCGCGTCGGCGAGCACAGGGCGGTCGAATGAAACTGGGTATAGCGCAGCCCGGATTGGGCGATCCGGTCGAGGGCCGGTGTCGGAATGACGCCGCCGAAGGTGCTCGGAGCGCCGAAGCCGACATCGTCCGTCATGATCAGGAGTACGTTGGGCGCGCCCTTTGGCGGCACGATGCGCGGCGGCCAGAAGGGTTTCGACTGATAGGCATTGAGATTGATCTTGCCGCCGAAGGGCGGCGGCGGATTGGGCAGGTAGCGTCCGTCGATGGTGGTCGTGGCGTCGGGCGCCCCTGGAGGTGGGGTTCTATCCTCGGCACTGGCCGGACTGGCCGCAACGATCAAGGCGGCCAGCAGGGAGGCTGGCGACAATTGCTTCAAAGATTGGGAGATTCTGGAGAGCAGCATGCTTACCTCCTGAGATAGAAACCTCGTGGCAAGCAGATAAAGCCAATCGGCGGAAAGCGCATTGATCCCAGTCAATGCGCGCTGCCCAGCAACGCCGGTACGGTGGGCCCGCTCCATCAGCTTGAACCACGACCCGCAGGGGCGTATTGAAGAAATCAACGGTCTATCCGCTGCTGTCGCGCTCAACTCATTGAGCAGCGGCCTTCCATAACTTTCGTACCTATCGATTGTCTCTGGAAAGGTGATATGCGGAACCTCCCCGCCAAGCTCATTCCAGCCGTGAAGACCGCATACGCGGCCATGCTGCTGCTCGTTGTGCTGACGGCGGCGGCGAGCGCCGAAGCGCCCGGCTTCGTCGGTTCGCAATCCTGCGTCAGCTGCCATCAGCAACAGGCAAGTGCCTGGTCACAATCCCACCACAGCTGGGCGCTCAAGCTGCCCTCACCGCAGACCATGCTCGGGGATTTCAACGATGCGCGCTTCGAGCACAAAGGGCTATCGTCGCGCTTCTTCCAGAAGAACGGGCGCTATTTCGTCGAAACCGACGGCCCCTACGGCAAGGCTGCCGTCTTCGAGATCAAATATGCCATCGGCGTAGCGCCGCTGCAGCAATATCTGGTGGAACTCGACGGCGGCCGGCTGCAAGCGCTCGACATCGCCTGGGACACCACCGCCCGGCGCTGGTTCCACCTTTACCCCAACGACGACGTTCGGGCCGGCAACGGCCTGCATTGGTCGGGACCGTACAAGAACTGGCAGGCGCGCTGCGCGGTCTGCCACCAGACCGACTTCCACAAGAATTTTGCGCCCAGGCCGCCCGGCTACAACAGCCAGTGGAGCGAGCTTTCGGTCGGCTGCGAGGCCTGCCACGGCCCGGCCGAGGCGCATCTTGCCTGGGCGGCGCTAGCCGCGGGAAAGGTGAGCACCGATCCCTCGAAATTCTCCGGCGTCGATGCGCATGGCTGGCAGCACCCGGCCGCCACCGGCAAACAGGCCATCGAGGCGAACATGTGCGGACCCTGTCATTCCAGGCGCCAGGCGCTCGGGCCCGACAGTTCGCCGCCGCAGGCGCCTTTCGGCAATCACTACGCACTCTCAACGCTGGAAGACCGGCTCTATTTCCCCGACGGCCAGCAACGCGACGAAGTCTATGTGCTTGGCTCGTTCATGCAGTCGAAGATGTTCCAGAAGGGCGTCACCTGCACGAACTGCCACGATCCCCATTCGGGACAACTGGTGGCAGCCGGCAACGCCGTTTGCACGCAATGCCACAACGAGACGGGCCGCGCGGAATTTCCGTCATTGAAGCGCAAGGTCTTCGATGCGCCATCGCATCACCACCACACACCGGGCACCAAGGGCGCCGAATGCGTCAGCTGCCACATGCCCGAGCGCAACTACATGGTCGTCGACGGCAGGCGCGATCATTTCTTCCGTGTGCCGGACCCGCTGCTGTCGCAAAAGGCCGGCTCGCCCGATGCCTGCCTTTCCTGCCATACCGGCCAGAAGGCGGCCTGGGCGGCTGACGCTATCAAGCAATGGGCGCCGCAGAGGGTGTCGTCTACGCTCGCCTATGGCGAGACCTTGGCCAGCGCGCGCCGGGATGGCCTGGATGGCAAGATGATCGAGAAGCTGGCGGCGATCGCCCGCGACGCAAGCCAGCCCGCAATCGCGCGGGCCACGGCCGTCAGGGAGATGGCCGACCAGGCCGATGGGGCGACCGCAGCCGCACTCGCCCCACTGCTCGCCGACAACAGCGAACTGGTCCGCGAAGCGGCAATCAGGCTGTGGCGCAGCACGAGCCCGGCCGAACGGGTCAACCGGCTGCAACCGCTGCTTGGCGACCCCAGCGCTTCCGTTCGCGTCGCCGCTGCGCTCGAACTCGCCAATGTCCCGCCCGGCGACCTCCCAGTTGCCCAGCGCACCGTGCTCGAAGCGGCGCTGACCGAGATGAAGGCCGCGATGACCGCCAATTCCGACTTCCCCGAGGGACAGCTTGCCATCGGCGGCCTGGCGCTGACGACGCGCAACTGGGACGCTGCCAGGGCCGCCTTCGCCGAAGCCGTGTTGATGGACCCGCAACTGGTCGACGCCTGGCTGATGCGCGCACGTATCGCCGACGCACTCGGCGATGCAGCAGAGGCGACATCGATTCTCACCTCCGCCTTTGCCAGGAACCCTGGCGACAGTCGCATCGCCATGGACCTTGCCGCACAACTGGGGAGGCAGCGGCGCGACGCCGCCGCCGTACCGATCCTGCGCGAAGCGGTCGCCGCACACCCTGGGGATCAGGAGGTGCGGATTGCGCTCGCAGCAAGCTTGCTCAGGGCAGGCGATCTCGCCGCGGCCCAGGCCGAAATCGACAGCTTGCGCACCGTCTCGCCCAACCGCGCCGAGGTGCTGGTCCTCGCCGCGATGCGACAGGTTCTCGCCGGCGACCTGACCGGCGCCCGAGCGACGGTCAAGACGATATCGGGACTCTACCCCAGCCTGCAGCTTCCGCCCCAACTCGAAGCGCTTTCACGATTGCCCTGAAGAAGCCGAGGCGTTTTGCGGCCCAAGAGGCGGAAGGCCTTCGCGCGTGACGCGGCATTGATCCCGGTCAATGCCACGCGGCCCAGAAAGGACATGCTGGATCAGCGTTGAACCTGATCTTTCAGGAGACCTCCATGCGCATCCTGACCAAACATTGCCTCGCCTTGAGTGCAGGGCAATTGGTGGTAGCGCCACACCAGCCGCTTGTTGGCGCGGGCGTTCGATCATGAAAGGCCCCGCTGCCGCTGCATCCACTGTTGTTGTCGCAACTGCCGGGCCAGGCGGTCACGACGACGTCTACTGGTCGCAGCCAGCCGCCGCCCTTCTTGGCGAACTACAGTCGAACGAAAACGGGCTGTCCGGCGCGGCCGCACGGGAACGCCTCGGCAGATACGGTCCCAATACGGTCGAGCAGGCATCGCGCACCACGGCACTTGCCGCCTTTGCCCGGCAGTTCCGCAGTCCGCTGGTGCTGATCCTGGTGTTTGCGGCGATCGTTTCGGCAGTGGTCGGCGAGGTCAACGAGGCGGCGATCATCGGCGTGATCGTGCTGGCGAGCTGCATTTTGAGTTTCACGCAAGAATACAGCGCCTCGAAGGCCATGGAGGCCCTGAAGGGGCGTATCGCGCAGCGGAGCACGGTGCTGCGCGACGGCGCAGAAACCAGCATCCCCGCCGACCAGATTGTCCCCGGCGACATCGTCAGGCTGTCGGCAGGCAATCTCGTCCCGGCGGACGGCATCATCATTCAGGCACAGGATTTCAACGTCAGCGAGGCAACGCTGACCGGCGAAACCTTTCCGGTGGTGAAGACACCCGGCCAGTCTGCTCCGGGCGCGACCCTGGCCCAGCGCAGCAATGCCGTATTCACCGGCACGTCGGTGCGTAGCGGTATGGCGACGGTACTCGTGGTCCACACTGGCGACAAAACCGAATTCGCCGGGATAGCAGCGGCAATCATGCGCAAGGTGCCGGAAACCGATTTTGCCAGGGGCATCCGCCAGTTCGGCTACCTGATGACCGAGATCATGCTGGCTATCGTCATCGTGGTTTTCTTCGTCAACCTGATGCTGCACCGGCCGTTGATCGAGTCGCTGCTGTTCTCGTTGGCGCTGGCGGTGGGGCTGACGCCGGAACTGCTGCCGGCCATCATCAGCGTGACGCTGGCCAAGGGCGCGCGCGCCATGGCCGACAACGGCGTAATCGTCAGACGCCTCGAAGCGATCGAGAACCTCGGCAGCATGGACATCTTGTGCACCGACAAGACCGGTACGCTGACCGAAGGCGTGATCCATCTCGACGGCTGGCTCGACGTGGACGGCAAGACGTCGGCGGACATCCTGCTATGGGCGCGGCTCAATGCGACGCTGCAGACCGGGCTCAAGAACCCGCTCGACGAGGCCATCGCTGCCACGCCCGACGCGGGCACCGGCCTGCAGCCATATTCCAAGGTTCGGGAGGTTCCCTACGACTTCATCCGCAAGCGGCTGTCCGTCGTGGTGAGGACGAAGGATGGCGGTGGCCTCTTGATCTGCAAGGGCGCGGTGCAAAACGTGCTGGAAGCCTGCACAAGCGTTCGCACCCCCTCAGGCGATGCCGCGCTCGACCAGGCGCAGCGGCGCGGGATCGAGCAGAAGTTCCAGGAGTGGAGCTCCCAGGGCTACCGCGTGCTGGCAGTGGCGATCCGCCACCTCGAGCAACAGGAGGCCCACGGCAGGGATGATGAAACCGGCCTGTCGTTCGCCGGGTTCCTTCTCTTCCTCGATCCGCCCAAGGCTGACGTGCCGGAAACGCTGGCCGCCCTTGCCAGGCGCGGCGTGAGCGTCAAGGTGATAACCGGCGACAATCGCTATGTCGCCGCCCACCTCGCCCAGGCTGTGGGGCTGCGCGCCGAGCGGATCATCACCGGCGAGCAATTGTCACGGACGACCAGGAACGCGCTGTTTGGACTTGCGCCGCACACCGACCTGTTCGTCGAGATCGATCCCAACCAGAAAGAACGCATCGTCGAGGCGCTGCGCATGCGCGGCCATTGCGTCGGCTATCTTGGCGACGGCATCAACGATGCCCCTGCCCTGCATGCAGCCGACATCGGCGTCTCGGTCGACAGCGCGGTCGATGTAGCCCGCGAAGCTGCCGACATGATCCTGCTCAAGCAGGATCTCGGCGTCCTGCTGCGCGGTGTGGACGACGGCCGACGCACCTTCGCCAACACGATGAAATACATCTCGATCACTACCAGCGCCAATTTCGGCAACATGTTCAGCATGGCCTTCGCCTCGATGTTCCTGCCGTTCCTGCCGCTGCTGGCCAAGCAGATCTTGCTCAACAACCTGTTGTCGTCGATGCCCTCGCTGGCGATTGCCGGCGACAATGTCGACGCCGAGCAGATCGCCAAACCGCGGCGATGGGATATCGGCTTCGTTCGCCGCTTCATGATCAGCTTCGGCCTGATCAGCTCGGTCTTCGACTTCCTCACCTTCGGCTTTCTGCTGCTGGTCCTGCACGCGACTGCCGATACCTTCAGAACTGCATGGTTCGTGGAGTCCCTACTGACCCAACTCGCCATCGTGCTCATCGTGCGCACGCACAAGGCATTCTGGTCGAGCCGGCCGAGTCCGTTGCTCGGCTGGCTCACGCTTGGCGTCGGGATGCTGGCGATTGCGATCCCCTACCTGCCCCAAGCTGGCCTGTTCGGCTTCATCCCACTGCCCATCTCGGTCATGGCTGGCGTGGTCGCAATCACATTCCTGTACATCGTGGTTTCGGAGACGACCAAACGCTGGTTCTTCGACCGCGAGACAGCCTTGCATGCCCGGCGTCGAAGGCTTCCACGCCGGGCGATCCATGCCGCATGACCGCTGCCCCGCCTCTCGCGCCGGATCCGCCACAGGCCCGGCAGCAGCGGCAACCACGACGTGAAACCGCGCAGGATGATCAACTTCACCGCCCAGATCCGCTTGGCCCGGCTTTCCTTGCCGTTTCCGCGCGCTATTTGTCGATCTATTGCCCGTCTCCCGGTCGCGTGAACAACCCGCAAGACAAAGCTCTCGAAAGATGGCAGCCGCACCATGCCGGCAAGAGATGTTTCGAGCCCCAAACGCAGTCTCCTGCAACCGTTCTCCTTGCGCAGTTTCGAGGGTGCGGCCGGCTACCTCGTCGCAATCCTGGCTGTCGCCGCCGCCTTCGTCGTTCGTTTCGGCCTGCAGGGGCTGCTCGACGGCCGGGCCATCTACATCCTCTTTCTGCCGGCCATCCTCGTGGCCTCGATTGCAGGCGGCATCGGCCCGGGGATCGTGGCTATCGGCCTGTCGCTGGCGGGCACGCTCTATCTCTCGGGCGTTCAGCCGCATCTGTCCTACAACGCCGTGGAGCTCATCGTCTTTGGCGGAACCGGCCTGACCATCGCCTGGCTGGGTGAGATGCTCCACCGAGCCTACCGCGCCATGGATCGCGCGGAAAGCGCACTTCAGGCACGCGAGGCCCATCTCCGTTCCATTCTCGACACGATCCTCGATGCAACCGTGATGATCGAGAGCGACGGCACGATCATGTCGATCAACGCCGCGGCCATGCGCCAGTTCGGCTACACGCAGGCCGAAGCCGTCGGCCAGAATGTTCGCCTGCTGATGCCCGAACCCTACCACAGCGAGCATGATGGCTATATCGAACGTTATCTTGCCACCGGCGAGAAGCGTATCATCGGCGTCGATCGGGTGGTGATCGGGAAGCGCAAGGACGGTTCGACCTTTCCAATGAAGCTGGCGGTCGCGGAAATGCAATCCGGCGGCAAGACCTTCTTCACCGGCTTCATCCGCGACCTGACGGAGCGCGAGGAATCGGCTGCGCGGCTGCAGGAAATCCAGGGCGAACTGGCCAGGCTGGCGCGGCTCAACGAACTGGGCGAAATGGCTTCGACCCTGGCCCATGAACTCAATCAGCCGCTGTCGGCCATCGCCAATTACATCCAGGGGTGCATCCTGCTCCTGCGCGACGTGGACGATGCTGTCGCGTCGAAAATGCGCGGTGCGCTCACGGATGCAGCAAGCCAGGCCTTGCGCGGCGGCCAGATCATCCGGCATCTGCGCGAATTCGTGACCCGGGGTGAAACGGACAGGAAGCCCGAGGATATCCGCCGGCTGGTCGAGGAGGCGGGCGCGCTGGCGCTTGTCGGCTCGCGCGAGCGCAATGTCAGGTCAATCTTCGAGTTCGCGCCGGGCCCGGCCAAGATCATGGCCGATCGCGTGCAGATCCAGCAGGTTCTGATCAACCTGATGCGCAACGCGATGGAGGCGATGCGCGACAGCGACGTCCGCGACCTTGTCGTACGCACCGTCAGCAATGGCGACAGGACGGTCGTGGTCGAAATATCGGACACCGGATGCGGCATTCCCGACGAGGTCGCTGAACAGCTGTTCAGGCCTTTCGTGACAAGCAAGCCGGGAGGCATGGGCATAGGCCTGTCGATTTCCAAGCGCATCGTGGAGGCGCACGGAGGTGCCATTTCCGCCGGCCGGAACAAAAACGGCGGCGCGACGTTCCGTCTGACCTTTCCCGCCGTCGGGGACGAGCAGCATGGATATCGGTGACTATGTCGTCCATATCATCGACGATGACGAGCAGGTCAGGAAGTCGCTGGCGTTCCTGCTCACCACGGCCGGCTTCACAGTGCGCGCGCACGAATCCGCTAGAAATTTCATGGAAGCGGCGCCGGGTCTGCGCAACGGCTGCCTGGTGACCGATCTGCGCATGCCCGACATGACCGGCGTCGAACTATTGCACACGTTGCGATCGGTACATGCGACGGTGCCGACCATCATCATCACCGGGCATGGCGACGTGTCCATGGCGGTGGAAGCCATGAAGGCCGGCGCCATCGACTTCATCGAAAAGCCCTTTGCCGACGACGTGCTGATCGAGGCGATCAAGCGGGCCGGCGACCACCTTGCCGACAAGGCGCCGGACGCCGACGATGCCGCCACGCTGCAGGCCCGGCTGGCCGAACTTTCGGAACGCGAGCGGCAGGTGCTGACGGGCATCGTCGCCGGGCTGCCGAACAAGTCCATTGCCTATGATCTCAAGATCAGTCCGCGTACCGTCGAGGTCCACCGGGCAAACGTGATGTCGAAAATGCAGGCACGGAACCTGCCCGATCTCGTCCGCATGGCGCTGGCGGCAAATCTTGCTGCGCCCGATGGGCCGAATCCGTAGATCGTCCGGGCTATTCCGGCCGCGCGATTTGACCTCGCGCAAGGCGAAGCCTCCACAAAAAGCGCATATTTATCCCCGTCAGCCGGCCTCCGCCGGCATCAGGGAGATGACCTCAATTGAGCGCCGCCAGCATGATCCTTGTCGTCGCTCCGGACCATGGGCTTCGGCGGTCGCTGGTGTTCGTGCTCGAGGCGGACGGGTTCGACGTCGAGTCGCATGTCACGCTTGACGACGCATTGGCCTCGCCGCTCGACCAATCCATCGTCTGCGCCATTGTCGACGAAGACGCGACACGCTCCCGGCCGACCGAACTGCAGGACCTTCGACGGCTTGGCAAGCCGGTTGTACTGCTGGCGGCAGCACCTTCGATCGCGTCCGACATCATGGGCCTGACGGTACTGCCAAAGCCGTTTCTCGGCGTCTCGCTCATCAGGGCGGTAGGGCACGCCATCGCCTCAGGGTGGCCAGCGAGCGGCCCTACGTAATTTCCCGTAGGGACATAACCGGATTTTGCCGGAACCCGATTTGCGCGAGTGGTGTTCCCGGAGAGGCGACCGGGAGTTGACCATGATCGCCTACACGGCCTCGAAGATCGCCACTCGCGAGTTCACCGCCAAGGCACCGCTCTTGCCGACGCGGCCGCAGCCGCTCCATTTCTTCGCCGCGGGCACCGAGATTTACGGGCAGAATGAACTCGCCGGCTGCATCTATCAGGTCGAATTCGGCGCCATCCGCATCTACCGCCTGCTCGCCGACGGACGCCGGCAGATCAGCTCTTTCCACCTGCCCGGCGAGACATTCGGCCTGGAAGTCGACGACAGGCATCATTTTTGTGCCGAGGCGATCAGCAATTGCGGCATCCGCAAGTTTTCGCTCGCTTCGCATCCCGAAATGTCGGGCGAACTGCTGTCGCTGGCGCTGCAGAGTCTCGGCAGGGCCCAGGACCATCTCCTGGTCCTTGCCCGGCAGGCCGCCTGTGAGCGGGTCGGGGCATTCCTGCTCGAACTGGCCGAACGGCAGGGCGGCACGAACATGATCGAACTGCCGATGTCGCGCATGGATATCGGCGACTATCTCGGCCTGACCATCGAAACGGTGTCGCGTATCTTCTCGAAGCTCAAGGAGCAAGGCATCATCAGGCTGCCGTCGCTGCGTTGCATCGAGATCATGAATTGGGACGCGCTGCACAGCATGAACGCCTGAGTTGCGGTGCGCCCCAGCCATTCGTTGAAGCTCCGGCCTCACCGGGAACTTGCCAAGCTTTCGTTCGTTATTCGCTGTTGGTGCGATGTCCGCCGACTGAAAAGTCCATTGCGGCAAGCGACCACGCAGGAACACTCACCCTATTTGGGAAGAGTTGGCGATGCTGAAGCGCATGCTCATCATGCTGGTCCTCACCGGGTTGGTCCTGGGAGGCGTCTTCGGCTTTCAGGCGTTCAAATCCGCAATGATCAGCAAGGTGATGGCCTCGCTTGCCAACCCGCCGCAGACCGTGTCGACAACGGTCGCCGCCTCGCAGGACTGGCAACCGCAACTGGAAGCGGTCGGCAGCCTGCGTGCAGTCAACGGGGCCAGCCTCAGCCCCCAGGTCGCCGGCCTTGTGTCGGCAGTGCATTTCGAATCCGGCGCCGACGTCAACAAGGGCGATCTGCTGCTCGAACTGGCGTCTGCCGACGACATTGCCAAGCTTGAGGCGCTGAAGGCGACGGCCGCCCTGGCCAAGATTGTCTACGATCGCGACAGCAAGCTGGTGAATAGCAAGACGATAAGCCAGCAGGTGGTCGACACCGACAGGGGTAATCTGCTGAACGCCGAGGCACTTGTCGCGCAACAGCAGGCCCTTGTCGACTACAAGTCGATCACCGCACCGTTTTCAGGCCGCCTCGGCATCCGCCAGGTCGATCTCGGCCAGTATCTCGCTGCCGGCACTCCGATCGTCACCTTGCAGCAGCTCGATCCGATCTATGTCGATTTCTACATGCCGCAGCAGGCGCTGGCGCAGATCAAGGTCGGTCAGCCCGTGACGGCAAAGGTCGACACCTTCCCCGGCCGGACCTTCCCCGGACAGATTTCGGCAATCAACTCGCAGATCGACGTGGCGACCCGCACCGTCCAGTTGCGCGCCACCTTGCAGAACGACGACGATGCGCTGCTGCCGGGGATGTTTGCGACCGTCGACGTCACCACCGCCGCTCCGGAAAAATACGTCACGCTGCCGCAAACGGCGATCGCCTTCAATTCCTACGGCAACATCGTCTATCTGGTCGACGACAATGGCAAGGACGCCAACGGCCAGCCGCAGCTCTCCGCCCGGCAGATATTCGTCACCACGGGTGCGACGCGCGGCGACCAGGTCGCGGTCGTCAGCGGCGTCAAGGACGGCGACGTCGTCGTCACCGCCGGCCAGCTCAAGCTGCGCAACGGCGCGCCCGTCCATATCGACAATACCGTCCAGCCGGCCAACAACCCCAATCCGACGCCGAGCGACAAATAGCGCAAGCAGCCAGACGAAGGACGACAGGCAGCAGAAACTCGGTCAGACCAGATGAATTTCACCGACCTTTTCATCCGCCGCCCGGTGCTTGCGATCGTCGTCAGCCTCACCATCCTCGTGCTAGGCGTGCGCGCGATCGGCTCCTTGCCGGTGCTGCAATATCCGCGCACCGAAAACACCGTCGTCACCGTCACGACGACCTATTACGGCGCCGATCCCGCCGTCATCGCCGGCTTCATCGCCACCCCGCTCGAAAACGCCATCGCCCAGGCCAACGGCATCGACTACATGAGCTCGACGAGTTCGACCGGCGTCAACGTCATCACCATCTATCTCCGGCTCAACTACGACGCCGACAAGGCGCTGACCGAGATCAGCACCAAGGTCAGCTCGGTCATCAACCAGTTGCCATCAGGGGCCCAGCAGCCGGTCCTGAGCGTCAAGGTCGGGCAGACGATCGATGCGATGTACATGGGCTTCGACAGCGACGTGCTGCCACGCAACAAGATTACCGACTATCTCACCCGCGTCGTGCAGCCCAAGCTGCAGGCGGTGCCCGGGGTGCAAACCGCCGAGATCCTGGGCGGCCAGAACTTCGCGCTCAGGGTCTGGCTCGACCCGGCCAAGCTCGCTTCCTACGGCCTGACCGCAACCGACATTTCGGCAGCATTGCAGCAGAACGACTATATAGCCGGCCTCGGCACCACCAAGGGCCAGATGGTGCAGGTCAACCTCACAGCATCGACCAGCCTGCACAGCGCTGAAGAATTCGCCAACCTCATCATCAAGCAGGCCAGCGGCGCCATCGTGCGCCTCAAGGACGTGGGCACTGTAGCGCTCGGCGCCGACGACTATGAATCGCAGGTCGCCTTCGACGGCAAGCAGGCGGTCTATATCGGCATCCAGGTCGCCCCGGGCGCAAACCTTTTGTCGGTCATATCAGGCGTGCGCACGGTCTTCCCCGACATTGTGGCGCAAATGCCGGAGGGCTTGCGCGGCGTTATCGTCTACGACTCGACCGATTTCGTGAACAGTTCGATCCGCGAGGTGATCTGGACGCTCGGAGAGGCGCTGTTGATCGTCACCCTGGTCATCTTCGCCTTTTTGGGTTCGCTGCGCTCGGTCCTGATCCCGACCGTTGCGATCCCGCTGTCGCTGATAGGCGCTTTCGCGCTGATGCTGCCGCTTGGTTTCTCGATCAACTTGCTGACGCTTCTGGCGCTGGTACTGGCGATCGGCCTCGTCGTCGACGACGCCATCATCGTCGTGGAAAACGTCAACCGACACATCGACGAAGGCGTCCAGCCGGTGCCTGCCGCGATCATGGCGGCACGCGAGCTTGGCGGCCCGATCATCGCCATGACCGTGGTGCTGGTGGCCGTCTACGTCCCCATCGGCTTCCAGGGCGGGCTAACGGGGGCACTGTTTACCGAATTCGCTTTCACGCTTGTCGGCGCAGTCACCGTGTCGGCGATCGTCGCGCTGACGCTGTCGCCGATGATGTGCTCGCGCATTCTCAAAGCCCGCAATGCCGAAAGGCATGGTTGGCAGGACCGGCTGGCCGATCTCATCGACCGCGCCTTCGCGCGGGTGCGCGAGGGCTATGAACGCTGGCTGCATGGCAGCCTCGACTATCTCCCGGTGACAATGGCCTTTGCGCTGATCGTGCTTGGAAGCATCTATTTCCTCTATGCCGGCGCACGCGGCGAACTGGCGCCGCAGGAAGATGCGGGCATCATCATCGCCTCTTCGACCTCGGCGCCCAACGCCACGCTGGAGCAGAAGCTGCTCTATTCGCGGCAGGTTTACGAAATCTACGCCGACTATCCGGAAACCGCCCATGTGTTCCAGATCGACGCGCCAGGCCAGTCGATCGGGGGCATGGTGTTCACGCCGTGGGACCTGCGCAGCCGCACAACGAACGAGCTGCAGCCGGTGATCCAGAAGCAGCTCGACGGCATCGCCGGCGTACGCGCCGCAGCTTTTCAGTTGCCGCCCCTGCCCGGCAGCCAAGGCCTGCCGATCCAGTTCGTGCTGAGCACGACGGAATCCTTCGACCGCCTCGACCAGGCGTCACAGGGCTTCCTGCAGGAAGCCCTGAAGAGCGGCATGTTCATCTTCCTCGACAGCGACCTCAAGATCGACAACCCGCAATCGACCCTCGAGATCGACCGCAACAAGACCGCGCAGCTCGGCCTGAAGATGAGCGATGTCGGCGCAGCCCTCGGCGGCATGCTGGGCGGCGGCTACGTCAACTATTTCAGCCTCGACGGCCGCTCCTATAAGGTCATCCCGCAGGTCCAGCAAGCCAGCCGGCTCAACGCCCAGCAGCTGATGAACTACTATGTCGGCACGGTGAACGGCGTTCCGATCCCGCTGTCGACCATAGCCACGATCACCACCGAAGCCATCCCGCAATCGATCAATCACTTCCAGCAGCTCAACAGCGCGACGATCCAGGGCGTGGCCTCTCCGGGCGTAGCGCAGGGCGACGCGCTGAACTTCCTGCAGAATCTCGCCAAGCGCACACTGCCGCAGGGCTATTCGGTCGACTATGGCGGGCTGTCGCGTCAGTACATCCAGGAATCGTCGGGCTTCCTGGTCACCTTCGCCTTCGCCCTGATCATCATCTATCTGGCGCTGGCGGCCCTGTTCGAAAGCTTCCGCGACCCCGTCATCATCCTGGTCTCGGTGCCGATGTCGATTGCCGGCGCGCTCATCTTCATCAGCCTCGGAATCGGCGACGCGAGCCTCAACATCTATACCGAAGTGGGGCTGGTGACCTTGATGGGCCTGATCAGCAAGCACGGCATCCTGATCGTCGAATTCGCCAACATGCTGCAGGAGCAGGGCAAGTCCAAGCGCGAGGCGATCGAGCAGGCCTGCGGCATCCGGCTGCGGCCGATCCTGATGACGACGGCAGCAATGGTGCTGGGCGTCGTGCCCCTCATCACCGCCACCGGCGCCGGTGCGGTATCGCGCTTCAACATGGGTCTGGTCATTGCCAGCGGACTGGCAATCGGAACGGCTTTCACCCTGTTCGTGGTGCCGGCGGTCTACATGCTGATCGCGGCGGATCACTCGCGCCGTGTCAGCCTGGAAGAGGCGGCCGAGACCTCGTGACGCCGGGCGAAGCCCGCCACTTCGGACCTCTATTTTCCAACCTCCGCGCGGGCCGTGGCCCAATGCTAAAACCGCTGCAAGATTCCTTGTGTCGGAATCGACCAAAGGACAAAATTCTGTAACAAATTCAGATCTCTAATGTGTCATTCGAGCGCCGTGGATGAGGCGCGTCGCGGCAACAGAATGCAATCCGGGAAGGAACTGTTAACCACTGCTTCCTATTGCTCTTGGGACGTTCCACCGGCGAGTCACGAGTATGCGATCCACGAGTTATCCTCGATCCAATTTTCCCAACGCAGCCTCGCAGGATGACGCCGAAACGAATGGTTTCGACGAGTTCGGCGCCTGGCCTGGCGACGCGCATCAGCCGGCCCCGTCGACCGGTTCGCGACCTGAGGCGCCAGCCGCCGGCGGACGTGTCGTCAATCTCCATGGCAGCGAGCAGACCTACATGAAGCCGAAGGGCCAAGCCGGCAACGCCTTCCCGAAGTTCGGCGGCATCGAAAGCCCCACCTGGCAGGATTATTTCTTCTTGGCGCCCAACGTGCGCTTTACCCGCACGCCCGAGCGCGAGTTCAGGAAGATTGACGAGCCGACCGATGCCGACCAGGCACCGGCCGGGGCGGCGACAGCCTCCCCGCAGCAGGCGGTTCAGGCTGCGGCCCCCGCCGCGCCAGCGCCCAGTACACCGGCACCGGCGGCCTCGGTGAACAGCCAGCGCCCGACCCCGCAAGTCGCCCAGCCTGCGGCTGCGCCGGTTGCGACCCGACCTGCGCCGGCCGTCGCGCGGCCGTCGCTGGAGCGCGTCGTCGAGAAAGCCCAGGTCCTGCCGTCGGCACAGCCGACGCGCGTCGCCCCGGCGCCCGTGGTCGCGCAGGCGCCCATTTTCGCACCGGCACCCGTCGTCGTGCAGGCGCCGGCTGTCATTGAAGCCGAAGCGGCGACCCCCAGCATCTTGGAAACGCGCTGGTCCTACCTGTCGGACCACGCCTTCTTCGAGGCCATGGCGCACGACACGATCGAAGCTTCAGCGCCCGTCGCACCGGAGGCAGTTGCATCCGTGCTGGTGGCACCAGCGCAGGCAGCGGCTGTTGTGCCTGCACCAGCTCTGGCTCGCGTTGCGCCAGTTCCGGCACCAGTGGCTGCGGCACCCGCGCCGGTAGCCCCTGCCCCGGTCGTGCCAGCCCCTGCCGTCTTCAAGCAGATCGAGATCCGCCCGGCACCGAAGCCGGTCGTGCCCCCGGTTGCGGACATCACCGCGCTGTTCCGTGTCATCGAATGCCACTACGGCCAGCACGCGCCGTCCGCCTTGACCGAGGTCGCACCGGCCAATTCCAATGTCGCCACCGCCGAGCCGGAAGCCCAGATGGTCGCCGAACCACAGCAGACCGAAGCGCCTGTCGCCGTGACCGCTGCCGTGGCCGAACCCATTGCCGAGACTGCGACGGCTCCCGCGCCGGCCGCCAAAAACGTGGAGATCACCATGCCGGCCCCGCGCCAGCCGGCGCTGCCGATGGCAGGCAAGGTGACCCGGCTCCTGTCTGGCGACGACTACGAATTGCCTTCCGAGGAGCTTCTGCAGCAGCCGCCGGAAGGCCAGGGCTTCTACATGTCGCAGGAGCGGCTGGAGCAGAATGCCGACCTTCTCGAAAGCGTGCTCGAGGATTTCGGCGTGCGCGGCGAGATCATCCATGTCCGCCCCGGTCCGGTCGTCACGCTTTACGAATTCGAGCCGGCGCCGGGGGTCAAGTCCTCGCGCGTCATCGGCCTCGCCGACGACATCGCCCGCTCGATGTCGGCGATCTCGGCACGCGTCGCGGTCGTGCCCGGCCGCAACGTCATCGGCATCGAGCTGCCCAACGAGACGCGCGAGACGGTCTATTTCCGCGAGTTGATCGAATCCAACGACTTCCGCAACACTTCGTGCAAGCTGGCTCTGTGCCTGGGCAAGACGATCGGCGGCGAGCCGGTCATCGCCGAACTTGCGAAGATGCCGCATCTGCTCGTCGCCGGCACCACCGGCTCGGGCAAGTCGGTCGCCATCAACACCATGATCCTGTCGCTGCTCTACCGGCTGAAGCCGGAAGAGTGCCGCTTGATCATGGTCGATCCGAAGATGCTGGAACTGTCGATCTATGACGGCATCCCACACCTTCTGACGCCTGTCGTCACCGATCCCAAGAAGGCGGTCACCGCGCTGAAATGGGCGGTGCGCGAGATGGAGGACCGCTATCGCAAGATGGCTCGGCTCGGCGTGCGCAACATCGACGGCTTCAACGAGCGCGCAGCTAGCGCCCGCGACAAGGGCGAGACGGTCGTGATGACGGTGCAGACCGGTTTCGAGAAGGGCACCGGCGAGCCGCTGTTCGAGGAGCAGGAAATCGACCTCGCGCCGATGCCCTACATCGTCGTCATCGTCGACGAGATGGCCGACCTGATGATGGTCGCCGGCAAAGAGATCGAAGGCGCCATCCAGCGTCTCGCGCAGATGGCGCGCGCCGCCGGCATCCACCTGATCATGGCGACCCAGCGCCCCTCGGTCGACGTCATCACCGGCACGATCAAGGCCAACTTCCCGACCCGCATCTCCTTCCAGGTGACGTCGAAGATCGACAGCCGCACCATTCTGGGCGAACAAGGTGCCGAGCAATTGCTCGGCCAGGGCGACATGCTGCACATGGCCGGCGGCGGCCGCATCGCCCGCGTGCATGGCCCATTCGTTTCCGACGCCGAGGTCGAGCATGTCGTGGCGCATCTGAAGGCGCAGGGGCGGCCCGAATATCTCGAGACCGTGACGGCCGACGAGGACGACGAGGCACCCGAGGCCGACGACAGCCCGGTCTTCGACAAGGGTTCGGTCGCGGCCGAGGACGGCGATTCCATCTTTGACGAGGCGGTCAAGGTGGTGCTGCGCGACAAGAAGTGCTCGACGTCCTACATCCAGCGCCGCCTCGGCATCGGCTACAACCGCGCCGCTTCGCTGGTCGAGCGGATGGAGAAGGAAGGCATCGTCGGCGCGCCCAACCATGTCGGCAAGCGCGAGATCCTGCACGGCCGCCGCGACCAGGCCGCACCCGGCAAGGACGAGGCGGAGTGATCGGCAGGCGTCGCCGCCATTGCGGCGGCGGCCGTGCAACAGCACATCGCCCGAAAAGCGAATCCGCTTTCCGGGCGATGCGCCAAGACTGGCTGCAATAGCTCGTCGTTGCGGCTTTATGCTCGCGCTGCGACGACCTCGACCTCGACCTTGAATTCCTCGCGCGTGAAGCCGGAGACGATCATCAGCGTCGACGCAGGCGCGGGTTGCGGGAACAGGCGGTCGCGGACCGCCATGTAGGGCCGCATATGTGCCCTGTCGGTAACGAAGGCGTTGATACGGACCACATTCGCAAAGTCCATGCCGCATGCCGCCAGGATCAAGCGGACATTCTCGAAGCAGAGCTCGGCCTGGGCCTCCGCATCCTCTGGGACATGGGCATCCGCGCCGATGCCGAGCTGGCCGGAACAGAAAACCATATCCGATCCGGCACGCACCACGACGCCATGGCTGTAGGCCGCGAACGGGGCCGGCATGGTATCAGGTACCAGATGGTCGAGGTCCAAGGGGCGATCGGTCATGTCATTCACCTTCGGCGATACTGGGTTCAGGGATCAACGCCAGGCGGCAAGCCAGCCAAGGCCTTCGTCGGTCGACCGGCGCGGCTTGTATTCCGCTCCGAAATAACCGGCATAGCCGGCCTCGGCCATCTTCGGCAGCACACTCGCGTAGTCCACCTCGCCTGTGTCCGGCTCGCCCCGGTCCGGCACGGCCGCAAACTGGATATGGCCAATGAATTGGCGATAGGTGTCGAACTCTTCCAGAATGGACTTTCCGGAACGCCCGACGTGATAGCAATCGAACATGATGCGGATGTTGTCGCGGCCCGTCGCCTCGATGATCGCCGCAGCAGTGGCGTTGTCGACCAGGAAATAGCCCGGCACGTCGTGGTGGTTGAGCGGCTCCAGCAGGATCGTGATCCCGGCGGTCCGCGCCTGGTCCGCCGCATAGCGCAGATTGGCGGTGAAGGTGTCGCGTGCGGCAAGGCCATCGGTCTTGCCGGCCATTACGTGCACCGCGGTCGCGCCGATCGCCGTCGCGTAGGCTATCGCCTGATCGATCGCAGCGCGCGCTTCCTTCTCACGCCCCGGCAAGGCTGAAAGCCCGAAGTCGCCGGCATCGACGTTGCCCCGCGACGTGTTCAGTCCCAGAACCGGCAGGCCGCTTTCGGCAAGTGCGTGGCCGAGCAGCGACGGCTCGACGGCATAAGGCCAATGCAACTCGACCGCCTCGAAGCCGGCCTTGGCCGCTGCGCGCACTGCATCGGGCAGCACAAGTTCGGTCCACAGGAAGCCGAGATTGGCTGAAAACGGAAGCTTCATTACGTTCAATCCCACTCGATATTGAAATGATCCACGACATCGCGGACCTGTTCGGGCGTCAGCATCTTCGGTTTCATGCCGCGCGTGAGCAGCGCAAGGCGCGCCGTCTCCTCCAGCTCTTCCATGGCATAGACCGCCGCTTCGAGGTCCTTGGCCGCGACCACGGGACCGTGGTTGGCGAGAAGGACGGCGCTACGCTTGCCGGCAAGCCCCTGGATCGCCTTGCCGATAGCCGCATCGCCCGGTCGGAAGTAGGGCAACAGCTTCACCTTGCCGAGCCGCATGATCGAATAGGGCGTCAGTGGCGGCAGCACATTGTCGGGGTCCGTCTCCGGCAACATGGAGAGCGCCACAGAATGGGTCGAGTGCAGATGCACGATCGCTCCCGCCTTTGCGCCGCGCGTTTCGTAGAACGCGGCGTGCAGCGGCATCTCCTTGGTCGGTGCATCACCGCCGACGAGCCTGCCGGCGCCGTCGAGCAGCGACAGGCGGCCCGGGTCGAGATCGCCGAACGAGGTGCCGGTCGGTGTCACCAGGAGCCGCCCGTCGGAGAGCCGGGCGGAGATGTTGCCGGACGCGCCGCCGGTCAGGCCACGCTCGAAAATCGAGCGCGCCATCCGGCAGATCGTCTCACGCAGTTCTGCTTCTTCGCTCATCGTTCCGCTCGTTCGAGCATCCGCAGCGCCTTGGTGAAGAAGTCCTCAGCACCAAAGTTCCCGGACTTCAAGGCAAGGCCAAACTCCTGCCCGCCAACGCGCAGCATCGGCACGCCCGGATCGATCTCGGGACCGACCTGGAGTGCCTCGCAGGCAAGCCCTTGCACGACGGCGCCGGACGTTTCGCCACCAGCCGACACCAGGCGCCTGATGCCGAGCTTGCGCGCCTCGGCGGCGAGTTCGGCGAAGAACGTCTCGATCTTGTGGGCAAGCTCAGCGAGGCCGTATCTTTCCTGCGCCTTGGCAACCGTATCCGGCTCCGCCGAGGAAAACACCAGCGGCTCGGCCGCGAGGTTTTCCACAATCCATGCGGATGCTTTTGCCACGGTCATCTCACCCGCCATCAGCGCGTCGGCATTGATTTCCAGTGCCGGGTGATCGCGGCGGTAGTGCGCCACCTGGCCGCGTGTCGCCCGCGAGCAGGAACCCGAGAACACAACGCCTGGACCCTCGATGCCCTCCCACGTCACTATGCGGGTGCCGATCAGACCCTGCCGGCGGAAATTTTCCGGCAAGCCAAGCGCCACGCCTGAGCCGCCGGTGATCAGCGGCAGGTCGGCGGCGGCGCGGCCGATAGCGAACAGGTCTTCGTCCTGCAGCGCATCGACGACCACCAGCGCATGGCCGGCCGCATCCTGCCGCCGCAAGGCCTCGGCAATGGCCTCAGTGCCGCGGCGCACTTCGGCAAACGCAACCAGACCGACGGAAAGTCCGGTCTGGTGCTGCAGCCAGCGACGGATATCGGGATCCGTCATCGGGGTGAGCGGATGGGCCTCCATGCCGGACTCGTTGAGCAGGCGGTCGCCGACGAAGAGATGTCCCTGATAGATGGTGCGCCCGGCGCCCGGGAATGCGGGACAGACGACGACACGCTTCGCGTCGAGCGCCTTGATCAGCGCCTCGGCGACCGGACCGATATTGCCGGCCTTGGTCGAATCGAAGGTCGAGCAATATTTGAAGAAGAACTGGCGGCAGCCCTGCTTCTGCAGCCACGCCAGCGCCTGCAGCGACTGCGCCACCGCGTCCTCGACCGGCACGCTGCGCGTCTTCAGCGCAACCACGCCCGCCTCGACATCGGCGTCAGCATCCTGGCTCGGGATGCCGCAATATTGCGTCGTCGCCATCCCGCCCTTGACGAGCGTGTTGGCGAGGTCGGACGAGCCGGTGAAATCATCGCCGATGCAGCCGAGCAGCATGGTCAGTTCTCCTCATAACGCTTGGGGGGAAGGCCGATGCCGCTCGCTTGCGCGTAGAGCTTGACCACCGCCACATCGCCTTCCCGGCCGAGGCCGTTCGACGAAGCTTCCTTGAACCGGGCGAGCGCGGCGGCCGCTACGGGCAGGTCGAGCGAAGCGCCCTTGGCGGTGTCGGTGACGATTCCCAGATCCTTGACGAAGATGTCGACCGCCGAATGCGGCCGGTAGTCACCGGCGGCGATGTAGGGGCCACGGTTCTCGAACATCCATGACGAGCCCGCGCAACGGGGTATCACCTGCATGATCTGGTCGGCATCGACGCCCTGGGCCAGTCCGAATGCGAAGGCTTCCGCGGTTGCGGCGATGTGAATGCCGGCGAGCAACTGGTTGACGCTCTTCATCGCCGAACCCGGCCCGGCACGGTCGCCCAGCCGGAACACGGTCTCGGCCATGGCGTCGAGCGCCAGTTCCGCCTGCCTGAAAGCATCCGGCCTGCCGGACGCCATGACGCTGAGCTGGCCCTTCGCGGCCCGGGCCGAGCCGCCCGAGATCGGGGCATCCAGGTAGAAGATGCCCTTTGGCGCGAGGCGCGCCTCGAATTCCACCGCCTTCTGCGCATCGATCGTGGCGCAGCTGATGACCACCGCGCCTGGCTTCAGCCTGTCGGCCAGGCCATGCGCGCCAAACAGCGCATCTTCCGTCTGGGCCGCGTTGACGACGACCAGGATCGCGCCGTCGGCCTCGCCACACGCTTCCTCGAGGCTGCGATCGAGACCCGCCTCGGCCCTGAAACGCTTCTGGGCATCGGGATTGAGATCGAAGCCGTCGACTGCAAGACCGGCCCGGAGCAGCGAAAGCCCGATACCGTAGCCCATCGCGCCGAGGCCGATGAGCACGAAGCGCCGGCCGCTGTGCGCTTCGGCGCTCATGCCTTCTTCTCCGCCTGCGGCGCGTAGTCCTCGAGATAGGCTTCGATGATTGCCTGGAAGGACGCATCGGCCGAGAAGCCGAGTTGTTCGGCGCGGCGCGACTCGAATGCTTGCGGCCATGTCGAGATGATCGCGACGATTGCCGGATCGATCTCGTGGCGGATCAGCTTCACGGCGTCGTCGCCGGCAATGGCGCGGAGCGCCTCGATTTCATCTGCGACGGTCGCCGAAACGCCCGGCATGGTCATGTTGCGGCGCTCTCCCAAAAGGGCGCCGTCCACGGACGCCGCATGCGCGATGAAGCCGATCGCAGCGCGCGGGCTGGCGAACCAGTGGCGCACCGACGGATCGACCGGCAGCGTCGCCGGCAGGCCGGCAAGCGGCTCGCGCAGGATGTTGGAGAAGAAGCCGGAGGCCGCCGCGTTGGGCTTGCCTGGGCGGATGCAGATGGTGGGCAAGCGGATGCCGATGCCGTCGAAGTAGCCGCGACGGCTGTAGTCGGCCAGCAGCAGTTCACCGATCGCCTTTTGCGTGCCATAGCTCGATCGCGGCGTGATGATGTAGTCGTCGCCGATGACGTCGGGCAGCGGCGAGCCGAAGACGGCAAGCGACGAGGTGAAGACGATGCGCGGATAGTAGCCGTCGCGCTCGTGCGCCTTGCGGACCGCCTCGAACAGGTGCCGCGTGCCGTCGAGATTGATCCGGTAGCCCTTTTCGAAGTCACGCTCGGCTTCGCCGGAGACGATGGCCGCGAGATGGAAGATCACGTCGGGCCGCGCTTCCACCAGGCGCTCGGCCGTTTCCGACGACGAGATGTCGCCGGTTTCGACCCCGACGACGATTTTGCCACCCTCAGGGAGTGAGTTCGGCGCCACGATGTCGAAAAGGGTCAGCCGGGTGACGGCCTTGCCGCCGACCTTGCCGTCCTGAATAAGACGCTTGGCGAGCCCCGCGCCGAGCATGCCGGCGCCACCAACGATAAGACAGTGAACCATTTTTCGACCTGTTTCCGAACCTGTGTTTTAGATGATGGCCAATGAAGAGCGTGGCTCAGGCTGGAGCCATGCCCTTCTCGCTGGCCAGTTGTTTGAGGTGCTGCGGCCCGGCCGCGATATCGGCCTCGGTCGGGCTCATGCCCGCCGCGAGCAGCCGGCGCGCGATCATGTGGTCGGCCGGACGATTGATGGAATCGACCGCCAGCAGGCGCGTTCCCTGGAAGTGATAGACCGAGAAGGCATTGTCTTCCGGGTTGCCGGAGATGAAATGGCGATCGGCATCGAAGGACAGGCCGGCGGTCTGCAGCTTCATGTCGCCCTGATCGGACCAGAACCATGCCACTTCGCGATAGGGGTTTGGTCGTCCAGCGATCGAGCGCGCGACGTGACGGGCCTGGTCGGTCGCGTTCTGGACGGACTCGAGCCTGACGCGGCGGCCGGCGTGATGGTGGTCGTAGCTCGCGCAATCGCCAATGGCATAGATATGGGGCGCGGAACTGCGCATGTGAGCGTCGACGACGATGCCGTTGTCGACGGCAAGTCCGGCCTCGATGGCCAGTTCGACATTCGGCACGGCACCGATGCCCAAGACCACCATGTCGGCCTCGAAGCGCTGGCCATCGGCCGTCCGGACTGCCGCGACTCGCCCGCCTTCTTCCTCGAAGCCTGCAACCTGGATGCCGGTGAAGATGTCGATGCCGGCAACCCTGCATCTTGCCTTGGCGTGGACGGAGACCACTTCGGCCACCGACCGCCCGAGCACGCGAGGCGCCGCCTCGATCAGCGTGACCTTCTTGCCCAGCATGGAGCAGCTATGCGCCATCTCCATGCCGATGAAACCGCCGCCGACAATAACGACGTCGTGGATGCCGGGCATCATGTTCCTGATGTGGCGTGCGTCCGCCATGCTGCGCAAAGTGACGACGCCGTCGAGCCCAACGCCCGGCAGGTCAGGGATTCGCGCCCGCGCGCCGGTCGCCAGGACTAGATCGGTCCACTCGATCTCCCGCCCGTCCCCGAGAGCAAGTTTCCGGTCGTCGACGCGAATCGCGTCGACGCGGGCGCCCAGCAACAGATCGATGGAATCGTCGCGATAGACCGACTCCGGGCGCAATACCAAACCGTCGGCGTCAGGGGATTTCAGATAGGCCTTGGACAGCGGCGGCTTGTGGTAGGGGATATCCGTCTCGTCACTGATCAAGACGATCTCGCCTGCATAGCCTTCCTGACGGAGACTGACCGCGGCCTGCGAGCCGCCATGGCCCGCGCCAACGATGATGCACCTCTCCCCCATGACCCCTCCAGAAAGTACGCCGTTACGCCTGCCGGATTCCGACTGCCCGTGCAGAATTTCCCGCCCGAAGTTCCTTGGCCACATGGGCGGAACCCCTCCGACTCGAACGAGAATGCTTTTTGATTGCATATCCCCAAAAGAATTTAAACAATTAGTTTGACCGATCGGTCAGATCGTTTAGTAGTACGCCGCGCCGCCGGGCAAAACCCGGGTGATCGGGAGGGGATCAATGACGAGACGGGCAAAAAGCGATGCCGCATCACGCGTGCTGACCGCGCCTTGCGCCGGGCATTTCCGGCCCTCCCCCAATTTCCCCATCCACGGCTGAACGCGGGATGACGACGGCACATCCAACGGATTTCTGCGCCTTGCAGGCGCATTCGACCGCGAGCATTCGCGGGCCTTTGCGCTAGCAGCGCACGACCAATCGAGAGGAGGGGTTGGGAACTTGAAGAGATACTGGTCCGACTATACGAGCGAAGCGTTTTCACGACTCGACCGCGAGCAGATCGTTGCGGTCCTGCCGGTCGGCGCAACCGAACAGCACGGGCCTCACCTGCCCCTGTCGGTCGACGCGGCGATCGCCAATGGCATTGTCGAGGCGACGATCGAAAAGCTGCCCGCATCGAGCAAGGCGCTGTTTCTGCCCACCCAGGCCATCGGCAAGAGCAACGAGCACGCCCGCTACCCTGGCACGCTGACCTTTTCGGCCCAGACGCTGATTTCCATGTGGTGCGAGATCGGTGACTGCGTGGCGGCGAGCGGCGTGAAGAAGCTCGTGCTTCTCAACAGCCACGGCGGCCAGATCAGCACCATGGACATCGTCGCACGCGAGCTGCGCATCCGCCACGACATGATGGTCTTCTCCGTCAACTGGTTCGGCCAGGGCATGCCGGAAGGCGTCTACAGCGACCATGAAATGCACCACGGCATCCATGCCGGCGACATGGAGACCTCGGTGATGCTCGAGCTGCATCCCGACCTCGTCGACATGAGCAAGGCGCAGAACTTCCGGACGTTGACCGAGACCTTCGCCAGCGATTTCAAGCACATCTCGCTCTCGGGTGCGAAGCCCGGCTGGCAGATCCAGGACATCAACCCGCATGGCGCGGCAGGCAACGCCTCTGCTGCCACTGCCGAGAAGGGGCGCAAGACCATCGACTTCGCCGCCGACCGCCTCGTCGAACTCCTGGCTGAGATCGAGCGTGCGCCGCTCTCCTGGCTCGACAACAAAACTGCCTGGTGAGGTGAAGTAATGAACATGGCCACCACCCCATCCGCGTCGTCTCCCGCATTGATCGAGATCGACAGCGTCTACAAGCAATACGGCACGGGCGTCGTCGCGGTCCGCGACATGTCGCTCAAGATCGAACAGGGACAGTTCGTCAGCTTCCTCGGCCCATCCGGCTGCGGCAAGAGCACCGCGCTCCGCATGATCGCCGGGCTAACCTCGGTTTCGGCCGGCAAGATCCAGCTCAACGGCCAGGGCCGTGGGCCGCAGGACGTCGGTTTCGTCTTCCAGGAGCCGACGCTGATGCCCTGGGCGACGGTGTTCGAGAATGTGTACCTGCCGCTGCGCCTGAGCGGCGTGTCGCGCAAGGACGCGCAGCCGCGCGTCGAGGAAGTTCTGGCCCAGGTCGGCTTGAGCAAGTTCGTCAAGGCCTATCCGCGCGAGCTGTCCGGCGGCATGAAGATGCGGGTCTCGATTGCCCGCGCACTCGTCACCCGCCCGCGCCTGCTTCTGATGGACGAGCCGTTCGCCGCGCTCGACGAGATGACGCGCTTCAAGCTCAACAACGACGTGCTGCGGCTGTGGCAGGAGCACGGGCTGACGGTGATCTTCGTCACCCACAGCGTCTATGAGTCCGTCTACCTGTCGAACCGCGTGGTGGTGATGGCCGCCCGGCCGGGCCGGGTTGTCGCCGATATCGCGATCCCCGGCACCTATCCGCGCGCTGAAAACTTCCGCACCACCGCGGAATACGCCGAAAGCTGCCAGACCGTATCCGATGCGCTGACCGAGACGCTCGGCGCCGACGACATCGACCATTGAAGGCCTGCCCCATGACCGCAGAGACCCCTGTCCTCAATTCCGAACAGAAACGCCAGGCTCGCGTCGAACAGCGCCTGCGCATCATCATGCCGACGCTGGCGATCACCATCGCGCTCCTCATCTGGGAAGGTCTGGTTCGGTACTATGAAGTTCCCCACTACCTGATCCCAGCACCTTCGGTGATCGCCGAAACGCTAGTCAAGGATGGCCCTTCCCTGATGAGTTCCATGCTGTTCACCGTCAAGCTGACGCTGCTGTCGCTGTTTTGCGCCATCGCCGGCGGCATCCTGCTCGGCATGATCTTCGCCCTGTCGCGCACGGTGGAAATGAGCTTCTTCCCGTTCGCGGTGATCCTGCAGGTGACGCCGGTTGTGGCGATCGCCCCGCTCATCCTGATCTATGTACATGACACCTTCACCGCGCTTCTGATCTGCGCGTGGATCGTCGCCTTCTTCCCGATCCTTTCGAACACGGTGATCGGCCTGCGCAGCGCCGACCACAACCTGCGCGATCTGTTCAAGCTCTATCAGGCTACGCCTTTGCAGCGGCTGCGCTATCTCCTGGCACCCAGCGCCCTGCCCTATTTCATGGCGGCGCTGAAGATTGCCGGCGGCCTAGCGCTGATCGGTGCGGTCGTGGCGGAATTCGTTGCCGGTACCGCCGGCCAGAACACCGGCCTGGCGTCGCGTATCCTGGAATCGAGCTTCCGCAATGAAATCCCGCGCATGTTTGCGGCCCTGTTCCTGGTGTCGGTGCTCGGCATTGTCATCTTCCTCGTGACGAGCTGGTTGTCGCGCGCCGTTCTCGGCCGCTGGCACGAAAGCGAAATCCGCCGGGAGGCCTGAGCGTGTCGGACGGGATCACAACGGCATTGGGAAACGCGCCGGACCAGGGACAGGCCATGCGGCTGTCCGGCGTGGCCCTGCCCGGCAATCCGGGCCGCTACGACCTTGTCGTCGCAAACGGCAAGATCGCGGATCTGGTCCCATCCAACGCAACCAATGGCGGCGTGGTCACGCCGCTGTTCGCCGACGTGCATGTGCACCTCGACAAGACCCACACGATCTCGCGCATCGGCACGAGGGCAAACGCCAGGGTCGAATGCCTGTTCGACGCGATCGCGCTGATGGAAGACGACCGGCCGAACTGGACGGCAACCGACATCCGCGCCCGCGCCAGCCGCGCCCTGGAGGCAGCTTATCGGCAAGGCGTCGGCGCGATGCGCACGCATATCGACTGGATCGCACCTGAAGTGCCCGAGGCCTGGCCGGTGCTGGTGTCGCTGCGCGAAGAATGGAAGTCGCGCATCGACCTCCAGCTTTCAGCGCTCGTGCATGGCGATCTCGTGCAGGTGGCGGCGGCTGAAATTGCCCTGCGCGTCAAGCAGGACGGCGGCGTCTTCGGCGCTTTCTTCTACCGCAACGCCGATCTCGAGGCCAAGGTCGAGGTAATGTTTGCGCTGGCGCGCGAGCACGATCTCGATCTCGATTTCCACGTCGACGAAGGGCTCGACGCCGAAGCAAACGCATTGTCGCTGATCATCGACGCCACTATCAGGCATCGCCTCGCCGGCCGTGTGCTGTGCGGTCACGCCTGTTCACTGACGCTGCGTCCCGCCGCCGAACTCGAACGTATTCTGCTGGCGGCCGCGGAAGCCGGCGTGGCGCTGGTCGCGCTGCCGACGTCCAACCTCTACCTGCAGGACCGTAGCAACGGGGTTTCGCCGCGCCTGCGCGGCATCGCTCCGCTGAAGGAAGCACGCAAGGCGGGCATGACGGTGATGCTCGGCTCGGACAATGTCGGCGACGCCTTTTATCCCTATGGCGACTACGACCCGCTTTCCATCCTGCGCCTGGCCGCGCCCGCCTGTCATCTCGAGCCGGACGAATGGCTCGACAGCATCACCCGCCTGCCCGCCCGTTGGTGCGCGAGCAGCATAGCCGTACCGCTGGAAAAAGGCGGCCCCGCCGACTTCGTCTGGCATGGCGCGCGCGATCTCGGCGACCTGATCAGCCGCCCGCAGGCACAGCGCATCGTCTACCGGAGCGGCAAGCCGCTGCCGGCAAGCAATCAAGACTGGAGAAACGCATGAACGTGGCGACACAGCCCCCGCGCGCCTATGACTGGGCCGCTTTTCGCGCCGAAATCGATGGCATCCGCGTCTATGACGATCCCAAGCAGGTGGAACTGCGCTCGCGCGACTATTTCTGGTACAGCCCGATCCTGAGCGAGGACATCGGCCACTTCGTCGGCGACCTGGTGGTGATCCCCAAGGACCAGGACGAGGTCCGTCGCGTCGCCTCCGCCGCCGCCCGCCTGCGCATCCCCGTCACCGTGCGCGGCGGCGGAACCGGCAACTACGGCCAGTGCGTGCCGCTCGAAGGCGGCATCATTCTCGACATGACCAAGATCGATCGGGTACTCGCCATCGAGCCCGGCCGCGTGCGCGTCGAAGCCGGTGCGCGCATTGCCCGCCTCGATGACGCGGTGCGCGAGACGGGCCAGGAACTCCTGATGTACCCCTCGACGCGCCGCATCGCCACCATCGGCGGGTTCTTCACCGGCGGCTCCGGCGGCATCGGCTCGCTGCGCCACGGCATGCTGCGCGACGACGGCAACATCTATTCGGTCAAGGTGATGACCGTCGAGGCCGAGCCGCAGATCATCGAACTGCACGGCACCGAGATCCAGAAGGTCCAGCACGCCTACGGCACCAACGGCATCGTCATGGAGCTGGAGATCGGGCTCACCAAGGCAACCGATTGGGTGCACACCGCAGCCCTGTTTGACAGCTACGATGCGACCCTGCGCTTCTGTCTCAAGGCGCTGGAAGACAACCTCGACTGCTATCTGCTGACGACCGTCGACCGCCGCTTCGCGCGCTTCTACACCAAGTTCGGCGACCTTTTCCCCTCGGATCGCGATGCCGTCTTCGCCATGATCGCGCCGGAAGAAATGGGCCGCTTCGAAGCGCTTGTGGCCGAATTCGGCGGCCGCGTTTCCTTCGCCATGACCAAGGAAGAGCTGCACGCCAAGGGTCTCCAGCCGGCCTATGAGTGCGGCTGGAACCACACCACGCTGCAGGCCCTGAAGGCCGAGCCCGGCTGGACCTATTTGCAGGTGGCCTATCCCCGCCCCTTCGATCCGGAAATCGTCCGCCGCCAGATGGAGCGCTACGGCGACGAGCAGTACATGCACCATGAAATGGCGCGGCTCGAAGGCGAGGTACAGATCTTCGGCCTGCCGCTGGTGCGCTACCACGACCGCGACGACACCTACCGTGTCATCCGGGAACTCGAGCAGATCGACGGCTGCGACATCTACGATCCGCATGCCTACACCATCGAGGATGGCGGCATGAAGCAGATCGACACGATGCAGATCGACTTCAAGAAACAAGCGGATCCTTACGGCCTCCTCAATCCGGGGAAGACGCGAGGCTGGACGACCGAAATGGTCGCCAAAGACTGAAACCTGAATCCAAATGGGAGAGTAGACTACATGAAGAACGCACTCAGGGCGGCGATCGCCGGCCTTTCACTGGCCATGTCCGCGCAGTTCGCGCATGCGCTGGACAAGGTCGTCGTGGGAACCAACTGGCTCGCACAAGCAGGCCACGGCGGCTTCTACCAGGCGCTGGCCGACGGCACCTATGAGAAGCACGGCCTCGACGTGAAGATCGAAATGGGCGGACCGCAGGTCAACAACCGGCCGATGCTGGCCGCCGGACGGCTCGACTTCCTGCTGACGGGCAACCTGCTGCTGTCCTTCCACAACGTCGCCAACGGCATCCCGACCACGGTCGTGGCCTCCTTCTACCAGAAGGACCCGCAGGCCCTGATCGCCCATGAAGGAGCCTACAAGGACTTCAACGATCTGATCAACGCCCCGTCGATCCTGATCGCCAAGGACAGCCAGTTCGGGTTCTGGCCCTGGCTGGTCAGCGAATTCGGCTTCAAGGATGAGCAGATCCGCCCGTATGGCTACAGCCTCGCCCAGTTCATGAGCGACAAGAAGCTCGTGCAGCAGGCCTACGCGACCGCCGAACCGCTCTACGCCGCCAAGCAGGGCGCCAAGGTCACGACCTATCTGTTCGCGGACCATGGCTACAGCACCTACGCCAATACCATCGAAGCCCGCCAGGAAATGGTCGACAAGAATCCTGAGCTGGTCCAAAGGTTTGTTGACGCGACGATCGAGGGTTGGAATAACTTCCTGTACGGAGATCACACCAAGGCTTATGAGCTGATCCTCAAGGATAACCCCGACATGACTGCCGAAACGCTCGACAGCGAGTTGGCTATGCTCAAGCAACTGGGAATGGTCGACAGTGGGGATACTCTGGAAAAGGGCATTGGTGCCATTTCGATGGATCGGGTCAAGGATTTCTACCAGCTCGCGCTCAAGGCGGGCATCGTGAAGGACGAGAAGCTCGACATGTCGAAGGTCGCCACCGATGCCTTCGTCAACAAGGGCGTAGGCCTCGATATCAAGAAGAAGTTCAACCCGTAAACGACAACAAAGCGAGGGGCGCTCACCCGCCCCTCGCCGGAAACGATCTGGCGATGGTACTCGACAAAGCTGAAATCCCCGAAGATGGCGAACTGAGCGCGCGCGAGAAGGTTCTCGATCGGCGCCGGCGTATTCTGGCAGCCATCAGGGATGCGGCGATCGACGAATTTGCGAGCAAGGGTCTGGCCGGTGCTTCGACGCAGGCCATCGCGCAGCGCGCCGGCCTGACCAAGCCGCAGCTCCACTACTACATCTCCAGCAAGGAAGAGCTGTACGAGGACATTCTCGTCTACATTCTCGACGAATGGAAAGAGATCTTCATCAGCGCCTCCACCGGCGACGACCCGGCACAGATCATTCGCGCCTACATCCACAAGAAGCTCGAATACGGTCAGAAAAACCCCAAGGCTTCCAGGCTTTTCACGACGGAGATCGCCAACGGCGCGCCTTTCCTGGGGCGGCACTGGGCGCAGTACCAGGCTTCGACGCAGGAAGCCGTCAAGCTGATCCAGTCATGGGTCGACCAGGGCCTGATCCGTCCTGTCGATCCCCTGCTGTTCCAGATGCATATCTGGGCGGTCACGCAGCACTATGCGGATTTCGAGGTTCAGATCCGCAACTTCATGCGGCTGAGCGACAATGAGGAACTCGACCTGGCCCGGGTCGAGGAGGAGGTAGCCACCCTTTTCCTCCGCGCCTGCGGCCTTCAGTGAACCGCATCTACTAAGACAATCGATCAAAGCCTCGGGACCACCAGCCCCCGGGCTGCCCACGCTTGCGGCCTCATCGTGCCGCGCAATCAGACTATGGAATTCGAAAGGTCCGCCAATGCCCCGCATCATCTACATCACCAGCGACGAGCAACGCTTCGAGATCGAGGCGGAAAATGGCGCGACCGTCATGGAAACCGCGATCCGCGCCGGCGTGCCCGGCATTGAAGCGGAATGCGGCGGCGCCTGCTCCTGCGCCACCTGCCATGTCTATGTCGACCCCTCCTTCGCGGAAACGCTGGGCGGTGCCGAAGCGATGGAAGCCGACATGCTCGATTTTGCCTGGGAACCCGCGCCCAATTCGCGTTTGTCCTGCCAGATCAAGGTCAGCGACGAAATGGATGGCCTGGTCCTGCGCATCCCCGTTAGGCAGAGCTGACCTCTGTTTACCGCGCCCGGCTGGGCACCCCAAACGATCTGAACGAAACGGTTCGAGTTCGGCACATGCAACGGCGTGCCGCGCTGATGCGCGGCCGCATGATGCGAACATTGCGCGGCACACACGCCGTGCCTACTGAGCAGAACGTAATGTTATGACCGTTCAGCTCCCCGCTGCACTTCCCGCACCAAGACATTCCCATCAATATTTTGGATGAACACTTATCTGTCCATTGACGCGAACTCATTTGCATATGAGCTTTGAAGTCGTGAACAGGGAGGCCAAAAATTGAACTGGAACGACAAAGACAAGAAACTGGGGATGGACCGTCCGATCAGCCGGCGCGACTTCCTTGACGGGCTCGCCTTTACCGTGGGCGGCGCCATGGCGATGCGCGCGTTCAAACCTGGCGCTGCCCAGGCGCAGGCGGGTTCCGGCGCTGCAGCCTATCCGCCGAAGGCCGACGGCCTGCGCGGCCAGACCGATGCGGCGCAGAATGTCATGCATGCGGTGCGCGACGGCAGCTATTGGGCAAAGGCCGGCGCGGTCACGCCGACAGGCGAACATTACGACCTCGTCGTGGTCGGCGCAGGACTCTCGGGCCTGACCGCCGCCTATACCTACCGCCAGCAGGCAGGGCAGGACAAACGCGTGCTCCTGATCGACCCGCTGGAGGATTTCGGCGGCCATGCCAAGCGCAACGAATATGTTGCCTCGAACGGCCAGAAGATCATCGGCTATGGTGGCTCGCAATCGATCGACACGCCGAGCTTCTTCAGCCCGGCCGTGCACAAGCTGCTCAGTGACGTCGGCATCGACCTCACCCGCTTCGAGACGTGGTTCAACCAGAAATGGCGCGACGAGCGCGGCCTGTCCAACCGGGCACTGTTCTTCTTTTCCGAGGAATGGGGCCAGGACAAGATGGTCGTCCGCACCAAGGACACCCCAGCCTGGGTCGCCCAGACCCCGCTGAACGACAAGGCCAAGGCCGACCTCATCGCGCTCATCGACGCCCCTGCCGACTACCTGCCGGGCCTGAAGCGCGAGGAAAAGCTCCAGAAGCTCAGCGACATCACCTACAAGCAATTCCTGCTTGATTACGCCAAGGCCGACCCGCAGATCGGGGCGCTCTACCAGATCACGACCATGGGCTATTTCGGCGTCGGCATCGATGCCACCAGTGCTCTTGACGCATGGACCAATGGCAGCCCAGGCTTCGACGGCATGGACCTTGGCGAAGCCGTTCACAAGAACATGGCTCCCAGCGGGCGGGTGAACTTCGCCGGGCCCGACGACTACATCCACCACTTCCCCGAGGGCAATGCCGGCATCGCCCGCGCACTCGTGCGCGGTCTGATCCCGGCGGCACTACCCGGCTCGACGATGGAAGAGATCTCGACCGGCACGCTCGACTACTCCAAGCTGGATGTTGCCGATCATCCGGTGCGCATCCGGCTGAACTCGACCGCGGTCAAGGTTGCCCATGACGGCAGCCCCGGCAGCGCCGAACGGGTGGTGGTGACCTATGCCGGCGAAGGCGGAAAGCCCTTCTCGGTTACCGGCAACCACGTCGTGCTGGCCTGCTGGAACCGCGTCATCCCCTTCCTGACCGACGAGTTGCCGCAAGAGCAGGTGACGGCGCTCAACGATCAGCAGAAGGTGCCGCTGATCTACACCAACGTGCTGATCCGCAATTGGGAGGCCTTCGACAAGCTGAAGATCGACCGGTTTGCCGCGCGCGGCAACTTCTGGAGCGGCGCATCGATCGACTTCCCGGTGTCGGTGGGCGACTACAAATTCGCCGACAAGCCCTCGGATCCGGTGGTGCTTCACCTCACCAAGGTCTTTGCGGCTCCCGCCGACACGGCGCGCGATCAGTTCGCAGCCGGACGCTGGGAACTCTACAGCTTGACCTTCGAGGACATGGAGCGCTCGATCCGCGACATGCTCAACCGCGCCCTGGGTGCTGGCGGATTTGACGCTGCCCGCGACATCGAGGCGATCACCTTGAACCGCTGGGCCCATGGCTATGCCTATGAGTACATGCGGCCGTGGGATGCCTATTGGCCTGACGGGCCGCTGCCGATCATGACGGCGCGCAAGCCCTGGGGACGCGTTGCCATCGCCAACGCCGACAGCGGCGCCTATGCCTATGCCCACTCGGCCATGGACCAAGGCATCCGCGCGGTTCGCGACCTGCTGGGCACACCGGAAGGCGCGCCTGAATACAGCCGCTACCCCGGACCTCCGCTGGACAAGCTCGGGCTCTGAGCCGGTCCGTTGCCTGATGGTGCGGCGCGGTTTATCCCGCGCCGCTACCGCACCAGCCAGCCGCCATCGACCGGCAGGACCGTGCCCGTGACATAGCTGGAAGCAGGCGCTGCGAAGAACAGGACCGCAGTGCCGAGGTCGCCGGGCGTGCCCCATCTTCCCATCGGAATGCGGGCCGAAATCTGGGCATTGCGCTCGGGCTCATTGCGCAACGCCTCCGTATTGTCAGTGGCCATGTAACCCGGGGCTATCGCATTGACGGTAATTCCATGGGGCGCCAACTCGTTTGCCATCGCCTTGGTCAAGCCGGCGACTCCATGCTTGGAGGCTGAATAGGCCGGCACGCGCACCCCGCCCTGGAAGGTCAGCATGGAGGCGATGTTGACGATGCGCCCGGCACGCTTGGTCCGAACCATGTGGCGCGCGGCACTCTGCGACAGCAGGAACGCAGCCTTCAGGTTGACGTCGATCACGCTGTCCCAATCCGCTTCGGAATAGTCGAGCAGGTCGGCACGCCGGATGATGCCGGCATTGTTGACCAATATGTCGACGCCCCCCAGCCTTTCGGCTACTTCTTCGATGACTGCTTCCGGATCGAACTTCGCTGAGAGATCCACCTTAAGGGCATGAAAGCGCCGGCCGCGCTTGCGGACCAGCGTTTCGGTCTCAGGCATTGCCGTCGAACCGAGCGCTGCAATGTCGGCACCGGCTCCCGCGAGCGCCAATGCCATGGCCTGGCCCAGGCCAGTCCTGGCCCCGGTTACCAGCGCAACCTTGCCGGTCAGATCAAACAGCGTGTCCAAGCCGCTGCCCTCCCTCGTTGAACAGGTGAAGCGGTGCGGAGGACAGCGACAGGTGGATATCGGTCCCGGGCGTCAGCCCATGCTGACCGGGCGCGACCACCAGGACCTTCTGGCCGGCGACATCGGTGTGCACGACGGTCTCCGAGCCGAGCGCCTCGACCAGCCCGATCCGTGCCGGGATGCCACCCTCGCCATTGCCGATGGCGACGTGGTGGGGGCGCACGCCCACGGTCACGCGCGCGCCCGGCTCGGTGGCCGCACCGTCGAGCGGAACCACCAGCCGGTGGCCGCCATTCAGCACGGCGATCGCCTTGCCCGCCTGCCGGGCCTCGACGGTGGCGTCGAGGAAATTCATGTGCGGAGCGCCGATGAAGCCTGCGACGAAACGGTTAGCCGGCGAATTGTAGAGTTCGAGCGGCGTGCCGACCTGTTCGATGCGGCCGGCGCGCAGCACAACGATGCGGTCGGCGAGTGTCATCGCCTCGACCTGGTCGTGCGTCACATAGATCATCGTGGCAGACAGGCGGGCATGCAGGGCCGCAATCTCCGCCCGGGTGGAAACGCGCAGTTCGGCGTCGAGATTGGACAGCGGTTCGTCGAGCAGGAAGGCGACCGGGCGGCGCACGATGGCGCGGCCGATGGCCACCCGCTGTCGCTGGCCGCCAGAAAGCTGGCCCGGGCGACGCTCGAGATACGGCTCGATTTCAAGCATGCGCGCCGCTTCGGCGATGCGCTGGGCAATCTCCGGCTTCTGCATCTTCGTATTCTCGAGGCCGAAAGCGAGGTTCTGGCGCACGCTCATATGCGGATAGAGCGCATAGGACTGGAACACCATCGCCAAGCCTCGGTCGGCGGCTGGAACCGTGTTGACGGCGGCGCCGTCGATGGCGAGCTCCCCGCTTGTCGGGCGCTCGAGCCCGGCGATCACCCGCAACAGCGTGGACTTGCCGCAGCCGGAGGGGCCGACGAAGACGACGAATTCGCCATCGGCGATTTCGAGGTTGATGTCGTGCAGCACATCGACGTTGCCGAAGGACTTGCCGACTTTGGTGAGCTTGATATGGCCCATGATAGCCCCCCTATTTCAATCCGGTGCCGGCGATGCCGGTGGTGATGAAGCGCTGCAGGAAGATGAAGACCAGCACGACCGGGATCATCGTCACGACCGTCATGGCAAGGATGAAGTGCCACTGCACATTGAGTTCGCCGGAGTAGATGCTGAGGCCGACCTGCAAGGTGTAGAGCTCCTTGCGCGACAGCACGATCAGCGGCCACAGAAAGTCGTTCCAGCGCCAGACCACGGAGAAAATAGCGAGCACGGCAAGTGCCGGGGCGGTCAAGGGCAGGATGATGCGCCAGTAGATCTGCCATTCCGACGCCTTGTCCATGCGCGCCGCATCGATCAGCTCGTCGGGGATGGTCAGCATGTACTGGCGAAGAATGAACACCCCGGTCGGCGTCGCCACCGTCGGCAGGATCACGCCCCATAGATTGTTGAACAGCCCGAGCGACGAGATGATCGAATACAGCGGCACCATGATCACCGACAGCGGCACCATCATGGTGGCCAGGATGACCAGCATCGCCACCGAGCGCCCCTTGAACTCGTATTTCGACAGCGCAAACGCCGCCATCGAATTGACCACCAGCGTGATCAGCGTCGCCGTCACCGTGACGAAGACCGAGTTCCAGAGATAACGCACGAAGTCGAAATGCGTGAACGGTTCGGTGTAGTTCCCGGTGGCAAAGGACATGGTGCGCACTGGATCGCGCTGGGCGATGTTGACCTTGACGATGTCGCCCGGCTGCTTGGGATCGACCATCTGGGCAACGACACCGGTGCGCCGCACCTCGGCCATTGTCTTCGTGGTGCCGTCGTCGAGTGTCACCTCATAAAGCGCGAGCGGCTTGTCATATCCCTCGACCGACACCTGCTGGGTGACATAGGGCAGGATCGACGGCGGGAATTCGGCGAGCGCTGCCGGTGTCTTGAACGACGACCCGACCAGCCAGACGGCAGGCCCGAACATGATGAACAGTCCGCCGACGAGCCAGACCCAGGTGACGACATCCGTCCAATGCCAGGCTTTGCCGCCCTTGCGGCGGAAGAGAAACGCTGCTGCCGCGCTCATTTGCGGCTTCCCTTCTTTTCGTTGCGGCGGCCGAGGCCGAGCTGCATCAGCGTCAGGACGACGAGCACCACGCCCATCAGGATCGATGCGGCGGCCGCCAGGCCCGGATTTCGCAGAGCCGAGGCAAAGCCCGTCTCATAGATGTACTGGGTCAGGAAAAGCGTGCTGGTGCCCGGTCCACCGCCGGTCAGGACATAGACCTCGTCGAAAATCTGTACCGCCTTGATCAAGGCGAGAACGACGACGACGAGAAGATTGGGCATCAACAGCGGCAACGTAATGCGCCGGAAGACGCGCGCCGACCTCGTGCCGTCCATCTCGGCGGCTTCGTAGAGATCCCTCGGGATCGCCTGGAGCCCGGCCAGCAGGATGAGCGTGTAAAAGCCCATATGGGCCCAGATCGATACGCCGACCGCTGCGGCAAAGGCCCAGCTACGGTCGGTCAGCCAGACATAGGGTTCGACGCCCAGTTGATGCAGCCCATAGTTCAGCAGACCCTGGCGTTGCAAAATCCATTTCCAGATCAGGCCGACGACAACCGGCGACAAAAGAACTGGAAAGAAGAACACCGCGCGCCAGAAGCTGCGCGCCCGGATCTCGCGGTTGAGGATCAGGGCGGTGACGAGCGAAGCGCCGATCATCAGCGTGACTTGCAGCACCACGAACCAGGTGGTGTTGCCGACTGCGGTCCAGAATGCGTCTTCGGTACAGGATTTGGGATCGAGATAGTTCGAGCACTCAAACAGGCGCGTATATTGATCAGCGCCGACAAAGCTGCGGTCCGGCAAGAACAGCGCGGAACCGCCGGTCATCGAGTAGGCGAAATTGATGAACAGCGGCAACAGCACGAAGACGCCGAAGATCAGCATGTTCGGTGCCACGAAGAAGGCAGCCATGCCACCCAGCCCCGTCGTCTTCTGCAGCCAGCGCAATGGCGTATCGATCACGCCCAGCACGAAACGAACCGGAAGGAAAGCGAGGCCGACCAGGGAGTTGCCTAGCCTGGCAAGGACATGAGAGGTCACCGCTCGCCTCCTGGATCCGGACAATTGAATGATCGAGCTTATGTGCGAGATGTCCGGAAGCGGCTATCCCACTCCCGGACATCGAGGTCTATGGCTGACGCGCCACCAAGCATCAGCGCTCACGCGATCAGAGACCGGAATCCTTGACCTTGGCGGCGATGTCGGCGTCGATGCGGGCAAAGGCTTCATCGAGCGGCAGTTCGCCGGCAACCACCTGGCTGACGCGGGTGACGAGCGCGCCGTAGATGGTGTCCGACCAGCGCCAGCCGGGCAGCTTCTGCGCAACGTCTGAGGTCGTGGCGGTGGCGGCCACGAAGGTGTTCAGCGCGGCCTTGACCTGCTGATCTTCCGTCTTGAAGTCGAGATTGCCCTTGGCGACGACGCCCTTGTGCGCCGGCAGGAACATCGTGCGTTCGGAGAACTCCTTCACCACGTCTTCTCGCGCCAGATACTCCATGACCTTGGCGACTTCCTGCGGGTTCTTGGTGTATTTCACCGCGACCAGTGCAGCTCCGCCCGGCATGCCGGTGCAGGCGGTGGGGCCGCATGGGCTGCCGGTTGCAACCCAGTCGAAGTTCGAGCCGATCTTGGTGGCGAAGTTCGGCACCTGCCACGAACCCGAATAGTAGAAGGCGAGCTGGCCGTTGATGAAGTCCTCGGCGGCGGCGCGATAGGTCGAGCCTGCGGCCGAAACCCAGACCTCCTTGCTCATCGTGCCGTCAGCGGTCCAACCGACGAACTTGGTGACGAAGTCCTTGGTCCCCTGGTCGATCGGCGCGGGCTTGCCGTCAGCACCGATGTAGTTCGCGCCATGCGAAAGGTTCGGCCCGGTAATGCGGTGGCCCGAGCGGTCTATCGCCATGGCAAACGGAATCTGCTGGCTCTTGGCAACCTCGGATGCAGCCTTCGCCCAGTCGTCCCAGGTCGCGTCCTTGCCGGGAATGGCAACGCCTGCCTGCTCGAACAGGGTCTTGTTGGCAAAGCCGCCCGTCAGGGTAAGCTGAGTCATGAAGCCGGAAATCTGGTTTGAGCCATCGGGCCGCATCCAGTCGGCGTGGGCGCCGAAATTCTCGTCCCAGTAGGCCGCGTCGGAAACCAGCGGGCGCAGGTCGAGCCAGTGCTTGCTCAGATCCTTGATCGCGGTGGCGCGGACGATATCGGGGCCGTTGCCGGCCTCGAGCTGGATCGGCAGCTGTTCCTTGATGACGCCATAGGCAACGTTGTCGACGATGACATTGATGCCGGGATTTTCTTTCATGAAGCGTGCGACGATGTCCTGAAAGACCTCGCCTTCGACACCGTCCGAATACCACATGATGCGCACATCGCCGGCGCTGGCCGCCGTCGACGACAGGAGTCCCAGCGCAAGCGCTGCAAGCAGTGATCTGTTCCTGGTCATTGTCTTCCTCCCTTTGTGGACGAGCCTCCCCCCGTCCGTTGATGTCCTGCGCAGCCGGCAGATAGACGGCTGCGCCCTCGTTTCACGCCGTCGCGAGCATTCTCGCCTCTCCGCTGACGGTGAAATCCTTCGGCGCGATGGTCCGCCCCTCCGCCTCGACCACGCCATCGGCGCGGAATCTTACCGCGCCATAGACGGGGTCTTCGATGACGAGCGTACCATCGGCCTGTTCCTCGACCGCAAGACGGCCGAATTTTTCTTCGACCGCGCCCAGCGAAGAAGCCTTGCAGACGCGCACGACCCAGCGGGTCTTGCGGCCATATTGCCTGAGCTCGGCATTGGCGGAGGGACCGTTCCTGACCATTGCAAGGTCGCCCCCGCCACGCACGAGCACGGCGCCCTCACCACTCCTGGCCAGCGCAAGGCTGCCCGCGACCCGGCTTTCCTCGAACTCTGCCACCGGGAACCACGCATGGGTGAAATCCGGCTGCTCGTCGAAAGTGGAAAAGTCGAGCACGGCGAGCCCGCGATACTGGTGGGCGCGCGGCAGCGTCCCGCAGCCGCCCCAATAGGAGGGCCGGCCGTAGCCGAACTGGATCGTCTCGCCAGGATGGTTGATCCAGATGGCGGCTTCCGGCCGCTGGCCGAGTCGCAGGTGCAGCACGGTCTCCTGGTAGCCCCACTCGTTCCATCGGTAGTGCGCCGCCGAGCCCATGGCGAAGTCGCGGCCCTTGTAGTGATAGAGCGCGGCAAAGCTGTTTTCGCCCTGCGCGAAGCACCATTCCTGGTTCTGGTCGCCCTGGTGGCTGGCAATGGCGTGCAACGCGTCAGGCACAAACAGGCCATGATCGCGCAGACAGACGGCAAGCTGCGGCAAGGCGTGGACGCGGCGGCCGTACCAGCCCTTGCCCCACAACAGGCGAGCAACCCCCGACAGTTCGAGCGAGCGGCCGGCACAAAGCGTGTGCTCGTAGGAGCGGCCTTGCGCTGCGGTGACCATGCCGTGGTGCGACGAGCGCGCAATGATCTCGCACAGGCGCACGATGCCCTTTTTGGCGCGATCGGCAATATCGGCGTCGGGCGCCAGTGCCGCCAGCGCCGTCAGCCCCTTCAGGTCGATCGGGAAATACGGCGCCGAGTTGAACTCGGCCATTTCCCAGGCTTCGAAATGGTCGAGCCAGGCGCGCACGCGGTTCGCACCGACAGCGCTTTGCTCGGCCCCCTTGCGGCCCGAACGCACAAAAATAGCGTCCCTCAGCAGGTGTCCGGCGAGATAGGCCGAGGTGTGGAACAACAGTGCGTGGTTTTCGGAGAAGTACCACTGAACGTCATTGCCCGGCTCATCCATCCAGTAGCGGTAATTGAGGATCGCCCGGTCGATGCGGTCACGGGTCACCTCACCGATATCCGCACCCCAGACGGTGCGCGACCAGATCAGCGGCACCAGCGAGAAATCGGCACAGTCGTGGCAGTCCTCGATCGAGGGCAGGATTTCCTCGATCATGGCGTCGGTGTCAGCACCGCCGCGACCGCTCGCCAGCCGCGCGAATGCGCGAACCGTATCGCGTTCGGAGAATTCCGAAACCTCGTCGAGCGTCTCGCTGATCCGCGCGGCCAGATCGGCGGGCGCTGCCCCCTGCCGCCGCGCATGGCAGATCTCGACGCCGAGGGAACGCGACGCAACGAAACCGCCGGCATCGAGCGTGATGCGGAAATGGCGGAAATCGGCCGGCGCTTGCTCCGACGGACCGATGGTCAGGTGGCGTTCTCCCGCCCTCAGCAGCAAGTCGTGGTCGAAGCGTTCGGTCGACATGAAGTCGCCCTCGACCGCGACATTGACCCTGACATCCACCGGCAAAGGCTTTGCCAGAAGCAAGGTGATGTCGCCGTCGAAATAGGCCGTACGGTCGAAATGCATGCCGTCGAGGGCGGCTTCGATGCTGTCGGCGACATCGCCCCCCACCGGCACCGGCACCGCGACACTCGCCCCGGGACCGGACAGATAGTCGAGCTGGAAGAAATAGCGCGCGTCGCGCTCGGCGAGATCGTCAAAGAAGATGACGACTTCGTTCAGGCCGGCAACGAGCGGCAGGTCGAACTCCTGCTTCGCCTCGAGGTTGCGGCTGTATGGCGCCATCCAGCCGGCTTCGGTGCCGTTGAGCCAGATCACCGCCCCGCCGCAGGTGCCGAGCCGCACCTTTGCCATGCCCGGCCCGTCCGCCTCGATATAGGTACGCGCCCATGTCGCCAGCCGCGTCGGGCGGAACCAGAAGCCGGAGAGATCGAGCCGCGGCGAGCCGAATGGCAGCCACCAGCGCTTCGCCTCGAACTGGCCGCGCACATCCGGGCGCTTGCCGCGATAAGTCTCGGCAAAGATCGTGCGGCAGGGATATTCGTGCGGAATGAAATTCTTGTGCTTGGTCAGGAAGAAGAAGGGATCCATTTCGCCCTGCATCGGTGCATCGGGCACGTCGAAGCGCTCTTCGGCAATGCTGCCAAGCTGCCATTGGCGGATTGCCTCGCCGGGCGTCAGGACCTTCTTCATGTGGGACTGGGTGTCGGTCATTTCAGTTCCGCGAGCGCCACCGGGTCGACATCGTTGTATTCCTGGTTTTCGCCGGTCATGCCCCAGACGAAGGCGTAGGGACCGGTGCCCGCGCCCATGTGGATCGACCATGCCGGCGACAGGATCGCATCGCCATTGGCGACGATCAGGTGCCGTGTCTCCTCGGGGCGGCCCATCAGGTGAACGATACGGTCCTCCGGTGCCATGTCGAAATAGCAGTAGGCCTCCATGCGCCGTTCATGCAGATGCGGCGGCATGGTGTTCCAGACGCTGCCTTCGGCAAGATCGGTGATGCCCATCAACAGCAGGCAGGAAGGTGCGACCTCAGGATGGATGTACATGGCAAGGCGGCGCTTGTTGGCGCGGCGCGCATCGCCGAGGTCGAGCGCCTTGGATTCTGAACGTGTGATCAGGCGGTGCGCAATGTCGGCGCCGGCCGGAACCGAGTTCATGTAGAAGCGCGCCGGCGCCTCGGCGGAGGCGCTAGCCAAGGTGATTTCCTTCGCGCCGCGGCCGATGTAGAGCACGTCGCGATTGTCGAGCGTGAACTGCTTGCCATCGACGATGACAGTTCCCTTGCCACCGAGATTGGCAACGCCCATCTCGCGCGCCGAAAGCAGGTAGGGCGTGCCGATGTCCTTGCCCGATCCGAAGGAAAGCGCCCTGGTGACCGGCATGGCGCCGCCAAGGATGAGGCGGTCGACATGGGTGTAGGTAAGATTGACCGTATCGGCGGCAAACATTCCCTCGATCAGGAATTGGCTGCGCAAGCGCTCGGTGTCGTAACCCTTGATGTCTTCAGGACCTGCCCCGTAGAGAACCTTCATTGTCATGCTGCCTGCTCTTTCGCCTCGACATGTTGCAGGGCTTCCGACAGGCAAAGAATTGCCAGCGCCTGCCCGTAGCCCGTCGGCTGGATCGGGATATCCCTGTAGAATTGCAGATCATGGCCCATGCGCGTGCCATAGGACACGTTGAGCACGGTGCCGGTGCCGTCGATATTGTCCATCACCGCACCCAGCGCCTTCAGGCCGGCGGCCTGCCATGCGGGCGTGCCCAGACCGAGCCGGTAGCCCTTGAGCAGGCCGTAGCCGATACCCGCCGTGGCTGAGATCTCCTCGTAGGAATCCGGGTCGTCAAGCAGCGTGCGCCATGCACCCGAGGGGGCCTGCAGCGGCAACAATGCGTCGACCTGCGCCACCAGCACGCCCTGCAGATAATCCTTCACCGGTTTCGCCAGCTCGGCGAGGTCGAACAGGTCGAGGATTCCGGCGGTGGCCCATGCATTGCCGCGCGCCCAGCGCGCCTGGGCAAAATTGTGCCGGCCATCGAAGGTCCAGCCATGGAACCACAGGCCGGTACGGGTGTCGGAAAGATAGCGCGCATGGACAAGGAACTGACGCGAGGCTTCGTCCACCAGTTCGCGGCGGCCGCTCGCCTGGCCGTAGGAGGCAAGAAACAGAGCGACCATGTAGAGCGTGTCGTCCCACAGTTCGTTGTCATTGACCTTGTCGGAGACATGGTGCTCGAAACCGCCCTCCGGCGTGCGGCCCATTTCCGCCATTACGCGGTTCGCCCAGTCGTCGAGCGGCTTCTGCCAGCGCGGATTGCGGGTTTTGGCCCACAACACCGAGAGGCCGAGCATGGGTGCTGTGGTGTTGACGTTGAGCTGCGGCAGCCCAGCACTGAGCCGCGCCGAATACCAGTTCTCGACAAGCTGGCGCAGGTCATCGCGACCGGTGAACAGCCACAGCCGGATCAGGCCGTAGAGGCCCACCCCTTGCGGCCATTCCCAGCTGTCGAAGGAAATGTAGTCGCCGGCCGTGCCGTCGAGGTTCGGCTCGTCAAAACGGCCATCATGCTTGAGACCTGTCATCCCGGCGACAAGACGATCAAGACCGACGCGAATGTCGCGCCCATTCAAGGCCATTCAGTTCCCCTCCCAGCAAGGCCGCCCTCCAAGCGGCTCTGTCAGGCAATAGAGACATGACGCAAAATATTGCGCAATCTGAAAATTCTTTTCATACTCTGGCAACGAAGGAGCGCGCGATGACTGCAACACCGATGCCGGGCAAGCGTGGAAAGAAGAGCCGAAGGGTCCGGCTCGAGGACATCGCCGAGGCTTGCGGCGTTTCGCTGAGCACCGTCTCGAGGGCGCTCGCGGGAGAAAAAGGCGTTCGCGCCGAAATCCGCCAGCAGGTGCTCGAAGCCGCAAAGACCGCAAACTACGTCGTTCCCACTGCCGTTGCGGGCCAGAAAGTCATCCTGGCCGCCTCGAGCGCTGCGATGATCGACTATGTGCGCAACCAGTTCACGCTTTACGTGCTGGAGGGGCTGAACGAGCGGGCCAGGGCCCTTGGGCTGGAGATCGTCACGCGCCCGATCGCCGACCAGGCCGAGGAACGCGGCGTGCTGGAGGAGGCGCGCAACGACCCGCAGGTCGCCGGCGTGCTGTTCCTGACGGTGGACGACGAGGGCATGCTTGCGGCCACCCGCAACTTCGACAAGCCAGTCGTACTGCTCAACTCCGACGACCCCTACATGCGCCTGTCGAGCGTCACCCCCTGCAACCGCTCAAGCGCCCGGCTTGCCGCCGACCACCTCATCGCACTCGGCCATAAGCGCATCCTGTTTTTGATGCGGCCGGGACGCCGCACCATCGAGCGGCGCCGGGAAGGCTGGCAGGACGCTCTCCTGAGCCGGGGTCTGGCGGCGGACGCCGACCTTGTGGTGCCGGTCGACGACTGGCTGCCGGATCTGGCCGCACAGGCGATCTCGGAGCGCATCAGGTCGCGTGGCCTGGATTTCACCGCAGTCCTGGCAGCCGGCGACAGCCTCGCGGTCGGCGCCATGCTGGGCGTGCAGCAGATGGGGTATTCAGTGCCGGGCGACGTTTCGGTCATGGGCATGGACGACCTGCCGCAGGCGGCGTTCCTCAACCCGCCCTTGACGACGATGCATATCCCCATGCGCGAGATCGGTTCGGTGGCGCTCGATCTCTTGCGCGACAATCTCTCCGGCCTGCCGATGCCGCCACGCCGGGTCGAGCTTGCCTGCCACATGGTCGAGCGATCCTCGACCGGACCAGTTCGGCAAGGCACCTGAACGACGGTCAGGAAAAACCCGCGATTATTCCGACGGCCGCCGGCAGGCTCAGCGACAGGCCCGACAGCAGCAACAAGGCGAACGCGATGCGGCGCATAGCCAGGCTCGAGAGTGGCGGCGGCCAGCGCCTTGCGGCAAAGGTAGCGGCAGCGACGGCGGGGACTGCCAGCAGCACCCACCAGAATCCGGCGTCCGGCAGGTCGCCCGTGGCGCCGACGATACCGAGGCGGACCAGGGCATTGACAGCGAAGACGGCGACCAACGTCTCACGAATGGTCACAAGCGCCAGCGGCTGGCGATAAAGGTGGTAGACCAGCGGCGGACCGGAGGTCGAAAACAGCCCGCCCATCAGTCCGGCGATCGCGCCGAAAAAGGCAAAGGAACTCCGGGACGATTTGACGGAAAGCAGTTCGCGGCGCATCGCAAGCTGGAAGCTCGACACGACGATGACGGTGCCGAGCGTCAGCTTCAGCCAGTCGAGCGATGCCTGCGCCAAAAGGTCGAGCAACCAATAGCCGAAGAATAGCGCGATGAGGCTGGCTACGATGATGATCCGGAATTCCGGCCAGGCAACGTCGCGCCAGCCCTTTCTCAGGACCTGGGAAGCGTTGACGAGCGTGAGCACGCTGACCAGAACCGCAGCTTCGGGCAGCGGCATCAGGCCGGAAAGCCCTATGCCGCCCATCATGACAAGGCCGAGCGCAAAGCCGGTCAGCGTCTGCATGTAGGCGGCGAGCCCGGCAAGCAGGAGCAACCCCGACAGGCTTGCGACGGTCACCGTCAGAGTGCCCGCAGCCCGGCAAACAACCCGGCGAAGGGCGATGCGGAACGATAGAAGACCGGAGGCTGGCCAAGCGGCGCCGCAACGGTCACCTCGCCCCCCTCGAAGGTGGTGCCGCTCCAGACATGGACCCATGTCTCGCCCTTGGGCAGATAGAGCGTGCGTTCGCCCTGCCCGGCCTGCCACACCGGCGCCACCAGCATGTCCTGGCCGTACAGATAGGCGTCCTGGACCGCATAGGTCGCGCGGTCGTCTTCGTGGTGCAGGAACAACGGGCGCTGCACCGGCAGGCCGCGTTCCGCCGCTTGTGCCGAGAGCGATTTCAGATAGGGCGCGAGATGGACATAGATCGACGTCATGCGGGCAAGATGCGCGAGCACCGTTTCGTCCTGGTCGATCTGCAGGTTGTCCTTCGGCCGGTTGCCCTCATGCGTGCGCATCACTGGCGTGAACGCCCCCATTTCGGCCCAGCGCATCATCAATTCGGCCGTGCGCACATTGCCGAACAGGCTGGTGTAGCCGCCAATGTCCGAGTGGTGATAGGCGTTGCCGAGCAGGCCCGACGACAGCGCGCCGCTGATGACGGTGACGAGGCCGTCGTGGCGGCTGAAATCGACCGACTGGTCCCCGCCCCAGAGCAGCGGGCAATGCTTCTGCACGCCCGTAAAGCCGGCGCGCATGAAGAACAGCGCCTCGCCGGTCTTGCCGCGGCTTTCGACCGCCTTGGCGTTGACCTCGGCCCACAGCGTCGGCCAGGCATTGTGCATCAGCTTGGCGTCGATGCCATTGGCAAGGTTGACGTCGATCGGCAGATATTCGCCGAAATCGGCCATCCAGCCCGACAGACCGTAGTCGAGCATGTTGCGACCAATGACCACCTCGGCGAACCACTCGGCGGCGGCGGGATTGGTGAAATCGACGACGCCGCAATCGAACTCGCCGAAATCGACCAGGGCGGTCTTGCCTTGGGCATCGGTAGCGAAATAGCCGGCGGCGTCCGCCTCCGGGAACAGCGGGCCATCGACGCAGAGATAGGGGTTCACATAGCCTAGAAAGCGGATGCCGGCATCGTTCAGCTCGGCAATGCGCTGGCGCAGGTTGGGATAGCGCTCCTCATTGGCCTGCCAGTCCCAGAACAGACGCGCGCCGAAAGACGTGTGGCGCAGCCCGACCCAATCCTCGCACCACAGCCCCGAAACCTTGACGCCGGCCGCGCGGATGCGGTCGAGGCGGGCGAAGGAATTCTCGCCATCCTTCAGGCCGATGATCGCACCGCCATAGACCCATTCGGGCAGCATCGGCTGGCGGCCAAACCGCGCCGACAGCACCTCGACCAGCTCGATGAAGGTCGGGCGGGCGAACAATTCGATCCGCTCGGGAACGGCCCAGATCTCGATCTCGTGGAAGTCGGGCTTGCGGAAATCGAACACCGAATAGGCGGTCGTTTCAACATGCAGCGCATAGTGCTCTGACGAGACATAGGTCGGCTGCGGGTAGTTGGTGTTGTAGTAGTCGCCGCCGGACTTGCCGGTGACGTCGGACTTGAAGGTGATTTCGGTGCTCTTGTCACGCCCGACACCGGGCTCCGAGGTCCACAGCGGGAAACGCCGGCCGCGCATGTCGAAATAGGACATCTGCTCGCCGCCGCCCCAGACATGCTCGTCCTTGCCCGCCTCGATGCGCAGCCAGACGCGGTTGATCGTCTTGTCGGGGGCCGAGAACGCGATGGCGCCATCGGCGATGGTCAGTTCAAGGCGCACCGGCTGGCCCTCGGCGGTGGCAAACGCGATCCTGTTGCCGGTCACTTCGGCATGGCCAAGCGGCGTGCGCTCGACGACATAGTCCTCGATGTCGAAATTGCCGCGATACATGTCCATGCGTTCTTCGCCGCGGCCGACGAACAGGCACGGCGCTTCGGCACTGTGCTTCAGCAGCGTGCGGCCGGCCAGGGTGAGTGCAAAACCGCCCGGGACAATCTCGATCTTCATGCTCATCACTTTCAGTTCTGGGTCAGGCCGGCATCGACGACGAAATTCGCTGCCGTGCAGCCAGCACTTTCGTCGGAGCCAAGGAACAGCGCCATCCGCGCGACGTGGGACGCATCGAGGCGGAACTTCAGCGCCTGCAGGTCGATGAACTGCTGGTTCTGCTCGGGCGTCGTCCAGAGCTTCAGCTGTCGCTCGGTGACGATCGCACCGGGCACGATGCAGTTGACGCGGATGCCGTCGGGACCGAGTTCGCGCGCCAGCGTCTTGGTCATGCCGTTGATGGCGGCCTTCGCCGTGGTGTAGCCGACCATGCCGGGGCGTCCGCGCATCCACGAGATCGAGCCGAGCATGATGACCGAGCCCCGTCCGGCCTCGGCCATGCGCTTGGCGACCGCCTGAGTGGCGAAGAACTGGTGGTCGAGGTTCAACGACAGCGCGCGCCGCCAGTAATCCGGCTCGACGTCGGCCATGGCATGGCGGTCGTCCTTGCCGGCATTGTTGACGAGCACGTCGACGGTGCCCGACCTGTCCTCGATCTTGCCGATGACCTCGCGCAGCATGGCGATGTCGGTAACGTCGCAGGCATGGAAGTCCGCCCCGGTCGCAGCGGCGGTCTTTTCCCCAGCCGTCTCATCGATGTCGATGAAGGACACGCGCGAGCCTTGGGCGCGGAACGCCTTGACCACTTCTTCGCCGATGCCCGACGCTCCGCCGGTGATGAGGACGTGACGGCCTTCGAGCGAGGCGTAGCGGACGGTTTCATATGACACGGCAGGACGCCTCAGCTTTCTGGATTGAACAACGGCTTGGCCACGCCGGCGACGTCGGTGCGCATGGCAAACAGGCTGCCGGAGTGCGGAAACTCAGCCAGTTCCTCAGGCGGGCGACCGACCCTTGCCGAGGTGAGATAGAGCGTCTTCATGTCCGCCCCGCCGAAGGTCACCATGGTCGGGCATTTTACCGGTGTCTGGAATTCGGCAAGCAGGACGCCCTCCGGGCTGTAGCGCTGCACGCGCCCGCCTTCGAAAAGTGCGGTCCAGTAGCAGCCCTCGACATCGACGGCCGCACCGTCGGGACGGCCCTTGTCGCTTTCGGTCGGCGTGAACCGCGCAAAGACGCGCTTGCCTGAGACCGCCCCCGTCGCGACGTCATAGTCATAGGCAAAGACGGTGTAGCGCAGCGTATCGGAATGGTAGAGCGTGCCGCCATCGGGCGAAAACGCCACGCCATTCGAGGTCAGGAGCCCGCCCGCCAGCTTTTCCAGGCCGCGCCGATCATAGCGGTACAGGCTGGCAATGCCCTTTTCGCGCGTTTCGTCCACCGTTCCGGCGATGAAGCGCCCGGCCGGATCGACCATGCCGTCATTGAAACGGCTGATCTGCTGATCCTCCGGGTTGTCGGCCAGCTTTTCGACCGGCGCGCCCTGCCCGTCCAGAAGCCAGATGCCCGAGCGCAGGCCGGCGACGAAACCGCCACGCCGCGAAAGGCCGATACAGCCCACCTCTTCCGGCAATGTCATCGAGCCAAGCGCGCCGGTCTTCGGCTCGAAACTATGGATATGCCCAGCCTTGATGTCGACGAAATGGAGAAGCTGCTCGGCTGGCGACCACAGGGGACACTCGCCAAGCTGGCTCCTGGTGTCGACGACAAGCTCGAAAGCGCTCATGGCAGCGGCTCCACGGAAATGCGCATGGTTCCGGAAAGGCGCTCGCCAGGCGCAAGCACCTGCAAGCCGTTGCCGGGGATGTCGGCGCGGTTGACGGCGTCGGTCATGTGACTGACCGGCTCAAAGGCGAAGAAGCCGCGCCCCGAGGGCACATAGACCACGGCATGGGAGAACAGCGGATCGGCACTCAGCGCCAGGCCGACATTCTCTTCGACGAAGCTGATCTCGGCGTTGCCGTCCCATTGGGTAAAGACATTGTCGAGCGCGGGCTCGCCAAGCGGACGCGCCGTGGAATAGTCCCACTTCTCGGGCACCGGTTCGAGCGAGACCGGCAACGATGTCGCGTCATTGATCCACACCCCGCCGGCACCGAACCGCAGCTTGGTGCCGGGACGGGCGGGAAAGAACGGGTGCCAGCCAAGGCCGGCGGGCATCGGACGCGCGTCGGTGTTCTCGATGGCCAGCGTGACCGTCAGCATGTCGGGCGAAAGCGTGAAGCTCTGCGTCGCGCGAAAACTGTATGGCCAGCCATCCCAGCCCGCCGGGCCAAATCCGAAAGGCCGGTGATCGAGCTCAAGCACCGCCTGGCTTTCGCCTGCGTCGCGCACGTTCCACGCCCGCTGCCAGCCATTGCCATGGATGGAATGCGGATGGTCGCCAAAGTTCAGGGTCAACTGGTACGTTTCGCCGCCAACGGCGAAGCGCCCGTGGGCGATGCGATTGGAATAGGGGACCAGCGGGTAGCAGGATGTCTGCCGCACCAGCCCCATTGCCAGCGCCGCATCCGGCGTCGGCCGCATCAGATCCAGGCCGGCGCGCCGGAACGACAGGATCGAGCCGCCGATATGGGGAGCCAGATCGAGCTCGAGCTCGCCGCAGGAAAGATGCAGGGGTCGGGTCATGCGATGTCAGTAGGCCGCTTGCGAAGCCGCCACAACCGGCTGCGTGCCCTTGAGATCGGCGAGCCAGTCGTTCGCCCGTCCGGTCATCATGGCAATGTCGGATGCAACCGCTGCATAATTGTAGCCATAGCCGATGAAGCGGCGAACCATGTCGGGGTTCGGGCCGACGATGCCGATCGGCTTGCCGGCAGCGCGGGCATCCCTGGCCGCCTTTTCGATCAGTGCCTGGACCTCGGGATGGGCGATATTGCCGATATGGCCCATGGCAGCCGACAGGTCGCCTGGGCCCACGAACAGAGCATCGATGCCCTCGACCGCCGCGATCTCCGGCAGCCGCTCGATGGCTTCCGGCGTCTCGAGCTGGACGATGGTGCAGACCTCGGCATTCGCCTTCTTGAGATAGTCCGCGACACGACCGAACTTCGAGCCGCGATGCACGGCGGCGACGCCACGAATGCCCTGCGGCGGATAGCGGGTGTAGGCGGCGGCGGCCTTGGCCTCCTCGGCCGTCTGCACGAAGGGCAGCATCACCGTCTGCGCGCCGGCATCGAGCACGCGCTTGACCAGAACCTGGTCGTTCCAGGCCAGCCGGACCACCGCATCGGCGGGCGTGCAGCCGACAGCGCGGAGAATGTTGGCGAGGTCGGAAACCTCGATCGGCACGTGCTCCATGTCGACGACGAGGAAGTCGAAGCCGCAATAGCCCATGGCCTCGGCGGTGGAGGGTGCCGCCGACATCAGCCAGGTGCCGAGCGGGGTCGGCCGGTCGGCGTCAGCGATCCAGCTTTTGAAGCGGTTGGCGATGTCCATCTTGGTCTCCATCAATAGATCGCCGGATCGGGCACGCTTGCCGGTCCGCTCAGGAAGTCGAAATCGCAGCCTTCGTCAGCCTGGCTGACATGCTGCTGGTAAAGTGCCGCAAAGGAACGCTGGTAGACAGGCGCCGTCGGTTTCCAATCGGCGCGGCGGGCCTCGAGCTCGGCCTCGTCGACACGCATGTCGAGCGTGCCGCCCATCACGTCGAGTTCGATCAGGTCGCCGGTGCGCAGCAGCGCCAGCGGTCCGCCGACGGCCGCTTCCGGCGTTACATGCAGGATGCATGTGCCATAGTGCGTGCCGCTCATGCGTCCGTCGCAGATGCGCACCATGTCGCGCACGCCCTGCTTCAGCAGCTTCTTCGGGATCGGCAGGTTGCCCCATTCGGGCATGCCGGGCGCGCCGACCGGACCAGCATTGCGCAGCACGATCACCGTATCCTCGGTGATGTCGAGATCGGGATCATCAAGCGTCTTGTTCATCTCGGCCGGATTGTCGAAGACGATGGCCGGGCCGACATGCTTGAGAAATTTCGGATTGGCGGCAGACGACTTCATCACCGCTCCGCGCGGCGCGAGGTTGCCGCGCAGCACGGCGAGCGTCTTGCCCTTCGACAGGGGCACGACCGGATTGTCTTCGCCGCGGATCACGTCATCGTTCCAGCACTCAACGCCCTCGAGATTTTCGCCAAGCGTGCGGCCGTTCACGCACGGGCGCGACAGGTCGAGCTGATGGGCGAACTTCTTCAGTAGCGCGAGGAGACCGCCGGCAAAATAAAAGTCCTCCATCAGGTATTCGCCCAATGGGAACAAATTGGCGCAGACCGGAACCTTGCCGGCCATGTCGGCCATGTCGTCGAGCGTCAGCTCGACGCCTACCCTGCCCGCCATGGCGATCAGATGCACGGCGGCGTTGGTCGAACCGCCCATCGCCATATAGGCGACCAGCCCGTTGAGGAAGGAAGCACGGTCGAGAATGCGCGAAGGCTTGAGGTCCTCCCAGACCATCTCGACGATGCGCGAACCGCATTCGGACGCCATGCGCGGATGACCGGAATCGACGGCGGGGATCGAGGATGCGCCCGGCAGCGTCAGGCCCATTGCATCGACGATCGAGGTCATCGTCGAGGCCGTGCCCATCGTGTTGCAGGTGCCGGCGGAACGGGTCATGCGGCTTTCGAGATCGACCCAGTCGGCCTTGGTGATGTTGCCGGCGCGCAGCTCGTCCCAGTATTTCTTGGTATGCGTGCCCGCACCCGTCTTCTGCCCGCGCCACTGGCCGTTGGACATCGGTCCGGCCGGGCAAAAGATGACCGGCAGGTCCATCGAAAACGCACCCATCAGCAGACCGGGAGTGGACTTGTCGCAGCCGCCGAGCAGGACTGCGCCGTCGATTGGATGCGACCGCAGCAGTTCCTCGCATTCCATCGCCAGGAAGTTGCGGTAGAGCATGGTGGTCGGCTTGACCATCACTTCGCCGACCGACAGCGCCGGCAGCTCGACCGGATAGCCGCCCGCCTGCCAGACGCCGCGCTTTACCGCCTCGGCGCGATCGCGCAGATGCGCGTGGCACGGGCTGATCTCGCTCCAGGTATTGATGATGCCGATGACCGGCCGGCCCATGAACTCATTGCGGCGCATGCCCATCTGCTGCGTGCGCTGGCGATGGGCAAATCCCCGCATGTCATCGGAGGCGAACCAGCGCTGGCTGCGCAATTCGGAAATGTCACGACGCTGCGCCATATCCATCAACCCTTGATGCCGCCGGAGGTCAGGCCCGAAACGACGCGCTCCTGGAAGATCACGATCAGGATGGCGACCGGGACGATGCCGACGACCAGCGCCGCCGATATGACCGGCCAGGGGAAGGCGAACTCGCCCTGGTAGAGCTGGATGCCGACGGGCAAGGTGCGCATGGCCGGATTGGAATTGAAGGACAGCGCCAGCAGGAACTCGTCCCAGGCGTTGACGAAGGCCAGGATGCCAGCGGTGAAGACGCCAGGTGCTGCAAGCGGCACGACGACCTTGAACAGCGCGCCGAGACGCGTGCAGCCGTCGATCATCGCGGCATTCTCCAGATCGCGCGGGATGCCCTCGAAGAACGACACCAGCATCAGCGTGCAGACCGGCAGGCTGAGCACCGTGTAGGGCAGCACCAGCGCCGTCCAGGTGTTCAAAAGGTTGAGGGCGCGCATGGTTTCGAACAGCGGCACCAGCAGCGTGACCAGCGGGAAGGTAGAAACCGCAACGATCAGCGACAGGATCAGGGCACGGAACTTGAGATCGAGACGCGCCAGCGCATAGGCAGCCAGCACCGACACCAGAAGCGTCAGCAGGGTCGACAGCAGCGCCACCATGAAGCTGTTGAACAGGAACAGGTGCAGCGGCTGGTCGGTGAAGGCCTGGATGTAGTTCTGCAGCGTCGGGGCGTGCGGGATCCAGGTGATCGGCTTGCGGGTCAGTTCATCCTCGAGCTTGAGCGAGGTGAACAGGATCCACAGCGCCGGAAACAGGCCGTTGATCAAAAGGATGCCGGCGACGATCAGGCGTAGCGGCTTGCCCGTCATGAAGGAAGCGTTGGTCTCGGCGACGGAGCTCATCGGCTTTACCTCTTCGTCCGGATCATGCGGAGATAGACCGCGGTCACCGCCATCGACAGGGCGAACATGACGACGGCGAGCGCCGAGCCATAGCCGAGGTCGAGGAAGGACACGGTGTTCTGGTGGATGTACATGGCAAGCGTCGCGGTCGAGGTGCCGGGCCCGCCGCCGGTCATCATGTAGGGAATGTCGAAGGTCTGCAGTGCCGTGATGGTGCGGAATATCAGCGCAACGACGATCGAGGGCTTGAGCAACGGCAGCGTGATTTCGAAGAACTGGCGCAGGCGCCCTGCCCCGTCGACATCAGCTGCCTCGTAGAGCGAGCGCGGAATGGTCTGCAGACCGGCCAGGATGATCAGCGCCATGAAGGACGACGTCTTCCACACGATGGTCAGGCAGATCGCGGCAAAGGCCCAGTTCGGTGAATTGAACCAGATGATGCCCTCAAAACCCAAGCGGTTGAGCACGTCGTTGACGACGCCGTATTCGGAATGGAAGAACCAGGCGAAGATCAAGCCGGCAAAAGACAGCGGCAGCGCCCATGGGATCAGCAGCGACAGGCGCACCGGCCACTGCCGCTTGAACGGCAGGTTGGCCATCAAGGCCAGCGCCAGGCCGACGAGCAAGGCGCCTGGCACCGTCAGCAGCGTGATCAGGATGGTGTTCCAGGTCGTTTCCCAGAACACCGGATCGTCCATCATCATCCGATAGTTGTCGAGACCAGCGAATTCGGCGGGCAAGCCCGAGGTCAGCGAGAGATTGAAGAAGCTGGTGTAGACCAGCCGGCCGACCGGATAGACGATGACCACCGACAGAAGAATGGCGGTCGGCAGCAGGAGCAGGACGGCAAGCGAGCGGTCGCCCAGATCGAACCAGCGCGTCCACGGCGCCGGGCGCCATTCACTGCTTTCGCGAGCAACTTCAGAAGGTGCAATGGACATGGCTTGGTGATCCTGCCGCCGGAGGCATCGAAAAGATGCCGGACGGAGCAAGCTCCGTCCGGCTGATGGTCAGCGGATGATCCGCCCAAGGCGCGCCTTGATCTGCGCTGCACCCTCTTCCGGCGTTGCCACGCCAGCAAGGACGGAATTGACCGTCGTGCGGATGACCTCGGAAACCTCGTTGTAGCGAGGGGTCACCGGGCGCGGCTTGGCGGTCTCGACCACCTGCAGCGCATCGGCGAACCATGGCACCGCACCGGTGACTTCGGCGTCCTTGTAGAGCTCGGGATAGGTCGGCAGCAGCGAGGCGTTCATCGCCATGAACTTGGAGACGTCCTTGCTCGACAGGTACTCGACCAGCTTCTTGGATTCGTCCTGATGGTTGGAATAGGCCGAAACGCCCCATTCCCAGCCGCCGAGGCAGGTCGCCTGATCACCGCCGGCAAGTGCCGGGAGCCGCGCAACGCCGACCTTGCCCTGGACCGCGGATTCGGCCGACTGCGACATGCCCCAGGCATAGGACCAGTTCACCGCAAACACGGCGTTGCCGGCCTGGAACTCCTTGCGCGTGTCGTCGGTCGCAACCTCGGCGATATTTTTCTTGGCGACGCCTTCGTCGACGAAGCTCTTCCACAGCTTCAGCGAGTTGACCGCTGCCTCGTCATCGAAGTTCAGCTTGCCGTTCTCGACCAGGGTCTTGCCCTGGCTCCAGTAGGGCAGGAGGAAGGTGCAGACCGCGCCTTCGATCGCCTTGCCCTGGAAGGACAGACCCTGAAGGTCGGCATTGCCTTCGCCTTCGGTGATCTTCTTGGCAGCCGCCTTCAGCTCGTCCCAGGTCTTGGGAGCCTCGATGCCGTACTTTTCCAACAGGTCCTTGCGGTAGTACAGGAACATCGAGTCGGCGAAAGCCGGAAGTGCAACGACCTTGCCGCCGACCGTGTTGGCTTCGGCATAGGCAGGCAGATAGGCCGACATGTCCTTGCCCTCGAACGGCGAGGTCCAGCCGGCAGCGGCAAACTGCGCCGGGCGGATGACGTCGAGGATCAGCACGTCGAGCGTCGAATCCTTGGCCGACATGACGGTGTTCAGATACTGCGACTGCGCCTCAGACGTGTTGCCGCCGGTCTCGATGGAAACCTTCACGTCAGGATTGGACGCTTCATATTGATCGAGCGCCTTGCGCCATACATCAGGCTGGTGCTGGCTGGAAATGTAGACCTTGAGCTGCGTCTCGGCGAAAGCAGGCACGGCCAGAGTGAGCATGCTGCCGCAGAGCAGCGAAGCGATGGCTTTGGTGAACGTCATGGGTTCCTCCCGGTTGAAATTTGCTGCCGCACCTCGAATGCGGAATGGAATGCGGCCCTCAGGCCAGGGTTCGTTCCGACTTGGCGTCGAAAAGATGGATCTTTGACGGCTCGACGCCGAGGCGTAGGGCCTCGCCCGCCACCGGCCGGACTTCCGGCGGCAGCCGCGCGGTCAGCGCCGCATCTGCGATTGAAAAATGAACCAGCGTGTCGGAGCCGAGCGGTTCGACCACCTGCACCTGACCATTGAGCACCACGGCCGAACCATCGGCCGCAATGAAATGCTCGGGCCTGATGCCGACGATCACCTCGCGGTCGCCGATGTCGGCAAATGCGCCCGAACCGACGGCCGACAAGGGGATGCGATCGCCATTGGCAAAGACGATGTCGCCGCCGCTGGTATTGGCCCTGGCGAAATTCATCGCCGGTGAGCCGACGAAACCGCCGACAAAGACGCTCGCCGGGCGGTTGTAGACCTCGTCAGGTGTTCCGACCTGCTCGATGTCACCGCCACGCAGGATGACGATGCGGTCGGCGAGCGTCATCGCCTCGACCTGATCATGGGTCACGTAGACGATGGTCGTGCCGATCGCCTGGTGCAGCTTCTTGATTTCGGTACGCACCTGCCCGCGCAGCTTGGCGTCCAGATTGGACAGCGGCTCGTCGAAGAGGAACACCTTGGGACGACGCACGATCGCCCGACCCATGGCGACGCGCTGGCGCTGGCCGCCGGAAAGCTGACTCGGACGGCGGTCGAGCAGATGCGAGATGCCGAGCATTTCGGCCGCAGCATTGATCCGCGCCTCGGCGTCGGCACCCTTGATGCCCCGCACCTTGAGGCTGAAGCCCATGTTGTCGCGCACCGTCTTGTGCGGATAAAGCGCATAGTCTTGGAACACCATGGCGATGTCGCGCTCGCGCGGCGCAAGCTTGTTGACGACCGTGTCGCCGATCATGACCTCGCCCGAACTGATCGATTCCAGGCCCGCCAACATGCGTAGCGTGGTCGACTTTCCGCAACCGGACGGACCGACGAAGACCACGAACTCGCCATCGGCGATTTCAAGATCGATGCCGTTGACCACGTGCACGTTGCCGTAGCTTTTCGCGAGCTTGCGGAAGCTTACCGATGCCATTTCATCCTCCCGGGGATCAGCCCCGCCGCCGCACCTCAGGCCGCCCGATGGCGAACCGAAGGCCGATCCTATTTGCGGGCTTCATAGCGCTACGAAATCGCAAACTCAACCCCCCGTAATTTTCACCTATGGCGTCGACGAAACAAGATCGAAGGCGATACGAATATTTCAATACATTCAATAAATTATGCTTGAATGTTTGCTACGACATAGCAAATAAGCTAGAGTTCGCCACAATCGCAGCGCTGCTATTTTGAGTGTAAATTCGAATGAAACCCGACGGTTTGCCGCCCTTCAAGCCAGCCCGGACTCGTCGCAAGATGCAGCGGGTAACAATGAACGACGTGGCTGAAAAGGCGGATGTCTCGCCGTCGACCGTCTCGCTCTATCTGCGCCGTCCGGCCGAAGTATCGCCCGCCATCGGCAAGCGAATCGCCCATGCCATCGACGACCTCAACTATGTGCCGAGTTTCGTCGCCGGCGGTCTGGCAGCAGCATCGTCCCGCGCCGTCAGCATCATCGTGCCGTCGGTGCGCAACGCGTTCTTTGCCGAGACGGTCTCGGCGCTGCAGCTCGAGCTGGGCAAAGAGGGCCTGCACGTACTGCTTGGCCACACTGAATATTCCGAGCGCGAGGAAGAGAACCTCGTCCGCGCAGCACTTTCCTGGGCCCCTGCCGCAATCGTGCTGACCGGGCTGTCGCACAGCGCGGTCACGCAAAAGCTGCTGCGCGCCAGCAAGGTGCCGGTCGTCGAGATCTGGGAACTGGGCGGCCAGCCGCTCGACATTGCCGTCGGCTTCCACCACGAACAGGCCGGCGCCGCCGTCGCCTCGCACCTGATCGCCAGGGGCCGAAAGAAGCTCCTGTTCTTCGGCGCGCGCCTTCAGGAAGACCAACGCGCCACACAGCGTAGCGAGGGCTTCCTGCACTGCGCGCGCAACAGCGCGGGCATAAGCGTCGACATGATCCAGCACCCTGCCCCGGCAAGTGCCGAGGTCGGCTCGATGCTCCTGGCGCAGATGCTCGAGCAATACCCCGATACTGATGCCGTCGCCTGCTCCAACGATCTTGTCGCGCTCGGCGCGCTGTTCGAGTGCCAGCGACGCGGCATCAAGATACCGGAACAACTGGCCCTCGTCGGCTTCGGCGACATGAGCTTCAGCGCCACCTGCAACCCGCCGCTGACCACGGTGCGGCCCTCGGGCGACCTGATCGGGAGCGAGGCAGCGCGCCTGATCCTCGAGCGCATCAGGCGCCCCGAGGCGGCCGCGCCGCAGATCATCGACACACGCTTCATGCTGCTGCAGCGCCAGAGCAGCTGAGCCAAAAGGCTCAGCCTTCGGCCGCGCTAGCACCAGAATCTGACCAATCGCACCGCCAGTTGATACGCCCCAAAATCAATTGCAATATTTCACTTGCGTTTTTTTGCATTCAAAGATACGTAGTGGATAACATGACACAAAGGGGGTAACTCATGACCAAGAACGTCAAAGGCATCGAACGGATTCTGAGGATCGCTGCGGGCTTGCTGCTGTTGTCGCTGACCGTCTTTGTCGAGGGCAATGCGCGGTGGTGGGGACTTGTCGGCCTCGTACCGCTATTGAGCGGCCTGACATCCATCTGCCCGGCCAAGTCGATCTTCGGGCGCACCGGCTGCCGCCAACAGTGCGACGCAACATGAAACCTGCCACCAACAACCGCCCATCGATGGCGGCCCAGAATTAGGGTGCACCGATGTCACGGCTGTCCTGCGAAGCTGCCGATCTGAAGTCCAACGTCGACGAGGCGTCGGCCTTCCTCAAGAAACTGTCGAACCCCGACCGCCTTCTGGTCGCCTGCGCGCTCGTCGATGGCGAACGTTCGGTCAGGGAACTGGAAGACTTGCTGGGTATTCGCCAACCGGGACTTTCCCAGCAGCTCGCGGAACTCAGGGAAGCCGAACTGATCGTCGGGCGCAAGGACGGCAAGCAGGTCTTTTATAGACTCGCCGACCCCCGCGTCGAGGTCTTCATCGCCACCATGCACCAACTCTTCTGCGCCTCGGTGGGCGCTTCCGCAACCTAGCGGGGCTGAACCATGATCTGCATTGTTCGCAATGCAACCGATCGGCGCGCTACATCCAAAGAATCGGCCTGAGCCCCAACACAACAGGAACAATCGCAATGTCCGAGCTGTTCGCTTTCACGCCCGACCTGTCGGTCAAGCCGGAGGTCATCGCCTTCTTCGATGCGCCGACCAACACGATCAGCTACATCGTCAGGGATCCTGCTTCGAATGCCTGCGCCGTGGTCGATTCCGTCATGGACATCGACTATGCGGCCGGCCGCATCACCCATGACGGTGCCGACAGGATCGTCGCCTTCATCCAGGAAAAGGGCTGGAAGCTCGAATGGCTGATCGAGACCCACGTCCATGCCGACCACCTGTCGGGGGCGCCCTACATCCAGGAAAAGCTCGGCGGCAAGCTCGGGATCGGCGAGAATATCACCATCGTCCAGGACACTTTCGGCAAGATCTTCAACGAAGGCACCGAATTCCAGCGCGACGGCAGCCAGTTCGATCGGCTGTTCAAGGACGGCGACAGCTACACGATCGGCACGATGACCGTGCATGTGCTCCACACGCCGGGCCATACGCCCGCCTGCATGACCCATGTCGTCGGAGATGCCGCCTTCGTCGGCGATACGCTGTTCATGCCCGATGGCGGATCGGCGCGCGCCGATTTCCCCGGCGGCGATGCCCGCACGCTCTACCGCTCCATCCAGCGCGTACTGGCGCTGCCCGGAGAGACGCGGCTGTTCATGTGCCACGACTACGGTCCGAACGGCCGCGACATCCAGTGGGAAACGACTGTCGCCGCCGAGAAGGAACACAACATCCATGTCGGCAAGGGCACCAGCGAAGACGAGTTCGTGAAGATGCGCGAGGCGCGCGACAAGACGCTCGCCATGCCGAAACTGATCATCCCCTCGCTTCAGGTCAACATGCGCGCCGGCAAGCTTCCGCCCGCCGACAAGGACGGCAAGACCTTCCTCAAGGTTCCGGTCAACAAGCTCTGAAACCGGCCGTCGGTCGAGCATGGCCAGCACCGACGTCCTCCAGCATCGGACCGGCAAGATGGGTCCCAGCCGGTCCGGGGTCGTATCGGCTCTCGGCTAGCCGTGGTCGCGTCGCAATCTCCGTTCGAGGGAGCGGCTGTAGCGCGAGATGAAGAAGCAGAACGCGACATAGATGAGCGCCACGAAGATGTAGCCCTCCATGGCGAAGCTGCGCCATTGCGGATCGCCGAGCGCCTGCTTGGTCGCCAAAAGCAGATCGGTGAGACCGACGATGCCGACCAGCGAGGTGTCCTTGAACAGGCCGATGAACAGGTTGGCCATGGCCGGGATGGCATGGCGTAACGCCTGCGGCACGATGACGAGGAGCGAAGTCTGCCAATAGGTCAGGCCAAGCGCTTCGGCTGCCTGGTCCTGCCCCTCGGGCACGGCCTGCAGGCCACCGCGTATGGCTTCGGCGAGATAGGCGGCGCTGAACAGGGTGATGGCGGCCAGCGCGCGCAGCAACGCGTCGGCCTGCACCTTTCCGGGCAGGAACAGCGGGATCATGAACGAGGCCATGAACAGCACGGTGACCAGCGGCACGCCACGCACCATTTCGATGAAGGCGACGCAGATCGCCTTGACCAGGCGCAGACGCGAGCGCCGGCCAAGCGCCAGGACCACCGCCAGCGGGAAGGCGCCGACGATACCGCCCAGGGCCAGGAAGACGGTCAGCGGCAATCCACCCCACAGATCGGTCGGCACATAGTCGAGACCTAGCACGCCGCCGCGCATCAGCACGATGATCGTCACGACACCGGCTGCCCAGCCTGCCACCACCGTGCGCCAGCCGAAGCGCAGCGAGCAACTGGCCAGCACCAGCGTGATGGCCAGTGCGAGGGCGGTGAGCGGCCGCCACTGCTGTTCGTATGGGTAGCGGCCGAACAGGATCAGCCGGTACTTTTCGTGGACGAAGGCCCAGCAGGCCCCGCCATTGGCGCGACAGGTCTCCGGGGTGGCGGCAGCCCATGTCGCATCGGTGACGGCCCAGCGCAGCAGCGGCGGAACGAAGGCCACGAAGGCGGCCAGCATGGCCAGCGTCAGCAACGAATTGCCGACTGTTCCGAACAGGCGGTGGCGCAGCTTGAGGGCAGTCGCGCTCATTTCACACCGACCAGCGCGACACGCGCATTGTACCAGTTCATGAAGGCCGAGATCGAAAGGCTCATGGACAGGTAAACGGCCATCAGGATGGCGATGACCTCGACTGCCTGGCCGGTCTGGTTGATGATCGTATTGCCGATCGACATCAGGTCAGGGAACCCGATCGCAATGGCGAGCGAGGTGTTCTTGGCGAGGTTGAGGTACTGGCTGGCGAGCGGCGGCACGGCGACCTTCATTGCCTGCGGCAGGGTCACCAAGCGCATCGTCTGGCTGCGGCTGAGCCCGAGCGAGGCCGCGGCCTCCGACTGGCCCTTGTGAACGGACAGAATTCCGGCGCGCAGGATTTCGGCGATGAAGGCAGCGTTGTACAGCGACAGGCCAACCAGCAGCGCGGTCAGTTCGGGGGTCACGAGGCCGCCGCCCGAAAAGCCGAAACGCGTTGGGCTCGGCACGTCGAAGGGCGTGCTCGCTGCAATGTAGGCCAGTGCCGCTAGTGGTGGGCTCAGCAGCAGGAGCAGCCTTGGCCACAGCAATGCGGGCGCCCCGGTGAGATCGGCGCGGCGGCGCGACCAGAAGGCGTAGGCAAAAGAGGCGATGGCGCCAATGACCAGGGCGGCGACGACAAGTCCGGAGCCGGAGCGCAGGACCGGGAAATGCACGCCGCTCTTGGCGAGATAGAGACCCGGCAAGAGCTGCGGCGCATCGGTGGCCGCAGGCAGCATCTGGGTCAGCACCGCATACCAGACATAAAGCTGGAGCAGCAGCGGCACGTTGCGGATGAGTTCGACATAGGTGGTGGCGAGAGGGCTGACGAGCGGGTTGCGCGACAGGCTGGCTATGCCGACCACCAGGCCGATAACCGTCGAGAACACGATGCCGAGCACGGCCACGACCAAAGTGTTGAGCAGGCCGACCAGCAGTGCCGCACCATAGGTGGCGCGACCATCATAGGCGATGAAGCTCTCGCCGATCTCGAAATTTGCAGCCTGCCAGAGGAAACCGAAGCCGGTCCGGATCGAGCGCTCTTCGAGATTGCCGATCAGATTGATTGCCAGGAAGGCGACGATGCCGGCGACGAGCGCGAGCACCAGCACCTGCGTGACGATGCCGCGAAAGGCCGGATCGCTCCAGCCTCCCGCGATGCGCATTGATTGGGTAGCGCCCGTCATCGTTTCAGCGCACGGGCATCGGATACATCTGTCCGCCCTGCGTCCACAGCGCGTTGTTGCCACGCTCCATGGCAAGCGGCGTCTTGGTGCCGACATTACGCTCGAAGATCTCGCCGTAGTTGCCGACCCGCTTGATGGCGCGATAGGCCCAGGCGGCGTCGAGGCCGAGCTTTTCGCCCATGTCGCCCGAGGTGCCGAGCAGGCGCTGGATGCCGGGATCCTGGCTTTCCTTCATGGTGTCGACATTGGCCGAGGTGATGCCCTTTTCCTCTGCCTCGACGAGGGCAAACAGGGTCCACTTGGCGATGGTGTACCAGTCCAGATCGTTGCGCCCGACCACCGGGCCGAGCGGCTCCTTGGAAATAGACTCGGGCAGGATCTGCCATTCGTCAGGATTGGGCGCATCCGAGGCGCGCACCGAAGACAGGTAGGACATGTCGGCCGAGAAGGCCTGGCAGCGGCCGCTGAAGAAGGCGGCGCGGGCTTCGTTCTGCGATTCGAACACCACGGGGGTGAACTTCTTGCCGTTGGCACGGAAATAGTCTGCGATGTTGAGCTCGCTGGTGGTGCCAGTGGCGGTGCAGATGCTGGCGCCGTCGAGTTCGAGCGCGCTCTTGAGCCCGAGCGACTTGGGCACCAGGAAGCCCTGGCCGTCGTAGAAATAGACACCGGCGTAAAGCAGGCCGAGCGAGGCATCGCGCGTCAGCGTCCAGGTGGCGACGGTGGTCAGCATGTCGACCTCGCCGGACTGAAGCGCGGTGAAGCGCTGCTGCGGGCTGAGCGGAACGAATTTCTCCTTGGCGGCGTCGCCGAGAACCGCCGCCGAGACGGCCCGGCAGAAATCCGTCGTCAGGCCGGTCCACTGGCCCGAGCTGTCGGCAATCGAGAAGCCGCCGATGCCGGTTGAGACGCCACAGGCGACTTCGCCACGCTGGCGTATGCCGTCGAGGGTAGCACCGGCCTGTGCCGGCACGCTGATGCCGGCAGTCGCTGCAAGCAGCATCGCCCCGGCGATGCCGTTCCTGAGTAGGTCGTTCATTTCTGTTCCTCCCATCGTGATCTGCGCTTGCGCCCGGGCAGATCGCCCCGTGCCACCGCAGAGAGTTGCCGCCGCCACTCCCGGACGGCGCGATCCGGTGCTACCGGAATGATTGGCGCCCCGTCGGGCGCGCAGGCTTCAGGTCACCGCGCGCTTTCTGGAATAGCGCGGATCGCGCCAGCTTCCGCTCGTCAGCACGTCGATGAATGCGGTCGCCGCCTGATAGGTGTCGGCAAAGCTCAGATAGGCCGGCGCGAAGCCGAAGCGCATCATGTCCGGCGCGCGGAAGTCGCCGATGATGCCGCGGGCGATGAGCGCCTGCACCACGGCGTAGCCATCCGCGAAAGTGATCGACACATGGCTGCCACGCGCCGCCTCCTTGCGCGGTGTCACGATCGTCGCGCCATGCGCGCGGCAAGCGTCCTCCACCAGATCCATGAACAGCCCGGTCAAGGCCAGGCTCTTGGCGCGGATGTCGGCCATGTCGACGTCTTCGATGGCACTCAGGCCGGCGCCGAGCGCGCGCAGCGAAAGGATCGGCTGCGTGCCGCAAAGCAGCCGGCGCGCACCGGAGTCGGGGCGATAGCCGGTCTCGAAGGCAAACGGCGCGGCATGGCCCCACCAGCCTGAAAGCGGCTGGCGCATGGTCGTATGGTGACGTGCAGCGGCATAGATGAAGGCCGGCGAACCCGGGCCGCAATTGAGATATTTGTAGGTGCAACCGACAGCGAAGTCGGCCTCAGCCTCGTCGAGCAGAACCTCGATCACCCCGGCGCTGTGGCACAGGTCCCAGACCGCGATCGCGCCGGCCTCGTGAATGCGCCGCGTCAATGCCGCCATGTCGCGCAGCTCGCCGGTCTTGTAGTCGACATGGTTGACCAGAACGACGGCCGTGCGCTCGTCGATCAGGTCTTCGATCCTTGGTCCGTCCACGCCCTCGAGCAGCAGCTCGACATCAGGATGGCCGGCGACAACGCCTTCCGCGACATAGAGATCGGTCGGGAAGCTGGCGCTTTCGGCAACGACGGTCGTGCGCCCGGGGCGAAGTGAAAGCCCTGCCTGCAACGCCTTGTAGACATTGATCGAGGTCGAATCGCAAGCGACCGTCTGGCCTTTGGCCGCACCGATGAGTGCGCCGATGCGATCGCCCAACTCGTCGGTCAGGGTGAACCAGTTGGCCTCGTTCCAGCTGCCGACCAGCCCCTCGGCCCATTCCTTGCGCAAGGCGGTGTCGACTTCTTCGAACGCCGCGATCGGCGCTGGGCCGAGCGAATTTCCGGCGAGATAGACCCTGCCTTGCGGGAGATGGAAGCGGGCGCGGAGATGACGCAGCGGGTCGGCCGCGTCGCGCTGCTCGATCTCGCGCGGCACGCTGGCCAGCTTCATTGATACCGCCTGATTCATCATGCCCTCGGCTGTCGTCGCTGCGGACGCAGTCGATGGCGCCCCTTCGGAAACGATCATGGCTGCGAGATATCGAAGATGTCAACAGATATATATAATTGGCGACATCATGGAATGTTATATATACAAGGCAGGATTATATGAGGGACATTGATGGACGACAGTGAGGTCGCTACCAAGACCGAGACCGCATATCGAACCTTGCGGCAGGAAATCCTGGAAACCCGCCTGCAGCCCGGCGCCCCTTTGAAGCTCGGCGCACTGCGCGATGCCTATGGCATCGGCTGGACGCCCCTGCGCGAGGCGCTGTCGCGGCTGGAGGCGGAGCATCTGGTCATATCGAGCGCCAACAAGGGCTACACCGTTGCACCGGTCTCGATGGCCGAGCTGAGCGATCTGACCAATGCCCGTCGCCTCGTCGAGCTGCCGATGCTGGCCGAATCGATCGCCAATGGCGACGAAGAGTGGGAAACCCAGCTGGTTGCCGCGCATTTCCGCCTGTCGCGCTGCAAGCCGCCGGTCGAGAACCCGGAAGAACTGGTGATCAGCGACTGGGAGGAGCGGCATGAGGCCTTTCATCATGCGCTGCTGGCCGCCAGTAAGTCGCAGTGGCTGATGCGCTTCTATGTCCAGATCAAGGACCAGTTGCGCCGCCATCATCGCATCCTGGCGATCACGCCGGGCCTGGCCGCATCGAAGGGCCCGGAATGGCGCGACAGCGCTGCATTCCATTCGCTCCGCGATGCGCTAGCGATCGAGCCGCACACGGAACTGATGAACGCCGCCCTAGACCATGATGTCGACAAGGCCGTTGCACTGCTTGGTGCCCACATAGAGCTGACCAAGCAGGTCTTTTCGGTGGCGGACTTCAGCAAGCCACATTGAAGCCACCCCTGCCCTGCGAAACGTCCGGGCCCTTTTTCAGCGACATCCGTCGCAAACATGTTTTGAGGAATTGCATGACCATCGCGTTTCCCACCTGCAGTCCGACGATCGTGCTGCTGAACGGCCGGATCCTCGGGGAAGATGGAATTCACGAGGCCATGGCCATTGCCGGGTCGCGCATTGCCGCACTGGGCAAGTCGGAGACGATCGCCGCACTTGCGGAAACCGAAACGCAGGTCATCGACCTTGCCGGCCGCACCGTGGTGCCCGGACTGATCGACGGGCACGCGCATATGGACCGCGAGGGGCTCAAGAGCACGCTGCCGTCGCTCGCCGGCGCACGCTCGATCGAAGACATCGTCGAAAAGATCGCAGCCATTGCCCGTGACAAGAAGCCGGGCGAGTGGATCGTGACCATGCCGATCGGCGAGCCGCCGAGCTATGAGGACGTGCTGTCGGGCATCGCCGAAAATCGCTTCCCCAACCGCTGGGACCTCGACCGCGCAGCGCCCGACAACCCAGTCTATATCCGCTCGATCTGGGGCTATTGGCGCTCGACGCTGCCGCTGGTCTCGATCGCCAATAGTGCAGCGCTGCGGCTCGCCGGCATCGATGCGGCGACCGTAGCGCCGACGTCTTCCATCGAGATCTGCCGCGACGAGGCAACCGGCGAACCGAACGGCATCTTCATCGAAACCAACAAGATGCCGGTTGTCGAACTCTCGTTGATGCGGCAGGCACCGCACTTCACGCCTGCAGAGCGCGTGTCGGCGCTGGCGGCCTCGATGCAGGCCTACAACCGCGCCGGCACGACCAGCGTGTTCGAGGGCCACGGCGTTGCCTCCGAGGTACTCGACGCCTACCGCCAGGTGCGAGCAATGGGCCGGCAGACGGTGCGCGCCTCGATGATCTTCAGCCCAGCCTGGGGTTCGACCTCGCCCGACGACTGCCGCGCCCTGCTGCAATCCTGGGGCCATTGGCTCGCCGGCCGCGGTCTGGGCGACGAATGGCTGGGCATGGCGGGGCTCTATGGCGAGATCGACAATTCGGTCGAACGCGACCTGCGCAGCGCAGCCTTTCCCCAGACGGGATGGGCCGGCTTCCACTACAACTCGTCGCTGCCGCGCGATGCGCTCAAGACCGTACTCGTCGAAGCCGCGCGCAACGGCATCCGCGCCGTCGGCATCCTGCCGAACATGCTCGACCTGTTCGCCGAGGTCGACCAAATCGCCCCGCTCTCGGACCAGCGCTGGGTGCTGGGACACATCGTCAGCCTCACGCCCGACCAGATAAGGCAGGTCGCCGATCTCGGCCTCGCCGTCACCACCCATCTCACAGCCTATCTCTACAAGCGCGGCAGCGAACTGGTCGAAAAACTGGGCCAGGAGCGTGCCAGCGAGATCGTGCCACTGCGTTCGCTGCGCGATGCCGGCGTGCCGATCTCGTTTGGCAGCGACAACGTTCCCCTCAGCCTGTTTCATTCGATCGCACACGCCGTCAACCGGCGCGACCGCCTGGGTGCGCTGATCGCTCCCGACCAGGCGTTGACCCGCGAGGAAGCGCTCGAATGCGCGTCACTCGGTGGTGCCGCACTCACGTTCGAGGAGGCCGACAAGGGCTCCATCTCCGCGGGCAAGCTCGCGGACCTCGCAGTCTTGTCGGCCGATCCGCTGACCTGCCCGGCCGACCAACTGGCCCGGATCGGGTCCGAACTGACCATCGTCGACGGGCGTATCGTGCACCGTCAATAGCCGCCCATCCGGCGTCCGAACGCGAAAAGCAGGCTGGACATGAACCAATCGAAACCTGCCGCCGTCTTCCTCGACTACGATCAGGCGCGGCTCGACCTCAACTACAACCAGGGTGCCTGGGCGCCCAACGCCGACGAAATCATTGCCTGGTATCGTACAGCGAGCCTCGCGGCTCATGACAGGCTGCGGTGCCACAATCTTGCCTATGGCGAGGCACCACTCGAGCGGATCGACCTGTTTCCGGCGCGCGAAGCTGGGGCGCCGCTCGTCGTCTACGTGCATGGCGGTGCCTGGCGTTCGCTCGACCGCATGGACAGCGCCTACGCTGCCGAAGCGTTCGTCGGTGCCGGCATCAATTTCGCCGTGCTCGACTTCGCCAGCATCCCCAACGCCCGGCTGCCGGCAATGGTGGCGCAGGTGCGCCGCAGCATCGGCTGGCTGTCGCGGCATGCTGCAGAATATGGATGCAATGCTGATCGGCTTTTCGTCGTCGGCCATTCTTCCGGCGCACATCTCGTGGCCGCTGCACTGACCTCACTTTGCGACGATGGCGAAATAGCCCCCAACACCGTCAAGGGCGCGATCTGCGCCAGCGGCGCCTACGACCTGGAGGGCCCGATGCTGAGCGCACGCGGGACCTATCTGCAATTGAGCGGCGAGGAGGTGCAGGCGTTCGGCCCGATGCGCCACCTGTCGCGCATCGACTGCCCGATGATCGTCGCCTACGGTGACGGCGAGACCGACGAATATCGCCGGCATGCCAAAGCATTCCACGCTGGCCTGCTCGACGCCGGCAAAGTCAGCGAACTCATCGTCGCCGAAGGCCAGAACCATTTCGAGATCAGCACCACCCTGGCGCAGCCGGACGGCATCCTGTTTCGCGCCGCAATGGGGCTCGTTTCGCGCACTCGCTGAGGCTCTTACGCCGCCATAGCGGGAAGAGCCGGCGACCGGCTTGAACCGGCCAGAGCGGCAGCGGCGATCACAGGACCGAGCCTGAAAACCGGCGCCGCCGAACAGTCCTTCAATGGCTCCGCCACCTGCCAAGGCGTGGTGCGTCTTGGCTGGTGGCGGAGTATCAAACCGGCGTCAGTCGGCAGCAGGCATCTTGCAGTCGGCGGCGTAGCTGTCGCTGTGTGCGGTCAGCACCTTGCCGTCGGTCTTGAGCACCATCTTGCCGTCGGCACCCTTTTCAGCCTTGAGCGAATACCAGTCCTGCACCGGATGCTGGTTGGGGCCAAACTTGAATGGGCCGCGCACCGAGGGGATTTCCGAGGTCAGCAGCGCCTTGCGGAACGCCGGGACGTCTTCGACGCCGGCAGGGCTCTTCTCAAGACCCGCGCCGATCAGTAGTGCCGCGTCATAGCCTTGCGCTGCATAGTAGGTGATCGGGCGATCGCCGAACTTGGCGCGCCAGGCTTCGACGAAGGCCTTGTTGACCGGATTGTCGAAGTCGTCGTTCCAGTGGCTGGTGACCTTGACGCCGGCCGCCGCGTCGCCGACCGCCTGGACGATGACCTGGTCGAGCGACGCCGGATGCACGACCATCGGGATGTCCTTGAGCAGGCCCGACTGCTGGTACTGGCGCATGAAGGCGATGCCGAGGCCACCGGGCTCGAACTCATAGACGACGTCGGGCTTGGCGGCGCGGATCTGCGCCATCTCGGCGGCGAAGTCGGTCTGGTCAAGACCGGTATAGGTTTCGCCGACAACCTCGCCCTTGTAGAAGCGCTTGAAGGCGCCCATCGTTTCCTTGCCGGCCTGGTAGTTCGGCGCGATCAGGAAGGCCTTCTTGTAGCCGAGCGACTGGGCGAGTGCGCCAGCACTTTCGCCCTGGCTGTCATCCTGCCAGGAGCTGACGAAGTAGTTCGGGTGGCACTCCTTGCCGGCAAAGGTCGCCGAGGCGGTGTTGGCGCTGACATAGACCGCGTCATTGTCGAGGATGTCGGGCAGTGCTGCGAAGGCGACATTGGCGAAGACCATGCCGGTGAACAGCTTGATGCCCTGTTCGGACAGCATCTTGTCGGCGATCTGCTTGGCGTTGCCGGGCTTCAGGGAGTCGTCCTCGACGACCAGTTCAACCGCCTTGCCGCCAAGCTGGCCCTTGTTGGCGTCGATGGCGAGCTGGAAGCCGTCACGGATGTCCTGGCCGAGATAGCCGGCCGGACCGGACAGCGTGGTGATCATGCCGATCTTGAGCGGATCTTCGGCATAGGCCGCGCTCACGCTCAGGGCCAGAATTGCGGCCGACAGAATTCCCTTGAAATGCATTTGCTACTTTCCTCTCCGTGAATGTTCTCCGCCGGCTGGATACGACTGGCGTGACTCCCGATCACGGCCTCCAGCAGCACCTTCCGGCGGACAAACGAAATATGAAGAAGAGGTCGCAGCGAGGCATGCGATCATCCATCGGTTCCGCGGCAAGGACGCCGGCGCTCGTGCGTCGGTCTTCGCCTTGGGTCAGTGATCGCAGACACAACACGCTGCTCCTCCACGGTGTTGTCCAGCCGCAGAAGGTGGCGCAATCGAAGGCGCGGTAAATGGAAAACTCGTCATCCAGACATGACGGGAAGGAATATCGGCCGCTCGTCGATTACTGATACGTCATGACGCGAGATCGGCAGCCGTGCGCCGCAAGGTCTCGACCAGAACCTCGGCGGCGGGCGACAGCCGCGCGTTGGTGCGGGTGGTGATGCCGATCGGCATGGCGGTTGCGCGCAACGTCACGGGCAGGATGGTGATGGCGCCGGCTGCCGCCTCGCGGCGCGCAACTTGCGCGGGGAACACGCCGAGATAGTCGGCATCGACGAGCAAAGCGCGGTTGGTGAGCAGGGAAACCGAGTCCACGGCGTGCGACGGCGGCTCGAGCCCCTCCTCGCGGAAAGCGATGTCGATCTGCCGGCGCATGCTGGTTTCCTGCGGAGGCAGGATCCATTCCCAGCCGATCAGGTCGGCGAGGCTGACATAGGATCGCTCGGCCAAAGGATGGCCGCGACGGGCGACGACGCAGGCGATGTCGTCCATCAGCACTTCCTGCACCACATTGAGCCGGTCGCGCTGCTCCGACAGTCGTCCCACCACCATGTCGAGCTCGCCGGCCCGCAGAGCCGGGATCAACACGTCGTTGGTGCCTTCGACGATCTTGACCACCAGCTTCGGGCGTTCCCTGCGCAGGCGCGCAATCGCGGTCGGCAACAGCTCGGCGGACGCGGAAAGCAAGGTGCCGATCGCCACGCGTCCGCCGGTGCCGTCGCGCAGATCGGCCAAATGTTCCTCGGCATGCGCCAACTGGGTGATGACAAGGCGCGCGTGCTCGGCCAGCGTATCGCCGAACATCGTCGCCACCACGCCGCGATTGGTCCGGTCGAACAGCCTGGCCTTGGTCAGCGCCTCGACCTCCTGCAATGCCTTGGTCACCGCCGACTGGGTCATGTTCAGCCGCTTGGCCGCGCGCACGAGGTTGCCTTCCTCGACGATGGCCACGACCATGCGCAGATGACGAATTGTGAGACGGCTGGTGACGAGCTTCATCGCGGCCTTGTTTCTCAAGTGGAGATACGGAATTTGATATTCCAAATCCTCATAGAAATTTCCACAGAATTCACTTGTCTGAATGTCGGTTCGCTGAAACCTTTGCCCCGAGAGACGCCAGCCGCGCTCGGAGCGCTGCCGGTTCTGGGAGGTATTTTGGCCTGAGGTCGCCCGGTCGCGGCCTCGCCGCAATCGTCGGCAGCAGATGCCGCACGGGGAGGAAATTCACAACATGATGCAAAAATCCGAAGCCGGACGCCGCGCAGAGATCGCGGGCGCCGGGATTGGCGGCCTGACCACAGCCGCGGCACTGGCCCAGCGCGGCTGGTCGGTAACCGTGCACGAGCGTGCGCCGACGCTGAGGACCTTCGGTGCCGGCATCTATATCTGGAGCAACGGGCTACGCGTGCTCCAGGCCATCGGCGCCTACGACCAGGCGACCGTCGGCGCCCATATCGGCCCGCAGTTCCACACCCGCGACCACAACAACACGACGATGGAGGAAATCCCCATCAATGGTCATGGCGACGCCAAGCTGATCACCATCTTGCGCGAGCAACTGATCAACTCGCTGGTCGACACCTGCCGCAAAAGCGGCGTCGAGATCCTCACCAACTCTGAAGCCGTGGGGGCAACGCCGGAAGGCGAACTGCTGCTGGCCGATGGTTCGAAGCGCAAGGCCGACCTGATCGTCGGTGCCGACGGCATCAACTCCAAGATCCGCGATTCGCTCGACCTGATGATGTATCGCAAACATCTCGGCTACGGCGCGATCCGCATGCTGATCTCGCGCAACGACGCCGACGTGCCGGCAGAGGACCGCGAGCGCTACATCGAATATTTCACCGGCACGCGCCGCATCCTCTATACGCCGGCGAGCGCTGCCGACCTCTATGTCGCGCTGTGCTGTGCCGCCGACGATGCGGCCGCACTCAAGGTGCCGGCAGACCGCAAGCTGTGGACCGAATCCTTCCCGCATCTCGCCAATCTCGTCGCCCGGTTCGGCGATGCCGGCCGCTGGGATGCCTTCGAGGTGGTCAAGCTCAAGCAGTGGAGCAAGGGCCGCGTCGCGATCCTGGGCGATGCCGCACACGCCATGCCTCCCTATCTCGGACAGGGTGGCGGTTGCGCCTTGATGAATGGCCTCGGCCTTGCCGCCGCCGTCAGCGAAAGTGCCGATGTCGTGCAGGCGCTGGCCGACTGGGAAGCGCGCGAGCGCCCGATGACCGAGCACACGCAGGATACCGCCGAGCGCCTCGGCGACATGAACTTCTGGCCCGACGACGTGCGTTCGCAGGTGCTGAAGATCACCGGCAAGAGCCGAGAGATCGGCGCGGAGCGCATGAAGACCGCACGTCACGCACCGACCGCGACCGAAGCACTAGCCTAATCCCCCCCTTAGTGATCATTCAGGGACGCTGCGAGCGGCCCGCCATGTTTCGGAGTCTACAGATGAAATCCATCCAGATCGGCGCAAACACCCTCTCCTATGACGAGACCGGTGAGGGCGAGGTGCTGCTGCTGTTGTCGGGCTGGTGCCAGGACCACCGCCTGTTCAAGACGCTCGTGCCCGAACTCGCCAGGACCAACCGCGTCATCCGTGTCGACTGGCGCGGCCATGGCGAACATCGCACCCATGATGGCGATTTCACGGTCGACGATCAGGCGTCCGACGTCGTCGCCTTCCTCGACAAGATGAACATCGACAAGGTCGTGCCGGTATCGACCTCGCATGGCGGCTGGGCCAATATGGTGATCACCGATCGGCTTGGCACCGCGCGCATTCCGCGCTCGGTTGTCATCGACTGGATCCAGACCACGCCGAACGAAGACTTCTTCCGCATGATCGACCACATCCAGGATCGCACCAACTGGGAAAACGGCCTCGGCGACTTCTTCAACTACTGGATCGGCGACACCGAAAACCAGGACATCGTCAATCACGTCAACAACGAGATGGCCAACTACAGCTTCGAGATGTGGGCGCGTTCGGGGCGCGAGATCGCCAAGGCCTATCGCAAGTGGGGCAATCCGATGCAGCGCATGCTGGCCCTCAAGGAGCACCGCCCGATCACCCACATCTATTCGCAGCCGTTCGAAGCGGAATACGCGCAGGCGCAGATCGACTTCGCGGCTAAGAATGACTGGTACAAGCCCAACAAGCTGCCCGGCAAGACGCACTTCCCGACGCTGGAACAGCCGAAAGCCGTGGCCGACACCATCCGCGCCTTCATCAGCTAAGCCGAACGTCCACGACATCTGCCGGAGCCCTGCATGAGCGTGCTTGCCGAAGAAGCCAACTGGCCGCGAGAGACCATCGACCGCGACTACAGCGCGCGCGCCTCGGTGACGCCGGAAGTGTTCGAGGCCGAGATGCGCAACTATCGCAGCCGCTCGGACGAGATGCGCAGCCATGCTGCGCATCTCGATGTCGTCTACGACGCCGCGAGCGGCCAGACGGTCGATATCTATGGCACCGGGCCGGAACCGCGCCCGGTCTTCGTCTTCATCCATGGCGGCTACTGGCGCATGCTGTCGAAGCACGATTCCGCATTCATGGCTGCGATGCTCGCCCGTCATGGCATCGCCACCGTCGTGGTCGACTACAGGCTGGCGCCTGATGTCACGCTGGCGGAAATCGTGCGCGAGGTTCGCGCGGCAGTGAGCTTCCTGTGGCAGAACGGACGTAGCTACGGCATCGATCAGGAGCGCATCTTTGTCGGCGGCAGTTCCGCCGGCGGCCATCTGACCGGCACTGTTCTGGCCGGCGGCTGGCACGAAGAATTCGGCGTGCCCGAAGACGTGATCAAGGGGGCAATGCCGATCAGCGGCCTGTTCCATCTGGCGCCGATCGCCAATTCCTTCGTGCAGGACTGGCTGTTGCTCGGCGCGTCGCAGATCGAGTCGCTCAGCCCTGCAGTCAACATACCTGCTGTCGGCTGCCCGATCGTGGTCGCCTATGCCGACGGCGAACCGGCAGGCTTCAAGCGCCAGTCCAACGAATATGACCGGCTGTGGCGGCAGGCCGGCTTCCAGTCGCAATTGATCGAGATTGCCGGCCGCAATCACTTCGACGTGCTGCTCGATCTTGCCTCTGATGAAACCGTGCTGTCGCGCGCACTGGTCAATCTCATCAACAGCTAGCTCGTCTCGCGTGGCGTCAACTGCTGCGCATAGCGCCGCACCACACCGGCGAAAGCCGAGACGGCCGGCGAGATCGACCGGCCGGTGGCGTGGATCATCACCACTTCGCGCGAGATGTTCGGATCGGTGAGCAGTTTGCCCGCCACCTTGCGATAGCGTGCTGCCGCAAGCGCATAGGTGGGCAGCACGGCAACGCCGAGGCCGGCCTCGACAAGCGCTATGGCGGTCGTGACCTGGCTGACCTCATAGGCAGGCTTGAGCGCAATTTCGCTCGCTTCGAAGCCGATCTCGACCAACAAACGGATGCCGCTGTCGCGTGTCAGCGTGATCAGTGGCTGGTCCTCAAGTTCGCGCCAGCGCACCGTAGTTGCACCGTTCAACGGGCTGCGATGATCGCAAAACAGCATCAGGCTGTCCCGCACCAGCGGTACGCGCTCGATGCCCTCCTCCGCCGGCGAAAACGTGCCGAGCCCGCAATCGGCCTTGCCGCTGCGCACACTGTCAACGATCTGCTCGGTGCCGACGTCGTCGAGCTGGATCGAAATGCCTGGAAACCGCTTCTGGAACTCGGCGATCGCTTGCGGCAGGACAACGGCGGCGAGCAGCGGCGGGGCGGCAATGCGCAGGCGTCCGCGCCGGCGCTCGGCCAGTTCGTGCACGCTTTCCACCGCATGCTCCAGTTCCTCCAGCGCCTTGGCGGCCGAGTTGCGGAATTCACGGCCGGCATCGGTCAGCTCGACGCGGCGCGTGGTGCGGTCGAACAGGCGCACGGCAAGCTCGGCCTCGAGATCCTTGACTGCCTGCGAAAGCGCCGGCTGGGCCGTATTGAGCCGTTTTGCGGCACGAGAGAAATTGCCCAGATCGGCGACGGCGAGGAAGCTCTCGATCTGCTTGATGGTGATTTTCACGGCGCGCCCGCATTTATCGTCATTTCATATCAATTAATAGCACGAATGACGATTGTTATATAGATGCCGGCGGTGTTTTCTGCGCCGTGAGGTGAGGCGCGCTCGATACGGGCGCGACGTGGAGGATTTGTTGAACGTAGCCGGCAGCATTGGTGAAGCGGCGAGTAGCTGGATGGGCCGCAGCGTCCGCCGGCGCGAGGACCGACGCCTGGTGACCGGGCGCGGCGCCTATGTCGACGACCATCTGCCGGACGGCTGCCTGCATCTCGAATTCGTCCGCAGCCAGGTCGGCCACGGCAAGATCCTTGGCATCTATATCGAGGCCGCGCGCGAGGCCGACGGAGTCGTCGCCATATTCGATGCCTCGGACCTTCATGGCCTCGGTGCTTCGGCCATCAATTTTCTGCTGACCGATATCGAGCCGATGCCGATGCAACTCCTGGCCAGCGACACTGTCAGCGCCGCCGGCCAACCGGTCGTGGCGGTGGTGGCGACTTCGCTTGCCGCAGCGAGGGATGCCGCCCAGCTCGTCGAAATCGACATCGAACCATTGCCGCTGCTTGCCGGCGACGAACGCAAGCAGGTGCTGTCGCATCAGTGGCAGGCCGGCGATGTCGACGAAGCTTTCGCCAGGGCCGCCCATGTCGTCAGCGTCACGGTCAAGCATTCGCTGGTGGCGCCAATGGCGCTCGAACCGCGGGCGGCACTTGCAACGTTCGAAGGCGAGTTTTTGACCGCCTGGCTGTCGACACAGACGCCACACCGCGCACGCGACGATCTTTCCCGCATTCTTGGGCTGCCGCTGGCGCAGGTCAGGGTGGTGGCGCCCGACGTCGGCGGCGCGTTTGGCGGCAAGGCCTCGATCTATCCCGAGGACGCGATGGTCGCCTGGGCGTCGAAAGCCCTTGGGCGGCCGGTCAAATGGTGCTCGACGCGCGGCGACGAATTGCTAGCGGCATCGCATGGGCGCGGCGGCACGACCCATGGCGAGCTTGCGCTGGACGCGGACGGCATGATGCTGGCGATGCGCGCGCAACTATCGTTCCAGCAGGGAAACTGGATGCCGTTCAGCGCGGTGGTGCCGGCACGCAACGCCGGGCGCATCCTGCCCGGGCCTTATGCTCTCGACACGGTCGACATCGACATCAAGGGCTTCCTGTCGCATGGCGCGGCGGTCGGCATCTATCGCGGCGCGGGCCGCCCCGAGGCAACGATGCTAATGGAGCGCCTGATGGACGAGGCAGCGCGCGAGCTCGGCATCGATCCTATCGAAATCCGCCGCCGCAACGTTATCGACAAGGGTGCATTTCCCTACGATACGCCGACCGGCGAGGTGCTCGATTCCGGCAACTACGCACTGCTGCTCGACAAGGCCGTCGTATGCTCTGATTACGTGGGGCTGCGCGCCGAACAGGCGCGGCGTCGAGCAGCCGGCGAAGTCGTCGGCATAGGCGTAGGGCTCTATATCGAGCCTTGCGGCCAGGGCTGGGAAAGCGCCAACATCTCGCTCTGCCGCGATGGAACCATCGTGGCGGGAACTGGTTCGAGCGCGCAAGGCCAGGGCCGCGAGACGGCCTTCGCGCAGATCGTGGCCGACGCATTGCAGGTTTCACCTGACCGCGTGACCATCGTGCACGGCGATACCGCGGCGGTGCCGACCGGCATCGGCGCGCTCGCCAGCCGCAGCACGGCCATCGGCGGGGGCGCGATGGTGCGCGCCTGCGACGAACTGCGCGAGCAGATCGTCCAGGCGGCAGCCGAAGCGTTGCAATGCGATGTCGACGAACTGGTTCTCGGCGACCACGGCGTCATTGCCGGGTATGGCGCCGGCCAGTCAGTCGGCTGGGGTGAATTAGCCGAACAGTTGCTGGGGCCGAACGGCGAACCCAAGGATCACGCTCTGTCGAGTTCGGTAGTGTTTCACGCCGATGGCGAGGCCTGGGCCAGCGGTTGCTGCCTGGCCGTGGTGTCCGCCTCCCGCGACACCGGCGAACTCGCCATCGAACAGCTGTTGTGGGTCGACGATGCCGGACGCATCCTCAACCCGCTGCTGGTGCGCGGACAGCTTGTCGGCGGCATGGCACAAGGGCTCGGCGAGGCGCTGATGGAGCGCATCGTTTATGACGAAGAGGGCCAGCTTTTGACCGGCTCGCTGATGGATTATGCCGTGCCGCGCGCCATAGACATCCCTGCGGTGCGCATCGAAAAGATCGAGACGCCGTCGCCGACCAACCCGCTCGGCGTCAAGGGCGTCGGCGAGGCCGGCTGCATCGGCATCCCGGCAGCGATCTTCAATGCGGTCGCTGACGCGCTCGCGCCGCTCGGCGCGCGTGATCTACAAATGCCTCTCACCAGCGAAAAAATCTGGCTCGCAATGCAAGGCGATGCGGGCGGCCCAACTCAGGTGGACAATCTATGAAATATGCCAAGAAAGACGCCAAGGCCCATTCCAGGGCGACCATGAAGGGCATCTGGGCCGCCGGCCTGATGCCGTTCAAGCAAGACCTCGCCGTCGATGAAGACGGCTTCCGCAGCAACATCGACCACTGGATCGAAGACCTCAAGATCGACGGCTTCTTCATCGCCGGCAAGCAGGGTGAGTTCTTCTCGATGTCGCTCGACGAGCGCAAGCGCAGCTTCGATCTTGCCGTCGAGGCCTGCGCCGGCCGCGCCCAGACGATCATGTCGTGCTCCGACCAGAACGTGGACGTGGTCATCGACCTCGCCAGGCACGCCCAGAAATGCGGCGCCGACTACATTGTCGTGCATGCGCCGATCCTGCATTTCTTCAAGCAGCAGGACGAGACGCTGCTCAACTACTATCGCACCATCGCCGACAAGGTCGACATCGGCATTGCGCTGTGGAGCCATCCCGACAGCGGCTACCTGATGAGCCCCGAGCTGTGCAACAAGCTCGCCGACATCGAAAACGTCGTCGCCATCAAGTACTCGGTGCCGCGCCCGATGTACAAGGAATTGACCCGTCTGGCCGGCGACCGCATCCTGGTCAGCACGGCTTCCGAAGAGGAATGGCTGGACAACATCCTCGAGCTCAACTGGCAGCTCTATCTCTGCTCGTCGCCGCCCTACCTGATCCAGACCAAGCATGACACGCGCATGCGCGAATACACTGATCTCGCCTTTGCCGGTAAGACCGAGGAAGCGCGGCGCATCCGTGACAGTCTCGACCCGGTGCGTGCCGCGCTCAAGGACACCCGTCCCGCCGAGAAGCCGCACTCGCACCAGAAATACTGGCAGCAGTTGCTTGGTCAAACCGGTGGTGCGGTTCGCCCGCCGCTGCTGGAACTGACCGAGGAAGAAAAGCGCGTGACCCGCAAAGCCTTCGAAAGCTGCGGCCTCAAGACCACGGCCTGAGCCGCACCACCGACGCCAACAGGAGGAGAACGACATGACCCGACGCCTAGCTGCCTTCAGCTTTTCGAAGTGGATCGACGAGCATCAGCACCTGCTCAAGCCGCCGGTCGGCAACCAGCAGATCTGGGAAGACGCCGACATGATGGTGACGGTGGTCGGTGGCCCGAACAAGCGCACCGACTATCATGACGATCCTGTCGAGGAGTTCTTCTACCAGCTCAAGGGCGACATGATGCTCAAGGTGGTGGACAACGGCAATTTCTACGACGTGCCGATCCGCGAAGGCGAAATCTTCCTGCTGCCGCCACATGTCCGCCACTCGCCGCAGCGCCCGCAGGAGGGCTCCATCGGCCTCGTGGTCGAGCCGAAGCGCAACGACGGTCTGCTCGACGCCTTCGAGTGGTACTGCTTCGACTGCAACGCGCTGGTCAAGCGCGTCGAGGTTACGCTGAAGAGCATCGTGCGCGACCTCCCGCCGATCTACCAGGCGTTCTACGCCGACGAGAAGGCGCGCACCTGCCCGAATTGCGGCTCCATCCATCCCGGCAAGGAACCGCCGGAAGGCTGGGTCAAGCTCTAAGCCAACCCACCTCAGAAAGGGTCCGCCGCCATGCGGCGGACCAGCTTACCCTAGGATTTCCAAGGCATGAAATTGACGTCCTCCATTTTGGCCCTTGCGGCCGCTTCGCTGTTCGCCTCGAGCGCGCTGGCGCAGGATCCGGTCAAGATCGGCATGATCACGACCCTTTCGGGACCTGCCGGCTATCTCGGCCAGGACGTGCGCGACGGCTTCCAACTCGCTATCGACATGGAGGGCGGCAAGCTCGGCGGCGTTCCGGTCAACGTATTGGTGGAAGATGACGGCCTGAAGCCCGGCAGCGGTCGCCAGATCGCCGACAAGTTCCTCAACGACGAAGGCGTCAAGCTGTTCACCGGCATCGTCTTCTCCAATGTCGCCGGCGCCGCGGTGCCGGAAATCGTCGACGCCGACGCGATCTTCGTCAGCCCGAATGCCGGCCCTTCCGAATTTGCCGGCAAGGGCTGCCATCCCAACTACTTCGTCCTGTCTTGGCTAACCGACACGATGCAGGGCAGCGCTGGCCAGAACGCCAGCGACCTCGGTTACAAGAAGGCTTTCGTGCTCGCCCCGAACTACCAAGCCGGCAAGGACGCGATCACTGGCTTCAAGCGCTACTTCAAGGGCGAGATCGCAGGCGAGATCTACACGCGCCTCGACCAGACCGATTTCGCGGCAGAGATGGCGCAGATCAAGGCGGCAAACCCCGACGTCGTGTTCCAGTTCCAACCAGGTGGCCTCGGCATCGCGTTCCTGCGCCAGTACCAGCAATCGGGCCTGCTCGGCTCGGTGCCGATGGTCATCGCCGAGCCGTCGATGGACCACGCCATTCTCAAGGCTGTCGGCGATGCGGCGGAAGGCCTGAATGTTTCCGGCGCCTGGAACACCGACCTCGACAACGACACCAACCACGCGTTCGTTGCGAAGTTCGAAGAAACCTACAAGCGCACGCCGACCATGTATGCGGCGCAGGGCTACGACACCGCGCTCGCCATCGCTTCGGCGCTGAAGCAGACCGAAGGCAACGTCGAAGACACCGAAGCCTTCCGGGCGGCGATGCTCAAAACCGAGTTCAAGACGACGCGTGGCTCCTTCAGCTTCGGTGCGAACCAGCATCCGGTGCAGGACTGGTACGCCATGCAGGTGGTGCGCGACGACGCCGGCAAACTGGTGCTGAAAACGCGCAAGCAGCTCCTGAGCGCGCATGGCGATCCGTTCGCAGGCGAGTGCGAGCTGTAAGAGGCCGATGATGAAGGTCGTGAGGCGACATCTTCCGGGACTCGGCATCGAGCTGGAGCGGCTCGAGGCCGGTCCGGTCGTGGTGACGTGCATTCCAGACATGGCCAATGTCGCTTGGCCGGCCAAGGCGATTTTCGCCGGCTTGACGCGCGCCGACCTGGAGGCGGCCAAGGAACGGTCGCCGGCCGGCACCGTCGATCCCGCCGGCGACACGGTTGCGCTGAGCTTCAACTGCTATGTCGTCGAGACACCGGATTTCGTCGCCTTGATCGACGGCGGCATCGGCGACGGCAAGGAACGCCCGCACCGCCTTGCCTGGCATCGCCGCGAGACCAAATTCCTCGACACGCTCGCGGCCCTGGGCATTGCGCCCGAGAATGTCGATATCGTCATCAACACGCATCTGCACGCCGACCATGTCGGCTGGAACACGAGGCGGGAAGGCGAAACCTGGCGGCCGACCTTTCCCAATGCCCGCTATGTCGTATCCGAGATCGAGCTCGCCTACTGGACGGCGGTCCACGAGGCGGAGCCGCAAGGCTACACATTGCACGGTGCCTTCGCAGATAGCGTGTTGCCCATCGTTCGCAGTGTCGGCTTTGAGGCCGTCCCCTCCGATGCTCAGGTGGCGCCGGGTCTCAGCCTGCGCCCCGCGCCCGGCCATTCGCCGGGCATGGTGGTGGTGTCGCTGGAAACGGCGGAGGGCGAAGTCCTGTTCCTCGCAGATGCCATTCATCATCCGCTGCAGCTGGGCGATGACGGCATCGTCTGCAACTTCTGTGAGGATCCGGCGATGGCGCGCACGACGCGCCTGGCATTGCTGAACGAAGCCGCAGCCGGCAACACCATACTTGCTCCCTACCATTTCCCCGCTCCTGTCTTCGGCCGGTTGAAGGCAGAAGCGGCTACGTTCCGGTTCATGCCTCTTGAAATCGAGGCGACCGGCCAACCGGCAAGCAACGATGCGCGCTGAATTGCGCCGCCAAGAGGAGAACTGAGTAATGAATTTCAAGACAGCGATGCTCGCTGCATCCATCGCCGCGCTGGCTACCTTGCCGGCAGCTGCCGCGGACCCGGTCAAGATCGGCATGATCACGACACTTTCGGGCCCCGCCGGCTATCTCGGCCAGGATGTGCGCGACGGCTTCAAGCTCGCCATGGACATGGAGGGCGGCAAGCTTGGCGGCGTGCCGGTCGAGCTGATCGTCGAGGATGACGGCCTCAAGCCCGGCCAGGGCAAGCAGATCGCCGAACGCTTCCTGAGCGAAAACGGCATCAAGCTGCTCACCGGCATCGTCTTCTCCAATGTCGCCGGCGCAACCGTTCCCGATATCGTCGACAGCGGCGCCTTCTACATCAGCCCGAATGCCGCGCCATCGAACCTCGCCGGCAAGGAATGCAACGAAAACTACTTCGTCGTCTCCTGGCAGAACGACTCCCTGCACGAAAGCGCTGGCCAGAACGCCACCAATCTCGGCTACAAGAAGGCCTTCGTGCTGGCGCCCAACTACCAGGCTGGCAAGGACGCCATCGCCGGCTTCAAACGCTACTTCAAGGGCGAGATCGCAGGCGAGATCTACACCCGTCTCGACCAGACCGACTTTGCGGCCGAACTCGCCCAGGTGCGCGCGGCCAAGCCGGACGTGGTGTTCCAGTTCCACCCGGGTGGCCTCGGCATCACCTTCCTGCGCCAGTACGAGCAGTCGGGCCTGATGAAGGAAATCCCGATGGTCGTGGCCGAACCTTCCATGGACGGCGTGACGCTCGCTGCCGTTGGCGACGCCGCGATCGGCCTCAACGTGTCGAGCCACTGGAACTCGGATTTCGACAACGCCGCCAACAAGAAGTTCATGGATGCCTGGAACAAGACCTACAACCGTCCGGTCACCTACTACGCCAGCCAGGGCTATGACGCGGCACTGGCCTATGCTTCGGCGCTGAAGGCCACGGGCGGCAACATCGACGATGCCGATGCTTTCCGCGCAGCACTGCGCAAGGCCGATTTCGAGTCGGTTCGCGGCAAGTTCGCATTCGGTCCGAACCAGCACCCGGTGCAGGACTGGTACGCGCTCCGGGTCGAAAAGGGCACCGACGGCAAGCCGGTGCTGAAGACCGTCGGCGAGGTGTTCAAGGACCACGGCGACGCCTACGCAGCCGAGTGCAAGATGTAAGCTTGGCCAAACAGTTGTTGCGGGCGGCATGGCTGCCGCTCGCTCCGGTTCCCACCTTTCCAATCGAAGCGACAGGTAATGACGCTCTTCCTCGAACAATTGCTGAATGGCGTGCAATTCGGCGTCATGCTTTTCCTGCTGGCGGCCGGCCTGACGCTGATCTTCGGCATCATGGGCGTCATCAACCTGGCGCATGGCTCGATCTACATGATCGGTGCTTATGCCGGGACCTGGGTGGCGACCGAAACCGGCTCATTCTGGCTCGGTATCCCGGCGGGACTTGCGGCGGCGGCCTTTGCCGGCGTGGCGATCGAATTCCTCGTCGTGCGCAGGCTCTACCAGCGTGATCACCTCGACCAGGTGCTGGCGACCTTCGGCCTGATCCTGATCTTCAATCAGACGATCACCATTCTGTTCGGGCGCCAGCCGCTGTTCGTCTCGATGCCGGCGATGCTCGACGGCTCGGTCGAACTGCTTCCGGGGCTGTTCTATCCGATCTACCGCCTGGCGATCATCGCGGTCGGTCTTCTCGTTGCCGTCGGCCTCTACCTGCTGATCAACAAGACGCGCATCGGCATGCTGGTGCGCGCCGGCTCGACCAACCGCGAGATGGTGCGGGCGCTCGGCGTCGACATCAGGCTGCTCTATACGCTGGTGTTCGGCCTCGGTGCGCTGCTTGCCGGATTGGCCGGCTTCATGGCCGGGCCGATCCTTGCGGTGCAGGTCGGCATGGGCGAGCAGATCCTGATCACCACCTTCGTCGTGGTGGTGATCGGCGGCGTCGGTTCGATCCGCGGCGCGTTCTTCGCCAGCCTCATCCTCGGCATCGTCGACACCGGCCTGCGCGCCTATCTGCCCGGCCTGCTGCGCCAGGTGATGGTCGGGCCGGAGGCTGACGCACTGGGTGCGGGTATCTCGTCCATGGGCATCTACCTGCTGATGGCGATCGTTCTCCTGATCCGGCCCAAGGGCCTCTTCATCCGAAATTCCTGAGTTAAGCGCTGGTTGGCCATATGGAACATTCACTCAAGCGACCCGCTTTGCTTGCCGGCGTGCTGATCGCGCTGATCGCACTACCGACGATTGCAGACGCGACCGGCTATGCGGCGCTCACCTCGCTGGCAACGCGTGTGCTGATCTACGGCATCGCTGCGGCGAGCCTCAACTTCGTGCTCGGCTTTGGCGGCATGGTGAGCTTCGGCCACGCGGCCTTCTTCGGCATCGGCGGCTATGTCGTCGGCATCCTCTACCAACACTATACGCTGGGCGAGCCGCTGTTCGGCCTCATCCCCGGCACCAACCAACTGCTGATCACCATTCCCGTGGCGCTGGTGCTGAGCGGCATCATGGCGGCGATCATCGGCGCACTGTCGCTGCGCACCGGCGGCGTGCAGTTCATCATGATCACGCTGGCCTTCGCCCAGATGCTGTTCTTCCTGTTCGTTTCGCTCAAGACCTATGGCGGCGATGACGGGCTGATCATCCGCCGGGCCAACGAACTGCCGGGACTGAACATGCGCGACAAGCAGACGGTCTATTATGTCTGCCTGGCGATCACGGTGCTGTTCTTCGCCGTGCTCTGGCGCATCGTCAATTCCCGCTTCGGCAACGTCATCGTCGGCCTCCGGCAGAGCGAAAAGCGCATGGCGGCGATCGGCCTGCCGGCCTATCGCTACAAGCTCGCGGCCTTCGTCATCTCCGGCATGGGCTGCGGCCTTGCGGGTGCGCTGATGGCCAATTTCCTGCGCTATGCCAGCCCCGACATGATGCACTGGACCAAGTCGGGCGAACTGATGGTGATGGTCATCCTCGGTGGCGTCGGCACGCTGTTCGGACCGCTGGTCGGTGCGGCCGTGTTCATCGTGCTCGAATCCATCCTCGCATCATGGACGGAAAACTGGCAGCTCGGCCTCGGCCTCATCCTGCTTCTGGTGGTGCTCTACACGCAAGGCGGCGTCCAGGCGCTGGGTGCCCGTCTTGTCGGGAGGCGCGCATGACGACGCCGATCCTCAACGTCCGCGGCCTGGTCAAGCGCTTCGGCGGGCTGCTCGCCACCGACCATGTCGACCTGACCGTGAACCCCGGCGAGATCCACGCGCTGATCGGACCCAACGGTGCCGGCAAGACGACGCTGATCACGCAGCTGATGGGTGAGCTCAAGCCGAATGAAGGCACCATCGAGATCGACGGCAAGTCCGTCGACGGCCTGCCGACGGCAAAGCGCGTCTCGCTCGGGCTGGCACGCACATTCCAGATCACCTGCCTGCTACCCGACTACACGGTGGCCGAGAATGTCGCCATCGCCATCCAGGTGCGGCAGGGCCACAGCTTCCGCTTCTGGCGCAACGTGCGCAGCGAAACCATGCTGCGCGACGAAGCGAGCCTGTTCCTCGCCACGGCCGGGCTGGAGGCACGCGCCGACGAACTGGTCGCCAATCTTTCGCATGGCGAGCAGAAACAGCTCGAACTTGCCGTGGCGCTTGCAACCAAGCCTCGACTCTTGCTGCTCGACGAGCCGATGGCCGGCCTTGGCCATGTCGAGAGCCAGCAGATGATCGAGATGCTGCGCGGCCTCAAGAAGCAGGTCTCGATGCTCCTGGTCGAGCATGACATGGACGCGGTATTCGCGCTTGCCGACCGCGTCTCGGTGCTGGTCTATGGCCGCATCATCGCCTCCGGCACCGTCGACGAGATCAGGGACAATCCGGAAGTTCGAACGGCCTATCTGGGCGAAGGAGACGAGCTGTGCTGAGCGTCGCCAGACTGCAATCCGGCTACGGCCGAAGCCAGGTGCTCTTCGACGTCGCGCTGGAGATCGGCGAGGGTGAGGTGGTGACCTTGCTTGGCCGAAACGGCATGGGCAAGACCACCACCGTCAAGTCCATCATGGGGCTGCTCAAGCCTCTGTCGGGCGAAATCCGCTTCACCGGGCGCGAGGTGCGTGGCGCAACGCCAGAAACCGTGGCGCGACTGGGCGTGGGATTGGTGCCTGAGGGCCGCCAGACCTTCTCCACGCTGACGGTGCGCGAAAATCTCGTGGCCACGGCCGCCAACCGTCTCGGCCGCAAGGATCCGTGGACGCTTGAGCGGGTCTACAAGATGTTTCCGCGCCTGCGCGAACGCGCCAACCAGGCCGCAGGCACGCTGTCGGGCGGCGAGCAGCAGATGCTGGTGGTCGGCCGCGCGCTGATGACCAACCCGAAGCTGCTCATTCTCGACGAAGCGACCGAAGGCCTTGCGCCGGTCATCCGGGCCGAGATCTGGAGCTGCATCGAGGCGCTGAAGGCTGAGGGCCAGTCGATCCTGTTGATCGACAAGAACCTCAATGTGCTGAAGCGCCTCGCCGATCGCCACTACATTCTCGAAAAGGGCCGTACCGTCTGGTCGGGCACCGGCGAGGACCTGACCAAGAACGCAGAACTGGTGCAGCGCTATGTCGGCCTTTGAGAAGCGCCAGCGCCGGTTGCGCATCTGCATGGTCGGCTGGGGCGCGATTGCCGGCCGCGTCGGCGACCTGCTCGACGAGCGCGAGCCTGAAGGCGTCGAGATCGTGGCGGTCGCCGTGCGCGATGCGGGCCGCGAGCGCGACGGCATTCCCTCGAGCGCGCGCCTGATCTCCGGGCCCGAAGACCTCGCCGGGCTCGATATCGACATGGTGATCGAGGCGGCTGGCCGTCCCGCAGTCGCCATCTGGGGCGAAGCGGCGCTGCGTCATGCCGCGAGCTTTGTAGTCTCCTCGACGAGCGCCTTTTGCGACGACGCGCTGCTCGACAGGCTCGTCGCGGTGGCAAAGGAGACCGGCAGTCGCATCCTCGTGCCCTCCGGCGCACTCGGCGACCTCGGCGCGCTTGCTGCCGCAGCGGTACTGCCGCTTGACGAGGTCACGCACACCATCGTCAAACCACCGCGCGCCTGGCAGGGCACCAAAGCTGCCGAGATCGTCGATCTCGATGGGCTTGAAGAGCGGACCGAATTCTTCTCGGGAACGGCGCGCGAGGCAGCAAGTGCCTTTCCGCAAAATGCCAATGTTGCCATAATTTCCGCGCTGTCGGGCATCGGCCTCGACCGAACGCGAGTCGCGCTGGTCGCCGACCCTGCGGCCACGCTCAACGTGCATGAGGTCCATGCCTCCGGTGCCTTCGGCAAACTCTCGCTCAAGCTCGAAAACGAAGCGCTGAAGACCAATCCGAAATCGTCCGAAATGACCGCGCTCAGCCTTGTGCGGCTCATCGAAAACACTGTCGCGCCGCTGGTTCGCTGAACCTGCGGCCAGATCGGGAGAACCTGACATGGACATGTCGAACAGTCAGCGCATCAATGCGCCGCGCGCCATCGTCTGGGCCGCGATCAACGATCCCGAAATGCTCAAGAAGTGCATCCCCGGTTGCGAGGAAATCGAGAAATTGTCCGACACCGAGATGGCGGCCAAGGTCGTGCTCAAGGTCGGCCCGGTGAAGGCCAGCTTCAAGGGCAAGGTGACGTTCGAGAATGTCACGGCGCCGGAGGGCCTGACGATTGTCGGCGAGGGATCCGGCGGCATCGCCGGACACGCCAAGGGCTCGGCCGAGGTGCGCCTCGAGGAAGATGGCGACGGCACCATCCTGTCCTATCAGGTCAAGGCGCAGATCGGCGGCAAGATCGCCCAGCTCGGCTCGCGGCTGATCGATTCGACGGCGCAGAAGCTGGCCAAGGAGTTCTTTGCCCGCTTCGAGGCAGAGATCATGGAGATGGGCGTTCCGAGCTGAGGCGAAAACCCACCGACACTCTGCGCCGGATGAAATACGCATGACCCAACTGACTCTTCATATCAATGGCCGCGAGGTTTCCGACGAGGTCGAGAGCCGGATGCTGCTGGTCGAGTTCCTGCGCAACCGGCAACGGCTCACCGGCGCTCATGTCGGCTGCGACACCAGCCAGTGCGGCGCCTGCGTCGTCCATGTCGATGGTGTTGCGGTGAAGTCCTGCGCCATGCTTGCCGTGCAATGCGCCGGCCGGCAGGTTACCACCATCGAGGGCCTTGCCACGGGCGAGGAGTTGCACGCCATGCAGCAGGCTTTCCACGAGCACCACGCGCTGCAATGCGGCTTCTGTACGCCGGGCATGATCATGTCGGCGGTCGACATGGTGAAGCGCTACAACGGCGTGCTCGACGAGCACACGGTGCGCGAGGAGCTCGAAGGCAATATCTGCCGCTGCACCGGCTACGAGAATATCGTCAAGGCCATCCTTCACGCGGCGGAGGCCATGCGCCGATGAACCGCTTCGATTACGCCGTGCCCGATACGCTGGCCGCAGCGCTCGAACTGCTCGGCAGCAACGACGAAGCAAAACTGCTCGCCGGGGGGCAGACCCTGGTTCCGACGATGAAGCAGGGGCTGGCCGCTCCCGAACTGCTGGTCGACCTGAACGGCATCAACGAACTCGCCGCCATATCGGTCACCGATAGCGATATCCGCGTCGGCGCCATGTGCCGCCACAACTGGGTGGCGACATCTTCCGGCATCGTCGACAAGACACCCGGCCTCGCCGAACTGGCCGGCATGATCGGCGACGCCCAGGTGCGCAACCGTGGCACCATCGGCGGCTCGGTCGCCAACAACGACCCGGCGGCCGACTATCCCTCGGCTCTGCTTGCGCTCAATGCCACCGTTCGCACCGACCGCAGGGATATTGCGGCCGACGACTTCTTCCTCGGTCTGTTCGAGACGGCACTCGAGCCGGGAGAGATGATCAGGGAAGTCGTATTCCCAACATGCCGGTCCTCGGCCTACGCCAAGTTCCGCAATCCCGCCTCGCGCTTTGCCATGGTCGGAGTCTTTGTCGCACGGCTTGGCGACAATGTCAGGGTCGCGGTCACGGGCGCGGGCTCGGACGGAGTTTTCCGTTGGACGGAGGCGGAAGGCGTGCTCAACGAGAGTTTTGCCGAAGAAGCGCTGGAAGGCCTGGCAGTCGACCCCGAGATGATGCTGAGCGACATGCATGCGGGTGCCGAGTACCGCGCCAATCTCGTGGCCGTCATGACCAAACGCGCGGTCAAGCTTGCAGCGACGCGCCGCTGATGTCGATTGTGCCGAGGCGCGTGCAGCGGTGTTCCTGCCGCCGTGACGCGGCAGGAACGGCAACAAGGATCAGGAGAAGCTCACCGGCTTGTCCGTCTCGCCTTCCCTGATGTGGGTCGGCAGGCCGATCCGGTTCAGCAGGCCAAGGAACGGCTGCGACGGCAGTTCCTCGACATTGGCCATCTTGCCAACGTCCCAGGCGCCGGTTGCCACCAGCATGGCCGCAGCCGCGGCCGGCACGCCGGCGGTGTAGGAGATGCCCTGGCTGCCGGTCTCCTCATACGCTTCCTTGTGGTCGGCGACGTTGTAGATGAAGACCTCGCGCGGCTTGCCGTCCTTCTCGCCCTTCACCAGATCGCCGATGCAGGTCTTGCCGGCATAGGTGGGAGCCAGCGAAGCGGGGTCGGGAAGAACCGCCTTCACGACCTTCAGCGGCACCACTTCCAACCCTTCGGCGGTCTTGACCGGCTGCTCGGAGAGAAGACCGAGATTCTTCAGCACGGTGAAGACGTTGATGTAGTGGTCGCCAAAGCCCATCCAGAAGCGGACGTTGGGAATGCCGAGGAGTTGTGACAGCGAATGCACCTCGTCATGGCCGGTGAGATAGGCCTTCTGTTTGCCGACGACGGGCAGATCCCATTCGTGGCCGACTTCGAACATCTTGTTGGAAGTCCACTTGCTGTCCTGCCAGGACCAGACCTGGCCTGTGAACTCGCGGAAATTGATCTCGGGATCAAAGTTGGTGGCGAAATAACGGCCATGACTTCCGGCATTGATATCGATGATGTCGATCGAATCGATGCGGTCGAAATAGTCGTCAAAAGCAAGCTTGGCATAGGCGTTGACAACGCCCGGGTCGAAACCGGCACCCAGGATGGCGGTGACGCCGGCCTTGGCGCAGGCCTCCCGCCGCTTCCACTCGTAGTTGGCGTACCACGGCGGCGTCTCGCAGATCTTGCTGGGATCCTCGTGGATCGCCGTGTCGATATAGGCAGCACCCGTGGCGATGCAGGCCTCGAGCACCGACATGTTCAGGAAGGCGGAGCCGACATTGATCACAATCTGGCA
>NZ_CP159953.1:0-355698 GCF_042466635.1 Mesorhizobium sp. ANAO-SY3R2
GCAGCTTTGCGTTCAGCTGTGCGGGATCCTTGGCGACACCGGCGCGCCGCGCCCAGGGCGAGTCCGGCACCATGCCGAAATACTCGATGTACTGGGCGGTGCCGAAATAGTCGGGGGCGAAGAACAGCGCAGTTGCCGGAATGCCATCGCCGTTGATGCGCTCGCGCCATGTCGTGAACGGAACCGGCTGGAGATCGAGACTGACGTTGATCTTCGACAGGTCCTGCTGGATCTTCTGCATCAGCAGCGTCAGGTCTACGCCATAGACGTTCATGTTGGGGTAGGTGGCCTCCAGTGTGAGACCTTCGGCGAGATTGGCCTTTGCCAGGATTTCCTTCGCCTTGGCGACATCATAAGGCTGGTTGGGGAAGCCCGAACCGCCGGGGAAGCCGATCGGGATCGGGGCGGAAATGAGCTGGCCCTCGCCACCGATGGTGAAATCGAGGATGGCCTCCCTGTCCAGCCCGAGCGAGATGGCTTCGCGCAGTTCCAAGGTCAGCGGAACCTTGTTGGCCTTCGCACCCGGCGAAAGTGCCAGATAGATGAAGTTGTAGGATGGCACCGAGGATATGGTAACATCCGGGTTCTTGATCGTTTTGGCGGTGTCGGGGTCGATCTGGGCGGCAATGTCGGCTGTTCCGCTTTCCAGCATCTGGGCCTGGGCGACCGCGTCCTTGACCTGCCGGATGACGATCTCGTTTGAAGCCGGCGCCTTGCCCCAGTAGTTCTCGTTGCGCTTGAAACGGATTTCAGCGTTCGGTTCGTAGGAAGCGAGCACGAAGGGACCGCTGCCGGCAGAATTCTTGAGGAACCACGGTTCGGCATTGTCGGTCGTCGAGGCATCTGGCCCGGCAACAGCACCCGCTGCGGCCGCCACCTCGCTGTTGACGATGCCGGTATTCGGTGCCGCGAGCGCGTTGAGGAATTCGGAGTTCGGCGAGGTCGTGGTTACGACGACGGTGTGCTCGTCGGGCGTTTCGATCGACGAAATGCTGCCGACCAGGAACGACGGGCTGTCCTTGATGTTCTTGAGACGCTCCCAGGTCCACTTCACGTCCTTCGCTTCGACCGGCGAGCCATCGGAGAATTTCGCGCCCGGCTCCAGGTGGAACGTGAACTTGGTCTGGTCCGCATTGATTTCCCAAGTCTTGGCGAGCAGCGGGATCAGCTTGTTTTCGGCATCGAGCGTGACCAGCGATTCATAGACGCTCGAATTGTAGATCTGGCAGGTGTCGCAGAAGGCGCGATGCGGATCGAGCGAGTTGAAGTCGAGGTTGCGCGCGATCACGATCGGCCGGTTGTCCTGCGCGTAGACTGCCGGAGCGCCGAGAACACTCGTGGCAAGCAAGGCAGCTGCGGCGACCTTCCACAGCGCTGAGTTTCGGGGATTTTGGGACCTGCTTACAATACTGATCATTCCATTTCTCCCATTAGTATCCGAAGGCCTCACGCTCGCGTGGCGGCAATCGGATCAGCCGTTGATCTCGAATTCTCGATGGTTCTTATTGCTTTGTGCGCCGCCCGGTTGCCCCGGACAGGCGCCACGGATGCCATTCGGCTTTCCGTCTCGTGCAGGATCGCAAGACCCTGAATTTGCTGAACTACGTGTCCGCGGCCGGCGAGATGCTCAACGCATAGCCGGCGCATTGCGCCGGCAGCAGCGATGGTTTCGCCTTGGTGTTTGCGGACAGCTATCTGCATCTAGCTTCGCCGCGCTTGATGGAAGGCGCGGACAATGTCAGAAGCCGTCAGCCCGTAGCGGGCCAGCAGATAGTTGGTCGAGCCGCCTTCCGCGAAGGTATCGCGCACGCCGACGCGCGCGAAACCGACATTCACGCCCTCCTCCATGAGAAGCTCCGCGACCGCCGAACCAAGTCCCCCTATGATCGAGTGGTTCTCAGCGGTCACCACCGTTCCGGCTGCGGCTGCCAATGCCGCGATCTCGCGATCGAGTGGCTTGACCGTCGCGACGTTTGCGACCGAAACCGACAGTCCTTCCATCGCCAGCATTTCCGCCGCCTGCTCGGCAGCCTCGACCATCAGGCCCGAGGCCAGGATCAGGCCATCCTTGCCCGTTCGCCGCATTTCCACGCGACCCGGTGTCAGTGGCCTGTGGGCAAATGTCTCCGGCAGCGCGCCGTCGGACCGCTTCAGCCTGAGATAGACGGGTCCCTGATATGCGATCGCCGCCTGAACGGCCGACTTGATCTGGCCCGTATCCGCCGGTTCGATCACCATCATGTTCGGCAAGCCGCGCATCAGCGCGAGATCGTCGATCGCTTGGTGGCTGACGCCGAGCACGGTGGTCAGTCCGGGGAGGAAGCCGACGATCTTTACGTTGGCCTTTGGATAGGCGGCCTGCATCGCAATCTGGTCGTAGCAGCGCCGCGTCGCGAAGACTGAGAACGTATGGATGAAGGGGATGTCGCCGGAGCGCGCCATGCCGCCAGCGACACCAACCATGTTCGCCTCTGCGATGCCGAGATTGAAAAACCTGTCCGGTAGGCTGTCGCGGAACAGGTCCGTTTCAGTTGCCGGCGTAAGGTCGGCGCTCAGGCAGACGATCCTGGAATCGTGGCTCGCCGCTTCCAGCAAGGCCTCGCCATATACCTTGCCGATTGGTCCGTTGACCCCGCGAACGGTGAAATCGCTGACCGTGAGTTCCTGGGATGATGCCGCGACCTTCATTGTCCGTTCCCCTGATCGCCGAGTTCCGCGAGCGCCTTCGCGGCTGCATCAGGCGGTAGTTTCAGATTGTGTGCGAAGATCCCCTCAAGGCTCGGTGCGCCCTTGCCCACCAGGGTGCGGGCGACGATGCATGTCGGTTGCCCCTTATGCGCCCTTGCCTCGTCGAGCGCGGCGAGCACCGTCGGCATGTCGTTTCCATCGATCGTCAGGGTGTGCCAGTTGAAGGCCTGCCATTTTCGGTCAATCGGCTGCATGCCAAACACACGGTCGGCATGGCCCTCGACCTGCATTTCATTGTCGTCGATGATCAGGCAGAGGTTGTCGAGCCCCCAGCTTCCAGCCGCCAGCGCGGCCTCCCACACCTGGCCTTCTTGGAGCTCTCCGTCGCCGAGCATCACATAGACGCGGCTGTCGCGTTTCTGGCGCCTTGCCGCCAGGGCCATTCCGAGCCCTACCGAGAGACCCTGGCCAAGCGAGCCGCACGTCGCCTCGATAACAGTGCCGAGGCGTTCCGAGGCATTTATCTCGAGAGGCGAACCGTCCTGGCAGTAGGTGCCGAGTAGTGCCGGATCGATCATGCCACGCGCCGCCAAGGTGGCGTACAAGATCGCCGTGTTGTGCGCGGTGGAAAGCAGGAACCGATCGCGCCCGCTCCAGTCCGGATTTGCCGGATCAAGCCGCAATTCGCCAAAATACAAGGCCGCGAACAGATCGGCCGCACCAAGCCCTTGCTGGACATAACCCTGGCCGGTTGGTGCCACCATGCGTATGACCTGACGCCGCAACTCGCGCGCGATGCGCTCAAGCGACGGGATGTCGCGCAGCAGCGGCGCTGGCGGGGCTACAGTCTTGTCTATGTTCATGCTTCCATTTCCAAAAGAGATATGCCTATGCACCTTGTCGCAAGCGCGGCGCTCTGGCGCGACCGCGCCTATTTCGAAACCCTGGCTTCAATGGCACCCAGCGTGGCGGAGAAGCGTTCGAGCATATCGTCGACCTCGCCATCGCCGATGATGAGCGGTGGTGAAAAACCAACCGTGTCGCGCATGCAGCGGGTGATCAGCCCGTTCTCGCGTGCCAGTGCCTGGAACTGCTGACCCACCTGCAGCGCAGGATCGAACGGCGTACCGGCAACAGGATCGGCAACGAGCTCGACGCCGTACATCAGCCCGACGCCTCTTACATCGCCGACAATGCTGGATTGCGCGCCAATCCTCTCCAGGCCGCTGCGAAGCCTTTCGCCGACGCGGCGGACATGTTCGACGATCGCCATCTCTTCATAGATGCTGATCGCCTCGAGCGCGATTGCGGCGCCAACCGGATGGCCACTGTAGGTAAAGCCATGCCCGAGCCAGCCGCTGTCGGCGATCACCTCATAGATCTTCCGCGACATGACCACCGCCGACATCGGGAAATACGAAGCCGTGAGTCCCTTCGCCATAGACATCATGTCAGGGCGCATGCCGACTGTCTCGTGGCCGAACCAGTTGCCGGTGCGGCCGAAACCGCAGACGATCTCGTCATCGAGGCACAGAATGTCGTGGCGCTCCAACACCATCTGCACGGCTTCGAAATATCCCGCCGGTGGCGGGATGATTCCTCCCCCGGCAATGACCGGCTCGGCGATGAAGGCTGCAATGGTGTCGGCACCTTCGCGCACGATAAGCTGTTCCAGTTCGTCGACGAGGCGCGCGACGAAGGCCGCATCATCCTCGCCCCGGCGCCGGACGCGATAACCGTCCGGGCAGAGGGTCTTGATGAACCCGTCCAGTGGCAGACCGAAATTGTTGTGCATGGCCTCGAGACCGCACATGGAAGCGGCGACGATGCTTGAACCGTGGAACCCCTTGTCGCGGGAAATGACCTTGCGTTTTCGCGGGTTGCCGCGCGCGGCATGGTACATCCAGGCAAACTTGACCATCGTCTCGTTGGCTTCGGAACCCGATGTCGCGAAATAGGTCTTGCCGTCCCGCATTCCGGTCATCGAAACCAGCTTTTCGGCCAGATCCGTCGTCACGTCGCTCGTGCGGCTGTAGAATGTGTGGTTGAAGCCGAGCCGTTCATACTGCCTGGCCGCCGCCGCTGCGAGACGCTTGTCGTTGAAGCCCAGCGAGGCGCACCACAGACCGGCCATGGCGTCGATGTAGCGCTTGCCCTTGTTGTCGAAGACATAGGCGCCATCGCCGCGCACGACCACAAAGGGATCCTGTTGCTCATGATGGCGTGGGTTGGACTGCGAATGCAGATGATAAGCTATGTCCCGGATGCCGGCCGAATTGGAAATGGCAGTATCCATCCGTCAAAAACTCCGAAAAGTCGTTTGTTCAGGGTGGTTCATTGAACGAGGTACAGTCCTGCCTCTAAGCCGACCGGACCGGCGGCGACCGGTAAGCGATCGGCGTGCGCTCGTCGCTCTTTTCGTGGCGTTCCCAGTAAAGATCATGGATTCGTGTCGTCATCGGCCCGGCCAGCCCATCGCCGAGGACGCGGTCATCGATCTTGACGATCGGTGAAATGCCACCCGCGGTCGTTGCCGTAAAGATTTCGTCCGCCTGGACGAATTCTTCTTTGGAGATGGGCCTGATTTCGACCGGAATGCCGTTCTCCGCGCAGATGTCGATGACGGTCTGTCGCGTGATGCCGAGCAGCATGCCGCGATCGGGCGTGATCAGCCGGCCTTTGGCGACGGCGAAAACGTTGAAGCCCACTCCTTCGGCGACATTGCCGTCCATTCCCAGCAGAATGGCGGTGTCAGCGCCATGGTCATAGGCTTCGAAAACGCTGCGGTCGAGGTCGAGCCAGTGATAATTCTTGACCGTCGGATCGACTGACTCCGGCGGGATCCGCGGCACCGAGCTGATGATGGCGGTGACGCCCTGGAGGTTGCGCTTGGCGCCGAAGATCCAGATGAACGGCACCGCATAGGCAATCAGCCTGTTTTCACAGAGCCTGAGGTCGCGTGATCCCTGTGGCGGCCGGCCGCGCGTGCACAGCATCGCCACAAACGCGTCCGCCGTGCCGCAGCGAATAACGCACTCTTCCAGAATTGCCCGCAGCTCCGTCTCGGTAACAGGCAGCTTCATCCGCAGTTCCGAGACCGAGCGGGTAAATCGCTTGATGTGATGGTCGAGCCTGAAGAAATGCCCATCCCAGACATGCACGACGTCGTAGGTGACGTCCGACCGCATGAAGCCGTAGTCGAAGACCGAAATCTTCGCGTCAGCCATCGGAACGAACTTCCCATCGACATAGGCAGCGCCCTTCAAGGGGGCTTCCTGGGTGGGTTTTTCAAGTTCAGCTGCAATGCGTTGAACGCCCATGCGCCCCTCCCGGAAATACCCGCATTCAGACTGCGGTGCGCGGCCCGATCGTCACTCGCTTCGCTGTCTTTTCGCCCGTTCGTTGAGACTAGGAGAGCTCAAAATGTCTGTCAAGTTAATCGAATGAATTTGACTATGGAAACCGATGGTCTCACGGGGCTATATGAGCTCAGCAGCCACTTCTGCACTAATTTTGGCCGTTGTCGTGGACTGCGCAGATGCTTCACCGTCGGCGCACAAGCGCCATCGTCCTTATTTACTCGAATTAATTCTCAGATTAGTGTGCGGTATTGGCCATCGGGGGGATTCGCACATCGCCTTGCTTCGGAGCTTCAACCGGATGCAAGAATCGCTACGGGCCTCACGACCCGAGCCGTGGTTGCCGACTGTCAGAATCGGATACCCTGCTTGCGAATGCCAAGCTTCCCTTTGGTGGGCGGCCGCCGCGCACTTGGCAAATAGTTCGGGATGCGATGCCGAGCCGGATTGTTTCGCGGGTGCTAGGGAAAGCTGTCGGCCGCCAGCGATGTTTGCCTGGTCAGGACGTCATATGGAGCGGAGTTTATGACCGATCTGCAACAAACACCGAGAAGGCCGACACGCGCCCCTGGCCGCAAGAGATACGAGACGCTTCTCGATTCGGCCGAGCAGCTTTTAGCCACGCGCCCCATTGCATCTCTCACGCTACAGGAAGTGGCTGACCACGCGGATTGCCCGATTGCCTCGATCTACCACTACTTCCCGAGCATCGCAGCGGTCTATGTTGGCCTCGCAGAACGCTACCACGGACAGTTCAGGCAAATTTTCATCGACCCGATCGACATCAAGGCCGTCCACGGATGGCAGGACATCTGCCGCATTCACAGCGAGCGGGGCCGTCAGGTTTACGCTCGAAATCCTGCCGCGGTTCAGCTTTTCCTCGGGCCCGACATTGGTTCGCAAATGCGCCAGATGGACCTCGAGTACAATAAGGAATTCGGCCTGCTGCAATACAGGACGATGCAAAGCCTGTTCGTCGTTCCCGAAAAGCGCATGGTCGTCGAGCATCTTGCCATTTCGACCACCATTTCGGACGCGATCTGGTCTTTGTCCTATGCCTTGCACAAACGCATAACAAAGGAACTGGCCGAAGAGGCAATGCGGGCGAAACTCGCCTACCTGTCTCTATACATCCCGCCCTGCGCGCCCCGCATCGACGGACAGGCCGCGCCGCAGTCGAACGACGGCGCTTGAAAGGTCCCGGACCTATTGTGGACGCATCGAGCTGACCATGACGCCGCCCGGATGGCGGCGTCGGCATGGCCGAACGGCGTCCCTTGGCCAAACGTCCTTAGTCGTGCGTCTTCAGTTCGCCGGCCTCGATGCGGATCGGCAGTACGTTTTCTGCCGGCGGCAGCGGGCACACGGCATGGACGCTGAAGGCGCAGGGCGGGTTGATCGCCTTGTTGAAGTCCAGAACGATGGTGTCGGCCCCAATGTCCTCGCCAAACAGGAAACGCGAAGCGGGGTAAGTCTTGTCGCGCGAGGTCAGGTCCCGCAGCACGAATTGCGGCATCTGCGGCGTGCCGTGGGTCGGCAGCAACTCGTAGCGTACGCCGTCGCGCGTGAAGGCGGCCTTGTGCGTGATCGTCACCTCGGTCGGGATACCGAGCACGGTGTCGACCGTCATCTGGATCGGCGTCTCTAGCGGGGTCCAGTCCGCGACGATGCGCCAGCTCGGATCGGTGGGGAAGGACTCGATGCCCGGGAACTGGACCGGTGCGGTCGACCGCGTGTCGCGGACGCGCAGGGCGTGCTGGCCGTTGAGCGTCGTCACTTCGAGCAGCAGCTGGCCAACCGTGAAGCGCGGCGGGCTCTTCTTGTCGAGCTTCAACCGGATTGCCTCGCCGCCATCAGCGGGCGCGAAGGTGACGCCACCTTTTGCATCCTGCTCAATCGTGCCGACATGGGCCGGGCCCGCCGAAAGCACGATGTCGTTGTCCGCGGCTGAACCGACCGTCGCCGTGCCCTGCTCCAGCCACCAGCGGCCGATGATGTTGAGCCAGCCATTGTCGGCTTTAAGGTCGGCCAATCGCTTCGCGCGCCAGTCTTCGATGCTGCGGATATAGTCCTGGTCGGTCGTCATGCTGCTTGCCTTTGGTCTGAAACTGCCGCGCCCCCTTACCGGGGCATGCGCGGAACACTCTGCAGGAGTTTTTGCGTGTAGGGATGCTGCGGGGCGTCCAATATCTCGCGGGTCTTGCCGCTTTCGACGATATGGCCGCGCTCGAGGATGATGATCTCCTCGCAGAGCGAGGCGACGACACCGAGATCGTGCGACACGAAGACCAGTGTCATGCTTTCCGACAGGCGCTTGAACAGGTCGACGATGCGAATGCGGGTCGACAGGTCGAGCGCGCTCACGGCTTCGTCGGCGAGCACCAGTTGCGGCCGCGCAACGATGGCGCGGGCGATCGCGATGCGCTGGCGCTGGCCGCCGGAGAACTCATGCGGGTAGCGGTTTATGGCATCGGCCGGCAGGCCGACCGCGTCGAGCGCGGTGGCCGCAGCCTCGCCGTGCGAACCGGGGATGCCGAGCGATTGCAGCGGTTCGGAGATGATGTCGCGAACCTTCTGGCGCGGGTCGAGCGAGGAATATGGGTCCTGGAACACCGCCTGGACCGAGCGGCGGTAGTCGCGCATGAAGCTGCGGTTGGACGGGTCGAGGAAGGCGTCGCCAAAATTGATGGTACCACCGCTCGGCCGGGTGAGTCCCAGCAGCAGGCGCAGGAGCGTCGTCTTGCCCGAGCCGGATTCGCCGACGAGGCCGACGCTCACGCCCTGCTTCACCGCAAAGGAGACGCCATGCAGAACCTTGCGCTGGCGGTTATAGCCGAAGCTGACATCGCGTACTTGGAGCAGGTTCATCGTGTCCCCTCGAGCGCGTCGTCAAAGGAGCGGGCCGCCTCGACGAGGGTCTTGGTATAGTCGTGTTTCGGATGGTCGAAGACCGTCCTGACCGGCCCTTCCTCGACCGTGCGGCCATTGCGTAGCACTGTCACGCGGTCGACCACGGTGGCCACAACAGGCAGATCGTGGCTGATGAACAGCAACGCCATGCCGAGTTCGCGAACCAGGCTGTCGAGCAGCTTGAGGATTTCGGCCTGGGTGGTGACGTCGAGCGCAGTGGTCGGTTCGTCGGCGATCAGCAGTTTGGGCCGGCAGGCAAGCGCCATGGCAATGGCGACGCGCTGGCGCTGGCCACCCGAAATCTCATGCGGGTAGGAGTTGGCGATCCGCTCGGGCTGCGGCAGCGCGACATGGTCGAGGAACTGGAGCACCTCGCGCTCGATCTCGCGGCGCGACGGCGACTTGCCCTCGTGCGCCAGACGCCGCGCCAGCGGCCCGGCCACCTGTCGGCCGATCTTCATCAGCGGATCGAGCGCAGTCAGTGGCTCCTGGAAAACCACAGCGACCGCCGAGCCGCGAAGGCTGTTGAGCGCGCGGTCGGACGTGCCGACAACCTGCTGGCCGTCAAGCAGGATCGAACCGCTCGGCACGATGGTTTTCGGCAGCAGGCCGGTGACCGCCATGGCGGTCAGCGACTTTCCCGAACCGGATTCGCCGATCAGCCCCATGCGCTCGCCGGGGGCAATTGCGAACGACAGGTCGGAGACCAGCGTCTTCTCACCGGTCCGAAGCGACAGCCCGTCAACAGAGAGAAGCGGTGTCATCGCGAGACCCTCCTGACGGGGTCGCCGATGTCGCGCAGGCCGTCGGCCAGAAGGTTGATGCCGATTACCAGAGTGACCAGCGCAATACCGGGCGCAATGGCGCCGATCGGGGCGGTGTAGACGGTGCCTTGGGCTTCCTGCAGCAGGCGCCCCCACGAGGCATTGGGCGGCGGCGCGCCGAGCCCGAGATAGGAGAGCGAGGATTCCGCTATGACCGCGAGACCGAACTGCAGCGCGAAGTTGACGCTGAGCGTTGGCCAGATGTTGGGCAGGACATGCCTGACCACCACCCCTGGCCAGGAGGTGCCCGAGGTGCGCGACGCAATGATGTAGTCGTTCTGCAGCACCCGCTTGGCAAGGATGCGGGTCAGCCGCGCCACGATTGCCGACATGGCGATGCCGAGCGCCAGAATAGCGGACCACAGGCCCGGGCTTTCGCTGGCCGCCACCACCAGCATGGCGAGCAGCAGGGTCGGAAACGCGATCAGGATATCCAGCGTTGCCGCGAGCGCGTCGTCGAGGAAGCGCGTAGCGAAGGCGGCGAGCAGTCCGATGGTGACACCGATGGCCGCACCGATGGCGACAGCACCCGCGCCGACGGTCAGGGCGATGCGCGAACCGATCATGATCTGGGTGAAGAAGTCCCGGCCGAGCCGGTCGGTACCGGCCCAATGCAGGAAGGATGGCGGCTCGAGCCGTCCGCCCGATGTGCTCGTCGGGTCGTAGGGTGTCCAGAATAGCGTCAGCAGTGCCACCGCGACATGGATACCCACGAGGATGAGCCCAAAAGTCAGGGTCAGCGACCAGGGCGACCTGCGGGGTGCGGGCGTCGGCTGGACCAGTTCGTCGACCGCGCTCATGAGGACGCTCCTGCCTTGTCACGCAGCCTGGGGTCGATCAGCCGCTGGGCAAGGTCGGCCGCGAAGCCGACCAGAAGCACCAGCAGCGTGGAGATGAACAGAACGCCCTGCACATTGGGATAGTCACGCTGTTCGATGCCCAAAAGCAGCATCGAGCCCAGGCCCGGTAGTGTGAACACGCGCTCGACGACCACTGCGCCAAGCAGCGTCGAGGCCAGCTCGATGCCGAGGATCGAAACGATTGGCACTGCGCCGTTGCGGATGCCATGCCTGACGATCGCTTCGGTGAAGCCAGCGCCCAGCGCGCGGGCAGTGCGCAGATAGTCGCTGCCCAGCACATCCTGCGTGGCCGAGCGGACATAGCGCAGCAGCGACGCGGACATGACGATGGCGACCGTCAGCACCGGGAGGGTCAGTGCCCGCAGCGCCTCTGCGGGTGCATGCCAGCCGCGCGAGGGAAAACCGCCGGAGGGGAAGATGCGCAGGTTGATGGCAAATGCGGTGACCAGCAGGATGCCGACCCAAAAGACGGGAATGGCGATGCCAAGCTGCGAGACCGTCGAGATCAGGGCGCCGTACCAGCGGTCAGCCTTGACCGCCGAGACGATGCCGAGCGGTACGGCGATCAATATGGAAAGGACGAAGGCCAGCAAGGTGAGCGGCAGCGTGACGGTCAGGCGCGTGGCGATCTCGCCGGCAACGGGTGCGCCGCTGACAAAGGAATTGCCGAGGTCGAAACGTGCGAGATTGCCGAGAAAGCGGAGGAACTGCTCCCAAAGCGGCAGGTTCGATCCGACCTGCTCGCGCGCCGCCTCGATCTGCTGGGCGTCCGCGCCCACCGACAACAGCGCGTTTGCCGGGTCGCCGGGGAGCAGTCTGAGCAGTACGAAGAGTACCAGGGATGCGATGAAGAGCGACATGACCAGGATGGCGAGCCGCCGAAGCACATAGGAGAGAATGAGCGGGTTCCTTTCTTCCCCTACGAAAACATCGTGCGGGATGGCTCCCGCACGATGCTCAATCAAACTATAGTCCCAGCCTTGCAATCAAGGCGGAGGCGTCAGCCGCAGATCGGGCTCAGTCCGCGCTCTTCTTGATGCCGTAGGCGAAGAACTGCGAATTCAAGCCGTTGACCGGGTAGCCGGAGACATTGGCCTTCGATATCACGATTTGCGGATAGAGATAAAGCCAGCTGCTTGCTGCATCCTCAGCAATGACGCGATTGGCTTCGGTGAGCTTCGTGGTCTGCTCGTCGATCGTCGTGCTAGATTCCGCCGACTTGATCAGGTCCACGACCTTGGGGTTGTTGTAGCCCCAATAGAAGTCGGGATTGCCATAGAAGACGATGTCGCGATGGTTGACGTGCTCCTGCAGCGTCGCCTGGAAATCATGCGCCTTGTAGATCTTGGTGTACCACTCGTTGGCGGTGATCACGTTGATGTTGACGGTGATGCCGACTTTCGCGAGCTCGCTCTTGAGGAACTGGGCAACGATCGGATGCGGATCGTAGTTCGGCGTATCGAGCGTAAACGTGAAGCCATCGGCAAGTCCCGCCTCGGCGAGCAGCGCCTTGGCGCTGGCCGGATCATACGGATCGACGCCGGTGAGATCGACATACCAGGGGTCCGTCGGCGGCACGAAGGAGCCGATCAGCGTGCCATAGCCACCCCAGATCGAGTCCAGCAGCTTCTTCTTGCCTACGGCGCGGGCGATTGCCTTGCGCACCTTGACGTTGCTGAAGGGCTCGACGCGGTCGTTGAAGGCGAGCAGTTCCTTGGTCGTCGACTGGCCTTCGCTGACCTTGAATTCGGGATTGTCCTTGAACTGGGCCAGCGAATCCGGGCTCTGCACGCCAGTGATGATGTCCACTGCACCTGTCAACAGCGCATTGTTGAGCGCGGTCGCGTCGGTGAAGTAGTTGAACACCACCTCGCCATTGGTCGGCTTCTCGCCCCAATAGCTGTCGAAGCGCTTGAGCGCGAGCGTCGAACCGCGGCGCCAGTCCTCGAGCTTGTAGGGGCCGGTGCCGTCTTCCTTCGCCGTGATGTCGGTGGCGGCGTCGTTGACGATCCAGACATAGCTCAGATTGTAGGGCAGCGAGATCGAACGCGACGAAAGCTTGATGACGACAGTGCTGTCGTCAGGCGTCTCGATCGAAGCTATGGGCGCCAGGCTCTTCTTGCGCGAGCTCTTGGAGTCGGGGCCGACCACGCGCTCGATGCTGTACTTCACATCCTTGGCGGTCAGCGGATCGCCGGAATGGAAGGTGACTTTCGGCTGTAGGGTGAAGGTGTAGGTCAGGCCGTCTTCGCTAACCTTGTAGTCGCTCACCAGCGCGTTTTCGACACTGCCCGCATCGGTCAGCCGGAAGAGCGCCTCATAGACGTTGCCGTTGAAGGCTTCGTTGACGCCCTGGCCAGCACCGGCGGTGTTGTCGAGGTTTTGCGGCTCATAAAGCGAACCGATCTTGACCGACGCATCGGCGTCGAAGTTTTCGGCAGCGTGGAGGACGGAGCTGGCCGACAAGGCGCCGACGAAAGCGACCGTGGCCGCGAGAGCCCTCATCTTGCGCCGACCCGGCATCGAATATTTGTCCAACAGGACGGCGGCACCAATCATTCAAACTGCTCCTGATCTAGGTTCTTGCTGCGAGACGGAGAGCCAGACAATCCACAAGGCGATCACCCACTTCGATCCATGACGACGGATACGCTCCATCTGTCCTTGACTATAGGTATAGACTGCCCAGCTGGAATTCTCCGCAACCGCCACAAACTGTCCGATGAGCGGATAATGCAGTGAAGGAAGCGCGTTGCCGAGCACTTTTATAGCGGTTCCCACCGAAAGATTGAAAATACTCGCTGCGAAACGGCTATCCTTGGCATCTTCATTCCGACCTCGCGCGAGATGGTGCAGGTTATCGGATCCCGTGGAGCAAGCAAAAGTCTGCTTTTGGCGAGACGGTCATAGGCGCTCTGGATCGGCTAGTTGCCCAGCCGATCGCCAAGGAAATACCGCTTGTCAGTCGGCGTGAAGGCTGCTCACAAACTTGGTATTGAGATAGCTTTCCAGCGCATCGGCGCCGCCTTCGGTGCCATGTCCGGAATCGTTGATGCCGCCAAACGGCACCTCCGGGAGCGCAAGCCCGTAGTGGTTGATGGAAACCATGCCGCTGGCGATGCCGTTCGACAGTCTCGTAGAACTTGCAGCTGAACGGGTGAAAGCGTAGGCCGCAAGGCCGTAATTGAGGCGGTTCGCTTCGGCAATCGCTTCGTCAAGGCTGCTCACCGGCACCATCAGCGCCAGTGGACCGAAGGGTTCTTCGTTCATCGCCCGCGCCTCGCGCGGCACCCGCGACAGGACTGTCGGTTCGAAGAAATAGCCTGAGTTGCCGATGCGCTTGCCGCCTGTGACGATTTCGGCGCCATGGCGGACCGCGTCCTGGACGAGATCGCTCATGGCCTGGACGCGACGTTGATTGGCCAGCGGTCCCATCGTCGTGCCGGCTGCGAGCCCGTCGCCGACCTTGATTTCGCGCGTTGCGTTCGAGAACCGTTCGACGAACTCGTCGTAAACCGTCTCCGCCACCAGAAAACGGGTTGGCGCCACGCAGATCTGGCCAGCGTTGCGGAATTTTGCTGCGACCATGGTGCGCACCGCACGGTCGAGATCAGCATCGGGCAACACGATGACTGGCGCATGACCGCCCAGTTCCATGGTCGCGCGCTTCATGTGAAGCCCGGCCAGCGAGGCAAGCTGCTTGCCGACCGCGGTCGAACCGGTGAACGAGATTTTTCGGATGACCGGATGCGCGATGAGGTAGCTGGAGATCTCGGCCGGCTCGCCATAGACCAGATTGACCACGCCGGCGGGCAACCCGGCATCGATGAAGGCGCGCACGAGTTCTGCAGGTGACGCGGGGGTTTCCTCCGGGCCCTTGATGATGATCGAGCAGCCCGCCGCCAGCGCACCCGAGAGCTTGCGCACGGCCTGGTTCAGCGGAAAATTCCAAGGCGTGAATGCCGCCACCGGACCGACTGGCTCCTTGACCACGGACTGGCTGACCCCGTCGAGACGCGCGGGCACGATACGCCCGTATGTGCGCCGGGCTTCTTCGGCGAACCAGTCGATGATGTCGGCTGCGGCGAACGCTTCCATGCGCGCTTCGGCGATCGGCTTGCCCTGTTCAAGCGTCATCAGCGTCGCGATGTGCTCATTGCGCTCGCGCAAGAGGTTTGCTGCCTTGCGCATGAGCTTGCAGCGTTCGAAGGCCGAGACGCAACGCCAGCTTTCGAAGCCTCTTTGCGCGGCGCAAAGGGCCTCGTCGAGGTCGTTTGTGCCAGCGTGTGCTACGGAACCAAGCATAGCCTCGGTAGCCGGATTGACGATGGATATCGTGCGGCCGCTGATTGCCTGCTTCCACTGTCCGTCGATGTGGAGAAGAACGTCGGGATACATGGTCTCTACCTTTGCAAGTGTCAGGCGCCGAGCGGCTGCATGGGTTCGAAGCGGCCGATCGCGCCTTGCTCGCGCAAGTGGGCAATGGTGTCGGCACTGTAGCCAAGCACGTCGGCGAGCACCGTTTCGGTGTCTTGTCCGAGCAGCGGCGGTGCGACGAACTTAGCGTCCTGTTGTGCCTCGAGGCCGTGAGCCGGTCTGATCAATGCGACCGGCCCGAGATGAGGGTGATCGAGGGTCTGGACTACGCCACGGTTGCGGACGTTGGGGCTGTCGAAAACCTCTGGCACCGTCTTGACCACGCCGGCGGGGACGCTGGCAGCAGCGCAGGCCGCCATCCAATGGTCGCGCGGCTGGGTCTTGAAGACGGCGGCAAGCGGAGGAATCAAGGCATCGCGATTGTTGGCGCGGGCGCTGGCAGTCGTGAAACGTGGGTCGCTGGCCAGCTCCGGCAGTCCGACGACCTTTTTGCATAGCGCGGCAAACTGGCGATCGTTGCCGACAGCGAGCGCGAAGCCGCCATCCGATGTTTCGAAGATCTGGTACGGCACGACCGTCGGATGCGCATTGCCGTAGCGCTTCGGCGCCTGGCCGGTGTTGAGGTAGCCGCTACCCACATTGATCAGCATGTTAAGGGCGCAGTCGAACAGGGCAACATCGAGAAACTGCCCTTCGCCGGTTCTGTCGCGCTGGATCAAGGCAGCAAGGATCGATTGCGCTGCGGTCATGCCGCAGACAACATCGGTGAAAGCGACGCCGACGCGCAACGCTTCGCCTTCTGGATTGCCGGTGATCGACATCAGGCCGGTTTCCGCTTGCATCACGAAATCGTAGCCGGGCCGCGTGGCGTCGAGGCCTGTCTGGCCGTAGCCCGAAATGGAACAGTAGATCAGCTTCGGGTTGACCAGCCGAAGCGCCTGCCAGCCGACGCCCAGGCGGTCGGCGGTCCCCGACCGGAAGTTCTCGACCACCACGTCGGCTTTCGCTGCCAGCTCGCGCACGATGGCAATGCCTTCCTCGCTCTTGAGGTCGAGGGCAATGCTCTGCTTGCCGCGGTTGGCGCAGAGAAAATAGGTGCTGACGCCCTTGTAGTTTGGAACCGACCACGCGCGCGTGTCATCGCCACCGTCGACGTTTTCGATCTTCCACACCTCGGCGCCGAGGTCGGCGAGGCTCATGGTGGCCCATGGTCCTGCAAGCACGCGCGAGAGGTCCAGGATCTTGATACCTTCGAGCGGCAGACGCGCGCGGTTCTTGGTATCCGCTTTTGCAGCGGAGGCAGTGTTTTCGTTCAAGATCGCATTCCTATTGTCAAAAATTCGGTGCCGGCCGCAGCCCGACGGTTTCATGCCGCGTTTGCCGTGACCGGTTCAGGGAAATGACAGGCAACCTTGTGCTTTCCGCCAAGCGTGCATAGCGGAGGTTCGGCCGAGGCGCAGATTGCCTGCGCCTTGAAGCAGCGCGTGCGGAACCTGCACCCCGACGGCGGGTTGAGGGGGCTCGGCACATCGCCGGTCAGCACGATGCGCTTGCGGCTCCGCTCTGTTTCCGGATCCGCCCGCGGGACTGCCGACAGCAGCGCCTGGGTGTAGGGATGCATGGCGTTGGAATAGAGCTCGGAGGCGGGCGCGATCTCGACGATCTTGCCAAGGTACATGACGGCGACCTGATGCGAGATGTGGCGCACGACCGACAGATCGTGGGCAATGAAGACGTAAGATGTGCCGAGGGAGGACTGGATTTCCTTGAGCAGGTTGAGCACGCCCGCCTGTACCGATACGTCGAGTGCCGAGACCGGCTCGTCGAGAACCACGATTTCGGGATTGAGAGCCAGAGCGCGGGCGATGACGACGCGCTGGCGCTGGCCGCCGGAAAGCTCGTGAGGATAGCGGCGTCCATGCTCGGGGTTGAGACGAACCAGTTGCAGAAGTTCGGCCACTCGTTCCCGACGCTCGGGCATTGAGAGGTCGCTCAGTCGAAGCGGCTCGGCGATATTTGCCTCGATGCGCATGCGCGGATGCAGCGAAGCATAGGGATCCTGAAAGACCAGCTGGATATAACGTCGTGCCCGACGCATTTCCTCTTCGCTGAGGTCGAGCAGGTTCCTGCCCCGAAACCAGGTCTCGCCGCTTGTTGGCTCGATCAATCGCAGCAGGCAGCGTCCGAGTGTGGACTTGCCGCAGCCCGACTCGCCGACGAGGCCGAGCGTTTCGCCGCGTGCGAGGTCGAAGGAAACATCGGCGACAGCGCGAACATGCGCTACAGCCCGGTCGAAAATCAGTCCGCCGCGGACCGGGAAATCCTTGACGAGGTTGCGTACAGAAAGTGCGGGTTTCGCCTCCAGGGCGTCTGGCGCCGGGATCGCTTGGGCTGGAGCGGTCATCGCACGACACTCCCGAGTTCCGCAGCCATCGGCTGGTCCTTGCCGAATGATGGCAGTGCCTCGGCCAAATGGCACGCCGAGAGCCGGCCGTTGCCAACGACCCGCAACGCCGGATCGTCACTGCGGCAGCGCTCGACGGCATGGCTGCAGCGCGGATGAAACGCACAGCCGCGGGGCAGTTGGCCCAGGGTCGGCGGCGCGCCGTCGATGGAAAACAGACGCTCACGCGTCGCTTCGAGCTTGGGAATGGAAGCGATCAAGCCGCGGGTGTAGGGATGTCGAGGATCGGCGAACAATTGCCGGACATCGGCCCGTTCGACGACGCGTCCCGAATAGACCACGGCTACCCGGTCGGCATGGCCGGCGAGCACCCCGAGATCGTGGGTTATCAGAACAAGGCCCAGTCCCAGCCTCTCCTGGAGGGACCGCAGGACCGAAAGGATCTGTGCCTGCACGGTGACGTCGAGCGCGGTGGTCGGTTCGTCGGCGATCAGCAGGTCCGGATCGTTGGCAACTGCCATGGCAATGACCACGCGCTGACGCATGCCGCCGGAAAACTCATGCGGATACTGATGGACGCGCCGCTCTGGCTGCGGGATCGCAACGAGCGCGAGCAACTCGACAGCCCGAGCCAGCGCCTGCTTCTTCGTGATGGTCGTCTGATGGAGGCGGATCGCCTCCACGATCTGCGCGCCGACCGTCAGCACCGGGTTGAGGGAAGAGAACGGATCCTGAAAGATCATCGCAATCCTGGCGCCCCGGATCTTGCGCATTTCCGAACTTGGTTTGCCGATCAGTTCCTCGCCCTTGAATCGCACGGAGCCTTTGACGACGGTGTTTTTCGCGGTGAGGCCGAGCGCGGCGAGCATGCCCACCGATTTGCCCGAGCCGGATTCGCCGACGATGCCGAGCACTTCACCCCTTGCGACATCCAGGTCGATGCCGCGCACCGCTTCGAAGGCCAGGCTCGATTTGCGAAATCCGACGCGCAGGTTGCGGATCGTGAGGAGCGCTGCTTCAGGCACCGCCATGTTTTCCGTGCCCGTTGCTTTGTCGTGGGTCATGACGGTCACTCAGACTGTGGGTCGAGGATGTCTCGCACCCCGTCGCCGATGAAATTGAAGCCGAGCACGATGGTCAGGATCGCCACGCCGGGGCCGAATGCGATCCACCATTGATAGAAATGCACCGAGCCGTCGGAAATCATCGAACCCCACTCCGGGGTTGGCGGGGTGGCGCCAAGGCCGATGAAAGAGAGCGAGGCGGCAAGCAGCACCACCTGACCGAGATCCATCGTCGCGCTGATCAGAATAGGGGTCCAGCAAAGCGGCAGGATATGCCTGAACAGCACGCGTCCTCGTTTTGCGCCGGCAGCGACGGCAGCTTCGACATGCTCGCGCTCCTTTACTTCCAGCACTTGCGCGCGCATCAGGCGAGCGTAGATCGGCCACCAGACGAGCACCATCGCTATGGCGGCGTTGCCGAGACCCGGTCCAAGCGAGGCTGCCACTGCCATCGCAAGCAGCATGGGCGGGAATGAAAGCGTTATGTCGACCAGCCGCATGATCGCAGCGCCGGTATAGCCGCCGACAAAACCGGAAATGGCACCGAGAAGCGAGCCGATGGCGACGGCCGAGACGACGACCAGCACTGCGATTGGCAGAGAATGGCGCGCACCGTGGATCGTGCGCGTCAGTACGTCACGACCGAGTGCATCGGTGCCGAGCCAATGATCCCAGCTCGGCGGCTGCAGCCGTCGCCCGACCATGTCGAGCGGATCGTAGGGGGTGACCAGATGGCCGAACAGAGCCATCAGGACCCAGAACAGGATGACCATGGTGCCGATTGTCAGAGGTACGGTCAGCCATTGCGGAAGCATGTCAGGGCGGGGCGGTCTGTTGATGATCAGCGACATCGCTTGGTTCCTGGATCAGCCGAGCCGGACACGGGGATTGGCGACGACATAGGCGATGTCGGTGACAAGGTTGGTGACCAGGAAGGCCAGTCCGCCGACGATGGTCACCCCGATGATGGCCGGAAAATCGAGCGCGCGGGCAGCTTCCACGGCGTAGGAGCCCATTCCCGGCCAGGCGAAGATCGTTTCGGTCAGGACCGCACCAGTGATGAGATAAGCGAAGGAATAGCCGATCATGGTCAGGGTCGGCACCATGGTGTTGCGCAAGGCGTGGTGGACGACGACACTGAACTCGCCAGCGCCTTTGGCTCGGGCGGTCAAAACGAACTCACGGTTCATGACGTCGAGCATGTTGGCGCGCACAAGGCGTGAAATCGTGCCGGCGACGGTCCATCCAAGCACGAATGACGGCAGCAGCAGGTGCCATAGCGCGTCGGCAAAGGTCTTAATGTTGCCGGCGAACAGAGAATCGATGGTCAGGAAGCCCGTGATGTTGGGAGGCAGCTCGAGCCGGGCGTCGATGCGCCCCGGACCAGGAAGCCAGCCAAGCTTGACCGAAAAGATGAAGAGCAGCCCGAGCCCCGACCAGAACACCGGAAGCGACGAGCCGAAGAGCGCGAACAATCGCGCGCCGTGATCGACGGGACTGTTGCGGAAATAAGCTGCAAGGACGCCGAGCACGATGCCGAGCGTGGTTCCAACGATCATCGCTGCGATCACCAGTTCCAAGGTGGCCGGCAGACGCGACATGATGTCGACGCCGACATTGCGCTTGGTGATGAAAGACGTGCCCAGGTCGCCGCTGAGGAGGTTGCCGACGTAGATCAGATATCGTTCCGGCAGGCTGCGATCGAGACCCCAGCGCTGCTTGGCCGCCGCGACAACCTCTGGGTTGCCCATCTGCTGCTCGGAGACGAGCGCGGTCAGCGGGTCACCCTTCGTTATCGAGGTGATGAAAAACGCTATCGTGACGATGCCCAGAACGAGAAAGGGAATCGCAATGAGGCGGCGCAAGACATATCGGGCCATGTGCGTGTCCCTCCCAGAACGTCGCATAGCCGGACCAGGGGCGCGCATCCGGTGCTTTCCCGAGCATGCCGACTTTCATCAAGTTGACAGGCGTCAGGCCGAAGTGTCAACATATACGGAATTTAATTTCATATTTTTCTCCATGCCCTTTGACTGCGCTCGCGGAAAAGAGCACCAACAGAGTAACCAGCGCTCACGAAGGGACTAGTCGTGCGAAAAAGAGTCATCAAAGATCCGGCGGAAGGCGATGCGGAAGCCGGACAGCTTTCCACTTCGCTGGTGCGCGGACTGGATGTGCTCCGTGCGTTTCGAGCGGGCGACGGCCCGCTCGGCAATCAGGACATCATCGCGCGCACCGGGCTGCCGAAAGCCACGGTGTCAAGGATCACCTATACGCTGACCGCGCTGGGCTATCTGCACTACGATGAAGGGCTCGGACGCTACAGCCTAGGTGCGGCGACGGTTGCCCTTGGCTATTCAGCCCTTAGTTCGAGCGCGGTTGTCCATATCGCACGGCCGCTCATGCAATCGCTTGCTGACAAGACGGGAGCTGCAGTTGCCCTGGGCACGCGTGACGGGCTCGAGATGGTCTACCTTTCCAACTGCCGGTCCCAAAGCCCGGTCAGCCTGATGCTCGATCCAGGGTCGCATCTGCCGATCTGGAAAACCGCAATGGGCCTGGCCTATGCCGTTGGGCTCGACGAGCAGGAGCGTGCCGAACTGGTCGCAAGACTACAGTCGGCCGAGCCTGATTGCGCCGCCGACATTGCCGCCGCCTTCGAGCGGGCGGTCGCGGTATATGCGCGGCTTGGCTACGTGACATCCTTTGGTGCCTGGTACCCCTATATCCGCGCGATAGGCGTACCGTTCCGTCCGGCTGATGGTTCAGCGCCGATTGCCATCACCTGTGGCGGCATTGCCGACATCATCTCCAACGAACTAACGCACGCGCAAATCGGCCCGTCATTGGTCGGCCTCGTCGTTTCGCTCAAGGCGCAACTGGAAGGAACATCGGCCAATCAGCCTGGTTGAGCCGACAGCTAGTTCAATGCTGTGTGCTCCCGGCTCTCCCGGACGAAGGCAGGCCGCTTGATGTGCAGCGTCACGGTCGGGTCGAAAGCGCTCCAGGTCATCACATCACTTGCGGAGGCAAAGAATGAGCAGCCAGCCCCTTGTGGTAGATACCCATGGCCCCGTCGCGGTCTGGCGGCTGAACAGACCGGAGATCCGAAATCCGCTCACTGCGGAACTGAAGATGGCGTTCGCCGAACAGGCGGCGCGTTTCATTGCAGACGACGGACTCAAAAGCCTTGTTGTCACGGGCACTGACGATTGCTTCTGCGCCGGCGGCGACCTGCGCAGCCTGGACATGGATCGGCGGACTGTTGCCGTACAACAGCGCATGAGGTCCTCGCATAGCTGGATGAAGTTGCTGGTCAACAGCGACAAGCCAGTAATCATGGCGGTGAACGGGGCCGCGGTTGGCGCCGGCGCATCCCTCGCGCTGATGGGCGACATCGTGGTCGCTTCCGACACAGCCTATTTCATGTCCGGATTTCCCAAGGTCGGAGTGCTGCCGGACCTTGCCATCCTCTACAACCTGCCGCGCCTTGTCGGCCTTGCGCATGCGAAGGACTTCCTGATGACCAGTCGCCGCGTCGATGCGCATATGGCGATGTCGATGGGCATGGTCAGTCGTGTGCTTCCGCGAGATGAGCTTCTCGACGGAGCAATCCAAATTGCAGCCGAGATGGCGAATGGCCCTTTGGTATCGCTAGGCCTCACCAAGGCACTCCTGAATCACTCGCAGGGTGACTCGCTCGAAGCGTTCTTGCTGCGCGAGGAGGCTGCCCAGGCAGTCGTGTTCGGTACCGACGATTTTCTCGAAGGTGCAACGGCTTTCAGGGAAAAGCGCAAGCCAGACTTCAAAGGCCGCTGATCGACTGTCTGAACGAGTGTCGAGTGCCAGCGAGTTGTGGATGCGGGCAACGCCGGATCTAGATTGCGCGGAAAGTGATTTGTGGAATTAAGTTTCATTATTTCTTGAAGCTAGCGCCAGCCTGTGCGATTTCGATCCGAACCAACAATTTGACCGTGCCTGAGGACTGCTTGCCGAAAGCGGCCGCCATGGCACTGGAGGACTGCAATGATCCGAGACCAAGCCACCATCGATGAACTGGTCGCCACCGTTCGCCGCTTCGTAAAAGAGCGCCTGGTGCCGGCCGAAGCGCGCGTCGAAGAGGAAAACCGTATCCCTCCGGAGATCGTGGACGAGATGCGCGAGCTTGGTCTTTTCGGTCTTTCGATCCCGGAAGAATATGGCGGTCTCGGCCTGACGATGGAGGAGGAGGTGCTGATCGCGTTTGAGCTCGGCCGTACCTCGCCGGCCTTCCGGTCGGTCATCGGCACTAACAACGGCATCGGCTCGCAGGGTATCGTTGTCGATGGTACCGAGGCGCAGAAGGCGTATTGGCTGCCCAGGCTGGCGTCGGGCGAGATCATCGGTTCATTCGCGCTGACCGAGCCCGATGTCGGGTCCGACGCAGCCTCGGTCGGCACGACCGCCCGGCTGGACGGCGACCACTATGTCCTCAACGGCACCAAGCGCTTCATCACCAATGCGCCGGTTGCCGACGTGTTCACGCTGATGGCCCGCACCGGTGGGCCGGGCGCTTCTGGCATTTCGGCCTTTCTCGTCGAGCGTGACACGCCTGGGCTGGAGTTTGGCAAGCCGGACCGCAAGATGGGGCAGCGCGGTACCCAAACCTGCGATGTCTACCTGCGTGACTGCCGCGTGCCGGCCGAAAACATCATCGGCGGCGTTGCGGGCGTCGGTTTCAAGACGGCGATGAAAGTGCTCAACCGCGGGCGGCTGCACATCTCCGCGATCTGCGTCGGCACGGCCGACCGGCTAATCGCCGAAGCGACCGGCTTTGCCCGAGACCGCGTCCAGTTCGGCAAGCCGATTGCCGAGCACCAGTTGATCCAGGCGATGTTGGCCGACAGCGGCACCGAGGCTTATGCCGGCCGCTGCATGGTGCTGGACGCGGCAAGGCTGCTGGATCAGCGCACGCGCATCGTCAGGGAGGCAGCGAGCTGCAAGCTGTTCTGTTCGGAGATGGTCGGCCGCGTCGCCGATCGCGCGGTGCAGATTCACGGCGGCGCCGGATACATGGCCGAGTATCCGGTGGAGCGGCTCTATCGCGATGTCCGCCTGTTCCGCATCTATGAAGGCACCTCCCAGATCCAGCAGTTGCTGATCGCGCGCGAAATGATGGCAAACGCGTAGGGGCTGCACTTCGCTCAGGTTGTAATGATACGAGTATCCGCAGCAGGCACCGTCGAATTCGCCGTGCCTGCTGCGGTCTCTACGTAATAGATCGCGCTGGCTATTTTCTCTTTGCCGGGCTTCCCGCTCGTGCGCTGAGTTCGGAGATCGACAGCGCTTCGGTCTTCTTTTCCTTGTTCTGCTTGGGCTTGCGGATCTCTCGATTGCCGTTCTTCTTGGCCATTTCGGCTACCTTTCACGCGCGTCTGCAATTTCGGCAACATGCGTGGGATGCGCGCACGGCCTGCAGCAGACTGAAAAATGTCAATTGTTTTGGGGGCCCTGGCCCGGCGTCGCTTCGGCGACGTGCCGGACCAGGGCTAGCGGCCTATTTGGGGCCGGCTCCTAAAGGAGGACGGGAGGAAGAGAATCCTGCTCATGAGTGGGATCATGGCCAGATTTTCTGGAAAGTCAAATCGTTGGAAGGAAAGAGCAATTTTTATAATTGTGTAAGTCGCACTATTGAAATGACATACTTTTAGACTAAGTTGAATTTATGTGCATGGAAACGTTCATCAGGATTTCGAGGTTGGCCGGAAAAGCAGTCCGTTTTTCCCGGGGCTGGTTCTCTGAATCCTGAACGCCGCACATAAATTCTGCTCCGGGATATTTTTTACTACATGCGGCCCCTTTTTCTGCGATGCCATCGGCGTCGCATCGATGGAGCATATCCTTGAGACTGCCTCACCCAAGGCCGGCCTGCTTTTCCTGTAATCGTGATCTTCCCCGGGCCGCATCGCGATGCCCGTGGTGCAAGTCGCCGGTATCACGGTCACCCGCCCGACAGTGGCATCGGACACGGCCCTTCCGTCCAAGCGCGGTAGCACTAAACGTTCAAGGCGAGGGAGGTTGGCAATGACTGATCTGATGTCAGGCGCGCGGTCGGCCAACACTGCGGCCGATGGCGGGGTATTGCAGCAATATGGCGCCCTGCCTTGGCGCGTCGGCCGCCGCGGAAAACTCGAAGTGGTCCTCATCACTTCGCGCACCCGCGGCAGATGGATCCTGCCGAAAGGCTGGCTCGCTAAAGGACGAACACCGGCACAATCGGCGGCGCGCGAAGCGTTCGAGGAGGCGGGTGTCGTCGGTCAGCCTGATTCCATGCCGATTGGCAGCTATCGCTACATGAAGCAGCGTGCGGACGGCACTGTGGAACCGTGCGATGTCACATTGTTCAGCCTGCAAGTGCATGGAACCCTGCTGAACTGGCCGGAGAGGCATCAACGGCAGCGGTGCCGGCGGCCTCTCCATGAAGCGGTCGATCTGATCGCGGAGCCCGAACTGGCGCAGCTCCTTCGGTCTCTGCAGCACAATCTGCAGGCCTTCGGCTAGATCGCGCCGGGCATCTCGGCCGATGCAATGGCGAGCACTTGCCTCCCCGCTTGTCTGATCACCCTGACAGGCGGGAAACGCCTTGCTCTGCGAGCGATCGTCACGGCCTTGCCTTGACAAGGTCTTCTCGTGCTTGCCATCGTGGCATTGTCGTCCATGACGGCGCGCGGCATCGTTGTGGCGATGAAAGAACAATTTGGCGGCGGACCGGCCCACCGGTCTTGGTCGTCATCGGAGGTGCTATGCCCGAATTCCATCCCTCGAACGTCCGGTCCCTGGTTGGCAAGGTCATGGGCACGTCGCCTTCGGACTTCAGGTTGCTGGTCCAGCGCATCCACGATCATGCCGTCGAAGAACGCATGTCGCCGGAGGCCGCCAAGGCCTTCGTGGCGGAACTCGGCTATGACAGCCTCGAGGCCTTTTGCATCGACATCGGCCTTCCCGCTCATATCGCCGAGCGCTGGGGCCGGTTCGGTGTGTCTGGCGAGATGCGGCAGGTCTTCACCTTACTTGCGGCCCAGCGCCGCAAGATGGCCGAAGCCATCGCCGAATTCGAATCGATGACGCATGTCGGTGTCGAGGATTTCCTGCGCGACAGGGGCCTGATCTAGGCTGGAATTCCCTTTTGGGGACTTAGCGCGGTTGGATCAGTGCCGCGGCGCTGTCGCTGTCGGTGATGAGCACATTGGCCTTCACGGCCTTCAGGGCAGCGCGAATGGCTGGAATCTTTCGTTTGCCGCCGGCCGCGAGCACCAGATTGGGAACAGCGCTGACAGCCTCGAGGTCGATCGCCATGACGCGGCCATTGACTTCGTGGTCGACGATCTTTCCCTCGGCATCGATGAAGTAGCACAGCATGTTGGCCACCGCTCCCTTCGCCTTCAGCGGGGCGATGAAAGATTGCGGCACGATGTTGTGGCGAAAGATGGTCGCGTTGGGCGACATCTCGCCAACCGTCAGCAGGGCAATGTCTGCTTGAGCCGCTCGCTTGCGCACGTCCATCAGTTCCGGCTGCGTCCATAAGAGGTCGTGCAGGGCCTGGCTGTGGGCGATGACAGGTGCGGTGATCTGGTAGCTGTCGACGTCGAATGCCTCCGCTACCTTGGCCGCTACCGTCGAAGGGTTGATCCACTGCGAATGCGGCAGGCTGCCGACCAGTGCCACAACGCTGGCGTCCCTGAGGTGCTTGCGGCTCAGAAATGCGATGCTCGAATGAAGCGTAGCGCCGCCGCCAATCGCCAGCGTCATGCCGTCCTGCATCTGCGCATCGAGATAGAGCGCCACCGAGTGGCCGATTGCCTTTTCAAGGTGCTCCTCGCCGGAAGGCGTCGGCACGACGATGGCGGCGTCGAGGCCCCATTGCTCCTCCAGCGCTCGCTCGAGTTCCACCTGCCGAGCAGTCTGGGCATTGATGGTCGTCACGACCACGCCGTCGGCCGTGCAGGCCGCCAGCGTTCGCATGACCTTGACGCGGCTGACCTTCAGTTTCTCGGCGATTTGTTCCTGGGTGAGGCCCTCGACATAATACAGCCACGCCGTCTTCACCGTGAGATCGGACGAGACCATCGTCGCGCCGGATTCCGTCGATGCCCCCTTTGGCGTGCGCATGCTGACGTGTCCTCCCCTCGTGCATTCGATTCCAAAGAATGCTTGTTCTTCCGCCGCTTGCAAGTGCCGAAGAGCGTCTGGGCGATGCCTGTGGACACCGTAAATTTCGCACCGCGATATGATCATTTGTATTTGACTGGCAACAAATGATCATATCATAAATGTGTCAGCGTTCTGTCACCCAAGTGTCAAACGCGCTGTGTAGGGAGGTCGTGGCGCGGCGGATATGAAGCCGACTTGCCATTAGTGGACACAAACAGGAGGTTTCATGAACTCGAAATTTGTCAGGCTGGCCGCAAGCCAGCTCGCCTTGGCAGTGACGCTCTTCGCCGGTGCGGCCAACGCCGAAACACTGACGCTCTATACGTCTCAGCCGGAGGCCGACGCCAACAAGACCGTAGAGGCTTTCAAGAAGGCGCGCCCCGACATCGACGTCCAGATCTACCGTTCGGGCACGAGCGACATCCTGGCCAAGCTCGCGGCCGAGTTCGCCGCCAATAGCCCGCAGCCGGACGTTCTCCTCATCGCCGACGCCGTCAGCATGGAATTGCTGAAGAAGGACTCGCGGCTGATGGCCTACGCCGAGGCCAAGGTCGACGGCTTTGCGGACGACTCCTATGACGCCGACAAGACCTATTTCGGTTCCAAGCTGATCACCACCGGCATCGCCTACAACACGGGCGCCGCCGAAAAGCCGGAACACTGGGCCGACCTCGCCAAGCCTGCCTATGCCGATGGCCTGATCATGGCGAGCCCGCTCTATTCCGGCGCTGCCGCCTATCTGCTCTCCGGCTTCACCGGCAATGCTGAATATGGCTGGGACTATTTCGACAATCTGAAGGCCAACAACGCCATCAGCGTGCGCGGCAACGGTGCGGTGCTCAAGTCGGTCGCCAGCGGCGAAAAGCCTTATGGCATCCTGGTCGACTTCATGGCGATGAACGCCAAGGCCAAGGGCTCGCCCGTCGAGTTCGTCTTCCCATCCGAGGGCGTGCCGGCAGTGACGGAGCCGGTGGCCATCCTTTCGACGGCAAAGAATATCGAGGGCGCCAAGCAGTTCGTCGACTTTATCCTGTCGGATGAAGGCCAGAAGCTCGCCCTCGAACAGGGCTACCTGCCGGCGAAGCCCGCCATCGGCCGGCCGGCCTGGCTGCCCGAGGGCGTGGACGTCAAGGTCATGAAGTTCGACGTCAAGGAAATCGTCGAAAAGATCGAAGCCGACAAGAAGAAGTTCTCGGAACTGTTCGGCGGCTGATGTCGTGACCCGGGAGGCCGCGCGGCCTCCCGGGGGCATCCTCCAGCATTGAAACCACGCGGCGCGCAGCGTCGCTCGGCTGCCCGCAAGGCGAAGGCCGACCTTTTTCCGGAACCAGCGAATGTCAGTCAGGCTGAAACAGGGTCGGGGCCAGGAAACGGCCATGACGGCGGTGGTCGTCGCCCTCATCGTGCTGTTGTCGATTCTGCCAATGGCACGGCTCATCCAGGAGATCTTCGCGCCTGGCGGAACTATTTCCACTGCGGCGATCAATGCCGGCCTGACCAACCCGATGACCTGGATCGCCACCCGCAACACACTGGTCGTCGGGTTCTTCGGCACAGCCCTCGCCGTGTTTCTGGGGACCTTGATCGCCATCGTCGTAACGCTCACCGATGTGCGCGGCCGCAGCGCCTTCGTACTGTGCTACGTGATGCCGCTGATGATCGCGCCGCAGGTCACCGCACTCGCCTGGCTTCAGCTGTTCGGTCCGGCAAGTCCCTTTCTCAAACTGCTCGGCATCGCGCCGCCGCTCGGCAGCCGCAACCCGCTCTATTCACCCGAAGGCATCATCCTTCTGCTCGGCGTGCAATACGGGCCGCTGGTCTTCCTGCTGGTCCGCGCCGGCCTTCGCAAGCTGCCGCGCGAACTCGTCGAAGCAGCCCGCGCCAGCGGCGCCGGTTGGTTCACCGTGCTGCGGACCATCGTCCTGCCGCTGATGACGCCGTCGATCGTGGCCGCGGCCGCGCTCGCATTCGTCTCTTGCGTCGGCAATTTCGGCATCCCGGCCTTTCTCGGCATCCCGGCAAACTATCTCGTCCTGCCGACCCTCATCTACCAACGTCTCGCTGGTGGTGGTCCGGCCGTACTCGGTGACGCCGCCTTCCTGTCGGTGCTCATCGGCATCATCGCTATGGCCGGCATCCTGGCGCAGGAGGTGATGAGCCGACGCCGCGACTATCGTATCAGCTCCACATCGCTTTCCGCCGAGCCCTACGAACTCGGCAAATGGCGGCTGCCGGTGCAGGCGATGATGTGGTGCCTGATCGTGCTCATCCTGGTCCTGCCGATGTTCGGCCTGCTGCTCAGTTCGCTGGTGCCCGGCTACGGCATTTCGCTGAATGCCGCGACCGCCACGCTCGACAACTATCGTTTCGTCTTGTTCGAATATGCCTCGGCACGCCGGGCGTTCTTCAACAGCTTCGTCCTGTCGCTCGGAACGGCCGCATTCGCCGTTCTCGCCGCGGTCCCTATTGCCTACCTTGTCGCCTGGAGCGGCAAGAAGTGGGTCAAGTACCTCAACCTTGCCGTCGAACTGCCCTACGCCTTGCCGGGCGTGGTGCTGGCCATCGCTTCGCTGCTGCTGTTCCTCAAGCCGATCCCGCTTACCGGCATCCAGATCTACAACACGATCTGGATCATCCTCTATGCCTATCTCGCCCGCTTCCTGGTGCTGGCGCTGCGGCCGACGATAGCTGGCTATCACCAGATCGACCGGGCGCTCGAGGAGGCCGCGCGCATCGGCGGCGCGGGCCTGTTCACCCGCATGCGCACCATCGTCTTCCCGCTTGTCGCGCCGGCTGCGCTGGCCGGCGGCCTGCTCATCTTCATGACCGCCCTAAGCGAACTCACCGTCTCGGCACTGCTCTGGTCCTCGGGATCGGAGACCATCGGCGTGCTGATGTTCTCGTTCGAACAAGGCGGCGATTCCAACTATGCGTCGGCAATATCGGTGATCACGGTGACGATAACCTTCGTCCTCATGTTGCTCGCCAATCTGCTCGCCGCCTACCTACCCAGCGGAGTGCTCCCATGGCGGGACTGATCATCAACGGCGTCACCAAGACTTTTGACGATTTCGATGCCGTCAAGGATGTGTCGATCGAGGTCAAGGATGGCGAATTCCTCGCCGTGCTGGGTCCGTCGGGCTGCGGAAAGACCACGCTTTTGCGTCTCGTCGCCGGCTTTGAAAACGTCACTTCCGGCGACATACGCATCGGCAGCGATATCGTCTCCAACGCGCAGGGCAGCGTGCCGCCCGAAAAGCGGCGTGTCGGCATCGTCTTCCAGAACTACGCGCTGTGGCCGCACATGACCGTAGCCGAAAACATTGGCTATTCGCTCAAAGTTGCCAAGGTCGATGCCGAGACGCGCAAGCGCAAGGTGGCCGATGCCCTGGCGCTGGTCGATCTCGAGGGCTTCGGCGATCGCCGGCCGGCAAACCTGTCCGGCGGCCAGCGCCAGCGCGTCGCCCTCGCCCGCTGCCTGGTCGCGGCCCCCTCGCTGGTGCTGTTCGACGAGCCGCTCGCCAATCTCGACGTCCACCTGCGCGCCGCCATGGAGGACGAGTTCGCCGCCTTTCACAAGCGCACCGGCACGACCATCGTCTACATCACCCACGACCAGGCCGAGGCGATGGCGCTGGCCGACCGGATCGCGGTCATGGATAACGGCCGCCTCGCCCAGCTTGCCGCCCCGCGCGAGCTTTATCGCGAGCCGGCCAACGAAATGGTCGCCTCCTTCATCTCCGAGGGCATTGTCCTGCCGGCGCAGGTGCTGACCGCCGCCGAAGGCGGCCATTGCCGCGTCAGCGTGCTGGGCCAGGAGATCGTCGTCCGATGCCGTAACGGCGAAAGGCCGCGCGACAATGCCAAGATCTGCTGCCGCGCGCCCGAAATCGCAGCCACGGCTGCCGGCGAGGCCGGCATCGATGGTGTCGTGAAGCGCGCGGTCTACAAGGGTGGCGTGGCACGGATCGAGTTCGTTCCCGATGCCGCCCCTTCGGTGACCCTGCATTTCGAGCAGCCCGACCCCAATCCCTACGAGGCGGGTGCCCGGGCACGCGTCCGCATCGCCTCCGGCTGGCTCATTTCAGGCGGCGAGGCGGTATGACGATGCGGATGGACCTGCTTGGCGGCTTTGGCGAAAAGGGCCGCACCAGCCTTGCTGTCAACGGTGGCGGCCGGCGTATCCTGCTCGACCTTGGCATCAAGGTCGGCGCGGCTGGCGCCGAATACTACCCGGCACTGGCGGGGAACGTCGGCGACATCGACGCGGTCCTGATCTCGCATGCCCACGAAGACCATGTCGGCGCGTTGAGCTGGCTGCTTTCGCAAGGTTACCGGGGCCGCATCCTGATGACCGCCGAGACCTGCGACGAGGCGCCGTCAACGCTCGAAGCCTACGCCGATCCGGCCGACCTCGCGCGGTTTCCGTTTCCCGCCGAGCAGGTCGAGCTTTTCGAGCCCGGCGATACGCTCTCCATCGGGGGCCTGACGGTGGTGACTGGCCGCTCCGGCCATGTGGTCGGCGGCGTCTGGTTCGCCGTCGACGATGGCAGCCGCCGCGTGGTCTATTCGGCCGACGTCGTCCCCGACAGCAATGTATTCGTCATGGACCCGATGCCGCGCTGCGACCTGCTGGTGTTCGATGCCTCCTATGGCGCCGACCCGGTCGCTGGCTCCGACCGTGCGCGGGCGATTGCCCAATGGGTGGCAGCCCATCCCGGCGGCTGCCTGTTGCCGACGCCGCTCTCGGGACGCTCGCTCGAGCTGATGGCGTTGCTGCAAGGGCCCTTTGCCATCCATGCCGGCATGCGTCGCTCACTGTCGGCGCAGATTGATGCAACCGCAGCACTTCATTCCGAGGTCGTGCCGCGATTGCGCCGCCGCCTTGCCGAAGCCGCAGATTGGCATGAAGGCGAGCCGTTGCCCCCCTGCCCGTTGCTCGCGGATGACGGAATGGGCAAGGCCGGGCCTTCGGCGGTCTTGTTGCCGCTGGCGGATGCCGCCGGCTATCCTATCCTGCTGACCGGCCACCTGCCGGCGGGCTCCCCCGGCGAGGTTCTGCACGCGGCGGGCCGCACCGGCTGGATCCGCATGCCGACGCACCCGACGCTGTCGGGCAATCTCGCCATCTGGGAGGGCGCCGGCCGGCCGCCCGCGCTCGGCCACTCCTGCCCGGCCGCCGCCCTGGCCGAGCTTGCGCCGCACATCCCCTCGCTCCGGACCGACCTGCGCACCGGCGACAGCTTCACCCTAGTTTCCTGAGGACCGCCATGAGAATCTTGATTTGCAACGACGATGGCATCGACTCACCCGGCCTTGCCCGTCTGGCGGCCGCGGCGCGCACCATCAGTGACGACGTCTGGGTCGTCGCGCCCGAACGCAAGCACACCGCGGCCGGCCCTTCCCTGACCATGGCCGAACCGATCACCATGCGGCGCACCGCCGAACGCTGGTACTCCTGCTCCGGCCGGCCGGCCGACTGCGTGATCACCGCCATGACCTGGCTGCTCACCGGGGATGAGCGGCCCGATCTCGTTCTCGGCGGCATCAATGACGGCCGCAACGTCGCCGAGGATCTCGCCTATTCCGGCACGCTCGGTATCGCCCGCGAAGCCAGCTTCTGGGGCATTCCGGCCATCGGCTTCTCGCAGGTCAAGTCGCCTGAAATCCGCCCCGGCGACGATGCCTGGCTCGGCGGCCTGATTGCCGGGCTGTGGGACAAGCGGGGCGAATGGGCGCTCGAAGGCCACTGGCTCAGCATCAACCTGCCCCAGGCATTGCCCGCCGAGATTCGTCAGCCGCGCATCGGCCGCGACAAGATCGCCCGCCGTTCCGAGGTGATCGAGCAGGATGGCGACCGCACCGTTCTCGTCGTGCCGCGCGGCCGCGACCGCACCACTGTAGACGGCGACGAGAACAGCGCCATCGACGCCGGCTGCATCACCGTCAATCGCATCAACTGGTTCGGTGAAACACCACTCGATTCAGCCTTCCTTGCCGGTATGGCTCCAACCACACCGATCTGAGCACGAGCCGTCGAATCGACGCGCTTCCGTCAGTCGCACCGGTATTCGGGCCAGCCGATTTCCGGCATATGGAAGGGGTCATCGCGAAGTTTCGCACCGGCGTTGATAGCCGTTCCTGCGGAAGCGGGCGCGGTGAACGACCCGGATATGACCCCACGCTGCCGTAAGGTGACTGACATGAATTCTACTGAAAATCCATTTGCCAACGATCCAGACCGCGCTGCGATCTGGGACATGCTCGTCCGCCGCGACATCGCGGCCTTCGTCTCGCAGGACTGGGGCATGGTCGCCGACGATTTCGACGAACATCGCTTCCTTGGCATCCACGCCCACAACTCGCTCAATCCGGACGATTGGAGCGCCGCTTTCCCTGCCCTTTCAGTCTATCGCGACGAATGGCTTCGCCAGGCGGCGGAGTCGGCGGCAGTCGCCTATGCCGAGTCTCTTGCCGACGGTATCTTCCGCGCCACGCGCCTCGACGAGATCGACATCAACGGTGACGTCGCGGTGGCGCGGAAGAAATTCGACGGCACCATCAGGCGCGCCGACGGCAGCGTGGACCAGCTGAACTGGCAGACGGCGTATTTCTGCCGCAAGGCCGGCGATCGTTGGAAGATCACCGGCTTCGTCGGCTACATGAAGTACAAATGAAGGTACGCGGGCCGTACTGATCGCCCGCCCAGCCATTGCGGACGCGCCCATTCGGGCATCTCCTCATTTCGCCGTGCCAGTCGACTGCAAGATCGACAGGGTTGCCTTGCACAGCTTTGCACTTGACTGCAAGACACCTTGCGATGTATGAATCATCTGCAATATGGATGCAAGATGATGACGCTGCTGGATCGCATCAAGAGTCATTCGACCCGCCTCACCGAGGCCGACCAGCGGCTTGTATCGGCACTGCTCGAAAACGCGGCCGAGGCTGCCTTCCTGTCGAGCGCCAGGCTCGCCGAACGCGCCAGCGTGCACGAAGCAGCAACCACCCGGCTGGCCCAGAAGCTTGGCTTCAAGGGCTACCCCGAACTGCGCTCGCAGCTTCAGCGCGAACTGGTCGAAAGTCAGGATGCGGCCGAGCGCATGCGGCGGTCGGTTGCCAAGGTGGAGCATGGCGACTTCCTGCTCGACTTGATCGGCAGCGAGATCGCAGCGCTTGAGCATCTAAGGCTTGCCGTCTCGCAGGAGAGCATCAACAAGGCAGCTGACATGATCGTCGATGCCAAGCGGGTATTCCTGTTCGGACAGGGCCACGCGGAATCGATCACACATTTTCTCAGGCGCCGGCTGGACCGCTTCGGTATGACGACGGTCGTGCTCGAGGGACGCGGCCGAGACATCGCCGAGCGCGTCGTTGGCATGTCGAAGGACGATCTCGTACTGGCTCTGGCCTTCCGAAAGCAGCCGGCCGGCTACGCCCCGCTCATCGAGCACTGCCACTCGCTGGGCGCCAAGGCCGTGCTGGTTACCGACCTTGCCGGCACCATGATGCAGCCCGAAGCCGATCTGGTTCTGGCGGCGCCGCGCGGCCGCTCGGGCAGCGAGTTCCAGACCCCGACGGTGCCCTTCGCCATCGTCAACGCCGTCCTTCTGACGATTGCCAGCCGCCACCAGACGCGCGTCATGGGCGCACTGGAGCGACTGTCCGGACTATTTGAAGAATTCGATTGAGAAAACCTGGGAGGGAAAACATGCTCAAGTCGATGAAATTGGCGATGGTTGCGGCCGTCGCGATGCTTCCGATCGCCGCCAGTGCGGCCGAACTCGACGCCATGAGTGCAGCGGAACTGCTGCCGCTGGCGCAGAAAGAGGGCAAGGTCACCGTCTTCTCGCTGTCCAGCCGCATCGCCAAGATCGAGAAGGCGTTTGAAGAGGCCTACCCCGGCATCGATCTTGTCGGGCTGGACATGAGCTCGGTCAAGCAGATCGCCCGCGTGGTCGCCGAGCAGGACGCCGGCGTCAATGCGGTCGACGTGCTCTACATTGCCGACACGCCGGTGGTCTATGAAGACTTGGTCAAGACCAACCGCGTTCATCCCTACATTCCGCCGCGTGTTGCAGGCGAGCTTGCCGACGAGCACAAGACCCCGCTGCTGACCCAGCGCCTGTCGACCAAGGTCCTGATGTACAATGAGGCAGCAAACCCCAACGGCTCGCCGGTCAAGAACCTGTGGCAACTGACCACGCCGGAGTGGAAGGGGCGCGTTCTCATGGTCGATCCAATGCAGCGCGGTGAACTGCTCGACCTGCTCGTCGAGTTCTCCCTGCATCCCGACGAGATGGCCAAGGCCTACCAGGCCCAGTTCGGCAAGCCGATCACCGTTGACAGCGATCTCGAGGGCGCGGGCGAACAGTTCATCCGCGACCTGTTCAATAACGACCTCGTGCTGGTGCCCAATTCCGATGCCATCAACAAGGCCATCGGCGACAAGGCCGGGACCAATCCGCCAGTCGGTTTCGCCACCTACTCCGACCGTCGCGACAATGAAAAGGAAGGCTGGGCTCTGCAGGTTGCCAATGATGTCGAGCCGGCCAACGGCATCCTGTTCCCGGCGGTGCTGGCGCTGGTCGACAAGGCGCCAAACCAGGCAGCCGCGCGCCTGCTGATCGACTTCATGATGGGCGACGACTCGCCGACGGGCGGCAAGGGCTTCGAGCCCTTCAACGTGGCTGGCGACTACGCCGTGCGGCCTACGGTGACGGACAGCCCGGATTCGGTGCCGCTCAAGGAGCTCAAGGCCTGGCGCATCGACCCGGTCAAGACGGCTGCTGCCCGCAAGCGCATCGCCGACCTTGTGCTGACGCTGCAATGAGACCTCGCGGGCCGGTGCCTCGCCGCACCGACCCGCCTCGGCCTATCCGCCCGGACCGTCACTCGTCGCGAGTGACGGCCAACGGTCTTCCGCCGATCCTGCAAGAGAGATTGTCATGTCCGCCGTCGCAACATCCATGTTGTCCCGGAGAGGCTTTTTGCGCTCCGACACGCTCGTTCCGATCATCCTGATCCTCATTGTTACCGTCCTCGTCATCGCTCCGCTGATCAAGATCGTGCTGTCCACGCTCACCGCCGACGGGGTCGATGCATGGCGCGACGTGCTCGTCAGCAAGATGTCTGAAAATCTTTGGTGGCGGCCCCTTTGGAACACTGTCCTTCTGGGCGTCGGCGTTGCTGCCGGCTGCATTTTGATGGGTGGCTTCCTCGCCTGGCTGGTCGTGTTGACCGACGTTCCGGCCCGCAAGGCGCTCGGCCTGCTCGCCACCTTGCCCTTCATGATCCCGAGCTTCGCCGCAGCCCTTGCTTGGGGTGCCTTGTTCCGCAACAGCCGGCTTGGCGGTTCGGTCGGCTTTTTCGAGGCCAACGGCTACATCGTGCCCGACTGGCTCGCCTGGGGCCTGGTGCCGACGCTGATCGTGCTCATTGCACACTACTATTCGCTCGCCTTCACTGTCATTTCGGCTGCACTGAGCTCGGTCGGCGCCGACCTAGTCGAGGCGGCACAAGTCGCGGGCGCCAAGCGCTCGCGTATCTTCTTCGGTATCATCTTGCCGGTCGTTACACCGGCCCTCATCGCGGCAGCTTCACTCACCTTCGCCGGTGCCGTGTCGAATTTCGCGGCCCCTGCCCTTCTTGGCCTGCCGGTCAGGATGCAGACACTTTCGACCCGCCTGTTCGGCATGATCGAAACCGGCCAGACCGAGCGTGGTTTCGTCATTGCACTGCTTCTGATCGCTGTCTCCGCCTCCTTCCTGTGGACCGGCGAGCGCGTCGTCGCCGGGCGCAAGAACTATGTCACCGTCACCGGCAAGGGCGGCCGCACCAAGCGCTTTCCGCTCGGCAAGTGGCGTTGGCCGCTATTTGCGGTGGCCGTTCTGATGTGCCTGCTCACCACCTTCCTGCCGGCCATCATCCTCACCGCCTCGAGCTTCGCCCTTCAGAACGGCTCGCTGTTTTCCAACTGGACGACGCATTTCTGGATCGGCGAAGGCGGTACCGACATGGCGCAAGGCCAGGCCGGGATTTTTCGCAATCCGGTGCTGATTGAAGCGTTGTGGACGACGCTCAAGCTCGCCGTGACAGTGGCCCTGACGACCATGGCGCTCGGCCTGGCGCTTGCCCATACGATCGCCCGCAACAAGGGAACGGTGCTGGCAACCCTGCTCGGACAGGTGTCCTTCACCCCCATTCTCGTTCCCAGCATCGCGTTTGCCGCGGCCTATATCGCGCTCTTCGGCGCGCCGATCGGCCCCCTGCCCTCTCTCTACGGCACCTTCTTGCTGCTCGTTCTGGCTGCCTCTGCCCACCTGTTGCCTTATGCAGTGCAGTCGGGTCGTTCTGTGCTCGGCCAGATCTCGGCCGACATCGAGGAAAGCGCGCGGCTGACGGGGGCCGGCTTCTTTCGCCGCATGGGCGCGATCATCATGCCGCTTGCCATTCGCGGCCTGCTGGCCGGGGCGCTTCTGGTCTTCGTCAAGATCGTGCGGGACCTGTCGCTGGTGGTGCTGTTGTTCACTGCGACCTCGCCGGTGCTCAGCATGCTCGCCTACCGTTATGCGTCCGAAGGCTTCATGCAATTCGCCAACGCCATCACCATGGTGATCCTCGTCCTCTGCGTCGTTGCCACCCTGCTGGCACACCGCCTGCAAAATCGCGTCCAGAAGTGGAAAACCGCATGAGCATCGCAAACGGCAAGCCCGTACCGGCTATCGAGATCCGCAACATCACAAAGCGCTTCGGCGGCTTCACCGCAGTCGACAATGTCGACATCGCGGTTCCACAAGGCGCTTTCCTGGTGCTGGTCGGCCCCTCGGGCTGCGGCAAGTCCACCCTGCTGCGCATGCTGGCTGGGTTGGAGACGCCGAGCGCTGGCGAAATGACCTTCATGGGTCGCACCGTCTCTGACGGCACCCGTGGCCTGGTGGCGGATGCCGGCGCGCGCAATGCCGGCCTGGTGTTCCAGAGCTACGCGCTGTGGCCACATATGACCGTGGCCGGCAACATCGAGTGGCCGCTCAAGGTGGCGCGCTTGAGCAAGGCCGATCGCGCTGCACGCGTCGAGGAAGTGCTTGGCCTGCTCGGCATCTCGTCACTCAAGGAACGCTACCCCGCCGAGATCTCAGGCGGCCAGCAGCAGCGCGTGGCGATAGCCCGCACCATCGGCCCCAAGCCGAGCATCCTTTTGTTCGACGAACCGCTCTCCAATCTCGACGCAAAGCTGCGCATCGAGATGCGCAGCGAATTGATGCGCATCCACCGCGCAACGGGTGCGACTTCCGTCTATGTCACCCACGACCAGGTCGAGGCGATGACCATGGCAAGCCACGTCGCAGTCCTCAACAATGGCAGGGTCGAGCAGTTCGGTGCGCCGCTTGAATTGCTGGAGGATCCGCGCACGACTTTCGTAGCCACCTTCCTCGGCACGCCGCCGGCCAATCTGATCGAAGTATCGAAAAGTGGCGACGGCCTTGTCTATGAGGGCCAGTGGCTGGCCGATGCAAGGCGCGCCGCAGCACAGGACGGCGTACAGCTTCTCTACCGGGCCCACGACCTGATGGTCGGCGAAGTGCCGGGACGGCCAGCGATCACGGCTCGCTTCGAGGAGGCGGCGCCGATTGCCGGCCGTACGATGGTGACGGCCTTTTCGGGCGGCCGGCGCCTGACCGCCATGGCCGACGGATATTTCCGAGCCTCAAGCGGTGACCACATACGCCTCAGCTTCCTGGGTGAGCCGAGCGCGGTTTTTGCAATGTCTGGTGAAAGGATCAACTGATGAGATTGGTAATGGTGCGGCACGGCGAGACGACATGGAATGCCGAGCACCGGCTCCAGGGCCATGACAACGCGCCGCTTTCGGCCCGTGGGATAAGGCAGGTCCAGAGCTTCGCGGCCTTTGCCAAGGCCATGGCGCCCGATCACGTCGTTGCTTCCGATCTTGGCCGCACGCGCCAGACGGCCAAGCTGCTTGGCTATGCGGATGCACCTCTGGACCCCCGCCTCCGCGAGATCGACATGGGCGATTGGACCGGCCGTATCAAGCACGAGCTGGAGGCGGAGCGGCGCGACGAATATACGGCCTGGCGCGCTGGTACTTTCACGCCGTCACAGGGCGAGCCATGGGCGGATTTCTGCGCTCGCATCGTCGAGGGCTTCAGGGACTGCCTGAGAAGATGCAACGGCGACACGCTCGCCATCGTCCATGGCGGGGTCATTCGCGCTGCCTGCCATGCCTTCCTGGGGCTGCCGCCGTCGCGCGTCGTCCCGGTGACACCAGGCACTGCGACTATTCTGAGCTTCGACGCAGCCGATGCGCCGACCGCGCGACTGGAAGCCTATAACATCGCAGCTTTCACCCCCGATTTCGACGCGCCGGACTGATCGAGAAGATCAGAATTCCCGTGATGCAAATGGCGGAGGAAACTGGTTAGCGGCGAGCCACAGGGAACGCCTTCACCCTCAACTCGTCCAGACCGTGTGGCCATCGCCGACATCCTGCGCGACCAGCACAGGCGGCACGTAGTCGAGGCCCTTGACCGGGCTCGGCAACTCACCTTCGTTGCGCAGGAAGGGCTTGCGGGCGCGATCTGGATCGGCGACCGGCACCGCCGCCATCAGCCGCTTGGTGTAGGGGTGCTGCGGGTTTTCGAACACCTGCGCACGCGTTCCCGTCTCGACGAAGCGGCCCATATACATGACCGCGACGCGATGGCTGATCTGCTCTACCACCGCCATGTCGTGGGAGATGAAGAGATAGGAAATCCCCGTCTCGTTCTGGATGTCCTGCAGAAGATCGAGCACCTGCGCCTGGATCGACACGTCGAGCGCGGCGACACTTTCGTCGGCGACGATGACTTTTGGCGACAGCGATAAAGCCCGGGCGATGCAGATGCGCTGCCGTTGCCCGCCGGAGAACTCGTGCGGGTAGCGCTTCATCTGGTCGGCCGACAGGCCGGTGCGCTTGAACAGGTATTCGACGCGGTCGTTGAGCTCGGAGCCCGAGGCCAGGCCGTGGATGACCAGCGGCTCGGCCACGAGATCGCCGACCCGCATACGCGGATCGAGCGAGGCATAAGGATCCTGGAAGATCATCTGGATGTCGCGCAGCACCTGCTTGCGCGCAGCCCCGGAAAGATTGGCCGTCTCCTTGCCGCTGACGCGGATGTTGCCGCGCCAGGGAATGAGATTGAGCAGCGCCTTGCCGGTCGTCGACTTGCCGCAGCCGGATTCGCCGACCAGCGACAGCGTCTCGCCCTGCCTGATCTGGAACGAGACGCCTTCGACCGCATGCACGCGCTTGACCGGGCGCTGCAGGATGCCGCCCTTGATGTCGAAGCGCACGACGAGGTTTTCGACGTCGACGACTGCCGCCTTGGCATCCGGCTTTGCGGCTGACGCATCCTTTGGCGTCGCCGGCGCGCGCTTGGGCTGGGTGGTGCCGGTCATCTCGCCGAGCCGCGGCACGGCGGCGAGCAGCCCTTTCGTGTAGTCGGCGGCGGGCGCCTGGAAGATCTGCTTCAGCGGGCCGGCTTCGACCTCCCTGCCCTGGTTCATGACCAGAACCTTGTCGGCCATCTCGGCAACGACACCCATGTCGTGGGTGATGAGGATGACCGAAACGCCGTTGTCAGCCTGCAGCTTGCGGATCAACGCCAGGATCTGCGACTGCACGGTCACGTCGAGCGCGGTGGTCGGCTCGTCGGCGATCAGGATCTGCGGGTTCTGGGCCAGCGCGATCGCGATCATCACGCGCTGGCGCATGCCGCCCGAAAGTTCATGCGGATACTGGTCGAGCCGGCGCGATGCATCCGAGATCTGGACGTGGTCCAGCAGTTCCTTGGCCTTACGGCGCGCTTCGCCTGCAGACACCGGAGCATGCGCGGAAACGGCCTCGGCCAGCTGCCGCCCGATGGTCAGCACCGGGTTCAGCGAGGTCATCGGCTCCTGGAAGATCATGCCGATGTGCCTGCCGCGCACCTGGCGCATCTGGCTTTCGGAAAGCGTCAAAATGTTCTGGCCGTTGAGTATGGCCTCGCCCGAGGCAACGCGCGCCATGGGCTTGGGCAGGAGTTGCATCAGCGACAGCGCGGTCATCGACTTGCCCGATCCGCTTTCGCCGGCGATGCACAGCGTTTCGCCGCGTCCGAGCTCGAAGGACAGGCGGTCGACCACGATCTTCGCGCCCTGCGGCGTCGCCACCTGGGTCACGAGATTCCTGACGCTGAGCAGCGTATCCTGCTGTGGCTTGTTCATGCTGCTAATTGGCTCCGAGAGAAAAACAAGCGGCGCGGGGTGCTGGCCCCGCGCCGCATGGCACTATTCGAACACGATGCGCGGGAAATAGAACGACACCACCCAGTTGGGCATGTCGACGATTTCACTGATCCTGAGATCACCGCAGACCGAGCACAGCATGTAGGCGTCTTCCGCCGACAGGCCGTGCCGCTTGCCGAGCAGGTCGACCATGTTGGCCACCGCAGCCTTGGCGCCGCTCATCAGGTCGGGACCGATGCCGGTGGTGACCTCGTAGCCCTTGGCATCGAGATGGCGGGTGACCGGTCCCGGCGTGGTGAAGCGCGGCATGGACAGGTTGGCGTCCTTGACCACCTCGAGCGTCAGCGCCACGTTCATCGCGCTTTCGATCGCCGTGCCGCAGACTTCGCCGTCGCCTTGGGCGGCATGCGTGTCGCCGATGGAGAACAGCGCGCCCTCTACCTCGATGGGCAGGTAGAGCGTGGTGCCCGCCGCCAGATCGCGAATGTCGAGATTGCCGCCGACCCGCCTGGGCGGGACCACCGAATGCAGGCCCGGTTCAGCCGGTGCGACACCGATGGTGCCGGCAAATGGCTTCAGCGGAACCCGCGCGTGCTTGCCGAACAGCGCAGGCTCGAGTGTCGCGGGATCATACTTCCACAGCGCCAGCGCCGGTTCCTTGAACTGGTCGGCAAGCAGGCCGAAGCCCGGAATGTTCGCCGTCCAGCCAAAGCCCGAAGGCTCGAACTGGTGGATGGTGATCTTCAGGGCATCGCCCGGCTTGGCCCCATCGACATAGATGGGACCGGTGACCGGGTTGACCTTGGAGAAGTCCAGCGTCGTCACGTCGGCGACGGTGCTGTCGGGCGTGAACTGCCCGGAGCCGCTGTCGAGACATTCGAACTTCAGCGTCGAGCCCGGCGCCACCGTTTCCGCGGGCGGGATCGAACGATCCCACCCGAAGTGATGATGCCGGCCGTGGATGGTGTAGTCGCAGTTACTGCACATCTTTTGCGTAGACCTGATCGTAGTTGACGGGGATGTGGACCGGATCGACGAAGAGGTTGTCGGCGCCGCCGATGCGCGACGAGCGGATCGTGAAGCGTTCTTCGTTGAACACCGGCGCCCACGGGGCGTCTTCCATGATCTTCAGGTAGATGTCGCGCCACATGGCTTCGCGCTCTTCCTTCTTGGCCGGATCGACGATCGAGTCGGCCTCGGCGGCCTTCTTGTCGAGATCCTCGTTGCAGTACCACGACCAGTTCCAGCCGCCCTGCACCGCACCGCCGCAGCCGAGGATCGGGCCGTAGAAGTTGGACGGATCCGGGAAGTCGGCGATCCAGGCCATGCCGCCCGACCAGATCATCGGAGCGCCGTCCGGCTCGCCGCCGGCGGCGATCACGTTGGCCTGCGCCAGCGACTTGATCGAGGCCTTGATGCCGATGGCGGCTAGATCCTGCTGGATCGCCTGGGCGATGCGCGGCTGCGGATCGGTGTTGGCGACGAACAGCTCGGTCTCGAAGCCGTCAGCGAAGCCAGCCTCGGCGAGCAGCGCCTTGGCCTTCTCGATGTCATGAGGGTAGCCCTGGTAGTCCTTGGCATAGCCCGGCATCGACGGCGGCAGCGGCTGGTTGGCCGGAATGGCGCGCCCGTTGATGATGCGGACGATGCGATCCTTGTTGATCGCCATGTTGACGGCCTGGCGCACCTTGACGTTGTCGAACGGCTTGATCTTGACGTTCATCGTCACGTAGCCGGTGTGCAACTGGCCGCCCTGAATGATCAGGTCCTTGAAGTTCGGGTCGTTCTTCACCTCGACGAACTTTGCCGGCGGGATGCCGTCGCCGGGCACGTCGACCTCGCCCTTCTGCAGGCGCAGCAGCGCCACGATCGGCTCCTGGCCGACCTCGAAGGTGATCTGGTCGAGCTTCGGCAGGCCCGTGTTCCAGTAATCCTTGAAACGCTCGAAGACGAGCTTCTGGCCTAGCGTCCATTCGGCCAGCTTGAAGGCGCCGGAGCCGACCGGGTGCTTGCCGAAGTCGGTGCCGTATTTCTCGACCTCTTCCTTTGGTACAACATGGGAGAAGTTGATGGCCAGGACATGGAGGAAGGTCGCGTCGGGACGCGAGAGCTCGAACTTGATGGTGTAAGGGTCGACGACGGTGATGCCGGAGAGGCCCTCGGCCTTGCCGGCCGAAGCCTCCTCGAAGCCGACGATGGAGCCGAAGAAGCCGGCGCCGGGGCTCTGGGTCTTCGGGTTGACGACGCGGTCGATCGAATACTTGACGTCTTCGGCGGTCAGCTCGCGGCCGTTGTGGAACTTCACGCCCTTGCGCAGCTTGAAGGTGAAGGTCTTGCCGTCCTCGGAGATGGTGTAGTCCTCGGCGAGGTCCTTCTTCAGCGTCGTCGTGCCGGGCTCGTAGTCCATCAGGCCGTCGAACAGCGACTTGATCATCGACCAGTTCTGCCAGTCGTAGCCGATCGCCGGGTCGAGCGTGGAGACGTCGTCCTTGTAGGTGACGATCATTGAGCCGCCCTGCTTGATGTCATCGGCGGATGCCGGGCCTGCGAATGCCAGGGCCAGGGCTGCAAAAGCAGCGCTCTTGAGAAGCTTATTCTTTGTCATTGCCGTTCCTTTTCTCCGGAGTTGCTTGTTGTTGATGGAAATGGGTTTCACCTGAGCTTGATGCGTGGATCGACCAGAGGTGCGATCAGGTCGGCAAGCAAATTGCCGAGCACGATGGCAAAGGCCGAGACGAGCGTGACGCCCATGATGATCGGGATGTCGATGCGCTGGATCGCCTGCCAGGCAAGCTGGCCGATGCCGGGCCAGCCGAACACGCTCTCGACCACGACGATGCCGGACATGAACAGGCCGATGTCGATGCCGATCATGGCGATGATCGGCAGTATGGCGTTGGGAATGGCATGGCCGAACAGGATCTTGGCCCGCGTCAGCCCCTTGGCGCGCGCCGTGCGGATATAGTCTTGCCGGAGCACGTCGAGCAGCGACGAGCGCATCATGCGCGAATACCAGCCCGCGCCGAGGAAACCGAGGGTGATTGAGGGCAGCACCAGATGGGCGAAAGTACCGTAGCCGCCGATCGGGAACCAGCCGAGTTGCACGGCAAAGACGTAGAGCAGCAGGATGCCGATGACGAACTGCGGCGCCGACACGCCGACGAAGGAGAAGATCATCAGCGCATTGTCGGTATTGGTGCCGCGCTTGAGCGCCGCGATGACACCCATCGTCAGCCCAAGCAGCAGCTCGCAGAAGATGGCGCCGACCATCAGGAGCAGGCTGGCCGGCAGGCGCGACCAGATCAGCTCAGCCACTTCGGTCTTCTGCAGGTAGGAGCGGCCGAGGTCACCCTGCACCAACCCGCCGAGATAGCGCAGATATTGCTGGTGGAAAGGCAGGTTCAGGCCGAGCTGCTCGCGGATGTTCTCCACCGTCTGCGGGGTCGCGCTGCGTCCGGCGATCTGGCGCGCGGGATCCGCCGGCACGAGGTAGAGAAGCACGAAGGTGACCAGGCTGATGCCGAGCAGGATGAGTGCCGTCTGCAGCAGTCGTCGGGAAACATAGGCGAGCATCAGTGGTGGCCCTGCTGTGTCGGGTCGAGAATGTCGCGCAGCGCGTCGCCGACCAGGTTGAACGCCAGCGCCAGCAACAGGATTGCAGCACCCGGTATGAAGACCAGCCATGGTGCGCTGGTGAAGTAGGTCTGGTTCTCGAAGATAATGTTGCCCCAGGAAGGGATCGGTGGCTGGACGCCGATGCCGAGGAAGCTCAGCGTCGCCTCGAGCAGCACGGTGGTGGCGATGCCGAGCGTCGCCCAGACGATGATGGTCGAGACCTGGTGCGGCAGGATGTGACGCAGCATGATCCGCATGTGGCCCGCGCCCATCGCACGCTCGGCGTCGATGAAGTCGCGTTCGGAAAGCGAGCGCGTCTCGGTGTAGATGACGCGCGCGATCTGCACCCAGTTCACCATGGCGATCACCATGGCGACGATCCACAGCGAGGGCGTGAAGATGGCAGCGAGCACGATCGCCAGAAGAAGCGCCGGGAAGGCCATCATCAGGTCAGTGAAACGCATCAGCACCGTCTCGACCCAGCCGCGGAAATAGCCGGCACAGATGCCGACGACCGCGCCGATGAACACGGCGGTACCGTTGGCGACGATGCCGATGATCAGTGACGTGCGGGCACCGTATATAAGCCGGCTAAGTAGATCGCGACCAACCAGATCGGTGCCGGCCCAGAATTTGGCGTCGGGCGGCAGCGGCGCGCCTTCGAGGCTGAGCCCTTCGAAGAACTGCTCATAAGGATCATGGGGAGCGAGCCATGGCGCGAAAACCGCCGCAATGACCACGACCGCAATGATGATAAGGCCGAAAACTGCCAGCGGGCGACGGATGAGCCGGCCCCAGACACCCCTCGTCGGGGCATGCGCTACTTCGACCGGCGTCGTTTCGAGGATCGTCATCTTGCTGCTCGTTCCTCGCTGAAGGACTCGATGAGGCGGGTGGCGGCGGCTTCCAGTGTCTCGCGGTCGGCCATTGCCATCAGGCGCAGCTGCTGGAAGGCGGCGCGGGCGCTGATATTGTCGCGAACCATGATGAAGGCGGTGGCCTCGGCAAGGATTTCGCGGCTTTCGAGGCGGGCGCGGAGCCCTGCGACCTCGGCGGCGAGTGCGTTGCGCCGGGCAAAGGCATGGCAGGCGGCAACCAGCGCACTGTAAAGTCCGGCGCTGCCGATGGGTTTCAGGAGCTGCGCGTCGGCGCCCTGGTTCATTGCCCAGGACACGCGCCCGGGCGCCTCGCTGCCGATCAGCGCGATCGTCGGCATAGGGGCTTCGCCGGGGTTCCAAGGGAACTGCCCGTCATAGCCCATGTCGGCATCGATCAGCACCACATTGAACGTGCTGATATCCGGCAGGTCGGTCGCCTCCGGCCAGCAATGCACGGCGGCAACGCCGATGCGCTCGAACTGCAACATGATGGCGTCGACATTGGGGTGGGCCTTGTGCACCACTAGGGCACGCCAGCCCACGAAGGAAGGTGTCGGTTTTGGTGTAGTCATTGGACGACCCTCAGATGAGTGCCCCTGGACGAAGCCTTGGCATCGCTGCCCGGCACGCCCAGCTGCGTGCGCGTCAGGAACGGGTCGGGCTCGATCGCCTGCAGCGCCTGATGCACGACCTCGAAGCTGCCGTCGGCGCGAGCCCGGCCAATATGCGCCGGCATCAGCACATGGTTGGTCCTGCCATCGACGCGGCTTTCGCCGAAGGGCGAGGAAAACGGTTCGGCCTTGGCCGCCGCCAAGACCTCGGCGATGGCGTCGGTGCCGGCCTCGCGTATCGCCTTGGCTATCAAGAGCACGCTCGCATAGCTTTCGGCAAAGAATGCGGTCACCGGCGCGGTACCGGCGCGCCCGCCGACCGCCTTGAGAAAGGTCTCGTTGGCCTCGGTTCGCAGCGACTGGAAATAGCAGCTCACGGTGTAATGGCCGGCGATGGCATCGCCGACCAGCGACGCTTCGCTTTCGTAGAGATTGCAGCTCAAGATGGGGCGCACGTCGGCCGCAAAGGCTGGGTCGGCCAAGCCCAGTTCGTGATAGGCCTTGAGGAAGGCATAGGAAGAAGGCCCGATCAGGTTGTTGAGGACGAAGCTCGGCCTCTTCGCCCTGATCTCGGCGATGATGTGATAGATGTCGACGTCGCCGATCGGCACGTAGCGCTCGCCCAGCACCTCGCCGCCCGAATGGTGGAGCACCTCGCGGGCGATCCTGTTTGTCTCCCAGCCCCATATGTAGTTCGAGCCGACCAGGAATGCATCCCTACCGAAGCGCGGCACGATGTAGTCGAGGAGAGGTAGCAGATGCTGATTGGCGCAGGCAGCGACATAGACGACGTTCTCGCTCGCCTCGAAGCCCTCATAGACGCACGGGTACCAGAGCAGCGCGTCGGCCTTTTCGACGACGGGAATGACTTCCTTACGGCTCCACGAGGTGATGCAGCCGACAACATGGCGCAGACCCGTCTGCCGGATCATGTCCCGGCACAGGCTGGCGTAGCGATCCGTATTGCCCTCGGGGTCGGCAATGGTTGCCGTCAGTTCGAACGGAAAGAGGCCGCTGCCATTGACTTCCGCAATTGCCGCCAACGCGCCATAGAAGCCTTGCTGGCCCGGCGCCCAGTAGGGGCCGGTTCGCGAGAACAAGAGGCCGATCGGTATCGACTTTCCCATCTTGGAGTAAGCTAGCTCCCAAACGCAAACAGCCTCGCTCACGGAAACAAAATTCCGGAACAAGGCCCAAATGCCATAGATTATTAGGTTGTGCCCCTATCTTCCGGTCTCTTGATTGCGAGTCAAGCAGATTCTCATACATCTGCCTGCGACCGATCGGATGCGGTGCCGGCTTCGGCGCCGCAGCGTGACCCTATACGGAATTCAGTGTGCCGCCCAAGGATCCGAGGCTCGGACATGGTCACGTCCGGGAAGGTCGGACCGGATGGACAGTAAAACAATGCGGGGAAGCGGGTGGCCTCGACTGCAAACGCTCGCCGCTGGCGCGGGCCTAAGTTGGTCCTCGCCCGCAAGCCACAAGCGTTCAGGACATCGGGGTCGATCGCAGTCATTTCGCGGCCGCCGGCCAACTTGGCAAGCAACTGCCGTCTGCAATCGTGCGCCCGATGTCGGGCGCCAATCGGTTGTGCTGGAGTCGAGCGAGGCGATTGATCGGCGGCGTCGCGTTTGGTTGCAATGCGGCCTATGCCAATTGTGTATGCGGGGCCAAATCGGCAGGCCTTTGGCGTGTCGGTCCGAGGTCTGGCGGGCAGCCAGTGCACCCCGCTAGCCACGCACGGCCTGGATGAGGCGCTCGGACTTGCGCTCGGTGTTGGGCACGTTGGGTCTGGTGCGGGCGTGCTTGAGACCAATGTCGCGACAGGCGTCGCGGTGCGCGCCGCAGCACCATTGTCGGTCACGGCGCGGGTGACGATGGCCCCCAGGTTTGGTCAATAGGCGATCGCCTTGAGGCCGACCCCTCGGCCATACCGCCACACAGGGCACCTTAATCCGACGAATTGATGCGACGCAATCTTCGGGAATGCGTTGTCCGCGGGCAACTGTTGTTGGTCGCGCCCACCTCATCTTGTTCGCATTGGTGCAGGAGGTTGTCCGCGGACAACCGGAGCCTCGAAAAGATCTATGGTTAAGCGTTTGTATATTCTTTACGAATCGGGCCATATTGTAACTGCGCAGTTTGCGTGATTTTTGCACCAATTGCGCAGTTCGAGGATTCGGGATGTTACAGACTACAATTCACGCCACCGAGCAGGAGCATTTGCCGTCCATGTTGTCGGCGGATTCTCAGGAGTTGTCACGCCAGCTCCAGCTGCATCAGCAGAAGATTTTTCCTCCGACGTCCCAAAAGACCATTCGGCAATTCACGCCTGCGGAAGCAGCCTACTACATTGGCATCGGCGAGGGATACCTGAGACAGATTGCGTCCGAGGGGCATGGCCCGGAGCCGCTGGCTAACGGTCGGCGAATGTATGCGCCCCATGACATGGATCGGATCCGGCAGGGTCTCGATGAAAAGAATGGGGCACCGAAATACGTGCCGAACCGCCGTCCTGGCGAAAAGCTCCAGGTCATTGCGGTAATGAACTTCAAAGGAGGTTCGGCGAAAACCACGACCTCTGCCCATCTTGCCCAGTATATGGCTCTCAGGGGTTACAAGGTTCTGGCGATCGATCTCGATCCGCAGGCTTCGTTGTCCGCACTGTTTGGTCACCAGCCCGAGCTTGATGTGGGGGAGGGCGAGACACTGTACGGCGCGATACGCTACGACGATCCGCGCCCGATCGCCGACATCGTGCGGGCGACCTACACGCCCAATCTGCACATCGTGCCCGGCAATCTTGAACTGATGGAGTTCGAGCATGAAACCCCGAAGGCGATCACCTCGGGGTCGGCGGAATCGATGTTCTTCGCACGCATCGGCGAGGTCCTGACTACGGTCGAGAGCCTGTACGACGTGGTCATCATCGACTGTCCGCCTCAGCTCGGTTTCCTGACGATGTCGGCCCTGTGTGCCGCGACGTCTGTCCTGATCACCGTTCATCCCCAGATGCTCGACGTGATGTCGATGAGCCAGTTCTTGGCGATGACGAGCGAGTTGATGTCCGTGGTCGAGAGGGCAGGGGGGCGTACGAGCTATGACTGGATGCGTTATCTGGTCACCCGCTTCGAGCCGAACGATGGTCCGCAGAGCCAAATGACTGGCTTCATGCGTGCGATTTTCGGCAACCGCATGCTCCAGAATCCGATGCTGAAGTCCACAGCTGTTTCGGATGCCGGCGTAACCAAGCAGACGCTCTACGAAGTCGAGCGAGCCCAGTTTACCCGCGGCACCTATGATCGTGCGATGGAGTCCCTGAACCTGGTCAATTCGGAGATCGAGGGCCTGCTGAAGTCCACTTGGGGGAGAAAATAATGGCCCGCAAGAACCTGATCGAGGTTTCAGATGGGCCTGCTCCGGCAACTGGAGCACCCGAGCCTTTCACGGTCTCGCGACCGATCGCGGGCTTTGTGCCTCCAGCTACTCGGAGTGCAGTTCCCGTCGGCGGCATCACAAAGACGCTCGGAAACATTACCCAGAAGGTCGAGCGGGCCCAGGATCTCGAGCGCCAGTTGGCCGAGGGGCATATGGTTGTCGAAATCGACCCTGCATTGGTGGATGGTTCATTTGTCAGTGATCGCCTCGGCATTGATGCCTTGGAGCTTGCTCAACTCGTAGATCAGATCAGAGACCACGGACAACAGGTGCCGATTCTCGTTCGCCCGCACCCGGTGTCCAAGGGACGTTATCAGGTCGCCTATGGTCACCGTCGCCTGGCGGCTATCCGGGAACTGGGCCTCAAGGTCCGTGCTGTCGTGCGCGATCTTTCCGACGAGCAGTTGGTGGTTAGCCAGGGCCAGGAAAACAATGCGCGGACGAACCTTTCCTATATTGAAAGGGCACTGTTTGCTGTGCGACTGGAAGAGCGCTCATTCTCCAGAGACGTCATCATGTCGGCGCTTGGGGTCGACAAGGCCGCCTTGTCCAAGATGATCAGCGTCGTGCGCCAGATTCCGGTCGAACTGGTCGAAGCCATCGGTGCTGCACCGGAAGTAGGGCGCAGGCGGTGGATGGAACTGGCCGATCTCCTACCGAAGGCCAAGGTGCAGGACCTGCTTGCGATCCTGTCGCAGGGCGCAATGAAAGCTCAGTCCAGCGATCAACGCTTTCAGGCCGTTGTCGATGCGCTCACCAGCAAGCCCGAGAACAAGACGAAAGCTGGCAGCTTCGAGACTTGGGCTGCGGAAGACAAATCGGTTCGCGTTGTCGCGACCTCGAACGGCAAGGGCTATACGCTGGCCCTGAAGGACAAGGATGCCGCCAGGTTCGGCGGCTGGATCTCGGCAAATCTTGAAGAACTCTACGGGGCCTTCAGGAAGTCGGAAAAGACAGAAACAGGAGCTTAACCCGCAAAAGAAAAAGGCCCCCAAACGTCGCCGTCGTGGAAGCCCTTCTCATCGGTTTAGCAGCTAGAGAATCGCATTTCCTCGAATCACTGTCAAGAGTCGCGGCGCCGCTTTGGCGAGCAGATTTCTTTTGCCTGATTTGAAGGCGAAGGAAAATGGAGACGCACATTTCGACGACGCCCTTTGGGCGGCGGCCGCTGACGCTTGCCATGATGGCGGGGCAGATGGCGGCAGGCGGCTGCGCGCCTGGCGCCAGCGCCAACAAGTGGCAGGTGTTTCGCGCCGTCTGCGAGGCCAAGGGACTGCTGGGGGCGAGCGATCGCGCGCTTGCAGTGCTCAACGCACTGTTGAGCTTCCACCCCGACAGTGATCTCGTGGCAGGGGAGGGGCTGGTGGTATTTCCCTCCAATGCGCAGCTGGCACTGCGGGCGCACGGCATGGCGCCGGCGACGCTGCGGCGGCATCTTAGCGTGTTGGTCGACTGCGGCCTCGTCGTCCGCCGCGACAGCCCCAATGGCAAGCGTTATGCCCGCAAGGGCTTTGACGGCGCCATCGAGCAGGCCTTCGGCTTCGACCTGACGCCGCTTTTGGCGCGGGCTGCAGAATTCGAGCGCATGGCGGAGGCCGTCAGGGCCGAGCGGCGGGCCTTGTTGCTGGTGCGCGAGCGCATCACCATCCTGCGCCGCGACATCGCCAAGATGATCGCCTTCGGCCTCGAGGAGGGCATTGCCGCCGACTGGCAGCGCCTGCATCTGGAGTATCGCGAGATCGCTTCGCAGATTCCGCGCACCGCCAGCCGCCTCGAGCTCGAGCCGATCGCCCAGGAGCTTGCCGTGCTTGCCCAGGAGGTGCGCAAGGCCCTGGAAAGTCACGTTAATTCTGAAGAAACAAGCGCCAATGAGTCTCATTTCGAGCGCCACATACAGAATTCAAATACACACCCTCATGAACTTGAACCCGGCCTCGAAGAAGACCAGGGCGCGACCGTTGCGATAAAACTGGAAACCAGGAGCCTGCCGCCGACGGGATATCCGCTTGGCATGGTGCTGCGCGCCTGCCCCGACATTGCCGACTATGCTCGCAACGGCATTTCCGGCTGGGGCGAGCTGGTGGAAACGGCCAATCTGGTGCGTGGCGCGCTTGGCGTAAGCCCTGACGCGTGGAACCAGGCCTGCGAGGCGATGGGGGCGGTCGATGCCGCGATCATGGTGGCGGCGATGCTGCAGAAGGGCGAGGCGATTTCGAGCCCCGGCGGCTATCTGCGCAGCCTGACGGCCAAGGCCAAAGCCGGCGACTTCTCGATCGGGCCGGTGCTGATGGCGCTGCTGCGCGGCAGGGGAGGGGCCCAGGCCAGGGCAGGATGACGCGCATGTCCAATTGCGCGGAGTTCCCTCGCTCAGTGCCGGTAGCCGCGCCGCAGTTTCGTGTCACGGAGCGCGGCAAGGGCGGCTTCGGCGGCGGTCAATTCGGCAAACAGCTCGATCTTTTGACGGCCACGCGTGCCGATGCGCCCCCATTGGCGCACCAGCGCAACGTCGCCGAACAGTGTCGGCTCAAGCGCCAAGGCGTAGAAGCGTGCCATGTTGCGCTCGGCATCATGGCGGTAAATGACGAAGCTGTTGGCGTAGTGGTGCTGCATGGCGCCAGATTGGCGGGGCAGGGCAGACCCGTCCAATGCAATGTTGGAATCGGTCCAACCAAACCGATTCATGTGGTTGATGGGTAACCGGGCTTGCTGTTTGAGCGAAGGGCGGGTTCTGCATCGGTCGCGAACTAGGGCTTCGGACTTGCCTCACGATGGCTGACCGAGAGGGATCCAAACGATCCCAGGATTGACATTTCGCACCCAAAGTAATACCAATTTGTATTCAGGTATTACCTAGGGTGACATCGATGAGCACAACGGTTACAGCGAAAGGGCAAGTCACCATTCCAAAGCGGGTCCGCGATCTGCTGGGGATTGTGCCGGGCAGCAAGGTTGATTTCCGTCGGGCAGCAGACGGCAGCGTTGTCCTAATGCGGACGGACCAGGCGCGTGCGGCGAGCCGCTTCGCTAAATTGCGCGGGCACGCTGGCGAGGGACTCGATACCGACGCAATCATGGCTTTGACGCGTGGCGAAGCGTGACGCTGGTCGACACCAACGTTCTGCTGGATCTTGTCACCGACGATCCGAACTGGGCCGATTGGTCGATTTCCCAGCTTGAGGCAGCGAGCCTTGATGGACCGCTGTTCATCAACGACGTAGTCTACGCCGAATTGGCCGTGCGATATGACCGCATCGAAGCGCTCGACAGCTTCCTCGACCAAGCTGGTCTCGAAATGTCGCCTATGCCGCGAGCCGCGCTATTTCTTGCCGGAAAGGTTTTCACGCGATATCGCAAGTCGGGCGGGTCGCGGACCGGCGTACTGCCCGACTTCTTCATCGGCGCTCATGCAGCAGTCGGCCAGCTTCCATTGCTGACACGCGATGTCGGCCGATACCGGACCTATTTTCCTTCGCTGCAGTTGATTACACCGCACAGCTAACCGCATTTAGCCCCACAGGCTCGATTTTCTGTCCAAAAAATATGGGCCGGGACCGGTCCCCGAACGCAAATGCTTGCCCGGCGCCAAAGGACGGCCGTCTCTTGAAAGCCGTACCCTTCGCTCTAGTTGCCGAGGCTGAGAGCACTCCCAGTGTCTGCGGCCCATGACCTCGCGTGCAGGTTGGGCCTCACAACGAGTTGCGGAGATTGTCCATGGTCAAGGCAACGATGAAGGCGGCGGTCGTGCACGAGTTCGGCAAGCCGCTGCAGATCGAGGAGGTGCCTGTCCCTTCGCCGGGACCCGGCGAGATCCTGGTCGAGGTGAAGGCCTGCGGCGTGTGCCACACCGACTTGCACGCGGCAGCCGGCGACTGGCCGGTCAAGCCAGCGCTGCCTTTCATCCCCGGCCATGAAGCGACAGGCATCGTGGTTGCGGTGGGCGCTGGCGTGTCCGATCGAAAGATCGGCGACGCCGTTGGCGTGGCCTGGCTGCACGACGCCTGCATGCGGTGCGAATATTGCGAAACCGGCTGGGAGACCTTGTGCGAGCAACAGCACAACACCGGCTACAGCTGCAACGGCGGCTTTGCCGAATATGTCATCGCTTCCGCCCCCTTCGCCGCCAAGCTTCCCGCCGATGTCGATTTCATCGCCATGGCGCCAATCCTGTGCGCTGGTGTCACCACCTACAAAGGCCTGAAGGAAACCGAGGCGCGCCCGGGCGAATGGGTTGCCATTTCCGGCATCGGCGGTCTTGGCAACGTTGCGATCCAATATGCCAAGGCGATGGGGTTCAACGTTGTCGCCCTCGACATTGCCACCGACAAGCTCGACCTGGCGCGACGCTCGGGCGCCGATATCGCAATCGATGCCCGTTCGGCTGATGCCGTTGCCCAGGTCCTTGACGTTACCAAGGGCGGTGCCAATGGCATTCTGGTCACCGCAGTCTCCCCACCCGCGTTCGGCCAGGCCCTGAAGATGGTCCGTCGCAAGGGCACTGTCAGCCTGGTTGGCCTGCCGCCGGGGGATTTTCCGGCGCCGATCTTCGATGTCGTGCTGAAGCGCATCACCATACGCGGTTCGATCGTGGGCACACGTCGCGACCTCGACGAGGCCATCGCCTTTGCCACTTCGGGCAAGGTGCGCAGCCAGATCACCAAGGCGAGGCTCGAAAACATCAACGACATCTTTGCAAAGCTCGAGCACGGCAAGATCGAAGGCCGAATGGTCCTGGATTTCTCCTAGATCACGGCAAGCCCACCTATCCCGGCTGTCTTGGTGGCACAACGGCGACTCCGCCATGTTGTCTCGGTCGGCACCATGCCGTCTTTCGCATCCAGTCATGGGCTCGAACATCGGAGCATCCCAACCCGGTTTGCGCATTGCGTTGGTGCGGCCGCAGGGCTCTTTGGAAGGGCGCATGTGGTCCGCTGTGAGGCGCCTTTGGTGAATGGGCCTCGAAAATCGTAGCTATCGATAAGGACGTGTTATCGAAAGTGAGATGGCCGGAGCGGGGCCGTCCGGCTGGGCCAAGCAAAGGGCGCAATCGCTTTGGGATGTGGGCTTTTGGCCAGGGGAATCAAGGGGTTGAAAGGTCGTGACCGGGGCGGCGCCGGCCGGGCGCGGGGGGCGGATGGGCTGGCCGTGGCGCAGCGCTGGGCAAGTGGGGATAGCCGCGAGCATAGTTCGAACGGATACCCCACGTCGCATGGCTTTGCCGCGAACGCCGGCTGTGTTCACGAAGAGACGTGTTGCTCGGTGATCAGCCGGTCAGTTCCCATATCGCAATTGGCCCCGGGCCGGCTTCTTTGCGCTTCCGTTCAACTGTTCAACTTCGGGCATCACTGCGCTTCGTGGCAAGTTAAGGCGACGGTACCGGAGCTTTGGTGGCAGTTGGAAACTCGTGAACAAGTTTCCGGCGACGCAAAAATGCTGGCCATATCCCGTTGCCAGCATGCCTGACTATGATATATTGTATTATACATATTGAATTTAGTTTTGGAAAATGCGGCTGATTTAGAAGTATTGCTTTGTGACTATGATGATATCTGTTTTGTATTTCGGAATATTTGTCATGAACAATACTTAAAGGAAAATTAATTACCCTTTCCATTGTCACTTGAAAGCAGCATGCAAGACCGTCTACTTGGAGCTCATTTGTGTTGAGTCGACCAAGGTAAACGATGAAAGCTCATGTTTTCGGCATTTTCACTTTAGTGCTTTCGGCCAATGCGGGCGAGGCGGCCGACCTCGTCGGGCAGCCGGCGGTTGACTGGAGCGCACCCTATGTTGGCATCTCGGCCGGCTATGGCTGGCTTCGCGATGCCGACCGCCAGTTTGCGCCGCCGCTCCGTTCGTCCGGAGATGATGTCGTCTTTGGAGCCCACGCCGGCTATCTCCATCAGTTCGGCGCCTTCGTTCTGGGAGGCGAGGCCGAGTACACGCGGATCGACATCAATTTCGAAGGCTTCCCCATTGATGTCGAAGGCGCTTTCTCGGCCAAGGCTCGTGCCGGCTTCGCTTTCGATCGCCTGCTGCTCACCGGTCACGCCGGGGCCACCTACATCACCACCAATATCGGCCTCGAGGACTGGGGCTGGGTAGCGGGTATGGGGGCCGACTATCTCTTGAGCGACAATCTCGTCGCTGGCGTGAGCTGGGACCACATGCAGTTCGAACGGTTCGACGGAACGCTGATCGACGGCCAGCTCGATCTCGTGAAGGCACGGGTGAGTTTCAGGTTCTAGAGCGTTTTGCAGCCAGACGGAATCGTCTGGCGTCGCACAAATGCGGCTAAGAAAGTGGATGGAGCGGCGGAATTTGCATTCGTCAGAATGCCCGTCGCTCCAGGGATCGGCGAGGACGCTTCGCCCGCGACCTTCGCACCGAACGAGAGACACGTCGCTGATGAAATCAATACCCAAGGCTGCACTGTCCGGAAGCCTGAAGGATTATCGCGCGCCGAAGAACAGCGGCCTCATGGCGCGTGCCGAAAGCTTCTTCAGCTGGCAGGATCTCCGCCGTCAGCATGGCCTATGGCCTTACGCCCGGTCGACCTCATCCGCGCCCCGGCCGCGGTCGGACATCATGAGCGACGCAGGGGAGGCCAGCTCAGGCGTCAATTTCGCCTCGCAGGACTATCTCAGCCTGTCCTCCCATCCCCGGATAAAGGCAGCGGCGAGGGCGGCGATCGACGATTACGGCGTCCACAGCGCCGGGTCGGCTGCCCTGCTCGGCAATACCGCCAACTCACTGCAATTGTCAGCAGCCCTTTCGGAATTTGTCGGCGGCCGCGAGGTCGTGCTCTATCCGACCGGATGGGCTGCCGGATATGGCGCCATCCAGGGCTTCGTCCGTTCGCACGACCATGTCGTGATGGACATGCTGGCGCATTCCTGCCTCCAGGCGGGAGCATCGGCCGCCACCCAGAAGGTGCACTACTTCCGGCATCTTGATCAGGATGCGCTGGTCCGCAAGCTGGCGAACATTCGCGCGGCGGACACGCAAAACGGCATTCTGGTCGTGACCGAGAGTCTTTTTTCGATGCATTCGGACACCCCTGACCTCAGGGCGCTTCGAAATATCTGTGACGCCCATGGGGCCAGCCTGCTGGTCGACTGTGCTCACGATTTCGGCTGCATGGGCGAGGATGGCCTTGGCCGCATCGGCGAGCAGGCAATGCTCGGCGACATAGACATCATCATCGGCAGCTTCTCCAAGACCTTCGCCTCCAACGGTGGCTTTGTGGCGGTCAAGACACGAGCCGCGGCCGAATATCTGAGATACTACAGCGCGCCCCACACATTCTCGAATGCGCTGTCGCCGGTCCAGGCGGCCACGGTGCTGGAAGCGCTTGCGATCATCCAGTCGGGCGAAGGCAAAGAGTTGCGGCGCAAGCTCTACGACAACGTGGTTCATCTGCGTGAAGCCATGGCGCGCTCCGGCCGCGAGGTGCTGGGGGAGCCTTCTCCCATCGTGCCGGTTCGCGTCGGCGGCGAAGCGCTGGGGCGGCTGGCCTCGAAATATCTCTCGATATACGCGGGAATTGCCAATCTGGTGGAGTTTCCGGCCGTCCCATTGGGACAGTCGCGATTCCGCTTCCAGGTCATGGCAGCACATACGGCCGAGGACATCGAGGCCATGGTCGCCGCCTTCAATCGCGCGATGGACAGCGCGGCGGCGGAGTTGGATCAGATACAGGGCGAAACCGGCGCCCAGCAACTGGCTATTCCTGCGGCCGACCAGGCGCTGACCGCGTTGAACGATACTCCGACCGAAGCCTGACGCCGGCGGCCTGCCTTCGGCCGCCGGGTTCATCCGGTGACCCACTGGAATGGGTCGCCGACAGCATGATCATGCCACCGCGCGCCGTGCCGAGTAGAGGGCATCCATCGCGAGCCTGATGTGAGGGGCTAGATCAGAGCGCGCTGCCGCCATGTGCAGGTTGGCGGTCACGAAGCCGGCCGGGGCGCCGCAATCGAAGGTGTGGCCGCAGAACTCGAAGGGCCGGATGTCCTGGGTTTTCAGCAGCGTGAGCATGGCGTCGGTGAGCTGGATCTCACCGCCCGCACCCGGCGCCTGCCGCTCGAGGATGGCGAAGATTTCAGGCTGCAGGATGTAGCGCCCGGAAATGTAGAGATTGCTGGGCGCAGTGCCGGGGGCAGGCTTCTCCACCAGCCCGGTCACGAGCTGGCCATCGCCAGTGTGCTTGAGCGAGACAATGCCGAACTTGTGGGCGTCCTCGGAAGCACATCTCTCCACCGCGATGACGTTGTCGCCATGGCGTTGATGGAGATCGACCATGGATTTCAGGCATGGCCTGTCGGCAACCATGAGCATGTCGGGCAAAAGCACCGCGAATGCCTCGTCGCCGACGATATGACGGGCCGTCCAGACCGCGTGGCCGAGACCTCGTGCCTGCTGCTGTCGCACGAAGGAAATCGTCCCGGCGCCTGGCGTGTCCTGCGCGATCCGGTCGGCCAAAGGCTGCTTTCCGGCATTGCGCAGGCTGACATCGAGCTCGAAGGCGTGATCGAAATGGTCCTCGATCGCGCCCTTCATGCGCCCGGTGACGATGATCACATGTTCAATTCCCGAGGCGAAGGCCTCGGCGACGATGTAGTCGAGCAAGGGGCGGTCGACGATCGTCAGCAATTCCTTGGGGATGCTCTTGGTCGCGGGAAGCATGCGCGTCCCGAAACCAGCGGCAGGAATGATGGCCTTGCGGATCTTCTGGTGCATGGTGGTAGCCCTCCGGTTCATGCGATTTTGCGGATTGAAGTGCCCGAGGTGTTGCCGGTGTCGATCATCCTGTGAGCGACGCCGTTTTCGGTGAGGAACCGGTGCATCTCGCCATAGATGTGGCGCCAGGAGCAGTTATATTGATCAAATCGGGGCTGATCAAAGTATTCGTCAAGACGAAACTCTTTTGCGCTGAAGACGTCGAAGCTGGGAATCTGGAATGTTTCCGCGAACTCGACCGTTCTGCTGTCATAAGTGAAGTAGATGGAGGGGGTGCCGTTGGCGAGCGCCATCAGGTTGCCGTGCAGGCGATAGCCCAGGACCAGGTCCAGCGAGCGCACGAGTTCTTCGTAGTCGGCAACGACATCGGAATAGAACAGTCGTTCGCGATAGAGCCGCACCATCTGCTCGTCGAGATACCAGGAGGCGGCCCATGGGTGCGCCCTCAAGGCATCCATTGCATCACCTCGCTGCGCCTCCGTTCCCAGGACGAGCTTCTTTTCCTCGACTTCCCCTTGTGCCATCAGCACCGCATCAAAGCGGCGGGCCATGGTTTTCACCAGGTCGCGGTGGAAGGTCAGGTATCGCTTTATGTCCTTGGCGTAGTCGGCGGAGACTTCGCGGCGGATGGTAATGCCGACCTTCCGGACGTTATCCAGCGGGGGGAGCTTGATGCGCAATTCGGGGTCGTTGCGGCGAAAGGCCGTTGGGCAACCGATGATGCGGGTGTTGCGAATGCCGATGTCCCATAGCACTTGCGCCGTGTAGCGGCCGCGCACCCCGATGGACGTGGTCGAGTCGGCCATGAGATGGAGTAGCTCGTGGCTTTGGTTCGAGAGCTGGATCTTGCCCTTCGATGGTGCCTGGGCGCCGATACCGAAGCCGATAATGGGCAGGCCAAGCCGCTTCAGGATCGGAACGGCCTGCTCCCAGTTCATGGAGTTGTGGATGTAGTTGGACCCACGCAGGAAAACATAGTCATACTCGTCGCGTAGCCGATCAACGAGGTCAGGGTTGAATGCCGAGATCTCAAGAACGCCAAGCTTGTCGTAGCTCAGAAGCTTCAGCGAAGAATCGAAGACAAAAGCATCTCCGATATTGTGATAGCTGTTGATGCTTCTTTGAATGTCATGGTGCTGGTACCAGCGGACGTTGTCGCGCCCGTATACCTCGCCGGAGGGAATCATCACGAGTACGCGTGTCATGGGCTGTCTAACCCGCTTTTGGAAGGTGGGTGGCCCGCTGGGCAGCAGCGTTGCCATGCTTCTCTTGCAGTAGCCGGCGGTAGAGCTCGACATGGTCGCGGGCGCAATCGATGTGGCCCGTCGGCTGCCTCATCGAGGCCCGTAGCCGGTCCCAGGCCTGGGGATCGCTCATCACCTCGGCCATGCGATCGGCGAGATCCTGCGCGCTGCCTGCACGGAAATGCAGTCCATCCTTTCCGTCCCACACCTTCTCGGCCATGCCGCCAATGTCGGAGCAGATGATGGGCCTGCGGTGGTGCAGCGCTTCCTGGATCACCAGCGGCGAGTTTTCCCACCAGGTGGACGGCATCACGACCCAATCCACCGAGCCGATCAGGCGCGGCATGTCGGCGTTCTGGTAGGCGCCGTAGAAGCGCACGCGGCGGCCCGCGTCGTCGATGAGCTTGGTCAGGCGTGTCTGGAAATCGGGCGGCTGGCGCTCGAGATTGCCGCCGTAGATCATCAGGCAGGCATCGTCGCCCCAGATGTCCTCGGGCACCCGCGAGACCGCGTCGATCAGCACGTCGACGCCCTTGAACGGCGTCAATTGGCCGAAATAGGCGAAGCGGTTCCGGCTGTTAGCGGCGGTCTAAACCCGCGTAAATCTGGCGGCGGCAAATGGTGGCGGAATATGGTGACGGAATCCGGTGGTCATTTGTGGCGGCGGATTCTGGTGGCGGCTTTCGGTGCTGAGTGCGCCACCAACAGCAAGGGCCCCGTCAGGGGCCCTTGCTGTTGGCGTGGGAGATTCGTCGTTGTTCAGAACGGCAACTCCGGGTCAAAGTCATCCAGCGATTCACTGGTCACGCGCTGCTCGCGCAGCAGGTTCTGGATGACCCGGCCGTAGTGGGTCCAGACACGATCACGCAGATCATCAAGCAACTCCATCACCGCCAAGGCCTGCTCTGGTGTCCAGGTGTCGTCCACCGTGAAGGGCAGCCCACGGCGCAGTCCTGAAGGCGGGTGCCACGGCTTCATGCCGCCTCCTTCGACGGTTTGCGCTTTGCGGTGCGCGCCCTGGCGCGTTCTTGTGCCTCCTTGTGCCGGTACGACTGACCCTTGATACCGACAATTTCGGCGTGGTGGACCAGGCGGTCCACGAGTGCGACCACGCAGGCCGCGTTGGGGAACACTTCACCCCACTCGGCAAACGATTTGTTCGTGGTGATCAGCGTGCTCTTGTGCTCGTGGCGCCGGCTGATCAACTCGAACAGCAGATCGGCATAGCGGCTGGAATACGACAGATACCCGACCTCATCAATGGCCAGGAGCTCTGGCCTGGCGTAGTGGCGCAGCCGGGTGCGCAGTGCCGAATCGCTGTCCAGACTGGCCAGCTCGCCCAGCAGCTTGCCCGCGGTGGTGAACACGACGGTGTGTCCCTGCAACACCGCCTGGTGCGCAATGTTCTGCGCGATCGTGGTCTTGCCGACCCCGGAGGGCCCCACCAGGATGGCGTTGCTGGCGTTTTGCAGGAACTGCAGCGTCATCAGCTCGCTCACGCTGGCCTGGTCAATCTGCTCGGGCCAGCGCCAGTCGTAATCCACCAAGGGCTTGAAGCGCCCGATGCGCGCACTGTGCAGGCGCCGCTCCATGGATCGGCGGGTTCTCTCCTGCTCTTCCCAGTCCAGCAATGTGCCCACCCAGGGTTCGGTGCAGCAGGCACTCCAGTTGGCCAGCACCCCGTGCAGTTGCAACGCCTGGGCGCGGTGTTTGAGTGTGGCCGAATCAGTTGCTGGCATCGTCACTCTCCTGTGTGAGACGGTCATAGCCGTCCAGGCTGTGGGGGCGCACGGCGATGTCGCGCGCGCGCACCTGCGCGGACAGGGCCACGCCCAGCGGTGGCGGGGTTTGCTGCTGGCGCTGGCGTTGGCGTTGGCGTTGGTGTTGCAGCGCCAGACGAACCGCATGGGGGTGCGGTACACCGCGGCTTATGGCATCGGCGACGGCGGCCGTCATCTGCGTGCGTCCATGCACATCCAGGAGTTCCTGCAACTCACGGGCGATGCGCCCCAGCGGCTCGCCCCGCTTGGCCGCCTCTGTCAGCAAGTCCTGCACCTGAGGCAGCGCGTGCACCAGGCGGTCCGTGTCGCGATGGGCTCGCGCGGCTCGCTTGTGCTGCACCAGTTCCTGCACATGGGCCTCGATCTCGATCTGCTGAGCCTTGTCCCAGCAACGCGGGTGCGTGGCCAGTGCCTGCTGGCCGTCCAGAATACGCACCTCATGCAGGCTGGCGTGCACGCTCAGGCTGCGCTGTACGTGGGTGTGGGGGATGGAATAGTCGTTCAGGTCAAAGCGAACATAGGGTGTCTTGGCCGCTGTCACGCCGCGGATCTCATCGCAACAAAACGGTGTGACCGGGATGTCCATCAGGTGCGCCTTCTCTTGGTCAAAGGCCTGCTGCACCGACAGCTGGGAATCCTCGGGGCAGCGCCGAGCGCTGGCTGCCCCGTTCACCCAGGCATCGGCCTGGGCATTGAGATCGTCGAGGCCGTCAAAGGTGCGTCCCTCGAAGAAGGCCGTGCGGATGTAGCGGATGGCCCGCTCCACGCGTCCCTTCTCATTGCCCCGGGCCGGGGCCACGGGCCTGGCCTCGAAGCGGTAATGCGCCGAGAGTGCCAGCAAGGTGGGATTGAAGCGGATGGCCGGCCCCCTGCGTTCGAGCACCGCGCTCTTGAGGTTGTCGTACAAGACGACCCTGGGAACGGACTCCCAGGATTCAAAGGCCTGGACGTGGCCGCGCAGGAAGTTCTCCATGTGCGCGCCCAGGAAGAAGCGCAGGAAGATGCGTCTGGACCAGGACAGGACCATCACAAAGGCCATCAGGGGTCGCCTGGCTTGCCCGATCTGGATGTGGCCGAAGTGGCCCCAGTCGCATTGCCCCTGTTCACCGGGCAAGGTGCGCAGGCGCAAGTAGGCCTGTGCTGGGGGGCGTGGACGGTGCCTGGCGACGATGTGGCGAAAGTGGTCGGGGCGTCCCTCGTAACCGCGCTCGGCGACCATGGTGTGCAACCGGCTGGCCGTGAGGTTGGGGAACTGCTTCAGGGTCTCTTCAATAAAGGGCAGGTAGGGGCTCACGCCCGAGGTGCGTTGTGCGGGCACTATGGGGGCGGCGCCGGCCTGGGTGAGCACGCGCATGACGGTCTCGCGGTGCACGCCCAGCTGGGACGAGATCGTTCCCACCGGCCAGTGCTCGGCGTGGTGGTAGCGCAGGATCTGCGCCGTGAGTTCAGGTGAAATGGCCATGTGAGTCGGTACTCCATACGGATGGTTTCGATGGGCGACGAAAGCGGCAACGCAAATAGTCCAGGCGTACAAAATTCGAGACCGAACGGCCGCAAAAGAGGCATTGGCAGCGTTGACTTGCGTCCGGGATCAGAGCGGTTGTTTCGCCGGGTGGGAGTACATCAGCGCAGGGCGGTGGTGGGCTACCCTGATGCGTCACTGTTTGCTGGCGCGCCCTCCATTGCCCCTGGCGTCTGGCGTGAGCGTGACGGCCCTTGCGGCTGTCCTGGTAGCGTTTGCCGGCTGCGCGCTGGGCGCCACTTCTGGCCTGGTGCGAGCAGGCCGCGCTGCAGTAGCGCTGGCCGCGGTCGCAGTGGCTGCAGATGAGCACAGGGCAGCGGCACAGGGCGCACACAAAGCGTCTGGGCGGTGGTGACGGCGCGGGCTGGGCAGTGGGCATGGACGCTCCATTCCCATGCGTGGGCCCACGCTGCTGGACAGCCACGCCCGCTTCGTGAAATACTGACAGCGGCAACGGCGCCCTCCAAAGCGGGGGGTCTCGGGGCGCGACAGTGGGTTTACCGGAAATTTACTGTCACTGTCGCGCCTGCTTCTTACACAGGTAGGCGATATGTAACGCAAAAGACCAGCGCTGCGCCATACCCCTGCGCTGGCTCACTCCCGCCATCCCACGGCCACAGCAGGCACGCCCCCCCGGCACACCTCAGTGCCCTGCAGAACGGGCACCCCCCATTCAACTCAAAGGAAGTTCAAGGCATTCAGCTGACTGCCGCGGATGACCGCGTCCGACTGCTTGCCGACACCAGATTTACGCGGAAACTGACCGCCGCTAACACCGGCAGGGGCTACGGGGCGGAAGCTCGCGTGCGGGCACTACTTCACCCATTGTGATCCCGTTTTCGATGACCGTGAGCTTCTCCGCCTCGATCCCCCATTCGGCGTAGCGCTTGGCCAAAAACATGCTCGGAGAGACGAAAGCGTCGGCCAGTTCGAGCATGCCGCGCACGAACCGCTCGCGCTTGAGGAAATGCGACACGGGTATTTCGGGAAAGCATCCGTGGCAGGCGATGGGCGATGCCTGCCTGCAAAGCTGGCCGGTCGGCCGTTTTACCATCTGGCCATGGTTGTGGCAGATCGGCAGGTATTCATGGAATGTCACCAGGACGACCGACTGCGGCAGGGCCTCGCGCACCGCATAAAGCGCTTCCATCCCCAGGCCCAGCACATGATGGAAGTGAACGACATGGGGCCGGGCGTCGCGAACGAAGCGCACGAGGTCGCGCTGGAGAGCTTCGGTATCGCCATTCGACAGGAAGAAGTGGTTGTAGTCGTCGGCGTGGAACAGCAATTCGTCCTCGGTAGGACGAAGGCTCATGAGTGCCGAAGCACCATGCCGCGGAAAGGGTTGGCCGACGCGGGCGAGGTAGACCGATTCCACGTCGGGCAACGAATTCAGGCCCTGGTGCAGGTTGTGGGACGCGATTTCGGCGCCACCCAGCGCGAGCGCCGGATGGCCGTGCGAGACGACGAGAACCCGAAGCTGCTCGGTCATGCGCGGGCCTCCGATGGGGCTTTGTTGCCGGCAAGCCCAGATAAGCCGCTGATGTCGAGGATCTTGCGATCGATGCTCTCCACGAGCGCGCCCATCGCCGATGTGCCTGTGCTCGACGTCTCGTCGGAACCGAGCATCTGCACGGATGGCAGCCAGTACGAGGCCATGCCGCCGCGGCTGAGGCGAAGGCCGAGGTCCAATCCCTTTTCCCGAGAGCCGAGATATCCCCCTGCGAAGCCTCCGGTATCGAGGAGGGCCTCGCGCGGCATGACGCAGCATTCGAGCGACGCGGCCGTAACAGGCGACAGCTCCAGCTGCGTCACCGCACTGATGGGATAGCCTTCGTAGCGGCTTGCGGGCCAGGTCCCGGCCCAGCGGACAGAGTAGTCCTCATAGGCGAGGGTAGGGGAGATGATGCTGTTCTTGAGCGCCGCCTGGGTGTCGACAAGCTTGCGATACCAGCCGGCCTTGTTCGGCACCATCGACCCTGAAAGCAGGACCACTATGTCAGACGACAGTGCCCTCGCCCCCGCCTCGAGAAGGTCATAGGCGTCGCCTGCCTCTCCGGCCGAGACCAGCCTGAGCGAGAGCCCGTAGAACGAGGCGAGCTTCCCCATGCGGGCCACCAGCCGGTGAAAGCGCTCCGAAGGTACGACAAGGGCAATCGGCGCGCGCTTCGTTTCGGGGTCGATCGCCAGCAAGGCAAGAAGGGAGGCGATGCCGTGCTCGTCGTTTTCCCCGACGCTGATGATAATCGGCGGCCCGGCGGCCGCTTCGAAGGGACCCGGATCGATGACGGCCTCGACCGTTGGCGACACCCGTTCCGAGCAGCAGAGAAGCGGGACGATCTGGCGGTCTATGAGCTCCGGCAGTGCCCAATCGGATGGGTCGATGGCGCGCATCTGGCGTACCGCTGCGAGGCGGGCCGCGGTCCGCAAGGGCGAGAGCGGCATGAAGGCGCGGCGGGTGTCACGCAATGTGAGTTCCAGGTAGAGGGTCGAAGACGGATCGCCGTCCGCCAGTCGCGCATGGGCTACGAAGCCATGCCTGTAGCCGCCGTCGCCGAATGCGCGCGAGAAAGCGGGGTGGTCGGCGAAGGCATCGGTCACGTCGGGTCGGTCGAGCCGGCTCCAGCTGTCGTCGAGCCGTGTTTCGCCGTTGTGATGGCGCAACTTCACGCTTTGGACATGACCGCTTGGGTCAAGCAGCCAGCCGGAGACAAGAAAGCCCGCGCCGTCGACCTGGAATACGTCGTCTACGCCCATGCGGACCGGAAGGGGCAAGCTCGACACAGTCTCGGCGCCGTCGAAGCTGTTGGCCGCCGTGCGCAGGCGCAGCAGAGCTTGCGGGGTACTATTTGCCCGCAGCAGCACCGAGCGGACGTGGCCAGGTGTTTCCAGCGGTCCGGCAATCAGCTTGCGCGCGTGGACGGCCACATGGCGCCAGCCGTGGCGGCCGCGCCAGACGAGGCCCTCGATGCTGCCGGGACTGATCGGCCCGTCCGCATCGAGAAGGCCGGCGAAGGCCTGGGCTCCCTGGGGAATGTCCTGGCGTGCGTAGGCGGCAATGGCGCAGTCCACGACCAGGGGCCTGTCGCCGTCGGCCACAGCCCGGGCCATGCCGGGCATGACGTCGTGGGCCCAACCTTGCAGGAAAATCTCCCCGTCCGGGCCTTCGCCAAGCAACTCGATGTAGCCGCTGCTGCCATGCGCCGCCTTGACCAGGGCGACGATAGCCGACTGCCTGTGAGGGTCGGAAGGCTCGGCGATGAGCAAATCCGCCAGGGCATCGATGGTGGCGGCCAGTCGACTTCCGCATAGCTCGGCCAGCAGCGCGGCTGCTTCGTTCACCGAGACCGTCCGAGGCGTGAAGACGTAGCGCTTGGGCGCGCCTTCCTGCTCGAACTCCACGGTCGCGAATGCGCGATCGGTGCTTTTCGTGGGCAGCACGGCCGCGAAGCCGTGCGTGGCGCCCGGCCACGGCGTCGCCAATCGCCAGCTGACGATGGCGGCAGGCGAAACCTCGGCGGAATCGTCATTGAGCGTGGCCGGCGCCGCGTTGGGCATCGGACCGCCCGTACCTATTACGAGCAGGGCGGAACTGCCGATCGGGCAACCGGTAACCCTTCCGGCCCTGGGAATCCTGCCAGTGCGCCGGGGCGCGGCGGTCAGGGATGGGGGAGGTCCATTTTCCACTGTTTGCATGGTGCTCAGGTTCGCGCTAGGAGCGCCATGGCGGCGCCGGCCGCAAAACCCACCAGCACGAAAAGCAACAGCAGCAGCGGCTTCAACTCGCCGTTGGAGCGCTTCTGCAGTCCACTCAGGGACTTTTCCATCCCCGCCACCACGCCGTCGAGCCGCATCAGATGAACGTCGAGATCGTTCAGGCGCTGGGTGATCTCGGTGCCGAGGCTGGCAACGGCGGTGCTGATGTCGATGAGCTCGACGGTCTCCTCCTCGCCGGTATCGTCGATCTGCTGCGTGCGCATGACGGAGCGCTGGGAGATCTGCAGCTGCCGTTGCGCTGCCATCAGGACGTCCAGCCTGTCGAGGACCTTGGTGAGCGGTGCGGCGATCAGGGCTTCGGCGGCCTGCTCGTCGGGGCGGGGGACGCGTAGCGCCTGCTCGTTGTCCGGTCCGTTTACCGCCACCACGACGAGATCGGAAGTTCGCGAGGCCGCCGGCTCCGGTAGCGCGATCTCGAAGGCGTGCTTGCCGTCGCCGATGCCGTTGCGCAGCAGATCGGGACGATCGCGGTCGGCAGCCGCCTCGGCTATCGTCTTGCCGTCGAGGATTACGCGGATCGCCACCCGTCTGTGCGGCTCGGCAGGGTCGAAGGCCCAGCCGAAAACGCGGCCCTGGTCGATGGCGTCAACGCGGCCATTCACCGGCTTAGTGTTGTTCTGCTCGACCATTGCGCTTGGCCTCTCGGCACTAACAGGCATACAGCTGCTCCTCTGCTGCTTGGACACGTGCGGGCTCGATCGCCTCGATCAATTCGAGGTAGCGCCGAGCGGTCGTGTCGATGTTGTCGGGCTGGCGTGCGTTGCTGGAAAGCCTGTGCCGCAGTTCCGGCTCTTCGGCGATGCGACGCATCGCTGAGGCGAGCGCGCGCGGATCGTTGGGCGAAACCCCCAGGCCGTTGACGCCGTCTTCGACCAGTTCGGCCATGCCGCCGATGTTGCTGGCGATGACGGGCCGCCCTTGCGCCTGCGCCTCCTGGATGACGAGCGGCGCATTCTCCCACCAGATCGACGGCACGATCGTGCAGTCGACGCCGGCAACGAGCTCGGCGACGTCCTCGCGCCGATAGGACCCGCGCCTCTGCACCGTGGGTGCTGTGTCGCTGAAAAGGCGGTCGATCTCCGCGACAAAGGCTTCGCTTTGGAACGGGGTGCCGCCGTGGACGCGCAATTCGAAATCGAGCCCTTCGGCGATGAGCTGCCGGGCGGCCTCGAGCAGAACAGTCGCCCCCTTCCAGGGATTGAGATTGCCGAAATATCCAAACACCGTCGGACGTCCGGCGCCGCGAGGTGCGGCCGCAGGTGTGGATCGAAGCGGCAGGCCGTTGGGGATCACGCTGATGGCGTTCTCGGCAAGTTCCCAGTCGACGTAGCGTTGCCGCAGGAAGCGGCTCGGCGCGACGAAGTGGTCGACAGTGCTCAGCAGGGCCTTCAGGTGGCGCTCGCGCAGCGCGAACCGGTCGAGAGGAATGTTCTTGAAGCAGGCATGGCAGCGGTCCGGGCTCGCGACGTGGCAGAGTTCCTTGCCGTTGGTGCGGACCATCAGGCCGTCATGGTGGCAGATCGGATAGTAGTCATGGAGAGTCATGACAATGCGGCAGTCCGGCAGCGTCCGGCGGACGATGTGCGGGAACTCGGCGCCGATCAGCAGCAGGTGATGGATATGCACCACGTCCGGCCGGAAGTCGGACAGCAGTTCCACCAGATCCGGAACAACCCCGTAGAGGTCGACCTGGCTCATGTAGAAGCGGTCGAAGTGGCCGGACCACAGCAGCACTTCGTCTGCCGCATCGCCGAGCCCTTGGAAGCTCGTGCCGGGCCGGATCTGGCGATGGACCTGGTTCGTCGCACCGAGGAAGAGCGCCTCGTGGCCGGCGCGCTGGTAGGCGCGGAAAAGGTCGTGCGCGAAGATCTCGGTACCGCCTGGATGGAGGGCCGGATGGTTGTGCGCCACTACAAGGATGCGCATGCTTACCGCTGGGCTCCCCGGCATTCGGCTACATAGACGTCCTGGTAGTGATCCGCGTCCTGGCCGCGCCAATGGCCGAGGGATTTGAGGGCGATCACAAGCCCGGCCTTTTCCAAGGCCTGGTCCAGGAAGCCGTCGTCGAACCCGACGGCCGCAAGCTGCGGCAGATCGGGGACGAACCAGCAAGGGCCGTTGCCCTCGCGCACGAAGCCAAGCCTGGTATCGCGCCTGCCAGATACGTTCGCCGCAGCGATGCCGTCAACGACGAAGGCGGTCATGAACAGGCGTCCGCCCGGTTTCAGCAGCCTGGCGACCTCGTTCAGGTGAACGAGAACCTCGTCTGGCGGCAGATGCGTGACGACTGATGTCATGATCACGAATTCGAACTGCCGTTCGGCGTAGGGAAGTTTCAGTGCCTCGCCGCTGATCTTGCCTTGGGGGTTGTAGAGCTTGTGCGCGATGTCGAGCCGCTGGAACGTGAAGTTGGGATAGGCCGGCGTGATGAAACGCCGGCACCAGGCGATGCCGCCCTCGACCGGATCGAGCCCGCTATAGCGTCCCTTCTCCACATCCAGATACTGGGTGAGCGGAACGGCCATGCGGCCAATGCCGCAGCCGATGTCGAGAACGCGATGCTCCGGCTGCAGGCCGCCCAGGCGGATGAAATGGCCCAGAAACTCCGCGCCGACGGCCCGGAAATCTCCGTCGCCGACGAACACGCTGCCCGCGTCCGGCTGCGGCAGGAAGCGGTTGCGCAGGACCGCCTCCATCAGCCAATGGACGCGATCCTGCTGGACCGTCGCTGCCGGCTCGATTTCATAGCGGAGAACCGCTTCGCTCATGCGGCGTCCCTTTCCGTCGCTTCGATTTCCATGGACACGCCCTTCGCGATTGCGCCATCGGAATAGGCAGGCATCAGCGCGCTGATGTCGTCCTCCCAGAGCTGGGTGTGCAGCCAGGAATTGTATTGGCTGGCGACGCCGCGCATGTAGTCCTGGCTGCGGCTGATCGACCGGCGCTCGAAATGATAGAGGCAGGCTGCCGGTTCATAGGCGATCTCCAGACCCAGTCGCCGGATCTTGAGGCAGAGGTCACTGTCTTCGTAGTCGCCGATGACATAGTCCTCCGTGAATCCGTCGACCCGTTCATAGGTCTCCCTGCGCGTCACAAGGCATGCGCCCGTGACGCCAGGAACGTTGCGGGCGACCTGCGCCGGCGGATAGCGTCCGGGCATTCCCTTGTAGAAATGGTGATTGAGCCAGATGCCGCGCCGGTCGCGGCCGAAATAGAGCCCGGCATGCTGCAATGAGCCGTCCTCGAAGATCAGCTTCGGGCCGATGGCGCCGAGTTTCCGCCGCTCGAGTAGCGGTCGCGCCAGCAACTGGAGCCAGCCCGGTTCGCGTGGCACGACGTCGGAGTTGAGCATCACGAGAACCGTGCCGCGCGCAAAGCGCGCGCCCGCGTTGCAGGCCCGGGCATAGCCGCCATTGCGGTTCATCACGACGAGTTTCATCGGCAGACCGTGCAGAATGTGCAGCCCGCCCAGCATGTGTTTCGTCTCGTCCTCGATCTCGGGGGAATCCAGAACGAAGATGATCTCGGCATTCGCCGCCAGCCAGGGATCGGTAGCCATGCCGGACAGTTGAAAACGGAGGAAATCCAGGACCCGATAGAGAGGCACCACGATCGAGACGAGCGGCGCCTTTGGGGGCTGGCCGTAGTCCTTCGTGTGGTCGACCCATATGGTTTTGCCCAATGCACGTTCGACATCCTGGAGGGCCGGGGCAAGAATGGTCCGGAACGCATCGTCCACGGCATGCGGCGGGGGTACGGCGCGCAGGATGCGGTTGCGCTGCGCTGCCGGTTCGAAGGGCTGCGGCTTCGGTACGAGCGGTTTCACCGCACCTGCGGTGAGCCGCAACTGAAGGCGAGGCTGGAGCAGCGGACCAAGCGGCTCGTCCAGCGGAAGCCAGGCGATGAAGCCGGTCACCGCGGTCTTTGCATTGATTTTCGCTTCGCGGCTCCAGGCCGGGAACTGGTACCAGTTGCCGTCGAGGGGCAGGGCCGTGCCGTCCTCCCTGAGATAGTCGATGCCGGCAAGGGTGGAGGTCGGATCGTTGGTCCAGCCACCAGCGAGCAGGCCGCCCTGCAACGAGAGGGCGATATCGATATCGGCAGCGGCATGCATCTGCGACCTGGCGACCTGCCGGGCCGGAAGCGGAGCCCGCAGTTGGAGGTCGACTGCCACTGCCGGGCCACCGCCGGGCAGGCTTGACAGTTGCCGCACGACGAACGCGCGCAGTCCCGATGCGCCGCGCTGCTCCGCCCACCATTTCTGAAGGCCAGGATAGCGCGGATTGCAGTTCGGCAGGTACCGGACCGCGATGCCCCTTTTGCCCAGGAACATGATGTGACGCGGCCGGGCAGGCCGCGGCGAGTCGAGAATAAAATGGCAGGATTGCCAACCCCGCTCCGAACTGTTGGAGATGACAATTTGCGACGGCAGCGGCACAACGGTACTGGCGCCGATGGCATAGATGCCGGTGATCTCGCCCAACTCAGGGCTGATGTCGGTCTCGACGAGATAGCGTCCGGCAGCGATCTGGCAGACGGAATTGGCAAGCCGCGGCGTTGGCACAAGGGTGAAGACGGCATCCTCGACGACACTGCTGAAGAGTTCGTCGCGGGACAGCCGGAACGCGCTGCGCCAAACGGTCAGCAGATTGTTCAGGAACTTGACGCGGCCTTCCGGCGAGAGGTTGCCCAGCAGGGCCTCCACATCGAGGAGCGGCAGCCGCGCAGTCGGTTGGAGCGAGAATGCCTGGAGCGTGCTTCCGTCCGCCGCGGCAATCTGCACGTCTCCCGCTTCGCTTCCCGGCTGCGTTGCCCACAGCACGCATAGCCCACCATCGGCCCGCGGCAGGGTCATGCTGACGAGCGGGACCGGTTGCGATTGCATGGCCAGGGTGAATTTGCCCAGGGCTGGTAGCTGCGCGGGGATGTCCCAGGCCACGACAGCCACCTCCGAGCAAAGCCGGAAGGCCTGTGCAAAGCTGGAGTCGCCGCCGGCGCCCTTCGAACGGTCGGACGTCACGCGTTAATCCTTCGGATAGGTTGGAGGGGTACGACGCGCCCCGCGGGAGGTGGGCAGGGCGCGTCGTCTCAGGCTCAATGGACCGTGAAATACTGGTCCGGGTGAGCCTGCATGTCTTTGGCGTCGACGTTGATGAGCGTCAGGGTGTCGCCATGGCCGAGATCGATCACGACATTGCCGCCGACCTTGATGATGCGCGCAGCCAGGTCTTCCGGGGAGGAAATGTCCAGGCCGTTGATGTTCTTCGAGATCTGCAACATGTCCTCGCCGGGGGTGAAATCGAGGATGACATCGTTGCCGCCGCCGCCTTCGAAGACAAACAGGTCACTGCCCTTGCCGCCGACCAGGATGTCGTCGCCTTCCCCCCCGTTGATGATGTCGTTTCCGTCACCGCCGAACAGGAAGTCGTTGCCGTTGCCACCCATCAAGATGTCATTGCCGGCACCGCCCGTGAGGATGTCGTCGCCATTGCCGCCGTAGAGCAAGTCGTCGCCGGGACCGCCGTTCAGGATGTCGTTGCCGTTTCCTCCATAGAGGATGTCGTTTCCGTCGCCGCCGAACAGAATGTCGTTTCCGTCGTCGCCGAACAGCACGTCATCGCCGCCGTTTCCAAAGATTGTGTCATCCCCGTCGCCTCCTTTAACGAAATCATCGCCGCCAAGGCCGCGAATGACGTCGTCAAAGCGAGATCCAAACAGTACGTCGTCGTATGCGCCGCCTTCCAATGTGGCCATTTGCCTCTCCTCTTCGCCGTTTGATTGCGTGCATCGTCGGTGGGAGTCGAGGATCACGCGAAGCCATATTGCAGTGCAAATATGACAAGCGCAACACGACCAGAAGCATAAAATGATGTTTTTTGATAAAACATTGCACTATATAAGTAAATATAAGCAATAATAGACGAAAGTACGTGAATATTGTTGGAACTATAATTGTGGAATGCACGTAAAGCGTTTCAAAATTCGAAATAATTTCCAGGCGCTTTGGATTGGTGAAACGCACGCCACCAGGCCGCGTTCCGGGCTGCCGGAAGGCTTATAGGCTGGGGCGGATCTTGTCGGCGCCCCGCAAGCCGAGCTCGCGGGGCGGCAGGGGGACTAGTCTTCCCTGAACGCGCGATTGAAGCTGTCGACGACAGGAGAAACCAGGTAGTCGATCGCCCGCCGCGGCTTGTGCACGATCAGAACTTCCGCCGGCATGCCGGGATAGAGGCGCATATCCGGATTTGCGGCCAGCGAGTCCGGGTCGACCTGCGCTCGCGCGACGAAATAGGCCACATTCGACTTTTCATCGACCGACTGGTCGGCGGCTACATAGGTAACCTTGCCCGCCACGGGCAGGTGCGAGCGCTGGTTGTATGCCGTCAGCCGAATCTGCGCCGCCGAGCCGACCGCGACGCTGGCGATATCGCGCGTGCCGATATGCATCTCGATGAGGAGCGGCTCGCTTTCCGGTACGATATCGAGCAGCGGTTCACCTGGTGTCACGGCACTTCCCGGCGTGCGCACGCGGATATCGGTGACGACGCCAGCCTGGGGAGACAGGATATCGAGGCGGCGCAATACGTCCTTCGCGGCGACGATCCTCTCCTCGACGTCTGCGAGCTCAAGGCGAGCCGTAGTGATTTCGCCGGCAATTTCCGACTGAAAGTCGCGTTCGATGCCCGTCAGCGCAAGTTCGGCGCCTGCCTTGGCTTTCACCGCTTGCGCCCTTTGCCCGGCGAGCTCGCCGCGCGAGGCTGCGAGCTCGCTGAGCCTTGCGTCGATCTCTATGAGCTTGGAGCGCTGGGCAAAGCCTTTTTCCACCAAGGTTGCGATGGCAGTTCTCTGTTCATCGATGAGGTTGATCTGCCGGTCGACGGCTTCCACCTGGATGGTCAGGAACTTTGAGCGCTCGGCCAATTCCTCGATCGTCGTCCGCTGGATGCTGTTGCGCCCATTCTTGGACTCGCGGCGCTTATCGAAATACGCGTGTTCAGCCGCCATGGCGTCATGGACTGCAGCGTTGCCGCCGCTGCCAAATTCGTCGGGAAAGCTTATTTCCTCGGTGCCGGCCTGCTCCGCCCTTAGCCGCGCCAACTTGGCAATCAGGCCGATACGCCGGCTTTCCAACCCTTGGAGATCGGCGCGGGCCCGCGTGTCCTCGAGTTTTATCAAAGGCTGTCCGGTGGCGACGTGATCGCCCTCCTGCACCACCACGCGGCTCAGGACGCCGCCCTCGAAATGGCTGACCGTCTTGCGCTTCGAATCGACGATGACCGTGCCGCTGGCCACCGAGGCGCTGCTGAGGTCGGCAAAGAACGCCCAGCTGAGAAATCCGCCGAACGAGATCAGGATTGTCGTGATTCCCGCGATGACAAGGCGCCGGAGCGGCGAACGGCCTCTGCCCTCGGCCATTTCCAGTTCCTCGGCGGTTGCAAGCAGCGGCGCCCGCGGGTGGTGGTTCGGGACATCGGGCCTACGGACAGGCTGAACATCGGTCCGTGCCGATGGCATCGACTTGCGCATCATGATGCCACAACCTCGCGTGACGGTTGAGCCGGCGTCATCGAAGCAATCACGTCCGTGCGCTCCCCGAACTGGGTGATGCGCCCGTTTTCCAGGACGAGCAGCTTGTCTGCGACCTCCATGATTGTCGGCCTATGGGCGATCATCACGACAATGGCACCGTCGTTTCGGGCCCTTTCGATCGAGCGGATGAGCGCACGTTCGCCGACGGCGTCGAGATTGGCGTTCGGCTCATCCAGCACGATCAGGCGGGGGCGATCATAGAGGCAGCGGGCAAGTGCGATGCGCTGCTTCTGTCCGCCCGAAAGCGTCAGGTGGCCGTCGCCGACCGGCGTGTCGTAGCCTAGGGGCAGGCGGCCGATCATGTCGTGGACATCCGCCAGCCGTGCGGCCTCGAGCACCCTGTGCGGGTCGCCGTCTTCCATCCGCGAGATGTTGTCCCGGATCGTTCCTTCAAGCAGCGAAACCGATTGCGGAAGATAGCCGGCCACCCGGCCGAAGGAGCCGCGCTCCCAGAGATAGACATTGTTGCCGCCCAGGAAGATGCCGCCCGACGTGGGCTTGAGGACGCCGACGAGCAGCCGCGCCACCGTCGATTTGCCTGCTGCCGAGGGTCCGACCAGCCCCAGCACCTCGCCGGGGGAAAGGGAGAAGGAGATGCCCTTGATGATCGGCACGTCCATGCCCGGCGCCGCGTAGACCAGCTTGTCGACGACGAGGTCGCCGTGCGCATGCGGCGTCGGCATGGTCTGGCGCACCGCCAGGTCCTCGTTCAGGGCTGCCTCGAGCCGGCGCCAGCCGGCGATCGCCAGGACCCATTGCCGCCAGTTCTCGATGACGGAATCGATTGGCAGGAGCAGCCGGCCGACAAGGATATTTGCCGCCATCATGGCGCCGGGGCTGACTTCCTGTTCCAGCACGAGCAGGGCGCCCGCTGCGAGCGTCACGAGCTGTATGATGTAGCGGAGCACGCGGGTGATTGATGACATCGCCCTGCTCCTGCTTCCGCTGCTTTCAAGCGCTGCCAGCGAATGCATCTGTGCGCCTCGCCATCGCCGCGCCAGCGCCGGCAGCATGCCCATCGCTTCGATCGCCTCCGCATGACGAAGGGACGCAGCGATTTTCGACACTGATTCGATGTTGGCCTGGCTTGCCTCTTTCATGAGCTGGCGCGTGAGCAGGTCTGTAACGACACCGCAGCACAGCAGCAGTGCGACCGAAATCGCGCCGACGATGCCGAATACCGGATGCAGCATGAACAGGGCGCCCAGAAAGATCGGCGACCAGGCGGCGTCGAGGGGGGCGCTAACGGCCGACGAGGTGAGGAAGCTGCGCAGTTCCGTCAGGTCCCGCAGGGACTGGGTGGCGCGGGCGACCCCCTGATTGACGGAGGCCTGAACCGCGGCGGTCAGGAGCGGCAGGTTCAGCCATCGCGTCACGGCGCTGGCCATGGCCTGGAACGAAAGCGCACGGATGAACTCGAGTACGCCGTAGACCATCAGGGCGCCAACCGCCAGGATCGTCAGCATGACGAGGGAATCAATGCTCTGGCTGTTCAGCACCCGGTCGTATACCTGGAGCATGAATAGCGGCATCGTCAGCATCAGCAGGTTGATACAGGCGCTTAGCAAGGCTGCATAAAGGAGGGTCACGGCAAACACACGCCTTGCCTGTAAGACGAGCAACCGCGGATTGAGCGTCCCGTCTTGGGCGACAACCGGCCCATTTTGGCCCTTGCCAACTGGGCTTTTTCGAACAGTATCGAGCATGGGCGATTTGGCCTGGGGCTTACGTGTTTAGCGATTTGAGGGTGTTATCTGCATCACATGCAGAGCATATTACAATATCTCTGTCGTCATCGTGACACAAAAATGATAGCTATTCGAAGAGTGGGAGACATGGGTGGGGCGTTGTTGAATTTTACTTCAAGTTTTGAAGTAAATTACCAAGAAAGGAGAGAGGGATGACACAAGGACTTCTCTACCCGTCCATGGGGGTGGAAGATGCAGTATTACTACGGACCGGGGGCGAAGAACTGCATGTCGCCCCTGACCAGCCGCGCCGGGACGAGAGCAGCGATGGCCCGCAGGTGTCGTGTTTCGACCTGGCACGTTTGCTCGAGCGGTCCAGCCGGCGCTTCTCAGGCCTGATAGGCGCGGAGCTTACGCGGCGGGGCGTCGACGATATCGGACCGTCCCAGGTGATGGTTCTGCTGGCCATTGGCGATACCGAGCTGTCGGTCGGCGAACTGCTCGATCGCGGCAACTATGTCGGCTCGAACATCTCGTACTACCTGAAGCAGCTGACCGATGGCGACTACATCGAGCGCGTCACCTCCCAGCGCGACAAGCGCTCGGCCCGAATCAGACTAACCGAGAGGGGCAGGCAGCTCTGTGCAGATCTGCGGGACGCGGCGAAGGCCTTTGAGCGCAGCTTTTGCGTGGAGCAGGACCTCCGGGATCTCGCAACCGCCTTCCAGGCGCTGCACCGGCTCGAGCTGATGTGGGCCAATGCAGCACGCTACGGCGTCTGACGTGCGCCCGAAGGGCGGCTCCTTGCCGGGGGCTCGCTAGGCGTCATGCATGTAGCTTTCGTGCACCGGCGCGGTTTCGGCCAGTTCGCCGCGCTGGCCGCCCATTTGGCGCAGGCGGGGCACGAGGTAAGCCTTGTGACCGAGGCCGTGGACCAGCGGGTGCCGTCGGTTCGCATCGTGCGGCACCGGTCGGAGCCGGGTCCGCGGGCGCATCCGCTGATGGCCCGCCATCTCGGTATACCCGACCACCATGTCCGGATCGGTCACCGTGTCGCCGAGACGTTCGACGCGATGGCGCGCCAGGGCCAAAGCCCTGATATCGTCATCGGTCACATCGGCTGGGGCAGCATGATGTTCGTGAAGGACATGCTGCCGCGTGTGCCTGCGCTCGGCTACTGCGAGTTCTTCTATCGGGCGGCCGGGGCGGACGTCGGATTTGCCCCGGACAGCCAGCCCGACCTCGAGACGCGCAAGCGGATCAGGCTTCGCAACATCGCGCAGTTGATTTCGCTGGAGGCGCTGGATGGCGGCATAAGTCCGACCCAGTGGCAGAGGAGCCTTTATCCGGCGGATGCGCAGGAGCGCATCACGGTGTGCCACGAAGGGATAGATACGCGGTGCTTTCGCCCCGATCCGGCTGCTTCCCTGAAGCTTCCGGACGGACGCGTGCTCAAGGCCGGCGATCCTCCCATCGTCACCTTTGTCGCGCGCGACCTCGAACCCTACCGCGGCTTTCCGCAGGCGCTGGAGGCTGCATCCAAGGTCATCCGGAGGCATCCCGATGCCTTGTTCGTCTTCGTGGGCGGCAACGGCGTGAGTTACGGCACGCCGGCACCCGGCGGGGTGTCGTGGAAGGAGCACCTTCTCGCTTCGCTGGATCTTCCAAAGGACAGGGTGATTTTTCCCGGCCCGGTTCCGCATCCGGTTTTGCGCCAGCTTTTCCAGATTTCGGCGGCCCATCTCTACCTGACCTACCCGTTCGTCCTTTCCTGGTCGGTCCTGGAGGCGATGGCCTGCGGCGCTCTCGTCATCGCCTCCGATACCGCCCCCGTCCGGGAAGTCATCTGCTCAGGCCGCAACGGCATCCTGGTGCCGTTCTTCGACACCGACGCTCTCGCCGAGTCGATTCTGGAAGCCTTGAAGAGCCCAGACAGCTTCGCCGAACTGCGGATCGCTGCGCGTCGAACGATCGAGCAGCGCTTCCGGCTGGACGAGTGCATCGCCAGCCAGACTGCCCTGATCGCAAAAATGACGGGTGTGGATTGCATTCCCTCCCAGGCAGGGCATGCCGTTTGAATATTACTTCAAGTTTTGAAGTATACTTTGGTAGATTTAGTACAATAATTTTATTATTGTCTGCGCCTATATTTATTGGTACGTGTCAAATCGATTGATTGTTGAGGATTTCTCGCGATCGAACGACAATCGAATTTTTCGAGAGATATCGTTATTATTAAGGGTGCTTCGTACAAATGTTGATGTCTTCTGGCGGGAAGCAATCGACGGCAAGTATAAAGTTGATTGCTGCGTCCGATATGGACCGGGTCAACATTGAAAAGGCCGGAATTGAACATCTGGTCGTCTTTCTTGGCGATGGCATACGTTCGCAGCCGGCCCTGAAGAACTCCTTTCCTCTCATTGCCGTCGCCTTCTCGGAGGAGGCCGAAGCTGAACTGAGGAATGCTCTCGTCTCGCTCCGGCGACTTGCCACGGTGCCGGAAGTTCCCGTCCAGCGGCTCGATGCGCGAAACGGGACCGAGATGTGCGCGCTCATTCGTACGCTGGCCGAGGACGGGTTGGGGCGACTGGCCCGGTTCACCGCCTCGATGACCTCGGAACTCGCCATGCTTCGCCGGGAGCGCGAAGTGCTGTTCGAAAACTACCGCGCGCTCGAAGACGCATTTCAGGTGCAGAACTGGGAGCCGGTGGCGGAAGTGTTCGCGCACGATCCCCATGTCGACCCAAAGGACGAAGGTATCGGCCAGTTGCTGTCGAGCGCCTATGTCGAGCAGCTTCTGCCGGTCTCCAGCCAGGGCGTGGCCGGCATCGCCCTCCATCTCAATTCGGTGCCGAAGGACGGCGCCGAACTCGTCGTCACGCTGAGCTATGTCGAGAGTCGCGAGGGCGTTGCCGAGTGGAGCGCTCCCGCTTCAAAGCTCGTCGCGAACTGGAACTTCTTCTCGCTGCCGCGGGCTTGCGGATGTGGGGCGAAGACATTGCGGCTCAGGGTGTCGACCACGGGTCCCGAGACGGTGGGGCTGTCGCTCGGCTTCCCGATAGCCAGCGAGCGTTACACTGCGCGCTCGGAGGTCTCGCATCCCGATCTCGATCTCAGGCCACTGGCATTCCGTGTGTTCACCGGACTGCCCGGCGTCAAGCCATCCCGAATGCCCAACATGATCGCGCCCACCGACCTGCTCGACGGCCAGTTCATCGAAGATTACCGCCTGGCGCCGAACCTGCTGAGCCGAATCGTCGACGTTTCGGTCTCGCCGGTCGTGCCAGAGTTCCAGACCGTCCGCTTCCTCGAGCACGAGCACGCGGTGGTGTGCCATCCGCTGCCGAGCGGAATTTCCGCCGGCGCCGTCAGCCGCGCGGTCGAGCCCGGAACCATTTCGTTCTCGGCGAGCGCCGTGATCGACCATCCGGAAGGGGCTCCGGCGGCTGTCAGTTTCCTGCTCGTCCCAGCAAACTCCAACGCACGGTCCGAAGTTGCCGAGTTGGTGCGCACGGGCTCGGCAAAACCGTCCGCCTTCTTCAGCGGTTGGCGCGAGGTCGGCCCCGATCGGGCGATCAACATCAACATCCACATGGACGAGCCGGTGCGCGCGCACATGGATCTCATGATCCTGAGCCGTGCCGTCACCGATTCAGTCGATTTCTCCTGGCTCAAGGTGTCGGGCTTCCGGCTGGTCAAGCAGTCGGGGGAGGCGATCAATGTCCGCCGGTAAGCACGACCTGATTGCCGTGGCGATGCCGCTCTACGGTCATGCCGCGCTGGCCCTGGAAGCGCTGGAATCCGTCCTGGCCTCGACGGCGTCCAATTGCAGGATTGCCATTGTCGTGTCCGTCGACGGCGATCCGCGGCACGAGGCTTTCGACCTGCTGCTGCTTTATGCCGCCAGCCATCCTGAAGTGCATGTGGTGTTCGGCCCGAATGCCGGACCGGGCGGGGCGCGCAATCGCGCGATCGACTACGTGCTCGAAAACCTGCCGGAGGCCAAGGCGCTCTATTTGCTCGATGCCGACAACAGGGTCCTGCCGGGCACCATCGAGACTCTGTACGAGCAACTTCTCACGAGCGGCTGCGGCTGGGTCTACACCAATATCGACACCTTTTCGGTGAATTGGCGCGCGCACTACGGCAATCGCTACTCGCGGCTTGTCCACTGCATCACCGACAACATCTGCGACACCGGCTCGATGATCTCGATCGATGTCTTCTTGGCCGGCGTGCGCTTCAACGACGACCGGCAGAACGGGTTCGAGGACTGGGAGTTCTGGCTTTCCTGCATCGAGCACGGCTTCGTCGGCGTCCCATCGCACGACACCACCTTCGAATATCGGCTGCGGGCGGAAAGCCGCTTCAAGGAAGCCAATCGCGAACGTGCCACTTCGGTCAGCTTCCTCAGGAAGCGCCACAAGGCGTTGTTTCAGCGTCCGATGCTCGTCGAGTTCGAACACGAGGAGTGTCCGCGCTATCTCTTCGCGCGGACGGAAGATGCCGCCATCTCGTTCTTCACCGACCCAACCAAGCCGGCGCGGATGCTTCGCCTCGACGACATCATCCCGGACTTCTGGGCGAGCATCGGCGAGCCAGACAATGTGCACTTCCCGCCTTTCCTGATGGCAGGCAGCGGCGCGACGCTCGACCTTTTGCGGCGGTCGCGCATGCTGCCCAACGTGCTTTGCCACTTGGAGCGCCTGAGCGAGAAGGCAAACATCGTCTTCGTCCAGCTTGGCAACGATGCGGCGCAGCGCAAGATCGAACCGGTGATCCTGGAGTCGGGGGCCACTCAAGCCGCGTCTGCGGACCTCATCTTCATTCCAACGTCGCTTGTTCGCGACGTGATCCATAACAACGCGCTAGACTGGTTCGCCTCGATCGGCAGCCAGCAGATCTGGCCTACTTCGGCCATCCTCAAGGTGCGGTTCCCGTTCCCGAGAAGCCTGCCGCGGCGGTCGCTGATAACGCCCCAGCAGGTGATGATAAATTGCGTCAACTCCATTGCCACGAGCCCGCTGCGCCGAACTGCGGGCGCGCGCTGGACATGGCGGCCGGCGCGGCTTGTGCCTTTCGCGGATCTGCACAAGTCGCTGCGGAACGAGATCGGCGGCTCGCCCGTCCTGCCGCTTGGCCACAGCGACAGCAAGCGCACGGCTGCGCTGCTCGTGCCCAATGCTTCGTTTGGCGGCGCCGAGAAGGTGGTCTATGCGGCCTCGCGCGAGCTGAAGAGGGCCGGGTTCGAGACCCACCTCTTCGTGCTCGGCACGCAGCGCATGGACGTTATCGACGAGTTCGACGCGAGCTTCGACTACATCCATTTCTGGAGCGAGGGCATTCCGGCCTGGGGAGGCTCGGGCCAGTTCCTCGGCCAGGACTTCATCGCCGAGCACCATGAGGCCGACTGGGGCGCGCTCAAGGGGCAGCTCTCGGGGTTCGACCTGATCATCAACAACCATGTGATGTCGGTCCATCCGCTGATTGCACGGCTGCGCTCGGAGGGCGCGCGCACGGCCTGCTATCTGCACGTCGTTGACAACACCTCGTTCAAACGGCCGGCCGGCCAGCCCTTCGCAGCAATCGCTCATGAGCATTGCTACGACGCGTTCCTGACGTGCTCGGAGCAGCTCAAGATCTACCTGCGCAGTTTCGGTGTCCCCCTCGAAAAGGTCTTCGCCGTGCCCAATGGCGCGAGTTTTTCGGTGCCACCCAAGGCGCTTGCCGAAGTGGTGGCCGCAAGGCGCACGGAGCGCAAGGACGACCGGCTGCGGCTGCTCTATATGGGACGCTTCGACCAGCAGAAGGGCATCGACCGCCTGGCCGCGACAATCGCCGAGCTGCACGCCGCGCGCGTTCCCGTCGACATCAGGGCGATCGGAGGCGAGATTCTCGCCGATTCCACCGTTTCCTGGACGGAGCAGTTGAAGGACCTCGGCGTCGACGTGCACCCTCCGGTCTTCGCCAGCAAGGAACTGATCAAGGCGCTGGGCTGGGCGGACGTGCTCGTCATGCCCTCGCGCTGGGAAGGCGCTCCATTGATGATCGCGGAAGCGCAGCAGCTTGGCTGCGTTCCCATCGCAACCGGCGTCGGCGCCGTGGGCGAACTCATCACCCATGGCGAAGACGGCATCCTCATCGATGCCGAGGTCGACTCCCAGGTGGTGCGGCAGATGGCGGGGGTCATCGAAGAGGTCGCCCGCGATCGCCGCAAGCTCACTCCGCTCATGGAAGGCTGCCTCAACTCGGCGGCGCGCCGGTCGTGGACAAGCTCGTTTTCGGAATTCCTCGGCTGGTGCGACGGCGCGGTGAGCAATTCATCGCTGTCGCGTGGCGTGGTCATGCGTCGGCACGAGCCGTCGGACGCATCGGTCGCGGCGGTGGGCTGAAAGGCTTCCACCAGTTCCTTCAAGCAGAAAGGTTTAGTTGTATGCGTCCACGGATCCTCGTGACGGGCATTCCTGGCCACTACTCGCGCCTTGCAAACGGCGCCAACGGATTGGCCGTCTCCTATTCGGAACGGCAGAAGCAACCCGAGTCGAAGGACGAGTTCCTCCAGGAACTGCGAAACATCAGCAATACCGGCAATTATCTGATCGGCGAGGGGGCCATGCGTGCGCTTGCACCGCACGCCACGCAGATCCCCTTCTGGCATCTCTACAATTGCAGCCGCAACGGGGATGGGTTCGAGCAGTTCAATTCCAACTTCGACATCTGCGTGTTCACCTGCGCAAACCTGTTGCGCAAGGGACTGTCCGCCGATGCGGAAGCAGATGTGCTGAGCAAGCTCAAGATGCCGATCGTGATGCTCGGCATCGGCCAGCAGAACCGCAAGGATCTGGAAAATGCGCTGCCCGAGGGCACGAAGCGGCTCCTGAGCATCCTCAAGGAGCGGGAGCACTATTTCCTGACGCGCGGTTTTGAAACCACGGATTTCCTCAAGGACCAGGGCTTCTCCTTTGTCCAGCCGACCGGCTGTCCGTCCGTCTATTTCATGCCCGACAACATGCGCCGGGCGCTGAAGAAGCTGCCCGCCGTGCAGATCGGCAAGGCGCGGACCATCTTCTCCGGCTATCTCGGCGGCAACCAGGATGCGATTCTCGACGCCAACGCGCTGAACCCGCAGGGGGCGGTTCCGCAATATGTCGTCCAGGACGAGTTCCTGCACTTCGACATGCAGGTGGAGCCGAATGCCGAAGGGCGCGTCTACGACTCAGCCTCCGGAAAGATGATCGGCGACGTCGCCTATCCGGGCACCGAGCGGCTCAAGAGCCCGTTCGATGTGCGCACTTTCTTCGACACGAACCAATGGCGCGCCTGGGCCTCGTCGATGGACTTCAATTTCGGCCGGCGGTTCCACGGCTCGATCATTGCCATGCAGGCGGGGGTGCCGAGCCTCATGGTGGCGGTGGACGACCGCATGCGCGAGATGCTGGGCTTCACCGGCTTGCCGGCTATCGACGCGACCGATCTCGACAAGGCCGAGAACCGGGCCGAGTTCGTCGCGGATCACCTGGCCGGCCTCAACGCGTCCGAACTGGTCGACCGCTACTCCGATCGCGAGCGGAACTTCCGCGCGGCGCTGCGCGAGATCGGCATCGGGCAGTAGCGGCTCGCTTGCACCCAAGGTCTCAGGCACAATTTCAGGGAATATCATGCGCATCCTGCTTACGGGCATCCCATCATATCTGCAGCGAACCGTGGCGAGCGTATCCGGGACGGAGGTCCGCCACAGGCCCTATTTCGACGACATCCGTACCAAGGCGGAATTGATCGAGCAGGTCAGGAAGATAGCCAACACGGGCAACTACCTGATCGGGGAGGGCGCGGCCTACAGCCTGAAGGCTCATGACGTCACCTACGTGCCGTTCTGGCACCTTGCCCGCAGTTGCGGTTCGCAGGACGTCTACGAGCACCTGAACCAGGAGTTCGACATCTGCGTCTTCGCCTCAGCCAACCTTTTGCGGCCCGGCTATTCCGCCGACCTGGAAGCGGAAGTGTTCGAGAAGCTGAACATGCCGGTCGTGGTCATGGGCATCGGCATCCAGCGCAAGGAAGGCCTCAAGGAGAACCTGCCCGCCGGCACCCTCAAGTTCCTCGATGTCCTCAAGCGCAAGGAGAGCTTCTTCCTGACCCGCGGCTACTTCACTGCCGAGTTCCTGAGGGAACAGGGCATGAAGTTTGTGAAGCCGACCGGCTGTCCGTCGCTCTATTTCAACCCGGCGGGGATGCAGCGCTCCCTCGGGGCCCTTGCCAATCCTGATCTGGCGAACGCCCAGAAGATCGCCTTCGGAGGCTACCTCGGCAGCGTCGCCGATACGATCGTCGATGCGCATGCGCTGCTGAAGCCGACGAGCGTCGCAAGCTATGTCGTGCAGGACGAGGTGATCGCCTACAACCTGTCCTTGTCCGCCGACGATCATGAGCCTGTCTATGACAAGGCCAGCGGCCGCATCACCGGGGCGACCTCCTACAAGCATTCCGAAAAGTGGCAGAGGGACCATGAGCTCGTGGTCTTTTTCGACACGAACCAGTGGCGAAACTGGATCGCCTCCCGCGAACTCTGCTTCGGCCGCCGGTTCCATGGCTGCATCATCGGCATGCAGGCCGGCGTGCCCGCACTCATGATCGCCGTCGACGACCGCATGCGGGAAATGCTGGAGTTTGTCGGCTTCCCCTACATGGAGGCGGCGACGTGGAACCGCGAGGCCGACAAGAAGGCCTATCTCGCCAATTTCCTATCCAAGATCGACACACAGGCCGTCACCGACCGGTACTCGGCCTGCGAAGCCAACTTCCGCAGCGCACTCAGCCATGTCGGCCTCTAGCTACAGGGGCAGGGGGACAAGGCCAGGCAGGCTTCTGCCTGGCATGCTGCTGGCGCTCCTGGGCTTCGCCCAGGCGCCGCTCGCGCATGCCGCCGAGGTCACGGCCGCCCGCATCGGGGTCAACCGCCTGAACCTCGCCTGGCTGTCGCGAAGCGACCAGGAAAGGGTGCTCGGGGAGATGGCGGTGAACGGCATCACCCACGCCCGTCTTTCGCTGTCGCGGCCGGTCGACAAGAGCATCGAGGGCCTCGAGATCGCCAGCCGCCTGGGCATCCGGATCCTTCTCGAGGTACAGCTTGCGAACAAGAGCTACTATCCCGAGACGGCTCGTCCCCGGAGCGGCTTCGACCGCATCTGGGATGTCCACCGGCTCTCCGAACTCGATCTCGATCTCTACCGCGTGGGATTGCGCGACGCACTCCGCCGCATCGATGCCCTGGGCATTCGGCTGGAGGCGGTCGAGCCTGGAAATGAGATCAACTTCAGTGCCTACAACGGCGATCTCCTTGTCTATCGTCGGCCCGGCGAGCGGACCCCACGCAGCATCGCCGAGCTGGCGGAGAGGGCGGCCTTCGAGCAAGGCCTCGACAAATACCTGGAGGCCGTGAAGATCACTCGCGAGGAGGTGCGGCGTACCGTTCACAGCAGCGACGCCGCCATCGTCTCGGCGGGCCTGTCCGACCTCAGCGCCGACTGGGCTGACGGGAGGGGCATGGAGCGCCTCGATCCGGGCGAGGTCGTTGCGCTGCTGCGCAAGCGCGGCCTCGACAGCCTGGTCGACGCCTATGGCATCCACGTTTACCCGGGACAGAAGCCGGCGCCAGCCTTGTCCGATGGGGTGAGGCGCGTCCTCGACTTCTGCGGGACGGACAATGCCGGCCGGCCCTGCTGGGTGACGGAATGGGGGATAGCGAATACGGCGCGCCATTGCCCCGTCGACGACCATAAGCGGGAAGACGCGGTGCGGGCCGTGCGCGCAGTCTTCCACCAACTGATGGATGAAGGGCGGCTGACGGCAGCCTACTACTACGATTGGGACACCGAGCAGTCATACAGCCTATGGCGTTGCGGCCGCTTGAGTCCTGCCGGGGCGCTCGCCGTCACACCAGCTGTCACCGAGGAGACGCAGGCAGTGTCGCCTTGAGCGGGACGCACTTCCCGCAGGCGGCAAACATAGTGAAGCGGCAATCTGTATTGCATAGTATTTCCAATATGCGGGAATCGGGTTTGCTTATCTATTCCGACGAAAACCTAGAGGTATTTCATAGGCCGGGATCATCGTCCTATGTTCTCGCGACCTTCAACGAAATGGAGATGCAGGCAAACGGCCGCCGCTTCTGGGGGCAGCGGTTTTGCGAGAATGCGGACATCACCGCTGTCGGTTTCATCAGCCGGCGCCCCAACTGGTTTCCGGCGGCGAGCATGGCGAAGGCCAGCGTCGCGGCGGCGCCGATCCTGCGGCAGGCATCCGAACGCATCCTCTACGGCCACTCCCAGGGTGGCTACGCGGCGCTCCGCTATCGCCGCCTCCTTGATGCCGACATCGCAATCGCCTTCTGCCCGCAGATCTCCATCGATCCCAGGGCCGTCCCCTTTGACGGCCGCTTCACGAGCCACTTCGTGCCCTCGCTTCATGAAGACATGGAGATCGCGCCCGCGCACGGGGTCGGCCGCGCCTATGTCTTCCATGATCCGTTCCATGCTGTCGATCGGGAGCACGCGGAGCGGATCGCGGCGACGCAGGAGGGGGCACGGCTTGTCCCGGTGCACATGACCGGTCACGGCACTGTCCGGGCCTTCGCCGGAACGGCGCGCGGACTGGCCCTCGTTGCAGCCTGCCGGGCTGATGATGTGCCAGGGCTACGCGCGCTCGCTCGCGCAGCCAGGGTCAGGGCCGCCATGCGGCCTTATCAGATCGCGCTCACCGCGATTACCCGTCATCCCGCTTGGGCCGACCGGCTTCGCGAGCGGTTCGTCCAGGAGTTCTCGCCGGTGCAGCGGGTCAACTTCCTCTACCATCGGGCCAATCGACACATACGCGGAGGCGAGTTGGCGACCGCGCGCGACATGCTGGTCGAGGCCATGGCCCTTCAACCGAGCAATGCCGGGCCTGCCCGGCGCCTGCAGGAACTCGACGCGCGCATTGCCCGCATGGGCAAGGCGGCGGCAACTTTGTGAGACTTTCGCCGGTTTTGTGTGGTTGCCGCTAAATGCGGGCAGCTAAATTGAAAAGGATCTGGCAAATTGAAGGGCATAATACTAGCTGGCGGTAGTGGGACTAGACTATACCCGGCAACACTTGCCGTATCAAAGCAAATATTGCCAATCTACGACAAGCCAATGATTTATTATCCGCTCGGCGTTCTTATGCTGTCTGGAATTCGAGACATCCTTATTATTTCGTCACCGCGCGATCTGCTGCAATTCCAGCAGCTTCTCGGTGACGGGTCGGCATTTGGCGTGTCTTTTTCCTACGCTGTTCAACCGTCCCCCAACGGGCTGGCAGAGGCTTTCATCATAGGGCGCGAATTCATTGGCAATAGCCCGGTTGCGCTCATCCTCGGCGACAACATCTTCTATGGCGACGGGCTGTCGGAGCGCTGTCGAGCCGCGGTCGGCCGCGACAACGGCGCCTCTGTCTTCGCCTATCAGGTCGAGGATCCGCAGCGCTACGGGGTCGTGACATTCGACCGGACGACCCAGCGTGCCCTCTCCATCGAAGAAAAGCCGGTCGAGCCGCGTTCCAACTGGGCGGTAACTGGTCTCTATTTTTACGACAATTCGGTTGTCGATATCGCCTCGTCCCTCAAACCATCGGTTCGTGGCGAGCTGGAGATCACCGACGTCAACCGCACCTATCTCGAACAGGACAAACTGCACGTCGTCCGGCTGGGAAGGGGGTACGCCTGGCTCGACACCGGGACCCATGACAGCCTTCACGATGCGTCGTCCTTCGTGCGTACGATCGAGCATCGCCAGGGCATCAAGATCATGTGCCCGGAAGAAATTGGCTTTGAGCTGGATTGGGTCAGCCAGGAACAGGTGCTTCGCCGTGCCGCCTCGCTCGGCAAGACCGACTATGCGCGCTATCTCGAGCGCCGGGTCAAGGAAATCGGCCATGGTTGAGGTGCGCAAGCTTGGCCTGGACGGTGTGTTCGAAATTCGCGTGGCCAAATTCGAGGATCCGCGCGGTTTCCTTTCCGAGACGTGGAACGCCGGAAAATTGGCGGATGTCGGCATTGCCATCGACTTCGTCCAGGACAACCAGTCGCTGTCGCGCCAGCGGGGCGTGGTGCGGGGGCTGCATTACCAGGCACCGCCCTTCGCCCAGGACAAGCTGGTGCGTGTGCTGCGTGGGTCGATCTTCGATGTCGCAGTCGACATAAGGAAGGGTTCGCCGAGCTTCGGCGACTGGGTCGGGCTGACGCTTTCCGACAAGGAATGGAACCAGATTCTGGTGCCCAAAGGGTTCGCGCATGGCTTTGTCACGCTCGAGCCCGACACCGAGGTCGCCTACAAGGTGTCTGCCCCTTATTCGCAGTCGCATGACCGGTCGATTCGCTTTGACGATCCCGACATTGGAGCCGAGTGGCCGGTGACGGCCGCCGATATGATCCTGTCGGCCAAGGATGCCGCGGCCCCCCTGCTGACCGAAGTCGAAACCGGATTCGTCTACCCGTGAGACACGCCCCTCAAACCGTTCTGGTCACCGGCGGTGCCGGGTTCATCGGCTCGGCTGTCTGCCGGCATCTGGTCGGCACCGGCAACTACCGCGTCATCAACCTCGACAAGCTGACCTATGCCGGAAACCTGACTTCGCTGCGCGACCTCGAAGGCAATCCGAACTATGCATTCCGCCACGCCGACATCTGCGACACGGACACGGTCCGCCGGATCCTGGCGGACGGGAAGGTTGAGCTGATCATGCACCTCGCCGCCGAAAGCCATGTTGATCGGTCAATCGACGGGCCGATGGCTTTCGTCACCTCCAATGTTGTCGGCACGGCGAGCCTGTTGTCGGCGGCACTCGACCATTGGCGCAGCCTTGGCGAGGAGGCGCGCAAGCGTTTCGGCTTCCATCATGTCTCCACGGATGAGGTTTTCGGCGACCTGGCTTTCGAATCCGGTGTCTTCACCGAGGAATCACCCTACAAGCCATCGTCCCCCTATTCGGCGTCGAAGGCGGCTTCCGATCATTTCGTTCGCGCCTGGCACGAGACTTACGGGCTGCCGGTTGTCCTTTCCAATTGTTCCAACAATTACGGACCCTACCACTTCCCGGAAAAATTGATCCCGCTGGTCATCGCCAATGCGCTGGACGAACAGCCCCTGCCGGTCTACGGCAAAGGCGCTAACATACGCGACTGGCTGTTCGTCGAAGATCATGCCAGGGCGCTGGAAGCGGTCATGACCAGGGGGCGCATCGGCGAGAGCTACAATATTGGTGGCCGGTCCGAGCGGACCAATCTCGTGGTCGTCGAGACCATCTGCGCGTTGCTCGATGCGCGAAGGCCGCGGGCCAGAGGCCGCTCCCATCTCGACCTCATCACCTATGTCACCGATCGGCCGGGACATGACCGGCGCTATGCCATCGACCCCACCAAGAGCGAGCAGGAACTGGGCTGGAGGCCGCTCGAGACTTTCGAGACGGGGCTTGCAAAGACCGTCGACTGGTATCTGGAGAATGGCTGGTGGTGGCGGCCGATCCGCGAACAGCGTTTCGACGGGAGCCGCCAGGGACTGGTCGGCGCCACGTGAGAATTGTGGTCACAGGAATCTCGGGCCAACTGGCTCGCTCGCTTGCCGTGCAGGCGAAAGACCAGGCAGAGATCGTCCTTGTCGGTCGGCCTGATCTCGACCTTGAGAACCCAGCGACATTCGCTCCGATTCTGAAATCGGTCGCACCAGACATGGTGATCAATGCGGCGGCGCATACCGGTGTCGACCAGCAAGAAGACGAGCCTGACAGGGCGTTCAGGATCAATGCCGAGGCGCCGGCCGAGCTGGCACGACTGACCAGGCTCGCCGGCATCCCGATCGTCCAGGTTTCCACGGACTATGTATTCGATGGCACCTCGACGCGTCCTTATGTTGAGACCGACAAGGCCAATCCTCAGACCGTCTATGGCCGCAGCAAGCTTGCGGGTGAAGAGGCGGTCCGCGCCGGCAATCCGGATCACATGGTGGTCCGTACGGCCTGGGTAGTCAGCCGCTATGGCCGCAATTTCGTCAAGACGATGTTATCCTTGGCCGCCACACGTGACCGCCTGCAGGTGGTTTCCGACCAGTTCGGCAATCCGACCGACGCCCACGATCTTGCGGATGGATTATTGGTCGCGGCAGGCGTCTGGCGTCGTCAGGGCGGCTTTCCGCAGGGCCTCTATCACCTCGCAGGGCAGGGCAAGGCAAGCCGGTATGAGCTGGCAAGTCATATCTTTGCGATCAGTGCTTCGCTTGGGGGACCATCGGCGGCGGTCGAGCCAGTCAGCAGCAACCAGTGGCCGGCCAAGGCGGCTCGTCCGGCCAATTCAGAACTGAACTCAGACGCTTTCTTTCGTGATTTCGGGTATCGCGCGGGCGAGTGGAAAAAGCGGATTGAGGGACTCGGTAAGGTTGTGTCGCACACTGCGTGTCAACGAAGGCTGACATATGGATGCTGCTCCTTTTGCCTTGGAGAGTTCCATGTTTTCAGGCCGTCATTTCGACCGTTCGGTAATCCTGCTGTGCGTGCGCTGGTACCTTGCCTACAATCTCAGCCTGCGTGATTTGGAAGAGATGATGGCCGAACGTGGCATCAGCGTCGACCACTCCACAATCCACCGCTGGGTCATCCGCTTCTCACCGTTGTTGCTGGAGCGGTTCAACGCGCGCAAGCGAGGTGTCACCGGGAAGTGGCATGTCGATGAGACCTACATCGGGGTTCGCGGCCGGTGGATGTACCTCTACCGCGCCATCGACAGCGTCGGTGACACGGTCGAGTTCTTTTTCAGCGAGCATCGTGACCTGTTGGCCGCCAAGCGCTTCATCCGCAAAGCATTGAAGCGTCATGGAAGACCTGATCGTGTTGTCGTTGACGGCAGCCAAACGAACCTGGAAGCAATCAGTTCGAAATCCTCGCTGCATAGTCCTGTCCGCAATGGGCTTCATGCCATCCCAAACACGAGTTTGCGACACAGCCCAGGGAGGACCACTTTTCAGGGGGCAGACCACCGAACGGTCGAATTGACGGCCTGGAAACATCGAACGCTCCTGATCACAAGAAGCGACATCCATACGTCAGTCTTCCTTGACGCCGAGTTTGCGACATAACCGGGACTGGCGCCTGATCGCCAATGTCGATGCCGTGCTGTCAGACACAAATGCCGGCGCCTTCCACGACGGCGACTATGTCGAGGCATCGCTCGGCTATGCCTATCGCCCGGTCGACAACGACCGGCTCAATGCGCTGTTCAAATACACCTGGCTCTACGATTTGCCGGGCATCGACCAGGTTGGCATCAACGGCTCGCTCGCCAGTCCCAAGCAGCGTAGCCACATCCTGTCGGCGGACCTGATCTATGATCTGTCCCCGTGGCTGTCGGTGGGCGGCAAATACGGCTTCGGCATCGGCGACGTCCAGCAACGGATGATCGACGGGTCCGAGACGTTTTCCAACTGGCAGCGCTCGTCGGCGCATCTCGGCATCCTCAGGGCCGACCTGCACATCGTGAAGGAGTGGGATCTTCTGGTCGAAGGCCGCGTGTTCTACATGCCCTCGGCGGAGACCACCGACTACGGCGCACTCGCCGCCGTCTATTGTCATGTCGGGGAGAACTTCAAGGTCGGCGTCGGCTACAATTTCGGCCGCTTCTCCGACGACCTCCGCGACCTCACCCTTGATGACGAGGGCGCGGTCCTCAACGTCGTCGGAAAGTTCTGACAAAACTGGTCATGATGGAGTTGAACTCTTGGCGCCGCCGCAAAGTTCGATGCGTGCCAAAGAACGGCCGGTCGCGTCTGTGTTCTATGCCGTGAGGATTGCGAACTGCTCGGCGATGGGTGGGTCAGGATTGTCGGCCAGGTACCCGCGGACATTCAGCAGGATTACCGATTGATCGAAATGGCAGCCCTTGAACTTTAATCTTGAGGCACCTTCTATTTCTGAGCACGCTTGCCGAAGCGTTTTCGACAGAGCCTCTTATCATGCTCAAAGGCCGCTATTTCGGCCGATTAGTGATCTTGCCGTGCGTTGGCTGGTATCGGTCATATGGTCTGGACCGTGCAGAAGACGGAAGCTACCCGCGTCTACGGCGCCCTACCTTGCTAAGGCGATGCTGACGCAAAAAGGCCCGCGATTTCGCGAGCCTTCTGCGTGGTGTTTGGCCGGGCTACTGCGCCAGCATGCCGGCTGGATCGAAACCGGGTTTCGAGCGCTTGACGATATCGGCTGTGATGCGGGCCGAGCCGGCCGACATGGTCCAGCCCATATGGCCGTGACCGACATTGAAGACCATGTTGGCAAAGCGTCCGCCCCGACCGAAAATCGGCGTGCCTTCCGGTGTCATCGGTCTGAGGCCAGCCCAATATTGCGGCTTGGCGTAATCCGCGCCGTTGGGGAATATGTCGCGAATGGCCGAAAGCATGTGGCGGAAATCCTCCGGCTTGTGCGAGCGGTCGAAACCCGCGAACTCGGCCGTCGCCGTTACGCGCAGGCGGTCGCCGAAGCGGGCATACGCAACAAGATTGTCCTCGTCGACGCCACCCACGGTGGGCGGCAGGTTGGAGGCGTCGAGCGGCATGGTCACCGAATAGCCCTTGATCGGGTAGACCGGCAGCGACACGCCGAGGCGGCGCGCGAAATCGGGCGCGAAAACGCCAAGGCACAGCACGAATTCGTCGGCCGTCACCGAGCCGTTGGAGGTGGTGACGCGGGCTATTCGGTCGCCGCTGTTTTCGAAACCCTTGACATCCGTGCCGAGCATGAACTTGACGCCGAGCTTTTCGGCGCAATGGCGGGCGAGATTTTGCGTGAAGACGCGGGCGTCGCCACTGCCGTCCGACGGGCAGTAGACGGCACCGGCGAACTTTTCCTTCACCTTGGCAAGGGCCGGGTCGATGCAGGCCGCCTCGTCGGGGGAGACGGTGCGCAGCTCCAGCCCTTCCTCGGACAGGATGCGCGTATTGGCTGAGCCGCGGGCGAAGGATTCGGGCTTGCGGTAGAGATAGAGCAGGCCGCCGTCGAGGCCGTGATAGTCGACCCCTGTATCCGCGACGATGCCTTGCAGCCGCTCCTGCGAGTAGCGGCAGAGGCGCACCTTGCGCTTGGTGTTGGTTCGCGCCTTCTCGGCGGTACAGTTCATCAGGAATTTCCACGACCAGGCCCACAGCCTCGGATCGAGGCTGGGCCTGAAGCGCAGTGCCTGGCTGTCGTCGAACAGCGAGCGGAGCAGGATGCGCGGCGCCTTGGGCGAGGACCAGGTGTAGGCGTGACCGGGGGCGATAAGCCCGGCATTGGCAAAACTGGTCTCGCTTGCCACCTCGGGAAGCCGGTCGATGACCGTCACCTCGTGCCCGTCACGGGCAAGTTCATAGGCGGTGGTTACGCCGACAACTCCGGCGCCGAGCACGGCAACGCGCATCCCAAAATCTCCGTGTTGTGCTGCTGGGCTCAGAGAGCGGCGATGACAGCGATCTCGACCGTGAACTGCGGCGCAGCGAGCTTCGATTCAACGGTTGCGCGGGCCGGGGCGTTGTCCGTGGCGACCCACGCGTCCCACACGGCGTTCATTTCGGCGAAGCTGGCGATGTCGGCGAGCCAGATCGAAGCCGACAGGACCTTGGTCTTGTCGGTTCCGGCCTTGGCCAGTACGGCATCGATGCGGTCGAGGATATTCTTGGTCTGGGCCGTAACACTTTCGCCGCCGGCATCGAGAGCGACCTGCCCCGACACATAGACGGTATTGCCGTGCACGACTGCCTGGCTCATGCGCGGGCCAACGTCAATTCGGGTGATGTTGCTCATGACTTAATGCTCCATATTTCGGTTCGAGTGCGTCGCGACTATATGTCGACACAAGTGTATCCACAAGAGGATTGTGGACTGCACTTCGTCGTGGCATTAGTTGAGCGACGTTGGGCCGCTAAGCGGGGCTCAATCCATGGACAGCCGGACCGAAGACGGAGCGCAGGTGCAAAAGATAGCCAAGCCCAAGAAGACTGGACGTGCTGCCGACAGCGTTGAAAAGGTTTACGAGGCGGTCAAGGAGTTGGCTGTCGAGTACCGGTTCAAGCCTGGCGAGCGTGTCAACGAAGTCGAGCTGGCAACCAGGCTGGGCGTGTCGCGCACACCGGTGCGCGAGGCGCTCAACCGGCTCGCCCGCGATGGCTTCATGACCTTCGTGCCCAATCGCGGTTTCCACGCCCGCGACATCACGCCCGAGGGCGTGCAGGAACTCTATGAGTTGCGCGCGGCGATCGAGCGGGCGGCCTTCCGGCTCGCCTGCGAGCGGGGTACCGACGCCGAGATCGCCGAGACCATCGCCATCTGGCAAAACAACAGCAATCTCGGTCCGACGACGGATTGGGCGAAGGTGGCCGAGGCCGACGAAGCGTTTCACATCGCGATCGTCACCCTGTCCAAGAACAGGCGTATGCTGAGCGCCCTCGAAGCCGTCAATTCGCTGATCCGGTTCTTCCGGCGCATCGATCTCGAGAGCAATCGCCGGCGCGGCGGCACCTATGACGAACATGCCGCGATCATCGAATGCCTCAGGCGCCGTGACGGCGACGCCGGCGGCGAGCTCATCGAGCGCCACATCACGCTGAGCTCGGCCCACGCCGTCGAAGTGACCAAGGAAGGCCTGGCGCGGATCTTCTTCGGCCGTCCCGACTAGGGCGGCAATCACCACCAGTCGAAGCGATACCTTGCTGTGCCTAAGCGGCAAGGCGTTGCTCGATGCGTTGACAGATCAATGTGTATACAGTAATGGATTTACATGAGAGCTGACTTTGCTCTCGCATGTCAGTTCCGTCTGGTCGTGCCCGGGCGGACATCCGCGCCCAGGAGATCCAGATGGCCAATCCGGCAGTTTCGCTCGACGACAAGTACCTGCTGGACGACGGCCGCATCTACGTGACCGGCACCCAGGCGCTGGTGCGCCTGCCCATGGTGCAACGTCGGCGCGACCGTGAGGCCGGGCTCGACACGGCAGGCTTCGTCACCGGCTATCGCGGCTCGCCGCTGGGCGGCATCGACCAGGCGTTCAGCCAGGCGCGCAAGTTTGCCGAGGCGAGCGACATCCGCTTTCAGACCGGGCTCAACGAGGACATCGCGGCGACCGCGATCCTCGGCACCCAGCAGATCAACCTGATGGAGAAGGCCAACAAGCAGGGCGTCTTTTCTATGTGGTACGGCAAGGGCCCAGGCGTCGACCGCTCGGGCGATGCCTTCCGCCATGGCAACCTCGCCGGTTCCTCCTCGCATGGCGGCGTCCTGCTGCTCGCCGGCGACGACCACACCTGTAAATCCTCGACCACCTCGCACCAGAGCGAATATGCGCTGATGGACGCGATGATCCCGGTGCTCAACCCGGCCGGCGTGCAGGAGATCCTCGACTTCGGCCTCTATGGCTGGGCGCTGTCGCGCTATTCCGGCTGCTGGACGGCCCTCAAGCTGATCGCCGAAACCGTCGATTCCTCCGCCTCGATCGTTGTTGCGAGCGACCGCCTCGCCTTCAACACGCCAGGCGATTTTGAGATGCCTGCCGGCGGGCTTGGCATTCGCTGGCCTGACAGTCCGCAAGAGCAGGAACGGCGACTGCACAATCTCAAGTTGCCGGCGGCGCTCGCCTTTGCCCGCGCCAACCGTTTCGACCGCGTCGCGCTCGGCGGTCTACGCCGCCGCCTCGGCATCGTGACGACAGGCAAGTCCTATCTTGATGTGCGCCAGGCGCTCGATGAACTCGGGATCTCGGAAGAGCGCGCCGTCGAACTCGGCCTGTCTGTCTACAAGGTCGGCATGGTCTGGCCGCTCGAGCCCGAGGGCATCACCGCCTTTGCGTCTGGGCTCGAAGAGCTTTTGATCGTCGAGGAAAAGCGCCCGCTGATCGAAGGCCAGGTCAAGGATATCCTATACAACATGCCGGCTGAGCGGCGGCCGCGCATCTTCGGCAAGCGCGATGGCGAAAACCGCATCGTTTTGCCAGCGCATGACGACCTCACCGCAATCCAGATCGCCCGCGCCATCGCCGCGCGCATCCTGCCCTTCATCGAAGACAAGGATCTGGTTGAGCGCATTGGCAAGCTCTCCGACATCGACGGCGCCAAGCTTGCCAGTCTCGCGCCGGTACAGCGCACGCCGTATTTCTGCTCGGGTTGCCCGCACAACACCTCGACGCGCGTGCCAGAAGGCAGCCGCGCACTCGCGGGCATTGGCTGCCATTGGATGTCGCAGGCCATGGACCGCAACACTGCGACCTACACACATATGGGCGGGGAGGGGGCCAACTGGATCGGCCAGGCGCCCTATGTGCCGACGCGCCACATCTTCCAGAACCTCGGCGACGGCACCTATTTCCACTCGGGCCTGCTCGCCATCCGCGCGGCGGTCGCCGCCAAGGTCAACATCACCTACAAGATCCTGTTCAACGACGCGACGGCGATGACCGGCGGCCAGCGCCATGACGGCACGCTGAACCCGCAGCGCATCACACACCAGCTCCGAGCCGAAGGCGTCGAGCGCATTGCCGTTGTTTCCGACGATATCGAGAAATATCAGGGCCAGGAGCCATTCGCGGCCAATGTTTCGATCCACCACCGCGACGAACTCGATGCCGTGCAGCGCGATTTGCGTGAGGTCGAAGGCGTGTCGGGCATCGTCTACGACCAGACCTGTGCTGCCGAGAAGCGCCGCCGCCGAAAGCGCGATCCCAAGCCGCGCGTCGAGCGCCGCGTCATCATCAACGAACTTATCTGCGAAGGCTGCGGCGACTGCTCGAAGAAATCGAACTGCCTGTCGGTGACGCCCGTCGATACCGAATTCGGACGCAAGCGCCGCATCGACCAGTCATCGTGCAACGAGGATTTCTCCTGCGTGAAAGGGTTCTGCCCGTCCTTCGTAACGGTTGAGGGCATGAGGCCGCGCCGGCCCAAGAACATCGATCCGAAGACGATCGCCGCGCGGCCGATCGCCGAACCGACACCATTTGAACTCACCGCACCCTGGAACGTGCTGGTCACCGGCGTCGGCGGCACCGGCGTCATCACCATCGGCGCGATCCTCGCCATGGCTGCTCATATCGAGGGCAAGGGCTGCTCGACGCTCGACATGGCCGGCATGGCGCAAAAGGGCGGGCCGGTGACCACGCACCTGCGTTTTGCGCCGACCCCGGACGACCTGCATGCGGTGCGCATCTCTTCGCGTTCGGCCGACGTCGTGCTCGGCTGCGATCTTGTCGTCGCTGCCGGCAAGGAAGCGCTCGGCGCGATCGCCAATGGCAAGACGCGCGTCGTGCTCAACTCCGAAGAGACAATCACCGGCGCTTTCATCCGCGACCCCAATTTCCGCGTTCAGGGACTTGGGCTTGCGGGCGTGGTCAAGGACATCGCCGGCGCCGATCAGGTGGAAACGATTGCCGCTACCCAGATCGCAACGGAGTTGCTCGGCGACTCCATCGGCACAAATCTGTTCATGGTCGGTTATGCCTGGCAGCGTGGGCTGATCCCGCTGACCTCGGCAAGCATCGACAGGGCGCTTGAGCTCAACGGTGCGGCGGTCGACATGAACCGCACCGCCTTCCGCCTCGGCCGACTTGCCGCAGCGGATCGTGCGGCCGTCGATGCCTTGCTGCCCAGGACGCAGGCCAACTCACCGCTTGGCCATCGTGTTGCCTCGCAGTCGCTCGACGAGGCGGTGACACGACGCGTGGCGTTCCTCACCGCCTATCAAAATGCTGCCTACGCAAGCGACTACCGCGCCTTCGTCGATCAGGTGCGCGCCCGCGAAAGGGCATTGACGGGCTCTGAAGGCAAGCTCTCCGACGCCGTCGCCAGCTATCTGTTCAAGCTGATGGCCTACAAGGACGAATACGAGGTGGCGCGGCTCTATTCAGACGGCACGTTCCGCAAGCAACTGGCCGAGACTTTCGATGGCAAGGGCAAGCTGACATTCCACCTGTCGCCGCCGCTTCTGGCCGAGAAGGATCCCAACACCGGCGAGCCGGCCAAGATGACCTTTGGTCCGTGGATGCTGGGCGCCTTCGGTGTGCTGGCGAAGTTCAAGCGCCTGCGCGGCACCGCACTCGATCCGTTCGGCTACAGCGCCGAGCGCCGCACCGAACGCGCGCTTGTCGTGGAATACCGAGCCCGCATCGAACGCCTGCTCGTTGGCCTGACGCCGGACAATCTGGCGACCGCCGTCGCGATTGCCGAGGTGCCGGAAGAGATTCGCGGCTACGGGCACGTCAAGGAATGCAACCTCAAGCTGGCGCGTGCCAAATGGGCATCGCTTGAACAGGCTTTCGAGCAGCGCCCGCTGGCGATTGCCGCCGAATAGGATTCGGCCGGCCCGAACCGTTCAGCTCGGGCCTCCTTTCCCTGGTTTCCGACGTCGCTTCGCGTGCCTGAAAACAGCGTGGCGGAACGGTCGGCGGGCCTGTGCGCTGCAGCATGAAGCCGCACCGGAAACCGCACAAAACAAGCCCTTTCAGCGATCCTGCGGATAAAATCGAAAGTGCATCATTATGTGTATTCACTTCTGAAAAATTCTGTGTCTACATATCTTCGATAAAGAGGGGACCGGGCGCCACGTAGCGGCCCGGCCGACAACGAAACGAATGGAGATGAAAATGCACAAAGCCCTATTAGCTGCCGCTTGTCTTGCGCTGGGCAGCATGCCCGCATTGGCCCAGGAGGTCGTTCTTGGCGCCGTCGTGCCGCTGTCCGGCGCGAGTGCCACGCTCGGCGACGACCAGCGCCGCGGCATCGAACTTGCCGTCGACAAGATCAACGAGAATGGCGGCGTGCTTGGCGGCAAGAAGCTTCGCGTCATTGTCGAGGACTCCGGCGGTCGCGCGCCGTCCGCGCTCGACGCGGCCAAGAAGCTGGTCACCGTCGACAACGTGCCGGTGGTGATTGGTGAATACTCTTCCGGCATCACCATCCCGGTCGGCCAGTACCTGGTCCAGGAAGGGCGCGTGCATCTCAATATCGGTTCGTCCAGCGGCAAGATTCGCGGCCTCGGCGACGGTTCGTTCTCGCTGATCGGCCTAGACAACGTATCCTCCGGCTTCGCTGCCCAGGACGTGGTCGATAACAAATGGAAGAAGGCGGCGGTGATCGTGCCGAACAACGCCTATGGCCAGGGCGTCGCCGAACAGTTCCAGAAGGCCTTTTCAGCGCTTGGCGGCGAAGTTGTCACCACGGTGATGTATACCGAGGGCCAGACCACTTACCGCCGCGAACTGCAGCAGATGGAACGCAGCGAGCCCGACGTCTATGTCTACTCGGCTTATGGCAAGGAAGCCGCGACAATCAACCGTGAGTCTTTCGAGCTCGGCATCAACTCGACGCCGTGGTACGCCATCTATCTGTCGATGTGCACCTCTGACGCCGACCCGAAATTCGTCCAGGGCCAGTATGGCCTCGACCTGAACTACATCGGCCCCGATGGCGCTGCCTATGAAACCGCCTACAAGGCCAAGTACAACGAGCCCTTCAAGACCAGCTTCAACGGCTATGGCTACGACGCCGTGATGATGACCGCCGCGGCCATCGAGAAGGCCGGCTCGGCCGAGCCGAAGGCGATCACCGCCGCGCTGAAGGAAATCGGCAACGGCTACAAGGGCGCCACCGGCGACATCACCTTCGATGCCGACCGCCAGCGTTCCAAGCAACCCTACCTCAAGCTGAAGATCGAGGACGGCGTTCAGCAGCGCTGATGCCAGGTCTTCGGGGCAGGCCGGCACCTGGCGCCACGCCTGCCCCTTTCGCGCACGCGCCTCGCAGGCTGCGCTGAATTCCCCTTATGAGAAAAGAGCATGGTCCAGTTTGTCGTCGACGTCCTGATCCGCGCGGTCGACCTGGCGCTGATCGCCATCGGGTTGAGCAGCGTCTATTCGCTGATCCGCTTTCCCAACGTAGCGCTTGTACAATATGCGACGACCGGCGCGCTTTTGGCGCTTGGCCTGCAGATGGCCGGCTTGCCGCTGGTGGTTGCTGCCATCGCCGCCTGCGCGCTGGTCGGCATCATCGCTGTGGTGCTCAACGTCGTCGTTTTCGAACGCCTGCTGCGCGCCGGCTCGGCCATCGCCATGATCGGTTCGCTGGCGCTTTCCATGGTATTTTCGGCGATCTTCCTCGTCACGGCTGGCCCCAGGCCCAAGCGCTTCGAGCTGGAGATCAACCCGCCGCTGCGGTTCCTCGGCGCGCGCCTGACCGAGCATCAACTGATGTCGGTCGGCATCAGCGCGCTTGCAATCGCCGTTTTCGCGCTGATCCTGTTCCGCACCGACCTCGGCCGCTGCATGCGTGCCACCGCCACCAATTCCGTGCTCGCCAGCGCCACTGGTATAGACACCCGCAAGGTCACCAACACCGTCGTCCTTCTGTCCGGCGTGATGGCCGCACTTGGCGGTATTGGCCTGTCGGTCAAGGGCGAGATGAGCGCTCAGCTCGGCCTCGACATGCTGCTGCCGGTGTTTGCCGCCGCAATCCTGGGCGGGCTCGGCAATGCACTCGGTGCTGCCGTCGGCGCTGTCGTGATCGCCGCTGCCGAAACGATGGTCACCAATGTCAATTTCGGGCCGCTGTTCGGCGAGTCCGTGCTGTTCATTCCTGCGGCATATGCCACCGCCGCATCCTTCCTGCTGCTCGTCGTCGTACTTCTGATGAAGCCCTACGGCCTGTTCGTCTCGGAGGTGAAACGTGTTTGAGTTCCTCATCCATGTCGCGATCATGGCCTGCCTCTACGGGCTGTTGTCGCTCAGTCTCGACCTGCAGGTCGGCTTTGCCGGGCTGGTCAATTTCGGCCAGGTGATCCTGTTCGGCTGCGGCACCTATGGCGCGGCGATCGCCTTCTCGCACCAGCTTGGCCCGGTCGCCGGCATCGCGCTCGGCATCGTCTTCGCCGTCGTGGTCGCTGCCGCCTTCGCCCGGCTCGGCCGCAATCTCGGCGCCGACTACTGGGGCATCGCCACGCTCGCTGTTGCCGAAGTGCTGCGTATCCTCGCCAACAACGAGGCCTGGCTGACCGGCGGCGCACAAGGCGTCAGCGGCATTCCGCTGCTGTTCGGCGACATGCCGCGCCCGATGGGGCCGCTGATGACGCTAGGCCTGTGCGTGCTCCTGCTTCTCGCCGCCTGGTGGCTCTGCCAGCGCCTGACCACCAGCCGCTACGGGCTCGCGCTCAAGCTGATGCGCGAGGAGCCGCAACTGGCCGCTTCGCTCGGCTACGACCTGGCAGCGCTCAAGACACAGACGTTGATGGTCGCGGCCGTTCTCGCCGCCGCTTCCGGCTTCGTCTTCGCCCACTACGTCACCTTCGTCGGTCCTGACCAGCTGGTCAGTTCCGAGACTTTCCTGATCTGGGCGATGGTCATCATCGGCGGCTCGGGCAACCATCTCGGCGCCATCGTCGGCGCGATCCTGATGCAGTTCCTGTTCGCCTTCGTTCCCTTCGTGAAGGACGCGCTTGGCCTGCCCTCGGAATATGTCGCAGCGATGCGCCTGACGCTGGTCGGCGGCGGCCTGCTCGCCTTCCTGATGGGGCGCACGCAGGGCCTGATCCCCGAACGTATCGGAGGCAAGCAAAATGGCTGAAGCTGTCCTGACCGCCGAGCGCGTCGCAAAAGCGTTCGGCGCTCATAAGGTGCTGAGCGACGTTCGCTTTCGCATCGGCGCCGACGAGATCGTCGGCCTGCTCGGACCGAACGGTTCGGGCAAGTCGACCCTGCTCAACATCGTCTCGGGCTTTTCACGCCCCGATGCCGGCGATATCCTGTTCCTCAGCAAGAGCGTCGCGGGAATGCCTTCGCACAAGATCGCGCGACAGGGCCTGGTGCGCACCTTCCAGCTGCCGTCGATGCCGCACCGCATGACCGTACGCGAGGTGCTGCGCGCCGGATCGCGCGACGGGGCAGGGCTGCTCGATGCCTTCAGCAGCAGAGGCAGCGACGACGCCGAGGCGGAAGAACTGATCGAGCAGTTCGCGCTCGCGCCTGTCGCCCATCAGCCAGCAAGCTCGCTGTCGGGCGGGCAGAAGAAGCTGCTTTCCATCGCGGTCGCCTTGCGCACCCGGCCAAAGCTGCTTTGCCTCGACGAGCCAACGGCGGGCGTGCATCCGCAGCTGCGCGGGCGCATGGTCGAGTTGCTCAAGGCGTTCAACAAGCGCGGTGTAGCGATGCTGGTGGTCGAACACGACATGCATTTCATCCGTGAACTGTGCGGCCGCTGCATCGTGCTCGACCGCGGCGAGATCATCGCCGATTGCGCCCCGCGCGAGCTCACCGAAAACGAGCGCGTCGTCGAGGCCTATCTCGGCAAGTCGGTGGCAAGGCAGAAGGTGTCGGCATGATCCGCGTCAACAATGTGCGCGCCGGCTATGGCGATGGTCCCGATATCCTGCAGGGCATTGACCTGACCGCATCTGGCGGCGAGATCGTCACCATTCTCGGCCCCAATGGCTGCGGTAAGTCCACTCTTCTCAAATGCATCGCCGGCTTCGTCAGGCCACGCAGCGGGGCGGTCGAGATGGAAGGCCGCGATGTCAGTGCAGTTGCCGTCCATGACAAGGTCAAACACCATCGCATGGGTTTTGTGCCGCAGACCGACAATGTGTTTTCTACGCTTACGGTCGCCGACAACATCCTGCTTGGCGCGCGACATCTGCCGGTGGCCGAACGCAACGAGCGCTATGCCGAGTTGATGGCGCAATATCCTTCTCTGGCCTCCAAGCAAGAACGCAAGGCTTCGGCTTTGTCGGGTGGCGAGCGCCAGATACTTTCGCTGGCCCGCGCTCTGATCTCCAACCCGAAGGTGCTGTTACTCGACGAACCCTCGGCGGGCCTGTCGCCCCTGATGATGCACGAAGTCTTTGCCGCGATCGCCGAGATCCGCGACCGCACCGGGATGTGCATCGTCATGGTCGAGCAAAACGCCTTCGAAGCACTAGGTGTTGCCGACCGGGCCTATGTGCTGTCGCTCGGCAAAGTGGCGATCGAGGGCAGGGCGGCGGACCTGCTGGCCGATCCTGCGATGCGCCATCTCTACCTCGGCGGCGAGCCACCGGCTTCCGAGCATCCCCGGCTCGCAGCCGTCAGCTGACGCAGCGCCTCCCAGACATAGAAGGGCAGATCATGACCATCGCCGCACAACCCGCCGCAGCCGCCGGCCTTGTCTCGAATATCGAGAACATTCCATTCGAAACAGACGATGGAATCGGCCAGACGGCCAATCTCGGCCTTCTAGTGCTGCGCACCGACCAGACCATCGAAGACGAGTTCCGTTTTGCTTTGCCCGAGGGCGTAGCACTCTACGAGGCGCGGCTGCACTCGCCTGTCGAGATCACGCCCGACAATCTGCGCAAGATGGAAGCCGATATCCCCGGCACCGTCGGTCTTTTGCCCGACGTGCGCTTCGACGTCATCGGTTTCGGCTGCACCTCGGGCGCGCTGGTGATCGGCGAGAGCCAGATTGCCAAGCGGGTCAGGGAAGTCATGCCGGAAGTGAAGGTCACCGATCCTGTGACCGCGGCACTCGCCGCCTTCATGGCGATGGGGGCCAAGAAGATCGCGCTTCTCACACCCTACATCGCCACCATCAACCACACGCTACGGGAAGCCTTCATGACGCGCGGGCTTGAGATTCCCGTCATGGGCTCGTTCAACGAGCCGGACGACAATCTCGTTGCCCGCATCACAACCGAAGCGATCGAAAGAGCCATCCTCGATGTCGGTTCGTCGGATGAATGCGAGGCGGTGTTCGTGTCCTGCACCAGCCTGCGCGTCGCCCGTATTGCCGAGCGTGTCGAAGCGAAGCTTGGCAAGCCGGTGACGTCGAGCAACCATGCCATGGCCTGGCACATGCTGCGCCTGGGTGGCTATGGCAGTCCGATCGAAGGTCTGGGCAAGCTCTACCGCACATCGCTTTGAGCGATGACTTGGTAGATCCAGCGGGCCTACCAAATCCTGCGTGCCACGAAGTGAAGCGAGGAGATGCTCGGCGTTCGCCTTGCGTCGGGCTCTCCAAGCAGCTTCACAATGCCAAACCGAGACGCTGTTTGCACCTCGTCATGGAGGCGACGCAGAGGCTGAGCACCCTTCTCCGCCAGCGGCGTTGGCCCATCTCGCGGACGCCGAGATCGCACGGGTCCACATCAAATCGGCGTGGATCAACGCGCGCGAAAAATCAGCAGAGAATATCGGCCAGCCTGTCGGGACGTTGACCAGCGCGCGCGAGGTCCAAGCCGGACAGCAGATCGACCAAATGGCTCTTCATAAGCGCGGCGGCCTCCGAGGCTTCCCCTGCCTCGATGGCATCAACAAGTGCGTGGTGCGCATGGCTCTCGCAAGTGGTGTCGCGCCGTTTCCAGTAGAGCGCGATAATCAGCGAGGAGTGTGAAACGAGATCACGCACGAACCCGGTCAGGATGGAATGATTGGCGATTTCGGCGACACCGACATGGAAGCGCGCCGACAGCATGATGGCGTCGCTGTCGCGACCGGCATGCAGCGCCTCGCGCTCCTTTTCGAGATGCCGGCGCAGGAGGAGAATGTCTTCCGGCGTGGCCATTTCGGCGGCAAGTGCGGCCACCTTCGGTTCGATCAGGGCGCGTGCCTCGAGCACCTCGCGCGCCTCCCTGGGCGACGGATGGGCGACAAAGGCGCCGCGATTGCGCTCGAGCCGGACGAGTCGGTCATGGGCGAGCGCCTGAAGCGCTGCGCGGATGACGGTGCGGCTGACCGAATAGATCGACGCCAACTCGTCCTCGGGCAGCTTCGTGCCGGGCGCGAGGCGATGACCAACAATAGCATCTCTCAGGCCGCGATAGATCGGGGCCCAGCGCGCCGCGGGCCTGTCGCTGTCGTTTTCGGGTCGCAGAACCGTCGACATGTACATCGTTTCTGGCAAGCTCTCCGTTCAGCGCTCGCCGTTGGCAGTCATCGAACCCGGTCGCGCCAGCCGCAGGAATCCCACATGCGGCGCCGGCCGGTCAATCCCGTCCCGCGCCGCTCAAGTCTTGGCGGCCGCCTCGCCTGACGGCGACAGGGACGCATAGGATCCCGCGTAACGCTTGGCTAACGGCGTGGCATAGCCGCCCGCCTTGGACGTCTTGAGCCCCAACGCCGAAACGACTTCGGCCAGCCTGACCGCGCAGGCTACGCCGTCAAGCACCGGCACCCCATGCTCTTGCGACAGCTCTTCGGCCAGGTCGGTCATTCCGGCGCAGCCGAGCACGATCGCCTCGGCGTGGTCCTCGGCGATGGCCCGGCCTATCTCGCCCGAGATCTTGCGGCGGGCATCCGAGCCAGGCAGCTCGAGGTCAAGCACGGCGACATTTGAGGCGCGGACTCTGGCGCAGCGTGAGGCCAGCCCATATCGCATCAGATTGTACTCGATGGCGGGCACCGAGCGCGCGAGCGTGGTGACGACGCTGAACTTGCCGGCGACCAGGGTTGCCAGGTGAAACGCCGCCTCGCCGATGCCGATGACCGGCGCGTTGGTGGCACATCGCGCAGCGTCGAGTCCGGTATCGTCGAAGCAGGCAATGACATAAGCATCCATGTCACCGGCCCGCGCCATTTCGGCGATGATGCCCGGCACGGCGAACACCTCGTCGAAATAGCCCTCTATGCTGGGCGGGCCGTCCGTCGGGTTGACCGCAACGATATCGGTTCCGGCCGATGCGGCGGCTTCAGCCGCCTTGCCGATCTTGTCGGTCATCGAGGCCGTAGTGTTGGGATTTATGACGAGGATGCGCATGTCCGTCTCGCCTATACTTCGCCGCCGAGATAAAGGTGCCTCACCCGCTCGTCGGTCAGCATCTCGGCCGAGCTGCCGCTGAGCACCACCTTGCCGGTGGTCAGCGCATAGGCGCGCTGCGAAATGCGCAGGGCCATGCGCGAATTCTGTTCGACCAGCAGCACGCTGACCTTCTCGTCGCGATTGATGGCCACGATGGACCGCGCGATGTCCTGCACCAGCTTGGGTGCGATCCCGAGCGACGGCTCGTCGAGCAGCAGCAGGCGCGGCCGGGCCATCAGCGCGCGGCCGATCACCAGCATCTGCTGCTCGCCGCCGCTCATCGTTCCAGCCTGCTGGGCGTAGCGCTCCTTCAGCCGGGGAAAGCGCGTCAACACCATGTCGATGTTCTGCTGGATCTCGGCCTTGTCGCTCCGCGTGAAGGCTCCCATCAAGAGATTGTCGCGGACCGTCATGAAGGGGAAGACACGACGGCCCTCCGGCACCATGGAGATGCCCATGCGGACGATCTCGTCGGGCGCGGTGCCGTCGATGCGCTTGCCGCGATAGTGGATCTCGCCCTTGCGTGGCTTCTTGAGGCCGGTGATGGCCCGCAGGATCGAGGTCTTGCCGGCCCCATTGGCGCCGATCAGCGCTACCGTCTCGCCCTCGCGCACCTCCAGCGACACGCCCTTCAGCGCATAGACGTGGTCGTAGTAGAGTTCGACGTCGGCGAATTTGAGCAGCGGATCCATGGCCTACAATCCGATCGCTTCGTCTTCGGCGCCGAGATAGGCCTCGATCACCATCGGGTCCCGCTGGATTTCGGAAGGCGTGCCTTCGGCGATCTTCTGGCCGAAGTTGAGGACGACGATACGATCCGAAATGTTCATGACAGCAGCCATGTCATGCTCCACCAGAAGCACGGTAATGCCGCGGTCGCGCAGCTTGCGCACCATCCCGACCGCGCGCCGGGTCTCGTCATGGTTCATGCCGGCGAACGGTTCGTCGAGCAGGATCACCGCCGGGTTGGTCGCCAGTCCGATGGCAATGCCGAGTGCCCTGAGATGGCCGTGGGGCAGGGTGCTGGCAATCTCGTTGCGCATCGGCACAAGGCCGAGGAAGGTAAGTATCTCGTCGGCCGAGCGGCCGAATGCCGCCAGATCCTGACGGGCGGCGGTACTGCCGAAATAGAAGCCGGCCAGGCTGGCCTGCGAACGCAGGTGGTGCGCCGTCACGACATTGTCGTGCACGGTCATGTTCCTGAAGATGGTGGTTTCCTGGAAGGTGCGCACCACGCCCTTACGGGCCACGATATGCGGCGCCAGTCCCGAAATCCGCTCACCCTTGAAGCGCACTTCACCATTGGTGGGCCGCAAGAAGGAAGCGATGAGCTTGAACAGCGTCGACTTGCCGGCGCCGTTCGGCCCGATCACCGACAGGATCTCGCGCTCGCGCACGGAAAATGACACGTCGTTGACAGCGACCAGGCCGCCGAAGCGCTTGGTGAGCCCAACGATCTCGAGGATGTCGGCCATGGCGTCAGGCGCTCCTCTTGCCGGGCAGCGTCAGGCTCAACAGGCCGTTGGGCAGGACGAGCATCAGTGCAATCAGAACGGTAGAGAATATCAGCAGTTGGTATTCGCCGGTCTGGAACAGCATGTCCCAGCCGAAATAGAGCACGAAGGTGCCGAGCATCGGGCCGAGCACGTAGCCCAGCCCGCCGAGGAAGCAGTTGAGCATGAAGTTGATGGAGTCGGTGACGGTGAAGCTCGACGGATAGATCGACTGCGAGATCGAGGCGAACATGGCCCCGCCGACGCCGCCCAGGAAGGACGAGATCGCATAGGCGATGATGCGCAGATAGGCGATGTCGACGCCGATGGAGGACGCCAGCTCCTCGTTCTGCTGCAGCGACTGGCAGAGCTGGCCGATGCGCGAATGAACGAGCCGGTAGAGGCCGAGGAAACAAAGCGCCATCATCAGTACGGCCACGATGTAGAAGGCGAGCCGGGGGTTGGCCAGCGTGGCGAAATCGGGAACCAGTGTGAGGCCGAAGATGCTGATGCCGGTCGGCAAGGGGATGCTGACGATGCCCTTGGCGCCGTTGGTCACCGGCAGGGCCAGGGCGAGCAGCCGCGTAACCTCGGTGAGCACCAGCGTGACCATGGCGAAATAGACACCGCGCAGCCGCAGGATCGGCAGCCCGATGAGCACGCTCGCGCCGGCACAGAACAGGCCGGCCAGCGGCAAGGTCAGCCAGAAGGACACGCCGTAGTTCATGACCAGGATCGCCGACACATAGCCGCCCATCAGCGCATAGGCGCCCTGCCCTATGTTGATGCAGCCGATGTAGAAGGTGATCCAGACGCCGGCGCTGATGATGCTGAGCAGCGCAACCGAGGTCAGGGTGTAATAGAGGTCGGTTCGGCCGCTCGCGCTGATGAGCAGCGGCACACCGACCAGTAGCACCAGAAGGACAACGACGGCCCAGATGATCCTGGTGGACGTTGCTGTCTTCATCGCATCAGCCCCACGGTTTGCCCATCAGCCCATTTGGGCGGATGCTGAGGAAGACCATGAGCAGCGCAAAGATGACGAGGTAGGTGACGTCGCCATATTGGCGCAGCACCGTGAGGCCGACCGATTCCATCATGCCGAGGATGAAGCCGCCGGCAATGGCGCCGCCGACGACGCCGGCACCGCCGATCATCACCATCAAAAAGGCCTTGACCGAGATCGGCCCGCCAATGCCCGAATTAACGCCGGTGATGCTGACCAGCAGCCCGCCGACCACGCCGGCGAGCATCGCGCCGAGCGCAAAGCCGATCATCGTATAGCGGTCGACCTTCACGCCCATGAGTTGGGCGGCGATGCGATCCTGAGCCAGCGCCCGCATCGCACGGCCCGGCTTGCTGTATTGCATGTAGAGCATGAACGCAGCGATCATCAGGATCGCGACCACGCCGACGACGATGCGGTCGTAGGGCATGATCAGCCCGTCGGAAACAAACACGCCGCTGACGATCTTGGGGACGCCGCGCTGCTTCTCGCCAAACAGGAGCAGGATCACGGCATCGAGAAAGAAGGCGGTGGCTGCCGCTAGCAGCATCGTGCTCTCTTCACGCTTGCTGCGCCTGATGACGGTGCGAAAGAGGAATCTTTCCATCAGCGCGCCGATGATGGCGAGCGTCACGCCCGAACAGACCAGCGCCACGGCGAAGGGCAGCTTGAATTGGCCGTAGACCGTATATGTGACGAAGCCGCCCAGGACATACATCTGCCCATGGGCGAAATTGAGCACGTTCATCAGTGCGAAGATCAAGGTCAGTCCGAGCGCGACCAAGGCGTACTGGGCGCCGAGATAGAGCCCGTTGGCGATCACCTGTTCCATGGCGGGAAGTCCGCTCCGCGGGAGGTTCGGGATCGCTCCCGAACCTCGATTGACGTGTCAGGCGGATGTCAGTCCACTTCCCCGACGAACAGCGTCTTGAAGGCGCCGTTCTCGAACTCGGTCACCACCATCGGCACCGAAACCTGCCGCTTCTGTCCGAAGGAGGACGTGCCGACATATTTCAGCGTGCCACCCTTGGCGTAAGGGTTGGGCGCGGAGAATGTGTCAATGGTCTTCTTGAACTCGTCGACACTGTCGATTGCCTTGGGGTTCGCCTTCAGCGTCTCGATAATGTATTCGAGCGCATAGACCTTGGTGTTGGACTCGTCGTTGTATTCACCGAACTTCTTAGTGTAGCGATCGATGAATTCGTCCATCATCGGCGTGCGGATCTCCGGTGTCGAGGCGCCACCGACCGAGATGAAGCCGTTGGCCAGTTCACCGGCACCTTCCTGAAGCACCGTCGCGTCCTGCGCCGTCTCGGCCGAGATCAGGCCCTGGTAGCCGAGCTCGCGTGCCGCGCGGATGAGCAGCGGCGCATTGGCAGGCGCCACGCCCGAAAGCACGAGCAGGTCCGGCTTCAGCGCCACGATCGGCGTCAGCACCGGCGTGAAGTCGCGCGTATCGTTCTGATAGGTGTCAGTCTCGGCGACGACGTCGAGGCCGAGCGCCTTGGCGGCAGCGACACCGCTGTCGCGCTGACTGAGCGGATCGGATTCGTTGGCAGCGATGAAGGCGATCTTCTTGATGCCCTTGTTGTCCATCAGATATTTGTAGATCGCCGGACCCGACTGATAGTTGGCGACCATGCCGAGCACGGCGTTGGAGGCCGGCGCGACATAGAGCGATTTCGGGAAGGCGTAGGGGAAGTAGATGATCCCCTGGGACTCGGCCACCGGACGGACGGCGGCCGCCCCGTCGTCGACATTCGGCCCGACGACATAGTGGATGCCCTCCTGTGCCATCTTTTCCATGCCGGCGATGGCGCGCTTGGGGTCCTTCTGGTCATCGAAGGTGACGATAGTGATGTTGTAGGTGTCGTCGCCGATCTTCACGCCGCCGGTTTCATTGAGCCAGTCGGCGCGCGTCTGCATCGAACGCACGTTGGAGGTGCCCCAGGCCGCGGCGGGACCGCTGGCCACACCGACGAACCCGATCTTGAGTTCCTTGTTTGCGGCTTGCGCCGGAAGCGGGCCGACGGCTGCGATCGCCAATGCCGAAACGGCGCCCAGCGCCAACGATTTCAAAGTCGCGCGTCTGTTGATCATGGCGTTCCCCATTGTTGGTATCCGGCGTTGGGTTACCTGTTCTCTGCGGCTCGGATTACGTAAGGAAACTCTAATATACAGGTTTGTCAACACGATCATCATCGCTTGTATACAAAATGCCAGTATCGCATCAGTTAGATGTCAGCATTCAATAGGTTGTCCATTCGGACCGGACCGAGGAGACTGGAGTTACCAGGCTTCAGCCAATCTCGGAGGGTCCGAATGAACATCCGAAAGAACGCTCGTCAGACGCCGCTGCGTTGAGCGGATCTGCCAGCAGCCCCTATCGGGTGCAACTTCGGCATTGGCGAAGACAAGCACGACCTGTGCGTGCCGCTGTTACGCGAGGCGTTACCGGGACTTCTTCCAAGCGTTTTGATGTCCGGCCGTCACCTAATTGTGAACTGCGCGGTTGACCCTCTGGATGAGGCGATGTCTGATGGACCGACACGAGCGGTACGCAGAAACCCCATCGAGGCCATTCGACCAATGGCGGCGGAAGGTCCGAGATGAAGCGGCGGGCCATCGTGGGTAGAGCTGTCAGAGAAGCCGATTGTCCTCGGCGGCCTGTCGGGCACGGCGGCGTGTGCCGTCTGTATCTGATTTCCGGTGCCTTTCCGCCGCGGCCTTCCGAATCTGTTCGAAGCGGTTGTTCTCGTCTTTAATGGCAGATGGCTTCAGTTCGACCTTTGACGATTGCAGTTCGCCCTTCTTCACAAAAGAGATCATTCTTCACGCTCCTTGCGTTGACGGATTGAGGGAATGCACGGCGACACCGGGACGAAAGATCCATGTGGTTGCGGGAAAGATTCAGGTCGCGAGTGCGGTGGCGCAGCCGATCGAGGCGCGTCGATCGGGAGCGGTTTCTCCGGGCATGATTGCCCAACCTCCCGTCTCGATGAACTTTTGTCTCTCGTAGCCCACGGTCTTGGCCTTTAATTCAGTCAGCTTCGATGCTGCGTCAGGTGCTGCATTGAACCTCTCGACGCATATGGTCGAGGCGAGTTGACCGCGCGCCACATCGCCGGCTGTCATCGCAAGTGCCTGCGAGGTGCCGCCGGTAACCCAGCCGCCCCAGCTGAAGCCGACGATCATGGTGCCGACGGCCGTGCCAATGCACGTCCAAACGAGTGTCGACTTGGACGGTTGGTAGTTCTCCCATCGTGCGGCGATGGACTGCTTTTGGTTGGTTTGCATGGCCATGGAAACGTTCCTTGTTGATGGGGTTTCATTCATCTTCTGGCCGCGATGCAGCCAGATGGTTCAGGCGTTGCTCAGTAACCCATGCCGCCCATGCTGGTGGGGCTTCCGTTGGAGGTGTTGGGCGGGATATCGGCGATCATCGCTTCGGCGGTGATCAGGAGTGCCGCGATCGAGCCGGCGTCCTGCAGGGCTGTTCGCACGACCTTGGCGGGATCGACGATGCCGACCTTGTTCATGTCGACATAGGATTCCGTCTGCGCGTTGAAGCCCTGATTGGGATCTTTCGCTTCCAGAAGCCTTCCGACGACGACAGAGCCTTCGACGCCGGCGTTCTCGGCGATCTGCCGGACCGGGGCTTCAAGCGCTTTCCGCACGATCGAGATGCCGGCAGTCACGTCGGCATTCGCCCCGGTAAGTGCTGCCAAAGCAGTCTTGGCGCGCAGCAGGGCTACGCCGCCACCGGCAACGATGCCTTCTTCCACGGCGGCTCGTGTGGCATTCAGCGCATCGTCGATGCGGTCCTTCTTTTCCTTGACCTCGGTCTCGGTCGCGCCGCCGACACGGATGACAGCAACGCCGCCGGCGAGCTTGGCCAGGCGCTCCTGCAGCTTTTCCTTGTCGTAGTCAGACGTGGTTTCCTCGATCTGCATCTTGATCTGCTGGATGCGCGCGGCAATGCTGGCTTTCGCGCCGGAGCCGTCGATGATCGTGGTAGTGTCCTTGTCGATCAGCACGCGCTTGGCCTGGCCGAGCATGTCGACGGTGACATTCTCGAGCTTGATGCCGAGATCCTCCGATATCATTTGGCCAGCGCTCAGGATGGCGATGTCTTCCAGCATCGCCTTGCGGCGGTCGCCAAACCCCGGCGCCTTGACGGCAGCAACCTTCAGGCCGCCACGCAGCTTGTTGACGACAAGCGTCGCCAGTGCCTCGCCTTCGACATCCTCGGAAATGATCAGCAGCGGCTTGCCGCTCTGGACCACGGCTTCGAGGATCGGCAGCATCGCCTGCAGATTGCCGAGCTTCTTTTCCTGAATGAGGATGTAGGGGTCTTCCAGTTCGACGCGCATCTTGTCGGCGTTGGTGACGAAATAGGGCGACAGATAGCCCCGGTCGAACTGCATGCCTTCGACAACGTCGAGTTCGGTTTCGGCGGTCTTGGCTTCCTCGACGGTGATGACGCCCTCATTTCCGACCTTGTCCATCGCCTTGGCGATCATCGCTCCGACCGCAGCGTCGCCATTGGCGGCGATGGTGCCGACCTGTGCGACCTCGTCCGATGACCCGACCTTCTTGGCCCGTGCCTGGATGTCCTTGACGACGGCAGCGACGGCAAGGTCGATGCCGCGCTTCAGATCCATCGGGTTCATGCCGGCGGCAACAAGCTTTGCGCCCTCGCGCAGGATGGAGGCGGCGAGCACTGTTGCAGTGGTGGTGCCGTCTCCGGCGAGATCGTTGGTCTTCGAGGCCACTTCGCGCACCATCTGCGCGCCCATGTTCTCGAATTTGTCGGCAAGCTCGATTTCTTTGGCGACGGCCATGCCGTCCTTGGTGATGCGCGGGGCACCAAAGGCGCGGTCGATGATGACGTTGCGGCCCTTCGGGCCGAGCGTGACCTTGACGGCATTGTTGAGGATTTCGACTCCGCGCAGCATGCGGTCGCGGGCATCGGTCGAAAATCTGATTTCCTTGGCAGACATGATGCACGTCCAGTTTGTTCTTGGGGTCGCAGAGCCGGGATCAGCCCGTTTTCTTGGCCGCTTCGCTCGTGGCAAAGGCTCCCATGATATCGGCCTCCTTCATGGCCATGAGATCCACGCCGTCGGTGCCGATCTCTGCGTCCGAAAAAGTGGTGCCACCCTGGATTTGATATTGCCTTCGGCGCGTCGGATAACGACGCACTCGTGAAGTGGCTGGAATTTCATGGAAGTTCTTTCTGCGGTCGGCGCATAGGGCAACCACCCCACATATATAGCGCCTCTGGCACTCGAATGATAGGAGTGCCAAAAATAATTATTGCCATTCTGAAATCAGAAGAAACTTATAGCGCAATGATTTTAAATATTGGAAGATAACGTGAGAATATTGAAGGTTATAATTTGAAGTTAATGGTCGAAATAAGATGATTTAATATTCATTTCGCGTCCGTTTTTTGCCGATTTCACGTTGAAGAAATCTCGAAATAGGCGTATACAAAAAAACTCGTTGATTTGGCCGACTTGGCTTTTCGCGGTGTCAGAGACCTTCGACCCGCCATCCACCACCGAATTCTCGAAAGCGAATGCAGGGCATCGATCCGGCACCTATCTCGCCCGGTTCGAACCTTGGAATGATCCCTGACGCTGACCACGAACGTAGCGTCGGAGCGTTGCGGGGCGCATCCCGCGCAATCCTGCGGAGTACGCAGCCATGACCAGTCGCACCATAGAAACCGTCGTTCACTTCGCATCCCCATTTTCGTTCGCGGGCCTTGATGTGCCGCAACCGGCCGGAGCCTACCGTGTCGATCGCGACGAAGAATTGATCGAGGGCGTCTCCCGGGTTGCTTGGCTGCGGACCAAGACATTCATCCATTTGCCGGCAATCGACACGGAAAGCCCGAAACAGCAGATGGTACCGATCAATCCGGCAGACCTCGAAGGCGTGCTGGAAAAGGACAAACAATCATGACCACGAAAACCCTCATGCGAGGCAATCATCCGACCCGGCGCGACCCAGCAATCCATCGCTTCGCGATAGGGCAGACTGTGCGGCTCAAGCGTGGATCCGGCATGTGGCCATACCGCATCACTGCCACATTGCCGCCGAGGGAAAACTCGCCTCAGTACCGCATCCGCAATGAAGAAGAGTGTCATGAGCGCATGACGACCGAAGACGATATCGAATTGCTCAGCGCGTCGCCGCTTGGTGATGACGCAAGTCTTCTCGAAAGGACATTTGGCAATGGCTAAGGGACAAAAGCGCAGCAGCCGTGAGATCCGAAAGCCCAAGCAGGCAAAGGTGAAAACTGCACTGACACCTGAAAGCACATTCGGCAGCCGGATCAAGATCGCCTGAATCCCGCCGCAGGCGGCAAGGGCAAGAGTTGACGGTCGGGCTCGGGAATTGGACGCAGATGAAGATCGTGATCGAATTCTATCGCACCCGCGGCAAGGACGACGCGCATGCGGTCGTGGGCCGCGAGGCAGATGAAGCCGCTGATGTTGAGGAGGCGATAAAGGTCGCCCAGCGCCTGTCGCAAACCCTCGACCTGCCGCAGCGGCCGGACGCCATGACGATCACGGATGCGAACGGCAGGATCCTTTATTCCGGGGGTACCCATGTCGACGCACTCCCAAAAGGACGGTCACCACCATGAATAACCGCATCAACGAAAGCCAACGCAGACGCGATGCCGCCGCGATCGGCATCTGGGACAATGAAGGCGGGGCGCGCGGCCGCGATGCTCTCGATCATCAATTCGGGCATCAATTCGGGCGGCGCATCGAGGCGGATCGCTCCTGGACCGTCTATCATGTCTTCACGGGCATACCGGCGCATGTCGACGGACAGGCAATGACGGGCCTGACCCGGTCGGACGCAACTGACGGCATGACGTTCCTCAATCTTCGCAGTACCGGCCGCCACAAGGAACGGATCGGGCCAGAGGCACCTGGACCGAACGGCGCGACAGGAGGCAACACGTGACGCTCGCTTTTCTCAATCCGAGCCGCAGCTTCGATGAAGCCAAAAAAGCTGTCCGCTTCATCGGTCATGACGGCATGTTCGAAGTGCGTTTCTTCGTCGAAGCCGGCGCATTGGCGAAAGCGGGGGCCAGCGCAGGCAGGACACAGCTATCCGAGTCAGAGTGCCTGACGGCCTTCGACGCGGCGCGCAAATCAATCTACGATGTCGCGCGCGAAGCCTATTCCCACGGTCGCCGCACCTACTATACCCTGACCGCCGCCGATTTCCGGTGACGGCCCATTTTGAAGTGACACCAGCGACCGCCGGGCAGACATAGCCCTTTGCGCCTGCTATTGACCTCCAATGCTTGGCCAAGGTTCAGCGCACGACCTGTCTCCAGGCCTCCTCCACGAAAAGGCGAGGGACGAGACGTATGAGCTGATTGACCTTCAGCTTCTCCCTTGGGACTGAGAGCCATCGAAGTCCTCGGTGTGGGTTCGGCCCCCATCGAGACTCGTTGTCCGCCGTGTACAACGTCCGCATCTCCGTTAGGCGACCATCTCCACGATGTAGTTCTCCATGGGGTGGCCGCTCAAGCACCTGCTGCACTGCGGCGCTGGTCCGGACACGGATTCAGCGTTAAGATCGAACGTCTCAGCCGAGAGCCCATGATCTTCCATCAGACGTGCGCGTGCATGCGTGCCTTCGAGACCAGCGCGCGCCATGGAGAGCTTCTCGGGTGCCGGCGCGAAGCTGAACGTTCCCGCGGCGGCAGTGGTCAGAAAGGCCTGTGACGATCTAGCCAGACCGGTTTTCGTCGACACGACGAAGTTGGAGTGGGTTCCAAGCCCTGCTGCGGGGGTGGAGCGTCGCATGCTGTTTCGGGTCGGTGATGAGGTGGCGCACGCCACATCCATCGTTCGCTACGCGCCGGAGTCGGCCTTTCCGCGACACGTCCATGGCGGTGGCGGGGAAATCCTCGTGCTGGAAGGGACGTTCCAGGATGAGCATGGTGACTACCCGGCAGGAACCTATTTCCGCAATCCGCCGGGAACCTCGCATGTCCCGGCCGCGAAGGATGGCTGCACGATCTTCGTTCGCCTGTGGCAGTTCCGCGAGGGTGACGACATGCAGATCGTGCGAAGGCCAGGAGACGGCGAGCGTGACGGTCAGCGTCTTGGCGCATCACAGGCTGTCATCCTCTTCGACGACGGCCACGAAGAGGTCCGGATCGAGACCTGGCAGCCCGGCGCGACCGCTTCCATTGGGAACGAACGGGGGTTGGAGTTCCTCGTCCTCGCAGGCACCGCAACGATCGACGGTGAGACGCTGGGCCCTCAGAGCTGGGGCCGCCTGCCGGCAGGCGTAAACCTGACCGCTAAAGTCGGCCCCGAGGAAGTGCGGGTCTGGCTGAAGCACGCTCCGCCGCTCCATCCGGACGTGCTTGAAATGCCCGCACGGCGCTGAACATCTGGCGAATGAACTACAACGGCGCGCGCCCGCACTCGAAACTCGGATGGCAGACACCCAACGAGTTCGCACTGACCTTCCCCACGCGTCGGGCTTTGGCGCTGCGCAATGCGAAAAGCTCCGCGCCAGCGCCAGCCGCTCCACCCGCCATCAGGGCAAAGCCACGCCGGGTACGAACTTAAAATTGGATAAATCTGGGGCAACGTCAGCGCACCATACATTTCAGGGGGCAGGCCAGCGGCTGGCAGACTGTCGGCTGATCCCGCTGCTGCTGCGGCGCTGCCTGCGATACTCATTGCCAACTGGGCGATGAAAACGGACCAGCGGAGTTATTGAGCCTCACGAGCTTCTTCAAGCCGCTCGCTACCACCAAGAGCCCAGCGGGTAAGCGGGCGAGCAATGAGGATAAGCACGACGCCGAAGGCGGCGCTGGTGAGGAAGATGCGCATGAAGGCGTCCGGGAGGCCGGCCGCGTTCCCGGTGTCCATGCCGGATGCGAGCAGTCCGGCCATCAGGTTTCCGAGCGACGAGGCGACAAACCAGAAACCCATCATCTGGCTGGTGAAGCGCTCGGGCGCGAGGCGGGAGAAGGTGGACAGGCCGACCGGGCTCAGCAACAGTTCACCCACAGTGTGGACGAGATAGGTACCGATCAGGAAGAACGCGGAGACCTTCACGCCTGTTGCTGCGGTCTGCGCCGCCGGCACGAGGATCAAATAGCCTAAACCCATCGCGACAAGCGCCAATCCGAACTTCACGAAAACGGGGATGGTCCAGCGGTTTTCGGCATAGATCCAGAACGCGGCGAAGGCCGGGGTCAGCAAGATGATAAACAGGGCGTTGAGGTTCTGGAACCACGAGGTGGGCACGGTGAAACTGCCGAGTTGGCGCCGGGTGAGGTCGTTTGCGAAGAGGTTAAGCGATGAGCCCGCCTGCTCAAAACCCGACCAGAAGAGCGCTGCGGCGACAAAGAGGAGTGCAAGGGCGATCATTCGCCTCTTCTCCGGGCCGGTCAGGTCGCCGGCAAAGTATATGTTCAGGAAGAAGGCGCAGGCCACGGTGATGATGACCATTCCCATGGCCTGCGCGAGGCCCTGTGGGCTGGTCAGGCTGATCTGACCGGTCAGTGCGGCTGCGGCGACCAGCAGCACGACCGCGCCGCCGATCATGCCGGTGAAGATTTGGTCACGCTTGCCGGTGACCGCGTCGGGGTGGAGGTGGACGGCGGGTGCGCCGCCCTTGTCGCGAAGCGAGGTACGGCTGGCATACAGGAAGTTGACGAGCCCGAAGAACATCGCGACAGCGGCAGCGCCAAAACCCCAGTGCCAGCCCCAGTTCTCGCCGAGGTAGCCAGCGATCAGCCCGCCGAGGATCGCACCGATGTTGATGCCCATGTAGAAAAGCGAGAAGCCAGCGTCGCGGCCACCAATGTCGTTCTTGTCATAAAGCAGGCCAACCATGGTCGAGATGTTGGGCTTGACCAGCCCGGTGCCGATGGCGATGCAGACGAGACCAAGGAAGAAGATTGAAGCGACGGAGCCGGAGAACGCGAGCAAGGCGTGCCCGACCATGATGGCGACACAGCCGACGATGATGGCGCGCCTGCAACCCCAAAAGCGGTCGGCGATCCACCCACCTGGCAGCGCCAGTATGTAGGCCGAGGCGGTATAGAGGCCGTAGATTGCCGCAGCGTCGGGGGTTGTAATGCCGAGGCCACCGTTTTGAAGCTGGTCGACGAGAAAGAGGATAAGCAGCGCTCGCATGCCGTAGTAGCTGAAGCGCTCCCACATCTCGACAAAAAAGAGGGCAACTAGCCCCGACGGATACTTCCCGGACATCGGACTCTCCGCGGTCGGCATTCGTTAGAACTATAGCGCGGATCGGATGAAAAAGCGCGTCAGAGCTTTCTGGCGACGAGAGGTCGCGACATCAGGGACTTGCTCGCAAGCCGCCTGCATTCTGACCGAATACAGCGCCGCGCGACTTTCGAGACTCGCCAAGGCAGCTGTAAATTCTTGAAATGCTGCACAATTCCTCAAATTGATTCCAATATGAGGTATTGTATAGCAGGGCCAAAATCCAAAGCTGGTGGCATTTTCTAAATTTTCGTATCTCACGCATGCGCGGTGTCGGTATACCAAACGTGACGGTGGCGGTTGACCGTGACGAGGTCACAGAACCTGCCTGCAGTCCGGTTGTGGGTCGTACCCAGATGTCCAACTAAGAAATGGACAGGATCTCGAGTTCGCGCTGCCCTAGCTGGACAACATCGCCAACTCTTTTGCCAATCAGCGCGATGGCAACCGGTGAACCATGCGATATGGAAGCTTGAGACGGGTCGGCCTCATCTTCACCGACGATGCGAAAGGTCTGAGTTCGGCCATCGTCGCGCTCGAAGGTAACGGTGTGACCGAAGGCGATCACGTCATTGGACGTGGGCACCGGCGTAAGCTGAGCCGTACGGACGCGCTCGGCATAATAGCGCATATCTCGAACGGGAACCGCTGACTGACGTCGCCTCTCGTTGACATCTTCCAACTCGTTGGCGGCCTCGAGAGCCTGTCGAGCGCTGACCAGTTCATCCTGCAGCATCTTGAGGCCTGCCTCCGTGACGAGGTTGATCCGATCGGAGATGGGGCGAGCTGGCAGGATGGTCTCCGATGCTGCCTCGGCGCTTTCCTCCTTGGCAAATGCTACGCTCAATTGGTTGGGACTCCCTGCCGAACACTGTCAGTAATCGGATAACCTGCAGCCGATAACAAATCCGAAAAAATTTGACCGCTGGCTTCGGCAGCAGCGTAATCCCACAAAAGGTGGTTGGTTCTCGGCCCGCTTTCGAGGCAAGGCATCGGCAAAGCAGCTGGTCGCATAGCAATCGTCGCAAATGTGCATCGAAACAGCCGGCCGCCTGCTTTCATCGCGTTCTCGCCCCACCCAAGGCAGGTGCGGACCGATGATCACAATCTGCTTTCCAGCATCGGCGTCTCTTCGCGGCGCAGGGTCAAGACTTCGACACCCATCCTCGTGACGGCAACCGTATGCTCGAATTGGGCGGAGAGTTTCCGGTCGTTGGTCACGACCGTCCATCCGTCGCTCTCGGTCGAGACCTTGCGGGTGCCCTGGTTGAGCATCGGCTCAACGGTGAAGACCATGCCCTCGCGCAGCTTCAAGCCCGTTCCCGGCCGTCCGAAATTGAGCACCTGCGGTTCCTCGTGCATCTCGCGACCGATGCCATGCCCGCAAAATTCTCGCACAACCGAATAACCGTTCCTTTTGGCATGCCGTTCGATCGCGAAACCGATGTCCCCCAGATGTGCTCCGGGACGGACCTGTTTGATGCCTTTCCACATCGCCTCCTGGGCGACCCGCACGAGCCGCGTCGCGGCGGGCGCGGCATGGCCGACCAGGTAGGTCTTGCTCGAATCGGCGATGAAGCCGTTCTTTTCGAGGGTGATGTCGAGGTTGATGATGTCGCCATCACGGATGATCTCGCCCGGACCGGGCACGCCGTGGCAGACGACATGATTGATCGAGCAGTTCAGGACATATTTGAAGCCATATTGCCCCTTGCTCGCCGGACGTGCGGCAAGATCCACGGTGATGAAGCGGTCGACCAGATCGTTGACCTGCAATGTCGACATGCCGGCCAGTTCCTGCCCGTCCAGCATCTCGAAGACGGACGCTAGCATCTTGCCCGATACGCGCATGAGCGCCAGCTCGTCCGGGGTCTTTACCATGTCAGGCGACCGCTAAATCCTGGACATGCACATGCGCCGCTGCGAACTGCATCTTCACGATTTCGTTGAAGGACAGGGTTGGGTTGGCTTCAGCCAGCATGCCGATCTTCATCCAGAACTCGGCCTGCGCATTGATAGACCGGCACATCACTGTGCTGGCCCGGCGGGCTTCCTCATGCAGGTCCTCGTCGATTTTTACGATGCCCATCGACAGCTCCCAAAGCTAACGGATATGCGAACCGTATATGGTTCGTATATCATTCGGTCAATGGGATGCTGAACTGAACCACGCCGGATTTGAGCCGCGTGGGGGCGGAGCGTGGATGACCTACTCAAGGTCGTGAGCTGAATGGCTGCTATTTCCAACTGGATGCCCGATAGCTGCCGATCTGCTTGCGGTGGACCCTTACCCTTTGTCTTGTCTATCGCGACGAACAATTATCGCCACAACGGGACATTGTTACGCCTCTCCAATCGGACCTTTGCGCCACAGTCGGAACCTGCCCAAAGGCGGGTACTCGGCTTGCCAACTGACACTATCTCGCCTGCGTGGCGAGCCAAGCACGGCCGAGAAGGATCGACAGTACCGCATGAAGCCCAGGAGGCCGGCAAACCCACCCGCGAGGCCGAGATAGGCGATCCACGATGTAGAGCGGCCCCGGCCGGCACGCGACACCCAAGGCGATCAGGGCGATGCCTGCGGCGCGCGCAACTGGTATGGCGATGCCGACAAGCTCCTCGCCGAGCAAAATGTACCCGATGATCGATGGGACAATGGGCAGGGCCGCGCCCGTCGCGGCTTCGACGGCAGCGGCGAAAATGAGCACTCTGTTCATCGCATCGATCCGCCCGGTCTTACCAGGAACTTCCGCGACAGCTGAGGGAGTCCCGGGGTGAATTGTCTTTTCAAGTTCCAGCTATTTCAGTTGGAAAGTCAGCTTGTCGATCTTGCCGGTGAACTTGAACGGAGGTTCGTAGCGATACTCGACCATCGCGACCCCAGTGCGGGTGTCCCGGCCGATGTCGAAGGTTTCGTCCTCCGGGAATGTTACTGGAGTGCCGTGTTCCAGCGAGTTCTTGGCCACTTCCTTGCCGTCCACGGAAAGGATGCCCGTGCCTCCCTTGCCCAGATCCGAACCGTCCGACTTGAAATCGAAGACGATGGTGTGCTTGCCTGGTTCCAGCTCGGGCCCTTCCCACATCGTGCGCTTGAGGTCGAGGAGGTTGTAGAGGAACACGACCCGGCCCCTGCCGACGCCGAAGTCGCCCTTGCTCAGGAAAAGACCATAGCCGCCAAACCGCCCACCCTCTGTGACGATCATGCCTTCTGCACCGCCTTCCGGTATCTCGACGTCGGCCGTGATGGTGTAGGACTTGTTCAGGATGCTCGGCGCAGCGCTGGCTGGCACGCCGCTCAGCTCACCCGAATATGTGAACTCCGTCCGTCCTGCCGTGAGGTTCGGGCGCGGGGTGTTCCAGCGCGCGAGCGTCGAATTGTCGAGCGGCAGGACGTCGTATTTTTTCGCCTCGGAATAGAAGAGGTCCTGCATCTGCTTGAGCTTGTCGGGCATCTTGGCGGCGAGGTCGTCGAACTGGGTGGGGTCGTCCTGCACGTTGTAGAGTTCCCAGTTGTAACCGGTGATTACATCCGGGGGCGTCTTGGTGCTCAGTTCCCACGGCAACGTCGCTGGCGTTGTGGCCGCTACCCACCCGTCATGATAGATGGCGCGATTGCCCAGCATCTCGAAATATTGCGTCGTGTGCCGGGTTGGAGCATCGGCATTCGCCTTGTCCCACGTGTACATCATGCTCACCCCTTCGATGGGGCGTTGTTCGATGCCGTTGATCGTATCGGGCTGGGGGATGCCGGCGGCCTCGAGGATCGTCGGCACAATGTCGATGACATGATGGAACTGGCGGCGGATGCCGCCTGCGTCGGTGATGTGCCCGGGCCAGGACATGGCCACGCCCTGTGCGGTTTCCACCGAAGTGTGACGGCACCTGCTTCACCCCCTTGAACGGCGTGTCCATCGCCCACGCCCAGCCCGCCGCGTAGTGCGGGAACGTCCGTTCCGATCCCCAGAACGGATACCACAGGAACTGGTCCTTCACAGGCACGGAAACGCCGTTGAAGGTAGTGAACTCGTTAGGCGTGCCGTTGAGCATACCCTCGGCACTCGCGCCATTGTCGCCGCCAATATAGATGATCAAGGTATTGTCGAGCTCGCCGAGATCGTCGACCGCCTGGATAACCCGGCCGATCTCGTTGTCGGCATAGGCAAGGTAGGCCCCGTAGACATCCACTTGCTTGATGAAAAGCTTTTTCTCTTCAAGATTAAGCGAATCCCATTCCGGCAGCCCCTTCGGCCATAGCGTCAGCTTGGCGTTCTCCGGCATGATGCGAAGGCGCTTCTGGTTGGCGAAAATGGTCTCCCGCAGCTTGTTCCAGCCTTCGTCGAACAAATGCATGTCGCTGATCTTCTTGACCCATTCCGGCGTCGGATGGTGGGGCGCATGGGTGGCCCCCGGCACGTAGTAGACGAGCCAGGGCTGGCCGGGCGCGATTTCCTTGAGTTGCCTGATGTACTGGACGGCTTCGTCGGGCTGTGTCGCAAACTCGTGTTTGGGATGGCATGAAGCCCATTGCGGACAGGACTATGCAGCGAGGATTTCGAACTGCTCGGCAAGGGATGGTGCGGGATTGTAGGCGTACCTTGCCTGTCGTTTCCGCATCATGTGCACCATCTCAACCCCAGACAGGATCGTCGCGGCGCAGGTCATCGACTTGAACCCGAGCATGGATCGGATCCGGCGCTTGACGCGCCGATGGTCCTGTTCAATGCGGTTGTTGAGGTATCGGCTCTTCCGCATACGGATTCGCTTCAGCCGCCGGCGCGATCGATCCTGCAATTGATTTTCGCCGTCGCAGGCAATGATTGCTTCCTGGTTCGTTTGGCTGCCGTCAACGACAACACGATCAGGTCTTCCATGACGCTTCAATGCCTTGCAGATGAAGCGCTTGGCGGCCAACAGGTCACGATGCTCGCTGAAAAAGAACTCGACCGTGTCACCGACGCTGTCGATGGCGCGGTGGAGGTACATCCACCGGCCGAGAACCCGGATGTAGGTCTCATCGATATGCCACTTCCCGGTGACACCTCGCTTGCGCGCGTTGAACCGCTCCAGCAACAATGGTGAGAAGCGGATGACCCAGCGGTGGATTGTGAAGTGGTCGACGCTGATGCCACGTTCGGCCATCATCTCTTCCAAATCACGCAGGCTGAAATTGTAGGCAAGGTACCAGCGCACGCACAGCAGGATTACCGAACGGTCGAAATGACGGCCTGAAAACATGGAACTCTCCAAGGCAAAAGGAGCAGCATCCATATGTCAGCCTTCGTTGACACGCAGTGTGCGACACAACCCTTCCGTCACACCTATCGATCGGATCGCCTCCGCCACCGATTTGCCCTGCGAACTCAGCACGTCAACCTGCCGAAGCTTCGTGACGATCTCTTCCGCAGCGTGTCTCTTTCTGGCCAATTCTTCAGTCCTCCATCGGGCGGCGGGCGCGTACATCAAGGGCCTTGTTAAGTATCCATCGCAGTTCAAGATAGAGTTCCTCAACAACAACCCGCCGATATACGATCTTCTTCCGAAGGTGAAAGGAGCTATCGAGAAGTTGCAGGAGAACCAGGAAGAAAGGTATCCGCGGCCGCAATAGTCGCCGAAACATGGCCAGGAGCACCGGCATTCGCTTAATCGGCGCTCCTGGGTGTGAGACGAGCCGTCGGCCTGTCTGGTTCCGCGGGGCATGTGCTTCTTCGGATGCGGGCAGAACCGCCGGGAGATGGCACCGCAGTTGTCTGGCAGCAGACATCGACTTGCAGTATCGGTAATGGCCGCTTTCGGGCAGTGGCAAAGGCGCACTCAGCGACCGACTTGGGGCGCGAAGCTGTCATGCCGCGGACCTCGCCACCGGCCACCTCGTCCGCATACACCGCCTTTCCAACGCTCCCTAAGCCAAGACTCCAACCACAAGCCGACTGCAGCCCGACATCGCATGCGCCTAGCTCAGTTCGACGAGGTCAGTATCAAGTCGGACTCTGACGTGTATCTCTCAAGAGCGGCGGCCCCTCCGAGGAGCGTTGTTGGGCCGGCGGACGACCCGTACCTTTCCGCTGCTTTCGCATCCGCAGTGGAATTATCGCCACCATCTGTCAATCGGCGCGCAAAACTGGGTCTGACGCAATCTCGATGAAGTCCGGGTCATGCAGCGCCGATCAGCCTGGCTTGCAGGAGATCGAGCTTTCCGCGGCCATACATCTGTCGCTTCACCAGCTTGAGTTTGGTGATCTGCCCCTCTGTCTGCCATTTTGATTGAGGTTCGGTGATCGCGGCGCGGACGGCTGCGCGGTCGCGCGTGATGCCGCTGGCGAAAGACGCGATGAGGCTCGTGCCTGCGTCGGTGATCCACGATTCCAGATCGCACGCGGCCTTCTTTCGGATCATCGTATGGAACCTGTCGATCAGACTGCGGGCGTCGACCAGCGCGGGCACCCCGGCCTCGATAGCAGCAATGGTCACCGTGTCGGATCTGCTCAGATGATCACGCGCCGTCGGCATCAGGCGCGCGATCGTTCTGGCTGACGGTACCTTTTGAAGTTGCTGGTCGGAAGCCCGCTCGGCGCGGCGACGGCGGGTCGCCTATTCGCCCACAACGCGCAAAGAGCCACGAAAGCCCCTGGCTTTCAGGAGTCGCCAGAGTTCAGCGCCATTGCGGCAGCCTGCGCTCGGCAGAACCCCGTTGCGTCATATGGAATCTGTAAGGTAAGGATTATTGTCGCAGAGGGGTTCTTTCCGAGCGTTACAAAAAAATACAGATCAATCCGCCGCCGTCTTCAATATTTTTATGGAGTATTAAATTTTTGATACAAACTGTGTTTATTTCTTTTGATGGAAATTTGCCTTTGAATGATCGGATACATGTTTGTTGTCTTGAAAATATTGTTGGTTGAGATGGATTCGATACTGGTTGCCGATACATGACAATGCAGAATCGAAGCGATCAACCATGCGATAAAAGCGATATACGTGCAGTCATCTTGATCCCGGCATATGGGCAACCCGCCCTGACTGCTGAGACCTTGCACACCGCAATCGGACAACAATGCGATTTTCCATTTGCGGTTGTTGTCGTAAATGACGGTTGTCCTGTGCCGGAAACGCATGAGATTTGTCAGAACTTTGCCGCTTCATATCCCGGCAAGGTCTTCTATCTCAGCAAGGCAAATAAGGGGCTAAGTGCTGCGCGCAATTCCGGACTTGAGTTCTCCCTTCGTGCCTTTCCGGCTCTCGAAGCTGTTTTCTTTCTCGATTGTGACAACCATATCGGTCCTCATCTACTGCGGAGACTGGTGCACGCTTTACGGGCCGGAGATAATCACGCGGGCTGGGTCTATACGGACGTAGACAAATTCGGCTTTGCAAGCTTCAGCGACATGTCGGGACCATATTCTTCGCTTGAACATCTTTTCCGCAGCTTCTGCGAAGCGGGTAGCATGGTTTCGCGGCGCATGCTGGACGCTGGCGCCCGTTTTGATGAAGCAATGCGGAAAGGTGTCGAGGATTGGGATTTTTGGTTGCAGGGCCTTTCGATGGGCTTTCACGGCATTCATGTTGCCAACGCCGGCTTTCATTACAGGCGGCGCGGCGAGAGCATGTTGACTGAGGCCGAGCGGGATATTGCTCCTATTCTCGATTACATCCGTAAAAAGCATACTTCCCTATACTCGATACAGGCGGTTCAGGAACGTGAGATAAGGGGACGGGTCCGTTACGCGGTCTATCATCCGGATACGAGGCTCGTGCGGTACATGACGGCGACTTCCGATCCGTCTGCGCCGATCGTGCTGGAAGAATACTTGCGGTGCCTGCTGCGGGCCGCAGAGAAGCCCGATTATGGAAGCTGCCCCGGTCATCTCATCGTTCTGGAGCAGAATACATATGATCTGCTGTCGGACATGAAGTTGCTGGCTGGTGTTTTCTGGATCCTGGAATGCGCGCTTCAGCAGGCGGCGAGCACGAGTTGCACGATTGATGTGCGGACGTCAGTCTATGTTTCTCTTGCGTGGACATCCGCCGATTTGCCCAGGGCCGATAAACTCTCCGTACCATTCCCGTCACAACCCGTTCATGTATGGGCAGTGGAGGCTGGTGCCTTGCTGGCCGAGCAGTTTCCCGAAGGCGGTTTTGCTTTCGGCAACCACTGGCATACGGTCAAGCCATTTGGCAGCCGTCATTTCACGCTCGAAATCGCAGCTCCAAACGTAACGCAGATAGACGCGTCGCCGATCGCATCGGACGCTTTTGCCGCCTTATCTTCGGCATTGGCAACTGTCGCCGAACAGGGGAGCCGGTCTTTCTGGCATAATGTTCCCTATGATCGCTATCGCGCACAGGCTGCGATGCCTCGAGACTACTATCCGGAGTTTTTTCGAATCTATTCGTCGCTTCCTGTCATGCAGGCCGGGAATGCCATAGCGTTTGTGCTGGATCGGGCCGAACACGACGATATCGCGAAAGCGATACAACTTGCGATATCAGTTCGCGCGCATGGTCTGGTCCCGCATCTCCTATGCTTCGGTTCTACCTTTGCCGGGCCGTCCGCCGATCTGGATGTATTTGCGGAAATCATATCCCTGCCGCTGCCGTCACTGGGTAATCATTCGGACCTTACTCAGAATTACATGGGAACGGATTTACCTTTGCTTGACGGACGAGATCGTCAGGCAGCGCTCGGCACTCTGGCCGCCTTTTCGAAAGTGGTATCGGTTCGAGGCCGTGTGCTGCATCTCTTGGCCGGTTCTTTACGAAAACTGGGTGTGAGGACATGGGCCTTTATTGAAGATGCTAAAGCCGGGGCAATCAATGCGGCTGTTGCCGGCTCGGCTTTTGAACAGGCATACGACGCCATATTTCCGGAAACCGCCGATGTCCTCCATTTGTGTCGGGCCATTGGTTATCCAGCGGGAAAATTGAGGGTTTGGGAAGAACATTTCCCAACTCGGACGATCACTACCGCCATGCATAATTTTCAACAAACAGCTGATGTTTTCTCATGATCGCTGCTTCTTCAAAATTGTTGTCGACCCTCTTTTCAGGGGGCCCAAAGATTGTGATCGTCAGGACAGAGGCCTGCAATGAAGATATCCGCTTGCCCGACCTTCCTGTTGAGTGGCTCGCAACAACCACTGCTGATGGAAGCGTCTTCCGTTTCTCCGAGGACGATGAGCCTGCCTGTCCGGTAGAAATGCCGCCAAGCAACGTTCTGGCGGTCTGGGTCCCACATTCGCATCCATCCGTCGATGCTTTGAAACAGTGGTGGGAGCGCGCCAGCGGAACCAGTCGGGGGCCGGTTTTTGTACACGGTGACGCAACGCATCTTATCGGCGCAGTAGCGGGCCAAACCTTGCGTGAAAACAATCGTTTGACCAGAATGAACCAGACGCTGCTGGAAGATCTGGCGGCACTGCGAGAAGGCCTTGCGCATCACGTACGAGTCCCGCCGGAACTTGAAGTTCTGTTGAAGAATTTACGTGCGGCTCCGCCGCGCCTGATTTTTGAAACGCCTTTCTTCTCTTCAGCTGCCTCCGTAACAGGAGCGATTATTCAACCCTTGCTCACTGGTGCGCGGGGCATTCTCGGGGTCGATCTACATGTGTCGAATGCTGGACTTGGCGCAGGCCATCTACTTGTGAAGTTGCAGGTACCAAGTTCGGGGCTTGAGTTGGCGCTGTGGCGCATACCCTACTCGGAAACCTTTCCCGGATGGCTAGCCTTGCGTCTCCCGGCCGTTTCGGCCCGGATGGATTCGATTGTCGAACTTGCCGTTGAGCCACACGGTGACGGGCAGCCTCCAGAATTGACCTGTTCGCCTGCGGGACTGATGAACGAATATGCGTTCATCGGTTCTGATATCACCGGAAGCATGCTGCGAATGAGAATGTGGGGCGGATTTCCGGGGCTTAGCTATCAATCGCCATCGTCAGACACGTCATTCTCGCCAGCTCTGGTCAAGATTTCCGACCATCTGGTTGCCGCGGCCCAAACAACACGACCGCTGACATGGACTTATCCATATTTCAACTATCTCGGAGCGGGGCGGTTGCTTTTGCGCCCGCTGAAGGTGACCCCCGCGTCGTCAGCCCGCATTTCTCTGCCTGCTCTTCCTGGACTTGCGGCTTTGAATTGCACGGTAAGGATCGATGATGCGCTTTGCACGACAAAGATGCTCGTTCGTTTGGCGGCAAGTCTTCCAGGCCGGAATATCGACGAGGTTGAAGATGGGACGGCAGCACTTGCCGTTACGGAGTGGACAGAATTGTCCGAACCTTTACGAATTTTCGATTTGCGGTTGGCTTTGCCAAGTGTGGTAGCCGAGCCTATCGAGTTGCATCTTTTTTCGCGGCTTCCGGAAGGTGGAAAGCTCGATCATGGCAAGGTCGTTTTCGGTGGTTTCGAGGCGACGCTCAACGAGCGGGCCGCTTTTTCCCATCTTCCTTATTTGCCGCAGGCGGATACTGAAAATTCCTGAGCCTTCTTCGGATGGATCGCCTGATACGGACGTTGTGCCAGGCGCCACGCCACATAGCGGGAGATCCCTTCGTCCAGGGATATGCGTGGACGCCAGCCAAGGTGCGCTTCAGCACGGCTGATATCCAGCACATTTCGCGACACGTCGAAGGAGCGTGTCGGTTTATGATGGATTTCAAAGGGAACGAGATGATGGGCTATTCGCGCGCATATCTCATTGATACTAGTTCCCTGACCTGAGCCGATATTGAAGACGGTTTCCATGCCGGAATAATTCAACGCACGGATAATGGCATCTACGACGTCGTCGATGAACAGATAGTCGCGAACGATATTACCGTCGCCCCATATTTCGATCGGCATTCCCTGAATGATTCGTTCGACAAAAACAGCAATTGCCCCTTGTATTTCTTTATCGGCCTGTCCGGGGCCGAAAGGGTTGGCTAGCCGCAATGTGATGGATGGCAACCCATGCAGGCGGTGAAATAGACGCAGATATTTCTCAGCAGCGAGTTTGGTAATCCCATAGGCGGAGATCGGATCAGTCGGATGATCCTCGGGGATACGGTCCGCATCGGATTGCCCGTATACGGTGCCGCCGGAAGAAATATAGACCAGTTTGGGCAGGCTGTGGCGGCGAGCCGCCTCGAGCAACCTTACAGTTCCGGCAAGATTGACCTGAATGTCGGCAATCTTGTTCTCAATGGAAGCTGCCGGAACCATCGTCCCAGCCAGATGAATACAAGACGAACAGATTGGCAGGATCGAATCCAGCAGACATTCGTCGTCGAAGCTGCCTTGCACGATTTTCAGTTGGTCGGTTGGTGCGATACCTGCGAACCGCCTGCGAACCCGGTCGACCGGAGACCGGCTTAGAACCGTGACTACGTTCCCGTGTGACAGAAGAGCCTTGACGAGATGGGTGCCGATAAAGCCGCCTCCGCCAAGCACGAGACAATGTTGTGGGTGATCCATTTAGCCATCCGCAGCACGATGTTTTCCCATCCAAACGCCAATAATACAGCGGCTGTCAAACGGCGTTCAAAGCTGGGTCTGACTCACATTAGATGATTTTCCATGACGACGTGGTGCTGTTTTCTGAGGGGAATCAGCATCATGGCGAGCATTTTGCGTTTGTCGTCCTTGATCCCAGCCGGATTGATCGTCGAGAGCACCGCCGAGGATCGGGGAGTGGTCGCCTAGTATCGCCTTCAGGGCGGAAGCAGCCTTGCTATCGACGGGCGAAAGGAGGTTTTTCTCAACCTCTTGCGAGATCGAACCGTCGAGACCCTCGATCGCATACAGCCTATCGATGTAGCCTGTGGCGGAGGGGTGCTTGCGAAGGGGCTTCACGATGTTCTTGTACAGGCAACTGAATTCAATATGATTTTCGGTATCATCGATCCATCTCTTGAAATAGAATCCTAGCAGGAAGTGTCGTTTTTTTGGATATTTTATATTGAGCTGGGCGCCTACCAGAAAGTCTTCATCAGATTCAGAAATATTTGAAGAAGATTTTCTCGCCGTTCATCGCGGATGCCTCGGAGACTCTCTCCATCCTATACAACGAGTCTGCCTAATTGTTCCACCGCCAGGTCATTGAAGGTCGACATGTTCGTCAGGGATATTGTGGCTTGTCAGCCGGCTGTGTCGCAAACTCGTGTTTGGGATGGCATGAAGCCCATTGCGGACTGGACTATGCAGCGAGGATTTCGAACTGCTCGGCAAGGGATGGTGCGGGATTGTAGGCGTACCTTGCCTGTCGTTTCCGCATCATGTGCACCATCTCAACCCCAGACAGGATCGTCGCGGCGCAGGTCATCGACTTGAACCCGAGCATGGATCGGATCCGGCGCTTGACGCGCCGATGGTCCTGTTCAATGCGGTTGTTGAGGTATCGGCTCTTCCGCATACGGATTCGCTTCAGCCGCCGGCGCGATCGATCCTGCAATTGATTTTCGCCGTCGCAGGCAATGATTGCTTCCAGGTTCGTTTGGCCATGAGCGTTTCTGACTCGACGTCGTCAGAATACCTCGACACAGGCCGCATAAGCTTGTCGAGCCGCCAACAAATCTGCCCCGGTTACGTGATCGGGGAACCGGGGCGGATCGTCTGACCGTGGCGCTGTGCCGGGGCATCGGCTCGGGCATTATCAACAGCCAGCTAGACCTCAGGCTACACGCCACCGCCGATCGGGACACATGACCCCGCCACGCGTTTCGGCGAAGTGGCCGTCAGCCTTTCTTGGCCATCAGCCGATGCTTAAGCTCTCCCACGATCCCGCGCCGGAACACCATGACGCAGATGACGAAGGTGACGCCGATGATGACCGGAACGGGCAGGTTCGTCATTGCCAGGTAGTTCTGCATCGTAAGTACCAGTCCCGCGCCTACAACCGGTCCCAGAAGCGTGCCCATGCCGCCCAGGAGCGTCATCAGGACGACCTCGCCGGACATTTGCCAGGTCACGTCCGTCAGCGTGGCCATCTGGAACACCAAGGCCTTGGTCGAGCCGGCGAGGCCCGACAGGCCGGCAGACAGGACGAACGCGAGCAGCTTGTATCGCTCCGTGTGATAGCCTAGCGAGATGGCGCGAGGCTCGTTGTCGCGAATGGCACGCAAGGTGTGCCCGAAAGGTGACTGCATGGCACGCCAGATCAGTCCAAAACCGAACAGGAAGATGGCGAGAACCGTGTAGTACATTGCGTATGTGTCGTTAAGATCGATGATGCCGAAGAGGTGACCGCGAGGAATGCCCTGAATTCCATCCTCGCCATGTGTAAACGGCAACTGAAGCGCCATGAAGAACACGAGTTGCGACAGGGCGAGCGTGATCATTGCAAAATAGATGCCCTGGCGGCGGATTGCCAAAAGGCCAAAGGCAGCGCCCAAGGCGACGGCTGAGAGCGTGCCGAGCAGTATCCCGATCTCTGGCGGCAGACCCCAGATTTTGACCGCGTGGCCGGTTATGTAGGCGGCCCCGCCAAAGAAGGCGGCATGTCCGAACGAAAGCAGGCCTGCATATCCGATCATCAGATTGAATGCGCAGGCAAACAGCGCGAAGCACAAGACCTTCATCAAGAAGATTGGGTAGATTGCCAGCGGAGCGACCAGGGCTGCAGCCAGGAGAACGACGGGTACAACCCGCTTGTAGGACCAAGTCGCGGTGGCCGGCTCGATGGCAGGTGCAATAGGGGAGGGTGTCATAGGATCAAGTCTCCGGCTGCCCGAACAGGCCCGCGGGCTTCAGAATGAGCACGATGGCCATGGCCAAGAAAATGACGACGCTGGATGCTTCGGGATAGAACACCTTGGTCAGGCCTTCCAGGAGGCCTAGTCCAAGCCCGGTAACGATGGCGCCGAAGATCGACCCCATCCCACCGATGACGACCACCGCGAACACGACAATGACGAGGTTCGATCCCATCAAGGGGCTGACCTGATAAATCGGGGCGGCAAGCACGCCGGCAAATCCCGCCAGCGCCACGCCGCCCGCATATGTCAGAGCCAGCATGAGTGGCACGTTGATGCCGAAGGCCTGGACCAGCGCAGGGTTTTCGGTCGCCGCGCGCAGGTACGAGCCGAGACGTGTCCGCTCTATCAGGTACCAGGTGCCGAAACAGACGACCAGCGAAACGATGATGACCCATCCGCGGTACACCGGGAGGTACATGAAGCCGAGATTGTACCCGCCTTTGAGGACGTCGGGGATTGCGTAGGGGAGGCCCGACACGCCGTACTGTTGCCGCAGCAGCCCCTCGATGATCAACGTGATGCCGAAGGTCAGCAGCAGTCCATAGAGGTGATCCTCCTTGTAGAGGTGGCGTAGAAGTGCGCGCTCGAATGCGATGCCGATGATGCCGACCATGATTGGCGCGAGCAGCAGGGATACCCAGTAGGAAATGCCGACATAGGTCAGCAACATCCAGGCTACGAACGCGCCGAGCATGTAGAATGCGCCGTGCGCCATGTTTACGACCCTGAGCATGCCGAAGATCACGGCGAGCCCAAGACTGAGCATTGCATAAAAGGATCCGTTGATCAGACCCAGCATGAGCTGGCCGAACAATGCCTGCGCTGGAATTCCGATGATCGTCATCTTGGAAACTCCCAAAGTTCGGTGTCAGAGTCCGAGGTAATGGTTCAGGAGATCGCGCTTGGCGTCGATCTCCTCGTTGTGGATCATGTCGACGATGTGCCCCTCCTCCATGACGTAGTGGCGGTCTGCGATGCTGGAGGCGAAACGGAAGTTCTGCTCGACCATCAAGATCGTGTACCCGCGCTTCTTGAGCGCCAGGAGCGCGGCACCGATCTGGTCGATGATCACCGGCGCCAGACCCTCGGTCGGCTCGTCTAGGAGGATGAGATCGGCTCCCGTGCGCAGGACGCGGGCCATCGCCAGCATCTGCTGCTCGCCGCCCGAAAGCCTTGTGCCCTGCGTCGTGTTGCGGCCCTTGAGATTGGGAAACAGCGCGAAGATCTGCTCGACATCCATGCCGCCGTTCTTGACCACGGGCGGAAGGAACAGGTTCTCCTCGACATTGAGCGAGGAGAATATGCCGCGTTCCTCCGGCACGTAGGCAATGCCCAGGCGCGGGATCCTGTATGGGGCCATCTTGATAAGCTCGGTGTCACGGAACCGGATGGAACCGGATCGCTTCGAGAGTATGCCGAGGATCGATCTCATGGTGCTTGTCTTGCCAGCGCCGTTACGCCCGAGCAGGGTTACGACCTCGCCTTGGTGCACCTCGAAGTTCACGCCATGCAGAACGTGGCTCTCTCCATAGTAGGCGTGAAGATCCGAAACCTTCAGCATGCAATTGTCCTGCGAAACGTCAGACATGGGCATTGCCTCCCGAGCCTAGATAGGCCTCCATTACCTCGGCATTCTTGGACACGACGGAATAGGGTCCTTCCGCGAGGATCTTGCCGCGTCTCAACACCGTGATCGTGTCCGATATGTCGGAGACCACCGACAGATTGTGCTCGACCATTAGGACGGTGCGGTTTGCCGAAACATGCTTGATCAATGCGGCGATCACCTCGATGTCCTCACGCCCCATGCCCGCCATCGGCTCATCGAGAAGCATGACGCTCGGATCGAGCGCCAGCGTCGTGGCCAGCTCGAGCGCCCGCTTGCGCCCATAGGGGAGTTCTCCCGCGACGTGGTACATCCATGGCCCGAGGTTCACGTCTTCCACGAGCTGTTGCGCACGTTCGTGCAGCCCGTGCAGGCTCGCCTCGCTCTTCCAGAAATGAAACGTAGTCCCCAGCTTGCGTTGCAGGGCGATCCGGAGGTTTTCCAGCACGGTGAGGTTAGGGAAAACTGCGGAAATCTGGAATGACCGGACGAGGCCCAGCCTCGCCACGTCCGCCGCTTGCATATTGGTGATGTCGCGTCCTTCAAAGAATATGGTGCCTTTCGTTGGCGCCAGGAACTTTGTCAGCAGGTTGAAGACGGTTGTCTTTCCTGCGCCGTTCGGCCCAATCAGGGCATGGATGGTGCCGCGTGCGACGCGCAAATTGACGTCGTTTACCGCAACGAATCCACCAAAGCTCTTCGTCAAACCGCGCGCCTCAAGGACGATATCGCTGCTTGATCCCATTCCGCTCCTCCCGTCCCACTGACCGGCATGCACTCGCCGCGCCGGCTGCGGACATCACACCCGCGCTCAAGGGATTTCCTCGGCGCGTGCTACTCTCGATTGGTCGGCATCTCCCCACTATGCCGAGCCATTGTTGTCCCCCCCCGTCCCGTCGGTGCATCGTCCGTTTCAAGGGGCAGGATCTGCATAGTCGCAACGGGGTGGAAGGCCCAATAGTGTTTCTGGATGCATCCATAGGCCTAAGTTGCGTCGCCTGCCCCCGAGGTGGGCATCAGGCTCCGCGGAATACCGGCACCTGCATGCCGTTCTCACTCGTGTCGAATGCGACCACCAATGGACTGCCGATGGCGATCGAACCGGGGTCGGTCTCCACGATGTTGGTCAGCAGGATCGGGCCTTCTTCCAGCTGGGCGTATGCCACGATCTGGGGCTGATCCTTGCCGACTACGGTGAAACTGTAAACCGTTGCGCGCCCCGAGGCCTCCTCTAGCTCGACGTCATTGCTGTAGCAGTGAGGGCAGAACGGGCGCGGATACCAGTGGACGCGGCTGCAGCTGTGGCAGCGCGGCACCATGAACACCTTGCGTGAAGCAGCCTCCCAGAAGGCCTTGGTCTGCGGGCTCGGGATAGGCGATGGCCGGCTTTCCGACATGTTTATTCCCTCTCAAGGATAAGCGTAGAGGCAGCGTGTCGGCTGCCAATGATTGCGCCGATGCCGTTGGCCAGCGCGATGTCGCAGTTCTTGACCTGTACCGCTTCATGCGCCTCGCCACGCACCTGGCGCACGGCCTCGATGATCTTGGTGATGCCGCCGCGATTTGCCATGTGGTTGTTGCAGAGGCCGCCGCCGTCGGTGTTGAAGGGCAGCGAGCCGACGCCAGAGATCAGATTGCCATCCGCGACGAACCTGCCGCCTTCGCCCTTCTTGCAGAACCCGAGATCCTCGAGCTGGAGCAGGACCGTGATGGTGAAGCTGTCGTAGATCGACGCATATTTGATGTCGGCTGGCGTACGCCTGGCGTCGGCGAAGGCTCTTGGGCCTGAGACTGACGTTGCCGTGGTCATCAGGCGCGGGTCGCCGGCGCCCATGTGCAGGATCGCTTCGCCTGCGCCGGCCACCCTGACGAGAGGGCGCTTCAGCGACTTGGCGATTTCAGGCCGCGCAACGATCACGGCGGCGCCGCCGTCGCTGACCACGCAACAGTCCAGCCGGTGCAGTGGCGATGCCACCAGAGGCGACGCAAGCACGTCGTCGACCGTCACCGGCTTGCGCAGCATCGCATGCGGGTTGTGCTGCGCATGCTGGGAGGCAGCCACCTTGATCCATGCCAGCTGTTCGCTTGTAGTTCCGAACTCGTGCATGTGCCGTGCGGCCGCCATTGCGTAGAACGCGACCACGTTGGTGTTGTAGGGGATTTCGAACTGAGCGTCTGGTTCAGACATGTCCGCCGAGTTGACCGGCTTCACCGCTTCCTTGGAGGCACGGGGCCTGCCTCCGCAGGTGATAAGCGCGACGTTGCAGCGCCCAGCACGAATGGCATCGCGTGCATGCGACACATGGGCGAGATAGCTCGAGCCACCGACATCGGTCGAATCGAAATGGGTCGGCGTGATGTTCAGGTAGTTGGTCATCGGCAGGGGGCCGAGGCCGGTTGCATCCCCGGCGCAGTAGTAGGCGTCGACGTCGGACATCGACAAGCCAGCATCTTCAAGCGCGCCAAACGCTGCTTCCGCATGAAGCTGCGGAACTGAGATATCCGTCGCCAATCGCGTCGGGTGTTCGTGGATGCCTACAATGTACGCGTCGTCAGTCATGCCTGTTCCCATCAGTAGCGTCGCGTCTGGCCTCGTCCGTGAGGAGTCGCAAAGTGTTATTCGAGTGCCACAGCACTCGCGATATTACAATATGTTGACATATCTTCTTGGTGTGATGCAGGGGTCATCGGCCCTGGCGTTCGTCGGTGGGGTGCGTGGATTACTTTCGGGTGAACTGGTTGGCGAATTCCTAGAAGCGAGTTTTGATCAAAATTTTGATTGTAAAATCAATCGCTTAGTATCTTTGACGGGACGCTGGTTTGACGATCCTGCAATGACGCCGGGGTGGTGCGGTTTGACGTGCTCGGCGGTCGGGGCTGTCTAGCTTGTCGGTATGACAAGGTATTTCCATATATATGAAATTGACTGACCGGGCGGCTCTCACCAGGTATCAATGTATGGTCGTTTCTTGCTGGCGGTTTCCATGCGCTTGGGTGCGGTCCGCAATCCGTGTGACAGCCAGCGACGCGTGTCTGCCGGGTCGATGACATCGTCGATCTCCATGAAGGATGCCGCGTTCATGGCTTTGCCCTGCCGGTACATCTCGGCGACGTATTCCTGGTACCGCTTCTGTCGCAACTCGGGCTCGGCTATGGCGGACAGCTCCTTTCGATAGGCGAGCTGAACTGCGCCTTCGAGACCCATTGGCCCCATCTCGCCGGTCGGCCAGGACACCGAGAGCATCGGGAATCCATATGTGCCCCCGGCCATTGCCTGTGCACCCAGGCCATAGGCCTTGCGCAGGACAATCAGCATCATCGGAACCGAAAGGTTGGCGCCAATCACAAACAGCCTGGAGAAATGCCGGACGGTTGCGGTCTGCTCGGATTCGGGCCCGACCATGAAACCGGGCGTGTCGCACAGCGACAGCAGCGGGATATCAAACGCGTCGCACAACTGCATGAATCTTGCAGCCTTGTCGGCGCCGGGCGCATCGATCGCCCCTCCAAGATGCAGCGGGTTGTTCGCTATCACGCCGATCGGCCGGCCCTCGATGCGCATGAATGCAGTGATCATGCCGGGGGCGAATGCGCGCCTTATCTCCAGCAGGCTGCCGGTGTCGGCGATAGTGGCGAGCACTTCCCGGATGTCGTAGCCACGGAGCCGGTTCTCAGGAACGAGCCGGCGCAGGAGCCGCTGGTCCGGACAGCTCCACTCGGCTACCGTGCCCTGGAAATAGGAGAGGTATTGCTTGGCTACCTGTACGGCCTCTGCCTCGTCTTCCACCACTATGTCGATCACCCCGTTTGGTGCCTGCACCGAAACGGGCCCGATATCCTCCGGCGTGCAGGTCCCAAGACCGGCCGCTTCGATCATTGCCGGGCCAGCCATGCCGATCGACGAATTGCGGGTAGCGATGATGACGTCGCAACCGCCGAGCAGAGCCGCGTTTCCGGCAAAGCAGCGGCCCGAAGAAATCCCGACAATGGGAACCTTCGCGCTCAGGCGGCCGAAGTGCCAGAACGTCGGCAAGTTCAATCCGGCGGCCCCGATGAAGTCGGTGTCGCCAGGCCTTCCTCCGCCGCCTTCAGTGAACATGACAAGAGGCGTCTCCAGCCTCTCGACCAGGCTGAAGAGTCGGTCCTTCTTCTCGTGTGCCTGAAAGCCCTGTGTGCCTGCGAACACCGTATAGTCGTAGGCCAGAACCGCACAGCGGGAGCGATCCACGCCGAAGAGGTTGCCATTGACGTTGCCAAAGCCGGCGATCATGCCGTCGGCGGGGCTAACGCGCTTGAGTTCGTCCAAGGGGCGACGGCCCCGCTGCATGGCAATGATGAGCGAGCCATACTCGATGAAGCTGCCCGTATCGCATAGGTCATCGATGTTTTCGCGAGCCATTCGGCTGCCTGAAGCGTGCCGTTTCGCTACCGCGTCCGGGCGTCCGGCGTCGAGGATGTCCGCCTTGCGGTCCAGCACCTCGGCGAGGTCGGGCCTGATCTCATCCAGATCGTGCGCGTCCTCCTCGACGTTCGCTGCATCGCTCTCAGCGGACGGTTCGATGAAGGCCATCGGGTCGCCGCTTCGCACCAGATCGCCAACCTTGGCGACGATCTGCCGGACCACGCCGGTGGTTGGCGGGCGAACCACGAGCTCCGATTTCATGGCCTCGATGACGATGGCCTCGGTGGACTGGCTGACCGTTGCGCCGTCTTCGGTTCCGATCGCGACGACAAGCCCTGGCATCGGGGCGACCAGCGCCACGGTATTCGGCGGGCCACTCGGTATTTTCCGGTGTGCGGGTTGATCGGCGTTTCCAGGCTCCATGCTGAAGCCGAAAACTTTCGTGTCCTGGGATGGACGGAGTTCGACGAAATTGTCTTCAACGAACCGGGTATGGACCTCGTTCGCCTGTACGGACGCATTCCCAAGAATGCCGCGGAGAAGTCCGATGTTCGTATCGAGGCCGGCGATTCTGAATTCGGCCAGCGCTCGTTGCGCCCGGTTCAGTGCGATCGGAAATTCCAGTGCATGAATGATCACCTTGGCAAGCAAGGAATCGAAGCCCACGCCGTTCTCGTAACCAGCATAACCGAAGGTATCCACCCGGACGCCTGGGCCACCTGGAAGATCAAAAGCATCGAGGCGCCCTACGGAGGGGGTCACGTTTCCGTCCTCCAGAAGCGTCTCCATGTTGACCCGCAACTGCACGGCGAAACCGCTGGTTTTAGGCGGTGCGGCAGGGTCCAGCCCGATAGCGGCAAGGTCCTCGCCAGCGGCCAGGCGGAGCTGCGCCTTGACCAGATCGACCCCGGTCACTTCTTCCGTGACGGTATGCTCCACCTGGAGCCGGGGATTGCATTCGATGAAGATGAATTCGGTCCGGCCATCGGCAGAAACAAGAAACTCGAATGTGCCGAGGCCATTGAACTTGGCCTTTGCTGCCATTTGTCTGGCAGCTGTCACGACACGGGCACGAAGTTCGCTGGAAAGGCTCGGGCTGGGCGCATATTCGACCAGCTTCTGGTAGCGGCGCTGGAGCGAACATTCGCGCTCGCCGAGGTCGACGACCGAACCTGTGCCATCGCCTATGATCTGGATCTCGATATGGCGCACCCGGGGCATGAAGCGCTCGACGTAGATGGCATCGTCACCGAAGGCCGCTGCCGCCTCCGACCGGCATCTCGCCATGGCGTCTTCGAGCTTGGCGGGGTCTGAAACAAGGCGCATGCCGCGACCTCCGCCCCCAGCCGCTGCCTTGACGAGAACGCTGTCGCCCTTGGGAAGGGCGGCGAAAAACGAACGGGCCTCCTCGATTGTCGTTCCGGCCGCCGTGCCGGCAGCAACGGGCACGTCGCAAGCCTCGGCGAAGGCCCTGGCGCGTGCCTTGTCACCGAAGAGGTCGAGTAACTCGGCCCGTGGCCCGACGAAGCGGATCCCAGCGTCCTCCAATGCCCGTGCAAACGCCGCATTCTCGGAAAGGAAGCCATATCCGGGATGTACAGCATCGCAGTTGGCGGCCTGCGCCAGGGCCACCATTTTCTCGATGTCGAGATAGCCGGCGGCCCCGCGCACTGGCAGCAGACGCGCTTGGTCCGCACTCTTCACATGCAGGGAGCGCTCATCGTCCTTGGTGAAGACAGAGACCGTCTCGATGCCCAATTCGGCGGCGGCCCTGGCGATGCGAATAGCGATCTCGCCGCGATTGGCAATCAGCAACCTGGCTATAGCCATATCATGACCTCCGTTGTCACGGCGCAAGGAAATTGAGGAGATGTGTGGGGCCGCGCTCGGCGATCAGATCACTGCGGATCCACGGCCTTCCCAGTAAGGTCTGCGCAGCTCCCGCTTCAGGATCTTGCCCGGTCCGGTGACAGGCAGCGGCTCTGTACGAAACTCTACCGAGCGGGGGCATTTGTATCCGGCAATATGCTTGCGGCAGTGGTCGATCAACTCCTGCTCGGTCACCTCGTGCCCCGCTCGCAGCACCACGATCGCGTGAACCGCCTCGCCCCATCGTTCGTGGGGGATGCCGATGACGACACCTGTCGCGACCGCCGGGTGGGTCGCCAGTGTGTTCTCGACCTCGGACGAATAGATGTTCTCGCCGCCGGAAACGATCATGTCCTTCAGCCGATCGGTGATGAAGACGAAACCATCCTCATCCATGTATGCGGCGTCACCGGTGCGCACCCAGCCATTGACGATGGTCTTGGCCGTCTCTTCCGGCTTGCGCCAATAGCCCAGCATCACGTTGGGGCCACGCACGAGAATCTCGCCATGCGTTCCACGCGGCACCTCGTTGCCGCTAGGATCTGCGACGATGATTTCGCAGCATATGCCGGCCTTGCCGGCTGAGCGCATCCGGATGGCATGCGGGCTGCCGGGCTGATGGTCGCTCGGCTTCAGTGTCGAGATATAGGGTGCCAGTTCTGTCTGCCCGTAACCTTGCTGGAGCTGGAGCCCCGGAAACCGCCGCATCGTCTCCTCGATCTGGGCCTGCGACATCGGGGCCGCTCCGTATGTCAGCACCTTCATCGACGAGATGTCGTATGCCTCCAGGTTAGGCAGATCCAGCAGCATGCGCACCATAGTCGGCACCAGGACCGTGTGGGTCACCCTTTCCCGCTGCACAGTCTCAAGGAAGCGGGTTGGATCAAAGGAACCCAGGAACGCGTTGCACCCAGCACCGATGACGCTGGCGAACAGCGCCTGCACCCCTCCGATGTGGAAGAGCGGCATGACCACGAGGAAGATGGTAGATTCGTCGGACAGCTCGTGTACTTCGTGGCCTATGGCGAACGCACTGGTCCAGACGGCCAAGTGCGAGAGCATCACTCCCTTCGACTTTCCGGTCGTGCCGCCGGTGTAGCAGATCAGCGCCATTGCATTGCCATCAAGCGTCTCGGCTTCGATGGGGGCAGCGGCCTCGATCAGTTGCTCGTAGTTCAGCAACGTTTCGTCAGGCGACGGCTGCGCGCTGACCTCGACGATCGGAATGGTCAGGCCGTCGCGTTCGCGAAGCACTATTGCTCGGTCGCGTAGATTGGAGTCCGCCAGCAAGACGCTCGGTTCTGAATCGGCCAGTCCGTAGGATAGTTCGTCGATCGTCCAGCGGGTATTCAGCGGCACACAGACTGCGCCGAGCCAAAAGCATGCAAAATAGACTTCAAGATAGCGTCCTGAATTCATCGCTAGCAGGGCAACACGGTCGCCCTTGCGTACGCCTAGTTTTGCAAGCGCCCCCGCGAGGCGTCGTACGCGCCAGTCCACCTCCCGCCAGCTGCGGCGCTCATCGCCGTCGATAGTCGCTGTTCTGTCGCCGCCAAGCTGAACGGCTCGCCGGAAGGATTGTGTCATGTACATGTCGAGGCGCCTCCTCCGCGCCTGAGCCATTCCCGCAGCGATGTCAGGAATTTCCTCTAATGTGCAACACTCACTTTTGGATTGTCAACGGCCGAAGCATGGCGGAATAGGCCTTCGCCGAGCTTGCGGCGGCAGCGGCCAAACCCGCCGAATTCTGCTGCTTTTCCCAGAGGCACTTCTGAATTATAGCTTTTTTACATGCTTGAAAACAGCAGCGGTAAATTGGTGCTAGCATCCATCTGTCCTTTGCCGCCTCTTGCCTGGCAGGTGGTGGTGCTCGGCATGAGAGACGGCTAACGCCCTTTCGGGATGTTGGACTTGATTGGACAATTCACAAATGAGTAATACTTTTTAATTCGATTCCGCCGTGGCGGAATGCCACCCAATCCATGAGGAGGGATAGATTGACCATTCGATTTGACGGACGGGTCGCGATCGTAACGGGGGCCGGCAATGGCCTCGGCAGATCACATGCGCTGGGCCTCGCCGCTCTGGGAGCGAAGGTCGTCGTGAATGACCTGGGCAGCGCCACCAACGGTTCAGGCTCCTCGTCGGCGATCGCCCAGGCAGTGGTGGACGAAATCGTCGGCAATGGCGGTGAGGCAATTGCCGATGGCGCCGACGTGGCGGATGAAGGCCAGGTGGCGGCGATGGTTGCCAGGGCCATGGATAAGTGGGGCAGGGTGGACATCTTGTTGAACAACGCGGGTATCCTGCGCGACAAGACCTTCTCCAAGATGGACATGGAAGATTACCACAAGGTGATGGGCGTCCACATGACTGGCACCGTGGTCTGCTGCAAGGCGGTCTGGCCGATCATGCGCGAACAGAACTACGGTCGCATCCTCCTGACGTCTTCCACATCGGGTCTTTACGGCAACTTCGGTCAGAGCAACTATGCGGTGGCCAAGGCCGGCATGCTCGGGCTGATGAATGTGCTGCATCTCGAGGGAGCTAAGAACGACATCAGGGTCACGATGCTCGCTCCGTCGGCGGTCACGCGCATGACCGAAGGACTGCTCCCACAGGAGGCCGAAGCTCTCATGCGGCCGGAAGCCATCACGCCAGGCGTGCTTTACCTGGTGAGCGAAGACGGTCCTTCCCGCTTCATTCTCAGCGCATCGGCTGGCAGTTTCGCACGCATTCTGCTGCACGAAACCCGGCCGGCCTACTTTGGCGACGGCGAACGTACACCGGACGCGATCGCAGCGCATTTCAACTCGGTCGATCCGCACAAGGACGTCTTGTTCATGGAAAATGCTTTCGAGCAGAACAAGAGCCTTGTCGGTGCAGCGGCCGAAAAGCACGGCTTCTCAGTCGCCTTCTGATCGCGCCTCCCCACATGCAAAAGCCGCCGGGCGATGTCCGGCGGCTTTCTTATTGTCCACGAACTGCGATGGCTATTTCTTGATCAATGGGCACTCGGATTGGGACAGCGGACGGAATGCCTCTTCGCCGGGGATCGTCCGGACGAGGTTGTAGTAGTCCCAGCGTCCATTGGATTCGGAAGGCTTCTTGACACGCAGCAGATACATGTCGTGCTGCATCAATCCGTCTTCCCGAAGTTTGGCGTTGCGCGCAAACATGTCGTCGATCGGCATGGTTCGCAGCTTGGCGATGACCTCTTTGCCGCCGTCTAACCCCGAAGCTTCCACGGCCTTCAGATAGTTCAGAACGGCCGAATAGACGCCTGCCTGGATCATGGTTGGACGACGCCCCTCCATTTCCTTGGCAAAGCGATCCGACCATTCGCGTGTACGGTCGTCCATGTCCCAGTAGAACGCTTCGGTGAGGACCAGCCCCTGGGCAACGTCGAGGCCAAGCCCGTCGATGTCGGCGATGGTGGCAAGGAGCGCGGCGATGTTGAAACCAGATTGCGACATGCCCAGCTCCGCGGCCTGCTTCACCGCCAGCGAAAAGTCCGCAGTGGAGTTGGCCAGAGCGATGGTTTTTGCGCCTGATCCCTGAGCCTGGAGAAGGAACGAGGTCATGTCGGGGGTCTCGCGCGGGTGGCGAACCGATCCAACGATTGTGCCTCCCGCGGCCTGGACTGCGGTGGTCGCATCACGCTCGAGATTATAGCCAAAAGTGTAGTCGGCGGTGAGGAAATACCAGTCCTTGTTTCCCTCCAGCGTCATGGCGCGGGCGGTTCCGCTGGCAAGCGCGAAGGTGTCATAAGTCCAGTGAGCGTAGACCTCGGAGCAGTATTTTCCGGTCATATCCGATGATGCTGCACCGGATGAGAGAAGCGCGACGTTCCTTGTCTTCGCTACTTCCAGGGCTGCCAGCGCAATGGAGGTGATCGGCACGTCGAAGATCGCCTTGACGTTGTCTTTGTCGATCCATTCACGTGTGACGACGCTTGCAATGTCGGCCTTGTTTTGGCTGTCGGCCGAAAGCACGACGATCTTTCGTCCGAGAACGCTATCTCCGAAATCGTCGACCGCCATCTGCGCGGCGACAACCGAACCGCGGCCCGACGCGTCGGAGTTTACCCCTGTCATATCGGTGAGGACACCGATGTTGAACGTGTCCTGCGCCAAAGCGGCCTGTGACAGGATGACTGCGAGCGCCAATCCCGCAGTGCTTCCCACAAGTAAGTTGCGTGCCCTGGATTCCATCCAAACTCCCCCTGTTTATTGGAACGAGACGCCGGGCTATTTCACGACTTCGCATGTTGCGAAGCGTTTGAAGCGATTGTGACGAAAGGTTCCCTGGCGCCCACTTTCCCCGTCCAGGCCTTGTGGCAGACGGGATACTGCCCCGCGACTTGATGTTCGTTTATCGAGCCGGTCGGTCAGAAACTCTATGGCGCCAGTCGAATTTGCGTCAATGAGTTGACATTTCACGGACGTGGAAACGTCTTTGCGACGAAGACGGATGCTTCGGTATCAAGCAAAACTGCCCAACTCCGACAACATTGTCCCGAAGAGGCATCCACCCTCAGGGCTCGCGTGGACTGCTTTCGGTATCGATCGTCGTACGGTTCCGATCCGGGAGTTCAGAAAATCCGTCGATGCGCCAGAAGATATGGCGCTTGCCAAGAACTCGGCAAGCGCGGTCGCCTTGCCCGTTTGAACGGGGCGGCAGTCACTCATTGTTTGGCGCGCTTGCGAACTGCATCGGGCCTTGGCAGACGAGGGCGGAGTGTCGCCTGGCAAGGGTATCAAAGCCGTCGATGTATCGGGCAACGGCCGGCATCTGCCCGGTCCGGAAGCGCGTTTGCAGACTTGGTCCCGGAGCGCCAGAAAAGGCGCGCTGGCGGCCGTGTTTCAAACGACCTCGAACCAGTAGTCGATGACGTCGCCGATCCGCTCATCCGCAAATGCCGTCCGGACCCGGGTGCCGACTTTCAGCGTCTCGGCCGCCTTTTTCGGATCTGTCAGGTCGATGCCGCGAAAGAAGCCGCCAAGCGCGGTGTCGCCTCCGTCCAGCATGACATAGCCGAAGGCATAGGGCGGCGGCGGCAGGCCCTGGAATTCCTCATAGACGATCGTGAAGGCTTCGATGACGCCTCCGGGCCCGACCTCGACCCAGTCGGTCGTGGGCTGCAGCGTCTGGTCGGAAAAGGCACGTGGCGGCACCAGCACGCGGCCCGTCTTGCCGCAACGCCGGCCGAAGATCTTCTTGTTGTCGCGAATCTGCGCATAGAACCAGCTTGCTGTCTCGCCGAGTGCGTGACGGTAGGTGATGTTCCAGGTTTCGTTGCGGGTCATGAGTTCCATGGATTTGTCCTCGCTCAGGCCTCGACGACCATTGTTCCGAAAAATTGATGATCTCCGCCATTGCCGCTGGCAATGGCGATTTTTGCGCCCTTGACCTGATGGTCTCCGGCCGTGCCGCGCACCTGCAGTGCGGCTTCTGCAACCCGGATCATCGCGGTGACGGCGATCGCGTTGGTGCAAAGCGTGCCGCCGGACGGGTTGACGGGTATCTCGCCCCCAAGCGTGAACCGGCCCTCGCGGACCTGCTTTGGCGATGCGCCGAGTTCGGCAAGTCCGGCGGCTTCGATTGCGTGGAATTCGGTGTTGCTGAAGGGTGAATAGAGTTCGGCGACATCGACCTGCTTTTGGGGCTCGCTGATCCCGGCCATCCGGTAGGCGCGCTCGAACGACTGGCGCAGGGCGTGGGCATCGGCGTGGTCGGCGGTTTGCCCGCGACCCATCCGGTCGCCGAGATAATAGGTCTCCGAACAATGGCCGACGCCGGTGATCCAGACGGCATCGAGCTTGCGATCCCGAATGTATTTTTCCGAGGCCAGCACCATTGCGCCGCCGCCACTCGATTGCGGGCAGCAATCGAACAGCTTGATTGGCCAGGAAATGCAACGCGATGCGAGGACTTCGTCTATCGTTGTGATCTTGCGCAGATGGGCATTGGCGTTTTTCGACGCATGCATCCGGTTCTTGACCACCACCGCGGCCATATCCTCTTCCGTCATGCCGTATTGGTGCTGATAACGTATGCCCGACATTGCCAGCATCGTAATGGTGCCGAGCGGCAGCGAACGTTCGTAAACCGGATCCCAGATCTTGTTGAGCACAGTCTGGCTATCGCCGCATTCGCCGACCTTGTCGGCACCGGCGGTCAGCACGACGTCGCAAGCACCTGCAGCGATATGGTAGTAGGCCGCGGCAATGCTGGAAATGCCCGTCGCCCCGCCGGTGTTGATGCGCAAGAAGCGCTTGCTGCGCGCACCGACTGCATCGACACCCAGGCGCTCGGCATTGCCGATGCCGACCATTGCATCCGGCGACAGCGAATAGACAACGGCTTCGATGTCATCGAGATCGAGCGCCGCATCGGCGAGTGCCAGGTTGACGGCCTCGCGCACGAGGTCGGGGTAGGAGGCATCGTCGCGGCGTGCCTTGAAGGCCGATTGGCCGATTCCGATAATGCCAATTCGAGGTTGCTTCATGGTCTTTTCCTCAACGGTCCTGGCTGAGAATTGCGACGGTCTGATACTGCATCGCAAAGCCGCTGGCGGCATGTGCGAGCGCAGTGCGTGCCCCGGCGATCTGGTGGATTTGGCTGCGTCCAAGCACCTGGTTGGCCGTCTCGGCGATGCTGATCAGCCCATTGCAGAATGATGCGTTGGCGCTGCGCGCACCGCCCGACAGATTGACCGGCAACGCACCCGACCGTTCGAAACGGCCGGAGGCAATGTCTGCCTGCCATCGATCGCGGCCGGAGAGGCCGAGGCATTCGAGCGCCAGCAGTTGCTGATAGGGTGTGGGATCCGCGACTTCCGCGAGGTCTATGCCATCTGGCCCGCGGCTAAGCCCCGCTTCCACGAATGCACTCTCAGCCGCCTTCTCGAGCGCGGGCGCAGTTGCGAGATCACGGTCGCCGAGAAAGCCTGTCTCGGTCGCCCAGCCCATGCCCCGCACCCAGGCCGCCTTGGAAACTCCGCGTTCCTCGACGAAGTCCTCGATCGCCAGCACCATGGCCACGACGCCGGTGATCGGCTTTGACAGCATGGAAGGTGTCAGCGGATAGCGCGCAAGCTCGGCGGGACGGGATGCAGGCCACCTTTCCGCAAGGCTTACCGCCGCGGCGGCAGCCGAGGGAATACGCGCTTCCATCACGCTGGCCTGCAGGGCAAAGGCGGAGGCCTCATCGAGTGGAAGCCGGCGGTGGAAATAGGGATCGGCGGCCAGCCGTTGCACGTTCGAGAGTGAATCGGCCTCGGTGGTGCTCCAGGAAACCAGGAGCTGGGTCCGGTACTGACCGCTTGCGACCCGCAGCACGCCCAATACGAAGGCATGCTCCCCCGCCGAGGGCGTCGACAGGATGTCGCGATCGACGCCGCCGACCGAGCCCGACGCCGCCATGACCGAGATCGCCCGCCCGTCATACTGGTCGTTGGAGGCAACGACGATTCCGTCGATGTCCTCGATTGTCAGTCCCGCGGAGAGGAGTGCCTCTTGAACCACGGCATAGAGCAGTTCTTCGAGCGACTGCCCCAGGTTCTCCGCGCTTCTGTGAATCGCCGAGCCCAGCACCGCGACTTTATTATTCAGTGCCATGCCTTTCATGTCCCTTCGCGAAGGTATTGAATAGAGCTCAGTACGTCCGGATGGACGTACCAAGGGTGCGCAAAGTATTTGAGTTTTCGCATCGTGCTTATCGATCGAGTGCGATTTTCGAGCCGGTGCGCTCGTGGTTTGCCAGGGCCGCGATGCATCACGGCAGCAACCCGGGCGCTGCGATCACCTCGGCGGCGATTTCCTTGAGAATGCGCCGTTGCAGCTTGCCGGTTGCCGTCGTCGGCAGCGCTTCGCAGACTTCGATATGGTCTGGAATCTTGTATTTCGAGGCCACGTCGCGGCAGTATCCTCTCAGGTCTGCGGCTGTCACCGCGCCTGGTTTCGATTGGACGACAAAGGCGACCACGCATTCGCCGCGCGCTGCGTCAGCGACCCCGACGACCGCCGCTTCGGTGACCGCGGGGTGCTTCAGCAGGATTTCCTCGACCTCAGCCGGGGAGATATTGATACCGGCGCGCTTGATCATCTCGGTATTGCGGCCGACGAAGACGAAGTTTCCGTCTGCATCGAGCCGGCCGACATCGCCGGTGCGGTAATAGCCGTCCGGCGTGATGGCAGCACCCGTCAGCGCGGCGCTCGCACCGCTGTAGCCCACCGTCACGTAGCCCCGGACCTCGACCAATCCGTTCTCTCCAGCCGCGACTGGCAGGCCGGTCTCGAGATCGACGAAGCGCAATTCATTGCCGGGAAGGGGTGGTCCTTGGCAGGCGGTGCGCTTGGCCAATGGCCAGTGATGCCAGGTGACGCAGCAATTGCCGTAGGTTTCCGTAGCGCCGTAGATATTGCAGATCTCTGCGATGCCGAGTCCTTCGGCCGCCGCGACTACCTCGCTTTCCGAGCCGATGGTCAGTCCAGTCCTCAGGCTTGATAGCCTGCTGCGATTGAAATCGGGATGGCGCAGCATCGCCTGGGTCATGCCGGGCAGGGTGTAGAGGGCCGTGCACCGATGCGTTTCGATCAGGTCCATCGCCTCGCCCGGCTCGAACTTTTCCTGCAGGACCAGCGTGGCGCCGTGGCTGAGTGTCGCTGGCAGAGCGTTGGCTGATCCGTAAGACCAGAACAGCGGCGGCGCGACGAGAACGCGATCGCCGGGAAGCAGACCCTGGCGTTCGCCGATGTTGAACCCGTTTTCGACAATGCCGTATTGCTTAAGCCGCACGGCTTTTGGCGTGGCGCTTGAGCCCGACGTGTAGAGTATCAGGCCGTCGTCCGCGGCGCTGGCGGCAGTGCGGGGCGGGAGTGGTTCGACACAAGCCAGTTCGGTTCTTGCGAAGTCTGCGAAATCGGTGAATCCATGGCCTTCGGCCGCATCGATCAGCACGACCTCGCGGAGTGTGGGAAATCGCGATTGTGGATCATCGGGGGAGTACTGCGGCAGCAGCGCAGCGAGATCGGCGGCGAAGTCGCGCTCGGCAAATCGGGCCGCGGCAAAGAGCATCTTGATGTCGGAATCGGCGAGCAGGAACTCGAGTTCGGGCCGTGTTGACCAGGTCGTGAAGGGCACGAGGGTAGCGCCTGCGCCACTTGCGGCCAGGCATAGCTCGATCCACTCTATCCGGTTGGGGATAAGCACACCGATGCGGTCGCCGCGGACGATGCCCTTGCCTGCAAGTGCAGCAGCAAGCAATTGCGCACGCTGGTGAAGCTTGCTGTAGGACACTTGTCGACCTTGCGAGATGATCGCCAGGTGATCGCCGAAGCGATCCGCCTGTTCGCTGATCAAGTCGAAGAAAGTCCTAGCATAAGGCGCTTGCACCTATTCCTCCTAGACGGATGATGTGCGCACGCCCGCTGCCAATGATGTCGCGGCGACGTTCACAACTTGTCGAGTAGGGAGATACTAGCGAGTAGATTCTTATTCGTGAAGTAGCTTAACGTTACCTATTCAGTATACCCCGGTCGCGAAAAGCTCTGGCATGGATTGCCGCTGTGAGGGATGGAAATGACTTGCAGTCAGCGCGTATGCACCAGGTTGAGGATGAGATCAGTCATCAGGTCCGAAATCTTGTCTGCCGAAAGACGTTGGTTTTCACGATACCAGACATAGGACCAACTCACTAAGCCGCCGATCGCCAGTGCTGCGATCTGTCTGTCCGGGATATTGAAGACGCCGTCGTCCATGCCACGCTGCAACAGGACGTTCAGCTTTCGGTCGAATTCGCGGCGCATGTCACTGATGCGCTTGAAGTCAGCCTCGTTGAGGTTCTTTTCCTCGCGCGCGAAGATGGCCATGTAGCGCTGGTTGCCGAGAACCACCCGGGTGAACAATTTTCCCAGCAGGCGCAGGCTGCCGACCGGATCGAGATCGGCCACCAGGACAGCGTCGATCTGGCGAAGCGATTCTTCGATCGATCGCACGCAAATTGCCGCCAGCAGCGTCGCCTTGGAATTGTAGTAGGAATAGATGAAGGGCTTGGTGACGTCGAGCTTGCGGGCGACGTCATCCAGCGTCGCCTTTTCATAACCTTGTTCGTAGAACACCTCGACGGCAGCCTCGAGAATCCGCTGGCGCTTGAGCGCGGCGATCTCCTGCTTGATTCCCGACATTGATCCCCCGCAGGCCCAGGCTTTATTCCAGTCAGTATTTCAAGCTACCAGAGCTAGCACGCTTTGATTTTAAAGTCGATTGCGCGGCCGGGCTGGTGCCCGGCATGAAACTCGGAGGTTGCCAGCGCCTCGTAAAATGACATACTGATAAGTATATTTGAAAACCGATGGGGATTCTGGAGGGTTCGATTGTGGAAAACTGGGGGCGCTGGGGCAGCCGTGATGAGGCCGGCGCACTGAACCACATTGGCGAGGCTGCCATCCGTGGTGCGGCCGGGCTGGTGCGACAGGGCAAGGTCATAAGTCTGGCGCAGGTCATTTCAGCATCCATGCCGGTGCCAAAATCCCGCGCCGGCTTCCAGCATTTCATGGGCCGCGATGGCGGCGATTATGCTGCCGGCCGACCGGCACGGGGCGGCTTCCAGTATGCTGACGATACCGTGCTTCTGCCGCTGCACTCCGGGACGCATCTCGATGCGCTCTGCCATTGCTGGTATGGCGATAAGCTCTACAACGGCTATGCCGCGACTGAGGTGAACAGCAGTGGCGCAAGGCGGCTTGGCATAGACAAGACTGCGGCGGTTGCGACGCGAGGTGTGCTTCTGGACTTTGTCGCCCTGGCCGGTGCGCCGCTGGAGGACGGGTTCAGCATCGGTGCGGACATGCTGCGCGCGGCGATCGCGCGTACCGGCGGCGCGTTGCAGCCCGGCGATGCGGTGCTTCTCCGAACCGGCTGGCAGGAACTGCGCGATGCCGGCGCGCCGATCGACTTCAATGCCGAGCCGGGCATCGATCTGGACGCCGCCATGGTGCTCGCCGAAGTGGGCGTCGCCATGATCGGTGCCGACAACTACTCAATCGAGGTCCTGCCCTTCCCGGAAGGCACCGTTTTTCCAGTCCACCAGCGGTTGATCCGAGATTTCGGTATCCCGCTGTTGGAAGGCCTGGTGCTCGACGAGCTTGCCCGCGAAGCGACGTCGTTCTTTCTGTTCGTCTGCGCACCGCTGAAAATCCGCGGCGCGACGGGAAGCCCGGTCAATCCCATCGTCGTCCTCTGAGCCAGCCAGGCGGTTGCCAGCCAATGTCCCTGCTCAACAGCTTCCTTTCCAACACACGCATCCTCGATCTCTCGCAATATATACCCGGGCCACTCGCCACCTTGTTGCTGTCGGACATGGGCGCCGAGGTGATCAAGATCGAGCCTCCCGCTGGCGATGCGATGGAGCATTTGGGACCGCGCGACGCCGAAGGGCGGCCGGTCTTTTATCGGTCGTTGAACGGCGGCAAAACGGTTTGCCGGCTGAATCTCAAGGATCCGGCCGGCAAGGCCCGGTTTCTGGAGCTGGTGAAGCAGGCCGACGTCGTCGTCGAGGGATTTCGGGCCGGCGTGATGCAGCGCCTCGGGATCGATTATCCTGTGCTCGCCGAGGTCAACCCCGGCGTCATTCTCTGCTCGATCAGCGGCTATGGCGCAGATGGCGCGCTTGCCGCCACGGCGGGCCACGATGCCAATTACTTGGCCCTGATGGGCATGCTCGATCGGAACGGGACAGACAAGCCGGCCTTCTTCGATCCGCCGGTTTCCGATGTCGCAGGGGCGCTGTTTGCCGCTCTGTCAATTAGCGGCGCGCTCCTTGGGCGTCAGCGGACGGGAAGGGGATGCGCAATCGACCTGGCGCTTGCCGATACGCTCATGCCGCTGCAGGTCATGCAGGTGGCTGCATTCGGTGCCAATGCCAAGGTTTTTCCGCGCGAAAGCTACTATTTAAACGGCGGTGCAGCCTACTACCAGACCTACAGGACAGCGGACGATCGCCACGTCGTCGTGGGTGCCGTGGAGCCCAAGTTCTGGTGGGCATTCTGCTTGGCCGCAGATCGCCAGGACTGGATCGCCCGACAGGGGGATCCGATGCCGCAGACGGGTTTGAAGGCAGAACTTGCGGAGTACTTCGCAACAATGACGGCTGACGCCGCCAATGCGCTCTTTTCGCAGGCGGATTGCTGTTTTTCGGTGGTGCGCGATTTAGGCGAGGCATTGCGGTCGGAGCAAGTGCTGGACCGGCGGCTGGTTCAGGTCAGCGCATCGGGCGAACTGCAGAGCCTCTTTCCCGCCAGGGTGAATGGCGAACCACCGGCAAGCCGAACCGAAATGCGGGGCGAGACCCAAGGTTGCCCCATCCAGTCATCGTGAAAGCCATGTGGCGTGGACGCTGGGGTAGTTCAGTTGAGTGTCCAGCGGCAGGCCTGTCAATCAAGGAAATACCGACATGAAACCGATCGCCAGGGATGAAATCTCGTTTGCATTTGACGGACTCAGCCGACCGGAATGCGTGCTCTGTACTGCCTCGGCAGGCGTGTTCATGTCCCATGACCCGATTGGCGTCCTGCACATCGCGCCCGATGGCAGCCGCGGCCTTCATGGCCGCAAGGACAAGGTCGCTTCAGGCCAGTTCACGCCGAACGGCATCGCCTTGAGCAATGATGGCCGACTGCTGATCGCCAATACCGGCCTCGAGGGCGGCGTGTGGCAGGTCGACCGCGCCGGCGACTGTCGGCCATTGCTGATGGAGGTCGATGGAATCCACCTCTACCCTGCAAACTTCGTGTTGGCTGACGCCTTGGGAAGGCTATGGATATCGGTCAGCACGCGTCAGGTTCCGCGTTCCAAAGCCTATAATGCCGATATTCTGGATGGTTATATTGTGCTTTGGGAAAAAGGCACGGCGCGTATCGTGGCCGACGGGCTTGGCTATACCAACGAATGCCGGCTCTCCAACGATGGCGCATTCCTCTATGTCAACGAGACCTTCAAGCGGCGGATTTCTCGCTTTGCGGTTGGCGCAGACGGAACGTTGGGGCCGAGGGAGACCTTTGTCCAACTCGGCTTTGGCGATTTCCCCGATGGCGGAGTGTTCGACGTCGAGGGCCATTACTGGATTACCAGTGTGGTTTCCAACCGTATCTACCGGATAGACCTGGACGGCCGACCCCACCTGGTATTCGAGGATGCCGATAGCGACTATGTCGCATTGGCCGAAACCGCCTACCGAGAAGGCCGTCTTTCCGCGGAGATGCTCTATGCGGATGCCGGCCAGAGTTTCAACCATATTGCCAGCATCACTTTCGGCGGCGCGGATCTGCGCAAGGCCTATCTCGGCACGCTCAAGATGCAGCAACTGCCGTTCTTCCGTGCACCTGTCGCCGGCTCGAAGCCGGCGCATTGGCACTGGTCTTTCTGACGTCTCAGCCGACCGCGCGTCGGACGGCTTCGATTGAATGGAGTTTGCTGCGCGGGCCTGACCGGATCAGCTGGCCCGGCAACTCCCGGCCGACTGCGCGCTCCATTTCCTTGGCGACCGCGACGACACCATCAAAATCGATGCCGGTCTCGATGCCGAGTTCGGCCATCAGATAGACCAGGTCCTCCGTGCAGATGTTGCCAGTTGCCCCCGCCGCGAACGGGCAGCCGCCCAGGCCGCCGGATGCGGATTCGTAGCTGTCGATGCCCAGTTTCAGGCCGGTCATGACATTGACGAGGCCAAGGCCGCGCGTGTTGTGGAAGTGCAGGGTCAGGCGCAGGTCCGGATGGTCCTCTAGCAGCCGGCCGCATACATTTTCGACATGGCGTGGCGAGGCCATTCCGGTCGTATCACCCAGTGTGATTGTTCGCACGCCCATGCCTTTGAGCGTACCAGCAATCGCACTGACAGCGGCAGGCTCGACGTCGCCCTCGAACGGGCAGCCGAAGGCGACGGCGATCGCTGAGCGAAACGTCCGCCCACCGCCGTCGGCAATTTGCGCCACCTGTTCCACCGCCTTGAGCGCGTCGGCAATCGGCATGTTGAGATTGGTCCGACTGTGGCTCTCGGAGGCGGAAATGAAGGCGACCATTTCGTCGGCGCCTGCCTCCAATGCGCGTGCGGCGCCCTTCGCATTCGGCACGAGGGCCGCGATCTTGGCGCCCTGTCCACGGGTTGCGGATACCAGTCCGGCGGCGTCGGCCAACTGCGGCACAGCGCGTGGCGAGACGAAGGATGTCGCCTCGATCCGCCGCAGGCCGGCCGAGATGAAGCCCTTGATGAACTTGATCTTCTGGTCGGTGGGAATGAACCTGCTTTCGGATTGCAGGCCGTCTCGGGTGCCCACCTCGGTGATTTCAATTGTTTTGGGATACATCCGTGCCTCCGGGCCCCGTGGAATGGACCATATCAGCAGAGCTTACACACTTCTGAAAAGTACGGTGTTCTCGTTTTGGAAGGCGTCTGTTCGCGTAAGCTTTTTGGAATACCCCATTCTTGAGATGTTATTGGTGAGGCTAGAGCGCCCCAGTTATAGGCGTAAGTAGACGGGGGAGATGTCAGCCACGTTGACATGCCGTGACTTGATGCCGGTATCGAGTGATGATGGATTGATCTTGGCTGTTACCCAACGCCAGACGGTCGAGAAATATTCGAAGAGCATGCGTCGAACGGCGCGGAGGAGTGGGTATGCAGGTAGCCGATGCACAGCCGGTGGCGGGCGCGATGCCGAAAGCGCACGGAAGGCGCAAGGCTACTTTTGCACAGGAACGCATCGTCTTTGCCATCGCGGCGGCGATGTTCATCGTGTTTGCGATAGCCCTGCCGGGCTTCCTGGATGCCGGTAATCTCCTGTCGCTTGTGCAGAGCGTCTCGATTCTCGGCATTCTCGGAATTGGCATGGCTTTGACTATCATCGGCCGGGGCATCGATCTCGCGATTATTTCGACCATGGCCATGTCCGTCGCCTGGGTACTTTTTCTCATAAGCCAGGGCACGCCGGTCTATCTTGCCATTCTGTACGGCAATATTTTCGTCGTGCTGGTGGGGTTGCTCATCGGGTTTCTCGTCGCCTACGCCGAGATCCCGGCGATCTTCGCCACGCTGGCGATGACCACGGCGATCTATGGTTTCACCCGCGTGGCGCTGGTCGATATCGATCTGGTCTTCCTTCCGGATAGCGCGTCCTGGATGCGGAATTTCGGCGCTGGCTACGTCTTTGGAATTCCGGTGCCCGTTATTGCTTTCGCCGCAGTAGCGCTGCTGGCGCATCTGTTCCTGCGCTACACCAAGCTCGGTGTCTTCATTCGCGCCATGGGTGACAATCCGTTGAGGGCGCGAAGCGCCGGCGTTCCGACCCGGCCGATCATCCTTCTGCAGTATGTCCTGTCGGCCTCTATCGCATTCTTCGCTGGCCTGGTGCTCGCCACACTCGTTTCGACGATGAACACGCGCGTGGTCAATTCGACCATGGTTTACGACGTCATTCTCGTGGTGGTCCTTGGCGGTGTCGTGTTGAGCGGTGGTCGTGGCGGTATCGTCAATGTCATCGTGGGAACGCTGCTGATCGGAATCTTCCTGAACGGCATGACGATCATGAACATCTCGTACTCGGTGCAGAATCTGATCAAGGGCGGCATTCTGCTTATGGCGATCATCATCGACACGATCCTGAATCCCCGTGACGAGCAGACATCTCAGCAGGGCGATATCTAGTTCAAAAAAGTGGAGGGGAAACATGAATAGGATTGCAAAACTTGTCGCGGGAACAATGCTCTGCGTGGGGCTTGGGACAGGCATGGCTGCCGCAGACGGTGGCGGTTTCGACGATGGCATGTCGGCGACTTACCATCTGTCCATGAAAGGCAAGAAGGTCGTCTTCGTGCCCATCTCGATCGGCATGGATATCGCGGCGGGCTTTGCCGCCGGCATGCAGCGGATGGCGAATGAGGAAGGCTTTGATTTTCAGATCCGCGATCCGAACTGGAACATCGACCAGGGCGTCCAGGCAATCACCCAGATCATCGACGAAAAGCCCGACCTGATCGTTGTCCAGAACGTCGACATGCAGGCCTATGCCCGCGTGCTGAAGCAGGCCATGGAAGCTGGCGTGCGCGTTCTGCAGGTCAACGTCAAGGCTACTACCAACACGACCTCGCATGTCGGCATCGACTGGTACAAGAACGCCGAGACCAATGCGCTCAAGCTGGTCGAGAAGTGCAGCCCCAAGAATGGCGGCAACGGCAAGATCGCAGTCCTGCAGGGAACGCCCAACAATCCGACCAATTTCATCGGCATGAAGGCCTTCAAGGATGTCATGGCCGCCAATCCCGAGATGGCGGTCGTGTCCGACCAGGCAGCTGACTGGGATGCCAGCAAGGCGCATTCCGTGGTGTCTACGGTCATTCGCCAGAACCCGGATCTTTGCGGTTACTTTGGCCTATGGGACGGTCAGGATTCCGGGCTCGCGGCCGCTGTTCGCGAAGCAGGGTTGACGGGCAAGGTCTTCGTGGTTTCGCAGGGCGCAGGCGAGAAGGCCGCGTGCGACAAGATCAAGGACGGCAGCTACGATTTCTACGTTTCCTACAATATCAACGAGATCTCGAAGCGCATCAACGACTCCATCGCCGTGATCCTGCAGCACGGCGCGGATGAGACCGTCCGTCCGTTTGCCATCTACATGAACTCGTGGCCGCTCACCAAGGCAAATCTCTCCGAGAGCTCATGTTGGACGCTTGACCAGATCAAGGCCGGCCTCTGACGTCCAGCGACGCAGTGCCTCGGCACTGCGTCTCCATTCCCGGCTTGAGAGTTGAATATCTGCAATGGCGATTTCAGACACTTACGCGAAGTGGCGCTACCGACTGGTGCCCGATCACGTCGTTGGCGAGCTTCTTTCCAAGAACTGGATCGACAACGCGATACCGGTGTTCATCTTGGCGCTCTGCCTGATCGTGTTCGGCAGCGTTATCGACAATTTCTTCTCGCTGGGCACGTTTGCAAATATGCTGCGCCAGATGGGCGAGCTGACTTTCGTCGTGCTGGGCATGACGCTCGTCATTCTTGCCGGCGGAATTGATCTTAGTGTCGGCGCCGTTTTTGCTCTTGCCAATTTCGCCTCGCTGTATCTCCTGAATTACTTGGGAATGTCGGTCTATGCGGCCGTCCCGCTGGTCCTGCTCGTCGGGGCCGTGTGCGGACTGGTCAACGGCATACTGGTTGGCTACCTTCGGCTGCGCGCATTTCTGACAACGCTTGCGTCGTTGATCATCATCGACGCCATCGTCGAAATTCTGACCTTCAACTATGCCAACGACGTCGTCATGAGCTTTCCAGATTCGAAGCTCTGGGACTGGTTCGCTGGCGGCAAGGTCCTCGGTATTCCGGGAAACTTCGTCCTGGTGGTCGCGGTTGCCGTGGCTCTGCACATCTACCTCACGCGGATGCGCAGTGGCTGGCACATCACAGCGGTCGGCGGATCCAGGCGTTCGGCCTACAATGCCGGCATCAATGTTCGCCGCACCGTCTGCATGACTTATGTGCTGTCGGGTATATTTGCCAGCTTTGCCGGTGTTCTCTACGCGGCACGCCTCAACAGCGCGGGTTCCGAGACCGGCTCCGGCCTGGAAGTCATGGTTCTGACCGCCGCGGTGCTTGGCGGAAATTCTCTCGGTGGCGGACGTGGATCCGTCGCGAAGGCCATGCTGGGCACGCTGATCGTCGTGATCCTGACCAACAGCCTGCTTAAGCTTCAGATGCCGAGTGGCTACAATTCGCTTCTGCTGGCGCTGGCGCTTCTTCTTGCCGTGGCTACAGACATTCGCTGGCTGAAGAACAGGCACAAGCTGCTGTCTCGTGTCTATGTTTCTCCGACCTATTTCGCACCCGCGGCGCCGGCGGAGACCGATCCCGGCTCCGGCTCGCGCTATGAGATCAATGACCGTTTGACCCAAGCCGAACCGCTGGCCATCGACCAGGTCGACGGTGCTGAGGACGTGGCATTCGATCGCGATGACAATCTCTACGCGGGCAGCCGGCACGGCGATATCGTCCGCTTCAAGGCGCCTGACTACCGCGAGCGGGAAGTTTTCGCTCATATTGGCGGGCAGCCGCTCGGGTTGCACTTCGACGAGAAGGGCGCGCTGTTTGCCTGCGTCAGTGGTATGGGCCTCTACAAGGTCCTGCCGGACCGCTCGGTCCATCGTCTGGCTGACGAAACCAACCGCAGCCTGTTCTCCATCATCGACGACAGCCGCATGCGCTTTGCCGATGACATGGATTTTGCGCCAGACGGGCGCGTGTTCTTCAGCGAGGCGACGATCCGCTACGACGTCGGTGATTGGGCAACAGATTCCATCGAAGGCCGCGGCAATGGCCGTATCCTTTGCTATGATCCCAGGACTGGCCTCACGCGCACCGTGCTGCCCAAACGCATGTTCCCCAATGGCATCTGCATGACGGGCGATGGCGTGTCGCTGTTGTTCGCCGAGACATGGGCGGGGCGCATCAGCCGTTTCTGGTTCGACGGGCCGAAAAAAGGCAAGGTGGTCACCATCATCGACGATTTGCCGGGCTACCCTGACAACATCCGACGGTCTTCGGATGGGAAGTTCTGGGTTGCGCTGCTCGGCATGCGCACACCTGCCATGGATCTGGCCATGACGATGCCGGGCTTCCGCCGTCGGATGACCCAGCGCGTCGCCTTTGAGGAATGGATTTACCCCAACCTCAATTCCGGTGGCGTGATCAAGGTCGACGTCGACGGCAACGTGATCGAGTCACTCTGGGACCGTGCGGGCGACAGACACCCGATGATCACGTCAATGCGAGAGCACAAGGGCTATCTGTATCTCGGAGGCATCTTCAACAACCGGATCGGCCGCGTGAAGCTTGAAGGAGCAGATCCGACTTTCAACGATCGTGACCTGTATTTCGGGAGGCCGGCGTGACCAGAGCGTTGAGGAATGCGTGGGACGCGCTCTGGGGACGGGGCGAGTACTCGGTCACAGTGCCGCCGATGGATGGAGCGCTTCGGCCCAACACGGCGCTCGATGATGCCGAAACGCTCCTGGAAGCGGAAGACGTGGACAATCTGATGATCCACGACGGCCGGCTTTACTTTACCCAAGGGACCAAGCTGCAACTGCTTGGCGCGGTCGGTGAGGCCCCGGGGACGGTTGCCGATTTCTCATCCGACATTTCGGCGACTGCCATTTCCGTCAGTGGCTCGATTGCCATTGCATTGGACGAAGGCAAGCTCCTTCTTGCGCCTTCTCCCTCGGAGGTGGCGAACGCAACTGCGCTGTCGCTCGGAGGCAAGACGGCCTTCGTGACAGCACTCGCTTTTGATGCCAAGGGTGACCTGTTCATCTGTGTGGGCTCCAAAGTGCACAGGCCATCGCAGTGGAAGCGCGACCTGATGACGCGAGAATTCACCGGGTCTGTATGGCTTCTGGCAAAGGGCGCTGCGCATGCGGTCATGCTGGACGATCGACTGGCGTTCCCGAACGGAATCGGGTTCCTTGCCGATGAGACGCCGGTGATCTCCGAGGCGTGGAAGCACAGACTTCTGAAAAGAACGCCGGCAGGAAAATGGACGCCGTTCATGCTCGACCTTCCTGGCTATCCCGGCAGGATTGCCTCGTCGGGCGATGGCGGACTTTGGCTCTGCGTCTTTGCGCCTCGCAGCCAAATGATCGAGTTCGTGCTGCGCGAGAAGCTCTACCGCAAGCGCATGATCGAGCGGATCGATGAGCAATACTGGGTCGCTCCGGCCATGCGTAGCGGCAAGAGTTTCAAGGAGCCGCTGCAGGGAGGCGGTGTCAAGCACCTCGGTATTCGCAAGCCTTGGGGGCCGACCCGTTCCTATGGCCTGGTCGTCAGGTTCGATAGTGACGGCTTGCCAACGGGTAGCCATCACAGCCGCTCGGACGGGAACCGTCACGGCATCACGAGCGCGGTCGAGTGGGATGGCAAGACCGTGGTTGCAAGTAAGGGCGATGGGGCCTTGATCGCCCTTGTCGATTCCAGCCTGGCAGGTGTGGCATGACTGCTCTTATCGAACTGCAAGATGTGACGAAGGCATATCGCGGCGTCGCGGCTCTGAAGAAAGTCAACTTCACGCTGCGCAAGGGCGAGATCCACGCGCTTCTCGGCGAGAACGGGGCGGGAAAATCGACGCTGACCAAGATCATGGCTGGCGTAACGGACATCAGCAGCGGCAAAATGCTGCTGGACGGCAAGGATGTCTCGTTTTCCACGCCTGCGGAAGCGTTGAAAAACGGCATTGCCATGGTTTTTCAGGAGACCAGCCTGGTGCCGTCGATGTCGGTCGCCCAGAATCTCTATCTTGGCGACGAAAAGCTCTTCAACCGTCTGCGTGGCCTCTACATCGCAGCCCAGCAGTTTCTCCAGTCGCTGAACTTCAACGTCGATCCCTGGGCGAACGTGTCGACGCTGGGTGCCGCGAAGAAACAGATGGTCGAGATCGCAAGAGCCGTGCGACAGAATGTGCGCGTCATCATCTTCGACGAACCGACCGCATCGCTCACCCCGGAAGAGAAGCATCACTTCTTTTCGCTGATCGCGCGGCTCAAGGAGCGGGGTGTCAGCATCATCTTCATCTCGCACGCGCTCGAGGAGGCGCTGGAGATTTCCGACCGGATCACCATCCTGCGCGATGGCGAGCTCGTCGCCTCGGACGAAACGTCCAAATTCGATCGCGACAGCATCATCCGCGCCATGGTGGGCCGAACCCTCTCCAGCCAACTCTATTCGAACGAAAAGCGCAAAGTTCGCCGCGGTGGCGAGCGCATCCTGAGCGTCCAGAACCTCTCCATGGGTGCCATGGTGCGCAACAACAGCTTCTCGGTCTATGCCGGCCAGATCACCGGCATATTCGGCCTGATCGGCTCCGGGCGCACGGAAACGGCAAAAGTTATCGCCGGCGTGCACAAGCGCAACGCCTTTCATGGCGGCGAGGTGAAGTTTGAAGGCGAGTCGGTTCGCTATCGGGTGCCCCGTCCCGCGGTGAAGGACGGGATCGTCTATGTTACCGAAGATCGCAAGCTGGAGGGCTTCTTTGAGACAATGTCGATTGCCGACAACATTTATTCCAGCCTGCTCGGCGCAGGCCTCAACACTGCGGCGGTGGTTCGCAGATCCGATGCACGCGTTCTGGCTGACGAATGGACCAAAAAACTAAATATTCGAGCCATCGATTCCAACGCCCACGTGATTGAGCTTTCGGGTGGCAACCAACAGAAGGTCGTCATCGCCAGCAGCCTCGTTCAGCGTCCGAAACTGGTCATCTTTGACGAGCCGACCCGAGGCGTCGACGTAGGTGCAATCGCCGAGATCCACGAGATTATCGGGCGCCTGGCTGACGACGGGTTGGCCGTTATGGTGATTTCTTCCTACCTTCCGGAGATCCTGAACCTGTCGGACAGGATCCTGGTCTCACGGCTAGGACGCGTCGTTGAAGAATTCACGCCCGGCCAAGCCACCGAAGAACGCATCATGTATGCGGCGGTTCACTGACGCATCTTAGCCGACGGCTCCAACGTCGTGCGCCATCCCGTCGGCGCCTTACGAGATCGCCCTAACTGTGCGATCTGGCCCGCGGTCGACAAACATGGTTGTCGGCCGCCGATGGCGATTGTCTTGCCAAAAACTGTATCTCCCTCCCTGGGTGCCTCCTCAATTGCCTTGAACGTCAAGGGCAGGCGCATCCGGGCGCCTTCCTGCGCGGTAGTTTTTGATGTCGGCTCTGGCCCATGTGTTCATGTTATAGCCATATCGTGAAATAATAGGTCAGTAGTGCTGTCCGATTGCTCGGGACAATGCTATATTTCTCCTGCGCTGGAGAGAGGGAGGATTTGAGGTCTTTCTCCGGCATGGACAATGTCCTCGCCCTTGGTTTGGGCGATGTGTCGAACGTCTCTCGGAGGAAGCATTGCGATGGCCGCGCCACTTCTCAAGAAAACGATCACCAAACTCGATCTTCTGAGCCTGAGGCTATTCCTGACGATCTGCGAGGAGCGAAGTATCGGCCGAGCAGCCGAGCGGGAATGTATCACTCCATCTGCCGTGACCAAACGGGTCCAGGATCTGGAGTACCTGTTCGACGTAAAGCTACTCTATCGCAGCGCCAAAGGTACCGTGCCGACCCCGGTGGGCGAGGCGCTTGCGCAGCATGCGAGGGATATTTTCGAGCTTGTCGGGAAAATCCGCACCGATCTCAGCGAGTTCTCGGAAGGCGTCAAAGGACATATCCGTATTGCCGCGACCGCCTCTGCGCTTACGGGGTTTGCCACCGCCGACATGCGCGATTTCGTCAACCTTTATCCTCAGGTCGACCTGGATGTACGCGAACTCATGAGTGCGGACGTTCTGCACGCCGTGGCGACGGGTACGGCCGATATCGGCATCTACGCGAGCCACCCATCGATCGGCGGAGATGTAGAGTCGTTTTTCTGCCGGCACGATGAGTTGCAGTTGCTTGTGCCCAAGGACAGCCCGCTCGCAAGCCGCAGTTCCGTCTCGTTCGCCGAATTGTTCGACTACGATTTCATTTCTTTGCAGGAAAACAGTTCGGTGATGAGCCAGCTGCGCAAGGCGGCAACCGGCACCGGGCGGCAGTTCAATCCTCGTTACGTCGTGCAGTCCAATGAAGTCGCGCGATCCATGGTTGCGGCAGGATTCGGCATAACCATCCTGCCCATCCACCTGAATGGAGCTTGCAATCCGGCGCAGATCGCAACGGTTGCGCTATCAGACGCATGGGCAAAGCGCGAGATTCGCGTCTGTGCCCGGCGGGACATGCATTTGCCCGCCCAGGCACGCCTTCTGCTGGATTTCTTTTTGAACCAGGACAGGCGAACGGAGCCTAGAAAGCCGGAAGTCGTCAAAGGCGGTGTGGTCAAACTGCGCAGTGTGGGTTGAACGACCGCGACACCGGCTCTGCTGATCCGACAACATTTCTCTGGCCCACGAGGCCAGCACCCGCTGTGCTCGTGCGGCGGGAGAGAGCAACTATGTCACCGCGGACGCGGGACTGACGAGTTTGGGACAAGAACATGTCGTTCAATGGCGTAAGAATAGTCGATCTCACCCGCGTGATTTCAGGCCCCTTTTGTTCGGCGCTGCTTGCCGATCTGGGTGCCGACGTCATCAAGGTCGAATCCCCTGGAGAGGGCGATCCACTGCGGGGGCAGGGCTATATCGCAGGCTCGATGAGCACGTATTTTGCCAACTACAACAGGAACAAGCGGGGGATCGCGATTGATCTCTATTCGGCAGCCGGCAAGGAGGTTCTTGAGCGGCTGCTTTCGGATGCCGATGTTCTGATCGAAAATTACCGGCCTGACGTCATGACGCGCATGGGATTTTCGCCGGAAAGGCTGAATGAGATCAATCCCAGTCTCATTCACTGCAACATCAATGGTTTCGGTGTCGATGGTCCCTATGCTGATCGACCGGCCTTCGATTTTGTCGTCCAGGCGATGAGCGGCTTCATGGCGACCAACGGCGCGGAAAATGATCCTCCCATGCGTTCCGGCACGCCGATCGCGGATCTTGTCTGCGGACTCTATGCCGCCCTTGGGGTTGCGTCTGCGCTCCACAATCGGTCGCGCGGCAATAGCGGCAGAACGATCAATGTCAGCATGCTGGCGAGCCTGATGAGCATGCTGTCCTTCCATGCTACGGACTACCTCAACTCCGGCAAACTGGTCAGCAGATCCGGCAACGATCATGGCCTGGTTGCGCCGTATGGGCTGTTCGGAACCGCTGATGGCCAGATTGCCGTTGCACCGTCCAACGGCACCTTCTACGCGCGGCTGGTCAAGATACTGGAGCTTCCGGAACTGAATGACGATCCGCGTTTTGGGACGAACGCTGACCGAATGGCCAGGCGCAGTGAAATCAACGCACTTGTCGAAGCGAAGACAAAGACAAGGACAACCGCATACTGGATTGACGTACTCAATCGCGCCGGCGTGCCATGCGGTCCGGTATATGGCATCGATCAGGCATTCTCGGATCCACAGGTGGTCAGCCAAAAGGTCGCCGTTGAGATAGAGGCCAACGATATGCCGCTGCGAATTCTTGGCTCTCCGATCAGGTTCGCAGGCGAAGAAGACTTCATCCGCCTGCCGCCACCGCGGCTGGGCCAGCATACGGACGAGATTCTCATGGAGCTTGGGTTCAGCAGTGGCGATGTGGCGGCTCTGCGAGAGCAGAGGGTCATTTGAGGGCAGGAGAAGCCTGACCTCACCTACGCCAACTTCGTCCAATCGGAAGGGACCGGATGGACATTTACAAGAATGCCCGTCTGACGCACGGCGTCGGGAGGAAATGGCGCTGTCGGTAGTCAAAGGGCTTGCCGACTAGGCCGACATCTACAACTGGCACAGACCGCACCGGACCTCGAAAACGCCGGTCAGTCGCTTCCGACTGACCGGCGGCTATTTGCCGAGGCTCTACCGCTAGTCAGCGTTTGTGAGAATCCAATCGGCCGCCCTTTCGGCGATCATGTAGGTGGCGGCCATCGTATTGGCCGATGGCATTGACGGCATGATCGATGCGTCGGCGACACGCAGGCCCTCCACGCCATGAACGCGCAGGCGGTCATCGACCACTGCCCGCTGGTCATGTGCCGGTCCCATGCGGCATGACCCCATGAGGTGGAAGACCGTCGATCCCATCCTGCGGGCATAGTCGAGGATCTCGTCGTCGGTTTCTACGCTGCTCGGCGGTCCTTGCCGGCTGTCGAAATAAGGTTGTAGCGGTTTGGTTTCGAGCAGTCGCCGGGCCAGCCTGACACCGCCAATGACCGCCAGCCTGTCGATTTCGGAGTGCAGATAGTTCGGCTGGATAGTTGGATGAGCGCGCACATCCCTCGATTTTATCCGCACATGGCCGAGGCTTTCAGGTCGCTGCTGCCAGACACCACAGGTCATGCCATCGAAACTGTCGAGCAGGCCGGCGACGCCTTCCTTGTAGCTGGCCGGCGTGAACGTCATCTGCAGATCGGGTGCGGAAAGTGACTCGTCCGACTTCCAGAAGACATGGGCGAGTGAGGGACTTACAGACAGCACGTTCGGTCGGCCCATTGCCCAGCGAAGCGCTTGCGCAACCAGCGGCACGCCGGTCACCATGCGATTTATGGTCCTGATGTCCTTGACCTTTGCAACCACCCGTACCGCCCAGTGGTCGCGCAGGTTCTCGCCGACGCCGGAAAGTGCATTGACCGGCGTGATTCCATGGGAGGCGAGCAGATCAGCCGGTCCGATACCAGACAGTTGCAGGAGTTTCGGACTGTTGATCGCACCGCTCGAAACGATAACTTCGCGCCCCGCCGCAAGCTTCTGCTCGCTGCCGTCGGGCCGGAAGAAGGTGACGCCGACCGCCCTGCGACCCTCGAAATCAATGCGCGAAACCTGCGCGTTGGTGATCAGATGGAAATTCGCACGCTTGCGGGCGTTCTTCAGGAAGCTCCGGGCCGAGCTGCGCCGCAGGCCCTTGTAAATCACTCGTTGGTAGTATCCGACGCCTTCCTGTCTGGCGCCGTTGTAGTCGTCGTTGCGGGGAATGCCGAGGCTCTGCGCGCCCCGAACGAAGGCGTCGCAGAGTGGATGATGCCAGTCGAGATCCGTCACCATCAGATCACCTTCGTTGCCGCGATAGTGCCCGTCGGATGGTGCCATCCGCCTTTCGCTGCGACGGAAGAACGGCAGGAGCTCGTCATAGCTCCAGCCCCGGTTCCCCATCTGCGCCCACATGTCGTAATCTGCGGCCTGGCCGCGATTGTAGACGAGGCCGTTGATGGAACTCGATCCTCCGAGCGTCCGTCCCTGCGTCGTGGAAATACTCCTGCCGGCGCTGCCCTCGGACGGTTCGGTCTTGAACTGCCAAGTATAGGCCGGATTGAACAGCGTTTTTATGTAGCCGGCCGGCAGATGGATGAGCGGGTGGCGATCCGGCGGGCCGGCCTCGATCAGGCAGACCGAGTTTGCGGGGTTTTCCGACAATCGATCCGCCAGCAGGCAACCAGCGGTACCTGCGCCTACGATGATGAAATCGAATTTCTGCGCGATGCTGTTCACCGTCGCTCCCCGCGTTACTTTAGCCGATGTATCCTCCCTTGTAGGGCATATGGCCCAGATAACAGAGTATAGTGCTAAACGCATTTCGACAGCCCGCTGCTTCCGAATTGCGAATTGTCTTTCCCAAGAGCAGTCTCTCAATATCTTTGCTTGAGTTAAGGGAGGGGTCGGATGCTGGCGCGTGTGGGATATGTTGACGGATCGGTTTGCGAACTCGAAAACGCGACAATCGAGACAGCGGTCGAGTTGCTCTCACAAGCCGCGCAGTCTGTCAGGCGAACGAGCAGCTTCGAGCGCGCTGCGATTCTTGACAAGGTCGTGGTTGCACTGTCCATAAACGCCGAGGAAATCGCCCAATCGCTGGCGGATGAGAGCGGGTTCCTGACTGTCAAGGACATGCGGCTGGAAGTTCAGCGGTCGATCGAAGTGTTCACGCTGGCAAGCGCCTATGTGCGAACCGGCACCTCGGAGATCCTGAACGTCGATGCCGTCGCGCGCGCGCGTGGCGCGTTCAGCTATGTCAGGCGCGAACCGATCGGTCCCGTTCTGGGTATCACAGCCTACAACGGGCCACTGCTGATTGCTGCGCACAAGATCGCGCCGGCGATTGCCGCAGGAGCGCCCATCCTGATCAAGCCGTCGCCGCGCGTGGCGGGTGCGGCAATTCGGCTGGCGCAGGCGGTGGTCGAGGCAGGCTGGCCGCAAAAGGCCATCGCCGTGCTCGATATCGACAATGAAGCCACGATGTCGCTCGTCAAGGACCCACGACTGCCGGTAATCAGCTTCACGGGCGGCGATGTCGGCTGGAAGATCAAGGAGGCCGCGCCGCTGAAGCGCGTGCATCTTGAGCTGGGTGGCGTTGGCGCCGTGTTCATCGCAGCCGACGGCAATGTGCAGGCGGCGGCAGCCGAATGTGCCGCAGGCGGTTTCGTGCGGTCCGGTCAGTCGTGCATTTCCGTGCAACGCATCTATGTTGCACGCCCCAATTATGATGCCTTCATCGACGCCTTCGTCAGCGCGGTCGAGGGAATGGCGCGCACAGAGGGCAATCCGAATGCGATTGGACCCATGGTTGACGAGGGTGCGGCCAGAAAGGTGGAGTCGTTCATCGCCGACGCGGTCTCGCATGGGGCGAAGGTCGCCTGCGGCGGCGTGCGCGAACAGGATTATATCGCCCCGACCGTGATCACCGGCGCCAACGGCAAGATGGCGGTCATGCGCAAGGAAGTGTTCGGGCCGCTCGTCGCCGTTTCGCCTGTGGACTCCATCGAGGAGGCTGTCAGCGAGATGAATGCGGTCAGCGGCGCCATACATCATGGCGTCTATACGGCGGACCTCGATCTCGCCTTTCGCCTCTGCGATGAGATCAGGGCAGGGGGCGTCATCATCAACGGGCCAAGCACCTGGCGCGTTGATAGCATGCCCTATGGCGGCACGGGTACGTCGGGGTTTGGTCGCGAAGGGGTCCGCTATGCGGTAGAAGAATATACGGAGCCGAAAGTTATCGTGATGCGGCCAAGCAAACCGCTTTAGTTGCATGACCCCAAAAATCGGGAACGATTTTCGGAAGGGATCATGCACAAACTAAAAGTGCTAAGGGTCCTTTGCGGGTCCAGAAGGACGCGCGTCGCTGTACATGTGCGCATCGGACGCCCTGGCGAACACAAATCTCAGCTCGAATGGTATCAACCCGAAGCGCTCAACGCGTCGGGTTGATCTTTGCCAATAGCTTTCGTGCTGCAACGAGATGGGGTGTGTCTATCATCCGGCCCTGGTAACGGAAGGCTGCACCTCCGCCATCGCGTGACAGCGCCAAGATCGCCTCGGCTTCGGCGATCTGGTGGGCGCTCGGCGTGAATGCCCGGTTGATTGCAGCCACCTGCGAAGGGTGGATGGCGAGTTTGCCGGTAAAGCCCATCACGCTGGCGTCTGCGGCTTCTTCGACAAGGCCCTCGGCATCGGCCAAGGCGGTGAAAGGCGTATCCACGATGCCTATCCCGGCCGATGCCCCCGCCAGCAGGGCCAGCGATCGCACAGTCCTGAAAACGTCCAGCATCATGCCATTCCGGTCCCGGGTCGCATGCGCGCCGAGTTCCGTCGCAAGATCTTCCATGCCCCAGAAAAGCGCCCGAACCCGCCTATGCGCGTGAGCTATCTCATGCATTCTGAAAATCGCGTCCGGCGTCTCGGTTGCGATCGGTATGATGCCGGTCGTTCCGGCCTCGATGCCGAACCGAGCCTCCTGCTCATCTAGCATCTCGGCGATCCGAAGCACATCTGCGGCCGAGCCGACCTTCGGCGCGACATAGGCGGCGGGCCTGCCCTCGATCGTGTCAGGAATGTCATCGACGGCCAGCCCTGTCGCCAGGCAGTTGATGCGCACGACACACGGCGTAGCGACATGCGACGCGCGTGCCTCCTTCAACGCCGAGGCAACCTGCGCGCGGGCGGCGGCCTTGTTTTCCGGGGGCACGGAGTCCTCTATATCAAAGATCAGCACGTCGGCGCCGCTGTCCCAGGATTTTGCGATCTTGCGTTCGGAGTCACCGGGGACAAACAGCCACGATCGAGCCGCGGAGAGACTGTCGTTCATGTCGTTTCTCGTGTCTCTCGCAATTCACGCAACGGAATGGCGCGCTTGCTCGTCCCGCCTGTAGAGTTCGTTGAGAATTTCCTGCCGGTTCCCGTCGAGCGCTGGCGCCGGCGTGCGCACTGCGCCCGGTGTGCCGCTGAATCTCGGTACGACATCGTGCATGGGAAGGGAGCCCAGTTCCGGGTCCTCGAAATGGAGGATGGAGCCACGCGCTTGCACATGGGGGTCGAACATCACCTGTTCGGCGTTGTAGATCGGCCCGACAGTGACCTCGAGCGAGTTGAAGAATTCGAGGTTCTCGTCCAGCGGCCTCTCTGCGACAAACGCACCAATGATTTCGTCGAGCAGATAGACATTGGCGACACGCTGTTCATTTGTCTTGAAGCGCGGGTCCTCGCACATGTCGGGTCGGCCAATCGCGCGAAAGAGGCGCATTGCCATTTCCGGCGTCGAGGCGGACAGCGCTACAAATCCACCATCGCTGGTTTCGTAGATGTTGCGAGGCGCCGATAGTTTGGTGTGATTGCCGGTGCGCAATGGAACCTCTCCGGTGGCCTTGAACACGGCCTGGTCGGCACCCAGGATCGCCAGGATCGGCTCGAGCAGCGAGACGTCGATCTCCTGGCCCTTGCCCCCGTTGACTTCGACCTCCCGCAGGGCGACGAGCGCTGCGGATGCGCCGTGCAGGCCGGCGATGGCATCGGCGAGACCAAGGCTAGGCAGCAAGGGCGGCCGGTCGGGGAACCCATTTTTGAACGCAAATCCGGAAGTCGCTTCGGCCAACGTGCCAAAGCCCGGCTTGTTGCGATAGGGTCCGGTCTGCCCCCAGCCACTGATGCGAAGCACGACGAGTTTCGGCTGCAGCTTCAACAGTTCTTCGAGGCTGAAGCCCAGCCGGTCGAGAACGCCAGGCCGGTAGTTTTCGACCAGGACCTGGGCCGAAGAAACCAGCCTCCTGAAGATATCGCGACCCTCGTCACTTTTCAGGTCGATAACGATGCTGCGCTTGTTGCGCGCATAGACCTTCCACTGAACCGATATGTCCCGGAGCTTCCAAGCGCGCAGCGAGTCGCCTTCCGGTGGCTCGATCTTGATGACATCGGCGCCCATGTCCGCAAGAACATGGGTCAGCATGTTGCCGGCAACAAGCCGCGACATGTCCAGTACCCGCACGTTGTCCAATGGGCATTTCGCACCAGCCGCATACGCGTTTGTCACACCGTTTTCTCCTTGCCTTTTATGGCTCAGGTTTAGGTGAGGACCGGAGACGGCGGAAATATCTTCCTCCGAATGGGTCATTGGAAAAAGCTTTTGCGAGCGAAGATCCATCCAGGATTGAAGCGCCATGGGAAGTTCGTTTGCACGCGATCGCCTCGCGTGCAGCGAACTATAGTTGCGGGGGGCGCCGACCATGAACAATGGCCGCGTCGCGTCCTTCGCGGGCACGCGACGGGCCGGTCATGGCATTTGTGCTGTTATTCCAGACCGGTAATTTAGGCGGCGTCGGCGAGGATCAAATCGGCCGCCTTCTCGCCGATCATGATGCTCGGCGCATTGGTGTTGCCGGTGGTCAGGAAGGGCATGATGGAGGCGTCGGCAACGCGCAGGCCGTCGAGGCCACGCACATTGAGACGCGGATCGACGACGGCCATTTCGTCGATGCCCATCTTGCAGGTGCCGACCGGATGATAGAGTGACGAACCTTCCCGGCGAGCGAAGTTCTCGATGTCCTCGTCGGTCGTCATCTCGCGGCCTGGCCTTGTTTCTGTCACGACGTATTTGGCGAGCGAGGGCGCGGCAAAAATCCGGCGTGCATGATGGAAGCCGGCAATCATTGCCCTGATGTCATCGCGATCGGTTAGATACCCATATCGGATGCGCGGTGCGGCTCGGGGGTCCGGATTGTCGACCAGGACAGTTCCTCGGCTGCTCGGTCTGGTCGGGCAGATCGCCACGGTCATGCCGGGCGTTGAATCAAGTACCAGAGCCTTGCCGAACACATAGCTTGCAGGCGTGAAAAGCAGCTGGATGTCAGGGCTTTCAAGGCCTTCGCGGCTGCGGCAGAAGACCATGGCGCTGGTGACCCCAAATGTCAGCGCACCGTTGCCCGCAGCGCCGAACTTGAGGACTTCACGGACAAGACGCCAACCGCGTGAAAGCTCGTTGAGGCTGATCAGGTTCTTGACCTGGCTGACGAGCCGTATGGTGAAGTGATCCGACAGATTTTTGCCGACGCCGCGCGAGGCGACAACAGGAGTGATGTCGAGGCTCTTGAGGTGGTCGGGGTCGCCGATGCCGGACAGCTGAAGGATTTGCGGTGATCCGATCGCGCCTGCTGACAGGATGACTTCGTGCCTGGCGCGGACTTCGCCCGCCTGGCGGCCTCGCAAGAAACGCACACCGGTGCAGCGGCCATTTTCTACAATCAGCGATGTAACCGTGGTATCGGGCTGGACCACGACATTCTTGCGGCCAGCCGGCGTTGACAGAAATGTGCGATAGGTCGAGCCGCGCAGCCTGCCGCGTCTGGTCATCTGCGCGTAGCCGACGCCTTCCTGGCGGTCCCCGTTGATGTCGGGCGTATAGCCAAAGCCGGCTTCCTGAGCGGCTTTCACAAAACTATGCGTCAATGGCAAAATGGTGCGGTAGTCCTCGACCTTGAGCGGGCCGTCTTTGCCACGATAGGTCGAGTCGCCACCTGACTGATAGGACTCGGAGCGCTTGAACAGCGGCAGGACGTTTTCATAGGACCAGCCCTGGCAGCCGAGCTGCGCCCAGCCGTCGTAGTCGGCCGGATTGCCACGGACATAGAGCATGCCGTTGATCGAACTGCTGCCGCCGAGCACCTTGCCGCGTGGCGTATGGATTGGACGGCCATGCGTCCCGGGCTCCGGATCCGATGCATACATCCAATTGTAGCGCGGGTTGTAAAGCAGGTGTCCGACGCCGGCTGGAATATGGATCATCGGATTGAGGTCTTTCGAGCCGGCCTCAAGCAAGATCACTGTTTTGCCGGCCTCAGAGAGCCGGGCGGCGATCACGCAGCCGGCTGATCCTGCCCCCACAACAATATAATCCGCGTCCATACGTGTCTCCTCCGCCCCGTCCTACAACACTCAAGCATGGCAGGGAACCAATCTGTTTTGACCGTACTGAAGAGCACAGACACCTACCGTGGCAAAATAGAAATGATCGCTATGGTCATAGGTTTCTGCTATGGCCCATGCTTGCTCGGGCCAATTGGGAGGCACATATGGAACTGAGGCAGCTGCGATATCTTATTTCGATCATCGATTTCGGCAGCTTTTCGAAAGCCAGTGGCCAATTGAATGTCGCCCAGCCAGCCCTTAGCCAGCAAATTGCCAATCTTGAAGCAGAGCTCGAGACGCCCGTTCTGATACGCAGCGCGCGCGGGGTGGTGCCGACCGAGGCGGGCGTCCGTCTCTATCGGCAAGCTCGCATAATTCTGAGTCAGGTCGAGCAGGCGATCGCCGGAGCTCGCCTTTCTGAATTCGGCGATCAGTTTACAGGGGCGGTTTCCGTCGGTCTGCCGACGTCGACATCGACCATGATCGCGCTTCCGTTGATCAAGAAGATGCGGGAGCGATTCCCCCAAATCCACTTGCGCATCGTAGAAAATCTCTCCGGTTACCTGCTCGAAATGCTGCTGAAAAACAGGATAGATCTGGCGGTCAATTTCAGCGAGGAAGCTGTGACCGGCCTTTCTGTCGAGCCGATGATTGAAGAAGATCTGTTCCTCGTCACCTCTGACCCAAAAGACGCCGACGTCCCAATTCGCCTGAGCGATGTCGCGAGCCTTCCGCTTTCCGTTCCCGGCCTGCCGCACAAGATGCGGTCACTCATCGATTCCGTCTGCGAGCAGCAAAAAATCAGTTTGAATGTCATCGCAGATGTCGATTCCCTTCCGGTATTGAGAAATATCGCGGCGTCCGGCATGGCAAATGTCATACTGCCGCAGTCGGCGCTGGCGGCCCCTGCCGCCCTGGGGAACCTCTATAGCCGGCCGATCATCGAGCCGCGTGTCAGTCGGCCTGTTTCGATCTGTCGCTCCGAAGGTGCTCCCAAGAGCAGGGCGATCGACGCAACACTGGATGTTCTCCGGCAATTGGTCAAAGAGCTTATCCTGGATGGAACCTGGCGCGGCGTGCGGCTGCACGAGGAGCTTGCAGATCGGGCGCCGAGCAAGGACCTGGAGCCGCGCTACAAGGCGCGCATGGCCACCAAGGTCAATCCGCCGGACTTCAGTTCGCACTTGGAAATGTAGTGAGGGGATTTCGCCCATCGCCGAGTGAGACTGAGTGTTGTCGGCGATTGGCAGCAGCTGTTTGCCTATTGAGATTTGCTATGACCTGCAAAGAGTTTCTTATTTCCCAGCCCGAGTGAAGCTTGGCTACTCCAATGACATGATTTCCGTATTAGGGTTGAGGTGAAACGGATGCTCGAACCTTCCGAATCCAAGAAGTCTTATCTCAGTTTCGTCGGTGGACGTGACGTGCCTGCCCAGTCGGGTGAGACGATCGAAGTCATCTGCCCGTCCAACGGCCGGGCCTTTGCGACGATCCCTCGCTGCCGCGAAGCTGATGTGGATTCCGCGGTTCGGACCGCCAGGAAGGCGTTTGACGAGGGCCCGTGGCCGCAAATGTCGGCGACCGATCGCGGCCGCGTTCTGGCGAAAATGTCGGAGCTGATCTTGCGCGACCGCGAGAAGCTGGCTCGCCTCGAGGCAATGGATGTCGGCAAGATCTATAAGTCGACGTTTTCCGACGTCACGGTTCTGGCGCGATATTTCGAATTCTATGCCGGCGCAGCCGACAAGCTGGGTGGCGATGTCATTCCGGTCGCCAATGGCTATACGGCCTTTACCTTGCGCGAGCCGCTGGGCGTGGTTGGCGGCATTCTGCCGTGGAACGCGCCGACGCAGATGTTCGGCCGCAGCGTCAGCCCGGCTCTGGCCATGGGAAACACAGTTGTCCTCAAACCAGCGGAGGATGCCTGCCTGACGACGCTGGAACTGGCCAAGCTGTTGATGGAAGCGGGATTGCCGGAGGGGGTCCTCAACGTTGTGACAGGCCTGGGCTCCGAAGCGGGCGCGGCCTTGTCGGGGCATCCCATGCTGGATTTCATCACCTTCACGGGCTCCCCGGAAGTGGGTGCGATGGTCCAGCAGGCGGCGGCGGCGAACCATGTCGGTGTGACGCTGGAACTGGGTGGCAAGTCGCCCCAGATCGTCTTCGCCGATGCGGATTTCGAGGCTGCGCTGCCAGTCATTGCCAATTCGATCATCGTCAATTCCGGCCAGACCTGCGTTGCCGGCAGCCGGCTTCTGGTCGAAGAAGCCGCATTGGGGCCGTTGCAGGAACTGTTCAGCGTCTATTTCAGCAAGCTTGCTGTGGGCTCCCATGACGCCGATTGCGATCTCGGGCCGTTGATCAATGCCAAGCAGCATCGCCGGGTGACAGGCATGATCGCGGCGGCGCGGGAGGACGGCATAGCCGTGCTGGCAGAGGGGTCGGTTGCGGCGGGCAGTTCCCCGGATGGCTTTTTCGTACGGCCGACCCTTCTCGGCCCGGTGCCGCGCGACAATGTCCTGGCAAGACGGGAAGTGTTCGGCCCGGTTCTCTCGCTTCTGCCGTTCAAGGACGAACGTGATGGCATAGCCCTCGCCAACGACACGCCCTATGGGTTGGCGGCCGGCGTCTGGACGCGTGATGTCGGCCGGGCGATGCGCACGGCCAAACGGGTCCGGGCTGGCCAGGTCTATATCAATGGCTACGGCGCTGGCGGTGGCGTCGAGTTGCCGTTCGGCGGGTTCAAGAAATCGGGCCACGGCCGTGAAAAAGGCATGGAAGCATTGCACGAGTTCTCGGCGACCAAGACCATCGTCCTGACCCACGGTCAATAGGTCACACATTGCCCATGACAGACGATTTCGAAACCCTGCGCGTCGACCGGCCGGCCGAATATATCGAGGTAGTCACGCTCAATCGACCGAATGCGGCGAACGCACTGAACACGCAGATGGGCCGCGATCTTGTCGCCTATTTCGAGGCGTTGTCGCTTGATCCGGGCCGGGCGCGCTGCGTGATCCTGACCGGGGCGGGCGACAAGTGCTTTTGCGCCGGCGGGGACCTGAAGGAACGCCGTGGCATGACGGTCGAGACGTGGAGCGCGCAGCATCTGATCTTTGAGCGCATGGCCAGAGCCATTGTCAATTGTCCGGTTCCAGTCATCGCCGCAGTCAATGGCGCAGCGTTTGGTGGTGGATGCGAGATCGCTGCTGCCTGTGATTTCATCTTCGCTTCGGAAAGTGCCAGATTCGCGCTCACTGAGGTGACGCTCGGCATCATACCCGGTGCCGGCGGTACCCAGACACTCGCCAGGGCAATTGGGACGCGGCGGGCAAAGGAACTCATCCTCACTGGTCGGCCGTTCTCGGCGGCGGAGGCGCAGGAATGGGGGCTCGTCAACGAGGTGCGTCCGGCGGCCGAATTGCTCGATGCCACGATTGCTGTAGCCTTGCACATTGCCAGCAATGCGCCGCTTGCCGCCAGACAGGCGAAGCAGGCGATCTCGCGCGGCGCCGAGATGTCATTGTCGGATGCCATGGCGTTCGAGATCGAAGCCTATAATCGCCTCGTGTCGACCGAGGACCGGGTCGAAGGGATCGAGGCCTTCAACCAGAAGCGCCGGCCAGTGTTCAAGGGGCAATGAGAGTGTTCGTCGAAGAGATTTTTGCTCTGTCGAAGAGCGCAGTTGGGGTGTCTGCAACTGGCAGGACCGAAATCGAGCATGCCTACATCGACACACTGGCGGTGATGTGTGCGGGATGGAACGAGCCTGTCACGCAAGCGATGCGCAAGGCTTTTGTCGACGTCACTCCGATCTGGCAGGCGAGAAACGCGATCGAGTCGGAAACCGCAGCGCTGGTCTGGGGGACCGCAGCACATGCGCTCGACTATGATGACGTGCACATGACGAGTGTGACGCATCCCAGTGCGGTGCTCATTCCGGCTATCGAAGCCGCCGCATGTCTTCACCCTGAGGCTGTGTCGCGGAAGGCATCTGCCTACGCGGTTGGCCTGGCGTTGAATGTCGGCCTCGGCCAGGCGCTTGGCTTTGGCCACTATGCACATGGATGGCATGCAACTTCGACAATCGGTGCCGTTGCGGCGGGGGCCGCCATTGCCCATTTGCTGGATCTAGACCAGGCTGGGTTCTCATCGGCATTGGCAATCGCGGCAGCCCAGGCCGCCGGCCTGCAGCGCAATTTCGGCACGATGACAAAGCCGCTTCAGGCCGGTTTGGCGGCCCAGGCCGCCGTGCGCGCAGGACGGCTCGCCCTTGCAGGGGTGGGAGGGGCTGAGGATGTGTTGGAAGGCACCAACGGCTTTTTGGCCGTCTACGGCGGCAACCCGGAAACGACGCTCACACTGGACGTTGAAGCAGCGCTCAAAGGCCTGTCGAAGAAACTGTTCGCCTGCTGCTACCTCGCGCATCGGCCGGTTGCCGCCGCCTTGCAGCTTCATGCCGAGGGTAGATGCTCTGCGCTCGAAGGAGCCGAAATAGACGTTCTCGTGCCGCCGGGATGCCTGAAGGCGCTGACGGTCGGCATTCCCTCGACGGGCATCGAGGCCAAGTTCTCGGGCCAGTACACAGTCGCCCATGCGCTGCTCCGCGGTGAACTTGGCCTCAGGGCATTTCTCGATTCGAGCGTGTGCGATCCCGCAGTGATCGAGCTGGCGCACCGGGTCGCTCTGCGGGAAAGTCCCGGAGAGCAGGCTGCGGAAATCGGCATCGATCGCGGCGAGGTCAGGATCACCATCCTCCGCAACGGTGTTGCCGAAGCGTTCGCCACCGTCACTCACTATCCCGGATCGCCTGCCTTGCCGATCACGGCAACCCAGCTTGCCGCCAAACTGGCCGATTGTGTCGCTCTGGGCGCTCCTGATGATACGACGCTGGAAACGCGTATCCGGGAGATGGCGCGGGACTTTGCCCGTCCGCGCGAGAACTAGGGCTGCGGCCTCGGCTATTTGAGTGTCACACCCTGCCACTTGCCTGAAGTCACGAGGTCATTGATCACTTCGATGATCAGTGCCTCGACGGCTTCTACGGGTCCCGAAGCCGGCTGAGCCGACGGCTTGCAGAGGACGATCGTCCGCTTGATCGAGGGCTCGACGATGTCGGCGACATGCAAACCATCAGCGTTCTCGCCGGCTGCCGAACGGGGCAGGATCGTCGCTGCCAGCCCCTGTCCGGCGGCGCCGCGAAGGCTTGATAGCGAGTCGATCTCGGCCACGAGATTGGGCGTCAAACCGTGCCTGGCGAAGGCGGCGTCGACAAGTGTGCGCAATCCATTGGAATGGCTGGGCAGGACCAGAGGCACGTCAGCAAGCTGCCTGACGGCAATGGTTTCGCCGGGCGTCGCCCGGATGAACTCGGCGCGGCTGACGATGCAGAGCCGTTCGACGAGAACCGGCTTGCGCAACAGCCCCTCGGCGCCATGGGTGCCATAGAGCAAAGCGATGTCGAGGCGGTTGTTGAGGATCAGTTCGCCAAGCATGCCGCTCATGTTCTCGGAAATCTGCAGCAGGATCTGCGGGTATCGCTCTCGTACAGCCTTGAGGATCGGCATGGCCAGGATCGGCGCGCAGCTGACGGGCAGCCCAATCGAGACATGGCCCGAGATGTGGTCTCCGGCTGACTTGATGTCGGATTCCATCTGCTTGAGTTGCCGCAACAGGCTCTGGGCATTTCTGTAGAGAGCCTGACCGGCGGGCGTGACCGTCACGCCCTGCCGACTGCGGAGCACGAGCTGCTTGCCATAGCTTGCCTCAAGCCCCGCGAGTTGCTGGCTGAGCGCCGGTTGCGCGATATTCATGCGCGCGGCGGCTCGTGTCAGGCTGCCACAATCCACGATGGCGATGAAGTTTGCCAGCCGGCGCGTTTCCATTGTGGAACTTCCATGCGTTACTATAAGTTCGCAGCATATAACCATCGAGAATGAATATTGTACATAAGATTTCCTTAGGCCTAGCTGTAGCTGGCCAGGGGGCCTGCACGCATGTTTCCCGCTTGACCGCGATGGGGGAACCATAGCGGCACCCGCCGGGAGGCGAGCGCCCGTTTTTGTCGGAATGACAGAGGCGGTAGCTCATGTGCTTGGATCGTTCTGGGAGGAACAAGATGGCCTACTTCGCCTCGTCCGACATCGGGGGTACGTTCACCGATACTGCCGTTATGGACCCGAAGGGAAATCTGCACAGGTACAAGGTGAGCACCGTTCCGGATGATCCGGTCAAAGGCATTCTTGCAACACTGACGCTTGCTGCCGCCGACAATGGCATCGAGCTTCGCGATTTCCTGTCACAGATTTCGATATTTTCCCACGGCACCACAATCGCCACCAATGCCGCGCTGACGCGTAAAGGTGCGAAAACCGGGCTTATCCAGACCGCCGGCTTCGGCGACACGCTGTTCATCAATCGTGGCTACAAGGCGACCGGCCTTGACGAGGCGACCAGCAAGAACTTTCGCTTGCTGACCAAGCCCGTCCCCTTCGTCGAGCGGACGCTCATTCGTGAAGTCAATGAACGCATCGACTACATGGGGCGGGTTCTTGCCCCGCTGGATGAGGTGCAGGCTCGCCAGATGGTGCGCGAACTTGTCGAACGAAAGGTCGACAGCATCGCCGTGTGCCTGCTCTGGGCCTTCAAGGTGCCGGACCACGAACGTCGCCTTCGCGAGATCATCCGCGAGGAGGCGCCCGACGTCTTCGTCACGATTTCGAGCGATCTGCTGCCGCGTCTTGGAGAACTGGCGCGCACCCAGACGGCAGTGATGAATGCCTTTCTCGGGCCCAAGGTCAAGAGTGCCATGCATTCGCTGGTCGAAAGCCTCAATGCCGAAGGCCTCCCGCGCGAACCACTGCTGATGCGCTCGAATGGCGGTCTTGCAGCGGCACGCAACGCCGACAAGGAAGCGGTTGGAATCCTGCTTTCGGGGCCTGTCGGCGGCGTCGTCGGTGCCCGGTTGGTCGGCCAGCAGATCGGCTCGAAGAACGTCATTTCGACTGATATGGGGGGCACCAGCTTTGACGTCGGGTTGATCATTGACGGTCGTCCGATGATCCAGCGTGAGACCTTCATCGAGCGCCAGGTGGTCGCGGTTCCTTCCGTGGCAATCGATACGATCGGCGCCGGCGGCGGTTCCATCGCCTCGGTGCAGAATGGCCGCCTGCGGGTCGGGCCTGAAAGTGCTGGCGCGGTGCCCGGACCGGCATGCTATGGCGCCGGCGGCACGGAACCGACCGTGACCGATGCCGACGTCGTTCTCGGCCTCGTCAATCCCGACCATTTTCTCGGCGGCCGGATCAAGCTCGATGCTGCCCTGGCGCGCAAGGCGATCGAGGAAAAAGTGGCAAAGCCGCTCGGCCTGAGCGTCGAGGACGCGGCCGAAGGCATCAAGCGCATCGTCGACAGCCAGATGGCCGATCTCGTTCGGCAGACCACCGTCTACCGCGGCTATGATCCCCGCGATTTCATCCTTGTCGCCTACGGAGGCGCGGGGCCGGTCCATGCCAGCAGCTATGGCGCGGACCTCGGCGTCGACAAGATCGTCGTTCCACGCACGGCCTCCATTCTTTCCGCGCATGGCATTCTGCTGTCGGATCTGGTGGTCGCGCGCGAAACGTCGGAAACGATGATTTGCCCGGCAGGCACGGACTCGTTTTCCGATCACATCCATGCCGAGGACGTCAATCGGGTGTTCGCTGGGCTGCAGGAATCGGCGCACAAGTCGCTTAGCGCGCAGGGCGTGGATATCGCCTCGGTGGAGTTCGAGCGCTACGTCGACGTCCGCTTCCGCCCGCAGATATTCGACCTGTCGATCGATGTGACCAAATTCCCGCTCCAGAAAGCCGATGTCGATACGCTGATCGAATACTTCATCACTACCTACGAAGCCCGGTTCGGCACAGGCTCGGCCTTCCGTGCCGCGGGCATCGAGATCAGCGCCTTCCGCATCGTCGCGCGGGCCAAGCTGGACCGATCGTCGACATCCGCCGCCGCAGCCCAGGGCGTTGCTGCAACCGACATCGCAAAGAGGAGGATCTATTCGGGCGGCGCCTGGCAGGAAGCAGCGGTTTATCGGGAACACACAATCAAGCCGGGTTTTGGCTTCGATGGCCCCGCAATCGTCGAATTCAACGACACGACGCTGGTCGTCGGCCCACGGCAGCGCGCCGAAGTCGACAAATACCTCAACGTCACCATCACCACGCAAGCCTGATCGGGAGAAAAGTCATGAATGCACCTATTTCCAGCAGCTCGCTTGCGCTCAGCCTGCGTGCGGTGGGTCCGCGCCCCGCGCTGAGAGGCGACGGTGAACTCGATCCCATCACCTATGAGGTGATCCGCCATCGTCTCTGGTCCATCAACCAGGAAGGCTCGACGACGATCATGCATGCGTCCGGCTCGCCGGTCGTGCACGCGACGGACTACAATTTTGGTATCTACATGCCCAACGGCGACATCGCGGTGTCGGGCACATTCTACATGATCCCGCTTTGTACGATGACGATGATGATCCAGATGATCAACGAGACGTTCGCTGGCGACATCGCCGAGGGCGATGTCTTCGTGACAAACGATCCCTTCATTGCCAGCGTTCACCAGAATGACGTGCAGCTCGTCGCACCCTATTTCCACGACGGCAAGCTCGTCGCATGGACCGGCTGCATGGCACATTTGCTCGATGTCGGCGGTAAAGAACCCGGCAGCTGGGTGCCGGATGCCCGGTCCTGCTTTGAGGAGGGACAGCGCATTCCTATCCTCAAGATTGTCCGCGGTGGCGCGCTCGACAAGGGGATCTGGGAAATGATCCTCGGCAGTTCGCGTCTGCCGCTTCTGGTTGGCAACGATTTCAGCGCACTGCTGGCCTCGCACCGCGTCTCGCACGAGCGCTTCCGTGAGGTCTGTGACCGCTATGGCGCCGATGCCGTTTACAACACGATGCTGCAAACCATCAACGACACGGAAAAGGAGATGCGGGCGCAGCTCGGCCGTCTGCCGGACGGAGAATTCCGCCACTCGATGTACTACGATCACGACGGGCACCAGAACAATGTCTTCCCAATTAGATGCACCATGCACAAGCGTGGTGATCAGCTGACATTCGACCTGAGGGATGCCCATCCACAGATCCAGGGCATGGGCAATGCTTCCAAAGCTGGAACTCTGGGTGCCATCGCCACTGCTCTCCTGGGAACTTTCGGGCAGGAACTCGACTGGAATGCCGGCCTGCTCGGTCCGATCTCCGTTTTGCTCGCCGATCGCACAATTCTGAGTGCGGAAGCGCCTTCGCCGATCAGCGGCGGTTCGGTGACCGCGAACTGGATCGCTTCCGCCGCCGCCACGGCCTGTGTCGCGAAGATGTTGGCGTTCTCGCCGGAATTTTCGGACTATGTCTGCGGTCCTGCCGATGGATCCTGGCTGCTCGCCCAGTTCGGAGGGCTCAACCAGGCCAACGAACCCTATGCGATCATGTATATGGACTCGCTCGGTTGGGGTGGTCCGGCATTCCGGTCGCGCGATGGCGTCGATACCGGCGGGTCGCTGATCGTGCCCGCGGGCGGGTTCAACGATGTCGAACTGCACGAGAAAACCTCGCCCATGCTCTACCTTTGGCGGCGCGAGTTGCCGGATTCCGGCGGCGCGGGGCAGTTTCGCGGTGGTAATGGCATCGAGTACAGCCTTGCGATGTACGATACCGAAGTTCTGTTCGGAACGCTTGCGAGCCATGGTGTCTCGTTCCCGGACCAGATCGGGGTGCTGGGCGGCTACCCAGGTTCGGTGTGCAATTACGACCTTGTCCGCAAAAGCAACTGGAAGGAACACCTCGCAAAGAATGGCAAGGTGGCAAAGCAGAGTGACCTCGTCGGCGAGCGCAAGCTTCTGGAAGCCAAGACGTCGATGCAGTTCTTCCCCGGTGATGTCGTCAACATGGTCGTCCAGAACGGCGGTGGATATGGCGATCCATTGCTACGGGATCCCACTCGTGTCGAGGACGACGTGCGGCGTGGCGCGGTGACGATCAAGACCGCCAGGGATCTCTATGGTGTCGTACTGAACGATGGATCCGTCGACGGGGCTGCCACCAAGGCTGCTCGCGAGGAGGTTCGTCGCAAGCGTCTCTCCGACGCGAAGATGCCCAAGGCGCGTTCCGCCGGCAATCAGACATCAGGTTCCGGCGCCATGACGTGGGGGGCGGCACTGTCGGTCGGCAAGAATGCCAGCGGACTGGTGATGCGCTGCGAAAATTGCGGCGAGGGGCTGGGCGATGCCGGGACGAACTGGCGCGATGGTGCGGCGGTGCGCAATCCGCGGGCCGAAGAGTTGGGGCCGCATATCCGCATCGATGATCGCTTCATCTTCGAACAGCTGGTTTGCCCGCATTGTGCGACGTCTCTTTGGGTCGATACGCGCAAGCGTGACGAGGCCTCTGCGGTCGATTTCCAGTTGGCCTGACATCAGCTTCGGGCGGCGCGTTTTTGCGCCGCCCTTATTCCCTATCCAAGAGCAAGAGTGAAATGGCATCAGGAATTCTCTCAGGTATACGGGTTCTGGACCTGACCCAGAATGTGGCGGGACCGTTCTGTACCCAGGTCTTGGCGGATTTCGGCGCGGAGGTGATCAAGGTCGAGCGCCCGCAGGGCGGCGACGACACGCGAGCATGGCTTCCCCCGGAAATCGGTGGCGAATCCGCGACCTTCCTGGCGCTGAACCGTGGCAAGAAGAGCCTTGCGATCGACCTTTCGGACCCGCGCGGCCAGGAGATCGTCATCCGTCTGGCCCAGGAAGTCGATGTTCTCATCCATTCGCTGCGTCCGGCGAGCGCCGAGAAAATGGGGCTCGGTTACGAGGAACTGGAAAAGCACAATCCCAGCCTCGTCTACTGTGCCATAAGCGCTTTCGGCGAAAAGGGTCCCTTGCGCGACCTGCCCGGCTACGATCCTCTGATCCAGGCGTTCAGTGGCATCATGAGCGTCACCGGCAACGAGGGCGACGCGCCGGTGAGGGTGAGCGTTTCGCTGGTCGACATGGGCACCGGCATGTGGTCGGCGATTGGCATCCTGGCTGCCCTTATCGGGCGTGGCGAGACCGGCCTTGGCACAAAGGTGGAGGCAAGCCTGCTCGACACGGGGCTTTCCTGGATGTCCGTGCCGATCGCAGGCTTTCTTGCGACGGGCAAGACGCCGCAGAAGCTTGGTTCCGCCATGGCCATGGCTGCTCCATATCAGCTGTTCCGGACTTTGGATGGCTATGTTTTCATTGGAGCGGGCAACGACCGGCTATTCGCGCGGGTCTGCCAGGCACTGGATGCCACCGAACTGGCCTGTGATCCGAAATATGCAACCAACAGGCAGCGTGTCGCCGCGCGGTCGCTGCTGCAGGAGGACATCGAGTCGTTCACGCAGAAGCGAACGACCGCCGATCTCGTCGCGGCGTTGCGCGCGGTCGGTGCGCCTTGCAGTGAACTTAACGAACTCCCGGACGTTCTCGCCCACCCGCAAGTGGCGGCTTCCGAGATGATCTTGCCACTGCCTACCAGCAATGCAGCCGACCACAGGGTCGTGGGGACGCCGCTGAGACTGGCCGGCCGGCGTCTGGCAGAAAGCGGTCCACCACCGAAACTGGGCCACGAAACGCGCGCCATCCTTACCGACCTCGGGATAGGCGAGCAGGAATTGGATACCTTGATCGGCGACGGCGTCGTCGCCCAGCACACCACGCTTGCGGAGCATTGAGATGGATTTCGAATACACTGCCACCCAACAGGAAATCCGGCTTGCGGTCCGCCGCATCTGTGACAAGTTCGGTCTCGACTATTGGCGCCAATGCGATGAAACGGAGGCCTATCCGAGCGAGTTCGTCCAGGAGATGACCTCTGCCGGCTGGCTCGGGGCGTTGATACCGGAAGAGTACGGCGGTTCGGGTGCAAGCCTTCTCGACGCGTGCGTCATCCTGCAGGAAATCAATCGTTCCGGAGCGAATGGCGCGGCGTGTCACGCACAAATGTATACGATGGCTGCTCTGCTTCGACACGGTTCCGAAGCGCAGAAACAGGCGTACCTGCCGCGGATCGCCGACGGCAGTCTCCGCCTGCAGGCATTCGGCGTTACCGAGCCCGACGCCGGCTCCAACACACTTGATATCCGCACCACCGCGCGCAAGGTCGATGGGGGCTACCGGATCAACGGCCAGAAAATCTGGACGTCGCGCTATCTGTTCTCGGATCTGTATCTGCTGCTGGCAAAAACGCCAACGGCCGAAAAGCCGGCTAAGAAAACAGACGGGCTCAGCCTGTTTCTCGTCGATATCAAGGCGGCCGGGGACTCCCTGAAGGCAACGCCGATCAAGACCATGCTCAACCACCATACTTGCCAGGTCTTCATCGACAATCTCTTCGTGCCGGAGGAGAACCTGATAGGCGAGGAAGGGAAGGGGTTCGGCTATGTCCTCGAAACGCTCAACGCCGAACGCCTTCTGGTCGCCAGCGAGTCGATCGGCGACGGCAAGTGGTTCATCGAGACCGCTTCGCGCTATGCTACTGACCGCGTGGTGTTCAATCGCCAGATCGGAGCCAACCAGGGGGTACAGTTTCCAATCGCCCGCGCCCACATCAACGTCGAGGCTGCCGAATTGATGCGCAACAGGGCTGCGGCCCTGTTCGACAGCGGAGCACCCTGTGGGCACGAAGCGACGACCGCAAAATACCTTGCGAGCGAGGCATCCTGGGAGGCAGCAGAAGCGACGATGACGACGTTCGGCGGCTACGGTTTCGCGGCCGAATTCCACGTCGAGCGCAAATGGCGCGAGGCGAGGCTTTTCCGTACGGCGCCGATTTCCAACAATCTCGTTCTGGCGCAGGTGGCCCAGCACGTCCTGGGTATGCCACGTTCATACTAGGGGCAGGGCCTATTGGTCCGATCGAAATGGTGTGGTCCATCTACAGATGGGCTCACACCATTTCGGTCAGACTAACAGGTCATGACTCCAGGGGTGGAGGTGGGCAGTCTGCGCATCCATCACCCAATGCCCAGCGGATCAACCGATATGTTCCGCTTGAGTGCACGCAGGGAGAAGGTCGTCCGCGAACTGCGGATTCCCTCGATGCGATAGAGGCGTTCCCGCAGGAACCGCTCATAGTCCGCCGTGCCGGCCACGGCGACCTTGACCAGGTAGTCGTATTCTCCCGTGACCAGATGCGCTTCCAGCACTTCGGGGATACGCGCCAGCGCCTCGCCAAACTGTTCCAGCACGCGCTCGTCATGATGCTGGAGAGTGATCTCGATGAAGGCGACATCGCCCAGGCCAATCGCCGCCTGGTCGATGACAGCCGTGTAGTGGTCGATGATTCCGTCTGCCTCAAGGCGCTTTACTCGCGTCCAGCAAGGAGACGGCGAGAGGCCGACCCGTTCGGCAAGCTCGTTGTTTGTCAGCCGTGCGTTGTCGCGAAGTGCTGACAGGATCTTGCGGTCGATGAGATCGAGGCGCGCAGGCAGGCGACGATTTCCGTAGGCAGAAGACATGTCGGCTCTCAATGCGAATACCAGAAGGATCCGCTGAAATTTCTATCACACAAGGAAAGTTCAGCACAACCTTTCAGAACTTGCAGAATATAGTCATTCACAGCGAGGAGGAGCCCGTGACAGACAAGAGCCAAACCGAACCCACACGCACCCTGACGGTGGCTGCTGTGGTGAATGATCCTTATGACGGGCTGATCCGCACGCTCTGCGAGGCCCAACGTTTCGGCTATGCGCTGGAGACCCTAAGTCTCGTGCCCCTGACCCCGCAGAGCTGGCAAATGGCTCTCAGTATCCGTGTGCCAGTCGAGTCCGACCCCAACTTCGTCAGATTGCGCCTGACCCGGCACGGCGCGGTCGTGGCAGCCAATGCCGAAATGGAGGTCGCATGACCATGCCCGGCGCCCCTTTTCCATCACTGCAGGTTCCCGAGCCACCGGCACGTCCCGGCGCCAAGGGAGACTATCGCCACCTGAAGTTCTCTGCCGCAGGCACGGTTGACCGGCCCGCGGTGGATGTCGATGTAGTTTCGCTAGCCGGCTATGCAAATACACTCGTCAGGGTGCTGGACGACGATGGCATTGCACAGGGGGCTTGGGATCCAAAACTCTCCGCTGATGCGCTCCGCGCCGGATTGCGGGCAATGCTCAAGACGCGCGCATACGACGCGCGCATGACGATGCTCCAGAGGCAGGGCCAGACTTCTTTCTACATGCAGTGCACTGGCGAGGAGGCGATTGCCTGCGCATTCCAGTCGGTCTTGCGCAAGGGCGACATGAACTTCCCGACCTATCGCCAGCAGGGCCTGCTCATTGCCCAGGACTGGCCGGTCGTCGACATGATGTGCCAGGTCCTGTCCAACTCCAGGGACCGCATGAAAGGTCGCCAGCTTCCGGTCTTCTATTCGGCGAAGGAGGCGGGCTTTTTCTCGATCTCCGGCAATCTGGGCACCCAGTATATCCAGGCCGTCGGTTGGGCCTTGGCAAATGCCATCCGCGGCGAGGACAGGATCGCGGCCGCCTGGATCGGCGACGGCGCGACTGCGGAAAGCGATGTCCACGCGGCGCTGGTGTTCGCCTCGGTCTATCGTCCCCCGGTTATTCTCAATGTCGTCAACAACCAGTGGGCGATATCGACGAACCAGGCCATCGCCGGCGGCACCCAGGCCACCTTCGCATCGCGAGCGCTCGGCTATGGCATCGCGCCTCTGCGGGTCGACGGCAACGACTATCTGGCCGTGCATGCTGCGACCGCTTGGGCTGCCGAGCGTGCCCGGAAAAACCTCGGGCCGACGCTGATCGAATGGGTCACCTATCGGGTGGCTCCGCATTCCACCTCCGACGATCCGTCTAAATACCGGCCGAAGGACGATCAATCGGCCTGGCCCCTTGGCGATCCGATCGAACGGCTCAAGCAGCACCTGATCCGGATTGGCGAGTGGAGCGAAGAGCGTCACCTGCAGGCCAGGGCGGAGCTGGAAGAAGAAATTGCCGAAGCTGCACGCGAGGCTCGAGGCTACGGAACGCTGCACGAAGGCAGCCGCGCCAGTCCCGCAACGATCTTCGAAGATGTCTACAAGGACATGCCGCGACACCTGCGCGAGCAGCGCCAGCAGATGGGATACTGAAATGGCCAGAAAAACCATGATCGAGGCGATCCGGGACGCCATGGACATAACCATGGAACGAGATCCCAACGTCGTCGTGTTCGGGCAGGACGTCGGCTATTTCGGTGGTGTCTTCAGGGCGACCGAGGGCCTCCAGAAAAAATTTGGCGCATCGCGCTGCTTCGACACCCCAATCTCGGAAACCGGAATCGTGGGAGCGGCCGTCGGCATGGCCGCAAACGGCTTGCGCCCGGTCGCCGAGATCCAGTTCGCAGACTACATGTATCCTGCCTACGACCAGATCGTGTCCGAGGCTGCCCGTCTGCGCTATCGCTCGGCGGGCGATTTCGTCGCTCCACTGGTCGTTCGTATGCCGTGCGGCGGCGGAATTTTCGGCGGACAGACGCACAGCCAGAGCCCGGAGGCCCTGTTCACCCATGTTGCGGGTCTCAAGACAGTCATTCCGTCAAATCCTGCCGATGCAAAGGGGCTCTTGATCGCCGCTATCGAGGACGACGATCCGGTGGTCTTCCTGGAGCCGAAGCGGCTCTACAATGGCCCGTTCGATGGCTACAATGATCGGCCGATCAGTCCGTGGTCGAAGCATGAATTGGGCGAGACGCCGGATGGTCACTATACCGTGCCGATCGGCAAGGCAGCGGTTCATCGCCAAGGCACCGAACTGACGGTTCTTTCCTACGGCACCATGGTGCATGTGGCTGGGGCTGCTGCCCTGGAGACGGGCATCGACGCCGAGATTATCGACCTGCGCACGCTGGTGCCGCTCGATATAGATTGCATCGTCCAGTCGGTCGAGAAGACGGGACGCTGCGTCATCGTTCACGAAGCGACGCGCACTTCAGGCTTCGGCGCGGAACTGGCCGCCGAGGTCCAGGAACGCTGCTTCTACCATCTCGAGACCCCCATCCTTCGCGTTACCGGCTGGGACACGCCGTATCCGCACGCACAGGAATGGGACTATTTCCCCGGACCTGCGCGCGTCGCGCGAGCATTCCGCCAAGCGATGGAGGCCTGACGTGTCGCTGCGAGTCGTAAAACTTCCGGATGTTGGCGAAGGAGTCGCCGAAGCCGAAATCGTCGAGTGGCATGTCAAGATCGGCGACGAGGTCACCGAGGACCAGATCCTGGCTGCGGTGATGACCGACAAGGCCACGGTCGAGATTCCGGCACCATTCACCGGACGCATCGTCGAACGCGGCCCCGACGTCGGTACAGTGATGGCAGTCGGTGCCAAGCTGGTGGCCATCGAGACGTCTGCTGCGGCAGTAGAGATGCAAGAGGTGGCCGCCGCTTCTGCCGAACCGCATGCGATCGCTGAGGCCCGAGCGGATGCAGCTTCGGCAGTCGCCCTCCCAAGGGAGGCCGGGCGCGACGCCGCCAGCGGGTCGCAGGCGTCTTTCGTGACTTCCCCCCTGACGCCGCCCGATAGGGAAACGCCTGTTCGCAAGGCTGGGGTAGACGCCAAGGCGGCAACGGCCAGACCGCTGGCCTCTCCATCCGTCCGGCGCCGCGCAATCGATCTCGGCGTCGATCTGAGGCTGGTTCCGGGTAAGGGGCCTGCAGGTCGTATTCGCCACGAGGATCTCGACGGGTTCGTCTCCGGTCATGGCTCCAGGCAATCGGTGCCCGTTAAGCCACGTGTGACCGAAGAGGTGAAGGTTGTCGGCCTGCGCCGCCGCATCGCGGAACGGATGGCCGAGGCCACGCGCCGGATCGCTCACTTCTCCTATATCGAAGAGGTCGACGTCACGGCGCTGGAAGAGCTGCGTCGTCATCTCAACGAGCGGCACGCTGCGACGCGGGGCAAGCTGACCATCCTGCCTTTCGTTCTGCGCGCCATCGTCATCGCGGTCGAAGATTTCCCGCAGATGAATGCGCTTTATGACGACGAGCGTGAAATCGTGACGCGGCATGGTTCCGTGCATGCTGGTATCGCAACCCAGACCCCCTCCGGACTGATGGTGCCGGTCATTGCCAACGCCGAAGCATTGGGACTCTGGGAGTGCGCTGGCGAGATCCGGCGGCTGGCGGCGGCGGTCCGGGACGGCTCGGCAAAGCGCGAAGAGTTGTCCGGCTCGACGATCTCTATCACCAGCCTCGGCGACCTCGGCGGTATCGCTACCACGCCCGTCATCAACCGGCCGGAGGTTGCGATCGTCGGCATCAACAAAATCGCGGTCAGGCCCGTCTGGCAGAACGATCGCTTCGCTCCACGCAGCATCATGAATCTGTCCTCGTCGTTCGACCACCGCGTCATCGACGGCCACGACGCCGCCCGCTTCATTCGTCGCATCAAGGAACTGATCGAGTTGCCTACGATGCTGTTCCTGAAGGACTGACATGGAAGAGATCGTCACCAAACTCATCGTGATCGGCGGCGGTCCCGGAGGATACGTCACTGCGATCCGCGCCAGCCAATTGGGTGTGCCGACCATACTCGTCGAAGAGACGCAACCCGGTGGCACGTGCCTGAACATTGGCTGTATACCTTCGAAGGCGCTGATCCACGTGGCGGAAGCCTACCACCAGGCCCGCAGCCGGGAGGCGCAATCGCCATTCGGCCTGAGCGTATCGGGTGCCCAGCTCGATTTCGGCAAGTCCATCGCCTGGAAGGACGGGATCGTCGCTCGCCTCACTTCCGGCGTGACCGGGCTTTTGAAGAAGTACAAGGCAGCCTTGCTGATCGGCCGCGCTGAACTGATCGACGGCAAGACGGTGGTCGTACAGTCGGCCACCGGAGCGAAACGTATCCGTGCCGAGCATGTCGTCATCGCCACCGGATCGCGTCCGGCCGCACTGCCCAACCTCCCCTTTGGTGACAAGGTGATCAGTTCGACCGAGGCCCTCTCGTTGAATGGTGTCCCGGCGTCCCTTGCGATTGTCGGCGCTGGCTATATCGGGCTCGAACTCGGAACTGCCCTCGCGAAGCTGGGTGCTAGCGTCACCGTGGTCGAGGCCACTGACAAGATCCTCCCGACATGGGACGCCGAACTGACCCGTCCGGTGGCGGCTCGGCTTGAAGCGCTGGGAATACGGGTCCTGACCGGCGCCCGCGCGCTCGGCCTATCCACGAAGGACGGTTCCCTGGAGGTTCTCGAAAACGGCGCAGTGCACGCTACCGCGTTGTCGGTGGACAGGATCCTGGTTGCGGTTGGACGCAGGCCTCGCACGGAAGGCTTCGGTCTCGATAGGCTCGATCTCGACATGGATGGCTCCTTCATTCGCGTCGACGACCGTTGCATGACATCGATGCGGGACGTCTGGGCGATCGGCGACGTGACCGGCGAACCCATGCTGGCGCATCGTGCCATGGCGCAGGGAGAGATGGTGGCCGAATTGATTGCAGGACGGCGCCGGCGCTTCGACCCTGCCGCCATCCCGGCCGTATGCTTTACCGATCCCGAAATCGTATCGGCTGGCCTGTCGCCGGCGGACGCGAAGGCTGCCGGGCACGAGGTGGTGGTCGCAACCTTCCCGTTCGTAGCCAATGGCAGGGCGATGACCCAGGACGACGATGCCGGATTTGTCCGCGTTGTCGCCAATGCCCTCGACGAGAGGGTCCTTGGCATTCAGGCCGTCGGTCGAGAAGTGTCGGAACTGTCGGCGACCTTCGGTCTGGCGCTCGAAATGGGAGCCCGCCTGCAAGACATCGCCGCGACCATCCATACCCACCCGACACGGGGCGAAGCCTTGCAGGAAGCCGCGCTGCGTGCACTGGGACACGCGCTGCATCTGTGAGGCGACACGGCTGCCGGTGCTCTGATTTCAGGCGACAATTCCGAGGGCGGAGATGACAAGCCTCCGCTGCCAACAGCCAAGGGCAGGTGCAGGCTTGTTCAGTCTCGAGCCAGGCACGCTGATACGACGCTCAGTTGCGTCAATGTCTGTCGGTATAGGCTCGCGCTATACGCCAATAAGAAGTATCACTCATTAAAAGTCCTAGTTCAGGCTCTGGTCGAATTGCCTAATCGGCAAACGGTGATATCCTGTTCTCCACCTGATCAGGAACCCTCTTTTGAGGAGGCAGGAATTCAACGTCTGCAAGGCCGCCTTGGAAGTGGCGCGAAATTTGGAAATAACTGAAATAATTCATAAGGTTGGTGTTTGTCATGTTTCTTGCGCATGCTAGCGTGGAAGACGATTCATCGACGGTGAAATCGGCCCGTCGTGCTCTCCAAATTCTGGAGTACATGAAAGAGATACGGCGCCCAGCGGGGACGACCGATATCGCAATGGCACTCAGTTGCCCGATATCTAGCACCTCGGCCTTATTGAAATCGCTCGCAAGCCTCGGCTACCTGCTCTTCGATCGACGGTCACGCACCTACCAGGCAAGTGTACGTGTCGGGCTTCTCGGCGGCTGGAGCTATGAAGGTGCCCTCAATCCGGTCGACGTCGACAACGTCATGGAGCGGCTGGCAGATGAAACGTCCTGCGCAGTGTTTCTGGCAACGCGCAATGATATCCATGTCCAGTATGTCAAGGTCGTGCCCGGCAGGCAGCGACTGGCACTGCCTGCTATCGGCACCAAGCTGTATCTGACCCAGACGGCTGCGGGCATGCTCATGATGACTGTCGAAGAGGACCATGTCATCGAGAAGATGGTGCGGCGGATGAATGCCGAGATGCCGTCCGAACAGGGAAAGATCGGAGTGCGGGAGACCGTCGAGCGTATCGGATCAATGCGGGCGAGAGGCTATGCTCAGGTCGCAGGTGAGGGCGCGCGTAGCCCTTGCGTCGTCGCAAAATTGATTGGTGCTCAGAGTACACAATTGCTGGCCATGGGCATCCTGGCGAGCAGGGAAGAGTTCTCCTCGAGGGCCCCCTCGTTGGTCAACGCGCTGGATGATGCGGTTTCTTCGTTGTCTCCGATGGGCCACCAGGACTTTCGCGTCGTTTCCTGACGCATGCTGTGAAGGTGTTTTGGGTGTCTTCTAGAGTGTTGTGTGTCCGGATGGACGCACAAAAGACGCTCTAAGTCTTTGAAACCGCACATAGGCCCGAAAATCGACTATGATTTTCGGGCCTATGTGCTGGGGCCCGGACCCCGGATCGAACCCATCGTCCAGCAGTTCATGCCATTCCCTGCCCGTAGGCGGCAAGGAAGTAGTCGGAATTTCCGAACTGTGCTTCGAGCACGCGCGCTCGCCGGTAGTAGTGCGAGACGGGCATCTCGTCGGTCATGCCCATTCCGCCGTGAAGATGGAGGCATTGCCCGGCCACAGAGCAAGCGACAGCACCCGCTTGCACCTTGAGCCCGTAGGCAGCTTGCGCGCGCGCGGCCGGGGCAGCTGACACGACCGAGAGCGCTCCGAGAAGCGATGCCCTCAGTTGCTCTATCTCGACGAAAATGTCCGCAAGCCTATGCTGCAGTGCTTGGAATTCGACCAGGGCCCGGCCGAATTGCTGGCGCGTCCTGAGGTATTCCTGCGTCTGCTCGAAAGCCGCTTCGCACAGGCCCAGGGCCTCGGAACCGATCGCCAGCAGCGCGATGAAGACGACGTTGGCCTTGGCAGCCTTTGCGCTCGCAGGCTCGACGACCAGTTCTCCAACGGCTCCATTCAGGTCCACGTCGGCTGCCCAGTCGTTGTCAATCGTACGCAGCGGATGGATGGCGACGCCAGCCTGCTGGGGATCGACAGAGAAAAAGGCCAATTCGCCGTCCAGAAGCGCGGAAACAAGAAGCCGGTCGGCGAACTGGGCTGAATGAACCAGGCGCTTCCTGCCGGTCAACAATGTACCGGCCGGGGATGGCGAAGCGACCGTCGATACGGCATCGAGTATGCCACGTGAACCCGGTTCGGCGTGCGCCAACGCAGCGCGAACTGAACCGTCCGCGATGGATCCCAGCAGTGCACTCCCATGCTCGGTCCCGGCTTCCCTCAACGCGGCAGCGCAGAGATTGGCCGGCAGGAAGGGTCCGACATAGAGCGCGCGTCCCATCTGCTCGGCGACAACAGAGAGTTCGATTTCCGAACCGCCCAGGCCGCCTTCTTCCTCCGGCAGCCAGACGCCGAGCCACCCGAGTTCAGACAGCTTGCTCCACATGCCGGGATCCCCGGGCGCTGTTTCCGCAATCAGCGCCCTGCGCCGATCGAATGCATACTCGTCTCGCAGGAAGCGTTCGGCGCTGTCCCGCAACAGCCTTTGCTGCTCGTCCAACCGCAAGTCCACGCTCATCTCCTCGAAAGTTGCTTGTAGATAATGCTGCGCTGAACCTCTGATGTGCCGGCATAGATGGTGCCTGCGCGCCGGTAGAGGAACTGCGCCATCAGCCCAGGCGCCTCACTGGAATACCAGGTTGGCAAGTCGGCGTCCGAACCGTTCGGTTCGGGATAGTAGGCGATCGCATCGGGACCGAGCGCGTCGAGTGCCAGCCCAAGAATGTCCTGCTGCAGCGAGCACCCCTTGAGCTTCAGCGCCGACGCCGCTGCGGCAGAATCCGGGCCGCTGCCGTACAGCATCGCCAAGACACCCCATTCGAGGGCGCGCAGATCGATCTCCAGCCTGGCGGCGCGACGTCGGAAATCCGGTGTGTCGAAAACCGGTACGCCGTCCTGGCGCGCTTCCTTTGCGATATCCATCGTGCGACGAAACGCACGCTTGGAATGATGGATGAACGAATTGACCGTCCGCTCGTTCTCGAGAAGGAATTTCGCGTAGCTCCAGCCCTTGCCTTCCTGGCCGACCAGGTCCTTGGCCGGCACGCGGACCTGGTCGATGAAGACCTCATTGACCGTATGGCCGCTGTCCAGCGTCCTGATTGGGCGAACGGTGATACCTGGATCACGCATATCCAGCAGCAGGAACGATATGCCTTCCTGTCGCATGGCTTCCTGGCTGGTGCGCGCAAGGCAGAACATCATGTCTGCGAAGTGGCCTTCGGTGGTCCAGATCTTGCGTCCGTTGACAACGTATGAGTCGCCGTCGCGCACTGCACGCGTCTGCAGCGAGGCCAGGTCGGATCCTGCCCCGGGTTCGGAGAAGCCCTGGCACCACAGCGTCTCAGCCGACAGGATCTTGGGCAGGTACTTTGCCTTCTGCTCGTCGGAGCCGAAGGTGTAGATGACGGGTCCCACAAGTCGGGTCCCGAACGGGCTGGTGGGTGGGGCATCGGCCGCCGCGCACTCGTCATCGAATATGAACTGCTGGAGCGGACTCCAACCCGTCCCGCCAAACTCGACCGGCCAGTGCGGCGCTGCCCAGCCGCGCTCGTTGAGGATGGCCTGCCAAGTTTGCAGGTCCTCCTTCTTCGGATGGTATCCACGGGCATATCGCTGTGCGATGTCGCCCGGCAGGTGCTTCCTGATGAAGTCGCGGACTTCCTCACGGAATGCGGTGTCCTCGGGGGAGAAATCAAAGTTCATCTTCTCTCAGCCGCCTCCGAATTCCTTGCGTTGAACCAGCCGATATCGACAGCGGCACCGTCGGTCCAGCACTAGCGGACCTGCCTCGGATACATTCCGCGTATGTGAAAACGTGCTGCAGCAGGTGGGGGAGTGGTGCGCGAGGGCCGGCTTTCGCGACCGTGGCCGGTAGGCCAACGACCGGCACTCCGGCAATTCATGTAATGGACATGGAAACGGGCACGTTAACGCAGCCTTTGCAGGCTCGGCTCTATGCGCCGATCTGGTTGTGCGGCTTGCTTATTAATGTCAGGATTCGGCGAAGGTGCGAGCGCTCGGCAACCAGAGCTGGCTCAAAGGAGATATTGAGGCGATGGCCGTGAAAAACCGCAGACGACGGCTGACGAAAGAGGTCCGGGAGAGCCAGATACTCGATGCCGCAGCGGAACTCTTTCGCGAGAAGGGTTATTATACTACTTCAACGAGTGAGATCGCGCAGAAGGCCGGCGTGGTCGAAGGGACCATCTTCCGGTACTTCGCAACCAAGCGTGACCTGCTTTTCAAGGTGGCCGAGAGTGCCTATCTGGAAACGATCGCCGACTACGACAGCCAGCTCCAAGGCATTGCCGGAACATGGAACCGGCTGCGCTACCTGATCTGGCGGCATCTCAAAGGCATCCACGACCAGCCGGCAATCCATCGGCTCATCCAATACGAGATCAAACACGATCCGGAATATCGATCGTCCCGAATCTTCCAGCTGAATCGCGCCTACACGCGGCGCACGACCGAGACCATCGAAGCTGCGATCAGGAGCGGCGAGTTCATTTCCTCAATTCCTGCAACTTTGGCGCGTGACGCCATATATGGTGCGATAGAGCACCATGTGTGGCGGTTTGCTCGCGGTGAAGCGCCGCTGGACATCGATGAGACAGCCGATCAGACCACGAACCTGATCTATCGCGCGCTGGTGGCACCGAGTAGTCAGACAGTCGCGACCGACTTGGTGGCGAGGATCGACGAACGCCTGGCGCGCATCGAAACAACGCTCGACCGTCAGGCGCTCGCAGCCGGCGACAAGTAGCTTGCAGGCGGCGGGGGCCTGCTACAAACCCTCATCGATCCGCCTGAAGCTGGCGAGCAGGCACTCGAGCAGGCGCTGCAGTGCCATCTGATCCTCTACCGTGAAGCTGCTTGCTGCGTTCATGTAAAAGTCCAGGATCGGCAGGGTTACCCGCTGCCAGCATTCGGTTCCAGCGGGCGTGAGCCTGAGTTTGCGGGAGCGGCCGTCATGCTCATCAACAACGCGTTCGACATATCCGCGCCTTTCGAGCCGCTGCAAGACGCCGGCGAGGTTCTGCCGGCTGACCATCAGGAAGCTCGCAAGCTCGTTGACCGCCATTCCCGATTGCGCTTTTGGCCGTGCCAGCGAGCCTATCACCGCCCATTGCGAAGCGGTGACGTCGTGCTGCTCCAGCGCGCGCGCTCCAATCTTGTTCATCATGTTCGACGCCTGGTAGAGGCGAAAGAACGTCCGGTTGGTCAGGTCTCGCAAAGTGGGGGCGAGCTCCGAATTTGAACCGCGGGCTGACTTCGGCATTTCCATCCCTGTGATATGTCAATCTATTGGCGCAAATTATCCTAGTGGCACAAAAGTTGACGGCAGCGCTAGCGGCCAGTGCAAGACTTGAAGTACCCACCACAGGCGTCATGCTCCCGTGGGGCGTCACATCGTCCAGGTCCACAAGGCCATCGTTTCCATCTTCTGACTATCGCGCTCCGGCGGAGGGAGGCGCTATGCGATGGATTTTGGATGGCGGCGCCACGACGGAAGATGCAATCCTTCGAACGATGCAGGAAGATTCAAGAGAGCCTGAGAGCGCTTTCGAAGTGATACTGCATTAGCCAGAAGTCAGTCGCCAAGTGGGACGGGCGGCCTTCAGTCATGTGCCGACTGGCCTATGCGATCGTCTGCTTCCACGCCGACTTTGCCACGGTGCGAGCCGCCGAGGGCAGGCAGTATCTGCTCGGGGGGCGCACCTGCGTCCGTCCGCAGCCGCTTCAAGATGAGATTTTCCGTCCGTCCTCGGCCATGAAGGCAGTGGCTTTTCTACACTCTTGAAAAGTTGCCAATCACATACGGCCTGACCCGATTTTTGAGGAAAATGAGCATGACTTCCAATCTTCGTTTGATACGGTGCGATACCCATGCGCGGCTAAGAATACGCGTAGGTATTTGGAGGAATCATGTTGCTGAAACGTATTAGGAACACTGTCCTTTCCGGCTGCGCAATGTCGCTGCTGGCGTTGTCTTCGGCCACGGTCGCAGGCGCCGAGGAAAAGTATAGTGGCGATGCCATCAAGATCGGCATCCTGAACGACATGTCAGGTCCGTACTCCGACGCCAACGGTATCGGCGTGGTGAATGCGGTGGAACTCGCGGTCGAAGAAATGGGCGGTAGCATCGACGGCCGACCGATCCAGATTCTGAACCTCGACACGCAGTTGAAAGCGGACATTGCCTCTGCCGCGGCCCGGAAATGGCTGGATGAGGACCATGTCGACGCGCTGATGCCGACAGCCGGATCGGGCATGACAATCGCCGCGCTGGAGGTCGGAAAGGACAAGAACGTCACCGTGCTCAACGCTGGCGGTATCAGTTCGGCCCTCTCCAACGAGTCCTGCACTCCGTTGTCCTCGCACTGGACGCTGGATACCTATGCGGCAGCAAAGCTTGCTGTGAAGGCCGGTATAGAAGCGGGTGCCAAGAAATGGTTCTTCATCACCGCTGACTATTCGTTCGGGCACAATCTCGAGCGCGATGCCACGGCCAACGTGGAGCAGATGGGCGGCACTGTGGTGGGCAGCGTGCGCGCGCCGCTCGGCACTTCCGATTTCAGTTCGTTCCTCCTGCAGGCGCAAAGCTCCGGCGCCGACATCATCGCATTCGCGAATGCCGGCGGCGACACCACCAACTCGCTAAAACAGGCACATGAGTTCGGCATCACTGCCGGTGGACAGAAGATTATTGGCCTCGTCACCAGCGTGACCGACGTCGTGGCCCTTGGTCTCGACGCCGCGCAGGGATTGATGGTTGCCGAGGCTTGGTATGCGGATCGCGACGACGCCAGCCGCGAGTTCACCAAGCGCTTCCAGGCGAAGGATGGCCGAAGCCCGACTTTGACGCAGGTCGTTTCTTATGCCTCGGTGCTCCATTATCTTCGGTCCGTGAAGGAAGCGAAGACGGATGACGCAGTGGCGGTGAACGAGATGATGCGCAAGCTTCCCACCAAGGACGCATACACCATTGAGGGCAAAATTCGCGAAGAAGACGGCCGTCTCATCCCCAAGTCCCTGTACATGCTGCAGGTCAAGTCGCCGTCTGAATCGACCGGAAAGTTTGATCTCTACAAGCTGGTCAGCACGGTCAGCGGCGATGAAGCTTACAGGCCGCTATCCGAAAGCAAGTGCCCGCTCGTAAAGCACTAACACGAGGCGATGCACGGCAGCTGGTCTGCCGCAAAGGACAGGACCTCCCCGTGGCGCCGACAGGCGCCACGGCTTTTTAGCAACCAGGACGAGACGGCCCATGCTGGAAGTAAGCCTCGAAGGCACTACGCTGATTTTGACACTGAACGATGCTCGCAGGCGCAATCCGCTATCGGGAAAGCTGGCCGCGCGCTTGCTCTCGGAGCTGGACGCAGTAGTAAACCGAAACGATGTGAGGGCAGTGGTCATCACAGGGGCCGGCGGTAACTTCTGTTCCGGCGGTGACTTTGATGACATGCCGGAACGCGACCTTGCTCAGTGGCGGGATCATTTCGAAGGTCTGATGCGTTTCGTCCGTCGCATTGTGACGTATCCAAAACCAACCGTGGCAGCGGTCGAGGGTTGGGCCGCCGGCGCGGGGCTATCCCTTGCCTGCTGTTGCGACATGGTTGTGGCAGCAGAGGATGCCCGGTTCGCCTACGCGTTCGACAAGATTGGTGTGCTTCCAGACCTGGGCCTTAGCTACACCTTGCCTGTGCGGGTGGGCGTAACACGGGCCCGCCAGATCATGATCTGGGGCGAGAATCTGGATGCGGCGGCTGCCAAGGCTGATGGCATCGTCGACAGGATTGCGCCCAAGGGCCGGGCGCTGGACGAAGCGGTGAGGCTGGCAACCACCGCAGCAGCAGGGGCTCCTCTGCCCATCGCCCATATGAAGCCGTTCCTGGCTAAAGACATGGAACGTGCGCTCGCCTTTGAGGTGGCCACCGCGCCAGTGCTGTTCCGTACGGCCGATCATGCCGAAGGCAAGGCCGCCTTCTTCGAGAAGCGCGCGCCGGTTTTCACCGGCGCGTAAGTTCTCACTGGCGAAGCTCCAGCTGCCCGCCGGTCAGGACAACCAAATTGCGTTCGACGGCGAGGCAGCGGAAATTCACCCTGTTCGGACCGTCGTGCCAGATATCGGTGCGGATGGTTTCGCCCGGATATACCGGCGCCGAAAAACGCCCGCGCATCGACTTTACTGCCGCGGCATCATAGTCGCAGACGGTGGAGAGCAGCGCGTGGCAGGCTACGCCATACGTGCAAAGCCCGTGCAGGATGGGCTCCTTGAAGCCCGCCCCGGTGGCGACCTCCGGCTCGATGTGGAGCGGATTGTAATCTCCGTTCAGACGATAGAGCAGAGCCGCTTGCGGCAAGGTCGGCAGGTCGACGGAAATATCGGGCGCGCGTTCAGGCAGTTCGACAACGGGCCGACGCGGTCCGGTTGGGCCCCCAAAGCCACCGTTCGTGCGCATGAACGCCGTGGCATAGACCGACGCGACCAGCGTATCGTCAGCGCTGTCGTGGAGGTCGTTTCGCGTCGTCAGGATTGCGCCCTTGCCTTCACCTCGATCGATGATTGACTCGACCTTCATGCGTCCAGTCATGGTGGCTTCCGCCGGGAGCGGCTTGTGGAGGACTATCTCCTGTTCCCCGTGCAGGGAGTTGGCCCAGTCGATGCCGGTGTCGGGGTGGCGCACCCAGAAGCCGGGGTTGGCAATGACGGTAGCCATTGTCGGCACTGCCTGGATCCATGGCTCATAGATGTAGTTCAGCTGCTGACGCGATAGGGGATTGGTACCGAAGCCTGTGCTGAGCGCATACAGCGACGAATCCTGCCATCGATAGGCGTGACTGATCTCATCGAAATGCCAATTCAGCAGCTTGTCATAGACGATCGCCATTTGTTGAGGTCCTCCCATGGGCCTAGCATCGACGCGAACGCGTCTACAAAGCTGCTGACTACACGGCGGCTACCGGGCGCTCCAACAGAAAGAGTTCAAGCATGTGAAAAGAGGATTGTGTCCCGTCGGTTCTGTCGAATCTGAGGCAGACGGGGGGCGATTACCGGTTTTGTTGCAGCGCTGACAGGGAGCGCCAGCAGCGCCTGAATCGTAGCCAGCTACGTGGCAAGAATTGCGAACTGCTCGGCCAGGGGATGATTCGGATTGAAGGCGTGTATCGCCTGCCGCTTGCGCATCATATGGACCATCTCGCTACCGGACAGGATGATCGTCGTTTCCGGGCAAATGCGGACGGGGCTCACGCCATCGGCAACCAGGCGACCGGCGATCTGCTCCGGCGACCAATGCGCCTGCGGTCGATCGATCACGAACACGCGCAGATCGGGATGCCGCCGGAGCTTGCGCAAGCGCCGTCGCCGTTCCTTGGCGATGTCGTCGGCAATGGTGCAGTAGTAACCGCTGTATTCGGGAAACTCGGCATCTTGAAACGTGTTGCGTCGCAGCTCGCGATAGATCGTCGAGCGGTGACGGCCAAGCAGGCGTGCGATCTCGCCAACAGGGACCTTGCGTTCCTTCAGATGATGAAGTCGCCGGCGATCGGGCAGGGAAAGCTGCGCGTAGCAAAGCGACATGCGAAATATCTCCAAGGCGAAACCATTGTTTTTATTGGCATGTCGCACTTGGAAATAGAATGTACCGTGTTCCGCTGGGTGGTCCTGATGAGCGTGCAGGGCGTGCCGAAATACGGCGCCGGCCTCTATCTCTACACAATGCCGTTGGGGCCGGACGGTCTCCTTGGAATGACCGGCATCTTCGGCCTGTGCGCGGCGCGGATCGCGATCACGACTGCCGGCCTTTCGATCCTGCCCCGCAACCCGCGCCTGCAAGCCCAGGCCAACTCCCCGGTGAGGTAAGCTGATGAGCAAGAATGACGCCATCAAGAACGACGGCAAGCAGGCCGAAAACGATCAGCCCGGCATGCTCGACCGGCATCGGCTGCTTCTCAGCGGTGGCATTGCCGTCGGCGGCCTGACAGCCTTTGCCGCCGGCTACGGCCAGACCGTCACGCGCGCCGTCCAGTGACTGGCAACCGGAACGGCCGGCCAGCCGACGGCGCACGCCGTGCGCGGCAATTCGCTGAAGCCGGAAATGTCCATCAATCCGCAGACGGGTGAGTTGGTCATGGCCAGCGATCATGTCGTTTCGCCCTCCATGTGCCTTGGCTGCTGGACATGCTGCGGCATCCGCGTGCGCGTCGACCAGAAGAATGAACGCATCGTACGTGTGGCCGGAAACCCCTACCATCCGCTGGCCACGACCAGCCCCGCGGCCATGCAAAACAATGTGCGCGACGTCTATACCCGCCTTCGCGGCGACAGCGGGCTGGAAGGGCGGGCCACGGCTTGCGCTCGCGGTTCCTCCATGTTCGAGAACCAGGACAGCAAGTACCGCTTGCTGCAACCGCTCAAGCGCGTCGGCAAGCGCGGCGAAGGCAAGTGGCAGACCATCTCCTTCGAGCAGCTGATCGAGGAAGTCGTGGAGGGCGGCGACCTGTTCGGCGAAGGCCATGTCGACGGCTTCCGCGCCGTCTACGACCACCGGACCCTGATCGATCCGGACAATCCTGAATATGGCCCGCGCGCCAACCAGCTGGTGGTCACGGAGGCCGCCAACGAGGGCCGCACGTCGCTGGTTCAGCGCTTCGTCAGCCAGTCTTTCGGGACCGTTAACCTGGCCAATCACGGCTCCTATTGCGGCCAGACCTACCGCGTCGGCACGGGCGCGGCCTTCGGCGATCTGAAGGGTATGCCGCATGGCAAGCCCGACTGGCAGAATTGCCGCTTCGCCCTGTTCATCGGCACGGCGCCCGCGCAGGCGGGCAACCCGTTCCAGCGCCTCGGCCGCCAGCTTGCGCAGGCCCGTGTGCGGGCCGAGGACGACGGGTTCGAATATGTCGTGGTGACGCCGGTGCTGCCGGCGACCTCTTCGAAGGCCGTCGGGGCCGGGAGCCAGTGGATCGGCGTTAAGCCTTCCACCGACCTCGCCTTTGTCATGGCGATGATCCAGTGGATTCTCGCCAACGAGCGCCACGACGTGAAATTCCTGGCTCAGCCTTCGCCGGCGGCGATGGCCAGCGCCGGCGAGGCGAACTGGTCGAACGCCACCCATCTGCTGATCGCCGACGAAGACCATCCGCGCTTCGGCAGCTTCCTGCGGGCCGAGGAGCTGGGGCTGGCATTCGAGCCGCCCGCCGTCGCCGAAGGCGAGGAGCCGATGCCAGTCCATGTCGTTCAGGACGGCCGCGGCGAGCTGATGCCGTATCTCATCGAAACACCGGCCGACCTGTTCGTCGAGCGACATGTCGCAATCGGTGGCGAGAGCGTGCTGGTCAAGTCGTCGCTCGCCATGCTGCGCGATCATGCAAACCGCATGACTCTGGCGGAATATGCCGAGATCTGCGGCATTCCGGCTGCGACGATCGTCGACGTGGCACGACGCCTGACATCATTCGGCAAGCGCGCCGCCGTCAATTCCCATGGCGGCACCATGAACGGCAGCGGCTTCTACACTGCCTATGCCATCGCCGTGCTGAACACGCTGATTGGCAACCTCAACGTCAGGGGTGGGCTCACAATGAGCGAGGGCGCCTTCGGGCCGTTCGGCAAGGGGCCGCGCTACAACTTCGCAGCGTTTGCGGGCAAGCGGGAGGGCAAGGGCGTGGCGCTGTCTCGCCATCGCTCTATGCGCTACGAGAAGTCGAGCGAATACGCCCGCAAGAAGGAAGCGGGACAGTCGCCCTATCCGGCCAGGGCTCCATGGTATCCGGCCGCAGGCGCGCTTTCGTCGGAGCTGATCGCTTCGGCCGTCGCTGGCTATCCCTATCGGGCGAAGATCTGGCTCAACCATATCTCCAACCCGATGTATGCGCTGAACGGCTTCCGCAACACGATCGGCGAGAAGCTGCGCGACCCGAAGGTCCTGCCGCTGATCATCTCGGTCGATCCCTTCATCAACGAGACCTCTGCGCTGGCCGACTATATCGTGCCGGACACGTTGACCTATGAAAGCTGGGGCCACGCAGCGCCCTGGGGCGATGTGGTGCAGAAGGCATCGACGGTGCGCTGGCCGGTGATTAGGCCGCGCGTCGCGACCGATGCACAAGGGCGCGCCGTCGATATCGAGAACTTTCTCATCAGCGTCGCGCTGAGGCTCGGCATGCCGGGCTTCGGCGAGGGGGGATCACCGACGCCGCAGGCAATGCCCATGATCTGCTGACCAAGGAGGATTTCTACCTGCGCGGCTTCGCCAATGTTGCCTATGCTGGGGGCAATGCCGTGCCCGATGCCAGCGACGACGACATGGCGCTGACGGGGGTCGAGCGCCATCGCGATCTTCTGCTAGGCAAGCTCAAGGATGAGGAATGGCGCAAGGTCGCCTTCGTCATGTCGCGCGGCGGTCGCTTCGGCGACGAGGCGAAGTCTTGGCAGAGCGATGTGCAGAAAAACACCTACAAACCGGCGCTCACGGTCTGGAACGAGGGTCTGGCCGGGATGCGGCATGCAATGACTGGCGAAAACTTCACCGGCTGCCCAACCTACTACCCGCCACGCCTCGCCGATGGCAGTGCCGTGCGCGAGGCTTTCCCGCAGGACGAGTGGCCGTTCATGGTATCGTCGTTCAAATCGAACCTGATGAGCTCGATGTCGATCAACGTGCAGCGGCTGCGGCAGGTGCATCCGCACAATCCGGTGATCGTCAACCGGCACGATGCCGCCGAACTCGGCATAGCCAACGGTGACGCAATCGCCATCGAGACGCCGGGCGGACGGATCGAAGGCGTGGCGTTGTTGCGCGACGGCATCGTGCGCGGCGCCATCGCAATCGAGCATGGCTTTGGCCACTGGGAGATGGGCGCGCGCGCGCATGACGTCGACGGCGTCGCCACGCCGGTCGACACAGGCGCTCGCGCGGGCGTCAATATGAACCTGCTCGGCTTTTCCGACCCGACCCGACCCGATGCCGCCAATGTGTGGATCGACTGGGTATCCGGAGCCGTGGTGCGCCAGGGCCTGCCCGCTCGCCTAAGCCGTGTGGTTGGATGACAGCAATACTATCGGTCGCGACGGCCACGGCGCTTTGATCGGCTTTTGTTGACCACAAGCGCCGTGGCCGGATGCGCTTCGCAGCCTAGACTTCAACCAGCGTCAAACACATGCCCACCACGGGCCAGTGCTTCTCGGCCGTACGGTCGGCCACTGGGGCTCAGGTGAGACGTCCCGACCCAAGCGAAGTTCAAAGGTCCGCACGAACGCCACCGCATGCCAACCATCATATCCAGAGATTTCTCCGATCACCTGTCTATAGGACACGGCAAGCAAGCTCGATTCCTTTAGGCCTTTTTTGCATGGCATTTTGCCGAAATTGAATTGGTCACCTGCCGGGCGATACTTCAATTGTGGCTTCCTGACGATCACGGTGAGGACCAAATGGGCCGAATTGTATTTATCCATGGCCGTTTTCTCCCGGAGGAGGAAGCCCGGATTGGCCTGTTCGATCGCGGCTTTCTGTTCGGCGATGCGGTCTATGAGGTGACGGCGGTTATTGGTGGGCGGATGATCGACAATGATCTGCATCTTGCCAGGCTCGAACGCTCGCTTGGAGAGCTTGGCATCCCGGTTCCCCATTCCCGCACCGAGATCGAGGCCATCCAGTCGAAACTGATCGCCCTCAACGGTCTCACTGACGGCACTGTCTATCTTCAGGTCTCGCGCGGGGAAGCGGACCGTGATTTCCTTTATCCCGAAACGATGACGCCAAAACTCGTCGGCTTCACGCAGGCGAAAATGCTGACAGGCACAAAGGCCCAGCGCGAAGGCATCGCGGTTGATCTGGCTGACGATCCGCGATGGCATCGCCGCGACATCAAGACGGCTATGCTGCTCGGACAGGTCATGGCGAAGCATGCGGCCCGCGTCCGCGGCTTTGATGACGTCTGGTTGGTCGAGGCAGGCCTCGTCACCGAAGGCGCGTCCTCCACGGCCCATGTTATCACCGCCGACGGGCGCATTCTCACCCGCGCCGCCTCACAGGCGACCTTGCCGGGTTGTACGCAGCGCGCAATTGCGCGGCTCTGTGAAGCCGAGGGGCTGCGCATCGAGGAGCGGGCTTTCACGCCGGAAGAAGCACAGGGTGCGGCAGAAGCGTTCCAAACATCGGCCTCCAGTCTCGTCATGCCGGTCGTGCGCATCGGCGGCCGGGTGATCGGCGACGGCAAACCCGGCCCGAAGACGCGACGCCTCCAGTCTCTTTATCTGGAAGCGGCCGGGGTGCCGTACCAGTGAAGGCCTCCACCCCTGTCTTGCCGACCGATTGAAGGAGAACCCAATCCCATGAAAGTGTTCATCTCAGCCGATATCGAGGGCACAGCCGGCATTGCCCATTGGGACGAGGCCGAGCGCACCCATCCCGACTGGGCCGAGTTTCGTGCCCTGATGACCGCGGAAGTGGTCGCTGCCTGTGAAGGCGCGCGCGCCGCGGGTGCTACGGAAGTGGTGATCAAGGATGCGCACGACAGTGGCCGCAACCTGATCCTCGACCGGCTGCCCGACTATGTACGGATCGTGCGCGGCTGGTCCGGCCACCCTGATGTCATGATGTTCGGGCTGGATGAGAGTTTTGCTGCGGCAATCTACACGGGCTATCATTCCAAGGCGGGCAGCGAGGCCAATCCGCTCGCCCATACCTCCAATATGCGTATTTCGCGGTTGCTGCTTAACGGCGAGGTCGCGTCCGAATTCACAGTCAATGCGCTGTGCGCGGCAGGCTACGGCGTGCCTTCCGTTTTCCTTGCCGGCGACGAAGGCATTTGCGCGGAGGCGCGCGCGATGGTGCCGGGCCTCGCGACCGTCGAGACGCTCGACGGCAAGGGCCGCGCGTCGACGTCCATCTCGCCCGCCTGGTCGCGGCGCCTGATCCGCGAAGGGGTCGCAGCAGTGCTCGCGGGCGATTTCGCGCAGGCGTTGCCCGCGAAAGCTGAGCACTACGAGTTGGTCATCGAGTTCAACAATCCGACCGATGCCTATCGCGCCGGCTGGTATCCCGGCGCCCGCGCGCACGGCCCCCGTGCAGTTGCCTTCGAACACAGGGATTTTGCAGAGATCCTGCGGGCGTTGCTCTTCCTCAAGGTCTGATCAGGCCGGCGCGCGCTCCAGGACTTGCCGCGCCGTCCGCCAAAGATCCTCGACCTTCCTGTTGCGGCTCGCGGCATGGCGATAGAGGCGGATTTCGAGGTCGAGGTTCCAGCCCTCGTCCAGGGATGCGGGCACGAGGCGGCCCGCCTCCATTTCATCGCGCGCCAAGCTTTCGGGCAGCCAGCAAACGCCCGCGCCCGTCACTGCCATATTCATTTGCCCGGCGCTGATTGTGTTTTCGTGCGTCGTACGGCGCCGGAACGGCGGGCGGCGCAGGAAAAGGCGCGACAGCGCGACCCCGAAGAAGGAATTGAAGCCGTAGCTGAGGCAGGGAATGGCTAGCCGCGGCTGCGCGACGGCGCGGTCGATGAGGTTGCGTCCCGGCTGTGCGGTGCCCGACAGCACGATCTCCGGCGAAACCAAGGGAATCAGTCGGTCATGGGCAACGGTCAGCGAGGCAAACTGCCCGCGATCAAGGAGGAACGGCACCTCCGGGTGGGCATAGGTCAGGAAGAAGTCCGCCTCGTCGTTCACGAGCGCGTCGAGGTTTGCCTCGATGCCGCCGCGGTCCGGGATGAGCGAAGTGCTGAATGCGCTGCCCGCCTTTTCCAGCGCCACTACCCACCGCGGGAAGAAAGTGACCGTCAACGTATGCAGGGCAGCGAAGCGGATGAGACCGGGCTCGTGCGAGGGGTGCAATGCCTCGCGCGCGGCATAAAATGTGCGGATGGCTTCCTGAGCGACCGGGAGGAAATTGCGCCCAGCAGGCGTGAGTTCGGCCGGCATGGTGGCGCGGCTGATCAGCGTTGCGCCGAGCCAGCTTTCCAACTGCTTGATCCTTCGGCTGAAGGCCGGCTGCGTGACGTTGCGCAAATCCGCCGCCCGCGAAAAACTGGACGTATCGGCGAGCGTCACGAAGTCCTCCAGCCACTTGATCTCCATAACCGGCTCCCCTCCCGATCCCGCTCTGAAAACGATCATAAGTTACTCAACCGAAATAAGTATGCCGATTCTGCATGAGGTGTTGCCAAAAGCGAATTGGCCAAGCCAGCCGCAACCTTTCACGTTGCGTCAGGAGGAAATAGGCGCCGGTTCGCCGGTGCCTACAGGGGGAACTGTGAATGGCATTGCGAATTGAGGCCGATCTTATCCTGCACAATGGCCGCATCTGGCGCGGCCGCGAGGAGGGCATCGGCGAAGCCCTTGCCGTGTGGCAGGGGAAGGTTCTCGCAACCGGCAGCAATGCCGATATCCTGGGCCTGAAGGGGCCGTCGACCGAGGTCATCGACCTTGAAGGCTGCTTCGCAAGCCCCGGCCTCATCGACAATCACCTGCATCTCATCGCCACCGGCATCGCCATGGGCTTCGTCGATGCGACGCCCGCAGCCGCGCCGACGCTTGCCGCCCTCATGGAGCGGATTTCCGAGCGTGCGGCGACGACGCCTGAGGGTACCTGGGTCCGCGGCCGCGGCTACGACCAGGTCAAGCTCGACACGGGCCGGCATCCGACGCGCGAGGATCTCGACCGCGCGGCGCCGGATCATCCGGTTCTGCTGACGCGGGCCTGTGGGCATGTTTCGATCGCCAACTCCCGGGCGCTTGAGCTTGCCGGCATCACAGAGGCAACGCCGGTGCCGGATGGCGGGGTGATCGGCGTCACCGACGGGCGGTTGAACGGCTTGCTTGCGGAAAACGCCCAGAACCTCGTCAAGGCCGCGATGCCCGAGGCGACGACCGAGGACCTGATCGACGGCATCGAGCGAGGGGGCAAGCACCTACTCGCCTTCGGCATCACGAGCTGCATGGATGCGGCCGTCGGCCATGTCGGTGGCTTTGCCGAAATCCAGGCCTATGAGATGGCCAAGCTCGCCGGCCGCCTGCCGGTGCGTGTCTGGCTGACGCTGCTTGGCGATCCCGGCGTCTCCATCGTCGAGGATTCCTGGCGCGCGGGGCTGCTGTCCGGCTCCGGCGACGACATGCTGCGGGTCGGCGGCGTAAAGGTCTTCCTCGATGGCTCGGCCGGCGGGCGCACCGCCTGGATGACCAAGCCCTATGAGGGCGAGCCGGACAATATCGGCGTGCAGATGCTGCCCGACGACGTGGTCTATGCGGCCGTCAAGGACTTCCACGACCGGGGCTATCAGATGGTCTGCCACGCCATCGGTGACGGGGCGATCGAGCAGCTCATCACGGCCTACGAGAGGGCTCTGGCCGACAATCCCGACCCGGATCGCCGCCACCGCATCGAGCATTGCGGCTTTTCCACCCCGCAACAGCATGAGCGCATGAAGGCGGCGGGTGTCCTGCCGGCACCGCAGATGGCCTTCATCCACGATTTCGGTGACAGCTACATTGCCGTGCTCGGGGAGGAGCGCGGCCGGCCGTCCTACCCGATCGGTACCTGGATGCGCCTTGGCCTGAAGCCCTCGACGGGGTCGGATTCGCCGGTCTGCTCGCCCGATCCGTTCCCGAACCTGCACGCCATGATCACGCGCCAGACCGGCAAGGGCACGGTGATGGAGGCCTCCGAAAAGTTGAGCCGCGAGGAGGCGCTGCAGGCCTTCACCGAATACGGTGCCTATTCCCAGAAGGCCGAAGCGGTGAAGGGCCGGCTCGTACCCGGCCAATGGGCTGATATCGCCGTCTTCGACAACGATCTATTGGAGGCCCCAACCGATACCATTCTATCAGGCACGCGCTGCCTGCTGACCCTGCTTGCAGGCCGCATCGTGCATGATGCGCGCTGAACGCCTGCCGGACTGAATACGAAATGATGCCGAAAACGGCACGAGAGGGAGAACGAAATGTTGAAAAGACTGACACTGGCCGCAATGCTCAGCCTCGGCGTGGCTACCGGGGCGCTGGCCGCGGGTGAACGCCACGGCGGAACGCTCGTCTTCACTGCGCCCTACGGCTCGAGCTTCGCGACGCTCGACGTCCAATCCAGCCCCAATACGCAGGAAGAGTTCATCACCCAGGCCATCCAGCGTGCGCTCTACAGTTGGGATTCCATCCAGAACAAGCCGGTGCTGGAGCTGGCGGATTCGGAAGACGTCTCCGACGATGGCACGACCCATACCTATCATCTGCGCAAGAATGCCGTGTTCCACAACGGCAAGCCGCTGACGGCCGACGACTTCATCTACAGCTACAAGCGCATCGCCAATCCGAAGAATGCCTTCCCTGGCGCCAGCTACATCGCGAACATCAAGGGCGCGGACGACTATATCGCTGGCAAGGCCGATGAAATTTCTGGCCTCAAGAAGATCGACGATCACACGCTCGAGATCACCTACAAAGGGCCGATCAATCCCGGCTTCCCGCTGATGCAGAACACGACGGTCATCTATCCGTCGAATGTCGAGGACGAGTCGAGCTTCGGCAAGAACCCTGTCGGTCTCGGCGCTTTCGTGTTCAAGGAGCACGTGCCCGGCTCGCAGGTCGTCGTCGAGAAGTTCGACAAGTACTACGAGGAAGGCAAGCCCTATCTCGACCGCATCAACATCGTGCTGATGGCGGAAGACGCCGCGCGTGACGTCGCCTTCCGCAACAAGGAAATCGACGTCTCGGTCCTCGGCCCGACCCAGTACCAGGCCTATCAGGGCGAGGAGGCGCTGAAGGATCACCTGCTCGAGGTTGCCGAGGTCTATACCCGCAACATCGGCTTCAATCCCGCCTTCGAACCCTTCAAGGACAAGCGGGTCCGCCAGGCGATCAACCATGCCATCAACGCGCCGCTGATCATCGAGCGCCTCGTCAAGAACAAGGCCTATCCGGCTTCCGGCTGGCTGCCGATCTCCTCGCCGGCCTTCGACAAGGACAAGGCGCCCTATGCATACGATCCGGAAAAGGCCAAGGCGCTGCTGGCGGAAGCCGGCTATGCCGATGGTTTCGAATTCGAAGTCACGGCGAGCCCGAACGAAAGCTGGGGCGTGCCGATCGTGGAAGCCATCCTGCCGATGCTGAAGAAGGTCGGCATCACCGTGAAGCCGAAGCCGGTCGAAAGCTCCGCGCTCGGAGAGGCAGTGTCGTCCAACAACTTCCAGGCCTTCATCTGGTCGAACCTTTCCGGTCCAGATCCGCTGAACGCCCTGCGCTGCTACCACTCGAAGACTGCGCAGTCGGCCTGCAACTACCCGAGCTATTCGAGCCCGGAATTCGACAAGCTCTATGAGGCCGCCCAGCAGGAACGCGACCCGGCCAAGCAGAACGACCTCCTGCGGCAGGCCAACAACATCGTGCAGGACGACGCGCCGGTCTGGTTCTTCAACTACAACAAGGCCGTCATGGCCTACCAGCCGTGGATCCACGGCCTCGTTCCGAACGCGACGGAACTGGCAGTCCAGCCTTATGACGAGATCTGGATCGACGAGAACGCTCCGGACTCGCGCAAATAAGCCTTGAGGGGTTCGGGGGCGGCGTCTTCACGCCGCCCCCGCATTGATTGTCGCGCCCGCAAGGGCGGCCAACACGGAACCACTCATGCTTCGTTTCACCCTGCGCCGCATCCTGCAGGTCATCCCCACGGTCATCGTGGTGGCGCTGCTCATCTTCGTCATCTTCTCCGTGGTGCCCGGCACCTTCGCTGCGAGCCTCTTTGCCGACGGCAAGCGCGCCGCCGACCCACAGATGATCGCTCGCCTCAACGAGGAATTCGGGCTGAACAAGCCGCTCATCGAGCGCTTCGTGACCTATGTCACCGACCTCGCGCAATTCGACCTCGGCACCTCCTTCCGCACCCGCCAGCCGGTGATCGACCTGATCAACGACCGCATGTGGGCCTCGTTGAAGCTGGCAATCGCCGCCATGGTCTTCGCCCTCGCCGTCGGCGTGCCGCTCGGCTTCCTCGCAGCACTCCGGCCCGGCTCGGTGCTCGACACGGTAACGATGATCGGCGCGGTCTCCGGCCTCTCCATTCCGCAGTTCTGGCTGGGCCTGCTGATGATGTATCTTTTCGCCCTGCAACTGAACTGGCTGCCGAGTTTCGGCTACGGCGACGGATCGTTCCGCAATCTCATCCTGCCCGCCGTCACGCTGGGCGTCACGCCGCTTGCGCTTCTGGCGCGGACCACGCGGGCGGGGGTGCTCGACGTGCTGAACGCTGACTTCATCCGCACCGCCCATTCCAAAGGCATGAGCGAGACCAAGGTGGTGCGCTGGCATGTGGCGCGCAATGCTCTGGTGCTGATCGTCACCACCGTCGGGCTTCAATTCGGCTCGCTGATCGGCCAGGCCGTCGTCATCGAAAAACTCTTCGCCTGGCCTGGTATCGGCTCACTTCTCGTGGACAGCGTCGCGATCCGCGACATTCCCGTGGTGCAGGGCACGATCCTCGTCATCGTGCTGTGGTTCCTTGTCATCAACACTGCCGTCGATCTGATCTATGCCGCGATCGATCCGCGCATAAAGCAGGAGTGACGGGAATGCGTCTCGGTTTCAACTTCTGGCTCGGTGCGGGGCTGACGGCACTGGTGATCCTCGCCGGCATCCTCGCCCCCTGGATCGCGCCTTTCGATCCGGTGCTCGACGCAGACCTGATGAACTCCGAACTGCCGCCGGATTCGACCTTCTGGTTCGGTACGGACGCACAGGGGCGAGACGTCTTCAGTCGCATCCTGTTTGGCGCACAGATCTCGTTGACGGTCGGCATCGTCTCGCAGGTGATCAATTCGATAATCGGCGTCACGCTCGGCATGACTGCCGGCTACTGGGGTGGTTGGTGGGACGATCTGGTGAACGGCCTCACCAATGTCATGCTTGCCATTCCCTCGCTGATCTTCGCGCTTGCCGTGATGGCCGTGCTGGGACCAGGCCTGCCATCGCTTTTGGTTGCGCTCGGCCTCACCAACTGGAGCTGGACCTGCCGCATCGCCCGCTCCTCCACGCTCTCGCTGAAATCACAGGGCTATGTGCAGGCGGCCCAGACGCTCGGCTATGGTGATTTGCGCATCATGTTCACGCAGATGTTGCCCAACATGATGGGGCCGATCCTCGTCATGGCAACGCTTGGCATGGGGTCGGCGGTGCTGTCGGAAGCCGCACTCTCCTTTCTCGGCCTCGGGATCCAGCCACCGTTTCCGAGTTGGGGTTCGATGCTGACCGATGCACGCCAGCTCATTCAGCTCGCGCCCTGGGTGGCGATCTTTCCCGGCCTTGCCATCTTCTTGTCGGTCCTCGGCTTCAACCTGCTTGGCGACGGCCTACGCGACGCGCTCGACCCGCATATGAGGACGCGCAACCCATGACCGCGCCACTACTCGATATCAGGGATTTGCACCTGGGCGTGGCGCGAGGTCGTTCGGCCCACTATCCGCTGCTCAAGGGCGTATCCTTCCAGATCATGCCGGGAGAGGCCTACGGTCTCGTCGGCGAGTCCGGTTCCGGCAAGTCGGTGACGTCACTCGCAGTCATGGGCCTTCTCAAGAAGCCGCTTGCCGTTTCCCGCGGCGAGATACTGCTCAAGGGACAGAACCTGCTTGCCCTGCCGAAGCGGGAGATGCAGCGGCTGCGTGGTAACCGCATCGCCATGATTTTCCAGGAACCGATGACGGCGCTCAACCCGCTCTCCACCGTCGGCCGGCAGATCGCCGAGATGTTCGTGCTGCATCAAGGCAAAAACTGGGGCGATGCGCACGAACTCGCCGTCGACGCGCTCGCCAGCGTGCGCGTGCCCAATCCCGACCGGCGGGCGAAGAACTATCCGCACCAGATGTCCGGGGGGCTGCGCCAGCGCGTCATGATCGCCATGGCGCTCGCTTGCAATCCAGACCTTCTGATCGCCGACGAGCCGACGACGGCGCTCGACGTGACCGTACAGGCCGAGGTGCTGCGCCTGATCAAGGAACTCTGCGCCGAGCGCGGCACGGCAGTCCTGTTCATAAGCCACGATCTCGGCGTCATTGCCAGCATCTGCCAGCGTGTCGGCGTCATGTATTCGGGTTGCCTCGTTGAAGAGAACGAGACGCAAGCGCTCTTCGAGAACCCCCAGCATGAATATACCCGCGGTCTCCTCGGCGCCTTGCCGCGCCTCGGCAGCCGCAGCCAGCACGGCCGCCAGCGGCTGGTCGATATCGACAGCATCATCGCCGACCGCTCGAAGCTGACCGAAACCCGCTTCATTGCACCGCGCGGGCCGGAAGGGAGCCAGCCATGACAGCGCCCCTGTTGCAGGTGGACGACCTCCACGTTCGCTTTCCGATTTCCGGAGGTCGGATGCTACACGCCGTCAACGGCATCAGCTTCTCGCTGGCCAAGGGCGAATGCCTGTCGATCGTTGGCGAATCCGGCTGTGGCAAGTCCACGACGGCACTTTCGATCCTCGGCCTGCAGGAGCCGACAGAGGGCACGATCCGCCATCGCGGCCAGCCGCTTACCGGTGTCGGCGCGCCGGGACGCATGCAGCGCGCGAAAGTGGTGCAGATGGTGTTCCAGGACCCCTATGCCTCGCTGAATCCGCGCCAGTCCGTGCGCAGTTCGCTCGCTGCGCCGCTACGGCTGCACGGCATCACCGCAGCTTCCGAGATCTCAGACCGCATCGAGGCGATGCTCGCCAATGTGGGACTCACGCCCGAGCAAGCTAGCCGCTTTCCGCACGAGTTCTCAGGCGGCCAGCGGCAGCGCATTGGCATTGCCCGCGCGCTCATACTCGAACCGGAGATCGTCGTGCTCGATGAGCCGGTGTCGGCCCTCGACGTGTCGATCCGCGCGCAGATCATCAACCTGCTGCTGGATCTGCAGGACAAGCTCGGCCTTTCCTACCTGATGATCAGCCACGACCTCAGCGTAGTGGAGCACATGAGCGATCGCGTGCTGGTCATGTATTTTGGCCAGGTTGTGGAGGAGGGGGGCTGGAAGCAGATCTTCGAGAAGCCTACACATCCTTATACTCGCCGGCTGATTGCGGCCATTCCCGATCCGAATGCCGCGCTCAAGTCGCAGGCAAGCCAGCGCAGCTCTACCGAGGCGCCGCCCCTCGGCTACCGCTTCGTCTCCGACGGCACCGTGGCATCAGACGTCTTTTCCGCGCCAGCACCGTCCGAATTGATTGAAATAGGCAAGGGCCATCGGGTGCGATACGCTGCGGCTGCCTAGGTCGGTGAGAATTTCCGGTTGTAGAGAGCGAGGCCTCAGTCGTAACTCCGCCCTTGGGTGCGGATGATGGTCGGGCCCTCCTACAGTGATGTCGCCCATGCTTGTTCGATAAACTTCCAGAACCCAAAGTAGGAAAAAAGATGAAGCGCAAGCCTACTATCGCAGTGATCATGGATGAAAACAACAGTGCCGGTAGAGACCTATACGAAACCTCGAAAAACTACTTTTCCGCCATCGGCCGTGCCGGAGCCCTTCCGGTTGGCATCCCATATGTGCCTGAACTGGTCGACCAAGTGGTTGAGCAGTTCGATGGGTTCTTGAGCATCGGTGGGCGTATTGAATTTCCCGAGAAATGGTACGTCGAAGGCGATCAGTCCAAATATCCGCCGTCTGATCGCCTCGCTGTGGAGATTGCGCTGATGGAAGGGTTCCTTGCTCGCGATAAGCCCGTACTCGGTATCTGCAACGGCATGCAAATGCTCGGATGTCTGAATGGCTGCCGGATGGTTTCAGATGTGCATTCCTCATGGCCAGGCGCGCTGAATCATGACCAGAGCAACGTACTCCACGATGTAAGCATTCAGGCCGGCACACGAATGGCAGACATCTTCGATGTCCCGACGTTCAGCGTGAACACGTTTCATCGGGAGGCGATCGTTGAGGTCTCCAGCAGCGTGATGGTTACGGCCCGTGGACCAGATGGCGTGGTCGAAGCGATTGAGGTGCCCTCGCATCCTTTTGCCATGGGTCTGCAATGGCACCCCGAGAAGTTCGACTCCAAAAGACACCCCAGCGCCCGGATTTTTGACGCATTCGTGGAAGCTGCAGGCGGGTGATCGTAACGTTGGAGCTGCGGGAGGGCCATGCCAGCCATAGTGATCGGCGGTGCGCCACAACCAGCCAAGTTGATGTGACATCGCCCGCAGGATCCATGGACCAACGCCCGACGAGACGAAAAAGCCGGCGTTCGAGACGCCGGCTTCCAATAGGGCTTTCGATAGGATGTTGCTTAGCGGTTGGCTTCGGCGCCTTTGTCGGCATCCAGAATTGCGTCGATCGCAATCAGATCCGGCATCTTGAGCGCCTTGGCACCGCCGCGGGTCATGAGCAGGTATACGAGGTAGACGGCACCGATCACAAACATGACGGCCACATAGAACCACGGCTTGGCAAACGAAGCATCACGGAAGATCGCCAGTTCGAACGCGAGCCATAGGAAGGCAACGAGCAAGACGGGGGTCTCCCAAGCTCCGAGGCGGAAGCCCTGGCTTGGCGGCAGCTTGTTGCGCTTGAGCGCGTAGATGACAACCGTTACCGCGTAGATGATCGCAGGCAGCAGTGTCGCTGCGGAGAAGAGCGCGAACAGCGCGTCGGTCTGCTGCGAAAACAGCGCCAGGATCACTTGGCCGATCACAGCAACGAAGATCGTGGAATTGACCGGAGTCTTCAGTGTCGGATGGATGCGGTGCCACAGCTGCCAGCCGGGGAAGCGCTCGTCACGCGACATCGCCCAGACGAGACGGGTACCGCTCAGAAGGATCACCAGGCCGCAACTGAAGATCGAGATGACGACCAGCACGAGCAGCAGGTTGCCGAGGATCGGTCCGAGGACACGATTGATCACGTCCGCGACCGGAGTGGCCGAGCCTTGCAGCGCAGCGGGATCGCCCAGAAGTGCGGTCACGGCAATCAGGAACAGCATCCCGATGACGCCAAGGCTGAGCACCGCCTGCCACATGGCCTTGGGGACGACCCGAGCCGGATCACGCGTTTCTTCGGCCAGGTTCGCCGCGGACTCGAAGCCCACGATGGTGAACGCGCCGAGAAGCGTGCCCATGATCCATGGACCGACGCTCGTCAGTGTTCCGAAAGAATAATACCCTTCCTGGGCAATACTGCCCGTGCTGAACAGGTTCGAAAAGTCGAGTTCGTTGTTGAACGCGCCTACAGCGAACAGCAGCACGACCAGGCCAATCATGCCAACGAGCTGGATCGTAACTGCAACCGCGTTGAACTTCTGCGTGAACCTGGTCGAAAATGCGATCATCAGCGCCTGCATGATGATGATCATGCTGGTGATCCACCAGGCGTTTTCGGCGGTTCCCTCGTAGCTCAACATCACCGGCAGAACCGTTGACGCGATCGTGTAGTCCACGGCGACGAGAACGACCGCAAGGAACGTGAACCCAATCCAGCCCATGATCTTGCAGGATCGCTCCCGGCGCCGGCTGAAGCCGATCCGGATCCGCAAGAGTAAATACCTGAATAACCGGATCGAACAGGACCATCAGCGCATCAAGCGCCGCGTCCGGCCGATGCTTGGCTTCAAATCACCAGCATCAGCCGCGATCATCCTGTCCGGTATCGAAATGGTCCACATGATACGCAAGCGACAGGCGAGATATGCCTTCAATCCGAATCCGTCCCTGGCCGAGCAGCTCGAAATTCTTGCTGCATAATTGACCTCGGATCGTGCCGCTTTGCGCTTCCAGTCAGCCGTTGTAACAAGACCCTTTCGGCCTGATCTGGTCGGCGATACTGCGCCGCTGGGCCCTGGCGGCTTTCGGCGTGTCCCGGGCGAAGGCCATGGCGATGAAGGCGGAGACGACACGCCTGCCGCTTGGCGACTTCTGATCCGGCTGATGAAGAAGCAGGGATACCTGCCGAAGTGCATCGCCACCGACAAGCTTCGTTCCTACGACGCGGCGCGGCGGCAGATCGTGTCGACGGTCGAGCATCAATTCCATAAAGGGCTGAACGATCGCGCCGAAAATTTGCATCTACCCATGCGAAAACGGAGCGACCGCCGCCGGCGAAACGCTTACACAAAGTTGTGTTCAAACGCCGATTGTTACCATCGTTGACCGCACTAGTTCTGTCGCAACACTTGGCAAGCTGGCAGCAATCAAGAAGCGAGGTCGCCATGACACGTTTCGATCTGGCGTTGGCGGCTATCTCGGTAAGTATTTTCACGGCCTTCACAACGCTTTCCGCAACCGCCGTCCAGGAACCGCAGGGGGCGCCCGACGCCGCGGTTGCCGGCACCTCGGCGGCGGCACCGCTCACCGAAGACGAAATGGAGGTCCTGGTCGCGCCGATTGCCCTTTATCCGGATGAACTGGTCGCCGTGATTACGCAGGCGGCGCTCTACCCTCTCCAAATCGTCGAGGCCGAGCGCTATCTGGAGCGAGCCGCCAAGGACAAAAGCCTGAAGCCCAGCGCCGACTGGGACGGCAGCGTCATCTCGCTGCTCAACTATCCCGATGTCGTCAAGATGATGAGCCAGGATCTCGATTGGACTCAGCAATTGGGCAACGCGATCACCTATCGACAGAAAGACGTGCTGGTGGCCATCCAGCAATTGCGTGACGAGGCGGTCGCCAAGGAGATCATCAAGACCGACGACAAGATCAAGGTGACTACGGAGGGCGACAACGTCGTCATCAGCTCGGCGAACCCCGAAATCATCTACGTGCCGCGATACGAGCCGGAAATGCTCTACGTGGCCGACTATCCGATCGAACCGATCTCCTATTATTCCGAAGGCTACCCTTCCTACTGGTATCCGACGGCGCCCTATTTTGCCGCGGCAGCGACGGGATTGGTCTGGGCTGCCGCCATCGACTGGAACGACTGGGGCGTCTGGGGCGGCCGCTGGGGCAATGACATCGACGTCGATTGCAAGAATTGCTTCAACAACCGCGAATTCAACGGCCGGGTGAATTTCAACGATGTCGACTGGCGGAACGTCGACCGTTCGAAGATCGACATCGACCGGAATCAGCTTGCCAAGTTCGACCAGACGCATGTGCGCAACAGCCTGGAGCGCGACAGCACCAACAATATCCGCAACAAGACCTCGAGCATCAAACACCAGCGCACGGCGGCGACCAGGGACAAGGCCTCTGGCGTGGCGGATGTCCGCAAGAGCACCCTCGAAGGGCTGAAGAAACAGCAGTCGGGTCCTGGCAATGCGGCCAACCTCAAGCAGGCAAATGCCGCCAAAGCCAAGGCCAACGCCAACAGGCAAGGTTCTGGGAAGAAGGTCGCCGCCAACAAAGCGGGCTCGGGGAAGGCCAGCGCCAACAGGCCCAACGCCAAGAAGCCGACAAATGCCAATCGGTCGTCCGGCAAGGCGAAACCGGCGGGACGGGTCGACAATCGACCGAAGCATCCGTCCGGACTTGGCAATGTCGGGCCCGGCAAGACACAGAAAGTCGCTTCGAGCCGCGGTGCCCAATCGATGGGCGGCGGCGCACGGGGTGGTCGTTCCATGTCGGCAGGTGGGGGCGGACGCCATATGGCGGGCGGCGGCCGCGGTGGTCGCGGTGGTGGTGGCGGGGGCAGGCGGCGCTAAGCCCGCGGAGGAGAACAGGACCATGAAGACCAGGAGGATTCTCCGTCGTTCCCTGGCAGCCTGCGTTGCGGCGGTGTTGGTGCTGGGCCCTGCAGTGGCTATCCCGGCGGAGGAGGTCCCCGGCATAGAGGCCTTCGCGGCGGCCACCGAACCGCCCGTCTTCGACACCGCGGCCGCAGCCATCAACCGTTTCAAGGCATTGGTTGGGGCCAACGACTTCGACGGACTGGCCAGGTTGCTGGGACTCGATCCGCAAAAGCTCGCCGCCGATGGTAGCGCCAAGGACACGTTCCAGGAGATTCGCGAGGGGGCCGCTAGGCAGGTGGTCGTCGAGGATCTCGGTGATCGCCAGTTGCTCGATATCGGCGAAAGGCTGTGGCCGTTCCCGTTCCCGATCGTCAAGGGCGAAGACGGGAAATGGGCCTTCGACACCGATGCCGGACTGCAGGAGATCGTCAACCGCCGCATCGGCGAGAACGAACTCGAGGCGATCGCCACGATGCGCGCCTATGTCAATGCACAGGAAGAGTACGCATCGCAGGACCGCAGCGGCGAAGGCGTGCTCGAATATGCGCAACGGATGGTCAGCACCCCGGGCAAGACGGACGGGCTCTATTGGCCTTCGGACCAGGGCGACGGTGAGAGCCCGGCAGGCGATTTCGCCGACCAGGCGGCGTTGGAGAAGGCCAGGCAGGGAGATGGCTATTTCGGCTACCGCTTCCGCATCCTGACCGGCCAGGGCGACAATGTTGCCGGCGGCCGCTATGACTATGTCATCAACGGTCACATGATCGCCGGCTTCGCGCTGATTGCGTGGCCGGTCAAATATCGTGAGACCGGCGTCAATACCTTCCTCGTCAGCAAGGCGGGCATCGTCTACCAGGCCGACCTCGGCAGGCAGACGGAAACGATCGCGAACGGCATCAAGCGGTTCAATCCCGACAAGAATTGGTCGATCGTCACGGAATGAGATCAGAACCAATTGTCGCCCTCCTCCCCCAGCTCTAGCCCCGCGACAATAGCCGCAAGGCGGTGAAGTGCCGTCCGCCGCATCATTAGCGGACGGGCAGCTTTCGGGCTTCAGACCTCAAAAGCGGTCTTTTAGGTCTGCGCGAGCAGATACAGGTCGAGTCAATCGCCTCGGCGCAAAAAGCCGGCTTCACAGAAATCTATAATGTCGTCGATGAGCGCGCTGTCGCTGACGTGTTTCTGGATGCTCTCAAGGCCGGGCATGCGACGGGCATTCGGGTCGAGGTCGGCCACGATGTGGAGGATTGCGCCGCGGATATACTCGTAGCGCAGCGCGATCTGCACCTCGCTCAGATGGGGCGCCAAACGCTGTAGCATCGCTCGTGAGCGACGGTGGAGTTCGTCGAACTGTTCGGCCAAGATCTCGTTGGTCAGCTTGCGGGGCAAGGCCTTGGTTTGCAGCATCAGGCGGATCGCTGCGCGCCCGCCGCGCTCGTCGAGACTGAGTTCGACGAATGGGGCCACGATCGCTCGCAGCACCAACCACAGGCTAGGGCGCGGGTCTTCCTCGCATTCCGCGATCGCCTTCAGGCGCGCAGCATTGAGCGGGCCGAGGCAATGTACAAGCGTCAGGCGCAGCAACTCGTCCTTGGTGCGGAAGTGGTAATTGACCGCGGCAATATTTGCCCCGGCCACGCGGGTAACCTCCCTCAACGTGGCCGCGTCGAAACCACGGTCAGCGAACACGAAGGTGGCCGCGCGCAGCAACGCGCCACGCGTGTCGCGATCGTCTTGCTGGCCGATTGTGTCTTCAATTGCCTCCATCCACCCCTCATAGCCGAAAGTTGGCACAGGCGCTCGCTCGATTGGCATCAAATCTGAGGATATGCGCAGATCAGACGCCGATGCCCGGAGAAGCCCAGCAGACGGGTCTGCAGAGCCGCGGCCACCAGGTCAACGAGCCAGGCGATAGCCGTAGGCCTTGTCGAGGTCGAGTTCGCGAATGATGCGGATACCGTCCTCCAGCAGCTTGGGGTCTGCCGCACGAAGTGGCTTGCGCAGCGGTCCAGCCGGCAGGCCGACAGCGGCCATTAGCGACTTCATCGACACCGGATTGACGGCCGCATAGGCGAAATGCAGCATCGGCAGGTTTCGTAGCCAGGCTGCGCGGCACGCGAATGCGTCTTCGCCCGTCTCCCACGGCTTGGAGATGACCGCCATCTCGCGCGGAATGATGTTGCCGGTCATGTTGGCGGTGCCGTCGCCGCCCAGCGCCATAGTCGGGATCACGAGGCCCAGATTGGGCGAGCAGCAGCACATGACGGAAAGGTCGAGCTCGGCGCGGCAGACCTGCGCCACCTGTCCGACGCGGGTGGTCGATTCCTTGAGCACGACCATGTTGGGATGAGCTGCAATGCGTTGGATGTCGGTCCAATGCAGGTCTGTCTTCACACGCGGCGGATTGTTGTAGAAGCCGATCGGATGGTCGACCGTATCGCAGACTTCCAGCACATATTCGACGATGGACTCGTTGTCCGCGCAGATGTAGGAGGGCGCCGCGATTATGGCTCCGTCGCCGCCTTCGTTCTTGGCGTATCGCACGAGGTCTATGGTCGCTCGTGTGTCTTGGCCCGTGCAGCCGAAATATAGGAGCATGTCGCCGCGCGGCATCTTTGCCGTTTCGGTGATGATCATACGCCGCTCTTCCGGCGTCAGCATCGAGACTTCTCCGGTTGACCCCATGATCAAGATCGCCTTTGTGTCGTTCTGGCGGTGAAAATCCAGGAGGGTGCGAAACCCTTCGAGATCGACGGAGCCGTCTGAGTTCATCGGCGTTATCAGTGCGACAAACGACCCATGCGGTTTGATATGCAAGGCACCCCTCCATTGTTCTGGGACACTTCGCCGAATTCGAATGCCCGTTTGAAACCAAAATTTCAAACATATGTTTGAGTTTTTGGGCCCATGATGTCAATAGGTTGTGCTCTTAGCTAGGCGTACAATCGCAATTTCATTGATTTTCCGCAGTCATCACCTCGCAGACTGGCAAGGATCACTGGGACGCGCCCCTGCGATCGAAACACAGACGTATTTTGTCGTAATGGCCACGCCGGCCCTGCCGTTGCCAACGGCGACGAACACGCTTGCTACGGCCATTCCGTGGTTGCGATCCTTAGGGCATACGGAAGCGTTGGCGGCGGTGGATCGCCATTGCGCTCCGTCCTGGCGCCTTGAAACCGGACTTCGCCGCTGGTCGGAAGCGTGAAGGCGGCAAGCCGCAACAGCATCGTCGATTTGCCGCAACCGGACGAACCGACCACGCAAAGAAACTCGCTTTGACGTGCCATAGCGGCCCTTCGCCCAACTCACAAATGCGGTCATGGGAAATCATCGCACGGCCTCGTCGTAAGCGGCGACGAAATTGTCATTCCGGGCTTATAGAGGGCGGTGCCAATGCCAAAGCCGTCGGCACCGGCGGCAATCCAGTCAGCTAAATTGTCCGCACCCGCTCCGCCAACCATGAAAATCCTGGTTTCAGACGGCAGAACGGCTCGGATGGCTTTCAAGCCGTCGGCGCCGGCCTGCAAGGCAGCAAAACACTCGCTCGGCGCCAAAACGCCGAGAAAACTCTGCGTTCCAAGCGCTTTGGTGGCGGCGATGACCTCGACGTTGCAATTGGGCGAAACCACCAGGCGACCGCCGGCATCATGGACCATGTGGACGTCTTGCGGTGCCAAAATGGTACCTGCGCCGATCAGCGCCCGGTCGCCAAAAAGGCGCGCCATGGTGCCGATGCTGGCCAAGGGCTCGGGCGAATTGAGCGGCACCTCTATCTGGCTGATGCCGGCGTCGATAAGTACCGCGGCGGCGTCTGCTGCTTCAGGCGGGGTGATGCCGCGCAAAATGGCGAAGAGCGGGCGGGCCATCAACGCGTCTCCAGTGCCTGGTAAATGGCAAAAAGACCAGCTTTGGTCGCGGCAGCCGCATCATGGCAGCTGGCGTCGACAGCAATCTCATCGTTGCATTTGTCAGTTAAGCTGTCAGATGTGCTACTTTATGGCAATCTGGATTGTACGGGGGTTCGCGCCAACGGACACCAACCGCGCGAACTTGCGAACACCGCCTAGCCTCTCATTTCAATGGCTGACCTGTGGACGCGACCCTCACCGAATTGGACGGCGTCACCCCGCTCACAGCCATATGCGTTCAGCCGGACCTGCATCAGCGTGCTGAATCGATGACCGCGGATCGATTCAATTTAGTCGTTGGACGAGGGACAGCTGACATCAGATGCTGCACGTCATGGAGCCCATCAACCAGCCGCATCATTTCCGTCGCATCGACGCCAGTCGCAACATGGCACGGTTTTACGTGCTTTCGGTGGAGCCGATGCTGTTCGGTGGTGCGTCGATGCTGCGGCATTGGGGCCGCATCGGCACGCGCGGACATCAGAAGATCGAGCTGTTCGACAACGCCTCGGAAGCCACTGCTGCGCTTGGCAAGTTGGCATCGGCAAAGCGCAAGCGTGGGTATGCCTGACATGGCTGAGCGTTCGTCCCCAGCAACTTTTTTGAGAGCCGGGGCCTTTGCTAAGCCACGCTTACGCCACACCCCAACAGTTGCTTACCGAGTTCAAGTTGTTGACATCTGCGCACCGAGATCATAACGCGTTTTACTTCAATTTACCGAAAAAATTTGCTGATGCCGGCAACAAGGGTTTTGTCCGGTGATCATTGCCGGGCAAGAGCGGCCCCTGAAGGGGTTGACGTACCAACAAGGGCCTGACCCGGATCTGTTGCAACGGCTGAATGCAAGCGCAAATGGGTCCGATACTGGGTCGATCACGCGGCCAGAATTTCGAACTGCTCGGCCAGGGACGAATTAGGATTGAAGGCGTATCTCGCCTGTCGTTTGCGCATCATCTGGACCATCTCGATGCCGGACAGGATGATCGCGGCTGATGTTGGTGATTTGAAGCCAAGCATTGGCCGGACGCGGCGCTTGATGCGACGATGGTCCTGTTCGATCCGGTTATTGCCGACAGCAGGTCACGCTGCTCGCTGAACCAGAATTCGACTGTGTCTCCGACACTGTCGATGGCGCGGCAAAGGTACATCCACTGGCCGCAGACCTTGATGTACGTTTCGTCGATATGCCATTTGCCGGTTACGCTCCGCTTGCGTCGGTTGAAGCGCTCCGACAACAGCGGCGCAAAACGAACAGTCCAGCGGTGAATGGTCATGTGGTCGACGGCAATGCCCCGCTCGGCCATTATCTCTTCCAGATCACGCAAGCTCAGACAATAGGCCAAGTACCAGCGCACACAAAGCAGGATCACCGACTGGTCGAACTGGCGGCCCTTGAACATTTAATCCTCCGAAAATGTCAGGGGCTCTCCTACCACAGTGCCGCTATTTAAAACGTTGCAACACAACCGCCGCAACATGGCACGGTTTTACGTGCTTTCGGTGGAACCGACGCTGTTCGGTGGTGCGTCGATACTGTGGCATTGGGGCCGTATCGGCACGCGCGGGCACCAAAAGATCGAGCTGTTCGACAACGCCGCGGAAGCCACTGACGCGCTTGAAAAATTGGCATCGACAAAACGCAAGCGCGGCTATGCCTGATATGGCCGAACGTTCGCTCCGGACACTCTCTTGAGCGCCCGTGCTTTTGCCAAGCAACGTCTGCCATAACCACAACCGTTGCTGAAAGTCTTCAAATTGTTGACATTAACGCGCCGAGATCAGGCCGTATTTTATTTCAGTTTACCGAGAGATTTTTGCTGATGCCGGCTTGAGATCCACTACGGATCCTGCAACAAAGGCTTTGTCCGGTGATTGCCGGGCAAAGACGGCCCCTGAAGGTGTTGGCGCACCAACAAGGGCCTGACCCGCAAACCTTGCCTTAGAAGGAAATTGGGTTATGCGCAGCATTATTGCGTCTTTCCCCATGATGTTAGCCTGCGTTCGGATTTTGAACGCCGACCGGACCGCATTTGTCGGGGGCACGGTGTGCTGCTGACGACTGCGTCTGTCGCCAGCTGATCGGGCAGGGCGGAACCGGCCTCAGCATCTGAATGATCGGTTGCTACGCATCGTGACGTGGCTCGGTAGCTGCCATTGCGTTGCTCGCCACGCGCTGACGCAACCCGCTGCAGCGCGCGATGAGACATGAGCTCCACGCAAGACTGCGGCGGTCGCGCTTCAGCCTGGGTTGTCTCGCGCCCGGGACCTCCAGTCATGACAGCAATCGCCCCCTCACGCATCGAGTTGGGGAAGGACGGTGCATGTCGAACAACACGCGGCATCGTCACCGATGCCAGGAAGGCATGAACATTGGTGAAAAGGGTTTCCAAAGAACTCCATGTGACGTTGACACGATGGGCGATCGTCAAAAGCCACGATGCGCGCCAGCTACATTTTGTCGGCATAAAAGCCAACGGCCAGGGCAGGGTCTCCAGCACGATCGTCGCCTTCGATCTTGCTAGAGCAATTTCGCTGAACTCGGAGTCGATAGGCTGTATCTGATTCATTGAACCTCGTGATTTGCGGGGAGAGTGACGATGACACGCAGCCTGAGCGCGGACTTTCGCGGGCGAGTGATTGTGGCAGTCGAGGAAGGGCTGTCGACGCGGGAGGCGGCACGGCGTTTCCGGGTCGGGATCTCAACGGCGGGCAACTGGTATCGCCGCTATCGCCAGACGGGCGAGAAGACGGCCCGCAAGCAGGGCCAGCCGTCACGTTCGAAGCTCGATCCGCATGAGGTGTTCATTCTTGGCCTGATCGAGGCGACGCCGGATACCACCCTTGCCGAGATTGCCGAACGACTGGCCGGCGAGCACGGCGTGCGGGTGGTTCCGTCGACGGTCTGGGTGTTCCTCGATAGGCGCGGCGTCACGTTCAAAAAAAGACGGCGCATGCCTCAGAGCAGCAACGTCCCGACATTCTGCGTGGCCGCAGAGCCTGGTTCGAGGGCCAACTCGATCTCGACCCCGAGACGTTGACCTTCATCGACGAGACCGCCGCGTCCACGAAGATGGCGCGGCTGCGCGGGCGGGCCAGACGCGGCGAGCGATGCCGAGCGGCTGTCCCTCATGGGCATTGGAAGACCACCACCTTCACCGCCGGGCTGCGACTGAACGGTCTCGCCGCGCCGATGCTTCTCGATGGTCCGATGAACGGCAATACCTTCCTGGCCTATGCCGAGCAGATCCTTGCGCCAGAGCTTCGGCCCGGCGATGTCGCGGTCATGGACAATCTGCCGGCACACAAGATCAGCGGCGTGCGCGAGGCGATCGAGAAGGCAGGCGCGCGACTCCTCTTCCTGCCGCCCTATTCACCAGACTTCAACCCAATCGAGATGGCGTTCTCCAAACTCAAGGCCCTGCTCAGAAAGGCCGCAGCCCGCACCATCGATGAACTCTGGGCAGTCATCGCAAACTGCTTGTCCGCATTCACACCAGACCAATGCCGAAACTACTTCAACGCAGCCGGATATGACCCGGAGTAAATCGAATCTCCTAGCATGAGTGGACGGACTAGGAGCGGACGGCACTATTCGCTCGAAGGCACATCCGAAACGGATCCGTCGTTCATCTTGATGATGATCGCCAGGGCCTGGGGTCCCGATATGGCCAGGCACGTGACCATCGTTTCGGCAGAAGACGCGGCCATCGATGCTCCCGCGATAGGACGGGCATGACGGGGTGTGCAGAAGACCCGCACTGTCGTCGCGGCCGACATCCGGCGTGCCCGATGCCAGTCATGCCGGACAACACACGACCCACTCCGTGGCCGGGTTCACAATGGAAGTGGTTCGCCGCCGTGCCCACCGCCACGCAACGTTGGGCTACGTCGCCGAACCAGTCGGCAACATGGATGGCGACCGACCGCGCCGTTGTGTTCGACGCCTCGACCAGAACCTGCAACCTGGCGAACCACAACAGGGGAGGGGAGCGCCACAGACCCCCTGCATAGCGCGCCGGTCCACACGGTCGCAGACAGGCCCTTTCCGGTCGCCGGTTTCCAGAGCGACATCGTTTCATTTTTCATTGAGGAGCCCCCATTGATGGATCTGTCCGACGTTTCCGCTGTCCCACGACAAGCAAGCAAGGGCCGTGGCCGCGCGTCATCGCCTGACTTGGCAGCCTGGGCACGCCAATCTGCACCACGCGGTGTTATCACCGCCCGTATGGCCAAAATCTCGCCGCAAGATCTGGCTGCCGACCTCTGTGTCGTCGCCGACAAGGCGGTGGCGACGATTGCCGCCAGCACGCCGCTGCCCGATGAGGTATTTGGGCATTATGTCGGCATCGCCGCCACGGCCCGCTCGATCTGCTTCCATGACGGCAGGCTTTTGAAGCACGGCATAGCTCGCGTTGCCCAGGAAAATCCCGATCTCAGAGTGTTGTCGCACAGCATCAGGCTGCCGATCGTTCCAGCAGCGCTCGATGCATTGTCGGCCAATAGCTGGGAACGCCTCGAAGGCCTCAGCTTCGACGCTACAACGCGGACACGCCAGAGCTACGCGCCCGACCTTGTCGTCGTCAATCAGCGGCACCGCTGCGCCCTGATCCTCGAGCTCAAGCGCTCCCCTTCTTCTTACGGCGAAAGCACCCGCCTCGATGAACTGAAAACGAAGATGATGGCGACAGCCCTTGTTTCGCCGGACTGGCTCTACAAAGAGCACAAGCGACTGCCGGTCGACACCGTAGGGGTCGCGATCATCGACGGCATGAGCCGGACAAGTAATCATGATGACGGCGTCTGGTCGCTTTCGGAAATCGACTCTCTTCTCGAGATCGACGGTGCGGCGGCAGCGATGGCCGAACTGACAGCCTTGTTCGCGACAAAGGTGCAGAAGCTGCTCGAAGCCGAAGCACGCGCAGCATTGGAGACCGCACCTCCGCGACAGGGCCGCGGCAGACCGAAAAGAACTGTCGACATCTCGTCAATTGCCGACATCGAAGATCTCGATGCTCTGGAAGCAATGATCGACCGGGCCAACAGCCTCGGAACGGACACCGGAACGCGCGGACACCCGTCAGCAGCGGTGCACATACCGCGACGTATCAACGTCGGCTATGCATAGAGATGCCCTACCTGCGGCATTTCGCCTTCGCTCCCACGAAACGATCGAGTCCGTGTAATTCCAAGGGCCGCGGAAAACTTCTGTTCAGTCTTCTTGGATATTGGGGGCCCGCCATTGAATGGTACAACGTAAAAGGAACCATGAACGCGATATTTGATAAGTATCCGTGGAACGCTATTCCATACGATCCGGAAATGATGGCCTGCGTTCGCCTGGGCACCAAGGAAGCTGAAGCCATCGATCAGGAGATCAAGCCAGGCAGTCGCCGGATCCATTAAAGCGCCTCATGGAGCTTCTGAAACAAAATGTAGAGAAAAACCGTGCTGCGGAAGCTAGGCAGAACGACTACCAAAAAAGGCAAATGGAGGAGCAGGCTGCCATTCTCGGCGATCCGGCCAATTGGCCCGTTGCAAGTCCGATACCGGTCAAGTGGGCATCCTGGCTCGTGAACCAACATAACAAAAGTTCATTGGGCCTCATCTATGCCGATGAGCCGCTGGTTGTCATCAACCGGAAGGACGGCAGCAGATATGAGTATTCATCTATTGAAGAGCTGGTGCAAACCTGGACGGTAGACTGAGCGTCCGCTCTGGAAATCAGGGCTGCGCATTACGTCGGATGAGATTCCCGTCCATAGCGACGAGGATCATGTCGTGAGATACGTCGATGCGCTGCTCATGATCGCCCATCGCCGGCGACTGAACCAGCGATGGGCCAGAATATAAGCCCCCGCCAAAACTGACGAAATCAGCCAAGTTGATCTGGCAGTTTGGGAAACTCAGGCAGTTTGGGATCCTTGTCTTTCAGCACCTCATATCGCTTGCGCGTGTTTCGTCTGTATTCACGATAAAGCTCTAAAACTGGTAGGAGCCGATCATGCGCCTTCTGTCGTGCTCTCCGGTTCTTTTCCTCGTCATCGAGAACGCACCATATTTTCGCTCGAAATCCCAAAGCAAAATCGTTCGTTACATGAAAACCTGTCCTCCCCCGGGATAGGTAGCACCGTCGGGCTTTTGTAGCCGAGGCATTTGCGCGGTGTTGCATTCAGGCGAACAGTGACGCAACTGCGGCTGACACGCCGTCGCTGGTAAAGCAACATGAAGCACAATGACCCATTCCTGGCCGCACTGACAAAGCACGTCGCCTTGTTGGCGGATTCGGAGCCTAAGTTCGGAGCGGCGGCCGCACTCTTGCGCTACGGTCAAGAGTTCGAACCCAAAGGAGAGCTACCGTCCTGGATTCAGCGCGGAGCACCGAAAGAGTGCTTTGCCAACACCGCTCGGGCCCTGCTCGCGCGCATAGGGAGCGGACGCCGCGACATCCGCTACGCTGAAGGCTACGCGGTCGATCGTGTTGGAATCCCTCTTCCCATCCAGCACGCCTGGCTCGTTGACGTAAACGGATTTGCAATTGACCCAACCTGGTCCGACGGCGCTGACCACCTTTACTTCGGGATCGCGTTCAAAACGGATTTCATTTTGGCGATGCTGCGACAAACAAATGGCGAGTGCGGTCTTCTCGTCAACCCGCCTCTCATGCGCCGACATTTTGGCAGTGCCGAGTTGTTTGAAGCAGCAATCGGCTAAAGCGCCGGGCAACATACGGGAGATGGTGAAGCTGAACGCTCGCCACCGCCGCGGTCGTTCACCTGTGTCAGTTCCATAATTTAGATTACGCGATTTACATCTATTGGCGCAAAGTTGGAATGTCTTGATTCTGCAAAGTAGGAATGTCGCCCTGCTCGTCGACGAGCGCGAGAGACGGCAGAATGGGACTGATGCTGATGAGCGAGCGCGAACTGCAACGCATCGAGGTGCTATCGAAGGTTCTGAAGCGGCGCATGACGGTGGTGTCGGCCGCCCACGTGCTTGATCTGACGACGCGCCAGGTCCAGCGGCTATTGAAGACGTTCCAGGCTGAAGGCGCGGCAGCGCTCCGGCACAAGGCGCGAGGTCGGCCATCGAACCATCGCTTCAATGGCGGCGTCTCGGACCTGGCCGTCCAATTGATCCGTGACCACTACCTCGATTTCGGGCCGACCTTGGCGGCCGAGAAGCTGGCGGCAAACCACGGCCTTGTGGTGTCGCGCGAGACGCTGCGCAAATGGATGGCCGAGGCCGGGAACTGGCTGTCACGGAAGCAGCGCCGGACCTTCCATCAGCCGCGGTTGCGCCGGGAGTCGTATGGCGAGCTGGTGCAGATCGACGGCAGCGATCACCGCTGGTTCGAAGAGCGGGGCGATCCCTGCACCCTGCTCGTCTTCATCGATGACGCAACCAGCACGCTTCAGCAGCTGCGCTTTGTGAAGTCCGAGAGCACATTCAGCTATTTTGGAGCGCTCGAGCTTTATCTGAAGGCACACGGCTGCCCGGTGGCGTTCTATTCCGACAAGCATACGGTGTTTCGGGTGGCGAAGGCCGAGGCTCGCGCCGGCCGTGGCATGACCCAATTCGGCCGGGCGCTTGCGGAGCTCGACATCGAGATCCTGTGCGCCAATTCGAGCCAGGCCAAAGGCCGCGTCGAGAGGGTCAATCGGACCCTGCAGGACCGTCTTGTGAAGGAACTGCGGCTTGCCGACATATCGGACATCGCGGCGGCCAATGCTTTCCTGCCGGCGTTCGTTGCCGACTTTAACGCGAGGTTCGCCAAGGCCCCGGCCCGGTCGGACAATCTGCATCGCGCCTTGGACATGCCGCCGGATCGGCTGCGTGACGTGCTGTGCAAGCGTGAGCAGCGCCATGTCGGCCAGCAATTGTCGTTTTCCTATGACCGGCGACAGATATTGCTGGAAAGAAACGAGATCTCGATCGGCCTGGTCGGCCAGTATGTCGATATCCATGAGTTTTCCGACGGTCGCGTGGACGTTCGCTGGAAGGCGTGCTCCTTGCCCTACGCCGTTTTCGACAAGGAGCAGCGCGTTACGCACATGGCCATCACCGAAAACAAGCGGCTCGGCGAGGTGCTGTCCTGGATCAAGGCCCGGCAGGATACGGCGCGACCGGCGCCGAAGATCAAGACCAACAGTGAGCAGCACGCCTACAGGAAGCGCGGGACAAAGCCGGGAAGACGGACTGATTTCCTGAATGATCCGGCTGTCATTGCGCAGCGAGAACAAGCGCTGGCGCGGCTGGCTGCTGCCGAATGACAGCGGGCTCTCAAGGCTAAAGTCGGGGAGCTTGCCTGGAGCGCCCCCGATCGGGCTCTGCAACCCTGACCAGCTTGCGCCCGATCGGGGGCTCACGTCTGTGCCAAGAAGCCGTGTCACCGGCGCATTTCCAGTTGCTCTAGTTGCGCCCTGCCCTTTGAGCCGCATCGCGACATTTCTTCTTTGCAGAACCGGCGACATTTCAACATCGCCGCCACAACATCGACCACAGGATCGAAAGGGGGGCTGCTTGTAATTTTTCGCCGAACGGCGTCACGCGATCATGGTCATGCAGGCCGCTTAGAGCGGATAGTGGCGGTGGCCGCTCTGGATCGTGATCCAGCGCAGCTCGGTGAACTCGGCAATCGCGGCCTTGCCGCCGAAGGGCATCTACGCCTCGTCGTGAACCGTCGGGCCGTTGATGTGGTTTGTTGCAACGGCTGATTGGAAGCGCAAATTGGCCTGGTCCGAGGCCAATTATACGACAAGAATTTCGAACTGTTCGGCCAGGGACGGGTTCGGATTGAAGGCGTATCTCGCCTGTCGTTTACGTAACATGTGGACCATCTCGATGCCGGACAGGATAATCGCGGCTGATGTTGGTGATTTGAAGCCAAGCATTGGCCGAACGCGGCGCTTGATGCGCCGATGGTCCTGTTCGATCCGGTTGTTCAGGCATTTACTCTTGCGGATCCGGATCGGCTTCAGCCGGCGCCGAGAGCGATCCTGCAAGCGATTTGTGGTGTCACAGCAAACGATAGCCTCCTGGTTGGTCTGGCTACCATCAATGACGACGCGATCGGGGCGGCCATGACGTGCCAACGCCTTTCGGAAGAACCGTTTGGCTGATCCAGATCACGCAAGCTCAGACTGCAGGCCAGCTACCAGCGCACACAAAGCGGGATCATCGACTGGTCGAACTGGCGGCCCTTGAACATTCAATCCTCCGACAATGTCAGAGGCTCTCCTGGCACAGTGCAGGCGTTCAAAATGTTGCAACACATCCGGCAGAGACCCGGGGTGGTTTTTCAAGATGTCACGCTCCTCGGTGACGCGAGCCAGTTCCTTCTTCAGCCGACGGATCTCCGAAGTATGGTCCTCAACGCTCGAACTGGACGACGGCGAGAACTTCTTCTTCCACGCGTAGAGCGAGTGCTGGCTCACACCCAGCCACTTCGACACCTCCGCGGCAGGATAGCCCCGTTCGGTGATCTGCGCGACAGCATCGCGCTTGAACTCCTCACTGAAATTGCCGCATGAGCGAATGCGACAAGCGAGATTTTCGACTGAAGCCGTTAAGTTTACAGTGCCGACAACACCGTTCGAGGCGGCGAACGCCGCCTGAATTGCGTCCAATAATGCACTGTCATTCGACACGGAACCATTCGGCAAAGTCGACATTCAAGAGGCGGCCGTTTTTCTGCAGCTGCGCAAGAATGTTGACATCGACCCAGACAAGCTTCGGTAATCCCGCCATTCCCGGGGCGCCTTTCCTCGAAATTAGCCGCGCAGTGCTTCCTGGTGAGCTTTCGCGAGATCGGCCATGCTGTTGAAGCGGAAGTCGTACTTCGGCATGTTGCCCGGATGCATCGTAGCCCCGAAACCCGCCTGGTCGTAGCGGCGGTAGATCCAGCAGGAAGCGAGGCCGTGACGATTTGCCGGGCCATGGTCGTGGAACATGCTTTCCGCGGTGTGCAGGATCTCGTGCTTCTGGATGCCCAGCGTCTCGAGATTCTTCAGCATGTACTCGAAGTTGCGGTCGGACGGTTTGTAGGAGCCACAATCTTCGGCAGTGTAGATGGCGTCGAATTCGACCTGGAGCTTTTCGTTGCTGGCGGCGAAGCTCTCATTGTCGACGTTCGACAGGATGACGAGCTTGTAGTGGCGCTTCAGGTACTGGAGAGCGCCGACGGAATCGGTGAATGCTGGCCAGTTCCTCACCGACTGGCCATAGGCGATGCACTCTTCCCAGGAAACAGCGATGCCCCATTCCTCTGCCAGCCGCCTGTAAACGATCGGAAGCAGAGCGCGATATTTCTTGCCCGGCGTTTGGAGCTGCTGCGACGATTCATGCCGCGCATGTGCCTCAAGCACATGATCGCGCAACATCGGTGTACCAAGCCGGCTGGTCAGCGGCTTGAGGCCCTCGAATATACCTGATTCCCAGTCGATGAGCGTACCGTAGCAGTCGAAAGTGAGGGCTTTGAAGTCAGTCAGCTTCATTGTCATGATCCTTGCTATGGAGGTGCGGGCGGCGTTCCTTAATTTCGGTCTGCAGCGTGCCAAGGCGAGTAAGAGAACCTCGAGCGGGCTTCATCGAGATGCCTCTTCGTTGCCGGCCTAAGATTTCGATCTTGGAGCAACGTTTCTTTTATGTCGCATCAACTCTATCCATCCGAATATTGCGGGCGCGCCAACCAAAGAACAATGTGACGGCACCAGAATAACACTACGGATATTTCCTAGAATTGCTATTTATCGTGCGGTGAAACAAGCCTGGCCTGGGAGTACAGGGCCACCGCCAGCAGGGTCAGTAAACCAATAAACCAATACTGCCAGGCCTGCGACAATCCCAGGAAAACCATGGACGAGTTGATTTCCGGTATGAGAACAGCTGCGAGCAACACGCCAACAAAGCTCCCCCTGCCTCCGAAGAGACTGGCTCCGCCAAGAACCACCGCTGCGATACTGGCCAAGGTGTACTCGATGCCCTGGTTCGGATCCCCGATGCCGAGCTGCGCCGTTACGATCAGGCCACCGAACATTGCGAGCAGGCTCGAGGTGACGAAAGCGCCGACGACCATCATCCCGCTGCGCACGCCTATTCGTGCAGCCGCGAGCTCATCTGAGCCCACCGATCTGATGCTCATCCCAAGGCGAGTGTACCGGAGTGTCAGTTCGAGAATGATACCGAGCGCAACAGCAAGTATGAAAACAACCGGTATGCCGCCGATCGAGACCTGGATCGCGGCCATGACTTCGGCGGAGATCGGTCCATCCGGATAAGGGCGCAGCAGCACGGATACGCCTTGCAAGATGATGTAGGTGCCAAGTGTCGCAGCAACAGCAGTGAAGTTTCCAAACCGGACCAGCCCGCCATTCACCAGCCCAACCAAGACTGCGGCACCGACCATGGTTGCGACGCCCACAAGGGCCGTTCCGCCGCCGGCACCGTCATTGAGGAAGAACGAACTTATGACCACCGTCAGACCCACCAATGGGCCCGCGGAGAGATCGATACGTCCTGTTAGTACGACGCACAGCTGCCCGAATGCAACGAACGCAAGTGCCGATGACAACAGAAGCGTCTTCTCTACATTGAAAGCCGAGATAAACCGGATGTTATGCGCCGAAGCATAGACAGCAAGGAGCAAGATCAGCGCCGAGAGGACGACGAGAGGCGAATAATCGTTCGATAACAGAGTCCACAGACGAGGTTGCAGTCGCTCTGAATCAGCCACCCCCTTGTGGTGCGTGACGGCCGTCACAATGGCGCGACCAATCTCTTGTTCGCGAACCGCGTCCCCCACCAATTCCTCGGTAATCTGGCCTCGCGAAAACACCAATACGCGGTCACAGAGGCCTTCCACCTCGACAAGGTCGGAAGAGACGATGACGACGGGTTTGCCGCTGGTCGCAAGATCGCGCAAAATTCGGTAAATTTCCGCCCGCGCCCCGATATCAACCCCCGCAGTTGGTTCCTCCGCGAGCACGAGGGCCGGATCGGCCAGAAGCGCTCTGGCAAGAATCGTTTTCTGCTGGTTTCCGCCCGATAGCGTGGCCATGGGCTGCTCGATGGAACCGGTACGGATGTTCAGGTTGGAGCGCTGCTCCTCGACATGCATCCGTTCTATTGTTCTGTTCACCAAGCCGAGCCGCACAAAGCGCGACAGCGATGAAATCGTCGCATTTTCGCGCACAGACAAGCGGAGAAAGGCACCTTCCTTTTGGCGATCCGAGGAAAGATATACGATTCTGGCGGCCCGCGCCGCAGTCGGATCGCCCGATTTCACTGTCCTGCCATCAAGGGCTATACTCCCTTCGGACGCAACCAAGCCTGCCAGGGCGCGGAGGAACTCGCTTTGACCGTTGCCGGAGATGCCAGCGATACCAACGATTTCACCGCCGTGCGCCGACATCGATATGTTGTGAAACCCGGCTCCGCTCAGAGAGTTGACGACGAGTTGTTTCGTCTCGCCGGTGTTGCCGACCCATTTGGAAGGAAAAGTTTCGGTTACTGCACGACCGACTATCAGCTTCAAGATCTGGTCATCAGTGACTTCGTTTATGGGCGCGGATCCTTTCAAAGCCCCATCGCGCATCACACTAATTCTGTCGGCGATCTGACGCACTTCTTGTAGTCTATGCGAAATATAGACAATCGCCACGCCACGGCTTGCCGCCTCGCGAATATTTGCGAACAGGATCTCCACCAAGTCAGTGGTGAGCGCGGCGGTGGGTTCATCCAGGATCAGCACCTTCGGCTCAACCGCAAAAGTCTTGGCCAACTCGATGAGTTGGATCTGGACCAGATCAACGTCGCAGAGGCGAGCCGAAGGGCTGACCGTGGCGCCAACGCGCTTCAACTGCGTCGCTACCCAGTCGTTTGCCGAGCCTTCATGTCTGCGGAATTGTTGCGGTACGGCCAGCAGCATATTTTCGCGGACCGTAAGTTCGGGAAGGACAGCCGCATGCTGATGCGCGATAGCCAGACCGAGGCGCTGAGCGTCGCTGGCGCTGTGCCGCGCCAGCTTTTCGCCACCGATCACCACAGTGCCCTGATCTGGTGCCAGGTCGCCTGAGGCAATCGCCATCAAAGTGGATTTTCCGGCACCATTTTCTCCAAGCAGCGCGTGGACTTCCCCGCGCCGGACCACCAGGGAGATGTCACGCACAGCAGCCGTCTTCCCGAAATATTTGGTAACGCCGGCAAGTTCGAGCCCAACGTCGTGGTTTCCTGTCGCTGCCGCGAATTTTTCGACCTCTGCGTCGATCTCCACGAGTGATGCCAATTCATGCCCCTCCGAAAGTGAACCAACCGTCAAAAAGCTGAAGCCGGCTCCATTGGTGGAGCCGGCTCCACAGGGGCGATCAGAGACCGCCCTTCAGCGCAGCCAGCACTTGTTTGTCCGTCAAACCAGTGCCGTTGCCGGCGGATTCCGGCAGGTTGGCGTTGCAAAAAACGGTACCTTCGAGAGAATCCTCAAGCGTGAAGTTCTTGGCCTCCTTCGAACCCGCCTCCGCAACGATGTGTTCCTTGCCGTTCGGGTCCTTGATGATCAGCGGTTCATCCATCGTGCCGCCAGCCGCCGTTGCGATTGCCCATCGCACCGCAAGTCGTGCGTGCCACTGTTGTGCGCTGTTGGTTGCGTACTGGAACGTGGCGTTCGGATCACCCTTGTGCAACTCGTTCCAGGTGCAGCCGAAAACATTGGCGTCCTCTCCGGCGATCATCGGCAAGGGCCGGCCTGCTCGCTGGAAGGCGCCCGAAGTAACCACACCCATGCTGAGATCCGCGATGACGCCGTCGATCCGCGGGTACTTGGCAATAAGTGCGGTGAGCGACGTTGCCACGAGGCTCGAATCCCAGTTCGTCACTTCGAAGGGAACCAGCCCGATTTGCACCATTCCCGGGTGATCCTTGAACGCAGCAGCGATGCCTTCCGCCCGTTCGCGGCTCTTGCTGGTTCCTGCGGGTCCGCCGAGATAGGCGACGTTTCCGTTGCCGTTCAGGGCTTTGACCATCCAACGGCCCCAGTCGAGCCCATCCTGATAAAGGTCCGCAGAGACAAAGGACGAGTAGTCCTCGCCCTCCTTTCCGCCAACGGCGGCGCTGTAGGGCACCACGGTGCTGCCTTGCTTGAAGGCATCGCGGATAGCCGGCAGCATGGCCGGTCCGGCATCCGGGAACACCACGATCGCTTCGACACCGCTGGCAGCCAGTCCGTTGAGGTCGGAAATCGCCTTCTGGGTGTTGCCCTGGCCGTCGGTGTGGTGCCAGCCAACGACATTGGGGCATCTGCTCGCCTCGTTGATTGCCGAGGCCGTCGTCATCTGTCGCCAGGGGTTTTGTGCGAAGCCGTCTGCAAGCGCAACGGTGATTTCCTTGGTGCCGCAAAAGTGCGGCGGCGTCTCGGCCGGTTCTGCGCAAAACACGCCGTCGGCGATGCCGTTGCACCACTGTGCTTTCTCGCCGGCCAAGGCGCCGGCGGCGGGATAAAGAACTCCCGTTGCAACGCCGAGCGTCAGAATCGCAGCGCCGGTATGCAATGTCAGTTTCTGTTTCGACATCAGATTGTTCCCCTTCTTTTTTGGATGGTTCGCTTCATTTCCCGATGCGGTACGTGATGTACGGACATCGATTTCGAGGCGCGCGCGCACGCTTGTTTTTAGCCAAGCACTCCCCTCGCGAGCTTGCGGAAGTTCAGGCTGTAGATCCCGACGCCGACCAGAATTGCTGCGCCCTGGAAGACGTATTGAATGCCGATGCCGGCTCCTGTCGTCCGAACGAGTTGCTGTAATTGTGTGAGAAAAAGTGCTGCGATGACCGTTGCAGCAAAGTTTCCTCGGCCGCCCAACAGGGAAGTCCCCCCAAGGACGACAGCTGCGATCGACGGCATCAGGTAGGCATCGCCCTGCTGCGGGCTTGGCAACTGCATCAGGCCGCCAAGGACGATGCCCCCGCTGGCGTAGAGCATGCTCGCGCAAACATAGGCGAAGATCTGGTATCGGCTGGCGGTGATCCCTGCCGCCCTGGCCGCACGAGCATTGGAGCCGACGGCCTTGAAGCGGCGACCGAAAGGGGTCGCCTTAATAAGGATAATCAAGGCCGCCGCTGCTAGCAGAACAACAGCCGCAAGCTGCGTGATTCCGAATATTGTTGCGTTGGAAAATGCCGAAACCGAACCGGGCATAGCCACTGGTGTACCGCCCGAAATCCTGACGTTGACGCCATAGAGCAACGCATTCACCCCGATCGTCGCCACAATCGGCGCGACGTTCACTCGGCTCACCAGCAAGCCATTGATCAGGCCGGACATTGCGGCGACGGTGAAGGTACAGAAGAGCGCAAACGCCACGCTCATGTGCGGCTGCTGGGACAAGTAGCTGACAACCACCGCGCTGATGGAAACCACGCCTGGTACCGACAGGTCGATGCCGCCCTGCTGGATCACAAGAGTCTGGCCAAGGGCCACCAGCGCCAGGACAGCGGCGAAAGGCAACATGCCAGCAAGAGCATCGCTTCCAAGACTGTTGGGCGCGATGATGCCGCCGACGAGAAACAAGACAATCGTCGCCGCCGCGATACCGCCGGTAGGTCCACTGAAGGGGTGCAGCCAAAGCTGCCTCTCGCGATGTCGGGGCGGAGAAGCCGCCTGCATTCGTTGAAGCTTCATGTGCGATACCCTGGAACTCGTTCGTATGAGGAGTGGTCTTAGCCTTCCGGGCAGATCGCAAAGCAGCGCGCAGGAAATCCCGATCCGGACTTTGGCTTCGGCCAGGTTGCAACCATTACGCTGCCGCTGGGCGGCACCTTGCCAAGATTGGCGAGCAGCTCGATCTGCCATTTGTTCTGGCGAAGCCAATAATCTTCGAGAGGCGCCTGGCCTGCTCCGACCACAACGCCAGGATCCGTATCTGTCGTGTCGTGGCCGATCGCCACAACATCGCGCTCCTCCGCAAGAAAACGAAGCGCCTCTTCACCCCAGCCGGGGAAGTGCGGGATTCGCCTGTTGTCGCGATTCATCATCAGCTCGTGATTTGGCCAGAAACGATCCCAGCCAGTCCTCAACGCGACGAAAGCGCCACCTGGGATACGTCCATTGACCCGTTCCCAGTCCTCGATATCCAGCTTTTCGCAGGTGGCGTCGGCGTCCAGTACAGCCCGGGCTGAAATATCGACTACGGCCAACGGCAACAGCATCTCGAAGACCGGTATCTCATCGAGATGACGCAAGCCTCGGACGAAATGCGCCGGCGGATCAGCATGTGTTCCCCATTGGCCGACGTGCCGGTATTCATGGGCGAGGAACCCGCTGCCGTTTGTGCCGACACCCTCGTCATAGTGATAAAGTGTCGTGCATTGCGCGGAATTGAAGCTCTCGCAATGTGGAATATCCCCATCAAAGGCATGGGTGAGATCGACAAAGCGAGCTTGTTTCAAAGCCGCTAGAGCCTGGAGCGGGGATATGACAGCCATGACTACGATACCCTGTCGAGAACGCGAACCGTGCGTTCATTCTCTACATTGCCGGTGTTGAGGGTCGTCTTCGGCTCCAGAAGGATGACTTCGCAGTCCTCCGTCTCTGCGATCGGCAGGTGCTCTGTCATACGGCGAACGATGATGAATTCGCCGGCATTGAGGCGGACGTCGCGGTCGCGGAAGCGCATCAGGAGCGTCCCGCGATGGACCAGGAACAGCTCGTCCTCATGTTCATGGTGATGCCAATGAAAGGCGCCACGAAACTTGGCCAGCTTGATCTGCATGTCATTGACGTCGCCGACGATCTTCGGCGCCCAGAAATCGGAAAACTTGCTGAAGGCCGAAGTCAAATTGATCTTGTCAACTTTGTGCTCCCTCGCCTCGGCCATGATCCGATCTAGTGCACTCACGACGGTCTCGATCTCGACCTGCAGATCCGCGCTACCGGAAAATGCGCCGTTGAACGCGGCCGTTCCGATCGTGAATCCGGAGGCACCAGACATTGCGACCGTCTCGAGCCTCTCGGTGTTGTCGATAGATCCGGCAATGACGACTGGCTTGTCGACTGCCTGGCACACGCGCGCCATCAGCTCCTCGACGTTTCCGTCGAAGCGATAGGCCAGGAGATCGATACCGCTGACACCATCGATGGCTGTCAATTGACGCGCGCTCTCGACGATAGTTTCGATCGTTCCTTCGAGTTTGCTTGGATGGCCGACGATCTTTCCCGGAAAAGGATAATAACCGATCTTCTTATCTGCAATGATCGGTAGAACGACCTCCGGGCGGGTGCCCCCCATCAATATGTCGACGCCGAGGTCGACCGCCGCCTGTGCCGATTTACGCTCACTCTCTTCATCGAGGCTGACCACTTCAAGGTAGAGTGTTGCTCCTGCCGCTTTGATAGCTGCAGAAAGGCTGACGAGTTCATTGAAAGGCAGACCGATATCCTTGAACCCTACATGCATGACGCCCGCTGCAAGCACATCCTTGAGGCGCGCGATCGCATCAACGACGGTTCGGTCCTGGTTCGTGAGCATGAAAATGAAGTCTGGTGAATTCCGAGACATGAAGAGCGCTCCTAGACTGCGTTGAGAAGCAGCGCCTGATCGAAGGCGTAGCGAAGAGAGGCATGGTCAGCCTTGCCCTGCCCCGCGATATCGAATGCGGTGCCATGGTCGACACTGGTGCGAATGAAGGGGAGGCCGATCGTGACGTTGACGCCGTTGTCGATACCCAGATATTTGACCGGGATCAGACCCTGATCATGATATTGCGCAACAACGATATCGAATTCACCTTTGCGCGCGCGCATGAATATCGTGTCGCCCGGCCAAGGGCCGGAAGCGTTGATCCCCTGCTCACGCGCCCGTCCAATCGCCGGAGCGATGACGTCGAGATCCTCACGTCCGAACATACCGTTCTCGCCCGCATGGGGATTGAGGCCGGCGACTGCGATGCGAGGTGACGCAATGCCGTAGGCCTTGCCAGCCTTGTGTGCGAGTTGGATCGTCCTGAGAACAGATTCCTGTGTCACGAGTTCGATAGCTTGGCGTAATGAAACATGAATCGTCACCAGGACGACGCGCAGTTCCTCGTTCGCCAGCATCATCGCGAACTTGTCGGTGCCCGAACGCTCCGCAAGGATTTCCGTATGGCCGGGATAGTTCAGCCCGCCCTTCTTCATGGCTTCCTTGTTGATCGGCGCAGTTACAATCGCTCGGATCCTGCCTTCCAGAGCTTCGTCAATCGCTCGCACCACGTAGTCATAGCTGGCGCGGCCAGCGCGACCGTCCACCTGGCCGACCGGCAGGTCATCCGGGAGGTCAGAGACATTGAGTACTGGTATGGATTTGCCATCCAAGGCTGCATCAGCAACAGATGCGATAGGTTGCACATGAAGGGGAAGGTCAAGTGATCGGATGGCACGCTCCATCACCTTGGCGTCACCAATCACCACCGCCGGTTCCGGCAGTCCGTCGGAAAAAATCCTCGCGACGATTTCGGGTCCGATCCCGCAGGGATCACCCATCGTTATTCCGACCGGCTTTTTCATTTCTTTTCTCCAAGCCAGAGGCCCCGAAGCACTTCGGCTGATTTTTGGAGGACGTGCGCCGAACCAAAGCCGCCGGCCTTTGTGATGATATGAATGGGATGTGCTCCGGTCGTTCGGCCGATGGGAATTCCGGGTTCAACTTCACCCAAGAGCTCCAGCGATCCGATTTCGAGCTCACCCAGCACCGTTTCGGCGGTGTCTCCTCCCGTGAGGAAGAGCCCCGTTACGGGATGATGTTTCACGAGTTCCCGCGCTGCATGACCGAGGGCCGTTGCGATGGTTCGGGGATTGACCGCCGCGGGGCCGCTGGACGTCGTGAGAATGATAGTCCCCGGCGAGCCGGACCGGCTCTCATGCAGAGCGATTGCATTGCGGGCAGCCAGAACCGGAGAGCGAGATGCTTCCTCGGCATCGATTATGATCGACCAAACATCTGATGCGCCTACCAGCCGCGTGTATTGTTCCCGACTCAAAGGGTTGACGCTACCAATGACGAAGAGATTGAGCGGCCCCTTGCTGGCAGGATCGTCGGCCGCCCAGCCGATGTGCTTTGCCAGTGCAATCGCCAGTCCCGGAGAGCCGCACCACAGAATAGACTTTGGATCCTTGGCTGATTGCACCAACAAGGCCAGGTCGTCCTGTGTTACGGCGTCGGCGATCAGCAGCGTCCGACCATCAGCAGCAAGATCGCCAGACTTCAATGCGTGGATCTCCGACAACCCCATGACGCGCACATCAATGTCAGGGATATCGGGAAAGAGCGTGCGAATGTGCGAATTCCCAACCGGATGCAACGGATCGCAAGCGAATTCTGTATTTTCCAACGGCACGCCACGAAGAAGTTGACGCCCGCCTTCGGTGGTTCGCCCGCCTTCCGGAAAAGCGGGCGCAAGAACGGCAAGAGACCGACCGGACGCCGCAAGTGCGGACGTTATTTCCACGGCAAGATGGCCCCGAATGGTCGAATCAACCGTGTTATAAAGAATGTCTGCGGATGCCAGATCTGCTGCTGCTTTTGCCGCGCGTTCTGCCGCCTCCTCAAGTGATGCTGTGCGGCTCGCCTTGTTGACCGAGACGATCGCAACTTCACCTGACAGCGACTGCCCGTAGTCGGCAAATACAACACATCTGTGCCCCATACTCACGAATGGCGCGGCGCCATCCGTTGCGCTGGTCAGATCGTCGGCAAGGATACCTACCTTCAAAATCGCAGTTCCATCTATTGCCGTTCAATAAAAGGAAAACTAGCGCTATTGCGTCGAGCATAAAAACGATGATTATTGACAGAAATTGGTTCTTTAAACTCACAGATATGGTCAAACGACTACCCTCGCTATCCGCTCTTCGCGCCTTTGAAGCCGCTGCACGTCATTTGAATTTCGGGCGCGCGGGAGATGAGCTGCATGTCACCCATAGCGCGATCAGCCGGCAGATCCGGTCTCTTGAAGACGATCTGGGACTGGCATTGTTCGAACGGCGAAACAGAGCCGTTTTTCTAACCGAAGCGGGACGGTTGCTGCTAACCACGACAAGCGATGTGTTTCGTCAGATAGGCGATTGCTGCGATGAATTGCGAGCAGGCGCTTCCGCTGCCCTGGTGGTTTCATGCGAACCGACATTCACGCAGCGCTGGCTTATTCCGCGCCTGCCGCGATTCAACACTTTGTATCCGGATATCGAGATTCACGTGCTTGCCGCTGGGGGGCCGGTGGATTTCCACAAGAGCCATATCGATCTTGCCCTGAGGAGAAGCGACTTTTCCTGGTCGCCGGAAATTTTCGTGGAAACGGTAGTCGAGGAACGTGTCGGTCCGGTCTGTGCTCCTCGTCTATTGCCTTCCGGCGGCGAAAGTGTCCTCTCCCTTTCCCGCATCCACTCAGCCACGAGACGGGGGGCCTGGCAGCGATATCTTTCGGACAATCAGATCGACGACCCAAATCCTGCAGGCAGTCACGTTTTCGAACACTTCTACCTTAGCATCGAAGCGGCGATCGCCGGGCTTGGAGCTGCGATTGGGCCTGAGCCAATGGTCGTCGACGCCATTGAAAGCGGACGGCTTGTGGCTCCGCTAGGATTCACCAGCAATGGCTATCGATACATTTTAATGAGCCGTCTTCCGTTTGAAGGTGACTCTAGGAGGTTGGCATTTCTTTTGTGGCTTCGATCGGAGTTCGGGGCACACTGACGGATCGAACGTCTTTGCCGGCGTTATCAACTTAACTCGCGTTCAGGGGCTTGGGGCATAGACGCTGCGGCATTTACAGCGTGACCATGAGCTACAATCGCGATCGTTTCCCGCCGCGGCGATGTCACGCTTTCTGCATGTGAAGGCTTTGGTCTTAGGGCGGTTCCGTTGCAAACTTTCCGGTAATGCGGGTCTGGCATGAGATGGGCCCCCTTGGGGAGATCGTTTCATGTTCAAAGGCCGCCATTTCGACCGATCAGTGATCCTGCTGTGCGTTCGCTGGTATCTAGCCTGTGGCTTGAGCCTGCGGGATCTGAAGGAAATGATGGCAGAGCGCAGCATCAGCATCGATCATTCGAGAATCCATCGCTGGGTTGTCCACTTTTCGCCCGTTCTTGGGAAGCGATTCAATCGCCGGAAACGGTCGATTGGCAGCAATTGGCATATGTGACCTGCCACTGAGAATTTCCTCCATAATGGATTAGAGGCCGGTGCGAAGGCGGCGGACCTGTGCCGCAAGCACGGAATTTCACAGGCGACTTTTTACAACTGGAAAGCCAAATATGGCGGCATGGAAGTCTCTGAGGCGAAGCGACTGAAGGCGCTCGAGGAAGAGAATGCCAAGCTGAAATAGCTGCTCGCCGAGCAGATGTTGGACGCCGCCGCACTTCGCGAGCTTCTCGCAAAAAAATGGTAGGGCCTGCCGCCAAGCGCGACGCTGTCGCGCATCTGTAGGCCGTCATGGGTCTTTCGGAGCGGCAAGTCCGCCATGGTCGTCTTTGACCACGGAACGGAGTTCATCTCGAATGCGATCCTTGCCTGGTCGAAGGATCACAAGGTCGAATGGCACTACATCGCGCCGGGAAAGCCGATGCAAAACGGCTATGTCGAGTCCTTCAACGGCCGGATGCGTGACGAACTGCTCAACGAAAGCCTGTTCTTTGGCCTCGATAATGCCCGAAGCGCCATTGCTGAGTGGGCAGACGCCTACAACCATTTCCGGCTGCACTCATCGCTCGGATACCAGACCCCGGCAAACTATGCCGGGACCATCGCCGCAACCGGCTCCAACGCTGCGCAAGATGAACGCTTCGCGTTTGCGCCGGTTGCTCACACCGCGCCCATCGGCGTATTCAAAACCGCTGAGGCTCCAATCGCAGCCGAATGAAAACTCTGTGGCAGGTCAGTGGTGTAACAACCATTTTGAGAAGTTTGGAGAACGACTTGGGCATGAGCATATGTCGGACTTGGCGCTTAATGTTCCAATGATCCTGCTCGAATAGATTGTTCATGCATGGGCAAAAATTGCTGGATAGTCAGCAACACATCGCTCTCCCGCGTTCTGCAAAAAAGGCACGCGGACAATGGTCGAACCATCGCTCGCACGCCTTGATGTGGAGTTGCGCAGGAAATGCCGGGAACTGAAGATCTAGAATACCTTTTTGATCTCATCTTCGGCCTTTTTCCAGAACGAAGCCTTCGGCTCCTTCTGGCAGGCTTCGACGATAAATGGCGTAATCTTCTCGATTCCGGCGATGTCGACCGCCACGTCATCCGGTTTCTTCTCTCCTTGCTTGTAGCCGGCCGCCCAGGCGATTACCGCCGGCTTGAAGGTCTCTTCGACACCGTTGAAATCCTCGCAAGTAATCTCGGCGACGGCTTTCTTCTTCAGATCCTCCTTGGAGGTGGGCTTCGCCGCCTCCGCCAACGCAAAATGGGCCGCCGAAAGGACCAGCAATGTCGAGACAATCGATGCGCCTGTTATTTTCATAAGCATCCGAACTCTCCATGGTTGGCGTTCACTGCTTTCCCCTGCACGAGCCAGATAGGGCAGGACAACGAAGCATCAACCCGGTCGGCTCAAGACCGGTTCATCTGCATTCCCTGGGGGGCGCCTGGAGAATGCACCGTCTCATGCCGGCGAGCGGTACGAGGAGGTTCACAGAAACGGGTCGGGTTGGGCGTCGTGCATCGGCACATCGGAAACGCCCCAACTGCGCTTGGCGATGTGGACGTGAACATCGCTTGCGCCGTGGCGACGCAGGATTTCCAGCACTTGGGCGTCACGTTCCTTGTCGGGCAGGTGAACCCAGAGTAGCAGGCCGCCCCTGGCGATCTGATCCTGCACGCGTTCAGCATGATGCCGTCCGAACACGCGGGCCAGGAGCAGGCCCACGGCGCCGGCCGCAAGGCCGCTGCCGGCAACGATGGCAATCGCCGGGATCAAGGCTGCGGCGCCACCTGTCGCCGCCACCGCCGCCACGCCGGCCCCAGCGACATAGATTGGCACACCGACCAAGGCGGCGAGACCTTCGGTGCGCGATTCAGGAGAGACGACGTCCTCACGCTTGGTGAGATCTTCGTCGGCTTCCTCCTCGGCAGTGACACCTCGCCCGGGTACGGACTTCGAGTCGACCAGAAGGCTCAGATCCTCCCGGCGCATCCCGATCTGCATCAACTCGTCGATGGCCGAGTTGAGCGATGCTTCGTCCTGAAAAATCGCGACAGCCTCGCGTTCCTCGTAGATCTGGTCGCCTTCGGGCTCGGTCTTGTTGTCTTCCATGTCGTCCTCCTGCAGAAGTCGCGCCAGACACAGCCGATCCATCGCAGTATCTAGGCTTCACAAGCCAGAGGACAACCGTCTCCCGAAAACATGCCGTCTGTCCGGCCACCGCCTCCGATGCGCAACAAGGCGCAGCTCATGCGCCAATCGTTCCTCCGCGAACATGGACAGATCGGTCAATCGGATGCATCCTGCGTGACCTGGTAGGCGTGGCAGTCTGACGAAGCGGAGGGAAGGTTTCTTTCCCGGTCATGCTCAAGCTCAGCCCCGATATCTGGAAGGCAGGACTGCGGACCGCGGCAGCCGCGGGAGTAGCGCTGGCCGTCTCGGAATTGCTTTCCCTGCCTCAGGGCTATTGGGCCGTCATTACGTCCATCGTGGTAATGCAGGCAAATCTCGGAGCATCGCTCGCAGCGGCGGGGGACCGGTTGGCCGGAACGCTCGCCGGCGCGGCACTCGGCTTCATCATAGCTTACCTGACTCCCGCGACAGGGCTTGGAACGCTGTCAGGGCTCATGCTGGCAACAGGCCTGCTTGCCATGCTGGCAGCGCGTAATCCTAGCTTTCGCATCGCTCCCGTGACGGCGGCGATCTTGTTGATCAGCGACCCCAGCCATGTCGATGCCTCGATTTCAGCACTGCACCGCGTCACGGAAATCGCCCTCGGCTGCTTCATCGGCATCGCGGTATCGTTGCTGGTGGCCCCGTCGAGGGCAGAGTCACGCCTGAGGAACGAGGTCAGCCGAACGCTTGCCCTGCTAGCCAATCTGATCAGCGCCGAGATGGCGGGGCCAAATGACAAGGCCGGTGACGCAGCCATCACCGCAATAAGCGACGATATCTACAGTGCTTACGACACCATCAACAAATTGACCAAGGAAACGGAGCAGGAGCACGCCAGTCGCCTCGCCCGTAGCGCGTTCGATGCCAAACGCCTCAGGCATTGCCTGCGTCATCTGCGCACCAATGTTTTCTTTCTTCGACGCATAACAAGATTGACCTGGCCCGCTGCCCTCGGCGATGCGCTGGTTGGGCCTTCCGCTGCGGTCGCACAGGTCACGCGCGACTACCTTTTGGCGCTTGGCCCGGTCGTCGCCGCCGGCAATCCCGCCCCTCCACTTGACGAACTGAATCGCGTTTTCGCTCAGTTCGCCACGGAAGCCGCCGCCGCCGCTCGCCAGGTTGAGGTCGGGCATGAGCCCGAGGGATCAGGCGCGGATCAGCCCTCACCTGCTGCGAACGGCGATGCGGTTGCTTTCGCCTCGTCCTTTTCATTTGCGCTGGAGCAGGTCCGGTTTTCGATCGAGGAGCTCGTCGAATGCGTGAACGACATGTCGACTTCGGCCGACCAGTCCTAGTTTCAACTTTCAGGGTGATCACAATGACTGCATTGGATGTTCTATGGGTCGGCGTGGGCGGAGGCCTCGGCTCCCTGTTGCGCTGGTGGATCGGGCACTTGGTCGGCGAGCGATACCATGGCTCCTTTCCGCTCGGCACCTTCCTGATCAACGTGTCGGGCGCCTTTGTCATCGGCTACCTGTCCGTGTTGTTCATCGTCGAATGGCATGACCGCTACGGCACTGCACTCAAGGCCGGCATGCTGACAGGCGTGCTTGGCGGCTACACCACTTTTTCGAGCATGCAACTCGATGCGGCCAAGCTGTCCGGCAAGCAAGGCGGCCGCGCCGCCGCGTTCTACCTGTTGTCGTCGGTTGTGGCGGGACTTGTAGCGGCCGCACTTGGTGCTGCCCTTGCCCGCGTGCAGGGATGAGGAGGGTTCATCATGATCAACATCATCATACTCGTGATCGTCGGTGGCGCACTCGGGGCCATGTTGCGTGAGTTCACCATGCTGATGGTGCCGCATCTTGCATATGGGTTTCCGCTGGACATCCTCGTTGCCAACATCGTCGCGGCATTCTTGCTCGGGCTTGTCACCGCCTTGCACACCCGCAAGGTGCTGTCCGACTCGGTAAACACCATGGTTGGAACCGGCGTCATGGGCGGGTTGTCAACCTTTTCGAGCTTTGCCTATGGCTCGGTCGTGCTGATGGCGGCATCGACGGCGAGCGCCCTCGTTGCCTTGGCCTATGTCGTGATCAGTGTCGTGGTGGGATACCTGGCGGTGATTGTCGGCTTGAAGCTCGGCGGCCAAAGTTCCGCATGATCCGGTTTACCTTACGCAGCGATGGAGGCCTCGATGACATCCAATTTTGCATTGGCCGGTGAAGTTGCCATCGTCACCGGGGCCGGCGCCGGCATCGGACGGGCCATTGCCATGACCTTCGCGGCTGCCGGCGCAAGCGTTGTGGCAAGCGACCTCCGATCCGACGTAGCCCAGTCCGTTGCAAACGAAATCGCCGCAGCCGGAGGCCAGGCCATCGGCCTCGCCTGCGACGTCACCAAGGAAGATGATCTCGCCGCCTTGGTGGACGCCACGACCAAACGGTTCAACAAGCTTACCATCCTAGTGAACAATGCCGGCGGCGGCGGTCCCAAGCCGTTCGACATGCCTATCGACGACTTCATCTGGGCATATCGTCTCAACGTCTTCTCGATCTTCCGCCTCAGCCAGCTTTGTTCCGCCCACATGGGCGAGGCCGGCGGCGGCGCCATTCTCAACATCAGCTCCATGGCCGGCGAGAACAGGAATGTTCGCATGACGTCCTATGGCTCGTCCAAGGCCGCCGTGAACCATCTCACCCGCAACATGGCCTTCGATCTTGGTCCGAGGAACATAAGGGTCAATGCGATCGCCCCCGGCGCGATCAAGACCGATGCGCTTGCCAGCGTGCTGACACCCGAGGTCGAGAAGGCGATGCTAAGGCACACCCCGCTCGGCCGCCTCGGCCAGCCGGACGACATCGCCAATGCCGCACTTTTCCTTTGCTCGCCGGCCGCCGCCTGGATCAGCGGCCAGATCCTGACCGTCAGCGGTGGCGGCGTTCAGGAGCTGGATTGAGCCCCGGGGTGAATTGCCGGCCGCCTATGTGGCATCGGACGCATCGCCGGGCGCCAGTTCATGCAGATGCACCTGTTCCGTCCACTGCCCATGCCTGTGCAGCATCGCCGGAATCAGGCGGCCGCCGCGCAAGATGACGGCGCGATCGGTGAGGTGCTCGAGCAGCGCCCAGTCATGCGACACGATGATCATGGCAATCGGCAGGCGGGACAGGATGTCCAGCATCCGCTCCAGATGCGCTTCATCGAGCGCGTTGGTCGGCTCGTCGAGAAGCAGCACCTGCGGGCGCATGGCGAGGACCGCGGCGAGCGATACCAGGCGCTTCTCGCCGCCGGAGAGGCGGTGAGTGATACGGTCGGCGAGATGGCCGAGGTCGAGTTCGCCAAGGATCGTGCGGGCCAGATCCATCGCCTCCTGATGGAGCATACCGAGATTGAGCGGACCAAAGGCCACGTCATCGATGACGGTCGGACAGAAAAGCTGATCGTCGGGATCCTGGAACAGGTAAGCGGCCTTGGCGCGCACCTGGCGAAAATCGGCCTCGCTGCGGCAGTGCATGCCAAAGGCAAGAATCTCCCCGGTAGCGCGCTGCAGGCCAACTATGGTGCGCAGCAGCGTGGTCTTGCCGGCTCCGTTGCTGCCGATCAGGGCGAGCCTTTCACCCGCTTCGAGCGTAAGGGAGAGATCATCGAGCACACACCGGCCGTCCCTGACGACGCAGACATGTTCAAGGCTGATCAGCGTGTTCATGCGGCGAACTCCACGACCAGCAGCCCGACGATGGCGCAGAGGAAAAAGGATGCGAAGGCGACATCGTAGTGCCTGACAGGTCCAACTGGCACCGTCGGCATGTTTCCGGCAAAGCCGCGGCAGCGCATGGCCTCATCGACACGCTGAGCCCGCTCGAGCGAGCGCACCACCATGGTGCCGGCAAGGTTGCCGAACGTGCGCCAGGTGTGGAGGTTCGAGCGGGGCCGGAAGGCGCGCGCCCGCATCGCTTCGGCAAGACGGCTGGTCTCATCGCGAAAAACCGAGACATAGCGGACGGTGAACAAAAACAGCTTCACGAGTTTTGAGGGAACGCCGAGCGTCATTGCGGCCTGGCCGATGCGCACCGGATCGAGCGAGCCCAGCAGCGCAAATACGGTCAGCGTGCAGATGTTGACCTTGATGACCACGGTCAGTGCGCGGATCAGGCCCTCGTTCGTTGCAACGATTGGCCCCACCGCGAACAGAGGCCGGCCGGGCACAGTGAACGGCAGGAGGGCAAGAAGGACGATCATGAAGCCTTCGAGGTGCAGCAGGCGATGGCGCAGATCGGCCGAGGGCAGCCGCGCAAGCAGCACAAGCACCGCCGCCGCGATGAGTGCCGTGCCAAGAACCACCGGGCTGTGCACGATCGTCGCGAAGACCAGTACAGCGAGCGTGGCGACAAGGCGCGTGTTCGGATGAAGCTTGTCGATCGGACTGTCGGACAGACTTTCGGGGTTGTGGCCTCGCGTCATGGCTGGTTCCGCTGTGCGGGCGGTACCTCACCTGGCCGCCGCCGTGACCTGGCCCACATCAGCAACCCGGCCAACCCGATGATCATGGCGATGCCGCTGACAACGTCGGTAAAGCGGGCGCGGCCATCGGCCTCCGCATAGGCTTCGAGCAGGGGGGCAATCTGACGCGAGACCGCACGATCGACACTGCGGTCGACAAGGGCTGCCAGTTCTTCCGGCGACTTTGCCGCAGCCGGCACGAAGGTGGGCGCCACCGGATCCAAAGTTGCCGCCGGAGCCTCGCCCGCCGCTTGCGCAACCCCAACCGCATCCAGTGTGCCGCCCTCGGGGAAGCGATCGGCCGCGATATGGGTGTCGGCAACATGGCCGTCGCCGGCATTGATGGTCAGGAAGAGATCGGAAGCAGCCGCCGGCTTGAAGGTGAAGCTGCCGTCGCGCCCGGTCGGCCCGCGATAGAGCTCGACGCCTGCCTTGTTCCGGATCAGCAACTGTGCGCCGCTCGGGCGCCCGCCGCCGATGAAAAAGCCGTAGCCCATCACCACCCCGTCCTCGACGGTGGCGAACAGCTTCAGCCGATGCGCCTCGGCTGCGAATGTCAGGCAGGCGATCGTCGCAACAATGGCGATGGCCTGGGTGCACATCCTGCGCATCATGTCGGGTTCCTTTCGCCGAGGGGCGGAACGCCCAGGGTTTCAGGTCTCACGCGCTTGAGAAAGGCGACGGCAAAGCCCGTGATCAGCCCCTCGCCCAGCATAAGCGGCACATAGGTCGCGCCGATGATCTTGGCTGAGGGCACGAAATCGGACGAGGACAGCATCAGGGCAAGTGCGACGCCTATGCCCGTGCCGGCGACCGAGAAGGCAGCGCAGAAGAAGCCGGCCACCCCGGCCGAGGCCGGCTGCAGTCGCCGGACCAGCGGCAGGAACAGCCAACCGAACACGACGCCCGGCAAGGCGATGTTGAGCGTGTTGATACCGAGCGTGGTCAAGCCGCCGAAGCCGAACAGTAACGCCTGCAGCAGCAGACCCACCATCACAGCTGGAAACGTAGCAAGCCCGATGGTGAGCCCCATCAAGCCCGACAGAAGCAGGTGTACGCTCGATGGTCCGACAGGGACCGCAAACAGCGATGCCACGAAGAACATCGCCGACAGGATCGCAATCTCGGGAATGCGGTCGTCTTCGAGCCAACTCAGCGCGAGCCCGACGCCGGCTGCCGCTGCGATACCGCCGCCCACAAGAACGGGAATGGACAGCAGGCCGTCAGGTATATGGGCCATCGGCACCTCGGCAAAGTTCGGCATTGCGAAACGGCGCCTTGGCCTCCCGCAAGCCCACGCTCATTTCATGTCGGTAACCTTCACCCAGATCAGGCCGCCGACCTCGACCGGCGCCATGCCGCCGTCCGGCGTCTTCATTTTTTCATCACCCTCGGTCAGGGCTGCAAAACCCCACCAGCCGGCGCGCGGCATGGCATAGGAAAACTTGCCTTCGGCATCGGTCTTGATCACCTGCGTGGCGAAGGCCGGGTTCGGCACGCTCACCGAGCCATCGTTGAGATATTCGACTTCGACCTTGGCATTCGGCACCGGCTTGCCGTCCTTGCGGACGATGCCAGTGAAAATATTGCCGGTCCACAGACCGGTGGGGCGAGTCAATGGTTCGATCTCGACGGGCAGACCCAGCAGCGTGTCCCAGTTCTCACCGGAGGCGAAGCCATCCACCAGGACCTTGGCGTATTGGAGGATGAACTTCTTCTCGGCCGGATCCCAATAGGGCTGCGGCTGAACGAAATAGATCGCCGCGCCCGGCTCCTTGAGCTCGTCCTTGACCCGCCATGCGCTCTTGCCGTCGACTTTATGTTCCTCCAGCCGGTCGGTCAGATCGGTAACCGTCTTGCCCTGCTTGACACCGACATGCTCGGGCTTTGCCATGTCCATCGTCGGTCCCCGGTCCATCGGATGGGTGAAAACGAGGTCCAGTGTTACCGGCCCACCATCGGCTAGCACGTCGTCGGACGGAATGATTTCCTGGAAATGGGCAGAGGCGGCCGACGACAGGCCGAAGGCGGCGACAACCATCCAGAGCATCTGCATCTTCATGGCAAATCTCTCCCACAGTGGCGCTGTGCGCTCAAAACACCGCTCGATTCTCAGCTTGTGCCCTTCATCGCAGCAGTGTTGGCGTGCGCCACGACCCAAGGCACTTCGACGGGCATCAACGTCGAAGCTGCAATATGGTGAATGCTCTTTTCATACTCGGACCTGAGCGCGACGAGTGCATTGCGGCATTGCTCCTTGTCTTCCCTCACCGGCAAACCGATCTCGACCAGTTTGTCGTAGAGCGCGTCGAAACCGGCGATCAGTTTCGGATTGTCGGACTGATAGGTGTGGAACTGGCCCGGTCTATTTTCATCGAGTTCCGTCGCAATGAGCCGGATAGCGGTAACACCGGTCTCCCGGCAGACGCGAACAGCGTCGGTCTGCTTGCTGTCGAGCGTGGACAAGATCACGGAGGCGGTGTCCAAAACGGCGGCGGATGCCCCCACCCAGCTCGTGCCGCGATAGACCGATGGCACGTAGGCGAGCATCGGTGAGAGAGAATGGGTCTCATGTATGCCGCGAAACCAGTTTTCCCAGTCCTCCCAAACGGCGGGATCGTCGACCGGGCCGGCCTTCTTGAGCGCTTCCAGCAGGGTCACGCAGTTTGGATGCCTGCCCGTGCGCGCGAACAACCAGCCGACCTTGCGTTCGCGCGCCTGGATTGCGGCCTGATATCCGGGCACGAAGGTGAAGATCAGGATGACGATAGCCAAGCCGATCGCCGCCTCGTAGACTGCGAGGTACTCACCGAGCAGGGTCGAAGGCGTCAGGTAGCCGAGTGTACTGAGTGCGGAACCGCTCGAACTGAACGCGCGCGGCCAGCCCTCTTCGACATGCAGGCCCCACAGAACGAGGCTGAATGAGGTTTGGACCAGCAAGAACCATGACGTTACCAGCAGGAATATGAAGATCGGCAGGATCCACGCCTGCGCGCGTTGCACGTCTTCATAGTCATGCCTGCCGCCGGCGAGAGCATGGACAATCTTCACCGCGAGGCTGCGGACGCAGCGCTCGATGATGTCGGGCTCCCGGCGATTGAGCAGCATCACCCGCACGATCGACTGGAAATAGATGAAGACGCCGAAAGCGCCGATCAAAACGGCAACGATGCCGATCAACGTCGCCATCAGGATCTCCCGTCAGATGCGGTGCCCGAGGGATGCGCGGCGGGTTGCGCTCCATCCTTTGTCATGACGCCGTTCTCGATCGGGGCGTGCGGATGCGGCTGCAGCTTGGCCTTTGGCAGCAGGAACAGCCAGGTGACGAAGACGAACGGCGCGGTGAAGGTCGGAATGCCGAGAGGCGCAAGGGAGGCATCCATGGCGCCCTGGACGATCACGGTGAAAACTGTTCCCAGCAGTGCAAACAGCGTAACGCGCCAGGACGGCGGATAGAACACGCAGCCGAGACCGACAGCTGTCAAAACCGGACTGAAGCCGAAAAGTCCGGCTTCGATGCTGGCGAGACTGGCGCCCAGCCAGAGCGAAATCAGCAGCGCCACGCCCGAACCGATCAGTGCGAACAAGGCGGCCCAGGCCGAACTGGCAAGCAAACCGAGCACGACAAGGATGCCGCTGACGGCATTGTTGATGAGGAAGACCTGAGCGGGTCCCTTGAGCCAAGCCTCGGCCAATGGCCAGATTTTGGGCCGAAAGCCCGTCACTGCATCGGTCACCGGATGAGGCAGTACCGGCTGCCCCATCGAGCCGATGAGCAGGTGTCCGAAAGAGTAGGCGCCTAGCACAAGGAACCACGTGGTCAAGACGAAGGGGAAGGTCAGGGCCGGCGCCCCCCACGTCTTCATGACGTTGGAGACGGCGAGCATGACCACGGTCGAGACGGCGGCACCGATAGCCAGAATGAGCCACATCGAGGCGTTGGCGACGAGGAAGGTCGGCACCGCTGCGCCGACGAGGACGCCGTTGAAGCCGAACAATCCCTGCCGCAAAGAAGCTTCGTCGACGTCGAGCAGCATCGCGGTGATCGTCGCAACCAGAAGAGCGACGACAGCGCCGATGATGACCGCCGGCTGGTCCGCCTTAAGCGCGCCCCAACCGATGGCGGCGAGGAAGAAAAGACCGGTCAGCGGGTTGTTCTGGAAAATGACCTGACCGGCACCACGCAGATTGATGTCGACAAACCTAACGACAGCGTTGCCTTCCACCAACCTCGTCCATGCAGAGCTCGTGTCCGGCATGGCTTGCTCCTAAGCCCAGAGAAAATTGTCAGGCACGCGTGCGCCAACCACCTCCTGCCGTGCGAGTGACCAGAACTGGCGGATCGCATCGCGAACCGGCGCCGTCTCCATGCCCAGCACCTTGAACAAGAGGCCAGCGTCGTAGGGCAGCCGGCTGATCCCTTTCGCAAGTCCCGCCTTCTTGTCGAAAGCCGGCGCAACTGCGTCGAACAACCGGTCGGCATTTGGCTTGGGCGTCAGCAAGACAACATTGCCGAAGACGTGGAACGAGCCCATCGCACCGAGACGCGAAACGCTGGTGCGATACGGTTCGATGACGAATTTCTCGGTGAACAGCGAAGCGCCATCGGGCCGCGCGGCGTGAACGGTCGATGAGAACAGGTCGTAGTGGAACAACTCGCCCAGGCCGTAATATTTGCGCCCGGGCATCAGCACCTCGGAGTAGATCAAGGTCGCCGTCGGATCGATCGTGACGTCGGTGCGCTGGACGAACCGAGCGTGCTTGTGCGGGATCACCGGATGGGGAATGTATTCGAGGTAAGCCTCCTCACCCAAAACCAGGTGCTGTGTTTGGGTAGCGTAGTTAGCATCCATTTCGTGGATGCGTGTTGCCGACTGGGTCGTCACGTACGCCTGCGCGCCCGGCGCCAGATCGATCTCAATGGTGTTGCGGTCGCCCTGCAATATACCGCCGGCGTTCGAGATGATGGAAACGCAAGGCAGCCCCGGCATCTCCTCGTCCCAATAAAGCGCCTGCTGCACGATCAGCGGCGCGCGCCGATGCAGCGTCGAAAGCACGGTCCGGTCGGCGCGTGGCTCGAAGCCGAGGCGCAGGAAAGCGTTCTTGCCGAACGAGCCGCTCGGCAGTTGCTTCGGCTCGTCCTGATAGGCCGCCAGTTCCCGCGCATTGGCCAGCATCACGCACTTTCCCTCTGGATATCGCTGTCGAACAGGACATTCTCGCGAATGAGCCGGACGAGCTCGGGGATGCCCTCGCCGGTCTTGCAATTGGTGAAGACGAACGGTTTCCTGCCGCGCATCAATCTGGAGTCATCGTCCATGACCTTCAGGCTCGCGCCGACATAGGGGGCGAGGTCGATCTTGTTGATGACGAGGATGTCGGACTGGGTGATGCCTGGGCCGTTCTTGCGCGGGATCTTGTCGCCGGCGGCAACGTCGATCACGTAGATGAAGAAGTCGATCAGGGCCGGGCTGAAGGTCAGCGTCAGGTTGTCGCCACCGCTTTCGAGCAGCACGAGATCGGAATCCGGGAACTTTGCCTCCATTTCCTCGACAGCGGCCAGGTTCATGCTGGGGTCTTCCCGCACGGCGGTATGCGGGCAACCGCCCGTCTCGACGCCCACGATGCGCTCTTCGATCAGGATACCGCGCAAGGTTCGCTGCACGTGCTTGGCATCCTCGGTCGTGACCACGTCGTTGGTGATGACCAGAATGCTGAAGCCGAGATCGACCAGGACCGGCGTGATCGCCTCGATGATTGCGGTCTTGCCGGAACCGACCGGACCGCCAATGCCAATGCGTGGAATTTTCTTCATGTGATCAATCCCAGCTAGTTCATGAACATACGAATGTGACCCTTGACGTGCATGGCCGCGAGGATGTCGGTCATCGGCGCAAAGCTCGCCATGTCCTCGATGGCGGCGTCCGCTACGTCCTCGTAGGTAGCCGCAACCTCGGCCGTCGCTTCGAGGAGGATTTTCTGGGTGTCGACGAACGAGACGCGCATCAGCCGCAACGCCGCCCCGAGGATCGTCGTCGCCACGCCATATTGTTGCACCCCGAATGCATCGCGGCCTTCGATTCCGAGGGCCGCAAACACAATTGCGAGGCTAACCGGGTGGGTTCCAGCGGTCTCGGCACGCTGGATGCGGCCGAGCCAGTCGCGATTGAGCTCATCGCCGATGATGGCGACGGACAGTTCGCAGAGCTTGCGCCCCATGCGCACCGTCATCAGCCGGGTCTCTTCGTTCAGCTTGCGCTCGAAGCAGGCTCGGTCGATGCGCATCAGAGTCGCCCTGTCCTGCACTTTTGCGGCACGATGCGCGCACAGCAGCGCAACCCCATCTCCGGTGGCGGTCTGGCGCATGGCGGTCAGCACGAACTCGCGCAACGTACCGGGGTCGTGGACGATGTTTTGCTGGACGGCGGTTTCGAGGCCGTTGGAAAAGGAAAAGGCGCCGACCGGCAGCGCGGAGTCCCCGAATTGCAGCAGATGCAGCAATTCGGGCAGGCTCCGATACGAGCAGTTCAGTTCAGTGATCGTGGCTCTCGTCTTGGCCATGGTCATGATGGCGATGCCCATGTTCGTGGACGTGCGAATGCGGTGTGGCGCCCGCGCCGCCAAAAAGCCGGCGCGCCTCATGCGGCGCCATGTAGGGGATCACGTCGGCGCCCGGCGCGAAGTCGTAGCGCACGCCAGGCAGATTGTGCGTCTTCATGACCGAGGCCATGACCTTGCGATCGACTGTCAGCGGCACGAAGACGCGCGTTCCCTTTACGACTGCCGGCCAGTGCTGGTTGCCAAGCGCGTGGCCGAGCTCGAACACGGTGCGCACGATTGCGTCCTTGTCTTCGCCGATCACCGCTGCAAGATCGATGACCATCACCTCCTTGAGATCGATACGCGCCACGACGGCCCGCCTGTGGTCCTCGTCCCAGAGCAGGATGTCGCCATCATGCAGATGGGTGTTGCGGTCGAGCGACAACGCCAGTTCGACATCCTGTTCCGTTGCCTTGCGCAACCGGCTCTTCTGGGCTTCCCACTGATCAAGGGTGAGCCAGTCGATGTCGGCGCCTTCAAGCCGGGCGCGCCATTGAGGCTCATTCGAATTGCCGACAATCCCCTCGATGATGATCATTCAATCCTCCGCGGCGTGCGTTGGCGGTCAGCTGAAGAAGTAGAGCTGGTTGAGGGCTATGGTCTTTGGCGGCTTCACTGTCGCATGTACGCCGTCGACCTTGACCGCGAAGGTCTGCGGATCGACCTCGATGTTGGGCCTGTAGCTGTTGCGCACCATGTGGGCCTTGCCGAGCACGCGCGTCTGCGACACCGGGCTGATCACCCGCTGCAGGCCATAGTGACCGGCAATATCGTTGTCGTAGGCGGCACGCGAGACGAAGGTGATCGAGCCCTTTGGCAGGGCCGATCCAAACGCTCCGAACATGCGACGGTAGTACATGGGCTGCGGCGTCGGCAGCGAGGCGTTTGGGTCGCCCATATTGGCCCAGGCCACGAAGCCGCCCTTGAGCACCATCTTGGGTTTGGCGCCAAAGAATGCCGGCTCCCACAAAACCAGGTCGGCAAACTTGCCCGGTTCGATCGAGCCCACCATGTCAGCAATGCCGGCAGTCAAGGCAGGGTTGATCGTCACCTTGGCAATGTAACGCAAGACGCGGAAATTATCGTTTCCGGGGGCATCCTCCGGCAGCGGGCCACGGGCCTTCTTCATGGCATCGGCTGTCTGTATGGCGCGCAGGAAGGTTTCGCCGACACGGCCCATCGCCTGCGAGTCCGAGCCGATCATCGAGATCGCGCCCATGTCGTGCAGGACGCTTTCAGCCACGATGGTCTCGGCGCGCACCCGGCTTTCGGCAAAGGCGACGTCGGAGGGGATCTTGGGATTGAGGTTGTGACAGACCATGATCATGTCGAACAGCTCGGCCACCGAATTCTGCCCGCAAGGCAAGGTCGGGTTGGTGGAACTGGGCAGGATATTGCTCTGTCCGACCACCTTGAGCAGGTCGGGGGCGTGACCGCCACCGGCACCCTCGCTGTGGTAAGTGTGGATGGTGCGGCCGTCGAAAGCGGCGATCGTGTCCTCGACATAGCCCGATTCATTGAGCGTGTCGGTATGGATGGCCACCGAGACATCGTAGTCGTCGGCGACCGAAAGGCAGGACCTGATGGCTCCCGGGGTCGATCCATAGTCCTCGTGGACCTTGAAGCCTGCCGCGCCGCCTTCGAGCTGCTCGATCAGGGGACCCTTGCCGGATGAATTGCCCTTGCCGAGGATGCCGAAATTGATCGGCAAGGCTTCGATGGACCGCAGCATCATTTCCAGGTTCCACGGTCCATTGGTCGAGGTCACGCCATTGGTGCCGTCCACCGGGCCGATGCCGCCGCCCCAAAGGGTCGTGATGCCGTTCGACAGCGCAGCATCGACCTGCTGGGGCGAAATGTAGTGCACATGCGTGTCCATGCCGCCGGCGGTCAGGATCAGGTGCTCGCCTGAAATGGCATCGGTCGAGGTCCCCGTAACCAGGCCGGGCGTCACGCCTTCCATGGTCGAGGGATTGCCGGCCTTGCCGAGGCCGACGATCCTGCCGTCACGTATGCCGACATCGGCCTTGACCACGCCCAGCATGGCATCGATCACGGTGACATTGGTGATGACCAGGTCAAGGCACCCTGCTTCCTGCGTCAACTGGTTCTCTGAACCCATGCCGTCACGCAGTGTCTTGCCGCCGCCATATTGCAGCTCGTCGCCATAGCGGCCGCGCAGGTCATGTTCGATCTCGACGATGAGATCCGAATTGCCCAGCCTGATCTTGTCACCGACTGTCGGTCCGTAGAGGTCTGCATATTGCTGACGGGAAATCTGCGTCATGGTCCTGCACCTCAAGTTTGAATGGTCTGCGGGGCAGTACGCCGGCTATTTGGCGTTGGCCTTGCCCGCTGCGCGGGACTTGAATCCGCGTTTGTTGGCGCGTTCGATCGCGGCCTCGCGGTTCGGCCGATAGTCCGGCTTGGGACCGTCGCCGGTCCAGCCGTCGACCAGATTGTTGAAGCCGTAGACAAAGGACTTGCCGGCATAGGGCACCAGCGTCACCTCCTTCTCGTCGCCCGGCTCGAAGCGGACGGCCGTATTGGCCGGAATATCGAGACGTTGGCCGAATGAGGAAGGTCGATCGAATTCGAGATAGCGGTTGGTTTCGAAGAAATGGAAGTGCGAGCCCACCTGGATCGGCCGGTCGCCGGTGTTGCGTACCGTCAGTTTGGTGCGCGGCCGCCCGACATTGATCTCGATCGGGTCCTTGGCGAGGATGTAACCGCCGATGGGGCGAACGAACTTGTGTACAGTTTTGGTGTGTTCAGGCTGAGGATGAATTGGCGCTGGCTGTTCTTTGGCCACGGGAAATCCTCCTGCATTTGCGATGTCGAATGAACTTCAGCGTCAGGTGCGGGGCGACCAGATATCGGATGATCGACTGTCAGGTGATTGGATTGTGCAGGCTCACGAGCCGGCTCCCGTCGGTGAAGACGGCCTCGACCTGGATCAGCGGCACCATGTCGGCCACCCCCTCCATCACATCATCCAGTTTGAGCACCTTGCGCGCTGCGTCCATCACTTCCTCGACGGACTTGCCCTCGCGGGCGCCGTCAAGGACATAGGCGCTGAGAACCGCCACGGCCTCGGGATGGTTGAGTTTCAAGCCTTTGTTTTTGCGCTTGAGAGCGACTTCGGAAAGCATGTGGATCAGCAGCTTGTCGAACTCGCGGGGAGTGAGATGCATATCCGTCTCCTATGGGCATTGAATTCGCAAATGGCAAAAGGAGTGAAATGCTGAACCGACAGCTAGCGCGCCGGCATTCGCCTTCAAGGCTGGGTAACTCGCTAAATCGTGTAAGCTGCAGGCATACCGACCCTGCCCTGCCCAGGCATCCAATCCAGAACAGCGGAAATGGAGGGCCTCTCCGAGCATCACGAAATGGGTCGTGGGCGCGGCCAGCATCACGAACTGGATGTTTCCAGCATGCTCTCGCACAGTGATGTCGGGCCAACTCGGCCGTGGCAGATTTCCGATGCGATAGCGCAGCGGCGTTCGGTACCGACGCCCATGGCGCTGACGGTTATCCCGAAATCAGGCATAGGGAAGCTGACGTGACAGAGATCACGTCAGCTGTTTTCACAAGATGTATGGGGCAACTCCTCAGGAGAGCCAGTCAGGCAGGCGCTCCGGAACATGCCCGGTCAGTGCCGCAGTCACGCAATCGGCGAGGTTGCCGAAGCGCACTGCGCGACCGGAGAGGCCGGGACCGTAGTGGGCATACTTGCCGGAATTCGTCATCAGCGACCGGGTCCGCTTCGGGAACACCGGTTCAGAGATCGAGCACCAGCAAAGGTCGGGCAGCACCTGCACGCCGCTTTCCTCCAGGCGCGCCAGCGTGCCGTCGGAGCGGGCATCTGATATGACCTGGTGGCCGGCGGTGACAATCACCGCGACTGCAGGGTGCCGCTTGCGTCCGTCGAGTGCGGCGGCCAGCATCCGGCATTCGTCAAGCGACGCGTGCGGGCTGCCGATAGCGACGAGTTCCACCTGCTCGGGCCCTGCGTTCAGGATCTTCCACGCGGCAAGCATGTCGGCCCGAGTGATGGTTGCGCGGTCGGCATCGTCGGCAGCCGCACTATCTGCTTCGGGCGTCACCCCTTCGACATGTAGCATGGGTGCCGCCGAGGTCGTGCCGAAGGCCGCGCACAGCGCCTTGAGGTCGTCGCGCGTGGGTCGAGCCGAGGCCAGTCCGCGCAGGAGCGGGATGCGATCGGGTGCCGCACGGCCGGCGAGGTAGCCAACCAACGGCCAGAAGGCATCGTCGACGGCCTCTGGCAGATCGACGTCGATGACGCGTCGGGCCTTGCGATGGATGTCGAGATAGACGCCCGACAGCGGCGCGCGCCCCGTGAGCGCAATGCAGAGGTCGAGGAAGTCAGGATGCTTGGCCGTCCGCGCGCCGAGCACGGTGTTGGCAAAGATGACGGCGTTGGATTCCGCCCAGGCGATCGTTTCGCCCCGTTCGGGAGCGCTGTCGAGCAGATAGGGCGAGCAGGTGAATGTCGGCCGGCAGCCCATGCGGACATAGGCGTCGGCCAACCGCGCCGCCGGGCCACCGAAATCGTCCGGCACGCCTTGCGCCTGCCAGTTGGCGCGATCGACCGAAATGGCGTTCATCGTCGACGGCACACGGACGCGCGCGCCCATGTCGGCCATCTTTTCGGCAAAGGTCAGGTTCGCCGGGCTGGCATAGATGCAGCCATCGATATGGACCTGCGTCACATCAACCAGCCCACGCGCGCCCTGTTGTGCCGCCATGGCCGAGATGATGCGCATCGCCTGCTGCACGGCCACGCCGTCGCGGCCATCGAGCATGGCGCGGTCGGCCTCGGTAAGTTCGAGTTCGGAAGTAGCCGGCGGACTGACCGATAGCACGAGGCCGTCGGCCTCAATGGCAGTGTCGGTGATCCGCGCCGATTTCGCACGCGACAGAGCCTTATAGGCCTCGGGCGCCAGCCGCAGCACCGGCAGAGGCTTGCCGAACAGCTCGGAAGCAATCAGCGCACCAAGCGTCAGCACGTCCTCGGCTTCTGAAAACACCAGCGCCGTCGGCGCACGACCGGTCAGCACGAGGTCCAGAAGCACGCCCGAGCCGGTGCAGGAGCCGCGGCTCGACGGCATCATCAGGATGCTGCCGGTGAGGCACGTCCCGTGCAGCGGATGGTGCACGTCGATGACGCTACCGGTGGCGGGGTCGACCCCGCCCCAGAAGCTGAGCGCCTCCCTGGACGCGATTATCGGCCCGCTGGCCGTACCGCCCAGGATGCTGCGCGCGGGCGCTTGCTGGCTCATTTCACCACGAAGCCGTGCGCGAACGGGTCGCGGTCGTCGATGAAGATCGTGTTGATACCGGTCTGCCGCGCCCAGCCCGCGATGGAGGGGATGATCGCGTCGCGATCGGCGACCTTCGTCGCGGCCTCGACCCGGCCCTTGAAGATCGAGCCGATGATCGATTCATGCCAGAACTCGTCGCCAACCTTCAGCTTGCCCTTGGCGGCGAGCTGCGCCATGCGGGCCGAGGTGCCGGTGCCGCAGGGCGAGCGGTCGATGGCCTTCTCGCCATAGAACACGGCGTTGCGGGCGTGCGCCCCTTCGACCGTCGGCTTGCCGGTCCACTGGATGTGGCTGAGGCCCTGGATTTGCGGGTGCTCGGGGTGGATGAATTCGTATTTTTCGTTGAGTGCTGCGCGCAGCTTCGGGCTCCAGCCCACCAGCTCGCCCGCCGTGTGATCGGCCATATCGCGAAAGTTCTTCTGCGGCTCGACGATGGCGTAGAAATTGCCGCCATAGGCGACGTCGACCACGATCTCGCCCAGACCCTCGACCTCCGCGGTCAGGCCTTCGGCATAGAGGAAGCCCGGAACGTTGGTGAGGCGCACTTCCTCGACGAAACGACCCTCCTGGCGATAGGTGATGTCGACCTTGCCGGCGGGCGCGTCGATCGACAGCTTGCCCGGCTCGCGCGGCGTGATCAGGCCGTTCTCGATCGCCATGGTGATGGTGCCGATCGTGCCGTGGCCGCACATCGGCAGGCAGCCCGAAGTTTCGATGAACAGCACGGCGACGTCGCAGTCGGGCCGCGTCGGCGGATAGAGGATCGAACCAGACATCATGTCATGGCCGCGCGGCTCATACATCAGGCCAGTGCGGATCCAGTCGAACTCGCGCAGGAAGTGCGCGCGCCTTTCCAGCATGTTCGCGCCCTCAAGGCGCGGGCCGCCGCCCGAAACGAGGCGGACGGGATTTCCGCACGTATGTCCGTCGATGCACGAGAAAGTATGGTTGGCCATGGTGGAGACCCCTGTCAGAATCTTTGAGGCGAGAAGGATGCAATGTCGATGGCGGGCGCCTTGCCGGTCAAGAGGTCGGCGACGATCCGGGCGGTGCCCGCCGATTGGGTCAGGCCGAGATGGCCGTGGCCGAATGCGTAGATGATGCGTGGCGTGGCGCGGGCCTGGCCGATGGCCGGCAGGCTGTCGGGCAGCGACGGGCGGAAGCCCATCCATTGCACCCCGCCGCCCGGCTTGAGACCGGGCAGGAAAGCCTGCGCCTTTTTCAGCATGGCCTCCGAGCGGCGGAAATTCGGAGCCAGCTTCAGGCCGCCGAGTTCCACCGCCCCGCCGACGCGGATGCCGGTGGACAGGCGGGTGACGACGAAGCCATGGCCGCCAAACGTGACCTGGGTGCGCAGGTCGAAGGCATCTGATGGCAGCGTGGTGTTATAGCCGCGCTCGGTTTCCAGCGGGATGCTCTCGCCCAGCGTCCTGGCGATGCGATGCGAGAAGGCACCGGCCGACAGAACCACTTTTGCGGCACGCCGGGTGTTGCCGTCGGCCGATACGATCTCGACTCCGCTGTCGAGCGGCCGCAGCGCCGTCACCTCGGCGCGTTCGATGGTCCCGCCCGCTGCGCGGAAATGCTCGGCCAGCGCCAACGTGTAGAGCTTCGGATCGGCAATCGAGTACCAGCCGGGCGTGAACGTGCCATGGGTGAAGCGCGGCGCAAGACCGGGCTGAATCTCAGCCATGTCGGCCGCGTTGAGGTGATGGAACTCGATCCCATGCTCCTCCCGCACCTTCCAGCCCGGCAGCGATGCCTTGAGCTCTGCCTCGCCCTCATAAACCTGGAGATTGCCGTTCTTGCGCAGCATCGGCATCGTGCCTGTCTGCTCAAGGAAAGGCTCGAGTTCCGCCTTCGACAGATCCATCAGCGCAGTCTGCGCCGTGGTCGAATGCGCCACGCGCTTCGCCGAGCAGGCTCGCCAGAAGCGGAACATCCACGGCGCGATCTGCACGGCGTAGGCGGGCGGTACCGACAGCGGGCCGAGCGGATCGAGCAGCCATTTCGGTGCCTTCCGCAGGATGCCCGGCGACGCCAGCGGCAAAATGTCGGTGAAGGCGAAAGCCCCGGCATTGCCGGCGGAAGCACCAGCGGCCGGACCCTCGCGATCGAGCACGGTGACCGAAAGACCGCGCGCCTGGGCGGCAATCGCCGCCGAGAGCCCTACGACCCCTGCCCCGATGACGATGACGTCGGCCTGTTCTTTCATCATGCCCTCAATGCGTCGCGGCAAGGAACTTCTTGGTCTCGGGATGCTGGGGCGCGTCGAACAGCTGCTCCGGCACCGCGATCTCAGCCATGACGCCCTGATGGAAGAAGGCCACGCGGTCGGAGACCTCGCGCGCGAACTTCATCTCATGGGTCACGCAGATCATCGTCATGCCTTCGGAAGCGAGCATGCGCAGCGTGTCCAGCACTTCGCCGACCAACATCGGATCAAGCGCCGAGGTCACCTCGTCGAACAGCATATAGGTAGGCGACATGGCGAGCGCACGTGCGATGGCCATGCGCTGCTGCTGGCCGCCCGACATGCGGTTCGGATAAACCAGAAGCTTCTCGGCGAGGCCGACATGGGTCAGCTGCTTCACCGCAATCTCCTCGGCCTTGTCCTTCGACAGGCCGAGCACCTTGCGGGGCGCGAGCATCACGTTTTCAAGCACGGTCAGATGCGGGAAGGCATTCCACTGCTGGAAGACGATGCCCACCTTCTGGCGCAGCTTGTTGAGGTCGGTGCTCCTGGCATGGACCTCGGTGCCGTCGATCACGATGCGGCCCGAATCGATCGGCTCCAGCCCGTTGATGCAGGTAAGCAGCGTCGACTTTCCGGAGCCCGAGCCGCCGATGATGGTGACCACCTCGCCCTTCTGGACGGTAAGGTTGATACCCTTGAGGACCTCCAGCGAGCCGAAGGATTTGCGGACGTTTTCGATCTCAATCATTGGGGGACCACCGTTTTTCGAGATACCCGCCAAGTCGGGCGATGGGGAAGCTGAGGAGGAAGTAGATGGCGCCGCAGATCAGCAGGATGAACAACGGCTCCTGCAGGCGGGTGACGAGAATCTGCGAGGCGCGCAGAAGTTCGATCAGTCCAAGCCAGAGTACGAGCGCGGAGTCCTTCATGACGCCAAGCGTCAGGCCGATCCACGAAGGCAGCGAAACGCGGATGGCAAGCGGCGCCACGATATAGCGCATGTCCTGCCACCAGGTCATGCCGAGCGAGCGGGCCGCGCGACGGGTAGTCCCCGGCACGGAGTCGATGCCGCCGCGAACGATTTCGGTGCAATAGGCCGCGGTATAGAGCGACAGCACCACGCAGGAGGTCGTGAACGGTGGCCAGCCCAGCTTCATGATGGACTGCAAGGCATTGCCCAGTACGAGCTGGATCAGCAAAGGGACCGAGCGGAACACGTCGAGGACGAAGGTCAGGGGCGCGGCCCAGTATGGGCCGAACTGGAAGCGGATGACGCCGAACAGGACACCGAGCACGGTGCCGGCGGCGACAGAAACGGCGGTGACGGCAAGCGTCATTCCGGCGCCTTGCGCAAGGAAGGCGAGATCACTCCATGTAAGGGCAGTGTTAAACATCTCTCACCTGTCTCAGTAGCGGAACATGCGCGAGGCGAAGGCCCGGGCAGCCAGCGTCACGGCCTTGGCGATCAGATAGTAGATCACCGCAGCCAGGGCGAAGAATTCGAAGGTGCGGAAGGAGCGGGCATTCAGTTCCTGCGTAACCCCGGCGAGATCGGTATTCATGCCGACGGTGACGCCAAGCGAGGTCATCAGGATCGCCCAGACCATCTGGTTGGTGGCCGGCAGGAAGGCAACGCGCAGCATCTGCGGCAGCACGATCAGCCGGAAGGCCTGCAGCGAGGTCATCCCCAGCGAGCGCCCGGCGCGTGTCTGGGTCTCCGGGATGGCCTTGAGCGCGCCACGGAAATTCTCGGCCAGGTAGCCTGCATTGTTGAAGGCGATGCCAATCAGGAGCGACGTGAACGGGCTCAGGTGGATGCCGAAATTGCCGAGCCCGAAATGGGCCATGTAGATCTGGAACAGCGCGGGCGTATTTCGCGCCACTTCGACCCAGGCGGTAGCGAAGCCGCCGAGAATGCGGTTGCCGGACAGCCGGAACAACGTGAGCGCGATGGCCAGTGCCAGGCCGATGGCCATGGACAGAAGCGCTACCTGTAGCGTGACCAGCGCGCCGTCGAGCATCTGAGGCAATGCCTTGAGCGCCTGGTTCCAATGGAAGGTGTAGTTGAACATTACCGTCTCACCTTACGAAGGATCAACGGCGCGAGGTGTATGCCTCGCGCCGTCGGGAAAACGGTCAGATTAGCGGTAAACGCCGTTAACCGACAGGGACGGTAGCTCGCCGCCGACCCACTTTTCATAGAGTTCGGCATAGCGGCCGGTGCGGACCTGCTGGTTGATGAACAGGTTGAGGTAGTTGATGAGGCCGTATTCCTCACGATTGGTGAAGAGGGCGACATAGTCGATGTCGAAGGGTGCCTTGCCGACCACCGAGATGCCGGCGAACTTGCCGGTCTTCACATTGGCCTGCGCGACGGTCGAAGTGGATACGGTAGCGTCGATCTGGCCCTGGCTGAGAGCGAGGAACACATCGGCCTGCGTCTGGTAGGGGCGGAACTCGCCCACGCCCCATTCCTTGACCTGCTTCTCGAGCGCGATGGCCTCGAAGGTGCCGGCGGTTGCGCCCACGATCTTGCCCTTCATATCCTCGAAGGACTTGACGCCCGACTTCTCGTTGGCGGTGACCGCCATCTCGAAGGCGAAGTAGGGAATCGACATGCCCACGGTCTTGGCGCGCTCGAGCGTGTCGGAGGTCGAGGCAACGCCCACGTCGACGCGGCCCGACATCAGCGCCGGAATGCGCTCGGGGAACGGCGTCTCGACGATCTCGGCGGTGACGCCGAGCGACTTGGCCAGATCGTTGCAGTAATCGACGTCGAAGCCGATCGGATTGTTGTTCTCGTCGCGCGAGCCCATCGGCGCGAAGTCGAGAACGACCGCGCAGCGCAGCGTACCCGACGCGATGATGTCGTCCAGCTTGTCGGCGTGAGCCTGGCTGGTCAGTGCGGTAGCGGCCATGAGGCCGAAGGCGAGGACCGAGGTTTTCATGTTGCACTCTCTCCCTGAGTTGTCTTGGTCTGTCGGTTGACGGCGGCGCACTAAATCGCGTCGGAGAGCGTAAATCAACGTAAAAATACAAGGCGTATACAAAAAGTATATGACGGAGCGTCATTTCCGTGACGCAGAGAGCGGACCTTCCCTTATGTAAGGCCCGCCCTCGCAAGGTCGAGAGTGTGGCTCAGCCGAAGAAGTCCTCGGGCAGCAGGCCTTCAGGCATGTTCTGGTAGGATACAGGGCGCAGGAACCGGCGGATGGACATCGTGCCGACGCTCGTTGCGCCGAAGTTGGTCGAGGCCGGATAGGGTCCGCCATGCACCATCGAATCGACCACTTCGACCCCGGTGGGGAACCCATTGACCAGCACGCGGCCTGCTTTCCGCTCCAGCACCGGGCGGAGGCGGCGTGCTGCTTCGAGATCGCCCTCATCCATATGGATGGTTGCGGTCAGCTGGCCTTCGAACCCGCGCGCGATCTGCTCCATCTCGTCGAGCGAGCCGACCCGGACGACCATGCCGAGCGGCCCGAAGACCTCCTCGCCCAAGGCATGGTCGGCAAGAAACTGCGCGCCCGTCGTCTCGAACAGGTTCGGGGTGGCGGCACGGCCGGACGATTCGGTCACGAGCAGCGGCTTGACCGTGTTTCGCATGGCAAAGCGTGCCTGGCCGTCGTGATAGGCCTTGGCGATGCCGTCGGTCAGCATGGTCTGCGGTCCCACCTTGGCAAGTTCCTCGACCGTGGCTCCGACGAAGCGGTCGGCATCAGCGCCATCGATCACAACCGCGATGCCGGGATTGGTGCAGAACTGACCTGCACCCATGGTGAGCGAACCCGCCCAGCCCTGGCCCAGTGACTCGGCCCGTGCCTCCAGCGCCTCGGGAAGCAGCAGCATCGGGTTGACCGAGCCGAGCTCGCCAAAGAACGGGATCGGCTCCGGTCGCGCCGCGCAGAGATCGAAGAGCGCACGACCTCCGGCAAGCGAGCCGGTGAAGCCCACTGCCTTGATCAGCGGATGCTGCACCAGCGCATGACCGACCTCGCGGCTGCCGCCCTGGATCAGCGAAAATACGCCAGGGTGCACGCCGGTCCTGGCAATGGCAGCCTCGATGGCCTGGGCCACGATCTCGCCGGTGCCGGGATGCGCCGAATGGCCCTTTACCACGACAGGGCAGCCGGCTGCTAGCGCAGCCGCGGTGTCGCCACCGGCGGTCGAAAAGGCGAGCGGGAAATTCGAGGCGCCGAAGACCGCCACCGGCCCCACCGGCCGCTGGGCAAGCCTGATTTCCGGGCGCGGCGCCGGCTGGCGGTCGCGCATTGCCGCGTCCAGGCGGCGATCGAGATAGTCGCCCTTCTCGATGTGGTCGGCAAACAGCCTGAGTTGGCCGGTCGTGCGGCCTCGTTCGCCCTGCAGCCGCGCCTCGGGCAGGCCGGTTTCCTGGCTGCCGATCTCGGTGATGTCAGCGGCGCGGGCTTCGATCTCCTCGGCGATGGCGCGCAGGAAAGTGGCACGCTCCTTGCGCGAGGAATAGCCGTAGCTCCAGAACGCATCTTCGGCAGCCTCACAGGCGCGGTTCACCACTTCCACAGTGCCGGCGGCAAAGTGATGCACCGGGCCGTGCGCGGGGGCACTCGCGAAGGTACCGGCGCCATCGAGCCATTCGCCCGCGACGAGGTGTTTTCCTTTGGGGGTGAAGGCCATGGGAGGTTCCTTTCTGAATGACCCGGCGCGCCGCTCGGCGTCGAACGGCCCGCAGTCGAATTGCACTTGTCGAATATTTGTATACTCTATGTATGCAGAATTTCAACCGCACCGCCCGTTCCGGTCGGACCCAGGCATGAGAGAGACAAAATGAGTGAGACCACCACCCTGGCAATTAGCGCGCTGCATGAGCGCGTCGAGGCGATCTTCCGCAAGGCAGGGCTGAACGCCATCCAGGCGGGGGCCGTCGCCCGGGTGATTGTGGCCGGGGAGCGCGACGCCTGCAAATCGCACGGCATCTACCGGATCGAAGGCGCGCTGCGCACGGTCAAGGCAGGCAAGGTGAAGCCGGACGCCGTGCCGGAGCTCGTGCAGCAGGAAGGCTCGGCGATCGTCAGGGTGAACGCCAGGAACGGATTTGCCAATCCCGCCTTCGAACTCGGCGTGCCGGTACTCGCCGAACGCGCCCGCTCTTGCGGCCTTGCGGCCCTGGTCATCAACGACTGCACCCATTTCTCCGCCCTCTGGCCGGAGGTGGAGGCACTGACCGAACAGGGTCTCGCCGGAATCGTCATGTGCCCGAGCTACGCCTCGGTGGCGCCATCTGGCGGCAACAAGCCGCTGCTCGGCACGAACCCCTTCGCCTTCGGCTGGCCGCGGAAGGACAAGTCGCCCTATGTGTTCGACTTCGCTACCTCGGTCGCGGCGCGCGGCGAGATCGAACTGCACCGCCGCGCCGGCAAGCCCTTGCCCGAAGGCTGGGCGATCGATGCGGAAGGCCATCCGACGACCGATCCGGAGGCCGCGCTCGCCGGGGCCATGCTGCCCTTCGGCGGCCACAAGGGATCGGCCATCGGCACGATGATCGAGCTGTTGGCCGGGATCATGATCGGCGACCTGACCAGTCCGGAAGTGCTCGAATATCTTGGCACCACGACGCTGTCGCCACCCCACGGCGAACTCATCATCGCCTTTTCGCCCGAAGCCTTCGCTGCAGGCCGCCCCGGCGATCCCTTCGCCCGCGCGGAGACGCTGTTCGAGGCCATCGCCGGCCAGGGCGCCCGCCTGCCCTCGCAGCGCCGCTATGTTGCGCGCGCGAAGTCGGAGGCCCAAGGCATCGTGCTTTCAGCTGCCGAGATGGAACAGCTCGACCGCCTTCTCGCACTCGGCCTCCACGCCGTCTCGTAAGCCTTCACCGCCACTTCCCGGCACCCGCTTCAACCTCCGGCCCTGATCCAGGGGCGGAGGTTTTTTTGTCGCCCGGTGGCCGAGCGCCCCCTCCCCCGGACAAGCAAAAGGCCCTCCCGCTGGGAGAGCCTCCAACAATGCGCCCGCCAGAGGCGGCCCGCCTTGCGTCATCCCGGTCCTAATCCGGGGGCTGCGGCACCGTTTGCGCAAAAGAAAAGGCCCTCCCGGTGGGAGGGCCTTCTCGAAGGCGAAGGTACTGTGCGATCAGCCTTTGTACTTCTGCACGGCGCCCGGGAGCTTGCTCCACTCGGCATACCAGGTGTCGAACAGCTTGAGCTGGGCTTCGACATAGCCGCGCTGGCTTTCAGAGAGCGCGTCGGTCTCGTTGAAGTGCAGCGTGTATTCCTTATCGCCCTTCAGCACCATCATGTGCTTGAAGTAGAGGACCAGGTCCGGGCCTTCGTCGAAGGAAGAGAGGACGGCGAGCGCCTGCTCCAGTTCGAGCGCGCGCTGGCGGGCCTCCGCATCACCGGCGGCGGCGGCGCGTGCCAGATTGCACATGTGCAGGACTTCCTTCGGCAGCACGACGCCGATACCGGTGATGGCGCCGGTCGCGCCGCAGTTCACGAAGCCCTGGAACACGCAGGTGTCGACGCCGATCATCAGGAGGACGTCGTCATCGCGGCTGGTGATGTGCTCGGCCGCATAGCGCATGTCGGCCGCACCACCGAACTCCTTGAAGCCGATGAGGTTCGGGTGCTCGGCGCGCAGCGCGAAGAACAGGTCGGCGCGGGTGGCGTAGCCGTAGTAGGGGCTGTTGTAGATGACCGCCGGCAGGTCCGGGGCGGCCGACAGAATGGCCTTGAAATGGTTCTTCTGGGCAGCGACGACCGTAGCGCGCGACAGGACGCGCGGGATGACCATCAGGCCCTGCGCACCGACCTTCTGGGCATGCGCGGCATGCGCGACGGCCGTGGCGGTGTTGACGGCACCGGTGCCGACGATGACCGGCACGCCGGCCTTAACCAGGCGTTCCACGCCTTCCATGCGCTGTTCGTCGGTCAGCAGCGGCCAGTCACCCATCGAGCCGCAATAGACGACGGCCGACATTCCCTGTGCAATCAACTCCTTGCCCTTGCGGACCAAGGCATCGAAGTCAGGGCTGCGGTCCTCTTTGCAAGGGGTCATCAGTGCGGGAATTACGCCAGTGAAAATCTCGGTTTTCATCTCAAACTCCTTTTGGCCTGTCGCATCGGCAGAGACCGCCACGCCATATCAGACGCCCGAGTCCGTGCCCTCGCCTCGAATTATACTCTTTGGATTTTATTTGTCGACAAGAAATCGACAAGGACTCACAACGCCACCTCCAGCCGCTCGTTTCGGGTAAATAGCTTCTGGATCTGGTCCACGATCTGCTCGGCATGCGCCTTGGCCAGGCGATCGGCCGCCTCGACGTCGCGAGCTGCTATGACCGCGATCATTTCCTCATGCTCGTCGACGAAGCGCTGCGGCAGCCGGTCCTCATAGGACTGGTAGTAAAGCCTGAGGATGCGCCGCCCCTCGTCGAGGAGCCGGTTGAAGAGGCTGGTGAAATACGGATTGCGGCCGGCTTCCGAAATCGCCTGATGCAGGGCCGCATTTGTGGCGATCATGGCCAGCGCATCCTGAGCCTGCACGGCGGCGGCGAATTCAGCCTGGTGGGCGCGGATCACCTTGAGGTCCTCTGCGCGGTGATGCTGGGCCGCCAGCCGCGTCGTGACGCGGTACATCAGCACCAGCGCGTCGAAATAGGTGTGCATGTTCAGGAAGTCGATGTTCGACACCATCGTCGAGCGATTGGGCAAAGTGGCAATGAGCCCTTCACCCGCCAGCCGCACCAGCGCCTCGCGAATGGGCGTGCGCGACATCTTGAAGCGCTCAGCCAACTGCACCTCGTCGATCGGGCTGCCGGGCGGCAGCACCAGATCAAGGATCTCGTCGCGAAGAAGGTCGTAGACCACCTTCACGCCCGAGCCTCGCTTGCGTTCAGGAATGGACTTGGCTTGGGTATTGCTCATCTGGGAATCCTTTTGTCGACAAGAGGAATACTTTTCCTCGCCAATTGGATCAACAGATTCCGGCAGCGCTGATGGACCGAGGCACGGGAAACCTCGCAAATACACCTCATGTGCCGGCCACGCGCGGCACTGTAGACTTGTTGGATTGCGCGCAACTCAATCGCCGGGTCACCCGCCATGCCGGCTTGAGCGCGGACGAGGAAGATGTCGGAAAGCTCCGCCGGCCGGTCGTGGCGCATGGAGCGCCGAGGCGCGGCAAACCCGGCCGCGCCTCATATTCCGTTTTCAGTGCCGGACCATGCCAGCGTCGACATTCAGCGTCTGGCCGGTGATCCAGCGCGCATCGTCCGAAGCGAGGAACGCAACCACGTCGGCGATATGCTCAGGCTGACCCTTGCCGGGCATCGCCTGAAGCATCTCGACGAAACCGAACGCCTGGTTGTGCGGGCTGTCCTTGATGCCATCGCTCTCGATCAGGCCCGGTGTCACGGCATTGGCGGTGATGTTGTATTTGCCGAGCTCGGTCGCCAGTGCGCGTGTGAAGCCGATCACCCCGCCCTTGGCGGCAACATAGGCAGCCATGTTGGGCGTGCCGGCAAAGAAGGTGTTGGAGGAGATGTTGATGACGCGGCCCGGCTTTTTGGCTGCGCGCATCTGGTCGGTCGCGGCACGGGTTACGAGGAACGTCCCCGTCAGATTGACGTCGATGATCTTGCGCCAGTGATCCAGATCCACATCGTCCCACGCTACGAAGGGCACGATACTGGCATTGTTGACGAGGATGTCGACGCCGCCCAACGTCTCGAGCTCGGAAAAAAGGGCCTTGACCGAGGCCGGATCCGAAACGTCGGCCGCAATGGCGCGCGCCTTGCCGCCGATGGAAGCGGCCGCGGACTTGGCGCCTTCGGCATTGATGTCGCTGATCACGACGGTCGCGCCGTCGGCCGCCAGACGCTTGGCGATTGCCTTGCCGATGCCTTGTGCCGACCCGGTAACCAGGGCGGTCCTTCCTGAAAGCCGTTCACTCATGACCAATCTCCCTCAAATCCTGTTTTGTGAAAATTCATGCGTCTGCGTCGATGACTGCAAGGGCTGCGTCGATGCCCTTGCCGACGGCCAGCTTCTGCCCCATGGCGTTCAGTGCGCCGCCAAGTGCGGTTAGTGCGGCCACCGCGTAGATCGGTTGCGCGGTCGGGCCCATGTGGCCGATGCGCGTGAGTTTGCCGAGCGTCTCGCCACGTCCCGACGAAAAGACCACGCCGTAGCGTTCGCGCACGGCCTGCCGCAGCGCCCCTTCGTCTACGCCTTCTGGCTTGCGTATGGCGGTGGTGGTGGGCGAAGCGATCTTCTCGTTTGCCGCCCAGATCGAAAGCCCCATCGCCGCCGCACCGGCGCGCGTTGCCTTGGCGGTCAGCGCATGGCGCGCCCAGACAGCTTCCGGACCTTCTTTGAGATAAAGGTCAAGTGCCACGTCGAGACCGTTGATCTCGGAAACCGAAGGCGTGAACGGGAAAGGCTTGTCCTTCGACCAGGCATGCTCCCAATCGAGAATGCTGAGCACGGAGGCGCGCGGCGCTGCCGCATTGGCCTTCATCTTGGCCCAGGCGCGATCACTCACGCCCATCATTGTCAGCCCGGGCGGCGCGCCGAGGCACTTGTTCGGGCCGGTCACGTAAAGATCGGCCTTGCAGTCCTCCGGATGGGTCTTCATGCCACCGAAAGACGACACCGCATCGACAATGAAATAGGCACCATGCGCCGCGACGATCGCTCCGATCTCGTCGATCGGGTTGATCGTGCCCGACGGCGTGTCGTGATGGCAGACGGAGACGATTGTGATCTCCGGATGCTTCTTCAACATGTCGGCAACCGCCTGCGGATCGATCGCCTCGTTATATGGCGTCTCGATCTCCAGCAGGTTGTGCGAGTAGCGCTTCGCCCAGTAGCCGAAACCTTTGCCGTACACGCCCGATGCGAGGTTCAGCACGACATCATCGCGGGTGATGAGCGAAGCGGCTGCCGCTTCCAGCCCCATCACCGGTTCGCCCTGCAACAGCACAGGCCGGGTCGACAGGCGCATCGCCTTCTGCGTCTTGGCAACGACATTTTGGTAGAAGAGCTGGAACGCCGGATCGTAATCGTAAAGTACGGTGCGCCCTAGTCCGCGCAGCACGTCCGCATAGGCGTTGACCGGACCCGAGGTGAGCGTAATCACCGGGTCGGCGTTGTCACTGTATCGCATTGTCCTGCTCCAATTCGCCCGCTCGTCAGCCGTAAAACTGCGTGCCGGTCCTGTAGGTTTTGAAATTGTCCATGTCGTGCGAGTACATCAGCTCGGCACCGTGATCCTCGGCGAGCTTCCTTACCCGCCGCATCGAGCTAACGCCCGCCACCGGGTCGATATGAAAGGCCGCCTGGCACAGGGTCTCAAGGCTCTTTTGTGTGTATGCGGCGTCGATCGTGAAAAGGATTGGCTTGCGCTTGGCGAAATCCACCATGAGGCTGTAGTGGCCGATGGAATGGCCCGGCGTCGAAATCAGCCTGACGCCCTTGGCAAGCTCGACGTCGCCCTCGATACCTTCAAAGGTGGAGTTCGCCCGCGTGGTGCCTTCCATCAACTGATCAGTAGCGCCCCGCGCCTCGGCGGCCTCTGCCGAAAAACTCAGATCCGAATAGCCGAGATGTTCGAAAGGCTGCGGGTTGCAGGCCTGCGGCACTTCGCTCTTGTGGCAGAGCTTCTTGGCATGCGGGAAATATTTGTTGCCGCCGCAATGGTCGAAGTGGAAATGCGAGTTGACGACCACGTCGATGTCCTTCGGCTCCAGTCCCAGCAGCGCCAGAGCGCCCGGAATCGTCTGGTCCTTGCTTTGGATCGGCTTTTCGAAGGGCAGGACCTTCATGACGTGGTCATAGTCGAAGCCGGTATCGATCAGGAATCGGCCTTCGGCATGTTCGACCAGGATCGAGTAGACCGGAAAACGCACTTCCCCGCCCGGCCCGCGGTTCCAGTAGACATGGTAGCCGTCGAGCACCAACGAACCGCCGTCGAGCAGATAAACCTTCGTATCGGACATCCTTACCTCCTGTTTGCGCCGCGGCTTCTCCACCGCGACTGGATCGTCACTCGTCTCTTGGTCAGCGCGCACCGCGCTCATAGGGAATGCCAAGCGCCGCAGGCAGGCTTGCCTTGCGACCGAACAGGATGAGCATGACCATCACCGCCAGGAACGGCAGCATCTGGATCACGTCGGTCGGAATATTGATGCCCGCGACCTGCATTGCCGTGGTCAGCGACAGGCAGACGCCGAACAATAGCGCGCCGAACAGCACCCACAGGGGGCGACCGCGCGCCAGCATCGCCAGCACGATGCCGAGGAAGCCTGCGCCGTTTGTGATGAAGGGAATGAAGATGCCGGCGCCGACATTGGCGAGATAGGCGCCGCCCAGACCGGCCAGCGCGCCGGTGGTCAGCACTGCGATTGTGCGGGTACGGATCACATCGATGCCTGCCACGTCGAGCGCGGCTGGCTTGTCGCCCACAGCCTGCAAGTTGAGGCCCAACTGCGTGCGGCGGTAAATGTAGATCATCACGAACACCAGCGCGACCGCTAAATAGACGATCAGATGGTGCTGGAAGAGCGCGGGCCCCAGCACAGGAATGTCGGCGAGAAGCGGAATCGGCGTCTTGTCGGCCGCAGGCAGGCGCGGATAGCTGCGCGAGAACTGGAAATGGTGCAGAAGCGCCGTCAGCCCCTCGAGCCCAAGCGTGAGCGCAATGCCGATCACGATCTGGTTGAGGCCGAGGCGCACGCAGAGCAGCGCCATCACCAGCGCAACCGCCATGCCGCCAAGTGCGCCGACGAGAAAGCCAACCCACAGCGACCCGGAATAAAAGGCACCCACGAAGCCGAGATAGGCCCCGAAGATCATCATGCCCTCGATGCCGATGTTGAGCACCCCTGCCTTTTCCGACATCTGCTCGCCAAGCCCGGCAAGAAGCAGCGGCACGGCGGCGGTGACGGCCCCGAACAGAAGCGCGGCAAGAAAGACTTCGCTGAAAAGTCCAGACATGGCTCAGGCCTTCCGCGATTTGATGAAGTGGTGGTCGATATATTCGGCGACCGCCAGCATGATGAGCACGACGGAAACGAGCACGAGCGTGAAGTGGTGCGGCACCCCAAGCCGGCGCGCGGCGCTTTCGCCGCCGATCGACAGGACCGAAAGCATGAACACAAAGCCGATGGCCGCAAAGCCGTTCATGCGGGCCAGAAACACCATCGGAATGACCGCCATCCCGTAGGCCGGGTTCCAGTCGGCACGGACATTGCCCTGCACGCCGAGAATGTCGACGGCGCCGGCCAGGCCCGCAAGCCCAGCGGAAATCGCAAAGACGGCGATCGTGAGCTTCGGCACGCCAAGGCCGGAATGTACTGCCGCGCGCGGATTGGCGCCTACCACCTGCAGCTTCAGGCCGAAGGCCGTGCGTGTCATCACCAGATGCACGGCGATGATGGCGACCAGCCCCAGCAGCAGACCGCTCGAGATGGTGGTGTCGAACAATCGCGGCAGGCGATCCTCGACCGGCAGCGTCCGCGTCTGCGGAACCGTGGTCGACGGATCGAGGAAGACCAGCTTGACCAGCACATTGGCAAGGGACGTGCCGAGGAAAGTCATCATGAGCGTGGTGATGATCTCGTTGACGCCCTGATAGGCGCGCAGCAGCGCCGGCAACAGCGACCACAGCATCGCCACTGCCGTAGCCAGCAAGAAAGCGCAAGTCAGCGCCAGCCACACCGGCAGAAACTGGACGAGAAACGGGCCGGCGGCAGCCGCGCTCACAGCACCGAGCAGGAATTGCCCGTCGCCACCCAGATTCCACATGCCAGCGCGGAAGGCCACGATGAGGCCGGCAGCCAAAAACAACAGCGGCGCCATGCGTGTCAGCGTCTGCTGCACTCCGAGCGGCGACAGCAGGCCGCGCTCGATGACGAAGCCGTAGTAGGTCAGCGGGTTGACGCCGACCGCCAGCAGGATACAGCCGGCGATGACCAGGGCCGCCAGGATTGGCCCGAGCGTCATCGCAAGCCTGCGCAGCAGATCACTCCGGCCGGCTTCAGGAACGGATGGTTCAAGCGCAGTGGCGCTGGCCTGTGTGGTTTCGACGCTCATGCCGCGAGTCCAATCATAAGGCGTCCGACCCTGGTGCGGGCGTCGCCGGAATTCTCGACCACACCGACCAACGCGCCACCGGACATGACGGCGATGCGGTCGCACATGCTCAACAATTCCTCGAGATCGGTGGAGATCAGGAGTACCGCCATGCCACGCGCGGCGATATCGTGGACGCGCTGTCGCGTCGCCAGCGTATTGGCCAGGTCCAGCCCGTAAGTCGGCTTGTTGAAGATGACCGCCTTCACGCCTTCGGCGAGTTCGCGCGCGATCAGGATTTTTTGGATGTTGCCGCCCGAGAGCCGCCCGATCGGTGTCTTGATGCTCGGCGTACGAACATCGTATTCGCGCACCAGCTCGCCGGCGCGGCGGTCGATCTCCTGCCGCTGCTCGACGCCGTTGCGCCAGAACGGCGAGGTTCCGATCTGCTTGAGAAAGAAATTGATCGACACCGGAAACGTGCTGACGGTGCCCTCGCCCAGCCGGTCGTCGGTCAGATAGCGCAGCCCTTTCTCGCGCCGTTCACCGACTCCGAGCAGATCAAGGCTCTCGCCTGCCAGTCGAACCGATCCACCGCTTGTCGCCAGTTGCCCAGCCAGCGCCTCGGCCAGCTGTTTTTGCCCATTGCCGTCGATACCGGCGATACCAAGCAACTCGCCGGGGCGTATACTGAACGAAATGGAGGCAAGTCCCGGCGCCGTCGCGGTTGCCGGCACAACGAGATCGCGCACCTCCAGAAGCGGGGCAGCGTCAGCAGGGAAGCTGCGCACGACGCGCTCCTGCTCTCCCGGATCATTCTCCTTCTTGCCGAACATCAGTTCCACGATCTCGGCGATGATCTCGCTCTCTCCGAGGGCGCGGAACCGTTCCGGCGTGATTTCGCCAACCTTGCGCCCAAGCTTGAGCACCGAGATGCGATCGCCGAAAGCGGCGGCCTCCTTGAGCTTGTGGGTGATGAAGACGATCGCCAGCCCCTGTTCGACCAGGCGGCGCATCAACGCGCCAAGGTCATCGATGCCTTTGGGCGTCAGCATGGAAGTGGATTCATCGAGGATCAGCAGGCGGCTGTTGCGTAGCATCGAGCGCAGGATTTCCACCTGCTGCTGCTCGCCGAGCGACAACTCCGAAACCTTGGCGTGAAGATTGACAGTGATGCCGAGTGTGCGGCTGATCTCGGCGACGCGTGCCTCCAGTTCTTCGCTCTTCGGGCGCTGCCACCATGAGCCGCCAAGCAACAGATTTTCCGCCACCGTCAGCGTCGGCACCAGCATCATGTGCTGGAACACGGTGCCGATACCCAGCGCCAGCGCATGACGCGGCGAGGTAATCGGCGTCGGCACGCCGTCGACCAGGATGCGCCCTTCGCTCGGCTGCTGCAGGCCCGACAGCATGCTGATGAGGGTGGACTTGCCGGCGCCGTTTTCGCCAAGCAGCACATGCACCTCGCCGGCGCAGATCGAGAGATCGACGCTGTTGTTGGCGACGATGCCGGGGAAACGCTTGGTCACCCGCTCGAGCGTGACGATATCCGGCTTTGCGGCCGTCGGAGATGAAGAAACACTGGTCATGAGAATGCCCGCGGCTCGCCGCCAATACAGATCGGAGGGGCGAGCTGCCCGCCCCTCCGCGAACCCAACCGTTTGACTACTCGGTCACGTTCGTCATCAGCTTGCGAACGGCTGTCGCCTCGAAGATCGGCTCAACCTTGGTCTTGCCCGAGATGATCTCCTCGCGAACCGCCTGGATTTCGGACCACACATTGTCCGGAATGGCCGACGTCTTCAAAAGCTTGACCGAGTCGTCCTTCAGGCCGATCGAGTAGCTCTTGGTGCCGAAGGTATCGGCCTTCAGGTCGTTGATCATGGCCGTGTAGACCGGGGTAATGTCCCAGACCACCGACGAGAGCAGGAAGCCCTTGTCGATGGGCGACTTGTCGCCGATCACGTCGATGAAATGGACCTTGCCGCCATCGGCAGCTTTGGTGGTCTCGACCGCCTGCAGCATGCCGAAGCTTGAACCGTTACCCTGTCCGAAGATGATGTCGGCGCCAGAGGCGATGACGCTTTCGGTCACACGCTTTCCGCCGGCCGCGTCGCTATAGGCGGCGGGTCCGATCACGGCATAGGTCACCTTCACTTCGGGGTTCTCGGCCTTGACGCCCTGGGCGAAAGCAGCCGACTGCGAGTTCCAGGACGGCGGCTCCCCCGAGACGACGATGCCGACTGCCTTCGAGCGGCTCATCTTGGCGGCGAGACGGCCGGCCAGATAGGCGCCTTCATGACCGCTCAGCGTGTAGTCTGCGATCAAACCCTTGCTAAGCGCGTCGGGCGTATCAACGATAGCGACAGGAACTTTCAGCTCCTTGGCGATTTCCGGAGCCGAGGTGTTGTAGCCGCTGGCATGCGCTATGAGAAGGCTTGCGCCCTCCGACGCCAGTTCCCGCAGCGTCGGGCGAACGTCGCCGTAGCCGAGGCCCTGTGCCAGGATTACTTCCACGCCGGTCGCCTTGGCAGCTGCCTTGGCAGCCTCGACGCCCTGCTGGTTCCAGCCATAGTCCGTGCCCTCTTCGGGCGTCAGAATTGCAATGGACTTGACGTCGGCGGCAAAGGCGCCGCTTAGCATGAGGCCACTAAGCAACAATGCACTTACACTGCATTTCAAATTCTTCAACATGTTACCCTCCTTTGTCGAAGTCTTCCAAAGTATTATTGTTATTCGATCAAAGTCTGATATCGTATTTCAGACATTGATAGAGGAATACTTGATTGCTTACGAGAACAATTTTGCCGGCGTTGCTGGCGCTCACGAACACCGCCGCAGCAGTCGAGTTGCACCACATCACGGTCCGAACAGGCACCGACGGTCTCGCACCAGTGACGCTGACGGTGACCGATGCCGCAGGCGAGGCAATTGCCTGCCATGCCGACATCGCCCACTGGTATTCGCTTGAGCTTGCCCAGGCCGCGCCCGGAGCCGAGTTGCACATCGAACTCTGGTTCGACCCACAGAGCGGCACATATGCCGCACTAAACGACAAGCGCGAGAACTTGCCTGTCGAACGCCTGTGGTGCGGCTTTGCAGGACGCGCATATGCGACGCGCGCGCTCATCCCGCTCGACCGGCGCGCTGAAAAGCTGCCCGCCGTCGCACAGGCGTTGGCCTGCGCGGAGAGCGACGGACGGCTAGTCTGCCGATGAGCGGAGGTGGCGTTCATCACGGCGCCGCCTTCGATGCCACGAGCGCCTTCAGCTTTTCATACTCGGCCTTCACGGCCGGGTCGGTGTTGACCAGCGTGTCGGCGAGCTTGTGGAACTCGTCCTCCATCTTGGCCTGCTCGTCGGCCGACAGCTTGTTGACGACACCGCCATTGTCGGCCCAGACCTGATAGGTCTTCTGGACGTTGGCGACACCCCATGGGAACACCGAGGTCTCAGCTGCGCGGCCGGCTTCGATGATTGCCTTGCGGATGTCTTCACTTTGCGACTGGAACCAGTCCTCGTTGACGACCGTGACCGACACGATCTCGGCAAAACGCAGGTCGGTGATGTTCTTGCCGACATCGTAATACTTGAACGCAGTCAGGATCGGCATGCCCACCAACATGCCATCGAGGCCGCCGGACTCGAGCTGCGGGATCACTTCCGTCAATGCCAGCGGCAGCGGCGTCGCACCGGCGAGTTCCATCGGCTTGATCTGCATGGGCGAAGCGAAGGTGCGGATCTTCAGGCCCTTCAGCTCTTCAAGCTTGGTCACCGGCTTCATTGTGAAGACGACAGTTGGGCTGTTGTAGATCGCGCCGATCACGCGCAGGCCCTTGTCGAGGAACATCTCTTCCAGATGCGCGCGGTATTCGGGATCGTGGATGGCGTTGTCGACGTCCTGCGGGGTCTTGAACAGGCCCGGCACGTCGAAGGCTTGGAAGCGCGGATCGACATTGGTCATGAAGGAGGTCGGCGTGGTGAAGGCTTCAATGGTGCCGAGCAGAACTCCTTCGGCCATGCGCGGGATCGCGCCGAGTTGGCTCGCCGGATAGATCTCGGTCTTCACCGCGTCGCCGACGCGCTTCTTGAGTTCGTCGGCGAACACCTTCTGCCATTCGTGCTGGACGTCATTGATGGTGGCGGAGGCAAGCTTCATCGTCGCTTGCGCCGCCGCCGGCTTGGCCGACATGGCCAGCGGCAGCAGGGCAAGGGCGGTGCCCAATGCCGCAGCCTTGAAGATTGAAGAAAGCATCAACGTTCCCCTTTTTTGTTCTAAAGCGACTGTCCGAGTGCCAAGGAAAGCGCCGGCACATAGGTGATGATGAGCAGCGCTGTGATCTGCACGGCGACGAAAGGCAGGACGCCGCGATACAGCGCATGCGCCGGCAGGCCGGTGACCGACTGGGCAACGAAGATGTTCAGGCCGAAGGGTGGCGTGAACATGCCGATTGCCAGATTGACCGTCATGATGATGCCGAAGTGGATCGGGTCGACACCGACCGAAATCGCGATTGGCACCAGAAGCGGCGCGAACACCAGGATGGCCGAGGTCGGATCGAGGAAGCAGCCAATTACAAGGAGCACGATATTGACCGCGAGCAGGAACATCACAGCGCTCATGTCGAGGGACTGGATCCACGCAACGATGGCCTGCGGCACGCCCTGCGTTGTCAGCACCCAGGTAACGACGCCGGCCGTGGCCACGATCACCAGGATCTGCGCTGACAGCATCGCCGAATTGCCGGCCGCCCGAACGATGTCGCCCCAGCTCATGGTGCGATAGACGAAGCGTGCGACGATGATGGCGTAGAGGCAGGCGAAGCCCCCGGCCTCAGTCGGCGAGAACAGGCCATTGTAGATGCCGCCGAGCACGAAGACCGGCATCAATAGCGCGGCAACCGCGTTTTTCGTTGCGGCCCAGGCGATGGCCGGATCGAATCGGCCGACGACAGGAATCTTCAGCACGATGGCGACGACGATCACGAAAGCGCACATCATCAGCGCCATCAGAAGGCCCGGAAGCACGCCCGCCATGAACAGGCGCGGAATGGATTGCTCGGCCGCCAGACCGTAGAGGATCATGGCGATGCTCGGCGGGATGACGATGTCGATCGCACCGCTGGAGGCGAGCAGTCCGGCCGAGCGCTCCTTGCCGTAGCCGGCGCTTTCAAGTTTCGGGTAGAGCGTCTTGCCGAGCGCGGCAACCGCCGCAACGCTGGAGCCGGAAATGGCACCAAGTACGGTGGAGGCGCCGACCGTCGAGACCGCAAGGCTACCGGGCAGCCGCCCGACCAGCGCAAGGACCCATGCGATCAGCCGCGAAGCAATACCGCTTGTACCCATCAACTCGCCGGCAAAGACGAAGAACGGAATAGCGAGCAGCGCGTAGTTGTCCATGCCGCCAAAGAGCACCTGATGCAGCGCAATCGGCGGCGTCGGCAGCACGAAGTAGAAAGTAACCGCGACCGCCGCCAGGAACACGAGGAAGACGGGCGTGCCGAGTGCAAGCAGGACGATGGGGAGAACGGCGAGCGACCAGGTCATGCGCCCTCCTCCTCATCCGGGGCATTGCGCAACAGCGCATCGACATCGCGGACAAGCATGATCGTGGCGACGATCGTCAGGCCGGCGAAACCGAAGAGCAAGGCTGCATGCGGCACGGACATCGGCACGCCGAAGCCCATGCTTGTCGTGCCGAGCCGGCTGATCTTGCCGACGAAAATATTGGAAGCGTATGTCGCGTAGGCGCAGGCAAACACCGCGGCTGTATTGTGTATGACATGCAGGAAATGCCTGGAGCGACCCGTGGCATAGGACGGCAACAGGTTGACGCTTATGTGGTCGCGCTTGGCGAGCGACAAGATCGCGCCGGCCATGACCACCCAGATCAGGGTGTAGACCATCAGTTCGTCCGTACCGGTCATCGAGTAGCCGAACAGATAGCGGCCACTGGCGTTGACGACATTCACGCCGACGACGAAAAGTAGCGCGACGCCGAGGACCGTATGCAGCAGATTGCCACTCATGCCGGCAATCCGCGAAACCTCCCACTTGTTTGTCATCCGGCCCTGTCTCTCCCCCACAGCCGATCGCATCGCCTACCCCCGGTCTTCCAGGATCCGGCGGATGGCCACGAGTTTCCTCGCCCTCTCGCCTTGCAGCTTACCGATCCCTTCCGGCGTATAGGCAAACATGCCCTCGCCTGACTTGATGCCGAATTTCCCGTCCTTGGCCTTGTCCAGAACCAGCTGCGCAATGTCCTTGCGGTCGGCCAGATCGGCATTGAGGAAGGAGGAAACGGACTTGTAGATATCGAGCCCGGCCATATCGAGCAGCGCCATCGGGCCGACCACGGCAATCTTGTAGCCGATGCCCCAGGACACGCAGGTGTCGAGATCCTCGGGCTCGATCACGCCGCGCTCGACCAGGTCGACCGCCTCGCGCAGCAGCGCATAGAGCACGCGGTTCTCGACGAAGCCCGGCACGTCCTTCTTTACCACCACTGGCAGCAGCCCAAGCGACCGGATGAGATCGCGGATCGTGGCGACGGTCTTTGGCTCGGTCCTTTCGCCGCCGATCACCTCGATCATCGGAATGATGTGCGGTGGGTTCGACCAATGCATGCCGACGAAGCGCTCGGGATGCGAAATATGCGCCTGCAGCTTGGTGATCGGAATGCCTGACGTATCTGACGCGACGATCACTGAAGGGCCGATCAGCGGATCAAGAGCGCGATAGGTCTCGGCCTTGATGTCGATGTTTTCCGGCACGTTCTCGATGACGAGGTCGGCGCCCTCGACGGTTTCGGCAATGGTGCCGGCGAAGCGGACCGAACCGGCGCCGCCTGCAGGAGCTGAAATGCCCAGCTGGTCAAGCACGCCACCGGCGGCGTCGAGCATGCCTCGGGCGCGCTCGACCGCCGCAGGCGAAACGTCATACGCCGCGACTTCCAACCCACCGCGCGAAAGCCGCGCGGCAATGCCGGGACCCATCGTGCCCAGTCCGATGAGGGCGACGCGCCTGATCATCAGGCTGCCTTCGACGACTGCGCCACGCCAGTGGCGACCTGGAAGGCCTGACGCTTCGCAATTTCCGCCACCCAGCGCTCGAGGTTCGGCAGCGCCGGGCGCTCGATCTTGAAGTCGACGCAGCGCTTCAGGATCGGCGCGCAGGCGATGTCGGCGAGCGTCAGCTTGCCGAGCGCCAGGAACTCCTTGCCGTCCAGATGCGCATCGATGATCTTCAACTGCGCAACGAGATCCTTGACCTGATCCTTGTATTCGGCGGTCTGTTCCTCCGGCGGCAGCTTCGAGCCCTTGAAAGCAGCGAGGTAGCCGGCGTTGACCGCGGCCAGCAGGAAGTCCATCCAGCGCTCCACCTCGGTCTTCTCGGCGGGCGTGGCTCCAGTCAGATGCGCGCCGCCGAATGCCGCGAGATAGCGCAGGATCGTGTTGGACTCCCACACCACCGTATCGCCATCGATCAGCGTCGGCACCTTGGAGGTCGGGTTCAGCGCCTTGTATTCGGCGGTCTGGGTGTTCTCGAACTGGCGGCCATAGTCCTCGCGCTTGTAGGTCGCGCCGAGCTCCTCGAGCATGAAGAGCACTTTCTGAACGTTGCCGGAAGTCTGGCGGCCTAGCAGTTGGTACATGTCTGGATCTCCTCGATTTTGTTTCCGCTCAGGCCTTGGGCAGCGGCTTGTAGATGATCGCGTCCATCTCGATCTTGGTGTTGATGACGGCTCGCGCCTCGACAGTGGTGCGGGCAAGCACGGCATCGCCGATGCCTTCCAGGAATGCCTTGTTGTAGCGGCCAAAGTCGCGCGTATCTTCGAGATAGGTGGTGATGCGCACCACATCGGAGAGCGTCGCGCCCTCATGCGCTATGACGCGCTCGATGGTCTTCAGCGTCGCCAGGGTTTCTTCCTCGATCGTGCCGCTGATCATGTTGTTGTTTTCATCCTTCGGCACCTGGCCGGAGACGAAGATGAAGTCGCCCGCCCGCACCGCCGGATGAAACGGCAGGTTCGGGTTCTTCTTGCCGATGGCGTAGTGGGTTTCGGATTTCCTGGTGCTGTCGTTCACGGTCGACCTCCTAGAAAACGCTCGTTTCGATGATGTCGACACCACGGATACGGTCAATCAGATAGATGATGCCGCGATCGTCGATGGTCACATCGTTGGACGAGGCCCGGTCCGCCCCGGCCGGTGCGTCGGGGAGGAAGTGCCCGACCTCCTTTGGCGCAAACGGGTCGGCGAAATCGACGAGGCGCAGGCCCTGCGCAAACCAGGCAAATGGAACGATACTGCCCTTGAAGCGCTCGGACGGTTGGTGGCAGCCGGTCATCGGTGGCTGCGGCGACCCGTCAAGATCGATTCCCGGAACCTGGAAGGTAGAGATCGGCAGCGGGTTGGTCTCGTCGGTGATGTCGTAGACCCAGGCGAAGGATGGCGCCGACGGCCTGAGCTTGGCCACGTCCTCATCCGCCACGATCATGACGTTGCGGCCCTTCAGCGGCTGCGGAATCGGCAGGCATGTGTGCGTCGGGTGCGGGAAGGCCGGGCTGGAATTCATGTGGCTGACCAGCTTCGGCTTGCTCATGTCCGAAATGTCGAGAATGAACAGGCCGTGGTGCCAGTAGCTGACATAGAGCCGGTCGCCCATGCGCAGCGGGTGGTGGCAGCGCGGGGTGACATAGTCATGCCATGGATATTCCTCGCCGCCAGCGGTCCACTGGCCCGGAATCCACCAGCGCCCGACCTCGACCGGGTTCACTGGATCGATCAGATCGAGGATCATGACGATGTTGCCGACATAACCTTCGGCTGTCGGCGAGATATATGCGTAGCGCCCGTCATAGTCGTAGCGATGAACGCCCTTGCCTCCGGTCAGCCACTTGGAGATGAGCTTCGGCTGTTCGGGCTTGCTGGTGTCATAGATCGCCAGACCGCCGCCGAAATCTGCGGGGCCTTCGCTGCCGAAACGCTCGTGGTTGATGATCATCAGCCCATCCTGGGCGCGCACCTTGTGCGAATGCCAGCCGACCGGCACGTCGATCGTGGTGATCTTCCTCGGGTTCCGCGGGTCAGAAATGTCGACAAGCGTCGTGCCGCTCGGCGGACGCATATGGCCGATGTAAAGAATGTTGCCGTCGACCCAGACCTGGCCGCCGCCCGGGCAGTCGATATGGCCGATATGCTTGGTATTGAACGCGGAAGCCAAATGCGTACGCCTTCTTGCTGGTGCGTTGCCTGGATGAAGACGCGCCGCAGACGAGCGGCGCGCAGACATGATCGGAAGTCTTAGGCGAGGCGGAGGAGGTCGCCGGCCTGATTGCGGCCCCAGCGCTTGTAGAGAAGCAGTGCCTTCTGCGTCGGCGCGTCGGTGGCACCGAAGAAGATGACCGGCTCGGTGGAGGAGCCGTTCACATGTTCCACCCAACAGCCGCCGGGCACGGCCAACGTATCGAACTGGTTCCAGTCGTAGCGTTTGCCGTCGATGATCGAATAGCCGTTGCCGCGGAAGGGCGCCAAAAGCAGGCTGGCGGTCTCGCGCTGCGGCAGCGTCTTCTCGCCCGGGCGCAGCATCTGGACATAAAAATTGATGGTCCTGAACACCGGCCCACCAGTGGTCGGATCAACATAGTCGACCACGATGCCCTCATGCGGATCGCCATCCCAATCCTTGTGGGCATCAAGAACGGCTTCCATCTTCTCCCAGCGATAGACATACATCGGGGAAGAAAGGCCGCCGCCGCGCTTGTGGTCGACGAAGCGCGGCATCAGGCCGCCTTCGCCGTAGATGCGCTGCGAGTAGTCACTCGGAAAGCGCGCGGTCTGCACCTTCTTCTCGACTTCCTTGCCGTTTTCCATCTCGGTGTAGCGGTGATCGAAATGCACCGCATGCAGCGTTTCCACCAGCGGCAGGTCGAGGACGGAGAGATTGACAGCCTGCTCGCCGCCGACCGTGCCGTGATTGTGCCAGGCGTCGTTCGGCGTCAAAACCATGTCGCCAGGGCCGAACACGACGTCTTCGCCCTCAACGCCGGTGAAATTGCCCTTGCCGGTCAGGCCAAAGCGGATGGCGCTCGGCGAATGCTTGTGCGGCGGCATGATCTCGTCGGGATCATTGAGGCGATAGGCGGTGTACATGGTGCTGACCGAGGCGCGCTTGGGCGCAAGACCCGGATTGACCAGGATCAGCGAGCGGCGCTCGCTGTCGTCCATGGTGACCAGTTCTGCAGCGCGCTGCAGCAGCGGCTCGATATCCTTGTAGGACCACACGAAGGGAATGGCCTTCGACGTGGCCATCAGCTGCTTGATTTCGTCGTGCTCGACACCCTCGCTGGTCGCCCAGAACGGGAACATGTTCTTGGCGTAGAGGTCGTCATAGAGCCCCTTCAGAGCCGCCTTCTTGTTGGTGATGGTTTCGCTTGCCGCTCCCGCCATGGTCATGTCGGCTCCCCCTCATTTGGCAGTGCTATCATCTAACCAACTCAACCATATTGAGATTGGTTTTGTTGTACAATCGCTATCTTTGTGAAAGTGGCAGTTTTTGGTTGAGCCTGTCAAGCCCCTTCAGATCCTTCAAGGCCGCAGTCAATTTACCTAAACATTTGGCATAATGGACTGAAATTATTGGATTAAGTGCGAGGCGACCGGATCGGCGGCAATCTCCTGCCACCGGGTGCTCATTCAACCGAACTAACTTCAGGTCTCAACCATATGCTAATTTGGTTGAGACCATACTCAACCGTCAGGCGGCAACGCGTCGCGCGACACGTTGCCGGATCAGGTCCGACGCCTTCTCGGCGATCATGATGACCGCCGCATTGATGTTGCCGCAGACGAGGTCCGGCATCACCGAAGCATCGACCACACGCAGCCCGTTGACGCCACGCACGCGCAACTCGGGATCAACGACCGACTCGCTGTCGACGCCCATCCGGCACGTGCCAGCGGGGTGATGGACAGTGATCGACGTCTTGCGGATATGCTCGTCGATCTCATCGTCGCTCTGGCATGAGGGGCCAGGGAAGAACTCCGCGGCGATAAAGGGCTCCATCGAGGACTGTGCGGCAAGGTCGCGTGCCACGCGGAAGCCTGCTCGAAGCGATTCCCAGTCGCGCGGCGACGAGAGAAAATTCTGATGGATGAGCGGGGCCGCCAGCGGATCGTCGGAAGCCAGCTTAACGCTGCCGCGGCTTTCGGGTTGAACCGCCACGACGCGCGTTGCAAAACCGTCAGGGAACGGCGCCTTGAACGGCGGCATGTAAGGCCAGGCTGCCAGCGGTGCCGCCGTGAACAAGAGCTGCACATCAGGCAGCGGACGCGTCTCATCGCTCTTGAGAAAGGCGACCACACCGCCTGGAACGTCGCCGGAAAAGCCGCTGCCGGTAAGATAGGTTTTCACAAAATCCAGGCCGATCCGATCGGCACGCATCATGCGGTGAAATGGTCCCGGCTGGCGGCGCCGGTACATCAGGATCACGGAGACATGGTCCTGCAGATTCTTGCCGACCTGCGGTCGGTCCACCTTTGCCTCTATCCCGAATCCGGCAAGCTCTTCGCGTCCGCCAATGCCAGACAGCATAAGCAGTTGCGGCGTGTTGATGACTCCGCTGGCCAGCAACACCTCACGGTTTGCCAGCACCTGCCGCGCTTGGCCGTCGCGCGTATAGGCAATGCCGGCCGCGCGACCGTCCTGGAGCAACACTTTGGTGGCCATAGCTCGCGTGACAACCGTGAGATTTCGACGCCCCATGGCCGGGCGCAGATAGGCCGCGGCGGTTGAGCAGCGACGGCCATTCTGAATGGTCATCTGCAGTCGGCCAAAACCGTCCTGCACTGCGCCATTGTAATCGTCCGTCTGCGGATATCCCGCAGTCTTGCTGGCCGTCGCGAATGCCTCGATCAGCTCGTCCTTGTAGCGACAGAACTGGGTGTTCAACGGACCACCCGCACCGCGGTAGGCGTTTGCGCCACCTTCCCAGTTTTCCTGCTTTTTGAAGTAGGGCAGCACCTTGTCATAGGACCAGTCGGTCAGGCCGGTTGCTGCCCAGCGGTCGTAATCGCCCTTGTTTCCACGCACATATGCCATTGCATTGGTTGAAGACGACCCGCCGATGACCTTTCCGCGCGCGCATTCGACCTTGCGGCCGCCGACATTTGCCTCCGGCTCGCAAAAGTACATCCAGTCATGCCGCCGCTCGGTCAGTATCTTGCCCCAGCCGAGCGGGATATGGATCATCGGATCCCGATCCCAGTCGCCCGCTTCCAGCAGCAACACCGAAACCGATGAATCTTCCGTCAGGCGGTTGGCGAGCACGCAGCCAGCCGACCCCGCACCCACAACGATGTAGTCAAAGGTTTCCCCCACTTGCATTCTCAGTTCCCCGGACCGGATTTTTCCGCCGCATCGTGACAGCGCGGCCTGACGTCAACCGACACTCAACCATTGTCTAGTTGCTGTTGTCAACCAATGCCGAAATGGTTAGATTGGTTGAAGTCCGTTACGGGTTCCTGCATAGAACACGCTACCTTATAACCCGAGAATCCCAACGCCGGCTCCCGGCGCAATAGTTTGAGGAGACTGGATATTGACGGAATTTGAGCCTGAGGCCGCGCTGTCCGACGTGGACGAGATCGTCGCGGCAGTTCGTCGGCTACAGCAGCAAGAAGGCAAGCTCCCCTCGGAACGGGACCTGGCCGAACAGCTAAACGTCAAGCGCCATCAGTTGCGCAAGGCACTTGAGCTGTTGCGCCGTTCGGGGAGCCTTGAGCCTGCACGTGCCAAGCGCAGCGGTTCCACGACACTGCCGCGATATGGCGAAGAATTGATCCGCCTCACCAATCCTCTCGAGGTCGTGGAGCTGCGCCTCATTCTGGAGCCGAGCCTGGCGCGACTGGCTTCACTGCGCGCTTCCCCATTCGAGATTGCACGCATTACCGATGCGGCGACGACCCAGGATCAGGCCCGATCGGGAGAGGTGGACCTTGCCTTCCACCTCGCAATCGCAAATGCGGCGCGGAACTATCTCGCCGGCGAATTCTACAAGATGCTGCGGCAGGTCGGCATCGACGCCCGTGTCCAGGTTGCCCACACGGAGCCCGCCACCTGCCCCAAGCGTATCGCGCAGCGCGACAGCGAACACCGGCTGATAGCGGACGCCATCGCCCGGCGCGACCCGGAGGCTGCAGCGGCCGCAATGCGCAGCCACCTGCTGGCCGTGCAGATGCGCATCATGGAGCGCGCGAACACGGGCACGGTTGCGGCCTGACCGGCGCCACCGCGCATGACTTTGACTTGGGAGGGGAAGTTGCCCCAGCATTTCGACGTGCTGGTCATTGGCGCTGGCTCGGCCGGCTCGGTGATCGCGAGCAGATTGAGCGAGGACGACTCCTGCCGGGTAGGCCTGCTCGAAGCTGGCCACATGCCCTGTGACCCGGATATCGCTGATCCGCTGATGTGGACGCAGATACAGGGGCGCGCTTACGACTGGGCTTACCGAACGGTCCCGCAGCCCTATACCGCCAACCGCATTCACGAATGGCCGCGAGGCAAGGTGGTAGGAGGTTCCAGTTGCCTGCACGCCATGGCCTATGTGCGCGGCCATACAGACGATTTCATCCCGTGGGAAGAGGCGGGTGGCTCGCGCTGGTCCTATGAAGGGCTGCTGCCAGGCTTCAAGCGTAGCGAGACCTTCACGGCCTTTTCCGATCCCTCCCGCGGCGACCACGGCCCCCTCGACGTATTGCTCCCCGACGAAGCGGTCAGCCCCATTGCGCGGGCTTACATGGCCGCGGGCAACGCACTTGGCGCCCCAAGGATCAGCGACCACAACACCGGCGAGCTCTTGGGCACCACGCCCAATTCGCTCAATATCCGCGATGGGCGTCGACTGAGCCTGGCCGATGCCTACCTGACATCAGAGGTGCGCGCGCGCCCGAACCTTACCCTGCTTACCGGATACGCGATCGAGCATCTCGCGCTCGATGGCAATCGGGCCACCTCGGTGGTCGCAGTACATGAAGGTGTAGTGGATAGTATCTCGGCCGACCGAACGGTGCTTTGTGCCGGTGCGATCTCGTCGCCCCTTATCCTGATGCGCTCTGGCATCGGTGATCCGGAAACGTTGCGCCGCGCGGGAATCGGGTGCCTTCATGATCGCGGCGAGATTGGCCGCAACTTGCAGGACCACCTGCTTGCCCTTGGCAATGTCTATCGCTCAAAAAAGCCAGTGCCACCATCCCGGCTGCAGCATTCGGAGTCCCTGATGTATCTGCACAGCGCAGACATCACCCGCGCAACCGGCAGCCCCGATATCGTGCTGGGCTGCGTTGTGGCCCCTTCCGCAGCAGATGGTCTGGACGCGCCGGCATATGGTTCCGCATATACGATACTGTGCGGCGTTACCCACCCGACAAGCCGAGGCCGGATTTTGCCGAGCGGACCGGGGCTCAAGGACGCGCCTGTCATTGACCCACATTATCTCGAAACCGAACACGACCGCATCACCTTCCGCAAAGCGCTGAAAATGGCGCGCGAGGTCGGGCACCATTCGGCGCTAGACGAATGGCGGGACATTGAAGTGCAGCCGGGGCCGAATGCGCGTTCCGACGCGGCGCTGGATGCTTTCATCGCCCAGGCCGCCTCCACTCATCACCACCCCTGCGGAACCTGCCGAATGGGTGTCGATGCGGCCTCGGTCGTCGATCCCGACCTTCGGTTGAACGGACTGGACAATGTTTTCGTTGTCGACGCTTCTGTTGTGCCGAGAATCTTGAGCGGGCCCATCAACGCAGCCGTCGTCGCCATCGCAGAAAGCTGGGCAGCCATGGCGTCAACTCTAAAGTAACAGCACTCTTGCCAGTGGATAGGCATTGGCCGGCCGCCTATAGGGCAAATTCATTGCCGCCGCGGCCGGCGGAACTTGCTACTCGGTGTCCACGGGGTGCGAGAGATTGAAGGCTGCTTCCACTTCGGCTTCCGTAGCGTAGGAATCGCGTGCAAAGCGTTCGAGGCGGAACCCTGTCGTATCGACGAAGGGCTTCTGGCCGAGCATCAGCTCCGCAGACAGCCGTCCCAGTCCAGGGCCATGGCTGACCCCGGTCTCATTGTCGCCGCCGACCGCCACGACATTCGTGGTTCCCGGCACATGGCCTACCAGCAGTCCACAGTCCGGCGTATGGCAGGGCACGCCCTGCGCCCAGCTCGACACCGTCGAGCCGCGCAGCGGCGGGAATATCTTCTCGAGCCGGGCGTATTCTTCGGCACCCATCGCCTGCATGAGGCCGACATTGCGCGGCTGACCGGGCTCGATCCATTCATCGCCCATCTTGTAATAGGACTCGTAGAGCCTGCCCGTGCCCCACATCACGGCACCGAAGCTCTCGCGCAGCCAAAGGCCCAACTCCCGGCATTGCACCGTCGGTATCGTCGATGGCAGGCCGCGTCCGTCGGTGACGATGCGCGTCGCCACGACCCGGAGCAGCGGCAGCCGCCACCCCAATCCCTCGAGCACCTCGTTGTTCCAGGCGCCAGCGGCAACGATAACGCCATCGGCTTCGATCGTGCCCTTGTCCGTTTCGACCTTCACATGACTGCCGGAGTCGTGAATGCTGGTAACCTTCGTACCATTGCGGAATACGCCGCCGAGCTTGACGATCTCGTCGACCAGGACCCCGAGCCCCAGCTTGGTGTCGAGCTGGATACCATGTGGGTTGAACGCAGCGGAGTGGACCTGCGTCGCATCGACCAGGCCCTTCATCTTGTCGCCGACCTGCGCGGCAGTCAGGTCCAGCATTTCCGCGGGCGCATAAGGTGATTCCAGCACCGGGCGAACGAAACGCTCGCGCCCCGCTTCGGTCAGCGCCATCATCAATGTGCCGTTCGGGCGATAGCCGATCTCGGTGCCGACCTCATGCAGCCGACGATAGAAGTCGAGTCCGTATTGCTGAAGCTGCAAGCCCTCCTCGCCTAGCGGGAACATGCCGGCTGACCAATGCGAGACAAACCCGGCGCCGGCGCCGGTGGTTGCGGCCCCCGGTTCACGCGCCTCGACCACGGTGACCTGTCGCGCACCCGACTGCAGAAGGTGGAATGCAGCACTGCAGCCGATGATGCCGCCGCCGATGACGACCATGCGCTGGCCAGTGGAATTTGCCGTTGAAGCCAATGAATTTCCTCCCTCGTCGCAACGTCTGGCCGATTGGCTAGGCGCACATATTTGTCGAGCCCGCACCGGATGCGGGCAGCACTATCGTGATATTCGGGGGTCTGGGGCGTGCGATGCCGGCTGTACCAGTCAGCAACCGGCAATATCGATTTTGCCGCTGACAGTCTCGGCCCAGGTCCAGAAATAGGTCGCAAGTCCGCGATCGATATGGACACGCAACTTCTCGCTGTGGCGATAGACAACGGCACTGATGCCCGCGAACGAGATGGCCGCAGAAGCGCTGGCCTTGCCTGGATCAAGCGTCGTTGCGCGCGCAACGAAATCGGCAGCCGCCGCTCCTTCGACCTCGAAAATATGGAGCCCGGCACTTACGGTGGTCACGCCGAACCCTTGGCTGTGCCAGCCCTGGCCGATGTCGAACGGGCGGGCAGAGACGACCAGCAAGCGGTCGCGCGCGACCTGTACCGCATAGGCATCGCCTTCGGCCCGGCCGAATGCGCCTACCGGCTGCAGCGCATTTCCCGACGCCTTGCTCCAGGCCTCGAGATCGCCGCTGACGAGATACTGGTTCAGGCCGGACAAGGAGCGTATCGCAAGGCCGGGAACTTCGATGGTGGCCGCCTGCCAGTCCGGCGCCACCGCCCACTTTTCCGCGAGATTACGCATTGAGCCGCTCTCCTGAAGGATCGAAGGCACATGGGGCGGTGATCGTCGCGCGCCTCACCATGCCGAGATGCTGGATGTCGATGGTCTCGCCATGGCGCGCAGCACCACGCTCGATCAGGCCAAGCGCTATCGGCCGCGCCAATGCGGGACTATGATAGCTCGAGGTCACGAAGCCCTGGCTCCTGATCTTGCCGTCTTTCCGCAAGATGCCATGTGCCCCGGTCGCCAATGGTTCTTCACCTTCAGCGACGGCAAGACCGACCAATTGCTGACGGCTGCCAGATGTAGCGACATCCGTGAACAACGAACGGCGGCCGACATATTCGGTCGCCCGCTTGGTGCGCGGACCTTCGACGCCGAGATCGTGCGGCAAGGTAGTACCATCCGTATCCTTGCCGATGACGATATAACCTTTTTCGGCCCGCAGGATCATCAAGGCCTCTAGCCCGATGGTCACGGCATCCAATGCCTGACCGGCTTCGTGCATGCGCTCCCACAGGCGCTCCGCCCTGTCGGCGCGGATCGAGACCTCATAGCTGCGGTCGCCGGTGAAGCTGACGCGCGCGACCCGAACCGGATCCTGCTCGAACATGCCCTCCCCCATCGCCATGTGCGGCAGGTCGGCGTCGTCAAGTGAAAGGCCGAGATTCAGCGCAGCCAGCAGCTTCCGGGAATTCGGGCCCGACACCGTCAACGTCGCCATCTCGGAGGTGGCATTGTGGATGTAGACTGCGTCGCGTCCGAAGCGATCCTGCCGCCATTCCTCCAGCCGGGCATGAACTGATTGAACGTGAGAGCTTGAGCAGGAGACGATGAAGCGGTGCTCGTCCAGCCGCACCAGAATGCCGTCATCGAAGACCACGCCGTTTTCCGACAGCATGAAGCCATAACGGCAGCGACCGGGCTTCAGCGTCGACATGGTGTTGTAGTAGATGAAATCGACAAACTCGGCCGCCTTCGGCCCCATCACCTCGATCTTGCCGAGCGTCGAGCCATCAAACAGCGCGACCGACTGGCGGGCACGCCGCGCCTCGTCCTGTATCGCCCGGTCGGCATCCACCCCACCATAATGCGCAGGACGCAGCCAGCCGCCATATTCCTGGAAGACGGCGCCTTGGGCGCGATGGGCGTTTTCGAGCGGCAGACGGCGCATCGGCGACATCAGCTCGCCGCCACGCGCACCGGCAAAGCTCGCCAGCGGCACCGGCGTGAAGGGCGGGCGATAGGTGGTGGTGCCGACTTCGGGCACGGTGCGGCCGGTTACAGCACCCATCAGCGCCAGTCCCGCAAGGTTTGAAGTCTTGCCCTGGTCGGTCGCCATGCCAAGGGTGGTGTAGCGCTTGAGATGCTCGACCGAGATGAAGTTTTCGCGTGCCGCGAGCTCGACATCCTTGGCGGTCACATCGTTCTGGTAGTCGATCCAGACGCGGCCCTTGGCACCCGGGATCGGCCATGCGGCAACAATGCCTCCAGTTGCTTCCACACCCGTGCTGCGCGGCGCTGTGCCATTCGTCTCGCCCGGCATCGCCTTGGCGGCACCGTCGAAAACATCAGACAAAGAGACCGCACCTGCGGCAGCACCAGCAACAGATATGCCCTCGACCGGGTCGCCCGGCAGGAAGGCAGCCTCGCTCCAGGCGAGCTTGCCCCTGGCCTGGCAAAAGAGATGGATGGTCGGCGTCCAGCCGCCGGAGATGATCACGCTGTCGGCGCCGAGGGCGGTGCCGTCATCCAGCACAACACCTTCGACGCGCATCTTTCCACGCGCGGAGGCGACAAGGCGACCGGCAAGCAGCTTGACCCCGGCTGGTGCGGCAGGCATCCCGTCCTTGCGCATCTCGACCAGCGTAACATCGGCGCCGGCTTCAGCCAGTGCTGCGGCAGCCTCGTAGGCGCTGTCATTGTTGGTCGCAACGACCACGCGACGGCCGACGAGAACGGCGTAACGGCGCAGATAAATCAAGGCCGCATCGGCCGACATGATGCCCGGCAGGTCGTTGTTGGCGAAGGGCAGCGGCCGTTCGATGGCGCCGGTCGCAAGCACGATCTTGCGCGGCCTTATGCGCCATAGGCTGTCCGGCCGACCATCGCCATGGCGCTGGTTCAACCCGACGAGATTGTGGTCGTAGATGCCAAAGGCGGTGGTGGAGGGCAGGACGAGGCCACCGGCTTTCACAATCGCTTCGATAGTCTCGTCGATCCACACCGACGCTGGCTTGCCGTCGATCTCGCCAGCGCGATGGTTGAGCGAGCCGCCCGGTTTGCGCTGGTCGTCGACCAATATGACGGATTGTCCCGCGCCGGCGGCTAGCTTGGCCGCAGCCAGGCCGGCAGGACCCGCACCCACCACCAGCACATCACAATGGCGGTTGATCTGGTCGGACGGTCCGGGCGATTGCCAGTTCGTGTCGACCTCGCCCAGGCCGGCAACCGCACGGATGCGCGGCTCGAACAGATGCCAGTCCGGCCACATGAAGGTCTTGTAGTAGAAGGCGGCGGGTATGAAGCGCGAGAAACGGTCGATGAAGGCGTTGCGGTCGGCGGCGGCGTTGGGCGATGCGTTGACGCTTTTGGCGATCATGCCCTGGAGAGCCAATTCGGTCGTCGCGCGCGTGTTCGGCATGGTGGCGACACTGCCGGCGACATCGACCAGCGCGTTCGGTTCTTCGACGCCGGCGCCCCAGATGCCGCGCGGCCGGTGATATTTGAAGCTGCGGCCGACCACCGCCACGTCATTGGCGAGAAGCGCCGAAGCGATGGTGTCGCCTTCGAAACCCTGCACCGTTTTCCCGTCGAAGCTGAACGTGACCGAGCGGGAGCGATCGATGGCGCTGCCGCCGGAAGACAGACGAGTGGCGGTCATTGTGCGTGCTCCACGCCGTCGAGCGATGTCGAGGAGGCGACCTCATGGGTGACGCTGTCGCGCTCCATGACGAAGAACTCGCCGCAATTCATGTGAACCCAGACTTCGCGGACCGCGCCCTTGGGGTTGTCGCGCATGTAGAGATAGTTGGCCCAGCGATCGGCAGGTACGTCAGCGCCATCGGGCCTGAGGTTTCCGGCTTCGCCGCCAAAATGGAACTCGGTCTCTTCACGCGCGCCGCAGAACGGGCAGTTAAAAAGCTGCATGATTTCCTCTAATGCGCGATGCCGGAACCGGCGGCTTCGTCCAGCAGGCGGCCGGTGGCGAAGCGGTCCAGATCGAAGGGACGGCTGATGTCGTTGTGCTGGCCGGTCGCCAGCAAATTGGCGAGCAAGGTGCCGCCAGCCGGAATAGCCTTGAAGCCGCCGGTGCCCCAACCGCAATTGAGGAACAGGCCGGGCAGCGGCGACTCGCCGATGATCGGCGATGAATCCGGCACGACGTCGACGATGCCTGCCCATTGCCGCATCAGCTTGAGTTGGCCGAAGGCAGGAAACATTTCAAGCAGGCCAGATATGACGCCCTCTAGCGTCGGCAGGTTGCCGCGCTGGCCATAAGAGGGGATGCGATCGAGCGCGCCGCCGATGACGATCTCGCCCTTGTCGGACTGGCTGACATAGACGCCTGTGCCAGGCGAAAGCACGACCGTATCGAGGATCGGCTTGACCGGTTCGGACACGCAGGCCTGCAGCGCATAGGAGTTGATCGGCAGTCTGAACCCGGCCTTGGTTGCCAGGACAGAGGAATGCCCGGCAACAGCCATGCCGATGCGGTCGGTACGGATGGTGCCGCGCGAGGTATGGACACCGCGGCAACGCCCGCCTTCGACGATGAAGTCTGTGACCTCGCAATTCTGGATGATGTCGACGCCAAGCGCACTTGCGGCGCGCGCATAGCCCCAGGCCACCGCATCGTGGCGGGCTGTGCCTGCCCTGCCCTGCCAGCCGCCGCCGAGGATCGGGAAGCGTGCATTGGACGAGAAATTCAGCATCGGGGCCACGCGACGGACATCGTCTACCGAGAATATCTCGGCGTCGATGCCGTTGACCTGCATGGCGTTCACCGTCCGTGCGGTGATTTCCATCTCGTTGATGCTATGCGCCAGGAACACCATGCCCCGCTGCGATAGCATGACGTTGTAGTTCAGTTCTTTGGACAGACCCTCGTAGAGCTTGTGCGCGAGCCCATACAGCGCCACGCTTTCCGGGTAATAATAGTTGGAGCGCACAACTGTCGTATTGCGACCGGTGTTGCCGCCGCCGATCCAGCCTTTTTCCAGCACGGCAATGTTGGTGATGCCGTGGGTCTTGGCCAGATAATATGCGGTCGCCAGCCCATGCCCGCCGCCGCCGATGATGACAGCGTCATAGGTCTTCTTCGGCTCGGGCGAGCGCCAGGCGGGCTGCCAGCCCTTCTGGCCGGCGAGACCTTCCTTGATCAAAGAGAGCGCGGAGTAGCGGCGGGTCATTGAACCATATTCCTACAAAACATCCCTCTTATGCCTGTTCAGGATGATGCGGGGCTTATGCCCTCACCTTCCCACCCTTCGGATCATGCACCGCGGCGGCTGCTTCCCTATCGATCAACCCGAGCGAGGCTCTTATCGACCGTGCGTCCATAGCCGCCCGACGTGGCGATGCCAACCAGCCTGCCATTGTGCCAGATCGGTTCGTATCCACTTGCATCGGCGTCCGCTGTGTCCTCTTCCAACGTCGCGAGTGAAGGCCTCATCAATGTGACCCGGGTGTGCGGCTCGACATGCTGTCGTTCGAGACCAAGCCGTTTGGTGAGGACACCGCCGTCATCGGCCCGATAACGGTCGAGCTCTTGACCGCGGCACGCGCGGGAAGTGGGCAACGGATCGCCAAATGGTCAATGTTGCTCGGCTGTCATCTTGATCAGGGTTGGCGGAAGAGAGTGGGAGTCGAACCCACCAAAGACCGTCTGTCGGCCCCTCCCGGATTTGAAGTCCGGACGCCCCACCGGGGACGCATCTCCTCCAGAACGACTGGCTTCTCAACGGAAGCACCTGACACACTGCCAAACAGGTCCAGACGGTTCCTGTTGATGCGTCGCAAATCCCCACGACGCGTCGTGACCCCATGATAATCGAAAAAGTCGAGAATCTGGATGGCGACTTTCCGGCCGTTGTCCATCCGGTCGCGAAACGCCATTGCGCTAAACCAGCCGCCTTCCTCCGCCGCAGCCACGTCGGCGGCGATCGCGACCATCTCCGCCACCGTCTCGCGCAGGAAAAACCGGTCATGAGCGACCTCATGCACCTTGCCCATGCGACCGCAGAGCTTGAGCAAGCGCCGCACTTGCTGCTCCGGCAAGTCAAGCAGTTCGACAATGTCGCGAACCCTCGGCGGGCGGAACCGCTCCGTCCCTCCAAGAAGCGGTTTGATCCCTGACCACATCTGGTCGTCAGCCGGTGTCATGCTGACCTGATGGTTTGCAAGCCGCACCCACGCGCCATCCAGAACCACGGCATTTCCCTGAACGAGAATGCCAAGGGCCGAACGAAATGCCGGCGGCGGCAGCCTTGGCTCAAGCTGCGTGCGAAGCCTTTCAACACTGATGCCGAGAAGGTCTGGGTTTTCAGCGTGGTATGTTTCGAGACGGTCGAGCAGGGCGGCGTGGAATTTCTCCCAAGCCTCGGACGACATTGCCAGCACGGCGCCGTCGGAGGGCAAACGCACCACCTCCAGCAACTGCATCAGGACGTCGGCGTCCGTCGTCGTCATGGCCCTGTCGCGGCTGAAGGCGCTGACATCGGCATAAAACGGATAGCTAGCGAGCAATGCCCCGACAGCTGATACCGGGTCGGTCTCGGAATGGGCCTCGAGTTGTGCCATCCGTTCCGGGGTGCGCCTCTTGCGCGCCGGCGCCCTAAGGTCCAGGAAGCGGCCGCCTCCGATGGTGCGGCGTGCCGACGTGTCGCGGACGATATAGCGGTCGCCGGCGGCCGCCGCGATCGGCCGGTCGAGAACGAGTTGCACGAATGCGCGGCTGCCCGGCACCGCCGTCTCGCCACTGAGCAGGACAATTCGGGCCCCTACTTCGGTCGATCCGTGATGGAGCCGCACAGGGAACCAGTGGCCGATTGGCTTTGGCTCGGAAGCAAGAATCCGGAGCGTCGCATCGATCCTGGCCGAGGGTGCGTGAAGGCCGCCATCCAGCACCATGTCGCCGCGATGGACTACCTCTTTTGATATGCCCGGCCCGACGAGATTGAGCGCGCAGCGATCGCCCGCTTGGCCGGTTTCACACGGCGTGTCCTGTGCGTGGATCGAGCGTATGCGGGCGGCGAGGCCGGAAGGGCTGACGATCACCTGATCACCAACGGCCACAGTACCCGAAAGGACGGTTCCGGTTACGATCGTCCCTGCTCCCTGGATCGTGAAGCAGCGATCCACCGCCAGCCGGAAACGACCGCCGGCTTGCCTGCGCCGGAACGCCCGTGCGGCGCTGACGATCTCGTCCCGCAACGCCGGCATCCCCTGCCGCGAGACGGCGGAGACGGCGAGTATTTTCGCATCTGCGATCGCCGAGCCGGCAATCTCGTTGCGGATTGCTGCTTCGACTTCGTCTAGGCGCTCCTGTGCCACCAGATCGGACTTGGTCAGCGCGACGATACCATCTTCGATGCCAAGAAGATCGATGATGGCCAGATGCTCTCGGGTTTGCGGCATGACCCCGTCGTCGGCCGCAACGACCAGCAAGACGAAATCGATACCGCTCGCGCCTGCAAGCATCGTATGAACGAATTTCTCGTGACCCGGGACGTCGACGAAACCGAGCGTATCGGCTCCCTCTACGGGCAAATAGGCAAAGCCGAGGTCGATCGAGATGCCTCGGGCCTTTTCCTCCTTCAGCCGGTCGGTATCGACGCCGGTTAGGGCCCGAACCAGCGCGGTCTTGCCGTGATCGATATGCCCAGCCGTGCCGATGATCATGGCGCGTCTCCACCGTGGAAATCAGGAGAAGGCGGCGCCGTCGCCGGCAGTGGCGTCCGGGCGCGCCGTTCGGCTAGCGCCAGTTCGTCCGCATCGAGCGCACCGCGCACTGCGTCGATGAAGGGCGCGGCCAGCTTGCTGCCGCCCTCGCGTGCCCTGGTAAGCCAGGCGAGCGCCTCGACCGGATTTCGCTCGATGCTATTGCCAAGAAAGCAGGCCGCGCCAAGCATGGCCTGTCCGTCGGCGTCGCCAGCATAGGCACCGCGCCGCCACCAGGAGATCGCCTCGGTCGCATCGCGCGGAACACTCAGGGCGTTGTGATAGAACATTCCCAGTCGCGTCATCGATGCTGCGATGCCATTTGCCGCTGCAGCCATTGCCCATCGGCGGGACTCGTCAAGGTCGCGCTCGATGACCTCACCCTCCGCAAGCATCCAGCTCAGCATGTCCTGGGCCACGCCGTCGTTTTGTTCGGCAGCCTTGCGGTAATAGGCTGCGGCGCGGATGAAGTCCGGGTCCCCCGCTTCGCCCTTGAACAGCAGGGAGGCGAGATTTCGCTGGCCGACAGGGTCGCCGGCCTCCGCCGACAAGGTCAGCCAGCGCAAGGCGAGCGCTGCATCCCGGTCGACGCCCAATCCCCCGGCAAAGCATGCGCCGACATTGTTTTGTGCCCGGGCATTTCCCGCCTGCGCCAGCGGCCCCCAGATCGAAAGCGCCGCTTGGTAGTCACCGGTGCGCGCGGCATCATGCGCGCGGGCCATGACCGCTTCGACATCGGCTTCAGGCTCATTCGGCCTTCGCGAAAAGCGCTTAAGAAGGCTCATCGGCAATGCCTCCCGCGCTCCCCATCTCCAGATGCCCGAGGTTGGCCGCAAAGCCCTCCTCGTCCGCAAGACAACGCAGATCCAGCACGAGCGATCCGCGTTCCAGCCGGCCGACGACAGGCTTCGGCAGGCTTCTCAGTGCCGCGGCCAGATCGGCAAGCGCACGACCGCCGTCCGCATGCGGGGTCAGCGCAAGCCCCATGCTCGGAATAGTGGCGAGAGGCAGGGCGCCGGACCCCACCTGGCTGGCGCAGGCCACGACGGAAACATCGAATGCGCCTTCGAGCAGGCGCTCCAGCACCGGCGCCAGGCGACGCGCCTGTGCCGCGATCTCAGCTTGCGGCCGGGCGAGGAAGCGCATGGTCGGGAGGTTCTTGGCAAGGCGTTCGGGATCGCGGTAGAGCCTGAGCGTCGCTTCGAGCGCCGCGAGCCTGATCTTGTCGACCCGCAAGGCGCGCTTCATCGGATTACAGTTGATCTGTTCGATCAGGGCCTTGCGCCCGACGATGAAGCCAGCCTGCGGTCCGCCGAGCAGCTTGTCGCCTGAAAAGGTGACGATGTCGGCACCTTCGTTGACGGCTTCCCGCACGGTCGGCTCATGCGCCAGACCGAAGCGATTGAGATCCGCCAGTGTGCCGGAACCGAGATCGTTGACGAGGGGGATGTCCGCGTCCTGCGCAATGGTCGCCAGTTCGCGCGCGCCGATTTCCTTCGTAAAGCCCTCAATGCGGTAGTTCGATCTGTGCACCTTCAAAATCAGGCCAGTGTCCGGGCCGATGGCGCCTCGGTAGTCCTTCGCATGTGTCCGGTTCGTCGTCCCGACCTCGACAAGTCGAACGCCTGAACGCTCCATGATGTCAGGCATGCGGAACGCACCGCCGATCTCGATCAACTCGCCGCGCGAGACGATGGCATCCCTTCCGCGTGCCAGACTGTTCAGGGCCAGCAGCACGGCGGCGGCGTTGTTGTTGACGATCGTCGCATCCTCCGCCCCCGTCAGTTCGCAGATGAGTGCGCGCAGATGATCGTCCCGTTCGCCCCGCGTTCCGCTCTCAAGATCGAATTCAAGGGCGACGGCCTCACGCATGGCGGCAGTCGCCGCCTCGATGGCCGTATCGGCCAGCAAGGCACGGCCGAGATTTGTATGCAGAACCGTGCCGGTCAGGTTGAACAGCGGGCGAAGCGTGGACTGAGCGCTGGTCTCGAGTTGGGAAAGAACCTCCTTCACGATCATGGCGCGAGGCGGAATAGCCCGGCCATCGCGCGCCCTGTTGCGGATCTCTGCCAGGCTCTTGCGCAGGACATTAACGACGACCGGCCGGCCAAACCGTTCCACTGCCCCGACGATTGCTTCCGATTTCAGAAGCTGATCGACCGAGGGAAGGTCACGCAGCCTGGCACTGGCATCCATCTCTGCCTCCCCATGTCCGCATGTTGGGCTGGCTCGCCAAAAACCTCCGTCAGCTCGAGCCTTCGCCCTCTACAAACCCGCCAGCAGTGGCGCAAACCCACCGTGGCGGTAGTGCAACTCGCGCATCAGGAGGTCGAGGCCAAGGCTCGCCACATCGTCGGCAACCGGATCGATCGCGGGATCCTTGGTCTGATAGAAGATCTTCGACCAGCCACGGCATTCCTCGCAGGTTTCGGCCTTGACGGTCCCGCCCTGCCCTTCGATTTCCTGATAACTGATCCCTTTGGTCGAGCCGCAAAGGATGCATTTGATCCGGACATAGTGCCAGAGCGTGCTGCAAAGCGAGCAAGTGCAGAACCGCGCTCCGTGCGAACCCTGCCAGCCGACAACCATGGAGGACGATGGCTTGCCCCCGCAAACGGGGCAGACAACACCTTCGGCCACCGGAACGAGCGAACTGGGATCGAGACCGGAGGCTAGGCGGGCAAGATGCAGCTGGAGGGCCGCCCAGACGTAGATGCATTCGGCGATTACGTCGTCGGGCAGGACGCCGTCGAAGACGGCTTGCATCATGGAACGGCGTTGCGCCGGATCGGCTTTTCTTACGCGCAAGAGCGCTTCGGCAGCTGCAGCCGGCTTCTCGATCTCATCTGCGGCGGCAAACAGCCGATCGAACGTAAATTCCGTTGTTTCATCCCCTTCTGTGCCATTCCGCAGCAGGGGAGGCATTTCGAACTCGCGCGCACGCATGACGGCTGCGGCATCAGGGCCAACCGGCGGAGGAAGCGTCGACTGGACGTCATGCTGCGCCTGTGCGAGATCCGCAAGAAAGGTCAGATAGGGCGCCAGGTCACTGGTTTCGGCCAGGGCACGCAAACGCCTTGCCCTGTCGGAAAAGAGCGAGATGGGATCGGGAAGACGCACAAAAGGCGGCGACGACACGTCTCCAATCGCGGTCGGATCGGCTACAATGGCACCCTTGCGTCCCATTACACTTCCTCACGAACCCGACGGGCCACGTGGAGCGGGCCACCTTGCGCCTCCGCTACCCGAGGGGCGTTCCTCCCGATTGTTTCGTCGTCGACTTGGCTACGAGTTCGCGCAGCCACATGCGATGATGCCGCCAAGCCCAACCGCCTGTCACCGTGCCTTTCGTCATTGCGCTAATCGTACCGCGTACCCAGATCGCTGCATAGACATGGACGATCCAGACGCAAATCGCCAGAATCGCCACGATCGAGTGGATCAAGATCGCCCAACGCTTCTGCTGAATGGTCGTATAAGCGGAGAAATACTGATCCCAGATGATGATCCCCGTCGTGATCAGGATCAGGATGAGGACCGACATCGACCAGAAAACAGCCTTCTGCCCAGCATTATACTTGCCGACCTCGGGCAGCCGCTCCTCGCGCCCCCTGAGAACGTCGCTGATCCGCGCAAGCCATGTACCGTCCACCCGTTTCCAAAGATTGGCTCTCCAGAAGCGTACAAACAGGCCGCAGAAGCTGAAGAAGAGTATGACGCCTATCCATGGATGAATGATACGGGTCAATTGGCCACCACCGAACAGCCCCGTCAGGAAGAAGAGGCTGGGGTGAAAGAGTGCCAGTCCGGACAGCGCCAAAAGCACAAGGCTCGCGGCCGTGATCCAGTGATTGATGCGTGCTGCGCCCCTATAACGGCTGACGATGACTGGCTTGCCGGGACGGACACTGTCGCCTTTTTCGACGTCGTATTCCGTTTGCGTGCTCATGAACGATCTCCAGCCAGCTTCTCCGCGTCCTTTTCGTCTTCGTCGGTCACCCGGTTCGGTCCCGCGACCAGATAGTGCACGAAGCCGCTCAGGGCTGCGAAGCCGATCACGGCGAGTCCGGCATATTTGGTAACGCCCTTCCAGGCCTCGACGACCGGGCTGATTTTCGGATCGTTCGGCAGACCGGCATAGATTTCGGGCTTGTCGGCGTGTTGCAGGACGTACATGACGTGCGTTCCACCAACACCCGGCGGATCGTAGAGACCGGCTTTCTCGAAGCCACGGGACTTCAGGTCCTTGATCCTACCGTCGGCCCATTCCTTCATTTGGTCCTTGGTGCCATAGACGATCGCCTGCGTCGGGCAGGCCTTTGCGCAGGCTGGTCCCTGACCGACGGCGATGCGGTCGGAGCAAAGGGTGCATTTGTAGGCGGTGTGATCGACCTGGGAAATGCGCGGGATATTGAACGGGCATCCCTTGATGCAATAGCCGCAGCCGATGCAGTTCTCATGGACGAAATCAACGATGCCGTTCGAGTATTGCACAATGGCGCCGGGCGCCGGGCACGCCTTCAGGCAGCCAGGGTCTGCGCAATGCATGCAGCCATCCTTGCGGATGAGCCATTCGAGATTGTTCGTTTCGGGGTTTTCCCACTCGGTGAAACGCATGAGTGTGAACATGTCCGGTGTCAGGTCATGCGGGTTTTCATAAGAGCCGAAATTGAATCCGATTTCCGGATGCGTGTCGTTCCACTCGATGCAGGCGGCCTGGCAGGCCTTGCAGCCGATGCACTTGGACACGTCGATGAGCTTCGCCACCTCCGTCTGCCGCGTGGCGGGCGGGGTCACGCTCGACGCCGACCGTCGTATCAGATCGGCCTCGCCGAACTTCGCGGCTTCGGGGCGGGTCGACGGGTTTGGAACAGGCGGAAACATGTCGTCGCCCTCCTATGCCACCGGCCCGGGAATGGGCTCGATATTGACAAGGAATGCCTTGAATTCCGGTGTTTCTATATTGGCGTCGCCGACGAAAGGCGTGAGCGAGTTCGGGCCGAAGCCTTTCCTGGCGGCACCCATGAAGCCCCAGTGCAACGGTATGCCGACCACATGAACCGGCTTGCCGTCGCAGATCAGCGGTTTGATCCGCTTGGTGACGACGGCCTTGGCCTTGACCGACCCGCGCTTTGACCACACGCGAACCCAGCCGCCCTTGGTGATACCTTTCTCATTGGCGAGTTCCTCGGAGATCTCGACGAAGAATTCCGGCTGCAGCACGGCGTTCACGCGGACATGCTTCGTCCAGTAGTGGAAGTGCTCGGTTAGACGATAGGATGTCGCGGCATACGGGAACTCTTCCGATCCAGGCTTGGCGAACTGCTCGAAGTCGTCCTGGAACACACGGGCCACAGGGTTGCCGCGCACATCAGGGGCAATGAGGTTCGACCTTGGCGATTCAAACGGCTCATAGTGGGCCGGGAACGGGCCGTCCTTCATCATTCCCCTGACGAAGAACCTTGAGACCCCTTCCGCGTTCATGATGAAGGGCCCAACCTCAGTCGGCTTGGCCGTCGGCGAAATATCCGGCACATCGTAGCCGGACCATTTTTGGCCGTCCCATTCGATCAGCTTGCGCGCTGGATCCCATGGCTTGCCATTGATGTCGGCCGAAGCGCGATTGTAGAGGATGCGACGGTTGAGGGGCCAGGCGAACGCCCAGTTGAGATAAGCGCCGGTCTCACCAGGATCCGACGTATCGCGCCGAGCCATGTTGTTTCCGTTCTCGTTGAAGCAACCGGAATAGACCCAGCAGCCGCAGGCCGTCGAACCGTCGTCGCGAAGTGCCGCAAAGCTCGGCAAGAGCTTGCCCGCCTCGACCACCACCTTGGTCGGGTCAACCGGATCATGGACGGCCGAAAGCGCCTTGCCGTTTATCTCCTTGGCGAGTTCCTCAGCGCTTGGCTCGCCCGCGTCGGCATAAGCCCAGTCGAGATTGAGGATCGGATCGGGGAACGCTCCGCCTTCCTTGCGATAGAGTTCCTTCAGGCGCAGGTGGATCTGCGCCATGATCCAGTTGTCGGTCATGGCCTCGCCCGGAGGCGTGCCGCCCGCCCAGTGCCACTGCAGCCAGCGACCGGAATTGGTCAGGGAGCCCTCGTCCTCGGCAAAGCAAGTCGAAGGCAGCTGGATGACCTCTGTCTGGATGTTGGCCGTGTCAACATCGTTGAACTCGCCGTGGTTTTCCCAGAACCGTGACGTTTCCGTGTCCAGCGGATCCATCGTGACCAGGAACTTGAGCTTTGACAGCGCGTCCGTCAGCTTGGCCCGGTTTGGGGCGGCCAGGAGCGGGTTGAACCCCTGGCAGATGTATCCCGTTACCTTGCCTTCGTGCATCATGTCGAAGATGCGCAACATATCGTAGCCGGACACGTCGAGCTTCGGCAGCCAGTCATAGGCGAAGTGGTTCTCAGGCGTCGCCGCTGGCCCCCACATCGATTTCATGAAGCTGACGAAGAACTTTCGGTAATTCTGCCAGTAGCTCGTCTGGTTGGGTCGGAGCGGCTTGTAGCCGCGCGTCGACATGTAGGTGTCGAAGTCCACTTCCTTGTCGGTCGGCAGGTTCATGTAGCCGGGCAGCAGATTGGACATCAGCCCGATATCGGTCAGTCCCTGGATGTTGGAATGGCCGCGAAGCGCATTCATGCCGCCGCCACGCATGCCGATATTGCCGAGGATGAGCTGCAGCATTGCCATGCAACGGATGTTCTGCGAGCCCTTGGAGTGCTGCGTCCAGCCGAGCGCATACATCGACGTCATGACCTTCGTCGGTGACGAGCACTCGGAGATCATTTCGGCGACCTTCAGGAACTTGTCCTTCGGCGTGCCGCAGATGCGCTCCACCATCTCAGGCGTATAGACGGAGACATGGGCCTTGAGCAGGTTCCACACGCAGCGCGGATTGGTCAGCGTGTCGTCGACGACAGCGTAGCCGTCCTCACCGATGACATAGTCCCAGGTCGACTTGTCGTAGTCGCGCTTGGCTTCGTCGTAACCGGTGAACAGCCCGTCCTTGTACGCGAAACCATCCTTGACGATGTAGCTGGCGTTGGTGAATGCCTTCACATAGTCCCACTGCACCTTGTTGTTCTGCATGCAGTGGTTGATGACGCCAAGCAGGAACGCGATGTCGGTGCCCTGGCGGATCGGCGCATAGAAATCCGCGACCGCTGCCGAACGGGTAAACCTCGGATCCACCACGATCAGCCTTGCGCCGCGATTGGCCTTGGCCTCCGTGACCCACTTGAAACCGCAAGGGTGCGCCTCGGCGGCATTGCCGCCCATGATGACCACCAGGTCCGTGTTTTTGATGTCCGTCCAGGAGTTGGTCATTGCGCCACGGCCGAATGTTGGAGCCAAACTGGCTACCGTTGGGCCGTGTCAGACACGCGCTTGGTTATCGAACGCCACTATGCCGGTACTTCGCACGACCTTGTAGGTTTCCCAGGCCGTTTCGTTGGTCGTGGCGGAGGCTGCCAGGAAACCGACTGTTTTCCACCGGTTCACCGTCACGCCGGCATCGTTCTTCTGGATGAAATTGGCGTCGCGATCGTCCTTCATCAGGCGCGCAACGCGATCCAGCGCGTCATTCCAACTGACGCGTTCGAACTTGTCCGATCCGGGCTTGCGGATCATCGGGTATTTCAGGCGCGTGTCAGCCTTGACGAAACCAAGCAGCGCTGCGCCTTTCGGACAGAGTGTGCCGCGATTTGTCGGGTGGTCGGTATCGCCCTCGATGTGGAAGATTTCCGCTGGCTCGCCCTTCGTCCGGTCGCCCTTCGAATACATGATGATGCCGCAGGCGACGGAGCAGTAGGGACAGGTGTTTCGGGTTTCGGTGCTGCCTGTAAGCTTGAAGGGACGGATGGCTTGGGCGTGTGCCGCCTCGATCGCATCAAAACCGAAGGCTCCGAGTGCGGTGCCCGCTATGCCCGCACCAGCTGCGCCAAGAAACTGGCGCCGAGAGAGTTCCATGTTCATCGCATGATACCTCCACTATTGGCACTGGCTTAGCGCGTGCCGTCTATGCGGATGCCATCGATGGAAACACATGACGCCCATTAGGCATCTCTAATAAGCGCTATATAGAACCGCAAATCGTGTCAAAACAATAAGAAAATTAAGCTTGAGAAGGACGCTCCTCGTCGCCGGCCATTTCGCTGGCCAGCTCTCGGCGAATTGACGCCAGATCCAAAATCGCAAATAGTTGCAACATGGCCTGTTTTTAGCTCCCGAGTATCGGGGCATTGCCTGTCGAGGTTGCCAACTGGGGCCGCTGCCAGCAACGGCAGGTCTTTTTCTCAGGGTGCCAGCCGTCTCCGCCGTGACAACCGCTGTGATCTCTGGCGGGCGGATAAGCACCATCACGCGAAAGCCTGAACGGCGTGTTGGGTTCGAGACGGATTTACATCGAACCGCTTCTCGATGCTGCGAAACCAAAGAACTCGTGAACTGGTGAGGTAGGATCATGAACGTTCCGACTGATCTCTCCGCCATTCGTCTGACGGCTCTCGCCCATGGCGGTGGCTGCGGCTGCAAGCTCGCTCCCTCGGTTTTGCAACAGCTGCTCTCGAACCAGCCGGCAGCTGGGCCTTTCGCGCGGCTGCTGGTCGGCACGGAAACCGGCGACGACGCCGCAGCCTGGAAACTCGATGACGAAACCTGCGTGATCGCGACCACCGACTTCTTCATGCCGATGGTCGATGACCCGTTCGATTTCGGCCGGATCGCCGCCGCCAACGCAATCTCCGATGTCTATGCCATGGGCGGCAAGCCGATCATGGCGCTCGCAATCCTCGGCATGCCGATCAACAAGCTGCCGACAGAAACGATACGGCAGATCCTTGCTGGAGGCGCAGCTATATGCGCCGAGGCCGGCATCCCGATCGCCGGAGGCCATTCGATAGACTCTCCCGAGCCGATCTATGGCCTGGCGGTCATCGGCACCTGTCCTGTCGCCAACCTCAGGCGCAACAGCGGCGCGAAAGTCGGAGATGCCCTGATCCTGACCAAGGCGCTCGGCGTCGGGATATATTCCGCTGCTTTCAAGAAGTCAGCGCTCGCCCCTGAAGCCTATGACGAACTCGTCGCATCAACGACGCTCCTGAACCGCGTCGGCGCAGAACTCGCCAAGGACCCGTATGTGCATGCGATTACCGATGTCACCGGTTTCGGCATCCTTGGCCACGCCCTGGAGATGGCCCGAGGTTCGAATGTCGGAATTTCGCTCAGGGCGGGCGACATCGCCCTTTTCAGCCAATGTACTGCACTCGCCCAACAGGGCTATGTGACCGGCGCCTCACACCGCAACTGGGCGAGCTATGGGACGAGTATCGTCCTGCCCGAGGATCTGCCGGAATGGTGGCGCCACATCCTGACCGACCCCCAGACGTCGGGCGGACTCCTCGTGTCGTGCAGCCGCGGCCGGGCCGCAGCGCTGCTCGAGGAAATCGTCACCGCCGGCTATCCATCAGCACGCATTGTTGGCACTGTTGAAGACCGAGCGCCAAGCGTGCGTGTCCTTGCCTGACTTGCTGCACGCATGCTCGCGGGGCCTTGCGTTCCCATGATGCGAAGCCGCTACCAGGGGCGCGCGCCGTCGATGATTTCCATGGCGCGCGCGGCGAAGCGGGCGGCGAGAGGCCCAACGTCCGCGGCATCGGGCGCCGCCGCATTTCCGGCCCGCGCCCGGTCGGCGATGCCGACGAAGATCACGGCAAAACGGAACAGCGAAAAGACCAGATGGAAGCGTTCGAGCGGCGGAGTCGGTGCCGCGTGGGCGAAATAGTGATCCAGGAATTCACGTTGGCTCGGGATGCCGAGCGCCGCAATGTCGCGGCCGAGGATGCCGCCATATTCCTCCGGCGAGGAATGCCAGGTCATAGAGCAAAAGCCGAGATCGGCGAGCGGATGGCCGAGCGTCGACAATTCCCAGTCGAGTATGCCGATCACCTCGGGCTTTTCGGGATGGAACAGGAGATTGCCGAGGCGGAAGTCGCCATGGGCGATCGACACGCGGCCGTCATCGGCCGGCAAGTGCTGGGGCAGCCAGTCGGCCACGGCTTCCAGAACAGGGATCGGTTCGCCTGAAGATTCCCTGAGCTGCCTGGTCCAGCGAGCTATCTGGCGCTCGAAATAGTTGCCGGGCTTGCCATAGTCGCCAAGGCCGATGTCGTCTGGACGCGCCGCATGCAGCTTGGCCATCGCCTCGGCCATGCCGAGATAGATGCCGGCCCGTTCCTCGCGTGAAAGCCCCGGCAGCGAACAGTCGTGGAAGACGCGGCCCTCTAGCCGATCCATCAAGTAAAAGGGTGTTCCCAGAGGCGCGTCATCGTCGTGAAACAGCACCGGCTTCGGCACTGGCACGTTGGTCGGCGCCAGCGCTTCGAGCACACGGAACTCGCGGTCGATGGCGTGCGCGCCGCGCAGGATCGGCCCCGCCGGTTTCTTGCGCAGCACCATGCGGCGCTCGCCGAAATCGACGAAATAGGTGGGGTTGGACTGGCCGCCGCCGATCCTTTCGAGCGTCATCTCGCCCGCGCCGAAACGCGCGGCGAGAAACGCCTCGAGTGCCGTCGGATCGAAGTCTGCGGTCATGACGCTTTGCACCGTGTCCTCGCTTGTCATCAATGCGTTACACCTTTGCCTCGCCATCGACGTTCCAGCGCCAGAAGTCGGAACCTTCCTCGTTGAGGAAGCGGTTCAGCACCATCTTGTGCACTTCGTCGGCACCGTCGACCAGCCGCGCCTGACGCGCATAGCGGTAAATCCATTCGAGCACGGTGTCCTTCGAATAGCCGCGCGCGCCGTTGATCTGGATCGCCACGTCGGCGGCGTCGTGCAGCACGTTCGCCACCTGGACCTTGGCCATCGACACTTCCTTGCGGGCAAAGCCGCCACGGTCGAGCTCCCACGCCGCCTTCATCACCAGCATGCGGCCGATCTCGATGCGCATGGCGAGGTCGCCGAGCTTGAGCTGGATGCTCTCGCGGTCGGCCAGCCTGACACCGAAACCGTAGCGCTCGGCGGCATAGGCGCGCGCGATCTCGACGCAGCGCTTGGAAAGCCCGAGCCAGCGCATGCAATGGGTGAGCCGTGCCGGCGCGAGCCGCACTTGCGTAACCTTCATGCCCTTGCCCTCGCCGGCGAGCAGGTTTTCAACGGGGACCTCGAGGCCGTTAAACTCCAGTTCGCAATGGCCGCCATGTTCTTCCGGCCCCATGATCTCGATGCGGCGCTTGATGGACCAGCCCGGCTGGTCCTTGTGGAACATCAGAGCCGACAACCCATGCTTGGGATCGTCGGAGGTGCGGGCGATCAGGATAAAGTGACTGGCATCCTCCGCCCCCGTGATGAACCACTTGCGGCCGGTGACGACATATTTGTCGCCGCGCCTTTCGGCCCGAGTGGCGATCATCGAAGGGTCTGAGCCGCCGCCGGGATGCGGCTCGGTCATGGCGAAGGCCGAACGCACCTTGCCCTCGACGATCGGCTTCAGCCATTTTTCCTTCTGCTCGGGCGTGCCAAGTGCCTCCAGCACCATCATGTTGCCATCGTCGGGCGCAGCCGAATTGAAGACGACCGGGCCGAAGATCGAGCGGTTCATCTCCTCGTAACAGACAGCCATGCCCATCTTGCCGAGCCCGGCGCCACCGCTCTCCGGCTTGAGTTGCAGACACCACAGGCCGGCGGCCCTTGCCTTGGCGCGAAGCGTTTCAAGCGTCGGCAGGGCAATGTTGCCATGCTCGTCATACGAAGCCTTGTCGGCCTCCAGTGGCAGGATTTCGCGATCGACGAAATCGGCGATGCGTGCACGGCAATCTTCAACGCGGGCGGGGATGTCGAAATTCATGACGGCACTCACAAGGATGAAACGAGATGGCCGCCGTCGATCTCGATCGACGAGCCGGTGATGTAGCTGCCGGCGGCGGAAGCGAGCAAAAGCAGGGCGCCGTCGAGTTCTTGCGGCTGGCCAAGCCGGCGCTGCGGGATGCGCTTGATGAGGTCGAGACCGGCGGCGGAGGTGAAAAACTCGCGGTTGATGTCGGTCTCGATATAGCCGGGGCAAAGCGCGTTGACGCGGATGCCCTCACGCGCCCATTCCAGCGCCAGCGCCTTGGTCAACTGGATCACGCCGGCCTTCGAGGCGGCATAGGCGCTGAGATTGCCGGCGACGCGGTGGCCGAGGATCGAGGCAATGTTGACGATCGCCCCACCCCGGCCAGATGCCTTCATGCCGCGCGCCACAGCCTGGGCTACGACAAACACGCCCTTGAGGTTGGTGTCGAGCACGCGATCCCATTCAGCCTCGTCGAGATCGAGTGCGCGTGAGGCTCCCGAGATGCCGGCGTTGTTGATCAGGATATCAAAGTTTTTGCCCGCCAGCGCCTCTGCCACCGACGCGCTATCGGTCACGTCCATCTGGATCGCGGCAGCGTTGCCGCCTGCAGCCGATATGTTTGCGCAAGCTTCCTTCAGCGCCTCACGTCGGCGCGCAGCCAGCGTGACGCTTGCGCCATAGCTTGCGAGCAGTTCTGCAAAGTGCAAGCCAAGTCCGCCGGAGGCGCCGGTAATGAGGGCGGATTTCCCCTTGAGATCGTCGAACAGCATCGGGTCTTCACCTCAAAAATCGAGCGAGCGCTCGCTTTCTTTATTCGCCTGCCTCCCCTTTTGCAACTGGGCATTTGCTGCTATCTCAAAAGCGAATGGCTACGCAGCTGGATCCGCCTGCACGGCGATCGGAGGCAGATTGAATTTCGCAAGGCACAGGCAATGGACAGCCACGTTTTCGATGGAGGCGCTTTGCGCGCGCATCCTTGAGCGACACCGCGATTCCGTGCGTGTGCAAAAGCCGCATGTTGCGGTCGCCAATCTCGCACGCATCATCGAGGCGACGCTAAAGCTGTCGAACAAGCAGGGCTTCCACGCCACCAGCCTGCGCGACCTGGCCCAGGCCTCGGGCCTCAGCATGGGCGGGCTGTATTCTTATTTCGACAACAAGACGACGCTGCTGTCGATGATCCTTGGTGAGGTTGCAACCACGGTGAACGAGGTGCTCGAAGCTGCGCCGGAGGAGATCGTCGGCGATCCGCTCGAGCATCTGAAATGGCTGATCGAGGCCCATATCCGGCTGACTGAGGCGATGCAGCCCTGGTTCGTATTTGCCTATATGGAGGCCAAATCATTTCCGACGGCGGAACGGAAGATGGCGGTCGAGAGCGAGGCCGCAACCGAAGAGATTTTTGCCGGTGTGCTGAGGAATGGCGTCGCGAGCGGCACTTTCGCAATCTCCGATGTCGAACTGACCGCGTCGCTCATCAAGCCGCTACTGCAGGACTGGTACGTCAAGCGAGGGAAATATCGCAAACGCGGGACCACGATCGAGGCTTATGTCGAAATGGTCACCACGATCATCGTGGCGGCGGTGCGTGGTAAAATGCGCCACGCACCGGAGCAACTGAGCCAAGCGCAAGAGTAGCGCAATTGGCCATGCAGCCTACAATACCCAACTATACTTGACGGCTATTGCAGGTCGGAAAATGCGGCTTGAAGCCGCGAAACTGCTTCATCGATCATTGCTCGGGAACAGGCGAAGTTGAAGCGCAGGAATCCATCGCCGCCCAAACCAAATGTTTGACCATGGTTTGTCGCAATGCGTGCCTCTTTTTCCACGCGCGTGATGAACTCTTCGCTGCTCAGGCCTGCACCCGATCCGTCCACCCAGGCCAGGTAGGTTGCCTCCAGCGGCATGGACCGCAAGCCCGGAATGGCGGCGATACCAGCGTCGAAGGCTTTCCGGTTGCCGTCCAGATAGCGGACCAGGTCATCTACCCACTCCGCCCCTTCAGGCGAATAGGCAGCCGTGACCATGTGCATCCCAAAGGAGTTGGGCGAGATTCCGAGTGCCTGGTGACGCCTTGCGAAGGCGTTTCTGAGCTTTTCATCGGAGATGATCACGTTCCCGATATGCGCCCCCGCGATATTGAACGTCTTGGTCGAGGCAGTCATCATGACCAGACGCTCCGCGGCTTCGGGCGCGGCAATGGTCATGGGGATGTGCCGTTGACCGGGAAATACCAGATCGTGATGGATTTCATCCGATACCAGTATGAGGTTGTGACGCGCGGCAAAATCGGCCACTCCGCGCAACTCCTCCAGCGTCCAGACGCGGCCGCCGGGATTGTGGGGCGAGCACAGGATCAGCATCTTCTCCCGACCTGTCATGCGCTCATCCCAACTGTCGAAGTCCATCCGATAGCGTCCATCCTGCTGGACCAAAGGAAGCTCGCGCACTTCGCGCCCCCCCCCACGCACCACCCTCGCAAACGCATGATAGACCGGCGTCATCAGAGCCACGACGTCACCCGGTTCGGTCCAGGTGTCGACACATAGCGCAGTGCCATTCACAAGCCCGTGGGTCGTAAAGATCGTGGCAGGGTCCAATTGCCAGCCATGACGGTTCGCCATCCACCAGCAAATTGCCTCTCGATACGCGGCTTCGTCGCCGAAATAGCCATAGATGCCGTGACGAAGCATCCGTTCCAGAGCCTGCTGCACGGCCGCCGGAGGACGGAAATCCATGTCGGCTACCCACATCGGCAATGCGTCGTCCGAAGACAGGCCGTAAAGCGGTTCCATCATGTCCCATTTCGAGCAATGAGTTCCACGACGATCGATGTTCTCGTCAAAATTCATTGAAATCTCCGGATGCCGTGCAAATTCTGGAAAACTGTTCGTCGTCGAGGGTGCGATTGAAGCACGCTTCTGCTTCGTACAGTGGCAAGTTGCAAACCCAAAGTATCCAGTTTGCCTGGGCTCACAGGCCAGCCACTGCCATCCGCTGAAACGTTCAGGCGAAAAGGGACACGAACTGCTGTCGAAGCAGGTTCTTCTGCACCTTGCCCATGGTGTTGCGCGGCAGGTCTGCAACGACTGCGACATGCTTCGGCTGCTTGAACCTGGCCAGGCGTTCGCCCATCGCCGCGGCCACGGCGGCAGTGTCGATGGTCTCGCCGGGCCGCGCCACCAGAACCGCAATCACTGCCTCACCGAAATCAGGATGCGGCACGCCAACGACCGCACTTTCCAGGATGCCCGGCTGTTCATCCAGGATGAGCTCGATCTCCTTGGGATAGACGTTGTAGCCACCGGTGATGATGAGATCCTTCTGGCGCCCGATAATGCTGACATAGCCGTCGGCGTCGATCGTGCCGATATCGCCGGTGATGAAAAAGCCGTTCTCGCGCAATTCTTCGCGCGTCTTCTCGGGCATGCGCCAATAGCCTTTGAAGACATTGGGGCCACGCACTTCGATGACGCCCGGCTCACCCTGCTGCACGACTTCACCGGATTCGGGGTCGGTGATCTTCACCTCGACGCCGGGCAAGGGGAGGCCCACCGTTCCCGCTCGGCGCTCGCCATCATACGGGTTCGATGTGTTCATGTTGGTTTCGGTCATGCCATATCGTTCGAGGATACGATGACCTGTGCGCGCCTCGAAACGCTGATGCGTTTCGGCCAGAAGCGGGGCCGATCCGGATGTGAACAGGCGCATGTGGCGCGTCAACTCGCCGGTGAAGGTGGGCGTATCGAGAAGCCGCGTGTAGAAGGTCGGCACGCCCATCATCGTTGTGGCGCGAGGCAACCATTTGAGCATTTCATCGGTCTTGAAACCCGGCAGGAAGATCATGGATCCGCCCGACAGCATCACGACGTTGCTCGCAACGAAGAGCCCATGGGTGTGAAAGATCGGCAGCGCGTGCAGCAGCACGTCATTTTCATCGAAGCGCCATTCATCGGCGAGAACCCGGGCATTGGACAACAAGTTCTCGTGGCTCAGCATCGCTCCTTTCGAACGACCCGTGGTGCCGGAGGTGTAGAGAATGGCGGCGAGGTCATCGCCAGAACGCGTTACAGGCGCAAACTTCGTTCCAGCGACCCTTGCGCGATTTCGCAGACTGCCCTCGCCGTCGGCATCCAGTGTTTCGAACTGCGCCCCATTGCGCTGCGCAATCGGCGACAGCATCTCGGCCTTGGCAGGATCTCCAACCAGAAGAGATGCGCCTGCATCCGAGACGAAGTATTCCACCTCCGCCGCCGTATAGGCGGTGTTCAGCGGCAGGAAGACTATGCCCGTCGCTATGGCTGCGCAGTAAAGTGCCAGCGCTTCGGGCGTCTTCTCCACCTGCACCGCCATCCGGTCGCCGGATTTCAGGCCGAGGCCGGTCAATGCGGCGGCCAGCGACATCGCCGTGTCGTGCAGGTTTTTGCCGGAAATTTCCTTCCCCCTCGCGTCAGTCAGAAATGTGCTGCTGCGCGTTGCGAGCGGGGCCACCAGATGATCGTAAAGCGGATTAGGCACGGCGTCTTTTCCTGTCCTTGCGTAGAAGCTGTTCGACCTGCCGGGATGCAGAGACGGTTCCGGCAGCAACATAACGCTCACTGTTGCGGCTTACCGACGGCAGATCGTAGAGATAGTTCACCATCACCGTCGACGACTGCCCCCAGCCATTGGCAGACGTGTCAGCTATGGCATGGACGTCGTGCAGCAACGCACCATTTGCGAGATGGAAACGTGCAACGGCGTCATAGGGAAGGCCATCCGGCCGCTTTGCTTCCAGCAGATACTCCGCGCCAAGTCGCCGCAGCCAATCCTCGTCGCCTGCAATCGCCTGGGGATCGCGGCCTTCGGTACGCGCCAGCAAGGCAGCCAGTTCAGGCCTGTTCGCCGAACATTTCCGCAGCCAGCGGTTCAATCCGGGCACGGGCGAGAGGGTTACGAACGTCGACAGGCCCGGAACATCTCGTGCCAATTCCTCGACGACCTGCTTGATGAGGAGGTTGCCAAAGGAAATTCCCTTCAGGCCTTCCTGGCAGTTCGAGATCGAATAGAAGACTGCCGTGTCGATTTCGTTTTCATGCAAAGGTTCGCGGCCTTCGCTTAGAAGATCCTGCACTGAATTGGGTATGCCGCGGCACAGGGCCACTTCGACGAAGATGAGCGGCTCCTCGGGCATTGCAGGATGGAAAAAGGCAAAGCAACGGCGGTCGCGCGGCAGCATCCTGCGCCGAAGCTCCTGCCAATCACCGATGGCATGGACGGCTTCGTACTCGATGATCTTCTCGAGGATGCTGGCGGGCGTACTCCAGTCGATCTGCCGCAGCACGAGGAATCCACGGTTGAACCAGCTGGAGAACAGGTGCCGAAAATCGGTATCGATCACACCAAGCTCAGGTGCTTGCGGGATCAGGCCCAACAGATCGCGACGCATCCGCACCAGCCACGCGGTTGCCCCCGGGGACTGATTGAGGCGGCGCAGCAGTTCCTGCCGGCGCGGTTCCGCTTCACGCGACAACCGGTTCAGCGTGTCAGCACTGCGCTCGGTCCGATAGGCTTCGACAGCGGCATTCAGGCGATCCGTATCAAGGTCCAGGTGGTCTGCCAGATGGGCAAAGAAGTCACGCTTCGCCGCATCGTCCATTGCCTGATAGCGCGACAGGATTTCGCGTGCCAACCGCATGCCCGAGACTTCGCCCTCTCCCGACAGGAGCGCTTCGATCCTTTCGGCCAATGCCCCGGCGCCGGACGTATGGTCCGACAGCCGCTCCAAGCGCCTTTCGAACAGCGTCGCCATCAGGTCGGCGAAGAACATTCCCAAATGTCGTCACTCCCAAGTTCGGCGTCATCGACACGAGTGTGTCGCGATTTTCTTTCCCCAGAGGTTGCCACTAGGCTGGAACGGAGCCTGGGACGTCCGCTGGTACCAGCGAGAGATACGGCCGGCCATCGCGGCGTTCTTCGTGTTCCCTTCGGGCCTCTTGGATGAGGGATGGATTGGCGATCAGTTCCAGTGCCGCGCCGGCCATTGCGGCGGCAGCCCGCACCATGGCCCTGTGCGCGGCGGGGCTGCAACCCTGAGCCACGACCTGCCAGCTATGGCTGGGCGTGCCAACGGCCCAGGTCGCCGTCGAACACTCGACAACAGGAACAACCCAACTGACGTCGCCGACATCCGTCGAACCCGACCCTTGGGTCATTCGCCCGTCAAATGGCCGGAGCCCTTCGTGCAACGGAAGCCGCCCTTCGCCCGACGACAGGAGTACGTCCTGCTCGGTGCGTGCTCGGCGCTCAACGCCGGTCTGATCCGCAAGCGACAAACGGATTTGCTCGGCAAAGGCCCGCTCGCCAATGGTGAAGTCAAGACGCCCCAGCCTTTGCATGACGCCATGCATGACATGGCAAAGCACAGCATTCGGCAGCACGTTCGAAGCGCCCCCCTGGGGCAGGAAATCCACCTCGGTGCCCGTCATCAGGGCTGCGCCGCGGCCGATGTCATCGACGCGAGCGACCAGATCATGGACCTCATCGAGCTCCGGGGCGCGGATCATGTAAAGCACCTCCGCGCGCGCCTGCACCACCGCCGGCGCGGCGCCGCCGGCATCGGTGATCGCATAATGCAGACGGACGTCGGGAGACACGTGCTCGCGCAGAAAGTTCGCGCCGATGTTCATCAGCTCAACCGCATCGAGCGCGCTGCGGCCCAGATGCGGCGACATGGCTGCGTGGGCAGCCGTGCCCCGGAAGCGGTAGGCACGGTTGACAACGGCCAGCGTCGAGCGAGCCCGAACGCCGTTGAAGGTGCCCGGATGCCACCCGATCGCCACTGCGGCATCGTCAAATGCCCCCGCACGGACCATGTGTCCCTTACCCCAGCCGCCTTCTTCGGCAGGGCAACCATAATAGCGAACCCGAGCTCGGATTCCGGTGTGCTTGAGCACTCCGGCCAGCGCCGCGGCGGCCAGCATCGACCCGCCACCGAGGAGATTATGCCCACACCCATGACCATTGCCATCCGGCACCAGGGGCTGCTGCTGTGCTCGGCCGGCAACCTGGCTAAGGCCCGGAAGGGCGTCGAATTCGCCCAAAAACGCGATGACCGGGCCGTGGTCGCCCCAGTCCGCCGCGAAAGCCGTATCGAGTCCACCCAACCGGTGGGTGATGCGGAACCCCTGCGCCTCCATCGCATCGATCTGCAGCGCAACGGAGCGGTGCTCGGCAAAGCACAGTTCCGGCGTTGACCAGATCTTGTCGGCCACCGCCTTGAAGGCCGGAGCAAGGCCGGCGATCGCGGCATCAAGCAGAGCGCGGGGGTCCGTTTCCACCAGCTTAGCCCCGACGCATGATCGGCAGGATCACCCGGGAGGGGTGCTTGCGGTCGTGATGGATCGCATTCACGGCCTTGCGCATGTGGGTATGGTAGCCGATCGGTTCACCGGTATTCGGGTTTACGTCGAACCTCGGAAACGATGACGATGAAACCAGCACCCGCAACCGGTGGCCCGCCTTGAAGACATTCGACGTCGGGTAAAGTTCGAAGCGTACCTTCACGACCTCGCCTGCCTTCATCAATGTCGGCTTTTCGAAGCTGTCACGATAGCGGACGCGGAAGATGCTCTCGCAGAGGTTCATGCGATAGCCGTCGGGCCAGGCCTCGCTTTCGGGATAGACGTCCTGCAGTTGCACGAAGATGTCGGTGTCCGGTGCGTCCGAGGAGAGGTAGATCTCGACCTCGGGGCCGCCGACGACGTCGGTGTCCTCGGCGAAAGGCCGCGTCGTGAAGGCCAGAACGTCGGGCCTGTCGGCGAGATCGCCATAGGGCGCCTCGGCCCCGTGAACGCCCTTGCGAGTGACCTGGTCGCCCGCGCCCTGAAGCACGAGGCTCTCTCGAAGCGTGATCGGGTCGCCGGTGCGCATCATCCGGGGGAACGGCGGCAGGTTCTGCGTCATCGACGACACGTTCGAGGCAACCGTCGGCATCGGCTTCGCCGGATCGAAGGTGAAGCGGCTGGGTTCCGAGGCGTCGGGCAGCGTCGACGACAGCGAGCCGTCCGAATGCAGGTACCAGTCCTCTGGCACGACCCCCACCGGTGGCCATTGCTCGGAGCTGCGCCATTCGCCGCCATGCACGAGGCGGCCGGCCGAGTTCTTGGTGCCGTTCCCGCCCATGTGGAAATAGCGGACTTTCGGCTGATCGACCCAGGCGCTTTCGTCGCCTTTCAGGAAGCGATCGAAGAACCGAAGCATCAGTTCCATGCGGTCCTTGGCGAGATTGCCCTTGATCGGCGCCGTCGGCCCCATGTCGACATTGCCGACCAGCGGATTGTCGAGGTTGGGACCGCCATGAACGCCAGGCGCCATCAACAGGTACTGGTGGGAGAGCCTGCCCTCCAGGTCCGTGAAGTTCTTGATCGTCGCGCGCGGATAGGTGTCGTACCAGGCGCCGGAATAGACGGTCGGCACGTCGGCTGTCCGGTCGCGATAGGCCTCGGCATTGAGGGTCGGGTTAACCCAATAGTCGCTGAAATCGGCGTTGCGATAATATTCCAGCGCCAGCTTTTCCCACTTCGGAAGCGGCGACAGCGGGCTGTTTCCTTCGCTCCACGGCAAACGGCAGAACCACTCATACATGTTCTCGGAATTGCGGACGAGTTGCGCCTGGAGCGCCGGATCGGCGTGCGCCTCCTGCGAGTGGATGCTGTTGGTCACGAGCCAGGCCAGCCAGCGCAGTTCCAGCGTGCCGTGGTGGCGCAGCGCATGCATGAACGCATTGGAGCCGCCCTGGTTGACCCACATCGCCTTGAGGTGCGGCGGGCGGTTGATCGCAGTCGCGGTCTGGTTCCAGGCCCGCAGCGAGCTGCCCTGGGTACCGATCATGCCGTTGCAATAGGGCAGCGTGGCCAGCCATTCGATGACGTCGTGGCCATCTTCGCCTTCCTTCTGGTCGAGAAGGACGAAGTCGCCTTCGGAATCGAAGCGGCCCCGTGAATCCTGGACGACATAGATGTAGCCGCGGCGGGCGAAATACTCGCCGTTCTTGGCCTGCCCCGACGGGCCCTTGCCCGAGCGGGTGTCGTAGGGCGAACGGGTGACAACGGCTGGAAACGGTCCGGGCAGCGGCTCGCCGTTGCGGGCCGGGCGAAAGATGTCGACCGACAGCTTCACGCCGTCACGGGCCACGCACTTCACCGAACGCGCGATCATTACGTCGTAAGGCGCTGCTTGCCTGTTTGTCTCTTTCATCGCGTTCTCCTCACGCTTGCGTCTGGGGCTTGCCCTGCCGGGCGGCGAATTCACGCAAGCGCAGGTCGCGGCGCTGGATTTTGCCCACTGGGTTTTTCGGCAGCTCGCCGATGAACTCTATCCGTCTGGGATATTTGTAAGGGGCCGTCAGCCGCTTGACGAAATCCTGCAGCTCACGGGCCAGCGCATCGCTGCCCTCAAAGCCGTCATGAAGCACGACGAAAGCCTTCACCACCTCGCCGCGTTCCTCATCGGGGCTTGGGACGGCTGCCGCCTCGCGCACCGTGGGATGTTCGACCAAGGCGTTCTCGACCTCCTGCGGGCCGATGCGATAGCCGGCGGAATTGATGACATCATCGGCTCGTCCCTCATAGTAGAGGTAGCCCTCGTCATCTGCGCGGGCATTGTCGCCAGTCAGGAAATAGTCCTGCCCGTCCAGCACCGTCCGGGTGGACGCGGTGCGCTCGGGGTCCTGCCAGTAGCCTAACATCAGATGGGCGCTGGGAAGACGGAGCGCGATCTGCCCGGTCTCGCCCGAAGCAGCAAGGTTGCCGTCGCTGGTGATGAGGTCGAGGACAACGCCCGGCAGCGCGCGGCCCATGGCACCGGGACGCACCTCGGTATCGCGATAATTCGCGACGAGCATCAACGTCTCGGTCAGTCCGTAGGCTTCGAGCACCGGTTTTCCGGTCATCGCCTGCCAGGCCGACAGCACGGGCGGGTTCAGCGATTCACCGGCGGAAACCGTCAGCCGCAATTTCGGGAGCTTCCTGTTGGCAAGATCCAGCGCGACCAGGCGACGGAGTTCTGTCGCGGCGGCACAATAGACAGTGACCCCATGACGGGCGATCAGTTCCAGCCTGTATTCCGGATCGAAGGGCCCATCGTAGAAGAGTACCGTCGAGCCCCGGCTCCACGGCCCAAAGAGGATCGAGGTTCCCGCCTTCGACCAACCGGTGTCGGCGGTACAGAACATCACATCGTCCTGACCCAAATCCAGCCAGTGTTCGGCCGATCCGCGCCAGGCGTGGAGCGCCCGCGAGGCATGGGTGACCCCCTTGGGCAGGCCGGTCGAGCCAGAGGTATAAAAGATCAGTGCGGGGTCCTCGGCACGGACCGTTGCTGCACGGAATTCTCCGGCCTCCTCCCCGATCAACTGATCGAAAGCAAGCCAGCCTTGCGGCGGGGATGAGGTGTGTTCCGCACCTGCTGGATCAACAGCAATCCGCAGCGAACCCGCCGGCGCAGAAGCGAATTTTCCAACTTCGGACACTGTGGTGATAACCGTCGTCGCTCCCGAATTCGACAGTCGATAGTCGATATCCTTGGCCGTCAGCATTGTGACGCAGGGAATGGCGATCGCACCGAGCTTGAGCACGGCCACCATCGCCAGCTGCCATGCGGGAATGCGCGGAAGCATGACCATGACCCGGTCGCCGGGACCGATGCCGCGGCGGCTCAGCGCCGCAGCCAGCCGATCGGTCAGTGCAGCGATTTCCGCAAAACTGTAGCTGCGCTCGCGGCCGGCGGCATCGCACCAGATCAACGCAGGAGCTGCGGCGTTGCGCGCCGCATCCGCAGCCCAGGCATCGACGACATCAGTGCCGAAGTTGAAGGTCTCGGGAGTTGCGGGCCGATATTCGGCGCGCAATCTTTGGTATCTATCCATGGTGTTCTTCCTGCAACCGCCCGTCAGGCGCTGTGCAGGTCCCCCAGAAAGGTACGGGCCGTATTGGCCAGATGCACGGGTTGATCTCCCCAGATCGTGTGGTTGCTGTTCGACACGACTTCCAGGCGCGCGTTTGGAAATGTGCGGGTCAGCTCCTCGGCCTGGTTGCCGCTCAGAACATTGGAACGATCGGCGTTCAGCACCAGCACCGGCACCTTGATTGCAGCGATATCAGCCGATTGATCGGTCGATAGGTTGAAGAAGAGCTTGGTGATCGCAAGCAGGTCATAAGCCCAGCTCCAGCTTCCATCGGCCTCCTGGCGGAAGTCGCCTTGCATGGCCAGGCGGTGCATCTGGTCGCTCAGGCCTGCCCGCTGCGGCAACCCGCGAGCGAAGGCCTCAGCCTCGGCGCGGGTCGGGTAGTTGCGGCGTCGTGTGTGATGCGAACGAAGGTATTTGACGATTTCGGCATCGGCAACGAAGAAGCTCGGGTCCGAGAGGATCATGCCGGCGACACGGTCGGGGTTGGCTGCCGCGAAGGAAACCGCGACCTGGTTGCCCACTGAGCTGCCGAGGAGCGTGATGCCCTTGAGGTCAAGTTTCTCCGTCAACCGGGCAACATCGCCCGCCAGTTCGGCGATCGTGTAGGTCGAATTCGGCCTGTCCGAAGCTCCATGACCGCGCATGTCTACGGCGATCACACGGAATTCGTCCCTCAAGCTGGCGCCGAGGTGTCCCCAGGCATGCGCCGTCATCGAGGTACCGTGCAGGCAAATCAACACCGGGCCAGTGCCGCCATTGTCGAGATAGCGGATTTTTACGCCATCGAGGTCGACGATATCCGACTTCCAGTTCGGTTCGATGTGCAAGGAATCATCAGTCATTTGGTCTTGCCTTGAAAGAGTTGCTAGTTGTCGTTCTGGGCGACACAGGCGGCCGCCTGACGACCATCCGGTTCTGCCACCATGTGATGCGCAAGATCGGCGCAAGCGGGTTGCGCCAGCGGGCAGCGGCTGCGAAACCGGCAGCCGCTCGGCGGATTGCGAGGGCTCGGCACATCGCCCTTGAGCAAGGCCACAGTCTCGATGCGCGCATCAGGATCAACCTTTAGCGACGAGGCCAGCAGCGCCTTCGTATAGGGATGCCGTGGCTTGGACAGGACGTCAACGACCCGTCCGATCTCCATGATCCGGCCCAGATACATCACCGCCACCCGGTCGGCGAACTGGCCTACCACGGTGAGATCATGCGAGATGAACAGGTAGGTCAGACCGTATTCGGCCTGCAGGTCCTTCATCAGGTTCAGTATTTGCGCCTGGACGGAAACGTCGAGCGCCGACGTTGCCTCATCCAGCACGACGAGTTCTGGCCGCAATGCCAGCGCGCGCGCGATTGCCACGCGCTGTTGCTGTCCGCCCGAGAGCTGGTGAGGAAACTTGAAGAAGGCAGCAGCCGGAAGCTCGACCTGCGCCAGCAGTTCACGAACCCGCGCGTCCCGCGCGGCGCCACGGGCGATCCGGTGTACATCCAGCCCTTCTCCGATCAAGTCGCCAACCGTCCAGCGCGGATCGAGCGAACCAAGTGGGTCCTGGAACACGACCTGGGCGCGCCGGGCGATGTCGCGACGGCTGGCCGCCTCGCCGTAGGACGTGGAAATCTTGCCTTCGGCCACATCCTCGAGCCGCAGGATGGCGCGCCCGAGCGTACTTTTTCCGCAGCCGGATTCGCCCACCAACGCAAGGGTTTCGCCGCGCATCAGGTCAAAGCTGACCTTTTCCACAGCGCCGACATGACCAACAACGCGCTGAAAGAAGCCGCGCCGTATGGGATAGCGAACGCTTACATCTTGCACGGACAACAGGCTGGCGGCGGCATCAGACATGGGGTGCAATCTCCTCAGCCCTAAGACAGCGCAACAGATGACCGTCGGCAGCGGATTCCAAATGTGGCGCCTCGCTGGCGCAACGACCGACAGCCATCGGGCAGCGCGGGTGAAAACGGCATCCCGAGGGCATGGCAACAGCCGAGGGAACCGAGCCGGGCAATGCGGCAATCCTTGCGCCGGGCACGCCGGTCGGCAGACTTGCCAACAAGGCGCGGGTGTAGGGATGGCGCGGCGCGTTGATTATGTCGGCAACCGTCCCCGTCTCGACCACCTGGCCGGCATACATGACGGCAACACGATCGGCCATGGCTGCGACCACGCCGAAATCGTGGGTGACGATGACCAGCGCGAGATTGAGTTCGCGCTGCAGGCGACGGATCAGATTGAGCACCTGTGCCTGGATGGTGACATCCAGTGCGGTGGTGGGCTCGTCCGCGATCAGAAGTTCCGGCTCCGAGGCGAGCGCGATGGCTATCATCGCCCGCTGCCGCTGGCCGCCGGACAACTGGTGAGGATAGCGGTCCAGCGCCTCTTCCGGGTCGGGCAGGCCGACCTGCCGCAGCCAATCCGCCCCCTTGCGCCGCAACGCCTCCTTGCCGGTCAGTCCGGTGAGGCTGATAGCCTCGTTCAACTGCTGGCCGATGGAAAAAACCGGATCGAGCGCTCGTGACGGATTCTGAAAGATCATCCCGATGCGACGACCAAGAAGTCCACGACGGCGCCGCTCGCGGTCGCTCAGATGCGAGATTTCCTCGCCATCCAGCATGATGCGACCGCGGGTGATCGCCCCACCACGACCGAGCAATCCGGTAACGGCTAGGACCGTCACCGATTTTCCGGAACCCGACTCGCCGATCAGTGCGAGTGCTTCGCCGCGCCGCACGCTCAACGAGACATCCGAACAGACTTCAAGCTTGCCGTAGCAGAGGGCAAGGCTCTCCACTTCAAGCACGGGCTGCTCATCCATTGTCGTGGAGTTGCATACGGACATGTCAGTCTCGGCAATAGCGGGGGCGGCACTCATTTGGTGACCCAGACCTCGGGCAGGCTCGGGAAGCCCTGCGTCAGCATCGGATGCCACCCCTCGACGCGAGCCTGCGCGGGGTGCAGGAGCACGGCTGCCCAGATCGGCAGCGGGTTTTGGATGTTCTGATGAACGTAACGCTGGATTTCCCAGATCTTCTGCTGCCGCGCGGCATCATCAACGATGCCCTGCTGTTCCCGGATCATCTCTGCCAGCACCGGATCGTCAATCCCCGTGTAGTTTCGATTGCCGTCCTTCAGGAAGTGAGTGGTGAAGTACTCGTTTGCTTCTGCAAACGGGCTCATCATCAGGAACATAGCCTGGAAGTCGCCTTCCTTCCCGAGCGCCTGTCCGGCCACCATGTCGACCATCTTGATCTCGGCCTTGACTCCAATTTCGGCGAGGTCCTGCTGCATCCATTCAGCTTCGCGAACGAATTCTTCCCCGTAGTTCAGCACGGTCATCTCGAAGGTGAAGCCGTCGGCATAGCCAGCTTCGGCTAGCAACGCCTTGGCCTTCTCATGGTCAGGCGTGCCGTAGAGCGCAATTCGCTCCTCTTGCGGCAGGGTTTGCGTGGCCAGAGCCGCACCGACCACACCGCCGATGGCGCCACCACCGCGAACGACCTCTCCCAGGCCCTGTCGGTCGAAGGCAAGGTTGATTGCCTGACGCACCCGCAGATCGGAGAACGGCTTGAAGGTCGGGTTGAGATACAGCTCGGTCTGGGTATTCGCGACTGTCTGGATATCCTTCATATCCGGAACCGCCTGCTTCAGTCCTTCCATCTGGGTGAGATTGAGCGGGCCGAACCAGATGTCGACCTGGCCCGAGCGGAAGGCCATGATGCGGGCGTTAAGATCCTTCATCGGCAGGATCTCGACTTCATCGAGGTAGGGAAGCTGCGCACCCGCCTCGCTCTTGCCGAAATATTTGGGGTTGCGGACATAACGTGTCGCGACACCCGCTTCGTTCTGTTTCAGGATCCAGGGCCCGGTCCCGATGACCACGCTTTTGCGGTCATAGCCGCCGTCAAACGCCTCCCGCGGAAGGACCCACATATTCTGGTGAGCAAGGCCTTGTAGCAAAACGACATTGGGCCGCTTCAACGTGATGACAAGGGTGTGATCGTCCGGTGCCGTGATGGTGTCCACGCCGGCCAGCTGCCCCTTTTGAACACCGTCCTTGCGGATCGCCTCATAGGTGGCCACCACATCCGCGGCAACGAAGGGCCGGCCCGCGACGGGTCGAATGTCATGCCAGACTACGTCCGGGCGCAGATGGAACGTGTATTTCAGACCATCGTCCGAGATTTCCCAGCTCTTAGCCAAGGCGGGCTTGGGAACGAATTGGCCATAGGCGATGTCCGGCCCGGTCTTCCATTCGACGAGCCGATTCAATGCCAGGCCTAGCCGTGAATGCACGCCGAATTCCGTACTGGCCAGCGGGTCAAAATTCGGAGCTTCGGCGTGGACGTTGATCGTCACCTTGCCACCGTGGCGTGGCGCGTCCTGGGCAATGGCAGTGCCGGGGAATGCCAATGATGCCGAAAGCGCTAGCGCAGGCGCGATCCATCCCAGGGCATTTCCGTAGTGGAGCAGTCGTTCAAGCATGGTAGTTCCCTCTTGTTCTGATTGTGAAGGTGCTTTTGGTTCTGGAGGTTCGCGCTACGGCTGCCTTGGGCAGCCGGGGATACTCACTGCTGGTTCCGGGGATCCAGCACGTCACGCAACGCGTCGCCTATGAGGTTCAATGCCAGCACGCTGATGGTCAGCATCAGCCCGGGAAAGACAATCAGCCAAGGTGCGGTGCCGATAAACCTGGTCCCGTGGGACAACATAGTACCCAGAGAAGGGTGCGGTGGCGGCGTGCCGACGCCAAGAAAACTGAGAGCCGCCTCGGTCATGATGGCCACGCCAAAGGCCAATGAACCCAATACGAGCATCGTCGGCATGAGATTGGGCGCACCGTGGGTAAGCATGATCCTAAGCGGTGAAGCACCGATGACCCGCGCCGCGGAGATGAAGTCGTGTCCGCGGACCTTCAACATCTCCGACCGCACGACGCGGACGAAGCGTGGTATCTGCGCAAGCGTCACTGCGATGACGACGTTGCGAACACTTGGCCCCAACATGGCTGCGATGAACAGCGACAGGACCAGCGACGGCAAGGTGTCGAGCGCCTCGACCACACGCTGGATAACAGTGTCGATCCAGCCACCGAAGTAGCCCGAGATCATTCCGATCAGTCCGCCGACACTCATCGTGAGGGTCACGACCATCAATCCGACGAACAATGAAATGCGCGTGCCGTGCAAAACGCGTGAAAAGACGTCGCGGCCAATGTCGTCGGTGCCAAACCAATGCAACAGGGACGGCACTTTCAGCACGGCCCGCCTGTCCTGATGCAGCGGGTCAAACTGAGCGATCCATGGAGCAAACAGCGCCAACAACAGCACGAACGTGAGGATGATGAGCGCGCTGCAGCCGACTGGGTCGCGCAACAAAGCGCGCAGGATGGCAAGCGCACGGCTACTGCGCCGGGGCATGTCGGCGGCCTCGACAGCGAGGGTCATGAACGCGCCTCCCGGACACGGGGATCGACCATGCCATAGGACAGATCAACCAGCAGATTGACGGTGATGGTGATGAGGCCGTAGGTCAGCACGGCGGCCTGCAAGACCGGGTAGTCCCGGCTCGCAACGGCTTCAAACAGCAGGTTCCCCAGGCCTGGAATATTGAAGATGCGCTCGATGATGACCGTGCCGGAGAGCAGATGCCCGAACTGCGTGCCCAGCAGCGTGATCACGGGGATCAGTGCATTCTTGAGGCCATGGCCGACATAGATGCCCGAGGGAGAGACGCCGCGCGCTCGAGCGGCTCGGATGAAGTCGGCCCCGATGATCTCCAGCATGGCGGACCGGGTCAGCCGCGACAGCGCGGCCGCAACCCCAAGCGACAAGGCAACCGCTGGAAAGACCACCTGCTGCAGGTTGACGAGCGGCGCGTCGGAGAATGTGCGATAGGGCAGCGGGATGAAGTAGCCGATGGCGGCCAAGCCAGTCAGCGTCAGCAGCCCCAGCCACAATTGCGGTATGGCCAGAAAGACGGTCGAGGCAACGCGCAGCACCATGTCTCCTGGCGTGCCCCGCCACAACGCAGCTGCAACTCCCGCCCCGATGCCCAGAACGGCACCCAGCACGATGGCCAATATCGACAGTTGCATCGTCGGCACGAGTGCAGCGCCAATCTGAGCGGCGACCGGCCGTCCGGTCCATAGCGAATTGCCAAGGTCTCCGGTCAAAACGCCTTTGGCCCAAATCACGAACTGGGTGGTAATCGGCTCGTCCAGCCCGAGTTGCGCCCGCTTTTGCTCCAACAGTTCCGGCGTCACCGCACCGGCCTCGGACAATTGCTGGTTCACGACGTCGCCGGGTACAAAGCGAATTGCCACGAAAACAAGCAACGCGACGGTGACAAGAACCAGCAGGCCAAGGACCGCGCGACGCAAAGCGAAGGTCAGCATGGCTCAGCACTTCCGTTGCCAGCGCGAAGTGGCCGCCACATCCTCGACTGGGTGGCCCGCCTCCCGCCAACCGCCGAAGCCGCGCTCCAGATGCCAGACCTTGCGGTAGCCCATCTCCATGAGCGCCAGCGCAGCCAGAACCGAGCGGCCACCCCCGGCACAATAGACGACATACTCCGCTTCCTCGGTGAAGAAGCGTCGATAGTAGCCCATCGCCGGATCGGCCCAGAATTCCAGCATGCCGCGCGGCACGTGGTGGGAATCGGGGATCGCCCCGCTGTCGATCAGCTCCTGAAGCTCGCGAATGTCGATCAGCATCAGTGCGTCACCGCGCCCCTTCCGCTCCGCCAGTTCGTCCGCCGATAGCGTGGGCACCTGCGGTCGCAAGCCGTCCACCCAAGCCGTGGTGTTTCTAATCGCCATTTCTCCCCCCCTCCCCGTCTGTCAGCCTCGGACCCGATCCGAATGTAGGCCGTCCTGTGCGGTCAAAGCCCTGCGCAACCCTTCAAGTGGGTCGCTTTCGCGGGCTAGATGAACCTTGGTTTCCCATGTGCCCAGATGTTGACACATGCGCTGCTCAGCAGCGGCGAAATCGTTGCTCGCCAACGCGTCGACCACTGCAACGTGCTCGCTGTAAGACATGCGAGCGTCCCCCGGCGTCTGGTGACGCATGGTGAAAAGCGTGGTCAGTACGGTCAGATCACGAAGTTTGGCTGCAAGGATGCTGTTGCCCAGGCACTCGGCAAGGCAGACGTGGAAATCGCCCAGGAGATAGCTGCGGCGGCCCACGTCAGTGCCTTCAACTGCTTCCTTCTGCAGCCTGAGATGCTCACGTAACCGCTCGAGCGGAGCCGCATCGAGGACCCGATTGCGCCGGGCCAGGCTGCGCAACAACCCGGTCTCGATGATCTCACGGGCTTCATAGAGTTCACGCGCCTTGTTGATGTCGACCTCGGTAAAGAACCACCCTCTACGCGGACTGACGACGACAATGCCTCTCGCCGCCAGATCGACCATCGCCTCGCGAACGATCGTGCGACTGCATTCGAACAATGACGCGATCTGGCTCTCGCCCAGCCGTGCGCTCGGCTCAAGCTTCCGGCTGAGAGCTGCATCGATGATCCGATCGCTGATGTTGGTCGCCAGGCTCAAGACGCCTCTCCAGGCTTGTATGCAAGATATGCATGCAAGATTCCAAGGGGACTTGCAATAGAAAAAATCGCCTCATGCTGCGAGCAGGTGAAAGAAGGCCAGCGTCCCCTAGAAGTCCTCCATCGCCCAGGGTGTCGGTTGCGAATAGCGACCGTTTCAAGCGCGGCTGCGGAATGATCGCCAATTTCATGATGGGCGAGGTACTTCACGCCGGGAGTTGCGAATGTATCGCGGGCTTGCTGAAAGCAGACCCGATCGTGGAAAAGTGACCGGCAATGTGCTTGACCGCAATCTAAAGGAAAGGCGACCGGTCGCGACCTGGGAGAGCGGCTCCGCCGGGGGACGAGCCCGTGCAGGCGCGCATAAGGACGTTTCAAAAACGACGTCTCTCGTCACAAGGATTGTCATCTGTGTTATAGGCCGATCGCCGGAGCGATTTTCTGGTCGCCGCTTTACCGCTCCGGACCACTCAAGTTACGCAATTCCACAACCGCCGCTCGCAGACTTCCCGGACCAATCCCTAAATGTTGAATACCTTCTTCTCGTATCAGCGCTACACCGTGTTTGTGGGCGCCGGCCTCATCGCCCTCGCGTCCCTTGCGGGTGCAGTGCTCTACAGCCAATGGCTGCTTCTCGTGGCCACGCTTGCCGCAGCGCTGTTCGTGCTCGGCGTGCATGATGTGCTCCAGCGCCGGCATTCGATCCTGCGCAACTATCCGGTGGTCGGGCATTTGCGCTTCATCCTCGAGAGCTTCCGGCCAGAAATCAGGCAATATCTCATCGAGGGTGATCATGAAGAGGTGCCGTTCAGCCGCCAGGCCCGCGGTCTCGTCTATCAGCGCGCCAAGGGCGCCGAGGACAAGAGGCCCTTCGGAACGATCGAGAACGTCTATGGCTCCGGCTATGCGTGGCTGACCCACTCCGCCTCGCCCGTCACGATCACCGACACCAATTTTCGCGTGCGTGTCGGCGGTTCCGCCTGCAAGCAGCCCTATGAGGCCAGCCTCTACAACATTTCGGCGATGAGCTTCGGAGCGCTGTCGGCCAACGCCATTCTCGCCCTCAACACCGGCGCCCAGAAGGGCGGCTTTGCGCACGATACCGGCGAGGGCAGCATCAGCCGCCATCACCGGCAGGGTGGCGGTGACCTGATCTACCAGGTCGCGTCGGGCTATTTTGGCTGCCGCAACGACGACGGCAGCTTCTCGCCCGAGAAATTCGCCGAGGTCGCTGCCGACCCCCAGGTCAAGATGATCGAGATCAAGCTGAGCCAGGGGGCAAAGCCCGGCCATGGCGGCATGTTGCCGGCCTCGAAGATCTCACCCGAGATCGCCGAGGCACGCGGCATCCCCATGGGTATCGACTGCGTCTCGCCCGCTGCCCACAGCACGTTCTCGACCCCGATCGGCCTGATGCAGTTCGTCGCCCAACTGCGCGAGCTGTCGGGCGGCAAGCCGGTCGGCTTCAAGCTGTGCATCGGCCATCGTCGCGAATTCATGAGCATGGTCAAGGCGATGCTCAAGACGGGTATCATCCCGGATTTCATCGTGGTGGACGGCGCGGAAGGCGGAACGGGCGCTGCACCGGTCGAATTCGCCAACCGGGTCGGCATGCCGATGCTGGAAGGGCTGACCTTCGTGCACAACACGTTGCGCGGCGCCGGTATCCGCCACGAGGTGAAGATCGGCGCGGCCGGCAAGATTGTCTCCGCCTTCGACATCGCCCGCGTGGTGGCTCTGGGGGCCGACTGGTGCAATGCTGCGCGTGGCTACATGTTCGCCATCGGCTGCATCCAGGCTCAGGCCTGCCACACCAATGCTTGTCCGGTCGGCATCGCGACGCAGGATCCGGTTCGCCAGCGGGCGCTTGACGTCGGCGACAAGAGTGACCGGGTAGCGCGCTTCCATCGCAACACGATGAAGGCGCTCGGCGAAATCGCCGGTGCGGCTGGCCTGAGCAATCCCAGCGACTTCATGCCCTATCACTTCATGTTCCGGCAGAAGGACAACGAGTTTCTCGACGGCAACGAAGCCTACCCCTATCTACCGCAGGGGTTCCTGGTCGCAGGCGAGGAAATCCCCGAGCTGGTCGACTGGTACAGCCGCTGGGATCGCGCCAATGCCGAGAGCTTCGCGCCGCCGGAAATTCCGCACGGGCCGTTCCGACGGCGCAAGGCCGCCTAGGCCTCAGTGAGAAGATCGGAACGTCCAGGCGCTTGGGCCGCAAAGCCATAAAGCGTCCTGGATGTCTGGAACGCTTTGCTATCATTGCCGGATGGCTTTTCGCGTCCTCAATCCAAATCTGCGACGGGATCCACGCGATTGCTCCCGTCGCAAAGGGCCGGGGCCTATCTACGCGCCCCAGGTTGTTTCCAGGACGCGGATCCAGTTTCCGTGGCAGATTTTTGCGAGCGCAGCCTCGTCAAAGCCGCGCTGCCGCATCAGTTCGACGAGCAGTTGCAGGTCGCCCGCATCCCGCATCGCCGCGGGGATCGTCGTGCCATCGAAGTCCGAGCCGAGCGCGACGTGATCGATGCCGATGCGGTTGGCGACATAGTCGATGTGGTCCACCAGCAGGTCGAGGCTGGTATCGGGGTTCCTGATGCCGTCCGAGCGAAGGAACAAGACGCCGAAATTGATGCCGGCAAGACCACCGGTGTCGCGGATGGCGTCGAGCTGGCGATCGGTGAGGTTGCGGCTATGCGGGCAAAGCGCATGGACGTTCGAGTGCGAGGCAACCAGCGGTGCGTCGGAAAGCTCGGCGATGTCCCAGAACCCTTGTTCGTTCATGTGCGACAGGTCGACCATGATGCGCAGCTCGTTGCACGCCCGGATCAGATCCTTGCCCGATTCGGTCAGACCCGGGCCGATGTCCGGCGACGAGGGAAAGCGGAACGGTACGCCATAGGCGAAGATGTTGGGTCGGCTCCAGACTGGGCCGAGCGAGCGCAGGCCGGCCGCATGCAGGACGTAGAGCGCATCGAGATCGGCGCCGATCGCTTCGACGCCCTCGATATGCATGACCGAGGCAAAGACATCGCTGTCGATTGCGTTGCGGACATCGGCGGCACTGCGGCATATTTTCAGTCGGCCTTGCGACTGTCTTTCCAGGCGCATGAGAAGGTTTGCCATGCCGAGCGTGCTTGCAAGCGCGCTTGGCTGGCTTGGCGTCGAAAAATCGCCATTGGCATCCTTCTCTACACTGGGCGAAGCAACATAAATGGCGCAGAGACCGCCCGCGAGACCGCCCTTTTGCGCTCGCGGCAGGTCGATATGACCGGCATCGCCGCCTTCGATGAATCGGGTTTCGGATGAGCCTCGCGGCGATCGCCACAGGCGAGACAGCAGGTCGTTGTGTCCATCGAAGACCGGGACATTGGTTTGCGTTGCCAATTGCGGATCGCCTTTTCAGCTTGTGTCGCGGCCCTCAGCAGCCGGTTCTGCGCACCTCGTAGCTGCGGCGCGCAACCATAGTTTCGGCGCATCCGTAGTGGAAGGCCACCGCAGCGCGCAAATGCAATCCATGCATAGGCCTTGCCGAAATCGGAATTGGTAGCAGGCGGGCATGTTGTGCTTAATCCGCCACCTAACCAAGGGACAAGACCGGGGAGAGGCGAGCGCAAATACTCGCGCTGGTCGTTTGTGCGACGTCAAGTCCGATGAGGAGCTATTTTTCGATGATTTCCAGACGCAACCTGCTGATCGGCGGCGCTGCCGTGCCATTCCTGTCCTATGTCAGCCTCCTGCCGGCCTTCGCCGAGACCCCCAAGGACATCCTGGTTGTCGCTCAGCAGCTTGACAACATGACGAGCCTTGACCCGCACGAGAGCTTCGAGGCGGTCGGCAGCGAAATCTGCGGCAACATCTACCAGAAGCTCGTGCACCCTAATGCCGACGATGCCAGCAAGGTCGATCCGGTCCTGGCCGAATCCTGGGAAGCCGACGCCGAAAGCAAGGTCTTCACCTTCAAGCTTCGTTCCGGTGCAACTTTCGCCAGCGGCGCCCCGGTTACTGCCGAAGACGCGGCGTTCTCGCTCCAGCGCGCGATCAAGATGAACAAGGGCGCGGCCTTCATCATCGCCCAGTTCGGCTTCACGCCGGAAAACGTCGAAGAGCGCATCGTCGCAGTCGATGGCTCGACCCTGCGCCTGACGCTCGACAAGCCCGCCTCGATCGCCTTCCTGCTCTACTGCCTGTCGGCGAACATCGGCAGCATCCTTGAAAAGAAGATAGCGCTCGAAAACGAAGTCGCCGGCGACCTCGGCAATGCCTGGCTGCAGAAGAACACCGCCGGCTCCGGCGAATTCGCTCTCCAGTCCTGGAAGCCGAGCGAAAGCGTGGCTCTCGCCGTCAATCCGCATGGCCCCTACAAGGGCAACATCAAACGCATCATCCTGCGCCATGTTACCGATCCGTCCTCCCAGTTGCTGATGCTGCAGAAGGGTGACGTCGATATCGCGCGTAACTTGAGCTCCGAGCAGCTGCGCACCCTGCAGGGCGACGAAAACTACAATCTCGTTCGCAAGGGCGTCGCCTCGCTGGTGCTGGTCTCGCTCAACCAGAAGCAGGAAAACCTGGCCAAGCCGCAGGTCTGGCAGGCGATCAAGCACGCGCTCGACTACAAGGGCATGCAGGAAAACATCGTTCCGCTGACCCACAAGATCCATCAGAGCTTCCTTCCGGAAGGCTACCCGGGCGCCGTCAACGACACGCCGTTCGAAAGGGACGTCGCCAAGGCAAAGGCCCTGATGGCGGAAGCTGGTCTTGAAGGCGGCTTCGATATCGTCATGGACCACTACTCCGCACAGCCCTATCCGGATCTTGCCCAGGCGATCCAGGCGAACCTGGCCGAAATCGGCATCCGCGTTCAGCTGCAGGCCGCCGAAAACCGCCAGGTTCTGACCAAGATGCGCGCTCGCGAGCATCAGATGGCGCTGTCAGCCTGGGGCTCGGACTACTTCGACCCGCACTCCAACGCCGATGTCTTCAACATCAACCCAGACAACTCGGACGATGCGAAGACGCGTCCCTTCCTGTGGCGCTCGTCTTGGCAGGACGCCGAAATGGCAAAGAAGGCCGAGGCCGCGCGCGACGAGAAGGATCCGGCAAAGCGCATCGCTCTTTATGAAGAGCTGCAGCGCGCGCATATGGAGCACAGCCCGTTTGCCTTCATGCTGCAGACGACGACCACGGCTGCCTGCCGCAAGAACGTCGCTGGCATCAAACTCGGCACGCTGTCCGACTCCCATTCCTATTCTGGGGCGTCGAAGGCTTGAAGAAGAGTGTAGCTAGCTTCGCCGGCACACTGAGCAGCGTCATCCTGACGCTGCTCGGTCTGACTGTGGTCACATTCATGATCGGGCGCGTCATGCCCGTCGACCCCGTCATTGCGGCGGTCGGCGACAACGCGTCCGAGGCCGTGATCGCGCAGGCACGCGTCGAGATGGGTCTCGACCAGCCGCTGATCGTGCAGTTCTTCCGCTACCTGTGGCAGCTCCTGCACGGCGATTTCGGCATGTCCATCCTGACGCGCAATCCGGTCTCGGTAGACATCGCCCGTTTCTTCCCGGCGACGCTGGAGCTCGCGACGGCAGCATTGTTGCTTTCCGCCATCATCGGCATTCCGCTGGGCGTGTGGGCGGCCGTCCGGCAAGGCACGTTCGTCGACCAGGCGATCCGTGTCGTCTGTCTCGCGGGCCATTCCGTTCCCGTTTTCATGCTTTCGCTGATCTCGCTCCTGATCTTCTATGCAACCCTTGGCGTTGCACCTGGACCAGGGCGGCAGGATATCATCTTCGAAGGCATGATCGACCCGGTCACGGGCTTGCTGACCATCGACACGCTGATCGCAGGCGACTGGGATGCTTTCCGTGACACGCTGGCGCACATGGCGCAGCCGGTCTGCATCCTCGCCTACTTCAGCATGGCCTACATCACCCGCATGACCCGCGCCTTCATGGTCGACGCGCTGAAAGGCGAGTTTGTCATCACGGCACGCGCCAAGGGGCTTTCGGCTTCCAGGGTCATCTGGGGGCATGCCTTCCCGACGGTCGCCGTGCAGCTGGTGACGGTCCTGGCCCTCACCTATGCCGGTCTTCTCGAAGGCGCCGTTGTCACGGAAACCGTGTTCAGCTGGCCGGGCCTCGGCCAATATCTGACCGTGTCGCTGATGAATGCCGACATGAACCCGGTCGTGGGTGCGACCCTGCTGATCGGCCTCATCTATGTCGGCCTCAACCTCCTCGCCGACCTACTCTATCGTGTACTGGATCCCCGCGTCCGATGATGCTTTCAACCTTTCGAAACTGGGCGTTGGACGAGACGCCCGCCTCGCGAGCACAAGCTGCCTGGGGTCATCGGTACCGCATCTGGCTGAATCTCAAATCCAACCCGCTGGCGGTGATCGGCCTTGCGATCATCCTGTTGTTCGCTGCCCTGTCGCTCTTTGCGCCAATGCTGGCACCGCATGACCCGGCTATCCAGAACCTTGCGAACAGGCTGGCTGCGCCGAGCGCCCAACATTGGTTCGGCACCGACGAACTCGGCCGTGACATCTTCTCGCGCATTCTCTTTGGCGGGCGCGTCACGCTCGGCATGGTAGTCGCGGTGGTGGTTCTCGTCGCACCGATCGGGCTCGCGGTCGGCTGCATCGCCGGCTATTTCGGCGGCGTTGTCGATACGATCCTGATGCGCGTGACCGATGTGTTTCTCGCCTTCCCTCGCCTCATTCTGGCGCTTGCTTTCGTTGCCGCGCTGAAGCCAGGCGTCGAGAGTGCGGTCCTTGCCATCGCCCTGACCGCTTGGCCGCCCTATGCTCGTCTTGCCCGCGCCGAGACGCTGACAGTCCGCCGCAGCGATTTCATCGCCGCCTACCGGCTGACCGGCGCCTCGCCATGGCGCATCATCTTGCGCCATGCGGCACCGCTTTGCGTGCCGAGCCTGATCGTGCGCATTACCCTCGACATGAGCTCGATCATCATCACCGCTGCAAGCCTCGGCTTCCTCGGCATGGGTGCGCAGCCGCCGTCGCCGGAATGGGGTGCGATGATCGCCACCGCCAAGCGCTTCATCTTCGAGCAATGGTGGGTTGCCGCCGTTCCTGGCGTCGCCATTTTCCTCGTCTCGCTCGCCTTCAATTTCCTCGGCGACGGTCTGCGCGACGTGCTCGACCCCAAGGGGAACTGAGGCCATGCTGGTCGACATCAAGAACCTCAGGATCACCTTCGAAACCCGTTCGTCTCGCTTCGAGGCCGTGCGCGGCGTCTCGCTCAACCTTGGCGCGGAAAAGCTCGGCATCGTCGGCGAATCCGGCTCTGGCAAGAGCCTGACGGCGCGGGCGCTGATGAAGCTGCTGCCCTCCAACGCCGCAGTAGACGCCGACAAGCTGTCGTTTGACGGGATCGACGTGCTGACGGCTTCGGAAAAGCAGATGCGCCAGATCCGCGGCAAGCGGGCGGGCTTCATTCTGCAGGATCCGAAATATTCGCTGAACCCAGTGATGACGATCGGCCGGCAGGTCGCCGAGGCGTGGCGCACCCACAAGGGCGGCAGCAAGAAGCAGGCGTATGAAGCCGCCATCAACCTGCTCGACCAGGTCAGAATCCGCGATCCGCGCGCCGTCGCCGCCTCCTATCCGCACGAAGTTTCCGGCGGCATGGGACAGCGGGTAATGATCGCCATGATGCTGGCGCCGGACCCCGAACTGCTGATCGCCGACGAACCCACTAGCGCGCTCGACGCTACCGTTCAGGCCGAAATCCTGCGCCTGATCGAGGAGCTGGTTTCCGAGCGCAACATGGGGCTCATCCTCATCAGCCACGACCTGCCGCTCGTCTCGCATTTCTGCGATCGCGTCGCTGTCATGTATTCGGGTCGTGTGATGGAAGAGCTCAAGGCATCCGATCTGCTCCACGCCCAGCACCCCTATACCCAGGGGCTCCTCAATTGCATTCCCTCCCTTACCCGTCCCAGGGAGCGACTGCCTGTTCTCAATCGCGACGCAGCGTGGCTCACCCCATGATCGAAGTTGAAAATCTCAAGATAAGCTTCGGCGACCGCAAGGTGGTCAAAGGTGTATCGTTCGCCGTCGAGAAGGGCGGCAGCTTCGGCATCGTTGGCGAAAGCGGCTCGGGCAAGTCCACGATCCTGCGCGCCATGGCTGGCCTCAACCAGGCCTGGGAAGGTCGCGTTTCCTTCGGGGGCGAAGATGCACCGCTGAAGCGTCCGCCGGAATTCTTCCGGCGCGTGCAAATGGTGTTTCAGGATCCCTACGGCTCGCTGCACCCGCGCCAGACCATCGATCGCATCCTGAGCGAGCTGCCGCTCGTACACGGCATGGACAATATCGAAAAGCGCATAGCACAGGCGCTTTCCGACGTGGCCCTGCCGCAGGCAGTCAGGTTCCGCTTTCCCCACCAGCTGTCCGGCGGCCAGCGCCAGCGTGTGGCGATCGCCCGCGCCCTGATCGCCGATCCGCAGGTTCTGCTGCTCGACGAGCCGACGAGTGCGCTTGACGTTTCGGTGCAGGCGGAAATCCTCAATCTGCTTTCGGATCTGCGTTCGGCCCGAAACCTCACCTACATTCTGGTCAGCCACAATCTGGCAGTCATCGCGCATTTGTGCCGGCAGGTTGGGGTCATGCTGAACGGGGAAATGGTCGAGCAGTTGAACACCGACGACTTGCGGACGGGCAACACCCGGCACGAACATACGACGGAACTGCGCAAGCTCAGTGTTGGACTGGAAGAGCCGGCCTGAGCCGGCGCGCGTGACGACCGAACGAGATATGGAAGAAAACATGTCGGCACATTTCGATTGGCAAGCCGCGTCCGCGGTCGCAGAGGATTTCGTGCGCCAATGGGGCCAAAACGAACCGGGCGGTGCCGTGATTGGTTTCGATGATGCCGGTATCCGTTTCTCCCACGCACGCGGTGTCGAAAGCCTGGCAACCCTGACGCCGTTCTCGGCGGAAAGCGTGGTGCGTTATGCGTCGGTCACCAAGCACTTCTTCTGCGCGATGGTCCTTGCACATGACGACGTTATCAGCCTCGACGATCCGCTCGGCAAGCATCTGCCGGAACTGAAAGCTCCACTGGCCGATGTCACCGTCGGCCAAGCGCTCGACATGAGCGGTGGCCTACCGGACACGCGCGAATGCCTGTCGTTGCTCGGTCTGTCGGTTTACACCGAAACGAAAGCCGCGCCGCTCGTCGAATTTCTTGCTCGCCTGGAGCGGTTGAACTTCGATGCCGGCCGCGAAGTTTCCTATTCCAACACCGGCTACCGCCTGGTCGAGACGGCGCTGGAGCGTAATGGCTTCATCTTCGACGATTTCGTCCAGCGTGAGATCTCAGGACCGCTCGGCGTGGCGCTCAAGGCCCCCGATGTCTGGAACGACCCGGTGAAGGATCTCGTGCCTGGCTACTGGCATTCGGGCGAGTGCTGGCAGCTTGCCGCCGCGGGCCTGCACATCTCCGCCTCAGGCAGCCTGACCGGAAGTGCTACAGCGCTCGTTGCATGGTTGCAGGCCTTGTCGCGTGGCGAAGGCCGTCTTGCCGGAGTATTCGATCGACTTCAGGCACCACGCTTTCTCGCTGACGGACGACAGAGCGGCTACAGCCTGGGCCTGCGTCGCTCTCAGCTCGGCGACCGCGGCTTCATCGGTCACGGTGGCTCGCATCCCGGCTACAAGACCTATTTCCTGCTCGATCCCGAAAGCCGCGCCGGCTTTGTCATCGTGTCCAACCGCGAAGACACCAACGGCTACAAGATTGCGCTCGAAAGCATGAGCGCACTTACCGGACTTCCTCTGCCTAAGCCGGCGACCGGCTTGCCCGAGGGCTTCTACGTCACGGAGACCGGTCCCTGGTGGATCGAGGTCAAGGGCAGTGTCTGCACCTATCTCGACGCCGACGACACGCTCTATGACGATGGCGACGGCTGGGTTTCCTCACGCTCGGCTTCGTCGCCGATGCGCCTCCGTCTCGACGGCGCAGCTCTGGTTGGCGAGGCCGGGCATGCTTCAAGACGCTTCCTGCCCGTCGCCGAGGGGCATGAAGTGCCGCCTTCGCTTTCCGGCAGGTGGCGGTCATCCGAAGGTGCGGAACTGGAGATCCGCGATGGTGCGGTGATCTCAGGTGTCGGCCCGGTGCGGCAGACGATGCCGCTGAAGGCACTCGGTGGAGGCCGCTTCCTTTTCACGATGCTTGACGGGCCATGGAAGAAGCGCGTTTGCCTTCATGTCCTGTCCGGCGATCGCCTGGAGCTGGTGCTCAGCCGCGCGCGCATGATCGAATATGGCCGCTGCGCCTGACTTTTTCGTGAAGCCACTGGACTCCGCCCAAAAGGGGTCAGTTTTCCGTCAGAAGGACCGGAGCTGACGTTTTCAGGAGTGCAGGCAGTGGAAATCAAGTGGCTCGAGGACTTTCTGGCGCTGGCGAGCACGCTCAACTTCTCGAAAGCCGCCGCCGAGCGCAACGTTACCCAGTCCGCCTTCAGTCGCCGGATCAAGCAGCTGGAGGCCTGGGTTGGCGCAAGCTTGGTCGACCGCGCCACCTACCCGTCGCGATTGACCGAAGCGGGCGTGAAATTCGTGCCGGTGGCGCAGGAAGCGCTCCAGATCCTCTACCAGTCGCGGCGAAACCTCCAGAAAGAAGAAGGCTCTGACGCCAAGACTATCAAGGTCACGGCGCTCCATACGCTTTCCTTCACCTTTTTCCCTGACTGGATGAACCGCATCAACAGCAAGGCCGGCCCGGTTTTCTCGCGGCTTAGCCCCGATTCCGGCAGCATGGAGGAAAACCTCAACTCGCTGATCGACGGCGAATGCGATTTCCTGCTTACCTATGCGCATGCGCAGGTGCCTTTGCTGCTCGATCCGCAGGCGTTTGAACATCGCATCCTGGGGCACGAGAAGATCATTCCAGTCTCGGCGCCCGACGACACCGGCGCGCCCGCACATCGGCTGGAAGGTGCAACAAAACCCTTTCCCTATATCAGCTACGAGAAATCCTCGTTCTTCGGCCAGCTTCTGGGCGAAGTGGTCGGCCCCGCGCTGCCACCGTTCCAGCGGGTGCATGAAGGCAGCATGTCGGTTGGGCTGAAGGCGATGGCCCAAGCAGGCTGGGGGATCGCATGGGTGCCAGAAAGCCTGATGACGACCGAACTGTCGAGCGGTGCGTTGGTGCGTGCCGCCGAACCGAACTGGGACATCAGTGTCGAGATCAGGCTTTATCGCTCGAAAGACAACCGGCGGCCGATCGTAGCGCGCATCTGGCAGGCGCGGGATGCAGCGGCATAGTCCGCTGCATCGTGGTTGAACTCAGGCCTTGGCTGAGCTGATCTTTCCGAAAACCGGGCCCCGGTTTTCGGGTCTTGCCCCTAGACCGCCGTGCGGCGGGCATTTTCCAGATAGAGCTCGCGCAGGCGCTTGACGACCGGCCCCAGCGTGCCATCTCCAACCTGCTTGCCGTCAATACGCGTGATCGGAACCACGAAGTTCGATGCGCTGGTAAGGCATGCTTCACGGGCGTTGAGTGCCTCTTCGAGGGAGAAGGCGCGCTCCTCCAGCGTCAGGCCCTGCTCGCGCGCCAGTTCCAGCACCGCGAGCCGCGTGCAGCCCGGCAAGGTTGAATGGCTGTTGCCGCGGGTGATGATGCGGCCATCCTCGGTGACGATATAGGCCGTCGACGAGGCGCCTTCGGTCACGAGGCCATCCTCGATCATCCAGGCCTCGTCGCAGCCCTCGGCCTTTGCCAGCCGCTTTGCCATCACCTGCGGCAGGAGGCACACGCTCTTGATGTCGCGGCGCGCCCAGCGCTGGTCGGGAACCGTCTTGACCGAAACGCCCTTCTCCGCCGCCGGTACGTTTTCGAGCGTCTTTGCCTGCGTGAATAGCAGCAGCGTCGGCTTCAGCTCGGCGGAAAACAGGAAATTGCGGTCCTCGGCACCCCGCGTCAGCTGCAGGTAGACCACGCCTTCGGCAAGGTTGTTGTCTTCCACCAGCCGGCGTTCGATCTCGACGATCTCGCTGACCGGTACCGGCAGCGGCACGTCGATCTCACGCGCTGAGCGCTCGAGGCGTGCCATGTGCAGGGCGCTGTCGACGAGCTTGCCGTCGAGCACTGCTGTCACTTCGTAGATGCCGTCACCGAAAAGGAAGCCGCGATCGAAGATCGAAAGGCGCGCTTCGCTCTCGGGAAGGAAGTCGCCGTTCAGGTACACGATACGGCCGGACTGATTGGGCATGATAACTCCGTATGGAAGAAAATTCAGAAAGCGCCAGGGCAGCGGATTTTTCGAGCGAGATCGCCTCGATGACTGCCCGGCAGCGCGGAAATTGTTCAGTCTGCAATAGTTTGCCTCGCCAGCAGCGGCATCGATCGCCCGTCCCCTATTGCGGCATGCCCCCTGTCCTCGCCCTCTGACCTTGCCGCTCGCCCAAGCCGCACACCTGAGCGTCGAAATCTCAGATCCCGAGGCGAGGCTCGTTGGCTCGCCTGAAGCTACCCTTCCGGATCGCAAAACGGGATCGCAAATATGGAATAGTTTCATGAGAAGTCCGCAAGACGTTGGCTATCGCTTTGCAGGCCGAACGCTGCCGAAGCTGTGAGAATGCCAGAACATTTGCCACGAGAGCGATGCGCTCGGCGCAGGCAAAAGAAGGTCAGCCTCCGTTCGAAGTCCGCCTCCGCCCGGGGCGGATTTGTTGGCGGCCCGGCCAGCCCAGGTGCACTTTGACGCGATGTTCTGAGGTTGGGTCTACCTGTATCGAGCGGTCGACAGGTTCGGAAGGACGCTGCACTTCATGCTGTCGAAGCGCCGAGGAAGGCTGCAGCCACAGGCGGGCCGTTGGCCGGGGACGGTTTTGTAAGATGCCGCGCTCCTCGGTGACGCGCGCTAGTTCCTTCTTCAGCCGTCGAAGCTCTGCTGCCAGATCCACATCGCCCGCGCCTGAAGGCTTCGAGAACATCCGATTCCGCACATAGAGCGAATGCTGGCTCACGCCCAGACGCTGCGAAACCTCCGCAACGGGGTAACCCCACTCGGTGATCTGCGCGGCCGCAACGCCCTTGAAATCGTCGTTGAAATTGCCGGTTCCCGTCATAGCCTCCTTGCCTCAAAATCAGGCAAGAAAGCGTCCACAAGTCTAAGGGCTATTCAATTACCGATCTCGGCCTGGTGCTTTCGCGGCAAGACGGCGACCGACCCAGGACAGATAGGAACACGAAATCAGAAACCACATGCCGACAAAAACATAGGCTTCCAGCGCCTGATTGCCCCAGACCACATCGCTGAACGCCATTCGGGCTGTTGCATTGAGGTCGTGCATCCCGAGCACGACGACCAGGGACGTATCTTTGTAGGCGCCGATTGCGCTATTGACCAAGGCCGGCATTGCCCGCTCGAACGCCTGAGGCAGCAGGATTAGCCGGGCCGATTGCCAGAAGCCAAGGCCAAGAGACGCCGCGGCCTCCTGCTGACCGGCCGGCGTCGCCAACAGGCCGCTGCGCACGTCCTCTGCGAAATAGGCTGAGTGAAAGGGAACCAGAGCGACCAGCACGGCAGTGACAGGGTCAATCGTGACGCCCCTCGGCAGCATAAGCGGGACTACGAACATGCCGACAAACAACAGCGTTACCATCGGCACGCCGCGCATCACCTCAATGAACAGCGTTGCTGCACGCCGAAGCCCAAAATATCTCGTTTGAAACCGCGCCAGCGCTAGCAGCACGCCGAGCGGCAAGGCGAGCGCCAATGCGATAGTCGACAGGATCAGCAGGATCGGCAAGCCGTTCCATTTGTTTGTATCGACTGTCGGCAGTCCCGGAAAACCTCCGCCCATCAGAACAAAACTGACGATAGCGCCCAATACCCACAGGCTGGCGAATGCGCGCAGATTGATCCAGCGGCCGGTGACGGCCATCTGCCCGGTCGCAATCGTCAACCCGAGGAGGATCAGGCAGACGACTGCCGGTCGCCACTGCTGGTCGAAGGGATAGGTGCCAAACAGGATGAAACGCGTCTTTTCCCGCCAGAATGGCCAACACGCGGCGGAGGTTTCCGAACACAGTGCCGGATCTGACCAAGGGCCGACTGCCGAGATGACGAACCAGTTCAGGACGATCCAAGCCAGGTAGAGCGCGAGGGCGCCACCTACAATTGTCAGGACACTTGCTCCCGGCCCCGCAAACGCTGAGCCGACCCAACGCCTGAACGAAGTCTTCTTGGCAGGCAGGGTTGACGCCTTGGTACGCGCGATCATCGGCCCGCCCTTCCTTCGCGCGCCCGGATGCGGTCGCTCCAGTAGTTCAGCGAGGACGCGAGCATCAAACAGAACACGAGATAGATCGACATCGTGACCAGCATGATCTCAAGCGGCCGAAAAGTCTGATTGATGGTGGTGCCCGCCACGGACATCAGGTCGGAATAGCCGACTGCAATCGCAATCGACGTGTTCTTGAAAAGATTCACAAACTGGTTGTTCAGCGGCGGCACGATCATGCGCAGAACCTGCGGCACCACGATCAAATTCGTCGTCTGGCCTGACCTCAGGCCGAGCGCCTTGGCGGCCTCGATTTGCCCTTTTGGGATAGCTTCGATGCCGCCCCGGATCACTTCGGCGATCTGCGCCCCGTGGTAGAGGCCGAGCGAAATTGCGACCGCACAGAACTGGATCGATAGACCGCCGCCGCCACGAATGGCAAAACCCTGAAGTTCGGGCCAAGACAGCTCTCGCGGCGCGCCGACGAGCCAGGCAATGATCAGCGGCATCACGACTGCGAGTGGAGCGATCACGCGCCAGACTGGCAGATGCTTGCCGGTCAGTGCCTGTCTTTTGGTCGCATGCCGTACCCAAAGTGTCGCGAGCGCCATGACCAAAATCAGTGACAGACCCAGCGACCACACATTGAGTGGATCGTGTTCAATCCAAGGGAAATAGATGGCGCGATTGGAGATCAGAAGCGGCCCAACCTGGATTGCCTGCCGCACCGCCGGCAATCCATTCACCGCCACGATATAGATGACCAGCAGGACGAGTATCTTGGGAAGATTCCGGAAGAGCTCGACATAGCCAAGTGCCAGGACGCGCGCCACCGGGCTTGAACTTACGGAAACAAGTCCGACCGCCAAACCGAAGGCGCAGGCAAGCACAAGACTTGCGATCGCAACAAGGAGTGTGTTGAGCACGCCTGCAGCGATCGCGCGCAGGTAGGTATCGTTTGCGGAATAGGCAATCAGGCTTTCGCTGATGTCGAAGCCAGCCTGCTGCCACAGAAAGGAAAAGCCCGGCTGGATGCCAGCCGCCCGCATGTTAGAGTAGATGTTCCAGCCCAGGAAAACAAAACAGGCGAGAATGGCGACGAATACTGGGACCTCAACCCAGGCAATCCGCCGCTTCTGCGGCGGTGGTTCGAGAGCTGGCAGGGAGGCGGCTCCGATTGTCATTTCACTGTGCGCCTATACGCGATGCCAGTGGATGCAGTCTTGGCACCAATCGCGAGACTAGATGGCGCTGTTCTGCCGTCTCCGGCCCCGAGCCTGCTGCAGACACAAGGGCTGTCGCTTGCTCTTCGGCGAAACCCAACCCGATCAGGATGAGAGACGCGAAGGTCCCCGTACGGCCTATGCCGGCGGCACAATGTACGAACAGGACGCGCCCTTCGTTCAGCTGCGTTGCAGCGCGCAGCGCCAACTGGCCAAGCCCATCTTCATCTGCAGGAACGCCGAAATCATCGATCGGGAACTGAACTGTCGCTATGGGTGCCTTGCCTTCGGCGTAAGCAGGCGATTTCTGTTCGAGTTCTCCCTGAGGGGCAAGACAGATGATCTGTTCGACGCCGCGCTCCGTAAGAAAAGCCATATCCTGCTCGAGTGGACGCAGCCGCCCGGGCATTGGTCCAAGCCACAGCTGACCAGGCACGTTGACCGGCAGCGCGACCTTGCGCATGAAAGGTGCAAGCGTAGCGTTCATTCCGTCACCGCGCCTGGCAGCGGCTCATTGGCGAGCATCGCAAGCAGCTCTGGTGGCGTCTCCGCGGCGGCTAGCCCAGTAATGGTCGTGCGGACTGCCGCCAGCGACGCGACAATATCCGCCCGTGCAGCTGCCAATCGCCACCGCAATGCCCGCCAGTGCATTGCCGCCTGAGCGTCAGCAGCAATAGTGTCGGACACCAAGCCGGAGACCAGCGCGAGTATTTCCGAGCGAATGTGATAGAATGCCGCCAGAGGTTGATCGCCCGCGGCCTTTGACAGCACTGCGATCGTTGCGAGATGACTTCGAGCCGTAATATCGAAAGTCTGCGCACAACATCCCGCGCAAAGCCGAAACATGTCAGCCAAAACGGAGAAGTGTAGCGCGCGCTGGTCTACGTCGAGTGGACTTGCAATAGTACCGACACCAGACCTCGTTTCGAGCAGCCCCTCGAAGGCAAGTCGCTGCAGTACCTGACGGATGGGCGTGCGGCTCACACCGAATTCTTGCGCCAATTTGCCTTCGTGCAGCATCAATGGCGTTTGCGGATCTAAGGAACAGATCCGAAACCGAACTTCGCGCAACATGTCTTCAAATCTTGGCGGACGCGACCGGTATGTCTGCTGCGAACTCAATCTGTGTAGCCTCCCAAGGCATGCCCTTCTTTGGCGTCGTCATGTCCGAGCAACCAGTGCTCCTGCTCAGGACTTTCCACTGCTTCTGCAAATGCGTCACGCACTCTACGCAGCGCTTCATCGACGCTTAGACCGCGCCGACTCAGTGTATGCGCTGCGATCATTCCGCTTCTTCCTGCGCCGTAGGCGCAGCAAAAGCCAACAGACCCGCCATTGTCTAAGACGCCTGCCACACGAGGCCACAACCGGTTCCATCCCCTGACCCAAGCAGAACTCGGCGCTGCGAAATCGGCAATCGGCAATGCAACAAATCCACTTCCCAATTCCGATAGCCGTTCCCTCAAGGCCAATCGCATCCCGTGCGGACATTCCTTGTCTTCAGTCAGCAGAAAAAACAGTCCGGTGCTCAATCGCTGGAGTTCTTCAAGCGTCTCCATCATCTCGTCGGGATCAATCCAGCTTTCGCCACGCTGATTGATTGCCAAGCCAGGCAAGCCAACCATGACCACAGCGCCACCTCCAGGGCAGGCGAGGAAGGCGCGTATGGAAGTTTGGCTCGACATCGATATCGAGATCACCCACTTTGGCGACCGATGCCGACTGGACTTCGCATCCAGTCGGCATGTCAGCAGATTCAGCGAATAGGATACGCGTACATCAGGCCGCCGTCCTTCGCCAAGGCGTTCTGGCTGCCTTCGCGCTTGAGGTTGAAGGGGGTCGAAGGGCCGAGGTGGCGGTCAAACACATCACTGTATGAGCCGACCTGCTTGATCACCTGGTGTGCCCAGTCGGCCGGCAAGCCGATCTTCGTCGCCATTTCAGCGGTCGCCCCATCCTTGGCGAACAGGCGCTGCACAGCTTTCGGCTGCTTGTCGAGTTCTGCAACCTTCTGGTCGACGTTGGCTGCGTTCACACCAAGTTCGTCCGCATTCAGCATCACCTCAAAGGCCCAGCGTACCGCCTTCTCAAGTTCCTGATCGGGCTGCGTCACCAGCGTCAGCGGTTCAGCGGAAATGATTTCCGGCAGAATGTCGTAATCAGACGGGTTCTTGGCCAGTTGCCGATCTGCCGCCAGCGCGGTCATGTCGGATGCGTAGGCATCGCATTTGCCGGCGTAAAAGGCCTGCAGGCGTGCGGTCTTGTCGGCAATGTTTTCGACTTTGTATTCCATGCCTTCCGCTGCGAACCAATCGGCGATGTTAAGCAGGGTGGTCGAACCATCTTCTGCGCAAATGGTGGCGCCCTTCAGCTCCTTTGCCGACTTGATGCCCAGCGACTTGGCGACCATGAAACCCTGGCCATCGTAGAATGTGGTCGCGACAAACGAGAGGCCCGGATCTGCTGAACGAGTACCGGTTTCCGTAATCGAGCGAGACGCCATATGGGCCTGCTTCGCAACCAGGTTCTTCAAAGAGTCGGAGAAGCCGATACCGCGAATGTCGGCCTTGCCCGCATCGCCAAGAACAGCCGCCGCAGCCATACGGCAGAAATCTGCGTTAAAGCCCTGAAATACACCGGCACTGTCGGGCACCGAGAAGCCAGGAGCACTTGGGCTCACCAGGCAGATGAGCTTTCCGCTCGACTTGATCTCATCGAGCACAGGTCCGGCCTGAACAGCCGACGCGCCAGCGAAAGAAGCAGCGCAAGCCAGCGCTGCGGCGATAAAACTGCGAAGCATTATGTTCCCCCTGTATGCCGGCTCTAGGCCGATATGCCTGTATACAGGTTCAACAGTATGCAGCGAAGGGACCTGCTGTCAATCACTCTCTTCGGCAAATGAAGGGTAAGGAAATGGAGCTTTTTCCAGGCTCAATCTGGAGCCAAGACCTATCAGTCCGGTCGAAATGGTGTGAGGCCATCTGCCTGGATGCGCGGAGCAAAGGCGCAAGAAATGTCCTTCATTTTCAAGCTCTTGCGAAAATGTAGCCAGGCAATTGAACCGCATCCTATGGACGCCGAAACGGCTGCAAGCTGCTTTGTCGAACCGCTCGGCCGGATTGATAGGTCTTGACCCTAGGCCGGGACCTTCTCGGCTCTCAGCAGCATGCCGAACAGGTCGCGCGGTTCGTCGGGGTCAGCCAGAAGGTCGAGTTCTTCGTAGAGACGGGTGTCGCGAAGTTTGTCGCGCACGTATCGCAGTGCCGAAAAGTCCTCCGTGGCGAACCCGACGGAGTCGAACAGTGTGATCTGCTGAGCGCTGGTTCGTCCGGGCGCCCCGCCGATCATCACCTGCCAGAGTTCCGTTACCGGATAGTCCGCCGGCAGCTGCTGGATTTCGCCCTCGATGCGTGTCTGCGGCGGATATTCGACGAAGATGGATGAACGTAGCAGAATGTCGCGATGCAGTTCGGTCTTGCCCGGACAGTCGCCGCCCACGGCGTTGATATGCACGCCCGTACCGACCATGTTGTCGGTCAAGATGGTGGCGTATTGCTTGTCGGCGGTGACGGTGGTGATGATCTCCGCGCCTTCGACTGCGCTTTGGCTGTCATTGCAGATCGTGATTTGAAAACCCATGCCGGCGAGGTTGCGGGCACACTTCTCCGAGGCCGAGCGGTCGAGATCGTAAAGGCGCAGCTTGTCGATGCCCAGCAAGGCCTTGAACGCCAATGCCTGGAACTCCGACTGTGCGCCGTTGCCGACGATCGCCATGGTGCGGCCATGCGGCGGGGCGAGATACTTGGCCGCGACGGCCGAGGTCGCCGCAGTGCGCAGGGCTGTCAGCAGCGTCATCTCGCTGAGCAGCATCGGATAACCTGAGCCGACATCGGCCAGCACGCCGAAGGCCGTCACCGTCTGCCGGCCCTCGCGCATGTTCTTCGGGTGGCCGTTCACATATTTGAAGCCATACATCTGCCCGTCGCTCGTCGGCATCAGCTCGATCACGCCGTGTTGGCTGTGCGACGCGATGCGCGGGGTCTTGTCGAAGCTATCCCAGCGTTTGAAATCCTCTTCGACATAGCCGGCAAGCTCGGTCAGAAAGGTTTCCAGGCCGACGGACAGCACCAGCTTCATCATTGAATCGACGCTGACGAAGGGCACAATGGCGAGTTGGGAAGGAGCGGTCATCGGTCTGTCTCAGTGGCTCTTGGTGGGGCGGTCCATGATGCGACGGCCGAGCAGGCTCGCGGCAAGATCGACCATCAGGATTGCAGTTCGCCCGCGTTCGTCGAGAAACGGGTTGAGCTCGACGATGTCGAGGCTGGTGACAAGGCCGGTGTCCGACAGCATCTCCATTGCCAGATGCGCCTCGCGGAAGGTCGCGCCGCCCGGCACGGTGGTGCCGACAGCCGGCGCGATCGCGGGGTCGAGAAAATCGACGTCGAGGCTGACATGCAGCATGCCGTTCTCCTGGGCAACGCGCTTCAGGAAGTCGCGCAGCAGCGGCGCCATGCCGTATTCGTCAATGGTGCGCATGTCGTGCACGATCACTCCAGCGGCGGTCAGCGCCTGCCGTTCGGGGGCGTCAACGCTGCGCAGCCCCATGGCGCAGACACGCCTAGGGTCAATGGCCGGGCTGAGCGCCGGGAAATAGCCGGAAAAGCCGGGTTGACCGCTGGCATAGGCAAGCGGCACGCCGTGCAGGTTGCCGCTGGCGGTGGTGTCGAGCGTGTGAAAATCCGGATGGGCGTCGAGCCACAATACAAACAGCGGCCGGCCAAGTTCGGCGGCGCGGCGGGCGACGCCGTTCAGCGTACCGGCAGAGATCGAATGATCGCCGCCGAGGAAGATCGGCATCGCGCCATCGCTCGCCCGATAGGCCGTATCGGCGATTGCCGCCGTCCATGCGGCAATCTCCGGCAGGGCCTTCAACGCCGCATTGGGGTGGTTCAGCGGCGCCACCTCGCTGGGGCGCACCGTGCCCCAATCTTCGACCTGATGCGCAAGCTCGGTCAGCACTGCGGCCAGACCGGCGGTGCGCAGCGCGCTCGGCCCCATCTCACAGCCCATGCGCCCCGCGCCGTCCTGCACCGGTACGCCCACAATACGGCATAGCATTCTGCAAAGCCCCTCCTTGCCACTTCGCGCTATTCAAGCGGGCCGAAATGGCAGTTGGAAGGGCGAAGGATGGCCAGATACACGTCCGGATTGACCGAATTGATCAATCCAGCTTACAAAATGCGAAGCCCGTACGCCATTTGAAGCTGGGACCGCCTGCAAGGATTGCCAAAGAGGAAAGATGGACGCGCTCGACCACAGGCTGATCATGCTGCTGCGGCAGGACTCTCGGCGTACCGTCTCGGAACTGGCCGAACAGCTTGGCGTCTCCCGCGCCACGGTGCGGACCCGTATCGACCGTCTCGAAAGTTCCGGCGAGATAGTCGGCTACACCGTCGTCGTCAGCGCCGATCTGACGGAGAAGGCTGTGCGCGGCATCACCATGATCGCCATTGAAGGGCAAGCGCTCGACCGTGTCGTTTCCACGCTCGCCGGCATGCCGGAGGTAACCTCTGTGCACACGACCAACGGTCGCTGGGACCTGATCGCCGAGATTTCCACCGCCTCGCTGGCCGAACTCGACGCGGGGCTCAGGCGCATCAGATTGATCCCGGGCATCACCGGAAGCGAGACCAATCTGCTGCTGGCGACACGTGCTGGCGCAAGTCGTGCCCGCGGCTCTCGAAGCTAGTCGCCAGCCTCGTATCGGCAGACGGCGATCCCTTCCGAGCAGACTTCACGCCCAGGAGCATCTAACCATCGTCCGGCGACACGTTCGGGGCGAGTTGTGTTTCGATCCAGGTTTCGAAAACGCGGCTGTTCACGGATAGAGGAGCCAGAAAAGCTTAGGCTCAATCCGCAACGTCGATGACTGGGATCAGACGTCCAGCCAATGCCCTCTACCAGCGCCCGGCGCTCCACATAGCCAATCCATCAGTTGTTCCTCAACACGCTGGGAGGCCATTTGTCGATTGCCGGCTCCATCTCCGTCGGTAGCCGCATTGCTTCAAGCACCTGCTCGAAAATGTCCGTTCCGCCAAGCTTGCCGGATTTGAGCATCAGGGCCAGTGGCTGCGGTGTTTCGACGATACCGCGCGACAAGCCTGGTCCCTCATAGGCCCCCATGGTGATCCGTTCGATGGCAAGAGACCTGACGATCGCACCGGCGGTTTCGCCACCAGCGACGATCAGCCGACGAAGACCCATTTCGCCGACCAGGATGCGTGCAATGGCGGCAAGTATCGCCTCTGCCTTCGCCGCGATGTTTGCGCGGCCATGCTGTCTCTGCAACTCGTCCACTACCGCCTGAGGCGCAGTGGTGGCGATGGCGAATGGGCGCTCGGCAAGGTGTAGACTTGCGAAGGCAGCTGCTTCGGCGACAGCCTCTTCCACGGAGCGCTGAAGATCGATCTTCAGGAGCGGATGGGCGCAAGCGAAACGTTCGAGTTGTTCGGCGGTCCTGTCGGCGACGCTGCCCGCCAGGATTGCCGCCGGACCGTCAATCGCCGGCAGGCGAGCGGGAACAAGGTCGCTGATCGCAAGTTGACCACGCTCTATCCACTCCGGCGGCAAATGTGCGGCCACCGAGGAGTTGCCGGTCATCAAGGGAAGATCGACGGTCGCAGCGGCGATGGCCGCCAGATCGCGTTCGTAGATCGTGTCGGCGATGAGCAAGCGGTCGCCGGCCGCGACGCGGGCATCCAATGCACGGCGGATGGCATCCGCGCCGGCATTGACTGCCGGGTGCGGAATGAGCCCGACCTTGCTTCGGCTCTGCGCCGCGAGCACTCGGACCAGATTGGAATCGGTCATTGGTGTGAGCGGATCGAAGCGTTTCGGGGATTCCGAAAGGAGCTGGCTGCCGCCGAACATATGTCCCTGGTAAACGGTGCGCCCGGTTTCGCACAAGGCCGGGGCAAACACCGTCGCCCGGGCACCAAGCCGTTCGAGGAGAGCCTCCGCGCAGGGGCCGATGTTACCCTGAGGGGTGGAATCGAAGGTCGCACAGTATTTGAAGAAAATCTGCCTTGCGCCGGCGGCCAGCAGCTTCTCGGCAGCTTCGAGCGTGTGCGCGACGGCCTCGGCCGCAGGCTCGACCCTGGTCTTCAGCGCAATGACATGCGCCACGTTTCCGCTGGGCACTTCCGCTCGAGCACCCACCGTGCAGCCCGTGGGCACGCCGCGGGCGACAAGCATCGAAGCGAGCTCCGTGCCCCCTGTGAGGTCGTCGGCAATGGCACCGAAAAGCAGCGGAGCAGGCATCGTTCGCATCCTTCTTGAGTATCGATCGGCCGTTTTCAGCAAGCACTGAGGGGACTTCACGCAACCGACTTGCCACTCGTTGCAATGTCGGCAGCTGCGGCCATTCCCACCTCCGCGGCGTCGAGAGCCTGGTCGATGTCCTTTTTGGTGTGCGCGGCACTCAGGAACATGTTGTGCCTGGGATGAAAATAGGCGCCAGCGCGCAATGCTCCCGCACAGAACGCCCCGGCCAACCTGAACTCCGGATCACCGTCGAAGAGTACCATCGGCAGCTGTGCCGGCCCGGTCTGCCGCAAGGACAGCCCGTGCCTCGTCGCCGCCGCTTGCAGCCCTTGGCGGAGTCTTTCTCCCATCTCGATCATCCGGGGTAATGCGTCGGTGTCCCGAAGCACTTTGATCGTGGCAACAGCCGCCGCCATGGAGACGGCGCCACACCAGAAGGAGCCGGTCAGATAGACTTTGGTTGCCGCTTCGCGAAAGCGGTCGTTGCCCGTCACGGCGGCCAGGGCATAACCATTGGCGATGGATTTGCTGAAGGCCGAAAGATCGGGCCGCACGCCGAGCGGCTCCCAACTCCCGGCCAGATCGATGCGGAAGCCTGCTCTCACATCGTCGATGATCAGGGCAGCGTCAGCGGCCGTGCACAATTCGCGGGCGCGCCGCGCAAATTCCAGGGTCGGCATCTCCTGGTCGCGTGCAATATCGTGGCGGAACGCGGTGACGATGATGGCGGCGAGGTCGCTGCCGGCCAGCTCGACGGCAGCCTCCAGGCTAGCGACATCATTGTAGTCGAAATGCAGAATGTGGGCCCGGTCCTCTTGGGTTACCCCGGCCAGCGATGGCGTGCACCACGGCACCGCCCCATGGTAGGAGCCCTTCGCGACAAGGACCTTGCGCCTGCCGGTGCCCGCACGCGCGATGGTCACGCAAGCGGTGGTGGCATCGGTGCCGTTCTTCTGGAACATCGTCCACTTGGCATGTGCAACGGTGGCCACCATCAACTCGGCCAGTTCGACCATCACCTCGCCGGGACCGTTCAAGGCGTCACCCTTGAGGCGCTGGCGCGCTGCGGCTTCCTCCACGGCTGCGTGCCGATGTCCCAAAATGTTTGGGCCCCAGCTGCACATCAGGTCGACATATTCGCGTCTGTCAACGTCCCAGACCCGAGCGCCTTCGCCGCGCTCGAAGAACTGGGGATACGCCGGCCCAAGAGCCCGCGCATTCATATGCCCCCACATGCCGCCAGGGATGACTTCGGCCGCGCGAGCGCGCAGCGACTGGTCGCGAGAGTTGGTGAGGGGCATCTGACATTGACCTGATTGATGACAAAGGTCGATCGCGACCTGGATGCGAAGCTGTGTCCGCATTGAAACGGCGACCGGGGTAGGACTTTGCCTCCCCTCCCCCGGTCGTTGGTTGGTCAGCGGCTGATCTCTGCCAGAGGCAGATTGCAGCATGCGCTGTAGCGCACGCCCTTCACGTCCGAGCGATGGGCAAGGATCAGGTTCGGGCTGATCAGCGGCAGGATCACGCGGTCGTCGATCATCTCGCCACCGGCCTCGTGCCAAAGCTTGACCGCATCATCTCCGGAGGATGCGAGCGCCTTCTTGTAGATCTCCT
>NZ_CP159952.1:0-189652 GCF_042466635.1 Mesorhizobium sp. ANAO-SY3R2
CTCGGCGGTACGGTGAAGCTGCACAGCGCGACCCCGCCGGCCATGGTCTTCCAGGAGGCCTCAGTGCTGCCGTGGCTGACGGTGTCGGAGAACATCGCCTTTCCGCTGAGCCTCAAGGGCGTCTCTCGTTCACAGCAGGAAGCGCGCGTGCGCGACCTGTTGGCGCTGACGGGCCTCACCGAATTTGCCAATGCGCGGCCACACCAGCTGTCAGGCGGCATGAAGCAGCGCGTCTCGGTGGCGCGCGCCTTGGTCGACGACCGCGACATCCTTTTGATGGACGAGCCCTTCGGCGCGCTCGACGAGCAGACCCGCCTGGTTCTGCAACAGGAACTGCTGCGGATCTGGGAGACGACCGGCAAGACCGTGGTCTTCATCACCCATAGTGTCGACGAGGCGCTGACGCTTGCCGACCGCGTGATCGTCATGTCGCCGCGGCCCGGCACGTTGGTCGCCAATCTGGCGGTTCCTTTCGAGCGGCCACGCGACGTTGTCGAAATGCGACGCGACAGCCGGTTCTGGGATATGACTTACGAGGTCTGGCGCCTGCTGGCCTCTCCTGCGAGGGACTGAGATGAGCGCCACTCCCGTGACACTGACGGAAGAGCAATGGCGCCGGCTGAAGGCGCCGGCGCGCCGCGAACGGATCTTCCGCCTCGTTTCCTATTTCAGCCCGCTGCTATTGCTGCTGCTATGGGAGCTGTGCAGCCAGTTCAATCTGATTGACCGGCGCTTTTTCCCCGCACCGAGCGCGATCGCCGGCACCGCCTGGCGCATGACGGTGAGCTTCGAACTGTTCGAGCATATCGGTGCTACACTGCGCCGCGTCGGCATCGGCTATGCCATGGGTGCCGTGCCCGGCATTGTCATGGGGCTCATCCTGGGCCTGTCGCGGCCGGTCCGCCGGATGCTCGGACCGATTTTCGCAGCGCTCTATCCTGTGCCGAAGATCGCCATCCTGCCGCTGATCCTGTTGATCTTTGGCGTCGGCGACGCGTCGAAATTTGTCGTCATCGCCATCGGCGTGTTCTTCCTCATGCTCTACAACACCATGGGCGGGGTGATGCAGACGCCTCAGATCTACATGGACGTCGCCAAGAATGCCGGTGCGACCAGGCTGCAGATCTTCCGCCGCATTGCCTTCCCGGCGGCACTTCCGAGCATCTTCACCGGGCTGAAACTCGCAGCCGGTTCGTCCTATATCATCATCGCAGCCGCCGAGTTTCTTGGCGCGCGCAGCGGCGTCGGCTTCTTCATCTGGGCATCGTGGCAGACCTTCGCGGTGTCGCGCATGTTTGTCGGCATCGTCGCCATCTCCGCCATGGGCTATCTCACCATCCTCGCGCTTGAGGCGCTGGAGCGGCGTTTCGTGCCCTGGGCGAAGCATTGAGAGGCTGAGGAGCAGAGGTTTATGACCGTCGACGCCGACCCCACTGCTCATGCACCTGTCTCGGAGCGCATCTACCTGGCGCTCCGCCAGGAGATCATGCGCTGCGAGATCGTGCCGGGCACGACGCTCGACGCTGCCTCCATCGCCAGCCAGTACGAGGTGTCGAAGACGCCGGTGCGCGATGCCATGCAGAAACTGGCGGCCGACGGGCTGGTCACGATCCTGCCGCGCAGCGGCTATCGCGTCGCTCCTATCACCTTCCAGGCCGTGCACGATATTCTCGACATGCGCGCGGCCATCGGACCGCATGCAGCCAGGCAGGCGGCACGCTACGCCACGCCGGCGGAAATTGCGCTGCTGCGCCAGATCGTCAGGGAATATGCCGCGCCGATGGATATCGGCACCATGCAACAGGTTGCGCGGCGCTTTCACATCGCCATCGCCCGCTGCAGCCGCAATAAGCGCGTCGTCGCGCTCTCGGAGACCCTGTTCGACGAGCTCGAACGCCTGCTGCGCTTCGCCATCGATTTCACGGTCAAGACGGGCGAGCATTCGGATGAGCACACGGCACTCGTCGATGCGATCGAAGCCGGCGACGGCGAGCGGGCCGCCGCGATCGAGTTCGACCATATCAAGCACTCCAGGGAATTCCTGATCGAGCGCCTGATGACGTTGGGCTACCTGTCGGAAAGCGAGATCCAGCTTGGCGCAGCACGGAGCCCAGCCGAATGATCGCGATCCCTGATGCCGTTGGCCGGCTGTCGGCTGCGCTGGGCGGCAGCCCGGCGGCGAAGCTCGCGGCGTCGGCGCTGGTCGAGGCCGATGCGCTCGGCCAGCCGCGCTTTGGCATTTCCATGCTCGATGAATGGTCGGCCGATGCCGCCCCAGTGCCGGCGCGCGAGGGCTCGCAGGCTATCCGTTGGCTCGACTGCTCTTCCTGCTTTGCGCCGCTGGCGGTCGCCAGCGCCACGCTCGACCTGACAGAGGCCGCCCGACAATTCGGCATCGCTGCCGTCTTCCTGCGCGGTGTCAGGGGTTTTGGGCGGCTCGCTCCCTTCGTTCGCCAACTCGCCGATGCCGGCCTCTTGGGAATCGCCGGCGCAGAGGGCCCGCCTTTCGTTGCGCCGCATGGCGGCAGCCGCCCGGTGATCGGCACCAACCCATTCGCCCTCGCCATGGGCCAGGGCAGCGATCGCGTGGTCATCGACGTCGCCACCAGCACAGCCACCATGGCCGATATTCGCAACGCTCGAGTTTCTGGCGCGCCATTGCCTGAAGGCATCGCACTGAACAATGAAGGACGACCGACCAGCATCGCGTCAGAGGTTGCGGCATTGCTGCCGCGCGGCGGCCAGATCGGCTCGCTGCTCGGGCTCGTGGTCGAGCTCATGGCCGGCGTCGCCGGTGGGGGCCGGGGTGATCCGAAAGGTCGGGGGGTGTTCATCCTCGCTTTCGATCCAGCCTGTGCCGAAGAACGCATTGACTGGCAAGCCAAGCTTGTCGGACTGAAGAGCGATTGGATCGACGGCGGCGGTCACTGGCCGCGCGGCGGCAGCCTGTCGCCCGAGGCCGAACTGGACGGTGATTTCGCGCAGCGTCTCGACGCCTATCTCGCCCGCATGACCGGTCAGGCCGGCCGATGATCACGCTGGCCGGCCCATCTGCAGAGATTGAGATCAGATGACGACAAAGCCTGTTTCCACGCCTGTCCTTTCAATCGATTCTGTCGATGGCCTGATCGACGAGCCGCGCCGGATTGTCGTCTCCGGTCTCGCTCCCGACGAACTTATCGCCATCTCCGCCTGCACAGAGCGAGCGCGTGGCGTGGTCTGGATGAGCCAGGCGACCTTCATGGCCGACGCGCAGGGCGTGGTCGATCTGACCCGCGACGCTCCGGTTGGCGGCGATTACGCTGAAGTCTCGGCTATGGGCCTTATCTGGAGCCAGCAACCGGTTGCCAGCACGAGCGCCGAGCTGTTTGCCGACGATGTCATGCAGCCGCTGCAGACGGTGCTGACAGCCGAAACCGCCGCTGGCGTCCAGGCCGAGGCCAGGCTCTCCCAGGGTTTTGCCGCGCCTGAGGTGGAGCGGCTGGAGATCCGCGAGGACGGGCTGGTGGGCACGCTGTTCACGCCGGCCGAGCCTGGCCCTCATCCTGTCGTGGTAGTGCTCAACGGCTCCGGCGGCGGCATCAACGAACCGCGAGCCGCCTTGCTTGCTTCCCGTGGCTACCAGGCCTTTGCGCTCGGCTATTTCAAGGCACCGGGCCTGTCGCCCTTCATCACCGAGACTCCGCTCGAATATCTCGAGACCGGCCTGCGCTGGGCGCGCCGGGAACTCCAGCCGAAAGACGGCTTCGTTGCGGTCAGCGGCCAGTCGCGTGGCGGCGAACTCGCCCTCCTGCTGGGCGCCACTTTCCCGGACCTGGTCTCCGCGGTGATCGCATTCGTGCCCGGCGCCATGGTCCATGGTGCCCAGGGCGCCGGCGATCCGGCACGTGGCGGCTGGAAAGGCACGACCTGGACCAGGGGCGGCGTTCCCCTGCCCCATCTGTGGCAAGACAATGCCGCCGTGCATTGGCACCCCTGGGCCGGTGACGCCCCGCCCAGCCGGCACCACTCGGTCTTCTTCGAGGGATTGAAAGATACGGCGCCTGTGGCGCGCGCGCGCATTCCGGTCGAGAATATCGCGGGCCCGGTGCTGCTGATCTCGGGGCGCGACGACCGTGCCTGGCCATCCAGCCTCTATTCCCGCATGGTGGTTTCGACGCTCAGCCAGCACGATCATCCTCACCTGGTCCGCCATCTCGACTTCGACGATGCCGGCCACGCCATCAACCTGCCGATCGTGCCGTCGACCCAAATTAGCCGCCTGCACCCGGTCTCGAAAGTACCCTACACCAACGGCGGCACGCCCTCCGGCAACTCCAGAGCCGACGACGGCTCATGGCGCGGCATGCTCGCCTTCCTGAGCGAGGTCACCGGCTCCGCCGGTCAAGCCGCCGCCCGCCAAAACTCTCATGCGCAAGCAGACAGCTGAATTCTTCGAAAGGGAGACGAACATGCCCACAAGAGAACATTTGGAAGGCCAGTGGCGTGAATGGCGCTACGCCCATGTCGCGAAGATGTTCCGCCCGTATGGCTGGACCTCGCTGGTTGCCCAGTACTGGCTTGAAGCGAACGACAAGGACGTCAGTTTCGACCTGCTCCCGGGCACCTGGTCGGTTGAAGACGGCCGGGTCATGTTCACTCCGCCCGTTTCGGGGCCGAACCTTTCGGTCAATGGCAAGTATCCCACAGGGCCAGTCGAGATCATCCCGGGCCGCAACCAGACCTATGGCCACGGCAAGAGCGAGCCGGTCTACTTCGGCGTAAACGAAGTCGAGACCATCCTGCGCAGCAAGAATGACGGCCAATCCCTCTATGGTGTGCGCGTGCGCGACCCCAGGGTGGCGACATCAGTGGAGGAGGCAGGCGTCAGCGCCTTCGATTATGATCCCGCCTGGCGCATCCCCGGCGTCTACACGCCGACAGGGCTCACCGAATACGAGGCAGAAACCGTGGAAACCGGCGTGCGCGAATCGACGCCGCGCATCGGCACCTTTACGTTCGAGCACAACGGTAAGAGCTACACTGTCGAATTGATCGGCAAGGACACGGCGACCGGTGTGCAGCCGGTAGCGCATGTTCGCGACCGGACCAGCGGCCCCGTCACCTACGGTGCCGGCCGCGTCATCGAGCTCCAGTTTGCCGACGACACGAACACCCGCATCGACTGGATCGATTTCAACTATGCGGTCGCGCTGCCATGCGCCTTCACGAACTTCGTCACCTGTCCGCTGGTTCCTCGTGAGAACCAGCTCGATTTCGAGGTGCTCGCAGGTGAAAAGCGCCCCGCGCAGGATGTGGCGCGCACAATGACCTATCAGCCCGGAAGAAACGGGGCGGCCTGACAGTTCACTGCTGGTGTCCATCGATCCTGATGGACACCTGCCCATGCTTCGCGGTGAATGGGCGGCAGCTGGCAACTGCTTGCCGTCCACTTCCGCATCCGCGACTCTACTGCCGCCCGCCTTTTGACTGTCGAATAGACTTGTTGCACTATCGCGCGAAGCCAACGGGCGGGGGCGCAGCATGGGGGAAGGCACAAGCGATGTCGTGCTGGCTGCTGGTTCGCAATCCGGCGCGAGGCATTCGAACACGAACCTGATCCAGCAGTTGGCTCTTGCGACCCCATTGGCCGTCGTCATCGGGTTGGATGCCATCGGCTTCGCAATTGCGCTCGCTTCGCTGATGTTTGCCGGCGAGCTCTCGCAGGGCCTTGGCATCGCGGTCACGGGGGCTTTGGTCTGCACCATCCTCCTGTCGATTTTCGTCGGATGGCGCAGCGACCTCAAGATCAACATGGCATGCGCGCAGGATGTCGGCGCAGCGATTCTCGCTGCCTCCCTGGTCGGCGCCGTGTCCAGTGTCGCGCCAGGCTCGAAGCTGGCGACGGCCTTTGTCATTGTCGCCGCAGCTACGCTTGCAACCGGAACAATCCTCTTTGCCACAGGCTTCTTGCATGCCGGGCGCCTCGTGCGGTTCTTTCCGCTGGAGGTGCTGGCGGGGTTCATGGCCGCGACAGGATTTCTGTTGCTGATCGGTGGCATCGCCATGGTCTGCCACGTGGAGCCGAGCCTTCAGGGCGTCTTGTCGATCGCACCGACTCAGTTGCTGCTCGTGGCGCCTGCGGTTCTTTTGGCCGGGTTGATCTACCTGGCGATGACCTATCTGAGGAAGCCTTTCATGGTGCTGGCCAATCTTGTTGGCGCAGCGCTTCTCTTCCATGGCTGGTTGTGGCTGGTTGGAATGACGCAGGCGGATGCGGCCGGTCTCGGCCTGCTTCCCATGCTTCCCGCATCGCAGGCGTTGCAACTGCCGTTTCCCGCCATGCTGTCGCTGGTGGATTGGCATGCTGTCCTCGCGGCAGCGCCTGTGATCGGCACCGCCGCACTTCTCAGTCTCTTTGCCGCCATGATGAATATTTCGGCGCTGGAACTGGCTACCGGCAGGGAGATCGACGTCAACCGGGAGATCAGGCTGACGGGCGCCGTCAATGCCGTGGTCTCCGGCTTTGGCGGTCCGCCGGGCTATTCCGACCTGGCCACTACGCAACTTCTCAACAAGAGCGGTGTAACGATCCGCGGCACCGGTTTTCTCGTGGCACTGGTGGCGCTGCTGGGTCTGTTTTTTGCCGCCGACGTCGTCAGCCTGGTGCCCTTTTTCGTCTCGGCGGGCCTTGTTCTCTATTACGGCTTCGATCTGGTGCATGACTGGCTTGTCGCGACACGCAAGACCTTCAGCTTCCGAGAGTGGAGCGTCGTCGTTCTCATTGTCGCGATATCGGTCTTCTACAGCTTTGCGGTCGCCATTCTCGCCGGCTTTCTCATCGCGACGGTCCTTTTCGCCTACAGTTATTCGCATGCGCCGGTGATAAGAAATGTGACGTCGCTGGCGCGCCTGCCGAGCACGACGGATCGCGCTCCGGAAGAGGCTAGCGTGCTCGTTGCCCAAGGCAAGGCCGTGCAGATCATTCAGGCGCAGGGCTTTCTGTTCTTCGGCACCTCGGAACAGGTCGTCGACAAGGTCCGCCAAGCCTGCGCCGGCGACGCCGATATGCCGCTGCGCTCCGTCATCATCGACTTCTCGCGTGTCACGGATTTAGACAGCGCCTCGGCCAGCGCGTTCAAGCGGATCGAAAATCTCTCGGAGTCGCGTGGCTTCAAGCTGTCGTTCTGCGCCATCGGGCCCAAGATCATCGGAACGTTGCTTCGCTGCGGTCTCGACATAGCCAAAGGCGGGCGAATCCCGGTCTATGACGATCTCGACCTTGCTCTTGAAGAGGCAGAACAGGACATCCTGAAATCGGCCATGCCCGGCATGACCGGAAAATCTCTTGCCAGTCATTTTGCCAGATCGCCCGGACATGAAAGGCAACTCGAGCAGCTCTTCGCGGCCATGACACGCGAGGTCTATGCGCCCGGTGAGATAATCATCAAGGGCGGAACGCCGGCGAACGACATATTCGTTGTGGAATCGGGCCGAGCGGTCGTCTTTCGCTCCGCCAAGGAGGCGAACCGCAAGCGGCTGCGCACGATGACCGCAGGCGCCGTTCTGGGAGAATTGGCCTATAGCATGGGCATGCTGCGAACAGCGGATGTCGTGGCGGAGATCGAGACCGTCTTGCTACGCATGTCGTCCAGGCAGGCCGATGGCCTGGCGAGGGAGAACCCACCGCTTGCAATTCTCTTCAACCAGTTGATCAGTCGCGCACTGGCCGAAAAAGTGCTCATCGCCAACCGTATGACCGAGCATGTTGGGTAGTCGCTAGAACTGCTTCAGCAACTCGCGGCTAGCCCGATAGGTCAGGGCGGCGATCGTGAGGGTTGGATTGCCGGTGGCGATCGTAGGAAATACGCCACTGCCGAGCAGGAACAGATTGCTGTGATCGTGGCTCTGCAGCCGGTCGTTCACCACTGATTTGGTGGGATCGGTCCCCATGCAATAGGTGCCCGCTATATGACCGGCACCATAGACGTTCCAGGGGGCGCCCGAGGCGTCGACGACCGTGGGGTATCCGTCGCCCTTGTGGGGATTGTCCTCCGTCGCTTGCCGCAGCACGGTGAATTTCGTAATGCCGCATTTTTCGAATATCGCGTTGGTGGCTTTGCTTGCGCTGGCAAATCCGTCCAGCGTGTACTGATCGACGCAGTAGATGATTTCGGGCCGCGGAATTCCCATGCCGTCCGTCTCGGTACAGGATAGCGCAACTCTATTTACCGGGTCAGGTAGCTGTTCCACGAGGTAGCAGAAGCGCACCATGCGCGTGAGATAGTAGTTGAGCCGCTGCACCAGGGCATCGCCGTATAGCCTGGCCTTGGACGGATTGGCGCCGGAAGCGTTGGTGCCTTCGATGAAGTCGTTGGTGATGGTGTTCGGATCGCCATCGGCCCAGCCCCAGCCTTCATTGCCGACGTCGACGCGGAACGCCGCGAAATCCTTGCGGAAAGGACCGTCGCGAAGCGACTCGATGCCGCCGGAAGAGCGCGGCCCGCGATTGGGATAGACAGGTCGGTCGCTCAATCCCCAGTCGAGGTGGACGATATGGTCCATGAGGTTCAGCCCCACCTGCCCCCTCGAATTGGCGACGCCTTTGGGCGTGGCAGCGGACTTGGAGTTCAGCAAAAGGCGCGGCGTTTCGATCGCATGGGCGGCAACCACGAAGACCGTCGCCGTCAGTGTTTCGTAGGTGTAGGGTCCGCCGCCGATATTGTCGTAGCGCGTGACGTCGACCGAGGTCACGCGGTGTGTCGCGCCATCGACATTGAGCCGGGTCACCACGCTCTTGGGCTGAACGGTCACGTAGCCCGTATTCACTGCCTTTTGCAGCGTTATGGTGGCGTCATACTTGGCCTGGATCGGGCACATGGGAATGCACGATGTGTTCCCGACACAGGCCCGTCGTCCGTCATGGTAGACCGAGTTGCGCGCCTGCGGCGTGTTGGTCATGCGCGGCATCTGGTTGTTGAGCCAGGATAGCTGAAGTCCCTGCATCCAGGCGCCAAGCTGGTTGTCCGAGTAAGTCGGCGCAATGCGGGGCATGGGATAGCTATAGCCATCAGGGAAGGTCAGGCCGAGATAGGCTTGTTCGGCCACGTCTGCCGATACGCCGATCTCGTGTTCGGCCTTGCCGTAGTCGTCGACGAGGTCGTCGTAGCCGATGGGCCAATCGACGCCGCGCCGATAGGCGGACTGCATCTTGAAGTCGCTGGGCAAGAGCCGCAGCGAAGTCCCCAGCCAATGCCAGGTCGTGCCGCCAACCACCCGCTCATAGGTGCTGAGGAACGGAATCTCCGAAGCGGGCGATACCGTCATGTGGCTCGACGCATTGAAGGCGGGAATCTGGCTCTTGGCGTATGGGCTCTTGTAACCCGGCCAGTTGAACAGCATGTGGCTGCTGGCGCGCGGCGCATTTTGCTGGCCCGGATCGTCCTCATAGGGTGGGTAGGGGCTTTCCGGCAGCTTGATGACGGACCGAAGCAAGCGGTCCTGAAACTCCTTGCGGGAGTTTGGATCGGCAGGACCGGCATCCAGCACCAGCACGCGCTTGTGCTTTCTTGCCAGTTCGAGAGCCATGATGGCTCCCGAAATACCCGCACCGACGATGATGACATCGTAATCCGGCATCGCGCTATCCGATCAGGTCCTTGAGGGGTGGCGGCGGCTTGGCCCAATGGCCATAGGCGAGTTTGCTGGCGCCGACGGGATGCGCCTGCCCGATCAGCCAGGCGAGGCCTTCGGAATAGGAAGCGGCCGTCGGGATTTTTCCTTCGGCAACCTTGGGATCGTACCAGACGCCGAGCAGGACGAATTTCATCAAGGTGCGTGCCATGGCCGAGAAGGGCCAGCTTTTATCCGGCGAAGTCCCGTCGAGTCCGCCACCGAGCAGCTTTTCCGCAGCGTTTTCGGGCGGCAGTTTCCTGCGTGCCTGAGCGTAAACGGACAGCAGCGCATCGGTGGCGCCGGTCCCGGCGACCTTGTCGGCCGCGATCGTGTAGTTTTCCAGATACCGTGCAGCCGCTTGAGCCTGGCCCGCAACGCGCGTGGAGACGCCGGTGAGGGTGGAGATCAGGTCGATGAAGGTCTGAAGGCGGGTGACAGGGTCCATCGCGGCTCCTTATCTTGCGGTCACACGGCTGAGAATGAAGGTGAAGTCGCTGGTCCGCTGATCGGCCATGGTCGCTTGAGCGTGGCATCCCGCGCAATTCGAAGAAACGCCAGGCGTATCGCCTTGCAGGAAGGTTTCCATGGTCGTGTTGGCAAGAAAGCGCGGCAACGGAACACCCGCCGCGTCATTCGCATTGGTAACATCGCTCGGAAACTGCGAGCCGATCAGCCGGTAGTTGGCAAAGACCGATGCCGGGTTCACGGCACTCAGCGCTGCCACATAGGCGGCATTTTGAGCAATGGCAGTTGGCGTCAGGTCATCCAGCCGCGCCACCTGCACAGGGGCTTTTACGCCGGAGATCGGGTTCCATGCTCCCGCGGGCACAACGTTGCACAGGCCCGCAAGCTCACAGCCGTTCCGGCTGCTGGCCGGCATGGAATCGTTGAAATTGTAATGTGGCTGCAGCGTGCCACCCACGAGCGGCGCATTGTCGACATGCTCGAAGGTGGACCACACCCACTGCGGTGCGTTCACCGTCTTGTGGCTGATGTGCAGTCCCACCAGGCCCACCTGCTTGAGCACGCAACTCGGCGCGGGTCCCGGATCGTAGACATAGGCCAGCGCGGTGTGGAAGCGCTTGGGGTCGTCGCCCGCGCCCAGGATTTTCCATGCGATTTTCAGCATGATGGCGCCGGGCGGGCCATTCAGCTGACCGGAAGGAAAAGTAACGACACCACCGGGATCGTAGGCGGCTTGCCCAGCCTTGGAATAGAGCTTGTTGGTGAGGATGAAGCCGTACATGGCCTCGTTCACCAGAATTTCGAAGCGCACATACTGCCCGTTCTGGTCGATCAGCGGCCCATTGCCGGGGGTGAGGAAGGCGCCGAGCTCTCCGCCCTTGGTGTGGTGCGTCAGGATACGCGTGCCGGGCGGCGCTTGTTCGGTGCAATAGGGTGGGATGGGCGAGGGCTGGATCCAAGGAATGGGAACCTGTCCGTCCGCCACCAGCACGTCCGTGTCCTGCTTCCAGAATTGCCACACGGCAACATTGTCCCCCGCCTCCCCGATCTTGCCTTTTCCGTCCGCGGGCCAGTTCAGGGCCACAAAACTCTGCCACGAGAAGTCGTCGATAGCCGAGGCGGAAGCGCCCGGCGCCACATCGCCCGGGAGCGTTGCGCTCAGCGGCGGCAGCGAACCCGCCGCCGGCCGTTTGTCACCGATTTGCCATCCGACGAGTGCGACGGCAGCGGCAGCCAAGGCAATCCCCGACACTCCCCACGATACGAGCCGCCTAGAGATCGACATAGTAGGGCGCGCTTTCAGCGATCACTGGCTGCGACTGGAAAATCTGAGCTGCAATGGGGCCGGGATTCGGGTTCAGCAGCTCGTTCATGATCGACACGAGCGGGTGGGTGCTGTTGCCGATAGTGAGCTTTGCAGTGCGGGCCGGAGTGGTCGCGAAATCATGGCCGACAAAGCTGCCAAACAGGTTCCGCCGTGACCCTATGGGCCGAGTACCCGACGCCCCACCCGCCAACATGCTGTAGTCGATGACGTCGGAGGCGTTGCACGGGAAGGACGGCGAGTTGGAGCAATCCAGGTTCAGGCTGAACATGAAGGGATCGCAGGTGAATTGCGCCGAATTGAATTTGAACCCCTCATTCACCGTGCCGGGAACCGTGAACAACCAGGCGGTTTGTCCGACACTGCCCGCCGTTGGCGTGTTGTTCAGTGTCGGCACATTGTAGAGAAACGGGTGTGTCATCACCTTGTTCTCGCCAAAGTGATTGGCGCCCCAGTAGACGGCGATACGGTCGTCACAAGGAACGGCCATCCGGTAGTTGCCGAGTGTCTTGGTGTGATCGTTTCCGGCAATGAAGTCGCGGACGCTGAGCCCGAACGGAACCTGGGGCTTGCGTGCCTGCGGGTAGCACACGATGTTGAACTCGCATTCGTTGCTGGCCTCGACGCCAAGACTTGGCGGAAACGTCTTGCTGCCGGAATCGACAGGTTTCAGGATGTCGATGTAGGCCTGCGGATCGTTCTGGCCGGAATGCCCGGCATAGGTCATGAAGTTGATGTTGACGAGGCCCTTGCCCTCGCCGAAGTCAAAGGCGCGGAAGCTTTTGCTCTGGCCGGCCAGCGTGGAATTCAGCTTGTCGATGTCGACGGCGTAGTAGACCCACAAACCCGCAAACGATCCGTACCAGAAAGGCGGGTTGAAGGGGGGCATGACGGGGATGGATGCTTGGCTCATGCTGCTCTCCTGATTTGGCATCGGCAAACAGAATTTCGCGTTGGTGCATGAATGGCCGCGTCAAGGCGGGCCAGCGTCGTCGCAGTCGAAGAGCGAGCGACCCTGCTTCGCCCGGTCGAGGGCCGTCCGGGCGCTGGTGAGATCGGCAAAACCGCCGGCCTCGGCAAAGGGGGCAACACGCTGTTTCAATAGATCGATCGCCGTCTCGCGATCGCCACGGCGATCAAAAACGCGCGCGAGTTCCATGGCGGCCCGGAGCGCGTGCGACTTCGCACCGAGCGCATCGGCCGAGGCCAGCGCCGTCCGGAACGACGCTTCGGCCTTGTCAGCGCTACCGGCCAGTCCTTCACCAAGCGCCTGGCGTCCCCGCAGGCGATGAATGTCGGGCAGCCAGAAGGTTTCGCTGCGTTCCTCGGCAAATCGATCGGCCGCTTGCAGAAGCAACTGGGCTTCTGTGCCGCTCGAGTGTTCAGCGAGCAGGCACTGGAAATAACTCAGCCCCAGCTCCGAACCCGTCGATTGCCAGGTTGCAAGGCCTGCCCGCATGCGGCGGCGCGTGTCGGCTGCATCGGAGCCGGCTTCGGCATAGGCGAGGAGTATTTCGGCCCAGCCGGTCCAGAAGGTAAAACCGTAACGCTCCGAAAGCGACAGGGCCTCGGAGGCAAACGCCTTCACGCGGTCCACGTCACCGCAGAATTGGTAGGTCCATTGGGCAAAACACAGCGCCAGGGCTAGCGTGAAGGGATGATTGACCTTGCGCGCGAGCCCGATGGCCAGTTCGTTCTGCTGCTTGGCTGCATCAGGCCTGCCGGCAATCCACAAGGTTAAACCGGAATAGGCATGGTTCACCACCCAGGGGTCCACGACATCGTAGCTTAGGATGGCCTTGCGCATGTCCTCGGCGGGCTCAATGCGATCTGTCTGGCCAAGATGATAAAGAGCGTCGTCGAACTGACCGGTGTAGAAACGCGTGCCGCCGGCGGCGCGGTGCGAGGTTGCGGCCTCGGCTGGGCTGCTGCTGGCGGAAGCCATCCTGATGAGTTGGTCGCTGAGATTGCGTGCATTCGCATAGTCGGCGCGCAGAAGATAGAAGCGCCAGAAGCCGTAGATGACGACAAAGCTTCGCGCGTTCTCGGCAAGCCGTGAACAGGTCTCCATTGCCCGCCGGTAGACCGCTTCGACCTCGGGGGCCGCATAGCCTTTGGTGAGCGTATAGGGGATGGCCAACGCAATGAGGATATCGAGTTCAAGCCGGTCTCGGTTTTCCGAAGGCGCCAGGAGCGCGATGAGTTCGAGCGCGGCCCTGAGTTCGCCGATAGCCTCCAGATTGCCAGACGACGCAAGCGACAGATTGGCCGCCTTTTGGTGGTAAGCGACGGCCTTTTCGTAGACCTGCGCTTCGGTGAAGTGATGCGCCATCACCTCGGGCCGGGCCTCCGCAAAATCCTGCCGTCGGGTCTCCAGGAAATTGGCTATCTGAAGGTGGATCTGGCGCTTCCTGGAATTGAGGAGGCTCTCGCGTGCTGCCTCCTGAACGAGCGCGTGTTTGAATGTGTAACTTGATTGAGGCGGCTTGCCTCGCTGGAAGATGATTTCCGACTTGCTGAGCTTTGCCAGTGCATCGTCCAACTGGCTGGGCGCCTTGCCAGCAACCGAGGACAAGATGTCGTAGTCGCATTCCCGGCCGATGCATGAGGCCACCTGCGCGATCTCGCGGGCTTCGGGATGACGATCAAGCCGGGCCATCAGCGTATCACGCAAACTGAGCGGCACCGAAAATGCCGCCGCAGGATTGGTCAGCTCAAGGCGTCCCCCGACATCCTTGAGCTGACCCGACTCGATCACCGCTTTGGTCAACTCTTCGACAAACAACGGAATGCCGTCGCTACGCTCGGCAATCCGCCTCGCAATGGAAGCCGGCAGCGTACGCCCCGCGCTGACCCGCCCGATGACCGCCGCCACATCACCGTCGGCAAGCCGCTGCAACGGCACGGTGAAGAAATTGGCCCATCCCTGCCAGGGAGGGCGGAAGTCCGGCCGGCTATTGAGCAGAAACATGATCGGCAGCGCGCGGGAACCGCTCACCAATTGGTCGAGGAATTCGAGCGTTGTGGGATCGATCCAGTGCGCGTCTTCGATAACGATGAGCACGGGCGAACGCTGCGCACGGGCTGTGATCAGGGCCGTAAGCGCCGCAAAACTACGCGCCTTGCGGATCATGGGCGTAACGCCTTCAGGCTCAGGAAAGCTCTCGGAAGGCAAGGCGAGAAGGCTCGCGAGATAAGGCATGCAGTCTGCCGCCTCGACGCCTTGCGCGGCTACCAGTTGTTCAAGCTTGGCGAGATTGCCCGGCTCCTCCCCCATCGAAATGCCCGCGCTGGCGCGCAATTCCTGGACTATGGGATGCAGGGCTTTGCTCGTTTGAAACGGCGAGCAGAAATACCGTGTCACGCTGGCGCCGGTATCGGCGATCGCCTGCACCAACGCGGCTGTGAGGTGCGACTTGCCGATGCCAGGCTCTCCAGTGAGCAGCACGGCCTGCCCGGAACAGTCTTGCGTGTGTCTCCAGCGCGCCATGACCTGATGAAATTCAGTGTCGCGTCCAAGCAGGGTCGGTGGGTCCGCCACGGATTGAACCGCGGTTCGCCCGGCATGGCCGTCCGCTTCGGCGGCCACGAAAACACTGAGCTGTCCTACGCCCTTGAGCTCGCGCGCGCCGATTGCCGTAATACGGAAATTGGAGCCAAGGAGAGAACGCGTAGACTCCGCAATCAGCACGGATCCCGGCTCTGCCAGTTCCTGCAGCCGGGCCGCGACGATGACGACATCGCCGACTGCCGTGGAATCCTCAGCCTGCGGGTTGGCATCGCCTGCGCCCACAACGACCATGCCGGTGGCGATGCCGATCCGCACCGAAAGCTGGTTCGCGCCCGGCGGCTTGTATCGTGCCACGGCGCTGGCGGCATTCAGGGCGGCAGTCGCGGCGCGGACCGCAGAATTCTCATGGGCCGTGGGCCAGCCAAAATACGCCAGCACGCCATCGCCGAGATACTGCGCGATGTGGCCGTCGAGCGCTGTGATGCTCTCGGCGACAATCCCGCGGTAGGTGCGGAGTATCTGGCGCGACTCTTCCGGATCAAGAGCGCCAATGAGACGCGATGATCCAACAAGGTCGCAAAAGACGACAGTAATTTGCCGCCGCTCTGCCGGGTGTGGCTGTTCCGCAACGGCCGACATTGGAGCGCTTGCGACCGGTGCACCGGTCTTGCTGTCTTCGATAGCCTTCAGAATGCGTTTTCGATCACCCAGTGGCAAACCCAGTTCGACAAGGTCTGCAGCGGTCAGATCAAAAAGAACATCGATGTCGATGGCGTGCTCCCTGAAAACAGGGGCGAGTCGTGAAATCTGATGCTGAGCGAGCCAAGCCTCCAGGGAGGCATTTACGCTTTCTCGCAATTCGAATTGATCACGATTTCCCACCATAGCAAAATATAGGATTGCTTATCTCGAATTAGCAATCTCGGCGTTAAAATTTTTACTTCTATCAATGCCTTTATCAAGATGAACCCGTCTAACGCATGTGCAGATTAGAGTACTTATCCGGTTCGCATAGGCGAATTCCGAATCGCAATGTCATCTTGCAATGCGAAGATCACTGTTTTCCTCGTCTGCCCAGGAGATGCTGTACACCAATTGCGCGGACCTCGGTGGGCTACCTTGCTCCGTGGCCCGCTCACCCCACTTGCCGGACTGGTGGCGCTTCAAGCTGGTTGACGGCGGGGGTTGCCGGCCACGCCATGCCCGGCGACGCCATGGCCGAGGATTCAGCCCAGAACTCGGCATTCTGCACCGTCCGGACATAGTCAGAGCGTGAAAGCAGCTTGGTCGCCGGGAAGGCGGACTGTTCCAGTTCCGCAAGAAATTCGGCAAGGCCAACGTCGCATCATTGGCTGAACGGGTCGGCCGCTTCACGGTGCTTCTGCGCAACAACGACCTACAATCGAGGCCGATCATGGATGGGCTGATCGCTACCTTGATCGCCCTTCCTCATGCCGCACGCCGTTCGATCACCTTAGATCACGGCACTGAGACGATCGGACGAACCTTAGCCACTGCAAAGTCGCGTTTCGGCGAGAACTCACAGAAGGCACTCCTTGCCATAGCGCCGGTGATGAGAAGGTTGCCACTTGTCCCTCCAAGAGCATGCCATCAACCAGCGCAAGCACGTCGCTGGCGCGGGAGTGACAGCCGCGCCAGCCTGCGCCCGCATGAAGCAAGCGCCCTTGGGGAAGTCAGGCCGGGAACGTTTCGAGCTGGAAGACCTGGTCATGGGTAGCGACGAAGATCTCGCCTTCGGTGGTCACCCAGCCGCGGAACATGCCATCGGTATTGTACGGAGCGGCGATAGAACCGTCGGCTGCCACGGCGACGAGCCCGGCACCGATCTGATGCGGCTTCAGGTCCTGGTGAATGACCTTGTCCGATGCTGCCTCGAGGCTCTCGTTCAGGTAAGCCATGCGGCTTGCGATTTCGTGCCCGACAACATGGCGGATGAAGAACTCACCTTTTCCGGTGCCGGATACGGCGCAGACGCCGTCGCGCGCGTAAGTTCCAGCGCCAATGATCGGTGAATCGCCCACGCGCCCGTCAGGCTTGTTGTTGTAGCCGCCCGTCGACGTTGCGGCGGCCAGATGGCCGGATGCATCGAGGGCGACTGCGCCGACGGTGCCGTGCTTTTCGGATTCCTTTGCAGCAGCGGCAGTGCCGCTGGCTTCATGGGCCTTCATTGCGGCGAGTGCCTTAACGCGACGCTCGGTCGTGAAATAGGCCTGCGGTTCGACGGCAAGTCCGGTTTTCTCGGCGAATTGGTCGGCGGCGCCGCCAGTGAGCAGCACGGCATCGCCTTTTTCCATGACGGCACGCGCGGCTTTGACCGGGTTGCGGATCGAGCGCGCAGCACTGACTGCACCTGCTGCCAATGTCGTGCCGTCCATAATCGAGGCGTCAAGTTCGTGGACGCCATTCTCGTTCAATGCAGCGCCATGTCCCGCGTTGAAGTGCGGGCTGTCTTCCATGACCACGACTGCCGCCTCGACAGCATCGAGCGCGGAACCTCCAGCACTCAGTACAGTCCAGCCAGCCTTGAGCGATCGCGCCAGATCCTCACGCGCGGCCGTCCATTCGGCATCGCTCAAGTCAAGCTGGGCCATCACTCCACAGCCGCCATGAATGGCAAGGGCAACCTTGGCCATGTTTCAATCCTTTCAACCAGTTTTAGAATGGGAAAGGCCGGGCGTTGAGCCCGGCCTTATAGGGTATTTTGCCGGATTACTTCGCCGGGACGATATTCATCGCCAGGGTGTCTTCATCGGCGCGCGGCGTCAGAACCACCTTGTCCTTCTTGAGCGCCCAGGCGCTAAGCAGCGTCGCCAGCGGCAGGTCGGGACGGTCCGTCGCAACCAGCTTGTTAGCCTTCTCAAGCAGGTCGCGGCGGGCATCCGCATCCATCTCGGCGGCGGCGTCCTCGATCAGCTTGTCCATTTCCGGATTTGCATAGCCGCGAACGTTGAACGCGCCGAGCGACTTGGCGGGTTCATTGGAGTGCATCAGCGACGACAGCATATAGTTTGCCTCGCCCGTCAGCGTTCCCCAGCTTGCCATGTACAGCGAATATTCGCCGCGGGTCTTGGCCGGATTGAAGACGGCGGCCGGTACACCGCTGACATCGGCGGTGATGCCGATGGTTGCCAGCATCTGCGCAACCGTAGGTCCAAGCTCCGAAGGCATGCGATCGTTGGCATAGTTCAGCGTGATCTTGAAGCCGTCCGGGTAGCCGGCTTCCGTCAGCAGTTCCTTGGCGCGCTTGACATCGAACTTGGGCGCTTCGAGCGCCTTGTCGAAGCCGAAAATATTGGCGGTCACGAGCTGCGTGGGAACAACAGCCAGGCCTTCAAGTGCGAATTCGACGATGGTCTCGCGATCCAGTGCCAGATCGAACGCTTCGCGGACGCGCGGATCAAGCATCGGGTTCTTGTCGAGTTTCGCGCCGTTCTTGGCGAAGACCTGCGGGCTATTTTCGCGGAAATCGAACTCGAGGTAGCTGATGAAGATGCTCTCGTTCTTCACGACAGCCAGCGAGGAATCCTGTTCCAGAACCGGCACGTCCGCTGCCGGAACCTTGGAAATGATGTCGACCTGACCGGCCTTCAGCTGGGCTACGCGCGCCGCGTCATTCGGGATTTCCTTGCGGATGACGCGATCCCACGGCTGGGCACCACCCCAATATCCGTCAAAGCGCTCCAGGACGAGGTCCTGGGTCGGCGCCCATGAGACAAACTTGTAGGGGCCGGTTCCGATTGTTGCCTTGCCGCTGTTGAAACCTTCTGCTGCGGTTTCCTGCGTCGAATAGTTGGCGGCCGCCGTGTGCGAGGTGATGAACAGGCGAATGAAATCGTTCGGCAGATTGGGGGCCGGCTTTTCGGTCTTCACGCGGACCGTGTGAGTATCGACAACTTCCACCGACTTGACGCTGCGCACGAAGATGGTCGCGGGATTGGGACCGGTGACGTTGGGAATACGCTCGATCGAGAATTTCACGTCCTCGGCGGTGAAGTCGGAACCATCATGAAATTTCACGCCCTGTCGAAGCTTGAATTCCCAGGTCGTCTGGTCCAGCGCTTCCCAGCTCAGCGCCAGTGACGGTTCAAGTTCGAGATTGTTGCCCGAGCGGATCAGCGTGTCGAAAATATGCTTGGTGGCTTCCGCATTGGCAGACGTTGCCGTGAAATGCGGGTCCATGGAAGCTGGCCCAGCCTTGATTGCCATCACCAGGTCGGCGGCCAGCGCCTGACCGGCCGTGAGCAGCAGCGCCGTACTAACCATCAGCGCGCGTAGTTGTTTCTGCATAGCTATGTAGTTCCCTTTCTAGAAGTGGCGTTTGCCTACTCTTCGAACGCAGGTGCGTCGGAGGAGATCGTTTCCGGCCAATCGCGGGACGCGATGACCATTTTGGCGAGAATGTCGGACAACATCATGCGTTCGGCCGGGCTCAGCGTCTCAAGCATCATGCGTTCGCGTTCGATCATCGGCGCCATCTTGGCCTCGACCACGGCACGACCCGCATCGGTCAGGCACAGCACCACGCGCCGAAGATCGCCAAGGTCTTCTTCACGCCGAATCAGCTTCAGCCGGGTCAGCTTCTTGGTGGCGCGGCTCAGCGTGTTTTTGGGGAAGCCGGAACCGGCAACGACTTCGGAAAGCGTCGTGCGGTCCCTCAAGAACAGCGAATAGAGCACCACGAATTCCGGCCGCAACAGGTCGTGATCGGCGCCGATCATGCCATAGACCGGGTTGTTGTAGTGCAGGGCGAGATAGTTGATGCGGAACGACAGCCAGCACGGGTTGGACCACAGCTTGGCGTGGAGGATGTTGCTCTCGTCGATCCTCTCATCCGCTGCTTCCGCACGCCCGGCGCGGCCTTCGAAAAGCGCGATCCTAACTAGATCGTCCATTCGCCCCCTCCAGCGATCAAGTTCCATTTAGAACAAAATACCGGCCGAATAAGCGATGTCAAACGCCTTTTTTGTTCCAATTGGAACTTGTGCATAGCTCGCTTTCGAGGTTACTGTTTTTGGAAATCATCTCCATGAGAGACGAAAGCGAAAAGGTCGGAAGGAATTTCGGATGCATATCAATGCGATGAACTGGAGCCAGGTCGAAGAGCGCATCAAGACGGATGACCGCTGCATCCTGCCCATCGGCAGCGTCGAGCAGCATGCGCGCCTGAGCCTCGGCACGGATATGATCCTTGCGGAAAAGGTTGCGCTGGATGCGGCCGCACCGCTAGGCGTGCCGGTCTTTCCGGTCGTACCTTATGGCCTCGCCTCCAGCTTCGCCGACTTCCCTGGCACAGTATCCTTCAGCCTTCGCACCTATGTCGGCGTCATCGAGGACATCCTCGACAGCCTCCATCACTCCGGCTTCCGGCGCATCCTGGTTGTCAACGGACATGGCGGCAACACGCCGGCGGCAACGGTCGTTTCCGAGTGGCTGAACCGAAACCGGGATGCCAGCGTAAAGATGCACGACTGGTGGCGCGCGCCCAAGACCATGGCCAAGGTGCTCGAGATCGACAACCGCGCTTCGCACGCGTCCTGGATGGAGAATTTTCCGTGGACCCGCCTGGAAGGCGTCGCCCAGCCAGAGCATGCCCAAGAGCGCGTCGATTTCGACGGCCTATCGCGCGTCGATGCAGGCCGCAAGCGCGAGCGCCTCGGCGAGGGCAACTACCACGGCCTGTTCGAGCGGCCGGACGCCGACATGCTGGCGATCTGGGACGTGGCGGTCGAGGAAACCCGCGCCCTGCTGGAGAATGGCTGGCACTGACCGGCCGCCGGCGGAATCAGGACACGGGGGCAGGCTGCACAATTTACCAGGCAGCCGGCTGCCGGGATGCGAGTGGGGACAGGACTGATGATTGCATTTATCGTGCGGCGAATCTGGCAGGCGATGCTCGTCATGCTGGTGATGTCGATGCTGGTATTTATGGGCGTCTTCGTGATCGGCAATCCCGTGGACGTGCTGATATCTCCCGACGCGACGCAGGAAATCCGCCAGCGGGTGATCGAGCAATACGGCCTCGATCTTCCCGTGTGGCAGCAATATCTGCAATTCATGAACAGCCTGCTTCATGGGGATCTGGGCCGTTCCTTCGTCTACAACATGTCGGTTTCCGAGCTCATCGCATCCCGCCTTCCAGCGACGATGGAACTGGCCGTGATTGCCATCCTGCTGGCGAGCGTCGTTGGGATACCTCTCGGCGTATACGCCGGATACAAGCCCGACAGCTGGCTTTCCAAGGCGATCATGGCCCTGTCCATCCTGGGCTTCTCGGTGCCGACCTTCTGGATCGGCCTGATGCTGATCATGGTGTTCGCTGTGCAGTTCGGCATCATGCCGGCGGGAGGGCGCGGTGATACCATCACGCTGTTCGGCGTGCCATGGAGTTTCCTGACCCCCAACGGCCTGCATCACCTGGCCCTGCCGGCCCTCAACCTGTCGCTGTTCAAAATGTCGATGATGATCCGGCTGTCGGCCTCCGGCACGCGTGAAGTCATGCTCACCGACACCATCAAGTTCGCCCGTGCCGCCGGCATCGATGAGCACACCATCTTGCGCAAGCACGTCCTGCGCCTGATCTCCATTCCGCTGGTGACCGTCTTTGGGCTGGAGCTGGGTTCGACCATCGCCTTCGCCGTCGTGACGGAGACGATCTACTCATGGCCCGGACTCGGCAAGCTGATCATCGACAGCATCACTTCGCTCGATCGCCCGGTCATGGTCGCCTATCTCATGCTGGTGTCGCTCTTGTTCATCACAATCAATCTCGCCGTAGATCTCGCTTATGCCGTGCTTGATCCGCGCCTGAGGCAGGGAGGCGGCAAATGACAGCGACATCGGTGACACCGCGTTCGTCCAACGGGTTCTGGGCCGAATTTTTCCGGCATCCGGTCCCGGTGGCGGCCGCCATTGCAGTTGTTGCAATCATCCTGCTTGCCGTTTTTGCGCCCCTCATCGCGCCACAGGACCCCTACGACCTTTCAAGCCTTGTACTGCGCGACGCCCGCAAGGCGCCGGGTTACATCGGGCAAGGCGGGTACATCCATATCCTTGGTACAGACAGCCAAGGCCGGGACCTGTTTTCCGCCATTCTCTACGGGCTCAGAATTTCCCTGCAAATGGGACTTCTGGCCGGCGCCATCGCATTCACGATCGGAGCCCTCGTAGGATCGACAGCGGCCTATGTTGGCGGACGCTTCGAAGCACTGGTCATGCGGCTGGTCGATCTGCAGCTGTCATTCCCGGCTATTCTCCTCGCTTTCGTCGTCGCCGCCCTTCTCGGGCAGGGAAAGAGCCAGCTGATTGTTGCGCTGGTTTTCTCGCAATACGCCTATTTCGTCCGCACTGCGCATGGTGCTGCGGCAGCCGAACGGCACAAGGACTATGTCGAAGCAGCACTTTCGGTGCCGATGAGCGGCTGGTTCGTCGTGACCCGCCACATCCTGCCCAACGCCCTGCCCCCATTGATTGTCGTCGCGACCGTACAGGTGGCCAGTGCGATCTCGCTTGAAGCCACCCTGTCGTTCCTTGGTGTCGGTCTGCCCCCTACGGAACCTTCGTTGGGCATGCTGATTTCGACCGGCTTCCAGTATCTTCTGTCGGGTCGTTACTGGATCTCGATCTATCCCGGTGTCGCTCTGATCGTCCTCATCCTGGCGATCAACATTGTCGGCGATCAGGTGCGCGACCAGCTCAATCCAAGGCTGAAGAAATGACGGCTCTCCTTCTCGAAGTCACCGATCTTCACACCCACTTCGAAGCACGCGCCGGCACGGTGAAATCCGTCGATGGCATTTCGTTCCACCTCGAGCGCGGCGAGATCCTCGGCCTCGTCGGTGAATCGGGTTCCGGAAAATCGATCACGGGCTTTTCGCTTATCGGCCTGATCGACAAGCCGGGGCGCATTGTTCAGGGGTCGATCAAGCTGGAAGGCCGCGAACTCGTCGGCCTCAGCGAAGTTGAACTGCGCAAGGTCCGCGGCCGGGAAATCTCGATGGTCTTTCAGGACCCGATGATGACGCTCAACCCGGTGCTGACGGTGCTCGACCAGATGACCATGGCGCTGAGAGCACACGAGAGCCTGTCCGACGCGGAGGCACGAATCCGCTGTATCGAAGCGCTGCGGCAGGTGCGTATCGTCGACCCCGAGCAGAAGGTGGACTTCTATCCGCATCAGTTTTCCGGCGGCATGCGCCAGCGCGTGGCGATTGCCATTGCCCTGCTGCACAAGCCGAAAGTGGTCATTGCCGACGAGCCGACTACCGCGCTCGATGTCTCGGTGCAGGCCGAGATCCTCGTCGAGGTCAAGGCACTGGTCGCCGAGCTGGGCATCTCGATGATCTGGATCAGCCATGATCTGGCCACGGTGGCATCGATTTCGAAACGCATTGCGGTGATGAAATCCGGAAAGATCGTGGAAACCGGTCCGGCGGCCGAGGTGCTGCGCGCGCCCTCCCATCCCTACACCCAGCTGTTGCTGGATGCATTGCCGTCGCGCGCCAAGCCGGGCCAGTTGCTGGGCGCACAAGCAGGCGAAAACGAGGTTTTCCAGGCGAATGACGTCACAGTTGCATCGGAGCCATACCCGGAATTCGTAACAGTGAAGGGGGCAGTCAAGCGCTTCGAATGGAAGAACGGCTTTTGGGGCCGCATTGGCGAAAGGTTTGGCCTCGTCAAACAGAGAAAAGCGGTGCTGGCGGTCAATGACGTCAGCCTGTCGATTGCCAGAGGCGAAGCCCTGGGGCTGGTCGGAGAATCGGGATCCGGAAAATCCACGCTGGGGCGCATGGTCTGCGGCATCTATCGTCCGTCCGAAGGCGAGATCAGGCTCGCCGGTGCCCCGGTCATGCTGGACAGCCAGCAGGGACGGAAGCTGACGACCAAGGTGCAGATGATCTTTCAGGACCCTTTCGCGTCGCTCGATCCGCGCCGTACGATCGGGCAATCGATCGCCGAAGGCCCGATCGCCCACGGTCTTACGACTCGAGCCGGCGCACGCAGCTATGTTGCAAGGTGGCTCGAGGCGGTCAGTCTGGATCCCGCGGTCGCCGACCGTTATCCGCACCAGTTCTCTGGCGGACAACGTCAGCGTGTTGCGATTGCACGCGCGCTTGCCATGCGCCCCGAGGTGATCGTCTGTGACGAACCGGTGGCTTCCTTGGACGTCTCGATTCAGGCGCAGATCTTGAACCTGTTGCTCACGTTGCGCAAAGAGCTTGGCCTCACGCTGCTTTTCATCAGTCACGACCTCTCGGTCGTGCGCCATCTATGTGACCGCGTTGCCGTGATGTATCGCGGCAGGATCGTGGAAGAAGGCACGGCGGAGGACATTTTCAACGCGCCGCAGGATGCCTACACAAAGATGCTCCTCGAAGCCATTCCAAGGCTGGCTTGACGCCTTCTTTGCTATGACAACATCGTTCATGTAGGCGCCTGGCCGTACAGGCGCCTACATGGCGGGCGCCGCATTGACAGTTCGACAGCGGTCTCGTCGGCCCGACGGGGAATGACCAACCGGCTTCCCGCGGCACGTTATGCGCTCTGCAAGCGTTCTCGCTTTCCAGCCGAAATCATCAGCCACGCCGTATGGCTGCATTTTCGCGTTCTCTTGGGCCTGCCCCACGTCGAGGACATTCGGGCAGAGGCCCGCGCGGGATACATCCAGCGCCTCGCAGTCATGCCACCGGCCAGACTGACCGGTGGCACGCGATGACGGCAAACCTCATGTCAATTCCCTGGCTAAGATGGGCTGCGGGGCGATGGCAGCGTTCAGGCTGCCACGCCGGCGACCGATTTCCGCTTGGTCATCGCCCGGGGCGATGCGGATGGGCGGCCATGGCGGCCGCTTGCGGAATAGTCGCGCAATCGATCTCAAATTGTCGACAAAGTAGTTGACAATCTAGGCCGGCTTTTTGAATATGGAAGCAAGGCAGGTGCGATACGGCATTGCGGCGAATGTCCATAGAGGTGGGCATCGACGCAGACAATGGCCGCCAGCGCTGGGATGCTCGTCGCTTGGCAGCCAGCTTGGCTGGACGTCTGCGCGCGCCGGCTCGGCCTGGGAATAATGACCTTCGAAACGAAGGCGCCACCTCAGGAGGGAGGATAGGGGATGTTCAAGGCCATTGCCATTGCGGCAAACGCCATTATTGGCACTCGTTGCCTGCGGCTGTGCAGCAAGGCCCGGATGCCGCTGCCTTGAGCCTGTTCGCGCAACAGCCTGCTTGCACCCGAAACAGCTTCGGCTCCCCGCTCAACTGACGAGGCTTCATATGCTGGTCTTCACCATCAGCCGCATCGCCAACGCTATCATGGTCATGCTTGCGGTCGCCATGCTCGCATTCCTGATCTTCCGTCTCGCGGGCGATCCGGTCGAGCTCATCTCCAACGAACAGATGACACAGGCAGACCGAGACAATCTGCGCGAACGACTGGGCCTCAACGACGGCATCGGAACGCAGTTCGTACGTTTTGTCGGCAATGCGGCGCGAGGCGACTTCGGCATTTCCTATCGCAACGGTCAGGACGTGCTGACGCTGATTGGCGAACGATTTCCGGCGACGTTGGAGCTTGTCCTGGTGGCCACGTTGATCTCACTCGTGGTCGGAATACCATTGGGCGTGTTCACCGCGATCAAGCGCGGTCGATGGTATACCGAGTCGCTACAGTTCTTGTCGATCGTCGGCGTTTCCCTTCCCAGCTTCGTCGTCGGCATCCTGCTTATCCTGGTCTTCTCCGTCATCCTGGGCTGGGCTCCGGCCTTCGGTCGAGGGGATGTCGTCCAGATCGGCTGGTGGTCGACCGGCCTGCTGACCCCGTCCGGGCGCGCCGCGATCGTGCTGCCCGCTATCGCGCTTTCACTCTACCAGATTACGCTGATCATGCGTCTGGTTCGGGCGGAAATGCTGGAGGTGCTGCGTTCCGATTATGTGAAGTTCGCGCGCGCCAGGGGAATCCCGCGCTGGCGGATCTATTTCCGGCATGCGCTCAGGAATTGCCTGATGCCGGTCGTGACCATGACAGCCATGAACGTCGGTTCGCTGATTGCCTTTGCGCTGATCACTGAGACCGTCTTCCAGTGGCCGGGCATGGGCATGCTCTTCATCCAGGCGGTCACCTTCCTCGACATCCCGGTGATGGCGGCCTATCTCTGCATCATCTCCTTCATTTTTGTCGCGCTGAACACGCTGGTCGACATCACCTATGCGGTGATCGATCCGCGCCTGCGCGCCACGCACTGACCGTGGAGGCAGTTCGATGACGACCGACGCTTCGAAACCAGGCGCCGCGCCGCGCCACACCATGATGCAGCGCATTCGCAACAGCGATGTCTGGTGGTCCTTCACCAACAGCAAATCCGCGATGGTCGCCGCTGCGATCTTTGCCGTGCTTGTCGCAGCGGCGGTGTTCGCGCCGCTGGTGGCCCCGCAGAACCCTTATGATGCCGCACAGCTCGACATGTGGAAGGCAGAGCTTCCGCCGGTCTGGCAAGAGGGCGGCGAATGGCCCTACCTGATCGGCACCGACACGCAGGGCCGCGACATGCTTTCGGCAATCCTCTACGGCACGCGCATCTCGATCGTGATCGGCCTTGCCTCGGTCGCCCTGTCGCTTCTGATCGGCATGACGGCCGGACTGGTCGCCGGTTTCTTTGGCGGTTTCGTCGACAACATCCTGATGCGCATCGGCGACATCACCCTGTCGATCCCAACCATTCTGATTGCGATCCTGGTGTCGACAGTGGTCCGACAGCTGCTTCCGGCCGACCTGCGCGAGATTGGAGCCTCCGCGGTGCTGGTGCTGGCCATTTCGCTGTCATCATGGGTGCAATATGCGCGCACGGTGCGCGCGCAGACGATCGTCGAGCGCAACAAGGAGTATGTCCAGGCGGCGAGGCTGCTGAAGGTGCCCTCCCGCCGCATCCTGGCGCTTCACATCCTGCCCAACACGCTGACGCCGGTGCTGGTCGCTGCCACGCTGAACTTCGGCATGGCGATCCTGACCGAGGCAACCCTGTCGTTTCTTGGCATCGGCATGCCTCCGGGACAGCCGTCGTTGGGAACGCTGATCCGCGTCGGCAACCAGTTTCTCTTCTCCGGCTCCTGGTGGATCGTGCTTTTCCCCGTGATCCAGCTCTGCTTGCTCGTCGTCGTTGTCAATGTGCTGGGCGACTGGCTGCGCGACGTGCTCAATCCGAAACTGAGGTAGGCATGCATGACTAATCTGTTGCTCCGCAACGTTCGGCCTCATGGGGGTGCGAACTGCGACCTGCTGATCCGTGATGGACGGATTGCCGGCGCTGGTCATTTCGAAGCGGACCCCGGAATGGCGGTCGAGGACGGCGGTGGCGCCATCGCCATTCCCGGACTCATCGATGCGCATACCCACCTCGACAAGACGACCTGGGGCATGCCCTGGCACGAGAACAACCGTCGTGCGGTGCTGCGCGAGCGTATCGACTTCGAGCGCGAAAACCGGATCGCCATCGGCATCGATCCGCATCGCCAGTCGATGCGCCACGCGATCGGTCTCGCCGCCCATGGCGCGACCCACATTCGCAGCCACGTCGACATCGACCCGATTCACCGCCTCGCTATCGTCGAGGGCGTGATGGAGACACGCGAGAAGCTCAAGGGCATCATCGATATCGAGATCGTCGCCTTCCCGCAGTCCGGCGTCATGGTAATGCCCGGCACGCTTGAACTGCTAGACGAGGCACTCAGCCAGGGCTGCGAGGTGCTCGGCGGCATAGACCCCTGCGGCATCGACCGCGACCCCAAGGGCCAGCTGGATGCCATCTTTAAACTGGCGGTGAAGCACCAATGCCCGATCGACATTCACCTGCATGAGGCGGGCGATCTCGGCGCCTTCACCATGGAGCTGATGTTCGAGCGCATCCGCGCCAATGGCATGCAGGGCAAGGTCGCCATCAGCCACGCCTTCGCACTTGGCATGAACGACTATTTGCGGGTCGGCCACCTCATTGAACAGATCGCCGAATTGGACGTGGCGATCCTCACGACGGGCGCGCCGTCGGCAACCGTGCCGTCGATCATGCGCCTGAAGCAGGCCGGCGTCCGTGTCGGCGCAGGTTGCGACGGCATTCGCGATACCTGGGGACCGTGGGGCCAGCCCGACATGCTCGATCGCGCCAAGATCGTCGGCATGAAGAACGGCCTTCGTTCCGACATCGAGCTGGAGCATCTGCTCCACATCATCTCGCAAGGCGGCGCCGATGTCATGCGCATCGATGGCTACGGCCTGGCGGAAGGCTGCAAGGCGGATCTGACGTTGCTTGCCGGCGAGACGCTCGCCCATGCTGTCGTCGACGTCGCGCCGCGTCCGCTGGTCATCAAGGGTGGCCGCGTCACCGCGCGCGCCGGCCAGGCAGTGGTGGACATGCCATGACGCGACAGATTCTCGATACACTCGAACTCGGCGAGCGCCCGGAAGGGCGGACGCTAATCTCGGCCGCCTGGGTGCTCGGCCATCGCGATGGCGGGCACCGGCTCATCCCCAATGGCGAGATTGTCATCGACGGCGGCGAAGTGGTTTTTGTCGGGACCGATTTCCCCGGCGAGGTCGCCCGCCGGATCGACTTTGGCAACGCGCTCGTCAGCCCTGGCTTCATCGATCTCGACGCTTTGTCGGATCTCGATACGACGATCCTCGGCATCGATCACCATCCCGGCTGGGCAAAGGGCCGGGTGTGGCCGCGCCACTATGTCGAGGCCGGACCCTACGAGATGTACTCGCAGGAGGAACTCGCGTTCCAAAAGCGTTTCGCCTTTGGCCAGCTGCTTCTGAACGGCATCACCACGGCCGCGCCCATCGCATCGCTGTTCTACCGCGAGTGGGGCGAGACAGTCGCCGAGTTCGATGCGGCTGCCGATGCCGCGGGCGAACTAGGTCTCCGCGTCTATCTCAGCCCGGCCTATCGCGCCGGCGGCATGGTGCTCGATGCGCCCGGCCAGATGTCGCCGGTATTCGACGAGGAACGCGGTCTGCAAGGTCTGCGCGATGCCGTCGACTATATCGGTCGGCAGTCGGGCCGCCATGGCGACCTCGTGCGCGGACTGCTGGTGCCTGACCGTGTCGAGACCTGCACGGAAGAGCTTTTGCGCCAGACCCAGGCTGCCGCCGGCGAACTAGGATGCAAGATCCGCCTGCATATGGCGCAGGGCGCGATGGAGGTCGACACCATCCGCAAATTGCATGGTTCGACCGCTCCGGTCTGGCTGGGTCGCGCCGGCTTGCTCAACGATCGGCTGATCGCGCCGCATGCAACGAACGCCACCGAGGAAGACCTCAAGCTCTACGCCGCCAACGGCGTGTCGATCGTCCATTGCCCCCTTGTGTCGGCTCGCGGAGGCAGCACGCTGAACTCATTCTCCAAGTGCCGCGAGCGCGGCATCAACATTGCGATGGGAACGGACACCACGCCCGCCGACATGCTGATGAACCTGCTCGTTGGCCTGATCACTTGCCGCATCAACGATCGCGCCCCAGATCGTGTCCGGTGCGCTGACCTGTTCGATGCGGCAACGCTCGGCGGCGCCAGGGCGCTCGGCCGCGACGACCTCGGCCGGCTTGCCCCGGGCGCGCGCGCCGACATCGCGGTGTTCGGTCTTGACGATACCGTCATGGCCCCCTCCATCGACCCGATCACAACGCTGGTGACGGGTGGCTCGGGCAAGGTCACCCAAGCCGTCTTCGTCGACGGGCGTCTGTCCATGCGCTTCGGCGAGGTCGCCGGCATAGACATGAAGGCAGCACGGCAGCGCGCGCAACGGCAGTTCGACGGGCTCATTGCGAAATATCCTGAACGCAGCTGGGGCAATCCGCCGGTGTCGGAGATCTTTCCGCCAAGCTACCCGATCGAGGGCAATGCCAATGGCTGAAACTGAGAAAGCCGTGCTTGAGGTCCGCAACCTCAAGGTTGAATTTCCAGGTCGTCGCGGGGTCGCGACGGCGCTTTCCGATGTGAGCCTGTCGATACGTCCTGGCGAGATCCTTGGTGTCGTCGGCGAGTCGGGCGCGGGCAAGTCGATGACCGGGCTCGCGATCCAGGGGCTGCTCGAAAGGCCTGGTCGTATCGCCGACGGCGAGATCTGGCTCACCGATCGCCGGATCGATACGTTGGACGACCGTGAGATGGAGAAGATCCGCGGACGCGAAATAGGCGCGATATTCCAGGATCCACTGACCTCGCTCAATCCCCTCTTCACGGTCGGGGCGCAGCTGACCGAGACCATCCGGCAGCACCTCGGTATGGGCAAGGCCGAGGCGAAGTCCCGCGCAATTTCGCTGCTGAAGGACGTCGGCATTCCGTCGCCCGAGGAGCGCTTCGACCAGTACCCACACCAGTTCTCCGGCGGCATGCGTCAACGCGTGGTCATCGCGCTGGCGCTTGCGGCGTCGCCGAAACTGATCATCGCCGACGAGCCGACCACCGCCCTCGACGTTTCGATCCAGGCGCAGATCACCTCGCTTCTGCGCCGGCTGTGCAAGGAGAAGCAGACAGCGGTGATGCTGGTGACGCATGACATGGGAGTCATCGCCGAGACTGCCGACCGCATCGCCGTGATGTATGCCGGTCGCCTCGTCGAGATCGGGCCGGTCGATCAAGTCCTGCATGCGCCCAAGCACCCCTACACGCGCGGCCTGATGGCCTCGATTCCTGCTCTGGGAGCCCGTGTCGAGCGGCTCAACCAGATCGATGGATCGATGCCGCGGCTCGACGCCATCCCGACCGGCTGCGCCTTCAACCCACGCTGCCGGGAGGCCGGGCCGCGTTGCGTGCGCGAGCGCCCTAGCCTGCTGCCAGCGGGCGACGGGGCAAGCGCATGCTGGATGAATGCAGGAGGAACCGCATGACTGCCGCGTCCGCACAAAAAAAGCCGGCGCTCAGCGTCGACCGGCTTGTCAAGACATTCGACGTATCCGCGCCATGGCTCAATCGTGTGGTCGAGCGCAAGCCGCGGCAGTTTCTCCAGGCCGTCAACGACATCAGCTTCAACGTGCCGATGGGCGGCTGCCTCAGCCTCGTCGGCGAAAGCGGTTGCGGCAAATCCACTGTCGCCCGGCTGGTGACAGGGCTCTACCGGCCGAACGGCGGCGAGATACGTTTTGCGCCGGGCCAGGACGGCAAGCCGCTATCGGCTCAGATGATCTTCCAGGATCCATATGCATCGCTCAATCCACGCTGGCGGGTGAAGAACATCATTGCCGAGCCGATACGCGAGCTGAAGCTGAGGAGCTCTGCGACCGAGGTCAACGAGCGCGTCGTCGAACTGCTGAAAATCGTCGGTTTGTCAGCCTCGGATGGCGAAAAGTTCCCGCATGAATTCTCGGGCGGACAGCGGCAGCGCATCTCGATCGCACGCGCTTTGGCGGGCGAGCCAGAGTTCCTGGTCTGCGACGAACCAACCTCGGCGCTGGACGTGTCGGTCCAGGCTCAGGTGCTCAACCTGATGCGGCGCCTGCAGGACGAGTTGGGACTGACCTACCTGTTCATCAGCCACGACATGAGCGTGGTTCGGCACATGTCCGACCGCATAGCGGTGATGTATCTCGGGCGTATCGTCGAGGAAGGCGAGACGGAAGAGCTGTTCGCACAACCGCGCCATCCCTATACCCAGCTGCTGCTGCAAACGATCCCGAATATCGAGAACCCCAACAGGGATCGCGACGTTGCCGGCGGCGAGGTGCCAAGTCCGCTCAGGCCGCCGTCGGGCTGCCCGTTCCATCCGCGGTGCCCCACTGCCACGGCGATCTGCTCGGCCGAGCTTCCCGAAGTGCGCGCGCTGGCCAACGGAACACGCGTGGCCTGCCATCTGGTGCGAGACGAATGATGTTGCCGCGGGCCGGACTACGCCAGCGCGGCCCGCAAGTCGTGGGATATGTCGCGCACTTCCCTCAAGTCGAGTTCCGTTTCCACGTGCTCGAGATGATGTTCCATCAGCGCCTCCGCCTTCTTGAAGTTGCCCTTGGCAATCTCCTCGACGATTTCATCGTGCTCGTCCGGTCCACAGTTGAAACGAGCGGTGTTGCGATAGACGGCTGTAATGAGGGAGGTGCGCGAGATCAGGTCGCGCATCATTCCAAACAGGAAATCGGAGCCAGAAATCTCGGCGAGCAGAAGATGGAAACCGCCCGACAGCTTGATGATATCAGTGGTTACGTCTTTGGCACTGGCGGTCCGCTCCTGGGCGACATGGCTGCGCAGGCGCGCGACATCGGCCTTCGAGATCGAGGTTCCGATACGTGCGACGACGCAGGCTTCAACGGAACGGCGAACGGCGAATACGTCCCTGGCCTCGTCGACCGACGGCTGGCAAACGAAAGCACCGCGGTTCGGGATGATTGTCACCAGGCCTTCGCGCTCGAGCGCAGTCAGAGCCTGGCGGATGCGCGCGCGGCTGACGTCGAAAATTGCGGCCAGTTGGCCCTCTTTGAGCTGGACGCCAGGACGCAGCCTGCGCTCGGCAATCGAAAGCCATACTTTTTCGACAATCTGCTGCGTCGAAACGCTTGCTTGTTCGGTCATGAAACTACGCCCCCACCAAGGCCGACATTCGCCATAGATAACAAAAAGTCAACATTGGCACAGAATACCTGAATCGCGTTTTGCTGACAATTACGTATCAGATTGTGTACCAATGAAGCGGAACTGAGAGGACGAATGGAGTTCGATTTTACGAGGCTGGAGATGGACAGCCGCTATCGCCTGCTTACCAATTTCATTGGGCCGCGGCCGATCGCGCTTGTCACAACCCGCTCGGCCAGCGGGCAGAATAATGCCGCGCCGATGAGCTTCTTCAATGTCTTTTCGCACGAGCCACCCATTGTAGTGCTCGGCATCCAGCCGCGCCTGTCGGGCGAGGACAAGGATACCGTCGTCAACATCAGGCGAACAGGCGAGTTCGTCGTGAACATGGTCGACATGGCCCTGTCGCAACAAATGCTCGTCTGCGGCTTGGGGTTCGACAGCGATGTCGATGAACTCGAGATGGCCGGGCTGCCGACAGCCCGTGGCGCCCAGATCGATGTCGATTTTGTCGCCAATGCGCCCTGCTCGTTCGAATGCCGTGTGGAGCGGCTGATCGAGTACCCGCGTCGCGTCCTCGTGCTGGGCGAAGTGGTTCATATGCATGTCCGCCGCGACTGCCTCGACGAGGAGGGGCGCTACGTGAACTCCGAGACCTATCAGCCGATCGCTCGGCTTCATGCGGACAACTACATCACTTCCGACCGCCAGTTCGTGCTCAAGGCACCGGCGATCGCGGATGTGCTCAAGACAACCAAAAGCGGCGACTAGGATTTACCAACGTGCATATTCGCCTGATCAATCCAAATTCCACAGCATCCATGACCAACCAGGCGCTGGAGAGCGCGCTGCGCGTGGCGAGCGCTGGAACGCACGTGACTGCAGTGAACCCCACCGAGACGCCCGTCAGCATCGAGGGCAGCCTCGATGAGGCGCTAGCGGTGCCGGACATGCTGTCGGAGATCCGCAAGGGCGAGGAACAGGGCGTCGATGCCTATGTGATTGCCTGCTTCGACGACCCCGGCCTGCATGCCGCCCGCGAGGTGGCAAGGGGACCGGTAATCGGTATTTGCCAGGCAGCCGTTCAGGTCGCCATGACGATCAGTCGCCGCTTTTCGGTCGTCACCACGCTGCCGCGTTCGGTGCCCATCATCGAAGACATCGTCCAGGCTTACGGCGCCGGGCATCACTGCCGTGCGGTACATGCCATCGATTTGCCTGTCCTTGGCCTGGAGGAGGACCCCGAAACGGCGGAGCGCTTGCTGATCGACGTGATCGAGCGCTCGAAGGTCGAGGATCGCGCAGAAACCATCATTCTGGGCTGTGCAGGAATGTCGAGCCTATGCGAGCGCTTGGCCAAGGCAACCGGCGTTCCTGTGATCGATGGGGTGACAGCTGCGCTGAAAATCGCCGAGGCTCTCGTTGGCGCCGGCTACTCCACATCGAAGGTCAACGCCTATAACTATCCGCGCCAAAAACAAGCGGCCAGCGCCGGCGGCCTTGCGCCACAGCGCCTTGCAATGAACGGCTAAGAGCTTTCGGCCCATCTAGAATGGGCCGGCCTTCCCTGCTCCAGTATCGGCCAAAAAAAAGTCCGCCGAAGGCAAGCCTTGGGCGGACCGAATTGTTTGAAGTCAAAGGTTCAGACTGCCGGAGGCGCAGGCGGCACCACTGGCTCTTCGAACGTCCGGCTGAGCTGTCCCCATCCGGGGCTGTGCATGTGCGCCTGCAGGCCCGCCCGTTCGACCAAAGCCTGGGCTTCGCGCTCGCCAAAATCGAGCGCCTGCTCGACGTCGGTCGTCAGCACCTTGCCGCCCTCCATCAGGATCTTGCCGTCGACTATGACGGTCTCGACGTCGCTGCCGAGAACCTGCTGAACCAGGCGGTGGACCACCATCCAGTTCGGCGTCAGGTGTGGCTGGCGCATGTTGATGATGGCAATATCCGCCTTCTTGCCAATCTCAAGCGATCCGATCTCGTGGTCCATGCCGAGCGCCCTGGCGGCCTCGATGGTGATCATCTCGAACACCTTGCCCGGCGGCAGCAGGTAGCGGTCGTGGTTGTGCAGCAAATGCTGCGTGAACTGGGTCAGGCGGGCCATCTGCAACATATCGAAGTGGCGGCTGGGGGAAACGCCGTCCGAGGTGATCGCCACCGGCACGCCCTTGGAGATCATGTTCAGGATGGGCGTCGCACGGCCGGGCGGTGCGTGGGTAACGTAGGTTCCAGTCTCGGCGAGGATGTCGATCTCCTCGTGCGAGATGCCCCAGCAATGCTGGAGATGGACGTCTGGCCCGAGAATCGCATTCTCCTTGTCCTGAAAGGCCATGCGGATCTGGCCGGCGAAGGCGTCGGAATGGATGCGCACGCCCCATTTGCGCGCGGTCTCTCGCACGCGACGCGCCTGCATGCGGTCGTCGGCAGTCAGCTTGACCGCCTGGTCGGGCGTTGACGCGTTCGACGGGTCAAGCGACGGCACGATCGTGAACGGCGTGAGGAACACGTTTATGCGCCCATCGGCGCTGCCGTTGATTGCCTGAATGGTCGCTTCGGCGCCCTCGATCATCTCCTCGAACGAAACACTGTGCCGTACCGGGCTTCCGGTCTCCCAGCGTGTCACCGGATGCGGCCACGGCAAGCCGGCCGGGCCGACGCAGACGACCTCCCGCAATCCGATCTCGCCATAGGCCTTGGCGTGGTTGATGGCGAAGACCGGGTCGTCGCTTCTGGGCATGGACGAGATGATGCTGACGCCGGTGGTAACGCCAGCACGCAGGCGCTCAAGGCCGGACACCAGCCCGTCTGCATACCAGTAGTCACGGGTGGTGTAGTGGTAGTAGGTCGGCGTAACGATGCGCATCCACATGGAATTGGTATCCGAGGCGATGCTGCGGATGAGCACGTGTCCGGCGTGACCGTGCGCGTCGATGAGCCCGGGAATGATGAGCTTGCCGCGGCAATCCAGAACCTTCTTGTCTTGATGCCTCGCCTGGAGATCGCTACTGGCGCCAATGTCGACAATCCTGTCGCCGGAAATGGCGATTGCCCCGTCCTCAAGGATGCGCCTGTCGGGGTCTACAGTGACAATGGTTGCGTGGAGCAGTAGCAAGTCGTTCAAGCGATTCCCTCCCATTGTGCCGGCCCGCACCGCAAATGCGGCCTCCGACCAGCCGGCGGACACCAATGGGCCGCACACAGCCTTCGATCAGTTTGCTACCGATGTCGGCAATTCGCGTCAACAATATTGTTGACAATATTTCCATTCATTACGATGCTGCAGTTCTGGAAGCGTGATCCTGGGAGGTAATATGTCTCGCTTGAAGAAACTCATTCTCGGTGCAGTGGCTGCAGTCGCGATTGCCGGACCAGTCAGCGCGGAAACGCTGCGCTGGGGTAGCCGCGCCGACATCTACTCGCTCGATCCGGACTCGGTTCCGTCGACATCGAACCTCGCCTTTCTCAACCACATCTATGAGGGGCTGGTTCGCTACGATGCAAACTTCCAGATCGAGCCCGCGCTCGCGACCGAATGGAAGCTGGTCGATAACAAGCACTGGCGCTTCACCCTGCGCAAGGGTGTCAAATTCCACGACGGCAGCGACTTCACCGCCGACGACGTGATTGCCTCGCTGACGCGCGTGACCGACCCGACCTCGCCGCTGCGCGGCAACATCCCGCTCTATGTCAGCAGCAAGAAGGTCGACGACTACACGGTCGATGTCGAAGTTTCGGCGCCGACGTCACTCTTCCTGAACGACATGACCAACATCTTCATGTTCAACGCGAAATGGCTGAAGGACAACAACACCGAAAAGCCGACCGATTTCGCGTCCAAGGTCGAGGGCTACGCCACTCACAACACCAACGGCACCGGCCCCTTCAAGCTCGAAAGCCGGCAGCCGGACAGCAAGACCGTTCTGGTCGTCAACGACGGCTGGTGGGATGAAAAGAAGCACAATCTCGACCGCATCGAATACCTGCCGATCTCGTCGCCGGCAACGCGCGTGGCGGCACTACTGTCCGGCGAGGTCGACCTGATCGATTCCGCGCCGATCCAGGACCTTCCCCGCCTCGAATCCTCGCAGGACATCACAGTCAACAAGCGCACTGAACTGCGCACGGTCTTCGTGGCGTTCAACCGCAAGGAAAAGCTTGAGGACGGACGTCCCAACCCGTTCAACGACCTGCGCGTTCGACAGGCCGTGGAAGCCGCCATCGACCGCGACCTGATCAATGCCAAGGTCATGCGCGGCTTGGCACGCCCCTCAGGCTCGGTGATCGCTCCGGAAATCGCCGGATACTCGAAGGCGCTCGACACCTACAGCCCGGCCGATCCCAAGCGTGCGCAGCAGCTGCTGGCCGACGCTGGCCACAAGGACCTGCCGTTCACCTATACCTGCATGAACGACGAGAGCATCAACGAAGAAGACTTCTGCGTCGGCATCGCCAACATGCTGAAGCGCGCAGGCTTCCAGCCGAATATCGACATCGCGCCACGCGCCGTGCAGACCCCCAAGCGCACCAACGGCAAGGCTGACATGTTCAACCTGAGCTGGGCCAACGAGCCGACGCTCGACGCCTATTCGCTGCTCGCTCAGGTGCTCTCCACCAAGACCGGCAAGGTCGGCGTTTCGAACTATGGCGGATGGTCGTATCCGGAATTGGACAAGCTGGTCGAGCAGGCTGTGCAGGAACCAGACAACGCCAAGCGGCTCCAGCTTGAAGAAGCGGCGCTGAAGCTGGCCAAGGACGAAGTGCTGCTCATCCCGCTCCATCAGCAGCCGATTGCCTGGGCCATGCTGGGCAAGGTGAAGAGCGTCGACTTCCGCGCCGACAACAAGCCTCGCCACTGGCACACCCAGATGGCCGGCAAGTAGGCGCGGCCGCCTGATCCTCAACTCGAAGGGCGTTTCAGGTGAAACGCCCTTTCTTTTTTTGACCTCGCTATCGCGCCCTGCGCGTGACTGAGCAAGCATGCACAACGGAATGAACTGTCATGACACGCCCGACCGATCTCACCCTTGGAAAGCGGCCCGCGGGCCGCACGCTGATGACGGCCGACTGGCTGCTGGCATACTGCGGGAACGGCCACTGCCTGGTGCCCCGCGGCGAACTGGTGATGGAGGATGGCAAAGTCATCTTCGCCGGTCTTCGCTTTGACGGTGAGGTCGCCCGTCGGATCGATTTCGGCAGCGCGCTGATCAGTCCCGGGCTGATCGACCTCGACGCGCTCTCGGATATCGATACCTACGTCCTTGTCACCGACAACCAGCCCGGCTGGTCCAAGGGCCGGATCTGGCCGCGCTCCTATGTCGAGCGCGGTCCATACGAGATGTACACGCCGGAGGAGCTGGCTTTCCAGAAACGCTTCGCCTTCGGCCTTTTGCTGCTCAACGGCATCACAACGGCCGCGCCGATTGCCTCGCTTTACTATCGCGAGTGGGGCGAGACCGTCGCCGAGTTCGACGCGGCAGCCGATGCGGCCGGCGACCTTGGCCTGCGCGTCTTTCTCAGCCCTGCCTACCGCTCGGGTGGCATGGTGCTGGAAGCGCCCGGCAAGATGGTCCCGATGTTCGATGAGGAGAAGGGCATCGCCGGACTTGCGGATGCCATCGGTTTCATTGAACGCCAGCACGGTCGCCATGGCGGCCTGGTCAACGGCATGCTTGCACCCGACCGGGTCGAGACCTGCACGCTCGGCCTCTTGCAACGGACGATGGACGCCGCGCGCGACCTCGATTGCCGGGTGCGTATGCACATGGCCCAAGGCAAGCTCGAGCTTGAAACCATGCACCAGCTACACGGCGCATCCGGACCGCAATGGATGGCCGATCATGGCTTGCTCAGCGAGCGCCTGGTCGCGCCTCATGCCACCCATGCCTCGGAAACCGACCTGAAGCTCTACGCCGAGCACCAGGTCTCAATCGCCCATTCGCCACTGGTGTCGGCGCGCATGGGCGGCACGTTGAATTCGTTCGCGGCATGCCGCAAGCTGGGCATCAATATCGGCATGGCGACCGATACCGCCCCGCCTGACATGCTGATGAACCTCTTGATGGGGCTCGTTGCCTGCCGCATCAGCGAGAAGGCTTCGGATGCCGTGTTGAGCAAGGACCTCTACGACGCTGCCACGCTTGGCGGGGCCAAGGCGCTCGGCCGGAGCGATATCGGGCGTCTGGCACCCGGCGCCAAGGCGGACATCGCCGTGTTCCGCCTCGACGACCCCTATATGACACCGACCATCGATCCCATCACCACGCTGGTGCTGGGCGGATCGGGCAAGGTTGCACAGGCCGTTTTCGTGGACGGGCGACTGTCGATGATGGACGGCCAACTGGCCGGTTTCGACATCCGCGCAGCCCGCGAGCGCGTGCAACGCCAGTTCGAAGGCCTCATCGCCAAATATCCTGATAGAAGCTGGCAGCATCCGCCGGTGTCGGAGATCTTCTCGCCGAGCTACCCCATCCTGACCTGATAGCCGGCGCGGATCGGCGTTTACCTTCCAAACGCGGGCAGCGACATCGGCGCCAGTTCGGCGATGTTGCGCCCCTTCGGATCGTGCAAGCCTGCGCGGGCGCAGGCCCAGTCCTGCAGCGCCTGCATTTCCCTGACGGCCCCGTCATAGTCGAGTTGCGTCGGCTTGCCCCGATCGACCGTCAGCCGCCCGTCGACATAGACGCGTTCGACCGCGCGCTCGGCTGCGCAGTGGAGCAGGCTGCGCAGCGGGTCATAAACCGGCCGCATCGATGGTGCGTTCAGGTCGATGACCAGCATGTCGGCCTTGGCGCCGACGCTCAGCCTGCCGATGTCGGTCCGGCCAAGTGCCCGCGCACCGGCTAGCGTTGCGGCGTCGAAGATATCGCCCGTGGTGATGTCGAAAACGCTTTTTCCGCCGAGCCGCGAGCAGACCAGCGCCTGGCGCATCTCCTCCAGCATGTTGAACGGGTAGCTGTCGGTGCCGATGGCAACGTTGACGCCGCTGCGGCGGTAAGCGCCAAGCGTTTCGAGGGCCATGCCGCTGCGGGCGAATGTGACGGGGCAATGGGCAACTGTCGTTGACCGTGCGGCCAGAATCTGGAGGTCGTTTCTAGTCCGCTGCCGGGTCCAGGAATGATGGTCGGCAAAGATGCAGTGACCGAGGATGACGTCGCTGCCGAGCACACCGAGCTGGTCGAGATACTGTACAGCGGTCAGTCCGGTGCGGCGCAGCAACTCTTCATGCTCCGCCATGGTCTGGGCCGCGTGGATGGTTATCGGCATGCCGCGCTTGCGCGCCTCATGGGCAGCATCGACCAAAAGGTCCGGCCGGCAGGTTTCGACCTGCGACGGCGCGATGACGCCGTCCAGCCGCCCGCTCGGATGCGCCCTCGCCCAATCGGCGAAGTCCAGCGCCCGAGCGAAGGCGTCTCGGCCGGCCTTGTCGTCCCATTCGAAATCGAGCCGATGACTATCATGCACCACCCAGTCGGCCTGGCGGAAACCGGGCGCAAGATAGCCGCGCACGCCGCTTTGGGCCGCAATGTCGAGCCAGACGTCATGGGCGCCGGCGATGTCGAGCACGGTTGTTGCGCCTGAGCGCATAAGGTCGCCCAGCATCACCGTCAGGCAGGCTGCGCGAGCGTCTTCGCCCCCGTCGATGACGCCGGAGTACTCATACATCGCCTGGCCCCACAGAGCGGCAGTGCCGACGTCTTCGAAGATGCCCTTGGCCAGGGGCTCGTCATGCGAATGGCAGTGGATGTCGATCAGTCCGGGCATGACCATCCGCGCCTTGCCAGACAGCTCGGTTGTCGCCTGACCTTCGAAGTGCTGACCGACACAGAGCAGTCCGGTTTCGTCGAACGCCACGTCGCCGCCGTGACGGTAGACATGCCGGTCGCAGACAGCATCATAGGCAACGATGGTTTCGACGTCGCGAATGACCGTGGTTTCAGTCATGACCTACCCTGAATCGTTTCTCGAGAAAGCGGCTATAGGCGCCCATGAGCGCACTGAAGACGAAGTAGACCACGGCCGCGAATACGTAGCCTTCGAGCACGGCGATACCTTGCCAGTTTGGGTCGCGCAGGGCCGTGCGGACGGTGTTCAGAAAATCTAGCAGGCCCACGATGGTGACCAGCGTCGTATCCTGGAAAAAGCCGATGAACAGCGAAACGAGCGGCGGGATCACCGTCTTGAGCGCCTGCGGGATGGTCACAAGGAGGGTGTATTGCCAGTAGTGAAGGCCCAGTGCCTGCGCGGCCTCCGCCTGGCCACGCGGCAGGGCCTGGAGCCCAGCCCGCACAATTTCGGCGATGTAGGCTGCGGCAAACAGGATGATGGCGACTTGTGCTCTCAGCAATTTGTCGATCGTCACACCGTCCGGCATGAACAGGGGCAACATGACGGACGCCATGAACAGGATGCTGATTAAAGGAACGCCACGCACCAGCTCGATGAAGGTGATGGCCAGAATGCGGATGGCCGGCAGGTTTGAAAGGCGTGCGAGAGCGAGCAGAATTCCAAGCGGCAGCGCGCAGACCAGCCCCACGAAGGTCAGCATGAACGACAGCGGCAGACCGCCCCATTGCGACGTCGGCACTGGCGTGAGCCCGAACACACCGCCGGCCATCAACACGAACAGGACAGGCAGCAACGCCACCCAGGCGAAGAGCAGCGGCTTTCCCCACAGCCTAGGAATGCCGGAAACGGCCATGGCTGCGATGAACAACAGGGTCGCCGATAGCGGCCGCCACTGCTCGTCGAAGGGATAGATGCCGAACAGCATGTAGCGCATCTTTGCGGCAAGGTACGGCCAGCAGGCCCCGGAGCTTGCCTTGCAGTCTTCCGGCGTGCCGTCGAACACCGCATCAAGCAGAAGCCAGCTCACCGCCACCTTGGCGACGAGTGCCAGCACGGCGAGGCAGACCAGCGTCACCAGCGTGTTGCCCGGCGTGCCGAAATACGTCTTCGCCAATGAACTGCGCCGAGCAGGCGGGCGCATCATGCCCCGGTCAGCCAATGTTGCGGTGCGATCGCTCATGACTACCGCCCCTTCAGCGCGACATGCGCGTTGTACCAGTTCATCAGCAGCGACGTCGCAAGGGATAGAAAAAGGTAGACCAGCATGAACAGCGCGATCGGCTCGATGGCCTGTCCGGTCTGGTTCATGATGTTGTTGGAGATCATCACCAGATCTGGGTAGCCGATGGCGATGGCCAGCGAACTGTTCTTGAACGTCGTCACATAGACGTTGGTCAGCGGCGGCACGATGATCCGCAGTGCCTGGGGCAGGATCACAAGTCGCATGGTCAAGCTGTCCGCCAGTCCCAGCGCATGGGCGGCTTCGCGCTGCCCTTTGCCGATGGCCAAGATGCCGCTGCGGACGATCTCGGCCACGGTCGCGGAAGCGCCGAGGGTCAGCCCCAGCAGCAAGGCGACAAACTCCGGCTTGAGATGCGCGCCGCCCGTCAGCCGGAAGCGCCCGAGCTCCGGCCAATCAAGCTGGGCGCTGATGTTGAACAGCATTGCCGCGACAACGACCGGAGCAACAAGCAGCACAAGTGCAATCGGCCAGACCGGCGCTGCATTGCCTGTCGCGATGCGCCTTCGCTTTACCGTTGCCTGCCAGGCAAAGGCGGCGGCCAGCCCCGCTCCGACGGCAACGGCGAGCACCCAAAAGCCCGAGTTCCAGACCACTGCCGGTACAACCAGCCCGCTGTTCGACACGTAGACGCCCGGCAGGAGCGCGATCGCCTGTTTGACCGGTGGCAGCGTGAAGATGATCGCCGCATACCAAAGGAACAGGTAGAGTAGCAGCGGCACATTGCGCAGCGCTTCGACATAAACCAGCATGAGCCGCGAAAGCAGCGGGTTGCTCGACAGCCTCGCAATGCCGACAAGCGTGCCGATGATCGTCCCCAGCATGATCGCCAGCAGCGACACTTTCACCGTATTGAGCAGACCGACCAGCACGGCCCGGCCATAGCTGTGGGATGGCTCATAGGCGATCGGCGTTTCGCTGATAATGAAACCAGCCTCGCGGCCCAGATAATCGAACCCGGTGGCAATGTCCTGCTGGGCGAGATTGCCCAGCGCGTTTTGAAGCAGATACCAGCCACAGATGGCGACGGCCACGACACATACGACCTGGTATGCCAGTTCGCGGGCGCGCCGGTCTCTTAGAAGGATTATGGGCGACAAGCCGGCTGTCCTCACGGAGGTCTGTTCCAGAAATGACGGCGCATGTCATGCCGACATGCGCCGCATTACGTCAAAACCTCACCTGAACGGCGGCGGATAAAGCAGGCCGCCATTGTTCCACAAGGTGTTTGGTCCGCGGCTCAGGCCAAGTGCGGTCTTTTCGCCGAGGTTGCGGTCGAAGACCTCGGCATAGTTGCCAACATGCTTGACGATGTTGTAGCCCCACGCCTTGTCCAGTCCGAGCATCGGGCCGAGTTCATCGGTGACGCCCAGCATCCGCAGTATCTCCGGATCCTCGCTCTTGAGTTGCTCTTCTACGTTCGCTTGCGTGAGGCCCTTTTCTTCAGCAGCCATCAGCATCCAGGCCGACCACGAGACGATGTCACGCCAATTGGAATCGTTCTGGCGCACTGCCGGCGCCAGCGGCTCCTTCGAGATGGTCTCCGGCAATATCATGTAGTCGTCCGGGCTTTTCGAAGCGGCGCGAATGGAGGCCAGGTCGGAACGATCCGACGAGACCGCGTCGCAGCGGCCCGAGAAGAAAGCGTTGTTGTTCTCGTCAGGGTTTTCGAAAACCACCAGTTCGAACTTCTTGCCGTTTGCACGGAAAAAGTCGGCAAGGTTCTGCGCGGTCGTGGTACCGGGCAAGGTGCAGACGGCTGCGCCGTCGAGTTCCTTGGCGCTCGTGATGCCAAGACTCTTCGCAACCATGAGGCCCTGCCCGTCATAAAAGACCGCAGGTCCGAAATCTATGCCCAGCGACGCCTCGCGCGAGTAGGTCATTGTCGTCTGGCGCGAAAGGATGTCGATCTCACCAGACTGCAGGACCTGGAACCGCGTATTGATGTTGGTCATCACGAAGTCGACCTTGTCCGGGTCGCCGAATACGGCCGCGGAGACGGCACGACAAACGTCCACGTCGAACCCGGCGAACTTCCCCTGGGCGTCGGCCAAGGCGAAGCCGGTCGTGCCCATCGAAACGCCGCAGATCAGTTTGCCACGCGCCTTGACTGTCTCCAACGTGGACGCCGCCTCCGCCGCGACGACGGAAGAGCCCAGTAGCAAGGCAGCAGCCGCTACGTGGCATGCCCTACGGAACATTACCATTTCAATCCTCCCATTGCGGTTCTGACGGATGCGCCGCCGACCGGTTCCTCTCCAACATCATGATCCAATCAAATTGCCGACAATTCTTCAATATAATAATCGACAATAATTGTGCTCAATCCTGCCGAAGCACAGCGCTAGAGCGGTTCATTGCTCGCCTGAATCGGATCGGGAGAAACCGTGCGGACAGATCTGGTTCATTGCCGGCGCGAATGCCGGATTACACCCACCAGCGCATCGGCGACGCCCCGGTCATGCCCGTTCTAACTCATTGATTTCCCTTGCTAATGCCATCAATATCCAAGCGATTGCGCCCTTTGCTTGGCCCAGCCGGACGGCCCCGCTCCGGCCATCTCACTTTCGATAACACGTCCTTATCAATATCGATGGATTCCAGCGTCGAAACGGCTAGACTGCGGCCCAATATCTCCGCCGCCGCCCCGGGAAACCACCCTCATGCCCCGCCTGCCGCGCATTCACCTGGACCGGCCTGCCCCGATCATGTTGCCTCACTGAGGGACTTGCGGAAGCGCCCGAGCGAGAACCCGAAAAGGACCGCGCCAATGACCGCGAGTGCGGCGAATTGCGGCCACACCACCGCAAATCCGGCACCGCGAAACAGAATGGCTTGGCCGAGCATCACGAAGTGGGTCGTCGGTGCGGCCAGCATGACCACCTGGACGAATTCTGGCATGCTCTCGCGCGGCGTCATCCCGCCGGAGAGCAGTTGCATCGGCACCATGACGAGGATCAGCAGCAGGCCAAACTGCGGCATCGAGCGGGCCATCGTGCCGAGGAAGATGCCGAGCGAGGTGGTGGCGAACAGGTGAACCGCAGCACCTGCCAGGAACAGCGCGACCGATCCTTCGATCGGCACTTTCAGCCATCCCCGCACGACGAAGATTAGCGACAGTGCCGTGGCGACGAGCACCACCAGCGCCATCGACCAGACCTTGCTGGTCATGATCTCGAAGGGGGTGACGGGCATCACCAGCAAATGCTCGAGTGTGCCGTGCTCGCGTTCCCGGATCAACGCGGCACCCGTCAGGATGATCGACAGCATCGTCACCTGGGTGATGACCTGGAACACCGCGCCGAACCAGCTGTGATCCAGCGTCGCGTTGAAGCGGGCCCGCAATTCGACATCCACCGGCAGGGCCGAACTTGCGCGGTAGCGGCGAACGAAGTCGTTCGCCTCGCCGGTGACGATGGATTGGACATAGCCCGAGCCGGTGAATGCCTGGCTCATGCGTGTCGCGTCGACATTGAGCTGGATCGTCGGCCGGCGCCCGGCAAGGACATCGCGCTGGAAGTCGGGCGGGATGTCGAGACCGAACGTATCGAGGCCGGCGTCCATGCGTGCATCCATCTCCGCCGGGGTGATCATCGTTGGGGTCAGGAAGTAAGGCGGATAGAACGCGCTGGTGATCCGCGCTGAGAGCGGCGACCGGTCCTCATCGACGATCGCGATCGCAGCCTTGTTCAGCGTTTCGGGCGTCGCCGATGCCCCGGTATAGACCGAGACGGTGAAGGCATAGGCGATGAGCAGCAGCAGCAGCGGGTCACGACCGAGGCCGCGCAGTTCCTTGACACCGAGGTTCAGTATGTTGGCAACACTTCGCATCGGTCAGCCATCCTGCTTCTTCAGCAATGCGGCGCTCAGCACGATCAGGATCGGCCCGGTCACGAGCAGCGGTGGGAACGAGGCGGCCAGGTCGCGAAAATCAAGAGCCTTCGAGAAGACGCCGCGCGAGATCGTCAGGAAATAGGTCATGGGGAAGATCTGGCCGACCAGGGCGCCGAAGCCTTCGAGCGACGAGACGGGGTCTATCATGCCGGAGAACTGGGTTGCCGGGACGAGCGTGATGATGGTCGTGCCGAAGATTGCGGCGATCTGGCTGCGCAGGAATGTCGAGGTCAGCAGCCCCATTGCGGTGGCGATGAACACGAAGAGCAGCGCCCCGGCCGCGAGCGTCGGAAAACTGCCAGTTATAGGAACCCCGAAGACGGTGACGGCTAGCAGCGACAGCAGCAGGAAGTTGACCATTCCCATCGCGACATAAGGCAATTGCTTGCCGATCAGGAACTCCAGCCTGGTGACCGGCGTCACATACAGGTTGATGATGGTGCCGAGTTCCTTTTCGCGCACGATGCTGAGCGCGGTCAGCATCGACGGGATCATCAGCAGCAGCAAGGGGATCACCGCCGGCACCATGGCCGGTAGGCTCCTGACATCGGGATTGTAGCGGAAGCGCACCTCGATGTTGATCGGGCCGGCGGTGGCCGCCCCCAAGCCGAGGGCCGTCGCCTTCTGCGACAGCCACAGCGCGTGCATGCCTTGCACATAGCCCTGCACGGTCTCGGCCCGCATCGGCATGGCCCCGTCGATCCAGGCGCCGATCCGCACCGGCCGCCCGCGGGCCACGTCGCGGGCGAAGCCCGGCGGAATCTCAAGCGCCAGACTGAGTTCGCCGCTGCGCATGCGCCGGTCGAGGTCCTGGTAGTCGACGATCACAGGCTTTTCGATGAAATAGCGTGAGCCGGCGAGATTGAGCGTGTAGTCCCGGCTGGTCGTCGTCTGGTCCCGGTCGAGCACCGCAAACGACAGGTCCTCGACATCCATGCTGATGCCATAGCCGATGACGAACATCAGGATGATGCTGCCGAGCAGGGCGAGCACCATCCGGATGGGGTCACGGATGACTTCGAGCGTCTCGCGCATCGTATAACTGAACATGCGCCGCAGGTCGAAAAAGCGCTGCCTGGCCGCGGCGCCCGCCTCGGCCACCGGCGCCTTGACGGCGCTCGGGGCCTGCGGCGTTTCGGCTTCCATCTTGCCCTCGTTCACGGCATCCTCGAGATAGGCGATGAAGGCGTCTTCCAGTGTCTTTGCGCCGCGCTTCTCGACCAGGGCGGCAGGCGTATCGCTGACCAGGACCCGGCCGGCATGCATCAGCGAGATGCGGTCACAACGTTCCGCCTCGTTCATGAAATGGGTCGAAATGAAGATCGTGACCCTGTCGCGGCGAGCGAGGTTGATCATGATCTGCCAGAAGCCATCGCGCGCTATGGGGTCCACGCCCGAGGTCGGCTCGTCGAGGATGAGGATTTGTGGCTCGTGGATCATGGCAACCGCCAGAGACAACCGCTGGCGCTGGCCGAGCGGCAGGTCATCGGGCAGCGCATCGATCACCTCCAGAAGGCCGAAGCGCTCGACGTTCTCGGCGATGCGCCCAGCAATGTCCTCTTCAGGGACATGGAACAGGCGGGCGTGCAGTTCCAGATTCTGGCGCACCGTAAGTTCGGTGTAGAGCGAAAACGCCTGCGACATGTAGCCGACGCGCCGGCGGACCTCGAGGTTGCCGGCGTCCACCGGCTGGCCGAACAGCCACGCCCGCCCCTCGCTCGCCGGAAGAAGGCCGGTCAGCATCTTCATGGTGGTCGTCTTGCCGCAGCCATTGGAGCCGAGGAAACCGAAGATCTCGCCGCGCTCGATGCTAAAGCTGACGTGATCAACGGCGACGAAATCGCCGAAGCGCTTGGTCAGGCCCTCCGCCTCGATCGCGATCTCGTCACCATCATCAGGATTGCGCGGGGGCACTTCCACCGCCCGGTAGCCCTGTCGTTTCTCCTCAGGCATGAGACCGACGAAGGCCGCCTCGAGCGAGGCGGTCTTGGTCCGCTGCATCAGGTCTTGCGCCGTGCCGGTTGCAAGTATGCGGCCCTCATCCATCGCCACCAGCCAGTCGAAATCAGTCGCCTCGTCCATATAGGCTGTGGCTACGACAACGCTCATGCCGGCGCGCTCGACGCGGATGCGCCCGATCAAGTCCCAGAATTGACGGCGCGACAGTGGATCGACGCCCGTCGTCGGCTCGTCGAGGATGAGAAGATCCGGATCGTGAATGAGCGAACAGCACAGGCCGAGCTTCTGCTTCATGCCGCCCGAGAGCTTGCCGGCGGGGCGGCTCAAGAAGGGGGCAAGGCCGGTGCTGCGCGTCAGGTTGGCGATGCGGCGCTCGCGCTCGTCGCGGTCATGGCCGAAAAGCCGGCCGAAGAAATCGAGGTTCTCCGAAACCGACAGCGTCGGATAGAGGTTCTTGCCCAGGCCTTGCGGCATGTAGGCGATGCGCGGGCAGACCAGCCGGCGGTGGCCGGCCTGCGCCATGTCGCCTCCCAGCACCTCGACACGCCCGGCCTGGATCGCCCGAGCCCCAGCGATCAGCGACAGCAGGCTGGACTTTCCGACCCCGTCAGGGCCGATCAGCCCGACCATCCGCCCGGCGGGAATGCCGAGTCTGACGCCGTCCAGAGCGCGGGTCTTGCCATAATCCAGGCCGACATCGACCAGCCGCGCGACCGGTGCGAGGTTCGGTCCCGGTGCGGTCGCATGCGCGGCGCTGGTCATTGCACCAGGTTGGTCTGGAGTTCGGGCGGCCACACGGCGTCGGGATCGATCCTGACATAGGCCATACCAGGCAGTCCCGTCTTCACGTCCCTGATATACTTCTTTAGCAATTCCGGATCGATCCGCGCCTTGATCCGGAACATCAGCTTTTGTCGCTCTTCCGCCGTCTCTACAGTCTTCGGCGTGAACTGGGCGACATCGGCCACGAAGGTCGCCTTGGCCGGTATGACATATTGCGGGATGGCGTCGAGGACCAGCCGAACATCGGTTCCGATCCGCACTCGGCCCGCTTGGTCGGTGGGCAGGAAGAAGGTCATGTAGACGTCGCCAAGATCGACCATGTTGAGCACGATGCCGCCGGCGGAGACGACCTCGCCGGGCTGAGCGACGAGATATTGCACCCGCCCGTCGCGCGGCGACTTCAGCGCACTGTCGTCAATATCGGCCTGGATGCGTTCGATCGTCGCCTGTGCGGCGACGACATTGGCGCGGGCGTCGACGACCTGCGACTCGGCCGCCCCGATGGCTGCGTCGGCTGCCGCGACCTGGGCTTGTGCTGCCCCGAGCGCCGCTTTTGCGCCCTCATATTGCGCCCGGTCGTCGTCCAGCACCTGCTGCGACGTCGTTCCGCGTCCCGCAAGCTCCTTCGATCGGTCGAACCGCCGTTGCGCAGCATCCACCTGGGCCTGGCGTTGCGCGACCGTGGCCAGAGCTGCCTCCTTCTCGGCCTTGCGCTGCACGACGAGGGCATTGGCCATACCGATGCCGACATTCGCCCGTTCGAGCTGTGCCTCGGCCTCGCGACGCTGCGCAACCAGCGTAGCCGTGTCCATGTTGGCCAAGACCTGTCCAGCGGTGACGAAGTCACCTTCGTTGACCAGCACCTCCTTGAGCCGGCCCGACGTCTTTGCCGCAATGTCGATCTCAACCGCCTCGATGCGGCCATTGCCGCTGGCGATGCCCTCAGCAAGAGGCTGCGGTTTCAGCCACAGCCAACCGACATAGGCCGCAGCTATGACGATGAGGGCAACGGCAATCCTCGCCAACCAGTTCTGCGATCGCATCATGGTTCGAGCCTTTGCGGTTCAACAGCCCAGCTGCCACTCAGACGTCGATTTTCGGAAATGCTGTCGATCGGCCAACTCTAACCGAAACATGCGCAAACGTCTTGGTTCTGTTGCAACGGTTCAATGAATGCGCAGAGAGCACCTGATACGAGACCATTCACCCGGCAAGAATTCGGAACTGCTCCGCCAGTTCCCGGCATCACATCATCAGTGGTAGGTTTCCCCTGCCAGCGTCGACCAGATCTCTCAAATCGTCTTCCGTCAGCCTGAAGCCGCTGTTGCCGGCCAGCTCCTCTAGCCTCATCCCGCCAGCCTCGCGGCTGTCACCCCATTCGTTTTCAAGCAAGCCATGAGCATCGGCCCCACTGAAAACTCCCCTCCCCTCGCCTTTTCAGTCAACGAACGCAGATAACCACCCGCCGAGTTGATGTGCTGCGCTCTCTGCAAGATGCAGGCGATCACCACGGCAGCGTTTTCCTGCCCAAGAACATCCAAGGCGTCAGCATAGGCCGACGGCGAAATCCCAAGATAGCCCCTGACCTGGGCGGCCGTGGCCATCAAATCTCGCCAAGTTCCAATTCCAGCGGCCGCATAGTCAACGATATCGGGGCAGGCCTTCAGGACTAATCCAAGTGGAAAGCCTTTCGGTGGCTCCATCGATTTCCATTCAGGCTCGATCGTCGCCCCGCTTTTTTCCAAAGCAGGTTCAAAGTCAAAATGAGAATCGGTATTTGATTCAGAATGGTGCCGTCCATTCTGGTTGTCATTGGCGTCCGTTTTATTGATATTGATGTGTGAATTCAGCAGCTTATCGACGCATTCGCGGATCTCAGCCAGGTTGGCGACGATCGATTCCAGCTCGACGAGCAATGCTCGGCGCGGGATGCCGTCTACGACGGTGCGAAAACGCTTGTAGAGATCGCCCCAGTCGCCTGGGACGTCTTCTTCAACGGCCACTTCAATGAGCTTGCTGATATCCCTTCTGTGCAAGGTCACGCGCTCGCGCATAAGCCGCAGGGCGGCATTATCTGCCCGAACGCGCTCAGCAGCCTCTTGGATCTCGTCAGCACGGGCCAACAACGGTGCCAAGGAGAAACCAAAGGCCTCTTCGATGTCTCCTCCCCTCCCCTTTCGGGCGTAGCGCTTCCCATTGGGGCTATCCCGCCTCAGGAGCAGACCACAGCCCAGCAAGGCTCCGAGATGCCTGCGAAGCGACGTATCGGGCATTCCATGGGCTCTGAGTGACAGTTGCCTGTTCGAGGGGAAAACGACCAGGCCATTCTCCTCGCTCAATTCACTGTCAGGATAGAACGACAGCAAGGCGCTCAGGACCGCTAGCGAGCGATCGCTGACACCAATGATCGTTCTACCTTCACACAGGTCTTTGTAGAGCTGCCACTTATCTACAGCCTTACCGTCGGGGAGATTTTCACGTGACTCCCGTTGTGCTGCCAACATGGCAAGCGACATCGGTCGACTCCCGAACGGGGTCGAAGCAATATGCGTCTCCATCTATCCTTCGCCTTCAACTAGGCAAAAGAATCCCGACCGCCAGAGCGACGTTACGACTCTTGACACTGATTCGTGAAAATGCGATTCTCGATCTTGCTACAGAATACGAGAGAGGCTTCCACGGTTCGCCGTTTGGGGGCCTTTTTCTTTTGCGGTTTCTATCTCCGTTTTCCTACTTCCTCGACTCCCTGAACGCCTGATACAGGCTGTCCAGATTGCTCGAGATCCATTCGCCAAATGGCTTCGCATCTTCCTGGGTAAGATCGAGCGAGAAGCCTTTCGGTCGTGATTTTGCCGTGACGCTAACTGATTTATCCTCTGGAGCCCAAGATTGGGGCCGAGGCTTCGGCTTGCTCGATTTCGTTTTCGGTAGGTCGCCTTCCAGGTGCCTCGTCAGGAGCGACAAACGCTGGTCGCTGTCGGCCGATATGAACTCAGGTGCCCCAAGAAGCCCCCCTGCCCTGGCAGCTGCATCGTTGTCGCGGAATTTCTGAGCCAGTTGGTACCAACGGTCACGACCGCTTTCTTTTGCCGCCCCGATGGCGGCAATGACATCGGCTGGAATGTCCTTAGTCACCGAGATCATCTTGGACACGACGGTCTTGTCGACCGACAGCGCCGACATGATGACCTCGCGGTCATAACCGCCGCGCTCCAGGTTACTGGCAAAGACTGCCTTCTCGATGAATGACAAGTCCGCTCGTGCACTGTTTTCCTGCCCCTGAGCGATAACGTGCTCTCGGTCGGCCAGCACCTTTACGACGGCTCGCACGGGCCGTCCCAATGCTTTGGCCGCCCGAGCGCGCCGATGTCCAAAGACCGTCATGTATCGGCCGTTCGAATCCGGGTGAGGACGCACCAGGATCGGGCTGTCCTGCCCCCGCTCTCGGATAGCTTCTACAAGCTCCTCGAACGCCTCTTTGTCGTCATCCATCCGGTCAGCAATAAACGAGACATCGATCGCGTCAGGATCGAGATCGAATACGGTCTCGCCCTCCAACAGTTTGGCCTCGAAATCTTTGGCGGCCTGCGCTTTTTCGGCAAGCTCGTCGATCGATTTCGTAATGGCTCCGAAAGCCCCGCGGTTGCGATTTCTCTCCATGGCAGGCGGCAGCGAAGTCGTTTGACTATCGGCCGCGGGCGCTGAGTTGACTGCAGTCAACTTGCGCTCGGTGATCGAAGCCAAGAGGTTCTTTCTGGACATTACCGACCCCACGCCCGGTGGATGAGACTGACAATTTCGTCGTTCACACGATGTAGGGATTCCATTGCGCGGTCGTATGTTGATCGGGTGAATTGGGAACGCTCAACTTCGTAGAGGGACTGCTTGGTAATACCAGCATCCGAAATGGCGACGGATTTCAGTGCTTCATTCACGAGCACATGCTGTTTGAAGAGCGAGCGCATGAAGGCTACCATTTGGCTCTGTGGCCCATCTGTCGGTTCATATCTGGTAACGAGGTACCGAAGCCAATCCAGTTTCATATTGGCACCAGCGCGTTTCAATGTGCCCATGACTTCCCCCATCATGAGGAGAAACTGGCACATGGACATGACGTCGAGCATCTGAGGATGAACAGTGATCAGGACACCCGTAGATGACGAAAGCGCCGTGAGCGTCAGGTATCCGAGCTGCGGCGGACAGTCGATAATGACGACATCATAGTCATCCGCCACGTCTGCCAACGCTTCGTCCAGGCGTCCAAAAAAGATCCGGCCCATGGAACCGTCTTTTTGAGCGAGAGCCAAAGGGGTATCGTATTCGTATTCCTGCAGCTCGAGGTTAGCAGGAATGATGTCCAGACCAGGAAAGTTTGTCCGCTTCACAAGCGCCGAGAGCGGCTTGCGTTGGTCGTCATAGCGGAGCGCTTCGTAGAGAGATTCATTGTGGTCGATCTCGGGCTGGAAGCCGTGCAGGGCTGACAGCGACGCTTGAGGATCGAGATCAATGGCCAAAACACGATGCCCAGTGAGAGCGAGGTGCTGGGCGAGATGGGCAGCCGTTGTCGTTTTGGCCGAACCACCTTTGAAATTGACGACCGCAATGATTTGCAGGTGGTCGGTGCCTCGCCGATGAGGAACATATTTCGCGCTGGCCCGGCTGTTCTTGTCCAGGAACTGTCGCATCTCGAGCAGCTGATCGGCGGTATATGAGCGACGTCCAGATGGCGTCACAAGTGGCTGTGGGCCTTTACCTTCAAGCGAGAGATTCTTGAGATAGCCGCTTGTGACACCAAGGTACTGTGCCGCCTCTGAAAGCTGAAACTGCCGCAGCGTCTTCTGCGCATTAGGGGGGAACATCTCAAGTCGATGTTCGTGAAGCATCGCAGACAGGTCATTTGCCTGCTGGGTTATCAGCAGGTCAACCTCCGAAATCTCGTCCTTGATGCTCGCTTTCACATTCATCGAAAAATTCCGCACATGCACTTTTAACGCCAATTCGGCCCATTAACCGCATGTACCTCTGATTCTCAAAGATCTGCAAGGAATTTAAGGTTAACAGAAGGTTAACCGCCATAGACAGACAGGGAGAGTTGACTGCAGTCAACTTGTCGATCCGAGTGAAACTGGCAAAGAGCACGCAGGGCTGGGGAGGGGCGTTATCAACCTAAGCGGCTTCCAGCGCTTTGTGAGAAAACGTGCCAGCTTGGCGTCCACATCAACGGCAATCAAGGTGAGGGGCGGGGAGGACGAGGTCCGATTGCAAGTTCCATCGGTTGAATTGCCAGGCGGCCGCGCTACTTCACCGGCGAGGGCAATCATTGAGCCAATCTGCAACTTTGGAGCGTTCGTGTAACAGTCCGACTTAACAGGAGGCCGCTATGGCTTCACTTGAGAAGGCAAAGGTCCAAAAACGCCCGGCTGACGAGGCCCCGGCAATCCCCTCCCTATCAGCAGACGAACTTCGCTTGATCGATGCCTACTGGCGAGCTTCCAACTATCTCTCGGTGGGGCAGATATACCTCCTCGACAACCCGCTGCTGACCGACCGTCTGAAACACGAACATATAAAGCCTCGCCTGCTCGGGCACTGGGGAACATCGCCCGGCCTGAACATGCTCTACGTGCACCTAAATCGGGTAATCAAGCGGAACGATCTCAATATGGTCTACGTGATCGGACCGGGCCACGGTGGGCCGTCGCTGGTCGCTCATGCTTACCTGGAGGGCACCTACAGCGAGTTCTACCCGAATATCAGCCAGGACACGGAGGGCATGAAAAAGCTGTTCAAGCAATTCAGCTTTCCTGGCGGCATCCCGAGCCACGTCGCGCCTGAAACACCGGGCAGCATCCATGAAGGCGGCGAACTCGGATATGCCTTAAGCCACGCTTATGGCGCAGCCTTCGACAATCCGGATCTGATAGTCGCCTGTATCGTCGGCGACGGGGAGGCTGAAACCGGGCCGCTCGCGACCGGTTGGCAGGCAAACAAATTCCTGAACCCGGCCCGCGACGGCTGCGTACTACCGATTTTGCACCTCAACGGGTACAAGATCGCCAATCCATGCTTCCTGGCCCGAATTCCCGAGGACGAACTGCAGAAGTTCTTCGAAGGCATGGGCTACAAACCCTATTTCGTCGAAGGGCATGATCCCGAGCTTGTGCATCAGAAACTCGCTGGCACGCTCGACATGGTCATTGGCGAAATCCAGAAAATCTGGGCCGACGCACGCAAGCACGGCGACGTGAAACGTCCCGCATGGCCAACGATCGTCTTTCGAACGCCAAAGGGCTGGACCTGCCCAAAGGAGATCGATGGCAAGAAATGCGAGGACTACTGGCGATCGCATCAGGTGCCCATGGGCGAGATGGACAAGCCGGAACACATCCGCATTCTCGAGCAATGGATGAAAAGCTACCGGCCCGAGGAACTTTTCGACGAGCGGGGCCGGCTCAAGCCCGAACTGGCATCACTGGCGCCGACAGGTCGTCGCCGAATGAGCGACAATCCTCACGCAAACGGCGGCCTGCTATTGCGCGACTTGAAGATGCCGGATTTCCGCGACTATGCGGTCTCAGTCCCAAGCCCAGGGGCCACGACGGCCGAGTCCGCGCGCGTGATGGGCATGTTCCTGCGGGACGTGATGAAGCTGAACCTGGAGAGCAAGAATTTCCGCCTGTTCAGTCCGGACGAGAACAACTCCAATCGCTGGCAAGATGTGTTGGAGGTGACAGATCGCTGCTACATGGCGGAAATCTATCCCGACGATGACCATCTTTCGCCAGACGGCCGGATCATGGAAGTTCTCAGCGAGCACCAATGCCAGGGATGGTTGGAAGGCTATCTCCTGACTGGCCGCCACGGCTTCTTTTCCTGCTACGAAGCCTTCATCCACATCATCGACTCGATGTTCAACCAGCACGCCAAGTGGTTGAAAATATGCAATGAAATTCCGTGGCGGAGACCCATTGCCTCGCTGAACTATTTCCTCAGTTCCCATGTATGGCGGCAGGACCACAATGGTTTCAGCCATCAGGACCCAGGCTTCATCGACCACGTCGTCAACAAGAAGGCGGAGGTCGTGCGCGTCTACTTGCCGCCGGATGCCAACACGCTCCTGTCGGTCACGGACCACTGCTTGCGCAGCCGCAATTACGTCAACGTGGTCGTCGCCGGGAAGCAGCCCGCGCCGCAATGGCTCACCATGGACGAGGCCGTCAAGCACTGCAGCGCAGGTCTCGGCATCTGGGAATGGGCGAGCAACGACAGGGGTAGCGAACCCGATGTCGTCATGGCGTGTTGCGGCGACGTACCAACTCTTGAAACGCTTGCTGCTGTTCAGTTGATCCGCGAGCATCTGCCCGAGTTGAAGGTGCGGGTCATCAATGTCGTGAACCTGATGAAGCTCCAGCCTGCGGAAGAGCATCCACACGGACTGTCAGACCGCGATTTCGACGTTCTCTTCACGAAGGACAAGCCCATCATCTTTGCCTTCCACGGCTACCCCTGGCTGATCCATCGGCTCACATACCGCCGGACGAACCACGGCAACCTCCACGTTCGCGGCTACAAGGAAGAGGGCACGACAACCACGCCCTTCGACATGGTGGTCCTAAACCAGCTTGACCGCTTTCACCTGGTCGAGGACGTCATTGACCGGCTGCCACAGCTGGGCCCCCGCGCCGCCTACTTCAAGCAGGCAATTCATTCGAAGCTGATGGAGCATCGGCAGTACATCGAAAAATATGGCGATGACATGCCCGAAATCGGCGGATGGAAGTGGGGTCTGAAGGGCACTGCAGAAGCCCCCCGGAAGAAGACGTCGACCGAGGGAGACAATATGTGATCACGACGGGGCGGGCGCTGCGCCTTGGCAAGATGCAAGGCGCCCGCTCTTTGATCCGGACGAAAATTGGGCAGCGACATGCCGCAATTTCTCTCCACCGTCCCCGATCCTGACCGCCCTCTCACCGAAGAGGATTTCGGACGGCTGCAATTCACGACAATCCTCTACTATCTCCAGTGCAGCAATCCGGATAACGGCCTTATCCGCGACAAGACCGAGGAGGCAGCGCCAGCGAGCATCGCGGCGATTGGAATGGCCCTGGCGACCATTCCGGTGGTCGTGGCGCGCGGGCTCATCATCAGGAAGTTCGCCGCGAAGCTGGCCCGCAAGCGACTGAAATACTTGCTGGCGTGTCCGCAGGGGCCGGAGCCAGACGCATCCGGCTACAAGGGCTTCTTCTATCACTTCCTCGACATCGAGACCGGCCGTAGGGTCTGGAACTGCGAACTGTCGACCATCGACTCGGCGCTGCTGTTTGCGGGCGCGCTGACGGTGGGAACCTATTTCGACGGCGACAGCGCCGAGGAGGTCGAGGTCCGGCAGCTGGCCGCGACGCTTTACGAAAGAGCCGACTGGAACTGGGCCCGCGACCACGGCCCGACATTGACCCATGGCTGGCGGCCGGAAAGCGGCTTCATTCCCTATCGCTGGCGCGGTTACGACGAGGGGTTGCTGCTCTATATCCTGGGCCTCGGCTCGCCGAGCCATCCCCTGCCGCCTGAATCCTATGCCGCCTATACCGAAAGCTACGAATGGCGAAACATCTACGGCCGCGAGCTGCTCTACTCCGGGCCGCTGTTCACCCACCAGCTGTCGCATATGTGGATCGACTTCCGCAGCATCCGCGATGAATTCATGCGCGACCATGGCAGCGACTATTTCCAGAACAGCCGCCATGCGACCTACGTCCAGCAGGAGTATGCCGTCCGCAATCCAATGAACTTTGTCGGCTATGGCGAGCACTGCTGGGGGTTCACTGCAAGTGACGGCCCCGGCTGGGGTAAAAGAAACGTCAATGGCTTGGAAAGGGAGTTCTTCGACTACCTCGCCCGAGGCGCGCCCTTCGGGCCGGACGACGGGACCGTTTCGCCTTGGGTGGTGATTGCTTCCTTGCCTTTCGCTCCGGAGATAGTCATTCCGACCGTCAGCAACTTTGCGCAAATGCACCTAGGCATGACCCGACTCTATGGGTTCAAGCCGTCTTTCAATCAGACCTGCACGGTGGAGGGCAGTGATACGGGATGGTGGGTAAGTCCCTATCATTTTGGCGTTGACCAGGGCCCGGTCGTGCTGATGATCGAAAACTACAGGACAGGCCTGCTCTGGAGTATCATGCGCCGATGCCAGCCGATCGTGACAGGATTGCGCAGGGCAGGATTCACTGGGGGCTGGCTATAGGATGTCGGCAAGCTTTCCAGATTGCGAAGGTTTTTTGTCTCTGGTCGGCGGCCATGCGCAGATCTTGGACGTGCCCAATTTCGAGGCGGGTAACATGTTGGCGGTAAACCTCACCTTCTTGGCCCGTACCGATGCCGCCGGCATAGCTCTGGGTGCTCATGCCTCCGGCACGACCGCGATCCTGCCTGCGGAGACGCGACGCCATGCTGCGGCCGTTTCTGGCGTGTGACCCCCATGGATACGATCCTCGTCGTCAACGCCGGATCGTCCAGCCTGAAATTCGAGGTGTTCGCCATCGAAGGAGGTTTGAGAAAGCTGCTCCGGGGGCAGATGGACGGCATCGACACGACGCCGCGGCTACGCATCAAGGGTAGCGATGGTAAAGTGCTGGCAGACCAAGGTTATCTGCCGGCGGATGTGCCCGATCTGCCCTCGGCCATGCGAATTGTCGGTGCTTGGCTACGAGAGAGGCATGAGGGCCGGCTTGTTGCAGTTGGCCACCGCGTCGTTCATGGCGGCCCCGACTATGACCAGCCGGTGCGGATCAATGCAGAAGTCCTTAGCGACCTGGAACGCTACGTGCCGCTCGCTCCACTGCATCAACCGAACAATCTTGCACCGATCCAGGCGGTGCTGGATCGACGGCCGGACCTGCCCCAGGTTGCGTGCTTCGATACGTCGTTCCATCGTGGGCACAGCCTGGTAACAAACCACTATGCAATTCCCGAGCACTTCTTCGCCGAGGGCGTGCGGCGCTACGGCTTTCACGGCTTGTCTTACCAGTATGTCTCGGGGCGTCTCTGCGAAATAGCCCCGGAGATTGCGAACGGACGGGTTATCGTCGCGCATCTCGGCAGCGGCGCGTCCTTGTGTGCCATTTCGCAAGGTCGCAGCATCGAAAGCACACTCGGCTTCACCGCGCTCGACGGCTTGCCGATGGGCACGCGATGCGGGCAGATCGATCCGGGCGTGATCCTGTACTTGCTAGAGCAGCGGGGTATGACGCCGCACGAGGTACAGGACCTGCTTTACAAACAGTCCGGCCTGAAAGGCCTTTCCGGCGTCAGCAATGATGTACGCGACCTCCTGGCAGCCTCAGACCCTCGCGCGGCATTTGCCCTCGACCATTTCGTCCATCGCATCGGTCTTCATGCCGGCGCGCTCGCCGCGGCTCTCGGCGGCCTTGATGCATTCGTCTTCACCGCTGGTATTGGCGAGAATTCACCCGCAATGCGGGCGCGGATCGCGGCGAGACTAGAATGGCTCGGCACCAGATTGGACGCTAAAAGGAACGCCAGGGGCGAATTGTTGATATCCACGCCGGATAGCAAAACGAGGCTATATGTCGTGTCGACTGACGAAGAACTCATGATTGCACGCCATACGCTCAAGCTGATCGGCGGATAGAAACCAGTTCGACTTGTGCCTGCTGCCAACCGCATTGATAGCCAACGATCGCTCATCAGGGGACCACTGCTGCCGAACTGGGCGAGGCCTCCGAAAATGAGCCCGCGGACCATAGGCGCCGGGGCCCTGTTTGGTTGGCGGCATCGGTATCGTTCGCGAGAACATGGATCGAGAACCAGCCATCGCTGTCTGTCCAGACTTTGATGGGCCGCCAACCGGCCTCACGGGCGAGCGCCCGGAAGGCCTCCACGGTATATTTGTAGCTGTTCTCCGTGTGGATCGTCTCGCCTTCCGCGAAATCAAACGAATGGCCGTCGATCTTCACGCGCTGAGCTGCGCGGCTTACCAGATGCATCTCGATGCGCGAGTGGCCGCGGTCGAAAAACGCCCGATGCTCGAATGAACCGAGATCGAAATGGCCGTCGAGCTCCCGGTTGATACGGGCAAGCAGGTTGAGGTTGAAACGGGCGGTCACGCCGGCAGCATCGTTATAGGCAGCATGGAGGACGGCCTCGTTCTTTACGAGGTCAACGCCTACGACCATCACCGCATCCTTGCCGAGGCTCTGGCCGGCATGATGAAGGAAACCAGCGGCATCAGGCGGTTCGAAATTGCCGATCGTCGAGCCTGGAAAGAAGCCGACCCGCGGCATCGTCCGAACGCTCGTCGGCAGGTCGAAGGCTCTCGTGAAGTCGGCGGCAACGGGCAGCACATTCAGGGACGGAAATTCGAGCCGCAGGGCTTCGGCCTGTTCCTTCAGAAACTCGGCGGCGATATCGACGGGCACATAGGCCGAGAGCTCTCTTGCCGCACGCAGAACAATGCGCGTCTTGGCACTCGAACCATTGCCGAATTCAACGAGCGCCTTGCCTGCCGGCAACAACTTGGCAATTGCCTCGGCATTCTCGGCGAGGATGCCGCGCTCCACTCGGGTGGGGTAATACTCCGGGAGCTGCGTGATCTCCTCGAAAAGACGCGAGCCGGCTATGTCATAGAAATATTTCGAGGGGATGCGCTTCGGCCTTGCCTGAAGGCCCGCCACGACATCGGCCGCGAAATCGAAGGCCGCCCCGTCCTCCATTTCGGCAGGGCGGGCCTTTCGTGCGGGGCTCGCTATCATTGCGGCATTATCAGGGTGATCGACGAGGCGCAGTCCGGTGAATTGCCAGCGCGCCTGGGGGGAGAAGAAGTTGCGGTAGCTATATCGGGCGTGACCTTCCGGCGTGGCAAGCGAGCTGCCGCGCAGTACCATCTGATTGACCATGAACTTGCCGTTATATTCACCGAGTGCACCGGGCGCCGCACGATAGCCGGGATAGGGCAGGTAGGCGCTGCGCGTCCATTGCCACACGTGGCCGAAGGCATCGTCGAGCATGCCGCTCCGCGCCGCCACTTCCCATTCCGCTTCGCTCGGGAGATGCTTGCCGGCCCAGCGGGCAAAGGCGTCCGCTTCATAGTAGCTGATGTGGCAGACCGGCAGGTCGGGATCGACGGGCTCGAGACCGGCGAACGTCAATCTGAACCAGGCGCCGTCGACCTGGCGCCAGTAGCCGGGCGCTTTCCACCCTTCCGCCTGGACCGTCGTCCAGCCGTCCGAGAGCCAGAGCGTCGGCGTCTCATAGCCGCCATCGGCCATAAAATGCATCCACTCCCCATTTGTGACAAGCCCACGGGCGATCCCTATCGGACCGACCAGCACCCGATGCGCAGGACCTTCATTGTCATAGGAAAAGCCGTCGGCATCATATCCGATTGCGTGGACGCCTTCCCCGAGTTCGGCGAACGCGCGGGCCTTGCCGGCAGTCACCGGCCAGCACCAGCCGGATTCATATGCTGGGAGCACCGGATTTTGCGCAAACGCGTGCAGGATGTCGGTCAGCATCAGTTCCTGATGCTGCTGCTCATGATGAAGCCCGATCTCCAGAATCGGACATACCATTGCAAACAGCTCACTATCGGCCGCGGTGATGAGGGCGCGGACAGCCGCGTCGACATGCTGTCGGTAAGCGGTGACCGTCTCGACATCCGGGCGGGTGATCAGTCCCCGTCTCGGCCGCTCGTGACGCGGCCCGGCGCTGACGTAATAGGAATTGAACAGGAAGGGGAAGCGCTCATCGAAAACGCAGTAATTTGCCGCGTATGGCACGAGCAGAAACTGCTCGAAGAACCAGGTGACATGGGCGCGATGCCATTTGATCGGGCTTGCATCGGGCATGGACTGGACGATTTGGTCCTCGGCGGAAAGCGGCGCGGCGCGCCGCTCGGTCTCGGCCCGAACGGCCTCATAGGCCGCTATCCAGTCGGCGCGTGACGCGGAGGCTGATAGCTGCAGGATAGGCGCCGATGTGCTCGGCGGATCGGATCGCTTCAATACGCGAGATGTGGCGGCAGGCATCAGCACCTCCGGGTCGGGTGAACGCTTCGGCGGTCAGCAGGATTACAATGGCTCCCAAAAACATCTTGTCAGGAGATGGCCCGGCTGCCGGTGCATGCGGCTACGCTAGCGGGGATCGTATTAAGCTAAGGCAGCCGGCCAATCTGTCCAGCAATGTGTGCGTTCTCCTCACGAGAGCGTGAGAGGTGAGGTGATCTGCGCTGATCAGCTTGAAGTTGGGCGCCGGGCCACGGCGATCTCCTCCCGGGCGACCGCGCCACTTTTCGGCCTTCTGCACCGTAGCAAAAGCACGTGTCCCTTCTCCTCAGGCCTTAGAGCTTGGCGTTTCCCAAGCTAAAAACTTAACCGCCGGCTTATCTGGCGTCACCGATTTCATCAGTAAACAACAGAACCGGAAGCCGCCTGGCAGCGCCCGGTCGAACACGAAGCGGCAAAACTCATGCTGCGGGTCGGAAACGAGTTTCGAAAAGGGTTCATCGGGGAGCAGCGCCTGCGGTGCCGCAGAAGCGTCCTGACGAGGGAAACACGGGCGCGCTGACCGCCCGACAGCGTCGCAAGATCTCGGTTCTCGATGCCTGAAAGGCCGGCCTCAGCCAATGCCTCGGCAATCCGCGCCCGCCGGTCAATCGAGGCGCCATAGGGCGATACAAGACGTTGACCGGCGCCGCCACAGAGCGCGCCATCGGCCGCCGGGCGCGCAGCCTTTTGGATGCATCCCGGCTCTTGCGCGGTCCGGCGCAGCCGGCTGGGCCGGTCAGTAGCCTATCGCGGCGCCCGCGACCGCACGGCTGTCGATTGCACCGTAGTAATGCGCGCCGGTGCCGGATTCGATCTCCTTGAGGTCCTTGCCGCCGACGAGGATGCCGGCCGCCTCACCCCAGACCGTCCAATCAGGGTCGACGCCGACATGGTAGCCCATCCCGGCAAGCAGGCGCAGCGTGTCGGGCGACAGCGCATGCGGCTCCATGTAGACCTTGTCCGGCAGCCATTGATGGTGGATGCGCGGCGCGTCGATCGCCTCCTGCAGGTCCATGCCATGGTCGATCACGTTCATGATGGCTTCGAGCGTGATGGTAATGATGCGCGAGCCGCCGGGGCTGCCGATCACCATGAACGGCTTGCCGTCCTTCGACACGATGGTCGGGCTCATCGAAGACAGCGGCGACTTGCGCGGCGCAATCGCATTGGCCTCACCCTGCACCAGGCCGTAGAGGTTCGGCACCCCAGGCTTGACGGTGAAGTCGTCCATCTCGTTGTTGAGCAGGATGCCGGTGCCCTCGGCCACCTTGCCCGTGCCAAATGAGCCGTTCAGCGTGTAGGTGACGGCGACGGCGTTGCCGTCCTTGTCGATGATCGAATAGTGCGTCGTCTCCGTGGACTCAGACCCGCCCTTGACCTTCAGCTCCTTGCTGACGCCAGCCCGGTACGGGTCGATGCGGGAGCGGATTTCCGCAGCATAGGCTTTGCTGGTCAGCTTGGTGACGGGATTGTCGACAAAATCCGGATCGCCAAGGGCGGTGTTGCGGTCGACATAGGCATGGCGCATGGCCTCGACCATCAGCCGCGCGGTCTCGGCCGATCCGTAGCCGAGATAGGCAATCGGGTAGCCCTCGAGCACGTTCAAAATTTCGCAGATGATCAGCCCGCCGGAGGACGGTGGCGGCGAGGAGACGATGTCGTAGCCCCGATAGGTGCATTCCACCGGTTTCAGCTCGCGCACCTTGTATTGCTCGAAATCCTCCTTCGCCAGGATGCCGCCATTGGTCATGCTGGCCTTGACGATCAGATCGGCGATCTCGCCGTTGTAGAAGGCGTCCGTGCCCTTGTCGGAAATCGCCGTGAGCGATTTCGCCAGATCGGCCTGCACCAGCGTGGCGCCCATCTCGAAGGGCTTGCCATCCTTCAGGAAAATCCTTGATGCCGCCGGGTCCCTCGCCAGCATGTCGTTGCCTTCGGCAAAGGAGGCGATGTCGCCCTGTTCGAGCACAAAGCCGTCCTCGGCCAGCCTGATCGCGGGCGCCAGCAATTCCTCGCGCTTCTTCGAACCGTATTTCTCGCGCGCGGTCTCGAAACCGGCAACGGAACCCGGAACGCCGACCGCCAGATAGCCGTCCGTGCTGGCACCGGGGATCGGATTGCCAGCCTTGTCGAGATACATGGTCTTGGTGGCGGCGAGCGGCGCGCGCTCGCGGAAGTCCAGGAAGGTGGTCGTTCCGTCCTTGAGGCGGATGGTCATGAAGCCGCCACCGCCGAGATTGCCGGCGGTCGGATAGACGACGGCCAGTGCGTAGCCCACCGCAACGGCGGCATCGACGGCGTTGCCGCCGCTCTTCAGCACGTCGATGCCGACTTGCGACGCCAGATGCTGGGCTGTCACCACCATGCCGTTCTGGCCCTCCACCGGCGCGGGCGATGCCCCGAATGCCGGCGCAAGTTGCGCTGCACCCAGAAAGAACACGACGGTGAAGGAAAGCTGCTTCAGTCTGAACTGCTGCATGACGTCCCCCGGTCCGGAGTCCTAGACAGACATTTCGAAATCTATTCTAGCGGACAAGCAGACGAATTTCCATGATGACTTTCTCGATCTTCCAGGAGCAGCCAGCCTGGTGCTCAATTGAGACGTACAAACCACCTGTGATAAAACTTAGCTTCCATGGCCAATCATGGCGAATTGGGCAGCCGCGACAACTCTTGTTCCGCCTTGGCGCGGTCGGGATCGTAGACGAAGCCATGTCTGCGGCCGATTTCCTTGCGCGCCTCCAGAAAGATCCGGCCGATCTCGAAGAGGCGCTGGGTCGGCATCAAGAGCAACCGCCGACGATCCTTGGCGTCTGGCGTGCGGACGAGCGTACCGGATGCAACCATGTCGTCGATGTGTCGGGTAATGGTGACATTGCTGGTGAAGGCCTCGAAATAGGTCGCCACCTCCTTCACCGTCAATATTTCGCCCTGCAGCCATTTGTGGCCGATAAGGGTGAAGATCATGTCCGCCTCGAAGATGCTGCGCCATGGATGCTTGAGGAAGCCGCCCTTGATCATCTGTTTGCGAAACTCGGCGCGGTATTCAAGCCATGACACATCCGAAGCGAGCACGGCGCGGTGCTCCTTGTCGAGCGCTACCTCCGAATGCAGTTCGATTGACAGCACTTCATCAAATACTTCTTTCGGTGGCAGTGGTGCTTTCCTATTCCCCATAAGACGATTTCCTCGTTACGGCCTGGAACTGTGTCTATGCTTCAAAATCCAGGCACGGCAACTGCCCGTCGGTGCGTTTCGCCATCCACGTGCGTGATGAAAAACACTTGCGTGTGGTTGGCTGTTTGGACCCCGATCTCGCTGGCGCTGTATCGGCGCGCGGCTTAACGCCTCCCAAATTAGCAGAAGAATTGTAACTAATCGCCCCTTCGGCCTCTCTGCCAGGCCCGCTATAGCTCGATGAGATCAGTCTTCGTTGCGAGCCTTGCTGTGGCTCAAAAGAAGGGCCGTCAAGGGATCTTGTGGGACATCTGCTTCGCACCTGCGCCGTGGGCAGGACGACGAACATCATCAGATATTTCAAACCGCGTCATGGGATGAGTTGCAATGAATACCAGATGGCTTTTCGCTGCTGTGCTCTGTCTGCCTGCTATGGGTTGCAGCAGCAGCGATGCACGGATGACTGCGCTGCGGACCGACATGGCCAGTCGCCAGGCGGCTGCCGAAATGGCGGCCCGCCGTCCCGATGCCACGCCAGAAGATATGGAACGCGCCAAGGGTTATGCCTCTGCGCAATCGTGCATCGACAAGCTTCAGGCGCATTCGCGAGCCGTGCAGGCGCAGGAAATGGCAACGAGGGGCGCACTGGCTGCCGTCAGCTTCGCTGGGCCAGGTGGCGCACTGGCCGCTCGCGCGATGGGCCCAGCAAACAGCATGGCGATACGTGGCCAGGGCCAATACAGAGTTGCCTGCTATTAGGCGACACTCGAAGTGAGGTGGGTTTAGATCATGTGTTGGAACGGTCTCATCACTCGTGTTGTCCTCGTATCACTAGCAGTATTTGAGCTGAATGCATGTCAGAGTTCCCAATCCAGTTTCCAGGGTTCGAATTTTTCTGACGAAACGAGAACATTGGAAAAACAACTCGATGCGGAAGCCTCGGCCCTTGGCGCGGCCCAAGGCGCAACAAGCCTGGCCGCATCTGTCGATCCGACCGGCATATCCAGCTTTATCAAAGCTCCAGTTGGACTTGCTGCACGAAACGCATTGGCGAAAAGTGCTGACGCGCGCATGGATGCCCAACTGGCACGCGATGAGCAGGCTCTCTACCGCCTGTACGGCATGAACCCTGATGGCACACCTTCTGGTAAGAAGCCTGGCGCCAGCGACTGAAACAGGATCCGCTGCTTGGTCGGCATCTTCGCCAGGGCGACCATCTCCACGATGTAGGTCGTCATGGTTTGGCCGCTCGAGCTACTGTGGCGCCTTGGCGCTGGGCCGGACACGGATTCAGCGCTAGGATTGAATGTCTGAGCCAGGGGCTTGTCCGCGCATCGAGACCATGCCGCTGGAGCGGATCGCAGAGGCCTGTGGCCGCATGAAGTAGAGAGACGTGAAATTCCTCATGGTACTGACGATGAAATGGCCTGAGCATGCGCATCAATGACGATCTGACCAAACCGGTTTTCGTCGACACGGCGAAGCTAGAGTGGGTTCCAAGCCCTGCCGCGGGGGTGGAGCGTCGCATGCTGTTTCGGGTCGGTGATGAGGTGGCGCGCGCCACGTCCATCGTTCGCTACGCGCCGGAGTCGGCCTTTCCGCGACACGTCCATGGCGGTGGCGAGGAAATCCTCGTGCTGGAAGGGACGTTCCAGGATGAGCATGGTGACTACCCGGCAGGAACCTATTTCCGCAATCCGCCGGGAACCTCGCATGTCCCGGCCGCGAAGGATGGCTGCACGATCTTCGTTCGCCTGTGGCAGTTCCGCGAGGGCGACGACATGCAGATCGTGCGAAGGCCAGGAGACGGCGAGCGTGACGGTCAGCGTCTTGGCGCATCACAGGCTGTCATCCTCTTCGACGACGGCCACGAAGAGGTCCGGATCGAGACCTGGCAGCCCGGCGCGACCGCTTCCATTGGGAACGAACGGGGGTTGGAGTTCCTCGTCCTCGCAGGCACCGCAACGATCAACGGTGAGACGCTGGGCCCTCAGAGCTGGGGCCGTTTGCCGGCAGGCATGGACCTGACCGCCAAAGTCGGCCCCGAGGCAGTACGGATCTGGCTGAAGCACGCTCCGCTGCTCCATCCGGACGTGCTTGAAATGCCCGCACCAGCGTAAAGGTAGGCTTTCTAAGGCGTAAAGTCCGCAAGCTGCCGGTCCCTTCCGGCCCCCGACACTTCTTTTGGCGAGTTGCAGAAGGAGCGTCGATCGAGGCTGAGTAACAATTGGGTCTGAAGTTCGAATTCGTTGATCAAGGCAGGCGCAGGACGTTTCATCTTGCCATGAAATTCGCTCGCCCCTGAATCAGGGCGCCCCGCCGAGGAACTGTTGCAACGAGACGGACAAAAAGGCGCATCCATGATCGCTCTCACGGCGAAGCTGCTATGAAAGACATTTCCATGATTCTCCGTGCTGCCGCTGATGACCGCCACCGCCCTCGAAATCCTCAAGACCGTTTTCGGCTATGATGCGTTCAGGGGACCCCAAGCGCGGATCGTCGAGCATGTTATTGCTGGCAATAACGCCTTCGTGCTGATGCCGACGGGCGGCGGCAAATCGCTTTGCTACCAGATTCCTGCGATCGTCCGTCCCGGCATGGGGCTCGTCGTTTCGCCGCTGCTGGCGCTAATGGCCGATCAGGTGACGGCGCTGCGGCAGGCAGGGGTGCGCGCGGCCGGGCTCAACTCCGACCTTGCGCCCGACGATCGCCGCACCCTGTGGCGCGACATCCGCGCCGGCGAGCTCGACCTGCTCTATGTCGCACCCGAAACCTTGCTGCGGCCGGACGTGCTGGAGTTGCTGGACGGTGTGAAGCTGTCGCTGATCGCCATCGACGAGGCGCACTGCCTGTCGCAATGGGGACACGATTTCCGTCCTTCCTATCGTCAGCTCGACGCGGTCGTGTCGCGCTTTGCCGGCACCCCGCGGATGGCGCTGACGGCAACCGCAGACGAGCCGACGCGCGCGGAAATCCTGTCGCATCTCGAAATCGACGAGACCGACGCCTTTATCGCCGGTTTCGACCGGCCCAACATTCGCTACGCCATCGAGGAAAAGGACAATCCGCGCGCGCAGCTCAAGGAGTTCCTCAAGCGCTACGAGGGCGAGAGCGGTATCGTCTACTGCCTGTCGAAACGCCGGACTGAGGAAACCGCCGCCTGGCTCCGGGGCCTCGGCTACGATGCGCTCGCCTATCACGCGGGCATGGACAAGTCGGCGCGCGAAGCCAACCAGATGCGCTTCCAGCATGGCGAGGCGGTCATCATGGTCGCCACCGTCGCCTTCGGCATGGGCATCGACAAACCGGACGTGCGCTTCGTCGCCCATATCGACCTGCCTGGTAGCATCGAGGCCTATTATCAGGAGACCGGTCGCGCTGGGCGCGACGGCCTGCCGTCCGATACGCTGATGCTCTACGGGCACGAAGATATCGCGCTGCGCAGCCGTTTCATCGAGGAGTCGGAGGCGCCCGACCAGCGCAAGCGCATGGAGCGGCAGAAACTCGATGCGCTGCTGGGACTGGCAGAGACGGCGGGCTGCCGCCGACAAGTTCTGCTGTCCTATTTCGGCGACGATTGCGAACCGTGCGGCAATTGCGACACCTGCTCGGAGCCGCCAAAATTGTTCGACGGCGCCATTGCAGCGCAAAAGGCGTTGTCATGCATCTACCGCACCGGCGAGCGTTTCGGGCAAGCCTATGTTGTCGACGTGCTGCTGGGCGTGGAAAACGAGCGCATCGCCCAGTTCGGCCATGACCGCATCTCCACCTTCGGCATCGGCACCGAGCACGACAACCGCACCTGGCGGGCGATCCTTCGCCAGCTGATCGCGCTACGCTTCGTCGACGTCGACCTCGCCGGCCATGGCGGCCTGTCGATCGCGCCCGCCGGCCGCGAATTCCTGCGCGACAAGCCTGTGCTGATGCTGCGTGTGCCGGCGCCGACGCGCGCCAAACGTGGCAAGGTCGTGCGCAGTGCGGCGCAGCCTGTCGTCGCCGATGCGGACAACGACCTGTTCCAGGCACTGCGGCGGAAACGCACGGAAATAGCGCGCCTGCAGAACGTGCCGCCCTATGTGATTTTCCACGACAAGACCCTGATCGAGCTGGCAGCAGTGCGACCTGCGTCGCGCACCGAGTTGGCGAACGTGCCGGGTGTCGGTGAAGCCAAGTTAGAACGCTACGGCCCCGCCTTCCTCGCAGTGATCGCCGAGCACGCATGACGAGGTGGGGGGAGGGTGAGGCGCTAGGCAGCCACGAACGGGTAGCTAGCTTTGTTCACATGCTGGCGCATTGAACCGCGCCAGCTTTGTCGGAGACCCTAACTCGTGAGAAGGTAGGGTCCATGACAAGCAAGACAACCAGCAAATTTTCGCCCGAAGTCCGTTCCCGCGCCGCGCGGATGGTGCTGGAGCATGAAGCCGAGCATCCGTCGCGATGGGCAGCGGTTTCCTCAATCGCGGCGAAGCCGATCCGTATCCCCTAAAACACATTTCAACCGGCACAAAGATTTGTGGCGCAGCCTGCGCTTACAGCCAGGACAGGCGATCCGTGAGGTGTCGAAAAAGCTCTTCGGCCTTGCAGTCGGTCACGACAAGGCAATTTGCCTTCCGGCCATCGAGATGGCGTTTGCTTACGGCGGCGACGACCGAACCTCGTGTCTCCAGCGGATGGTTCAGCACCTGGACATGGGCTTCGACGCCTGAAAACAACTCGGGCGCAAAGTAGTAGAGCACCGCGCAGGGATCATGCAGGCAGGGGTCATTGCTTCCGTAGGCCCGCAGCATTGCTGCGGTCGTTGTTGAAGCAATGTTCCCCGCACGCTCCAGAGCGGCGATGTGTTGTTCCTGAATTTGCACCTTGTTGGTTACATCGAGCCCGAGCATGACGAGTGGAATGCCGGCGGACATGACTATCTCGGCAGCCTCCGGATCGACGATGAAATTGAACTCTGCGCGGGGGCTGGAGTTGCCAGGACAGAAGGCGGCGCCGCCCATGAACACGATCGAGCGGATATGCGGAACGATGTCCGGCGCCTTGACAATGGCAAGCCCGACATTCGTCATCGGGCCAATCACGCAAAGGCTGATCTCACCGGGCGACGACCGCACCTGACGGATAATGAAATCCACCCCATGCTCGTCGGCCAGGGCTCCCGACGCGCCCGGTAAATCGAGATCGCACAAGCCGTCGGCGCCGTGAACGGATGGCCATTTGCGATGATAAGGACCCATCATCGGGCGGGGACAGCCGGCATGAACAGGGACGTCGGAACGGTCGGCGATCGCACATACCCGCAGCGCATTTGGTGCGGTGAGCGAGAGGTCCTTGTTGCCGGCGACGCAAGTGATGCCAATCAGTTCGATCTCGGGAGACGCCAGAGCCAACAGGATGGCAATGGCGTCATCGACGCCTGGGTCGCAATCGAGGATGACGCGTTGACGGTCTTTCATGGAACCTCTCATATGGAGCTGTGCCGCCATCAATGGCGAAGCTGTGCCGCCAGTGCCGTCTCTATGCGTTGGGCATAGCGCGACACCGAAAAGCACATGGTGAAGTAGATGAGGGCAGCGAAGACATAGGCCTCGCGGTAAAAGCCAAGCCAGTCCGGATCGGATAGAGACTGCCTGGACGCGCCGAGCAGGTCGACCAAGCCGATGATGGCAACGAGCGACGAATCCTTGATCAGCCCGATAAAGGTGTTGGTAAGCGGCGGGACGCTGATACGGAGTGCTTGCGGCAGGATTATCAAGCGCATGCTCGCCCAGTAACCGAGCCCGAGCGCGTCCGCTGCCTCGCCTTGCCCCTTGGGGATGGCCTGGAGGCCGCCGCGGATGACTTCCGCAAAATATGCAGCAATGAACAGGATGATCCCGACCTGCGCCCGTATCACCGCGTCGATTTCAAAGCCGCGCGGCATGAACAGTGGCAACATCACCGACGCCATGAACAGGACCGTTATCAGCGGCACACCGCGCACGAGTTCTATGTAGCCGGTGCAAATCCAGCGAATGAGCGGCATGTCCGAGGTTCGTCCCAGTGCCAGTATCATGCCGAATGGAAGGGCGAAGGCGGAGCCAATGACGGCAAGCAGCAGCGTCAGCGGCAGGCCGCCCCAACGGGCTGTCAGCACTGGCGTCAGCCCGGCAAAGCCGCCGGCCATGATTGCCAGGACGGCGGCGATGGTGGCTGCCCAGATCGCGGCCAGCCATGATCGCCAGAAGCGCCGGTTGGTGCTTACCAGCAACAGTCCCACCATCAGCACCACAGCCAGGAACGGCCGCCACTGTTCATTGTAGTCATAGTAGCCGAACAGGATGAAGCGTGATTTCTCACGCACGAATGCCCAGCAGGCGCCCTCGGCGGTTCTGCACAATTCGGCTGTCGGAGCACTCCAGACCGCGTCGAACACCAGCCATTGCGCCAGCGGAGGGACCGCCTTGTACGCAGCGAACAGAAGGATCACCGTGATCAGCGTATTCTGCCATGTGCTGAACATCGAATGCAGCAGGCTGTCCCGACGGCCGCGATCAGCGGCCGGGCGTGGTGCCGAAGCCGCGCTCATCGGATCACCAACGCCATGCGGCGGTTGTACCAGTTCATGAAGGCGGATATCGCCAAGCTTATCGAGAGATAGACGATCATGAAGATCGAGACGACTTCGATCGCCTGTCCGGTCTGGTTCATCGTGATGTTGCCGATCGCGACCAGGTCGGGATAAGCAATGGCGACACCGAGCGAACTGTTCTTGATCATGTTGAGGTACTGGCTGGTGATCGGCGGAATGATGACGCGCAATGCCTGAGGCAGCACGATGAGCCGCATGAGCAGGCCGGGCCGCAGCCCGAGCGAACGACCAGCCTCGGATTGCCCTTTTTTGACCGCAAGAATGCCGCCACGCACGGTTTCGGCGATAAATGTCGCGCTGTAGGCGGTCAAACCGAACAACAGTGCCGCATATTCCGGCGAAAGGCGCATGCCGCCCACGAAATTGAACCCCTGCAACCGCGGAATGTCGAATGCGGTGGGCGCGCCGCTGAAGAACCACACCGCGAGCGCGGGGCACGTCAGCAGTAGCAGGATCGGAACGGCGGTTTTCGGCCTTTGGCCACTGGCTTGCTGTCGGGAGGATGCTTTTCTCCTCACGATGAAAGCGCCGATCAAGCCTGCCGCGAAAGCCAGTGCTGCCCAGCCGAATGCTGCATGCGGCACAAGCGCCGGCAGGATGATGCCGCGGTTGCTCAGAAACACGCCGTCCAGGGGATTGAGCGCGACGCGGGGGTGCGGCAGAGTGATGGTGAGCAACCCGTACCAGAACGAAAGCTGCAAAAGCAGCGGTATGTTGCGCAGTGCCTCTACATATCCGCCGGCAACCGCCGCCAGCAGTCGGTTGCTGGATAGTCGCGCTATCCCGACGGCGGTTCCTATGATCGTTGCCAGGACGATGGCGACAAGCGCAACCTTGAGCGTGTTGAAGAAGCCGATCAGCAGTGCGGCGCCATAGCTGTCGGCGGCGGAATAGGCGATCACGCTTTCACTGATCTCGAAGCGAGCTTCGCGCCCAAGGAAGCCAAAGCCGGTCGCTATTCCCTGTTTCGCGAGATTGCCAGCCGCGATGTAGGCGAGGAAGCCTATGAAGGAGACGAGAGACACTGCAACGACGATCTGGAAAATCCATCGCCGCAGAGTCCGGTCACTCAATCGCAGGGTCAAGCCTGATGCGGGGGGCAAGGTTGCGCGCGGAATAGCCGCTTCTGATGACATGTCCGGCCACCTTGCCTGTTCAGGTTTAGCGAGCAGGCGGTGAGTAAATCAGGCCGCCCTGGTTCCAGAGCGCATTCATGCCGCGCTGCAAGCCAACGGCCGTGCCGGCGCCGACATTGCGCTCGAAAATCTCACCGTAGTTGCCGACTGCCTTGATGGCGTTCAGAGCCCAGGTCTCGTCCAGGCCAAGCGCCTGGCCATTGCCCGGGGAAACGCCGAGCAGGGCCTGGATCGTCGGATCCGGGCTCTCCTTCATCTGATCCGCGTTGGCCTGCGTGACGCCTTTTTCCTCGGCCTCGATCAACGCATTGCCGACCCAGCGGACAATATCGCCAAACTGCTGATCACCGTGCCGAACCGCTGCGGCCAGCGGCTCCTTGGAAATCAGCTCCGGCAGAATGATGTAGTCGGCCTGGTTCTTGGCCAGCGATGAACGCCAGGCGGCCATGCCGGACGTATCGCCGGTGTAGACGTCACAACGACCGCTGGTAAAGAACGCGTTGTTCAGTTCGTTGACGTCCTCGATGGCCAGCGGGCTGAACTTCTTGCCGATCGAGCGAAAGAAGTCCGCAACGTTCAATTCGTTCGTCGTGCCGGTCTGCATGCAGATCGTCGCGCCATCGAGATCCTTGGCCGAGCTGATGCCCATCGTGGCCGGAACCATGAAGCCTTGCCCGTCGTAGAAAAGTATGGCGCCAAAATCCAGGCCAAGCGATGTGTCTCGCGACAGCGTGTAGGTGGTTACGCGCGACAGCACGTCCACTTCCCCAGACTGCAGCGCCGTGAACCGGTTCTGCGCGGTGAGCGCCTTGTACGTGACCTTATTGGCGTCACCGAGTACGGCAGCCGCGAGCGCCTTGCAAAAATCGACGTCCATACCTGACCAGACGCCTTTGCTGTCAGGCGCCGAGAAACCCGCAATGCCCTCGCTGACACCGCAGACGAGCGAACCGCGCGCCTTGATCTGGTCCAGCGTCGCGCCTGCCATGGCAGCGGAACACAGTGCGGTGGAAACCGCAAGCGTCGTTAAAAATAGCCTCATCGTCATCCCCTCCTGAAAACCGGGTCAATTCCCGGGTCGATGCTCGCATTGAAGATTACTTGAGTTTGAGTGGCCCTCTTTCGCCCTGATCTTTCCGGGAAATTCATTTCCGGACACGTGGCCATCGCATTGCCGTCGAGACTGCAGCTTCCCAGCAGGTCGTGCTCGAAGACAGGCTGTGCCGGAGCCCGTCGTCGTGCGACATCTGAGACCGCCAAGCTACATACTGGCGCTCCTGTCGCATTAGGAATGGTAATCATTCACCAGGTCAAGCGACCATGACATGGCTTTCTATTTAGTTTTTCTGATGTATTTTACCGCAACACGGAGTTCCGCCATGTCTACTCGTCTTCCGGCGTTGCGTGCCTTGCAGGCCTTTGAAGCCATCGGGAGATTTGGCAGCGTGGCGGCGGCCGCGCGTGACCTTGGCGTGTCGCCGGGAGCCATAAGCCAGCACATCCATCGCCTCGAAGAGGACGTGGGCGTTTCCCTTTTCGAAAGGAAGGGGCGAAGTCTGGTGCTCACATCCTGGGGGCGTCTCTATCTAGAGAAGGTCAGCGCTGGATTCGACCGCTTGCGCTCGGCGCACGATGTGCTGCAGAGAGCACGCCTGAAATCGGGAATTGTCGTAAGCGCGCCTCCGTCTCTCACGATACGCTGGCTTCGTCCGCTCATGCTTGACTGGCAACGACATTCACCGGGCATGAGTGTCCGGCTGATCGGGGAGGACGACGAACCCGTCTTTGAGGAAGAGCAAGTCGACTTTCGGATTTCCTACGGCACAGCGCGCCATCGTTATACCCACTTCACCGACCTGTTTCATGACTGGGTGGTTCCAGCCTGCTCTCCTTCCTTCCTGGCCCTGCACCCGGTACGGACCCCGGCCGATGTGTTGAAGGGGCCGCTTATCGGCATCGAGTGGGAAAACCCCTACCAATCGCCGCCATCGTGGTCGGAATGGGCCAGTCAGTTCGGCCTTGCCCCACCGCAACAAGACTGTGAGCTGTCCTTTTCGCTGTCGAGCGCTGCGATCGACGCGGCGATACACGAGGGCGGTTTTGTCCTCGGGCAAGCATCGATGATTGCGGACGAACTGGCCAAGGGAAAGCTGGTCGTACCGTTTGATCGCTCATTGGCACTTTCGGAACCGTACGCCTTGGCGTGGAACCCCGCATCGCTTGACCGGCCATTCGGCCGGGAGTTTCGGAGCTTCATCATTCAGGCGGGGCACAGGTTGGCAAGGGCGACGCGATAGCGAACTTCCGCCGATTTCTAGGCGCCACATCAACGATGGCGTTCCCGTGAGTCGAAGGCTCGAAGGACGACCTGACCTGCTGCCAGTTCTGTCGACGCCTTCCAGACGGCGCTGGAAATCGGAATTGTACTTGCCGAGATCGTGAAACAGGCCAGAAATGTAGGCGGCGCGCTCTTGCCGCATCATTGGCCTGGGACCAGGCCTCTATGCGCTTTCGGTCAGCCGTTGCGAAAAACCCATATAAATGCTTCCCGGCGGGATGGCAGATTTTCCCAATGTCCAGCGCCTGCATAACAGACTTGCCGCAGATCCTACTGTCCAGAAGGTTTTGGCCGTCGAAGCCGGCAAGCGCTAATGCCACGTAGCGCCTTTAACCTCGATCCTTCCAACCGTGCATTGGTCATGTAGTGCCAAACGACAAATCCGGCTGCAACTCTCTTCAGTAGACAGAATGTGCATTGCCTGCTCGTCACATGTCGTCATGGTAACTTGACATGGCCGTTCCAAATAAAATAGGCCGCAATGACTGTTTTCTGTCGTTAGCAGCTATTTTTTTGTTGCCGACGGTGCCACCTTCATTAAGGTAGTACCTTGGAGTTTGAGTTGCTATCGATAAAAAAGCGGCACGCTCGGACATATCTTTATGAGAATTGTCTAATTTGCCGTGCAGTGTTGTATGGGGCGAGCGTCAACTGCGTTTCTCTAGCGCTGGAGGACGATATCGGGAGGGGGCGAATTTAGTTCGCCTTGATGTGCAGTGGCAGATGATCATCCGGTGACGAGCGCTGATCTGCGTTGTTATTTCGAATTGCAGCCCCGATGAGGATTGCGCTCAGGTCCCAGCTGGCGGGTCGCCCGCCCAGGACGGTGTCCAGCTTCGCGTCCTGCACCGTTGGACCTATTCGCCCGCTTCTCAAGAGTTTGATATTTATCGGTTTGCTCGCCGGTTGCACAAGCACCACCGACGTGCTCGACGAATTCAGTCTCGACGTCCAGCCGCGCCTGCAGAACGGCGAGGCCGAACGACGGGTAGCGGCCATCAACGACGCCGCGTTCAATCGGACGGCGATGAGTGCGACGATCGCGCCTTACCAGGGGTTCGTGGGCTCGCTACGGGTGACCCACAACGGCGACCGGACGGAAATCGCGAACGACCTGCGTACGCTTGGCAGCGTCGTTCCGGTCAACTTCGACCCCAACGAACGCGTAACGATTGAATTCACTGATGCGTCTCTGAACGATATTCTGACGCAGCTTCTCGAGGGGGCGCTGGGGATCAATTACGTTGCTCCCAGCGGCCTGCCGACCGGCATCTCATTCCGTACGGAACAACCTGTCCCGAAGAGCCGTGTGCTTCAGATCGTGAGGGATGTACTGGCCCGCAATGGTCTGATGATGCGGTTTTCCAACGGCGTCTACCAGGTCGGGTCCCCGGCCGAGATGGCTGCCCTGCAGGACGGCACGGCCGTCGGCAGGACCGGCGAGGAGGTGACCCGGGTCGTCAGGCTCGAACGCGCGAATGCTACCGACGTTATCGAGCTTGCGACGCAACTCGTGCCTGCAAACGTGCGTGTCTTGGCCACAAGCACGGCCGATAGTGTGGTCATCCAGGCCAATCCGAACGACATAGGAGCCGTCGAGCAGATGGTGCTGACACTGTCGCAGTCGACGGTTGGCAGCGACAAGATTGCGATCATTCCGCTCCTGCGCAGTGCGCCGGAGGCCGCCGCTACCCAACTCAACCAACTCTATGCGCCGTCCCTGCGGCCCGGTGAGGGCACGGTAACGGTGGTTCCCTTGCAGAACCAGCAGGCGATTCTCGTGCGGACCTCCGATCCGTCCCTGATGGCTGGTATCCAGCAGGTCGCGCGTCAGATCGACCGCTCCGTGACGGATGTCGCAGATTTGCGCGCCATCGCGCTAACCAATCTGCGAGCGGTCGACCTTGCGCCGCAACTTGCGCAGATATTCGGTTCCGTTCCGACATACGCGGAGGCGTCCCCGGAAGCCTCTGCCGAGGATGTCCAGGCTTCGCTGGGTGTCCGATCGCGCCTGCGAGCTCCAAAAGTGAATACGCCATCCGACAACGAGGACGGCACGGAACTGATGGTTGGCGCTACGCCAATAGCCGCGGCGCCCGGCGACGACTTGTCTAAGGGGAACGCGGGGGCGCCCGTCCTTGCCGCGCCTCAAGATGGGGAAACCCGCATTGTTGCCGATGCACGATCCAACGCCATCCTGGTTCACTCTACCTACACGGTCTACAAGAGGATGCGCGAGGTCATTCAGACGCTGGACGTCGCCCAGGCTCAGGTCATCATCGAGGCGACGGTCCTTGAGGTCAAACTCAACGATCGGCTTGAGACAGGGGTTCAGTTCTTCCTGCAGAGCAACGGGATTGTTGTCGGCTCGGGGATCCCCGCCGGCAACCAAGTGCCCCATGCCGGTGGCGTACTCGGCGTCAGCACCAGCATCGGCACGGTAACGGTCGATGCCTTGGTCAAGGTGCTACGCGGCGTGACTGCGGTGAAGGTTGTTTCGTCGCCCTACCTCACCGTTCTCGATGGCGAGACGGCACGCCTGATGGTTGGCGACCAGATTCCCTTCGTGACGACGTCTCAGACGTCGGACAATGGCGGCAATGTCACGGTGACCCAGAACGTGGATATTCTCGACACGGGCGTCGTTCTCCAGATCACGCCGCGCATCCATGCCAATAATTCGGTCGACCTCAACATCGTCCAGTCAGTTTCCACGCCCGTGCCCCAGTTAGGCAAGGACAACCTGACCCCGACCATCGCCACGCGTGACATGGCCTCGCGAATACTGGCTCAGTCGGGACGCACGCTTCTCCTGGGTGGTCTGATCCAGGACCGGGTCGAAAAGAGCGAGACTGGCGTGCCGGGTGTGTCGCGGTTGCCTGTCGTCGGCAGGCTGTTCAAGCAGAACACCGCTTCCGCCCAGCGCACCGAGCTTCTGGTCCTGATCACCCCGCGCGTCGTGCGCAGTTCATCCGAGATCGAGGGGATCACGCGCATGTTGCAGGGCGCGAAAACTCACATGCAAGTCATGAATTCGCTGCCAGATCTGAAGTCTCCATAGAGCGCCCGTCTGATTGCGAGGCGCCGCCCGCGGGGCAGGTTCGTGGCCGCTTTGGTGGCGGAGCCGCCGCCGCCGTCATTCGACGATCGTTCATGCTGGACGTCAGGGCATTTGCTCGGCGTTGACGCCAGGCGTCCATTGTCATCGCAACAGTGCAGAAGCCGCGCCCGGTAGGCGCAAGCATACCTTGTCATCTTTGCGACATTTGCCGCGCTGGTTACCGCTTAAGCTCGCTACCGACACTACAATATGGTCGCAAGCGAGGATTGAGGGGTTCAAATGAACATGCCTGACATGGATGCACTGATGTCTGAAGTTGGTGCACTGGACGATACCATCGTCGCCTGCATCAAGACTCCCAACCACGACTATGCCATCCGCTTTGACGACCTGGACGTTCTTGTCGAGGTCGAGGCCGATCGCGGCCGCGTCGTTCTTTCCTGCGAGATTGGCACGCCACTTCATGCGCGTGCCGCTGAAGTCTACGAGACGATGCTGAGCTACAACCTTCTGTGGCGCGCTACCGGCGGTCTCCGCCTGGCCTTGACCGGGCGCGGCGGGGCCGCATTGCAGCTTGCGGATCTGGCGGGCGAGGAAATCAACGCAAGGCAAATCGCGACCGTCGCGGTCAATCTGGCGGGCCTCACGCGCATCTGGCAGGCCTATCTCGACGGCGAAGCAGACGACAGGAGCCTGCCGCTGCCATACGACCTTGCCACCGCAATCCGGGCGTGACGGAGCGAGATCATGAGCATCACGATCAACCAAAACACCAGATTGCAAGACCTGACGCAGCTGACCCAGAATGCGGCCGATGCCGGCAAGACGCTGCGTGCGAAGCACAACGCGCAGGGCGATCTGGTCCTTTATGCGAAAGACGGCAAGTCCAGCGTCCTGGACAAGCTTCTCGGTCGCGCCGGGCGTCGGGAAGAGCGCGCCAAGGAGGCTGTGAAAACCGTCTTCGGCAACGAACTCAAGGCACTGGGCGGCGTCAAGGATAGCCTGGGCTTAAAAGGCCTCGGGAGATACGTGGATTCCCAATCCATCTTGAGCGCTCAGGGAGCCCTGACCGTCGGTCACATTGCAACACTCAAACAAGGGGTCGAAGGGGTTGCCCAAAGACTACCCGATTCCAATCGATCAAACCCTGGCAACTCGCCAGACAACCGATCTGGCGTTTTGGGCCCGAGTTTGAGGGACGTCGGGCTTTCACCGGTAGGCATCGAAATTTCCCGCACGGCACATGGCATCATCAATGCGTCCGAGAACAATGGCCTTGATACAAGCAAAGGCACGATCGCTGACAAGCTGGGCGATGACATCGTTGCCAGCTTCAAGGGCAAGCAAGGCACGGGAAAAGACGATTGGGAGGCGCTGGGCCGGTCGGGAGCAATGAGGCTCAGAGACGAGTTGACTGCGGCCATCACGACTGAACTCGGCGCATCCGGATCGTCAATTCCCGGAAACCTTCGCGAGATTGTCGATCAGGGGGTCAATCGCGCACTGTCGCAAATGCTGCCGGACAAGGTGGTCCCTGACTCATTCAAGACGGTTCCCTTTTCCAAGCAGAGCCTGCCCAACCTCATGATCGGCGGAAAGGAGTATTCGCCATCGAAGTTGCTTGGGGAAGGAGGTTTTGGCGTCGCATTCGAATACAAGGCTGCCGATGGCGACAAAATCGCGGTCAAGTTGCCGAAAGACGAGCAATCGGCTGAAAAACTCGCCACGACAGTCGCCGATTTTGCGGCGGAAGCTGCCATCCAAAAGCGCGCGGCAGGGAAGGGCTGCGATCAGGTTCTAGGCATCAAGGGAGAAGTCCGCTTTCCGGACGGACGACTGGCAATCGCTATGGAAATCGCACCGAATGGCGATGCAGATAAACTTTCTGTTGGCATTCGGGATTTGGTCAAGAATGGGACGCTGTCCGAGGGTCAGGCGAATGTACTCCGCCTGACCATGATAAAGGACATGGCGCTCGGCTTACAGCAATTGGCCGACCAGAATATGCTTCATCTTGATTTCAAGGCGCCGAATTGCTTCGTTGGCTCTGATGGCACTGTAAAAATTGCGGACTTCGGCACGGGAAAAGTGTCTGGCAAGGCTCATCTGCATGACGTGGATGGAAATCTCAACGCGTATTTTCTGTCCCCAGAAATTCATGCTGCCAGGCATGTACTCGAAAATATAGAAACTGAAGAAACCACAAAAGCCAAGGCGACACTCAAAGAACATCTGCCGCAAGCTAAGGCAGGTACTCTGAATGTTCTTTCAACGAGCGTGATGGCTCCCACGAGGGACGGGCTCGAGGCGGTTAAAGAATTTCCATTCATTGGGAGATCTGCCGATGTGTGGGGGCTTGGAACTGCAGCGCTTGAGATGTTTACAGGAAAATTGCCGGGTGAGATATCAACGTTTCAGTCAGATGCCGGCAACCTCCTGGCAAGTTTTGCCACGAGAGGTGGCGAGCCGTTGGCCGACCGGGCTGACGACAAGGGAATTCCGCTGAACGGGGCTATCGGCGTGAAAACCGGCCATAGAGAAATTGACAGTCTGTTGACGGATTTGCTTCGCGCTGACCCGAAAGAGCGCGCCAAACCTCGGGATGTGCTGGACAGTCAGGCGTTGAAGGCTCCGGGTGTAGGCAGCGCCGAAGCGAAAGCATTGATCGCTGCCATAGGCAGCGGCGATCCTCAGAGAATTGACGACGCAAAACGCGATCTTGTTGCTTTGGCGGCTCGGATGGCACTGTAAAGATATCGCATTTCGGCGCGGGAAGGTCATTTGGAGACGGTGATCTGCAAGACTTGCGCGGAAATGCAAATATATTGCTTTTGACACCAGCTAGGCGCTGCGATCTCCGGGTGCAGGCAGCGCTGAAGCGAAAGCATTGAGCACTGTCAGACAGGCTGGTCATCCGCGGTCAGCCCGTTTGCAAGGCTTGTTGTATTGACGTAGCGCAGTATGTCGCAACAACAACGTTGCCTGTCGTCCACTTCGGCCCGGCAGGCTGCCGCGGTGCCAAATCTCCTCACACCTGGAGGACCACCACTGGCGCCCCGATGGGGACGCGTGAATACAGATCGATCACGTCTTCGTTCAGCATCCTGATGCAGCCGCTGGATGACGCTGTCCCCACCGTCTCCGGCTGGTTGGTGCCATGGATGCGGAATAGAGTGTCCTTGCCATCACGGTAAAGGTAGAGTGCGCGCGCACCGAGAGGGCTCTCGGGGCCGCCTGGAATGCCGGCGAGATGCGGTCGATAGCGTTCGGGATCGCGGCGGATCATATCGGCGGTGGGATACCAGGCCGGCCATTCGGCCTTGCGGCCAACGACCGCGTAGCCTTCAAAGGTAAGACCCTCCTTGCCAACGCCGATCGGGTAGCGCGCTGCTCGTCCATTGCCAAGGACGTGGAAAAGGTACCGACCTGCGGTATCGACGACGACGGTTCCCGGTTCAAAGGCTTGGGAAAAGTCGACTTCCTGGCGGCCGCGTATCGTACTCGACTGCCGATCCGGCCGGTTCGCCCAGAAGGGAAAGGGATCGTATGGACCGACGCCCGCGCTTGGGGCGAAATAGGGCTCCGGCTTGCAGCCAGCCAACAATAGCGGCAAGCCAATCATGAGATCGCGGCGGTTCACCATACTGTCCTGATCACTCCGGTTGGGGACGAGCCGGTGCCTGATGCACTGCTCATTGCAGATTGCAGCTATTGCGTCAGCCAGTTCAGTGTGTCGTCGAAGATGAGCGATGCGTAGCCAGACGGCTGCTCAAATGCCATGCCGAGCTCCCCGACAGTCAGGATGCGGCTGCGTTCGTCCGGTGCGGCACCTTGCTTGAGCTTCAAGCCCTTGCGGGTCTGGACGTAGCGGTCGCCTGTCAAGCTGGCCCCGGTCACGTCGAGCGAGAAGCTAGTCGTGTCCCGCAAGACGTGACGGACAAAAGCGGGATTTTTCTGCACCTCGCGGAGGTAGACCGAAGGAGGAGGCGTTCCGCTTTTTTGCTCGACGCACCGGCTCGTCATTTCCGGATTGAGCGCAGCTTCCAGCATCAGTTCCTGGAAATGCACATCGAACCAGGTCAGAGACAGCTCGTTGCTCACGCTCAGCAGGTCCAAAAAGAACAATGTCGCCAAGGCATCATCGAACGTCAGCCGCGATCCTTTCCAGCACGACTGCCCATCCGACGGCCTGCCGCGCAGGCTGGCCAGCATGCGATCATAGTGTGCAGGCACAGATGCGGGATCGTCCGATCGGTCGTCGAGGCGCTCGTTTGCAAGTGTTTGCATCCCTTTCATCAGGGGCGCTACACCGTTCACCTTGTCGTCGAGAGTGCCTTTGCCCCAGTTCTCGATTAGCCGTTGCGCCATTGTGGTGACCGGACCATGGGAGGGGGGAGTGCCTGTAAACTCTTGGCCACCGACTGCGCGGCTATCGGCTACACGCGGCGCGCCTCCCAGTGCCGGAAGGTCAGTGGCCTGGATGCCGCCGCTACCCGCGCCAGCGTCAAGGTCGATGACGCGGACCTCGCGGACTGGATGGAGTTCCGGTTGGAGGTTGCCGTTGTTGCCGCCTAGAATTGTCGCCAAATCAATGATGCCGTTAGAGCTGCTTGCACCGGGACGCGTGAACCCGACAGCCGGATCGGATGCGGGATTTCGCGCCATCGGCACCGAAAGACCATCGGCACGTGCCTGGTTCGGCTGGCCAACGAAAATGTCCGAGAGGTCGAAACTGCCGGCCCTCAGTCTGCTCACGTCCACGTTCAAATCGTCGCCCTGCGCTTCAGTGGAGCCAAGGAGCAGCGCCTTGCCGCCCCCGTCAACAACCCCTTGCGGTTGAGACGGATCCTGGAGAACAACGAGGGAGCGCAGGGCAATAATGGGCGCGAGCTGGGTGGAATAGGCTTGCAGGAACCCTGCCCAGGCGTCGATCTTGTCTATCGGAATCACGCCGCTGGCCTCGATCAGCTCGCCGTCACGGCGCAGCAGGACCAGGGGCAAGATTTGCGCGCGCTCGGCCAGCGCTTGGACATCACGCAGCAGGCTCGGTCCTGTCCGCACTTGCGATGTGATCGATGCGATGCCGATGATGCGCTCACGAATGGTTTCGGTCAGTTGATCGTGGCGGTCGGCATCAAGCATGGTTCCGGTCAGGGTCAAGTCACCCGTTTCAGAAAGATCGAAGCTGAGGTTTGTGCCCTCGGAATCCAGAAAATTCGAGATTTCGTTTCTGATCAACTCGGTCACTGATATCCGGATTTTCGCCGGGACCCCAGTGTCACGGATTGCCGCGAGCACAGCGCGGCGTTCAACCGGCGTGGTGACGTAACCTGTCACGAACACGATTCCGTCAATCTCTTTCCGGCTCGACAGGCGATTTGAAAAAGCCAGCTTGCGCAGCGATGCGTCGACGAGTTCAAGATCGGTCTTGACCGACTCCTGCGTTTCCGGCTGCTGGTGGATGCTGAACCGGTAACTCACGGCAAATATCGCGACGGCAAGAAGAAGAACGATTGCGACCGGAAGCACCGTTCTTCTGTCAGTCAGCGCGACCACCCTGGCGAGACTGTCAAACCTGTTTGATCTTGGAGGCGCGGCGGGAAACGGCTGCGACAAGCCGCCAACATCCACGATAGAGGTCCAGTTCGCCGTCATCGGGCCGAGTGCAAAACGCGAGGCGCCGGCCGTGACGATATCCAGGGGCTCGATTTCCTGGAAGTCAGTGCCAGCGTCCAACGCGATGCCGTTGCCCGTTCTGAGCGAACCCGCCCCGCCTGCGACCTCGATTTTGCCTTGCCTGATTGCGATCCGCATATGGGCGGGGGAAAGGCCGACGTCGAAGAGCTGAATATCGTCATCGTCGCCAGAGCCAAGCGCATACTCGCCCTCGGCCAGGACGATATCAACGCCTGACTGGACACCGCTCAGTATCTTGAGAACGATGTCAGCAGATCCATTCGCGGCCATGTCCAGCCCCCCCCTGGGCAACCGGTTGCCATCTTCCGCAAGGGTCACTTCCGTCCGGCAACCAGGCTTTATTTAGCTGTATCTAATAGAATTATTTCACCACAAAGTATAGCTTCATCCGATAGTTACCAGCTTCGAGAGGAGCCGGATAGTGATAATACGCGAATACATGGCGCTTATTCGATTTATGACCTACTGCAGTTGTAGACACAGTAGTCCATAATATGTACGATTGCGCCGCAGACTCCAAGCCGTGCAAAATCGGTGATGTTGCTGCGATGACTGTCTAGTTCCTGAGTTATCCTCGAATGGGATCGGGTTCTGGAAGCAAAATTCGAGAACCAGATGCATCTTGATTTCGGAGGTCCGCGCCGTGTCCTTTTTGGTGGCTGTAGAATAGGCCCATGTTTCAGGCTGCTGCATCGGTGATGCCGAACCGCCTCAGGCTGCTGCCACATTTTTCAGCGTCTGCCTTTGGCTCGCTGGGTGATGATGTTTGCCTGGCGCTTGAAAATGCGGCGTCCTATCGGATGCTGGCCGCGAACGAATTCATCTATCTTCAGGAGGACGACGCCGACTTTCTTTATTTCGTGCGCTCCGGCCATGTACGCCTCTCCTATCTCCTTGAAGACGGCTCCCCGATCCTTTTCGGCGTGCTGCCGCCCGGTGAGAGCTTCGGAGAGCTGGGCGTGTTTGAAGGCGGACAGCACTACGACATGGCAACGGCCATCGGCGCCGGCTCAATATATTGTATTCCCGCCACGGTGTTCCACGCCCTTTCCCAGCGTTATCCCGACCTCAATCTCGCGCTCGCGCGGACGATTGCGCAACGTTACCGCTCCTATATTTCCCTTACCCGTATTTTGGGGCTCAAGACGCTTCAGTCGCGCTTGTCACAATGCCTGTTGCGGGTTGCCGACGGTCTCGGCGACCGGACGGAATACTTGAACCGTACAGTTTTGCGCGTGCGCGCATTCATTACCCAGTCCGACCTTGGGCTAATCGCGCGCGGTGCGCGCGGCAATGTCAACCGGGCCTTGAAGGGGTGGGAGCGTGACGGGCTCATTGCGATCCAGGATCGCAACATTCTTATTCTCGACCGTTCAAGTCTCGAGGCCATCGCTCTCGAGGATGATCTGTCACGTTTGAGACACGGCTGATGAAATGGATGCATAATTATGACATTTGAGACCGACGCGGAATTCAGCTTCACCGATCTGTCAGACAGGCTTTCTGGAAAAGGCGGGGCAGAATTCGCGGACAGCGCTCTCCAGCGCCTCGCCGCTCTGAAAGAGCAGGTCGAGCGCAGCATTGGCGGGGGGCTTTCCAAGGAGGACTACGAGCGTTTCAGCGCGGTTTCGGAAGCACTTGGGTCTGCGGCGACGGTCATGACGCTGCTTGTAAAATCACGCGCATCCGCCATGCATAGAGAATTTTAAGCTGAATACAACAGGAGGAAATAGTGGCAGGTACATCAAGCATATACGTCGATACAGTAGACGGCACTGTAAAGACGCCTGGTGCGTCTACCTATTCTTTTGACCCGCAAAACTATGTAAACAAGAATGGCTTCGACCTGATTTGGCGCCAGCAGAAATTGCAGGAACAAATGGGCGCCATCGAGGAAGACATCCGTAAGATCGAGCAAAACGCAAATCTATCGGATACCGAAAAAATGTTCTCGATGCAGATGGCGATGAACACATGGTCGGCGGTCAGCAACCTTCGCACCAACATGCTGAAGACGGTTGCAGACACCCTCAAGAGCATAGCGCGCAACGTTTCCTGAAGCCGATTTGCCGCGGCTATCGATATGCCGGCATGGGTCATGCATTCGATGTGTTGGGTGCCGGGGGTGAGATCACGCCTGGCCAAAAGGGCGTTGCCAGCGCCGTCGTGCGTCCAATTGGACGCACGAAATGCTTTCCAACAGTTTCATAAGGTATCAAACGAGACCGCTGCCCGGGTTCATTTTTCGGCCTGATCCTCTCGCAGTAAGCTTTGAACAAGTTGTCCGTTCGAAGGTTGCGGAGGAGGGACCGAAAGTACCGGGGTCCAGCTTTCCTGCAGCGCCCCACATGAACAAGCACCGGGATGCATGTCTGACCATGCTCTGGTCAGGCGTATGATCGGACCAGGCCAAGCCATTGGGCCTTTCACCGGTGATTCCTGTCACATTCATGACTTTGCCCACGCTGCCGGATGATAGGTTCGTTGAACTGAAGCTTACTGGAGCCGTCAAGATGTCCGGAGCGATTGAAACGCTAAGACAGAATCTGGCAGCATTGAACGTGACATCGCCTGTAGGCGCCGAGGTCGCTCGAGAGCGCCAAGGCAACTACCGCGGCGAAGCCGTTGCATCCTCGTCAGCGCAATCGCAACTCCAAGATGCCGCTGAAGAGCTCGGGATGTCGGTGGCCCATCGCGCGGACAAGCGAAGCCTCGACCGCCGTGAGGTGCGCCAAGGACAATCCGCCAGCCTGGCGGCTTTGGCACGCATCGCAGATTATTACGACAAACTGCCGGATATGCCCAATGAGGATCAGCTCCGCAATCTTGTCGAAGGCTTTCAGTCCTACGAACGGCTGATGGAAAAAGGTGGTCATGGTCGCAGCACCATCACCAAGGACGACATCCTCGCGATGTTGCAGAAGTTCGATCCTGATGTAACCCACCAGTTCGCGGCTCTCGACATCGCGCGCGAGTTTTTCTCCGCCACGCATGCCGGCGAAAATTTCCAGATGCTGCTGGGAGAGGCCCATGCGGAGTACGACAAGGGCGATCTCGCGCGCGAGGTTCGCGCCGGCTTCGTCGGGTCCGAGGCCGCGATGTCTCTTGACACCGACCCGGCCGCGGCCCGCGAAGCCTATCGGTCCATGCTGCGTGAATCGCATAACATGGGCCAACTGTTCGCGACGTTCCGTAAATTCGACATCCTCAGCAATTTCAATGATACCGTGGGCACCTTCATGGCTGCTGCCGGCCGCGATCTGGCCAGTACAGGCCCTTCGACTGACCCTGCGTATCTGCACGCTTTGATCAGCGAGTTGGCGCAACTCAAGAAGATGCAGAGCGTGGTCGAGGTGTCGCTGACCCTGATGCAGACCACCGACCGCCTGTTGCAGAAAGGCGAACAGCCGACAGGCGACGCGATCGATCTCGCAGGAAGCGTCTTGACCTTCGCCTCCAACGCCGCCGCCGGCCCGATGGATGCGCGCGCCATGCTGTCACGCTATGACCAGTGCACGATGGCAACCCAGCTTGCCTTTGCAAACGGTTTGAGGGCGCTGCACAGCGAGATTCCGGACGGGATTGTCCCGTCACCGCAGGCGCGCCTTCAGCAGGGCGCCGCCATAGTCGGCATGCTGGATACGCTTGTTCGCGCGGAAGAGCGAGAATTCGAAAACAGGTCGGTTCATTGAACTGAACGGATTGACGGCAGGACCTGGTGGCCAGCCCGTGCGCTGGTCAGCATGATCGAACAGGACAGGGGCAGCAGGCGTGGCATTCTCGCGGCAAACGGTCAGTACCATCGATGAATTTGCAGCGAGCATGAACGTTGTGGCGCGCCCCGCTGTCGACGGAAGCTATAGCTTCGTCTTCGAGCGTTCGGGGACATTGACCTTCACGTCATCGCCGTCGGGCGATGCGACGCTGCTCAGCCTCCATGTGCCACTACGCGCTCTCAATGAGGACATGGAACTTCGACTTGTACGGTTGGCCGGCCCCGAAATTTCGACCGACCGTTTCTTGTCGGTGGGCGTCACTCGCGACGGCGGCGCCATGCTGGTCGTGAAAATCGGCGATGATGAGATGAGCCTGCCTCAGTTGGAGACCTGTCTGCAGCAACTGCTTGCAGCACGGGCGGCGCTCCCTTGAGTGCAGTGGGTCGATCAATTCGGATACGCCTGCGGATCTTCACGCGTTCAATCGAACGTACGTAGGAGCATCCAGATTGAATGATCCGATAGTCGGATCCCGGTTTTCGATCTGACGCACCGGTCTAAAATTGTGTCTTGTCGTTGGGTTGCGTGTACACGCTGTTGGCAACGATATCGCCCGCAGGATCGAACTCGGCGCTCCGCTGCGCCTTTTCAAGCGTAGAGATGCTCGCCTGATTGAGGTAGTCCTCGAACCTGTCCGCGCCGGCTTCGGTGTTCGCCGACTTGACCTTGTCATCCACCTTGCGATGCTCCGCAGGCGAATTGAGCGGCAGCGGGGACTGTGTTCCCCTCGCTGTCACGAAATCAGGGACAGGAAGGCTGCTTGTGCGCTGAACAGAGTCAACCATTGGCCATCTCCAGCTTTGGCGCGACCTGTTCGGCCGCAGGGCTTCGTTGTGGGCGCTTGGCAGGCGCCAGCGTCCTCGTCACATTAGGACGGCCTGAGTGCGTCATCTGTCACGTATGGCACCGAACCGACTTCTCTCGATCCATGCAACGCAGGCCAATCCAGCTATCGGAAAGAAAAGCTGGCTGAAGTGCTTCATCCATTCCCTAATCCGCTCGACAACGCCCGGTGGCTCGGCGTCCACAGTGGATTGTCTTGTCGGCGCAGCCTGAGCGCCGGGTATCGGGTCGGCGGTGCCTTGGAGCAAAGCGGCAAGCCCGATACGGAATGCCCTTGGGTCGCTGGCTGTTTCGCCAAGCTGCAAAAAGGCAGGGGCCCAGGCCAGATCTGGCCTGTCCGGATCGCGCATGGCCGCTGCGACAGTCAGTTCGGTGAATTCGGTTCCGCTGTTTTCGAGCTGACCGACCAACTGATTGTAGAGCGCATTGGAAAACACTTGTAAGCGGATCGGGACGTTGGTGCGCGCAAGACCAGCGGCCACGGCAGAGAGGTCGTTGGCTGAAAGGCGGCGCGACTGTCCGCCGCCAGGCTCTCGGACCTCGATCCGATCGGCAAACAGGTCGATACTGATGCCCTGGCTGGCCTTGCCGTGCACAAACAGCTGGTCGATCATGGCCGACGGCCCTAGCGCACGCTGCCGGGTCAGTGCGAACGCCCGCGTGGCCTCGATCGGAGGCGGTTCCGCTGGAGTCGTGTCATGCCTTTGGACAAGGCTAAGGAAAACCAGCAGGATCATGAAACAGGCCGCGAACATGCTTGCGGACAAGTCCGTCAGCACGGTCATGCTTATGCGCCATGAGATCATGGCCCGATCACTCGCGGCCTCGCGCCCCGGCATGAGCGGGCAAGCACGGCGTCACGGACATACGTGCATCCCGCGTCAATGCGGAGCTGGTAGAAATGGTCGACCCCGAGCGACCCCGCGAGCGACGAGAACAGGAACGCGCTCTCTTGCCCCTCCGGTTGGATGACCAGCAGGATGTTCCCACTCTGTGCCGCTGCTCGAAGGCCTTCCGACAGGTCCCGATTTCGCAGGATCTCGTCGAGCCCGATCCGGGCATCGTTTTCAACGACCAGGATATTGGTGTCGGCTGCGACGTAGAGCGCGGGTGTCTTGCCCTCGATGACGACGTTGCTCCAGTTGAGCTCAGCCGCCTGCGGTGACGCAAGCCCGCCCGGCGTTCGGATCGCTGGAAGCAGCGAAAGCAACATCAGAATGACGACAGCAACAAGTGCGAGGAAGATATCCGCCATCGATGCCGGCAGATCCAGCGGGCCGCTGTCGTGATCAGACTGATGGTGGCTCATCAGGAAGCATCTCGACCAGATGGAAACATTCGGCTGCGATTTCGCCTTCGCGCTTTTCCAGCAATGCCAGCAGCAGAGAGGCCACAAGGGCTCCAGCCAGCCCAAGCAAGGTCGTTTCGAATTTCACTGCGAGACCAAGCAAGCTTGCACCGATGTCAATATCGCCATTTCCAGACGCCTGTAATTCTCCGGGCAATCCGCCGACTGCTGCCGTCAGGCCGATCACCGTGCCGAGAAAGCCCAAGAGCGGGATGAACGCGAGAAGTGCACGGATCAAGTGTCGCGATGCCGCGTGGAACGCCACAAGCGAACGCGCGGCTGTTGGGTCGACCCGATTGCGAACGGCTTCGCGCACGAAATACATGGTGCGGGTATGCGCGTATTGCGGCAGAGCCGCGTTTGCTGACCGCTCGAGTTGCGCTTTGCTGACGTCACCTTCATCCGCCAACTGAGCGCGACATATATCGCGCAGCTTTCGAAGCACCGCGCTGTCCTGATGGGCGAGCAGGGCGGCATCGAGCGTGGCCGCGACAACGACGAAGAACAGCAGCACGATTGCCACATGGATGATGGTGGTGCCGGTAAAGGCGCGGACAATGATGGCCAAAGCATCCAGTCGCTCAGGTGCAACCGCGATGCTCCCGGTCAACTGATAAAAGAGGAGCGTGAAGCAGCTTCCAAGCAGCACGGCGGAACTCATCGACTGCGTGCGTGCATTCCCGCTTCCGAGCGGATTTCGCCAGAGCGCTCCGAAACGCTGTTCACAGGATTCGGCAAGCACGCGCGCGGCGAACAGTAAAACCAGAATTTGCGGCCAGACCGGTCCTTCGTGCACAGCGACAGCCAACGCCTTGCCGGCCAGCACCTCGCCGGCGAGAGGAACCACGATAGCCATGATCCCGGCACACATTGCGGACAGGCGCACGAGAAGATGCAACCGGCCATCCATAGGCGCCAGGATGAGGGCTGCCAGCAATCCCACGAGGATCAGCACGCAAAGCCCGAAAAATCGGACGTCCTGAGTGAAGGCGTTGGCGATGCAGTAAATGGCGAAGGCCACGACTAAGAACAGAAGATATGCCCGCAGCCTGCCGTTGTCGGTGTCCGGTTGCGTCTGCTTGGCGCCGTGTTCCGAGCTTGGCGACCAAACTCCAGTCATTCGGCAGCGGCCAGCTGACCCTGCTGTGCCATCCGGATCCGTTCAAGCGGCTGGATATTGGCACTTGGCGTCAGCTCCTGGTAGGAGAGTACCGCAAGCTTCGGAAAGTCCCGCTCCACGATCTTGCGCATGAAGCGCCGAATGTCCATCGGCGCAAGAATGACAGGTATGGAACCGGATGTGGCGCTCTCACGTATCCCCACCACGTTTTTGATGCTGGCCACCAGCTCGCGGTGAATATCGGGTGACAAGGCCAGATAGGATCCTCCGCTCGTCTGCCGGATGGCGCCACGTACGGCGTCTTCGATCTCCTTGGAGAGCAGATATGCCGGAAGGATGTTCTGTCCGCCCGAGAATTTGTGTGTGATGTAGCGGCTCAGCGCGCCCCTGACATGCTCGGAGAGGATGATCGCGTCCTTCTCGCGCTGCCCCCAGGTAACGAGCGCTTCCAGAACCGTGCGCAAATCCCGGATGGATATTTCCTCGCTGACCAGGCGCTGCATGACATCGGTAATCGTGGTGATCGGCAGGAGGCGGGTCGCCTCGCGGACCAGTTCGGCAAAATTCTTTTGCATCTGATCCATCAGGAACATTGTTTCCTGGACACCGATAAAGTCCGGCGCATGCGACTTCAGGATATGCGCCAGATGGTAGGTCAACATGCTGGACAGGGTCATGACCTGCATCCCAGCTTTCTCCAGAATAGGAAGGTGCTTCGTCGACACCCAAAGACTTGGCGTGTTGGGCAGGAAATCCTGACCGCGCTCGAACGGGATGTTGAACATAGCAAGATTGCTCTCGGTCTCCCGCACGATGACAAAGCCCGGACGGGCAAGGCCTGCGGCGACCGGGACCTCGTTGACGAGGATGCGATATTCGCCGTCCTTCAGGTTCTCGTTCAGGCGTAGGTGGATTCCTGGGAACGGAACTCCCAGATCGAAATAAAGGGCTCGCCTGACCCGGGCGACCTCGCGGTCGAGCTTGTCCGGACGGATCGAATTGCGCACGGTCGCCGCGATGTCGACGATCAATGGCACCGTCAGAGCAAAACTGACCGTTTCGATCGGCGTTGTGTCCTCCTTGTCATCCGGCAGGGTAGGGGGTGCCGACATGGCCGCAAGGTCGCTGGCGAGCGAGGGCATTTCCGTAGATCTGCGGCTGCTGTTTTCGCGGGTCTGCTTGCGCGACAGATAATATCCGCCGAATCCAACGATCGCCGAGAGGATCAAGAAGACGTGCCAAGGGAAGCCCGGAACAACCGCGAAGATTGCAAGGATTGCGGAGGTGATCATCAGTGCCTTCGGCTGATTGACCAACTGGCTCGTGATATCGCTTCCGAGATCGCCATTGTCGTCGGAGGCAACGCGCGTGACGATAAACCCGGCGGTAATTGAAACAAAAAGAGCAGGGATCTGTGCGATCAGGCCGTCGCCGATGGTCAGCAAGGCGTAGAGGTTCAGGGCTTCGCCCCCTTCAAGACCACGCTGGAATACGCCTATGCTTATGCCGCCGATCAGGTTGACGAAGATGATGATGATGCCGGCGATCGCATCACCTTTGACGAACTTCATGGCGCCATCCATGGCGCCGTAGAGTTGGCTTTCTTGTTCCAGCTTGTTGCGGCGGCGCTTTGCTTCGTCCAGTTCGATCAGGCCGGCGCGCATATCAGAGTCGATCGACATCTGCTTGCCCGGCATCGAATCCAGCGAAAACCGCGCCGACACTTCCGCGACGCGCTCCGAACCCTTGGTGATGACGAGGAAGTTCACGATCGTCAGAATGAGGAAAACAACCATGCCGACGACGAGGTTGCCACCGACAACGAAATTGCCGAAGGTCTCGACGATATGCCCCGCATCACCCTGCAAAAGGATGAGGCGTGTAGTGGTGATCGACAGCGCGAGGCGGAACAGGGTGGACAGCAGCAAAATCGAAGGGAAAGCCGAAAGCTGCGTAACGTCGGTCAGGTAGACCGCCGCCATCAGCAGAATGACGGTAAATGTGAGATTTATGGCAATCAACACGTCTACTAGCGCTGTCGGCAGCGGCAAGATCATCATGAAGATGATACTGACCAGCAGGAACGCCAGTAACAGGTCGTTGCGCTTGGACAGTTTTAGCAAAAAGCGCTGCATTCGGCACCTTAAACATCGCCCCTATGCTAAGGGCCGAACCGGAGGATCCTGACAATCAGAAACAGATAATCACGTCGTCTGCAATTCTTACGCCCGGATATTCTTGGAAAACCTATGTGCAGCTCTTCGCGGACAGGCGCGCAGCCCCGGTTCGCGACCGATTGAGACCTAGATATCGATGCGGAAGCGATTGGCGACGGTCGGCACGGTTGGGGCGTCAGTATCAATTCCGGACATCACGCCGACGATTGTGGCGAGGGCGCCGAGCAGGGCAAGCGCCGATTGCGCGATGTTGCGGCTTCGATGCTCGTCTTTCAGGTCTGCAAGGCGCAGGCGCGTCGCTTCCAAAGCTGCGTTTGCCTTCTCGCCGACAACCCCCAATTCGCGCGTCAGGGATTCGAATATCTGGTCGATAGCCTTGTCGTGACCGGCTTCGTCGACGTCCTGCTGTTGGCGGTTGGCTTGGTAGGCGGCGGTCAGGTTTGCCGCGACGGCCGCCGCCTGCAGGGTCATTTCTTCAAGCTCCCGGATCTCTGTGGCAAAGGATTGCTTGTGCTGATCAACGCGGGTCGCCAGTGCGCTGGTGGCGCTCTGGAGCGCGGCAGCATTGGAGTTGGAGAAACTGTTGCGTATGGCCTCGGTCTTTGGCCCGTCGATGAACGTTGAGCGCTGGCTCTGCGCGGCAGCGAGTTGATTGCGCAGCGAGGCAAGCAGCGCCTCTTGCTCTTCGGCCTTTGAAGAGCCAGGTTTCATTTTTTTCAACATGGCCTCGGCGTCCGAGACTTGCTGTTCCAGGCTTTCAATCCGGGCATTTGCGAGTTTGATGTCGATCGTCTCGCGGCTTGCTAATGCCGTGCTCAGGCCGTCACGCGCGGTGCTGAGTTGGGCCTGCAGTTGCGTTCGCTCCGCTCCGACGACTGTCGGGTCGGCTAGCCGTGCTTCAAGCTGTGAAATCTGGCCCTTGAAGGTGTCTATCCTGGCATTTTCGGTGTTGCGGGCAGACACGAGCGGATCTGTCTTCTCGCGAACGTCAGCCAGCGACTTGGCCGATGTGTCCCTTGCCTCGCGCTCATTTTCCGCGGCCTCGCGCTTTGCCTCCAATCCAAAGGCAGAGAGCGCGGCTGCAAGGCTTGCCAGGCTGGCCAGCGTATTTTGCTTCCGGCCTTCCTCCATGGTGAGTTCGAGGGTCAGCGACACCCTGGAAAGAAGCGCGGCGATATCACCGGGGGCGTTGGGCGTGCGGATGCCGAGATGCTGAAAAGCGTTCTGGCTTGTGGTGCTGCCGATCAGCCATAGGGGTGTATAGCTCTGCTGCGTCGCGGGCGCGATCGTCTCGGCAGCGGGTTGCACGGCACCGGGCAGCTGACCGGAAGCTGGTTGAAGTGATGGGACGATCGTCGACATTTAGCCTCGATTTCCGCGTTGCGAATATTCGTCGATGGCAACCTTTACCGAACATTGCGGGTGCAGCTGTGTCGAAGATGACTGACACATGCAGCCGAGAAGACGACGCCGGCTAGCTGAGATCGATGCGCCGTCGGTTGCCTGGCGCCGGTTTGGTCTGCAACTGTCCTTCGACTGATATATCAGCGATGAACGACTCCAGTTCTGCGCTCAGCGCCCGCACGGCCGCACTGAGATTGCCCAGCAAACAGGCCAGCGCCTGCGCCAAGCCCGGACCGTCTCCGGCCCGTTTAAGGGCCTTAATCAGCTTTTCTAGATGCTGGAGGCTTACGCCGAAATTTGCCAGGTAGGTCAACATCTCCACCTCGCTCCTGCTCAGCGTCTTGTCGAGCGCGACGACCTCGACGAATGCCTTGGCCTCCGGGTTCGCGAACGGGCGCGCGGGCGGCCAGCCAGGCAGGAAGTGTGCGTTCAGCACAAAGGACGCGATGACACCTGCCCGCTCCGGCGCAGCAGTGATCACGCCGGCGGCCATCGAGGTGAGGTCGAGCTCCACCAGACCCCTTCTGATCATCTCCGCCTGGACGGAGGCGTCGGCGACCTCGCCAGGCAAGGTCATGATCGGTGCGGCGTTAGCCAATGTCGCTTTTTCTCCGGCGCTGATGCGCGGTGTTTCGGCACGAGCCTCGGCAAAGGAGGGACGTTCCCAGTTCACCTCGGAACGTTGCGGTTCCGGGCGCAGGACGAGCGAAACATCCATGCCGACAGGCTGCCGAGCGCCGGGGCGCTGTTCGTTGCCGGGTCCAAAGAATTCTGCAACCGACCCTTCAAAACCTGAGGCCGGGCTGTCGACAGTGGCTACGCCGAGCGTCGGCTTGGCCCCACCCGCGCCTGCCGTGACAAAGTCCGCCAATGGTTGCGCGAGCGTCGGCTTAACCCCGCCCGTGCCTGCCGTGACAAAGTCCGCCAACGATTGCGCGAGCGTCGCTGCCCATTCCTGGCCAACACGCTGCGCTGGACCGGCGAGTGGGGCACGGAGCGCCTCCATCATGGACGAAAGTGCCGCCGCGCGCAGGCGTTCGGGGCTATCGGTCGGCAGGCTCGAACGATCGGCAGGCGGCGGCGGGATACCCTGGCTGAGCGGGTCGGGGAGCGTCAACGACGCAGGCTTGCCAGCTGACCTCTCCACGGCAATAGGCGTCGCAGCGATGTTGCGGCCGATTTCTCGGATGAGGTCCCATTTTTCAGCGAGAAAGCCGCCGCCAATGGGGTCGACGCTCATCTGGCTATCACACTTGGTTTTGCATTGCTTGCGGATGCGGTGTGGCGTCCCAGCGCAACTGCCATGCGGGCGGCTTCCTGCCGCATCCGCTCCGGGATATCTTGATCTGGCGCTTCGTGGAATCGGGCGAGATAGCCGCGCGCACCGCCGTAGTCGCCAGTTTGGATCGCCAGTTCGGCCGCGTGGAATGCGGGAACGGCCCAGTGCGGCCGCAGCCGCGCGGCGGTGCTGAAGGCGAGGGCGGCCGCGTCCAGACTGCCGCGCAGGCGCAGGCATATGCCGAGCCCGATCCAGTAGTCCGCGCTCTGACCGTCAAGCACGCACAAGGCGCGAAACAACGGTTCTGCCCGATCGACCCGGTCGACCATGAACCACCGGTGTGCGCGCGCATACAAAAATTCCGTCAGTTCCGAGGGAAGACCGAGTGCCGCCCCGACGTCGTCACCTTGCTCAAGCCGCGCAAGGAACTGGTCGCCACTTATACCAACTTCCTGCAAAAGGCCGCTGCAAAGGGCGACCATCATCAAGGCATCCTGCCCTTTCAGCCCGAATCGTGCGCCGATCGTCGAAATGTCTTTATCTTCGGGCACTTCTTTCGTCCCTGTAGGGCTCATTGGTGTCCCTGCCTGCTCTCGGCTCTGGGGCCTTAGCCCAACGCCGGCATCGAAATGCGGTCCAGCAGGAGCCCAACCTCCTTGACCACGGCACCATTGCCATTCGCATGTTTCAGCGCGTCATTGAGGTCTTCTGTGGCTTCGTCCATCTGGCCCAACATGATGCAACTCCGGCCAGAAAGGAGATATCCACGCGGGTCGGAAGGCGCCAGCATGATGACGGCTGATGCGGCTTGCAGGGCGACGCAGTGTTCTCCCATCAGATTGGCGCAGTTTGCAAGACCGACCTGGAAGTCGACATTCATAGGCTCACACAGAACAAGACCGACATAGACACGCATCGCCTCGCCATACGCGCCCCGCAAAAGGTGGTTGGAAGCTACTGTCAGGCCGATACGAAGCGCCTCGGTTGAGAGCCCAAGTTCAGCGCCAAGCTGACCCGACAGAAATGGGACGCTTGTGTCACTCGAAACCGGTTCTTTCGCCTCCTTCAAGGATGCGTAACTACTAAGTTCTCCCAATGCGCTCATCGATGTGCCCCCTCCCGTAGCACGGTCATTCTTTTGTTATCATGGCTTGAATATTACCGGAGCATCAGCTCCGTCGAATTTTGGTGCGGCAGGTCTTATCGTCGCATATTCTGTTTTGAATTCCGACGAGTAGTACTCTGTAAGTCGGACAACGTCTTCAATTTTTTTGACTAGTATCGCCGTCGAGTGCGATTTGTAGAGGAATCGCGCTTGCACCAACAGTGATATGCCCTGATTTTTCAGGGATTTTACGTATACTGACGCATCGCTATCGAGGAGAAATCCGAGATTTGTTTGAAGAATCTTGCGGATTTGCGCGGCTCTGGTGGTTTGTTCCGTCGCCACCGTCCCCGCCACACCCTCGACGATGAGGGCGCCGCGTCCGTTGTCGAGCAGGTTGAGGGAGATGCTCTCGACACGCAGTTGGATATGCCCGGGCTCGGTAAACTTCGGCGCGGGCAACCCCAAGGATTGCCACAGCGCCTCGATAGCTGACCTGAATTCCGGCAGAACGGATTGCATCACTGTCCTCAGACCCGTGTCAGCGCACGCATTGCTTCGACTTCTGCATCTTTCAACTCCTTGATGAAGTTGATGATCTGCTTGATCATGTCATTCATCGTGTCCTGAACTTCCTTCTTGAGCTCGGCTGTCTGCTGCGCGAACTGTGCGTCTGCGGCGTCGCGCATACCCTGCGCTTCTTGCCGCTTGGCATCCGCCTGGAGTCTCGCGTCCGTGGTGGATCCGGCAGTCTTGACGATTTCACCCGACGAAGTGGCCAATTGGCCTATGCCCGCATAGACTTGCGTTGCCGACTGCGCTTTCGCAAAGGCATTGCTCGCAAGCGAAGTCGCCGCCTCCTGGGGGGTCATACCCTTCATGCTCTGTATCGCAGTCGACATCTTGGAGAGCTGGCTCAGGCCGGAAACGGCGGTGCCCAGGGATCCGGCGATCGAGATCGCACCGCCGATCACGCCCGCGATCAGCGCCGTGAGCGCGCCTTCCGTCATTTTATCGGCAGCCTTGTCCATGCTGTCGGCCTGGTTCATCAATTCGGCTTTCGCGGTTTCGCGAGCGTTCATCCGGTCGGCGAGGGCGTTCTGGCGCTGCTCCCCTGCCATTTCGATCATGGCTCGCGCTAGGAACTTCGCAATATTCCCCACGAAGGCGGTGGTCTCCGGCGGCAGGTCGGCCAACAGTTTGGCTGCATTTTGCAGTGAGGTAAGTTTGGCCTCGAGTGCGCCGGGGGCGGAGACATCGCCCGGCGCGAGATTGTACACCGCCGCAAGGAGCGCTTCCTTCTGAGCCTGCGGAATGGTCTCCAGCCTTGCCTGCACGCCAAGCTGCACCTTGTCGGCAAGAGCCTTGTCCACCGTCAGTGTCTTCTGACCATCGACTTCCGTGTAGAAGGACTTCGGGAGCATATTGAAATTGGTATCGATCATTTCATTCTCCTGCGTCTAGGCGATCGAATTCGGGAAGGGTTTGTCACCCAGCGAACCGTGCTCGGCTGAGGGTGTTGCTGCGGTCGTTCATAGCCGAGGTGATTTCATCCAGGATGGCGTTGAAGCGCTCGCTCGATGCCTGAAGGCGCGACAGGGCCTGGTCGATCATGTCGTCGAGGGCCTGCATGAAGGCTTCGTTGACCTTGGCCTGAGCCTCGAGTCGCTTCGCCTCGGCGCGGAGGGTGGTCGCCTCGCTCTTTGCAACGGTGGCGGCGACACCCACGGTGGCGGTGCCGGCGGTGGTCACGGCTTGGGTGACCCCTGCGGCGTTTTGGGCCAACTGCGCACTTTGGCCAAGGGTGCTCGCCGAAGCCTGCATCGAAGCCGAGAAGCCCTGTTTGGCAGCGGAAGCGATACTCTTTGCCATGTGTGCGATGCTCTCTCCCGCCTTGTATGCGGTCTCACCGGCCCTGGCGCCGGCACCAACCGCCGATGACATGGCCGAACCGACACCGGCTCCACCTGCGGCAACCGCAAAAACGACCCCCAAAACGGCAACGCCGATCTTGAAGCCCATATCCGCCTTGGCGATTTGCTCCTCAGAGGCGCCGGCGGCCTTTGCGATATTGCCGGCAATGCCAAGGCCCGTTGCCGCCGTGATGGTGGAATCAATGGCCATCACAAGGGCCGTAACAGCGGCCGCGAGCAGCAACACGCCCACGGCTGTACCGACGCCCGTTGCGATCAGCACGGCAGCGACCGCCGCCGCGATGAGCGCTCCTAGCCATTCGAATGCGAGCTTGATCTTGTCCCAGATACTGCCGTTCTGAGCTTTTTCCAGCTTCTTGGCGGATTCCTCGAGCTTGGCCTCCTTCTCCTTCATCTGGGCCTTTTTGGTCTCCTGGTCCGTATTGATCTTGCTTTTCTGCGTGGTCGCTTCCGTATCGCGCATGGCGACGGCGACCTGAACAAGCAGGACCTCGGTATCGACGGAACCTGTGCCAGTCATGAAGGCGGCGAGACTTTTTAGCGCCTTGGCAAGATCGGGTTTTTCACCGCCGTTGTCGCTAGGTGGCACGATCCCATTTGCAAGGGCACCTTTGCCGGTAGCGCTGGCGCGTGGGTCCTGTGTTCCATTGATGTTGGACAGATCGGTAGTGTTGGGAATGACCTGTGATATTCCAATGGTTGACATGATCGAGTTCCCCAGGCCCAAAATGGGCTTTCATTTGTGTTGTGAGCAGTAATCAAGACTTGGACGGTTTGCCGGCTGCGGCGACTTCCGGTATCGCGAGCATCGCGAGCGCTTCCTGGAGCGCTTCCGGATCACCGGCGCCCTCCTGTGCGAAATTCCGTGCCGCTTCGAACGCGACGTAGGCGTCCGAATATTCCCTAGCGGCCATCAGGCATTCGCCAAGACGCAGGTACCCAGCCGGGTTGGTGGCATCCAGGGCGAGGAACTGCAGGTACATGTGGGCGGCTTTCTGAAGCTCGCCGCGGGTCTGGCAGGCAACGCCAAGCGCGTAATACGCGCGCTCTTCAAGCGGATCGAGCTGGTTCAGGCGCATCAGGACGTCGATGGCCTTGTCAGTTTCTCCGACCTGCAACAGACGGCAGCCCATGTCGAGGAGGGCAGCTTTCTGATCCTTGGTGATGCCAAGGGCATCTCCCAGCGAACTGCCATCGCTGGTCAGCTCGATGATATGCCGCGTTTTGGCATCGAGATGGGGCATGGCTTCGCGCGTCATGTTCTGCGCGAAACTCATTGCATCTTCCATAGCCTTCTTGTTGCTGAAAACGCCATCGAGGATGGACATGAAAAACCCCTCTTCGCTTTGTGCTGAAACCATTCATAGCGACTTCAGCGGAAGGGTTTGTACTGTAGATGACAGCTGCCGATACTTGGCGGCATCTGTCTATTCCGGCTGTTCGATCCCTTCTTCTCCGTGGCGCAGATAGGCGTCAAGCGCGTCGCGCGCGCGCGCGGTATCACCCAGTTCAGACAGGCACTTCGTCTTGATGTAGCGCCGCGCGCGCTGCTGGGCGTTGAGCCGATACGTTCCGAACCGCTCGATCGGGCTGAAGCGGTCCAGCACGTCAAGAACGTTCAGCGCCCCCTGCCAGTCCTGTGACGCGAAACCCAGAACCGCGCGCGCCAGATGTACGCTCGCACTGTCGTCGCCGAGTCGGTGCAAGGCTTCCGCAAGCGCTCGCGCCCGTTCGACATAGCCATGGCGCAGAAGCACGAAGATGTTGAGCAGAAGGAAATCCCTCTGACGCTTGGTCAAGGGTGGTTCCGCCTTGGCGAGCGCAAGCGCACGGCGCGATCGGCGGTCGTCATCAGCGCTCGTCATCCGCGTAAAAGCATCGCGAGGGCGGCCCGCGTTTCGCGGTCGAAAAACGCGTCGACGCCGAGCAGGTCGGCGGCCGACTGGAAAAGTACGGCCGTCTCGCCGTCATGCGCGGCCGCGTGTTGCGCAAAAATCTGCTGGAGCTCGGTGCGGGTCTGGGACATGACAGAAGGATCAAGAAGGCCGGGATCCAGATTGGTTGGCTGCAAGACTTCAGGCAGGCGCTCGTCAAGCGAGGGTCTTCGCAGCACCTCGTCGAGCGCGGCTTGCTGGGGAAGAAAAACGGGGAGGCCGGTTCCTTCGCGTGGCAGTTGCAGGTCGTCGCCGAGGTTCCAGCGTGTAACCCGCTCGACGCCAATGTCCAGATTTCTGATACGCATCGTGCCTTTACCCGTGCCGGCCGCGGCCTATGTTCGACTGATGTTCGCCAGTATTTCGTTCATCTTGGCAAGCGCGTTGTTGGCGAGTTCGAAGTGACGGTTGCGCTGCTTGTCGAGCGAATTGATGTCGTTCATCTTGATCTGACTGTTCTGGTTGATCAGCGTCACGGTTTCAGAGAGACGGGTCCCGATCGTGCTCCACTGAGGATGTGTCATCCTCACCAAGTCGTAGTTTTGACCGCTCTCATCATTTTTGTCCTGATGAAAAAAATTGCTCAATGGCCTGCTGATGCCGCGGAGCCGTTCAAGCGGATGCTTTTGACGGCTGCCCAGGACGTCTTCGAACATCGCGATCATCATCTTTTGTTCGGTGGACAAGGAGGGATAGTCGTCAAACTCCGTCTTGCCGAGAATGAACTTTCCTCCCTCGTCGGCTTTCCCGAAGAGTTGCAGCGTCCGGTTGATGATGTCCTGCATTGCCGCATAGGTCTTCAGCAGGGCGTTCTGCTGATTGATCTCTTCGGTTTCCATGACGACATGGGCTTCCAGCGTCAGGTTGTACAAGCTCTGCAATTTGTAGACGAGGTAGGGGACGTCAAGCTTTTTGCCAAACAAGGAACCGTCATTGGCCGCGACCGCATTGCGCGCCTCGGCGAGTTCGGCGATGCGCTTTTCCTGGGCAATGAAGATTGCATAGCCCTTGTTGATTCCAGACATGTCTCCATTTGGTGAGATTACATCGTAATAAACAGTGATAGGATCGCTGTATTTACCTCCATTCTTGTCGCTGTTGTTCATATATGCTGTCGCTTCTTGGGGGGCTTTCACGTCAAAAAATTCAAATGCTCTTTGGTATCTTTCCCGTAATTCCTGGACTTTGTTACCGACATCTGCTGGCGAGACTAGGCCGGAATTTTCTATTTGGCCTTTCAGTATCTCAAGTTGTGTCAGGAAGGGTTTTTGATCGTCTGCGGGTAATAGCGAAGCAGGTGTTTTGTTTTTTGTCTTATTTGCCGCGATTGAATCATCCGAAATACGATCGATGACACTCTGCACTTGGGCGACGAGGGTGGCTGTATTACTGCTCAGTCCAAGCGCTTTGACCAAAGCACCGCTCACGTCCAATCGGACAACTTCGTCCTGATCGGCCTTCGACAAGGTTGCGATCGCATTCTTGTCGAGCGATTGAAGAATGTGGTGTTCATTTGGATTTGATTTGGAGATGAAGGCCGTCAGCAATGGGTTGCCCGATGCATCGGCGATGCTCAGCGCGCCGCCCGTGCCGTGGGTCTTGATGTACTCCAACTGGTAGGCGGAGTGCCACGTCGAGAAGCTCGCCAGGAATGCTCTCTTTGCGGCATCGGTGGTCAGTGCGCTGGGAGGCGTGTTGAAGTCTTCCGGGCGGAACTCCACGGGCATGATGTTGTTGACGCCGTCAAGCGAGGGGAACAGAGCCTCGGCACTCGCCGCGATGATCGACGATGGAGACCCGGCCGCGCCTCCGTTCAGATAGTAATAGGGAATCGGCTGATCGTCCCCTGACGTTCTCTGGATGACGCCGGCGCCTGATTGCACGTCGGGCACCGCGCTGGCGAAGATTTTGCTTTGCCCGCCGCCGATCGTGACGGGTTGAGTTTTGCCTTGAAGATAAGCGACCTGGTCCTGCTTTTTCCAGGAGAGGAAGACGTCGGGGGCGAGCAGAGCGGGACTGGTCGCAAGTTCGGCTGGCGTGGCGTCGCGTCCCGTGCCGTTGACCGCAAATTCCTTCCCGGGGAGGGCGCCTCCGGGCGTTGCCGGCAGTTGCAGAAGGACCGTCTTGGTGTCTGCAATGGAAACCCGCATTCCGTTCGGTGGTGTGCCGAGTTCGAGTGATTTCGGAGTGCCGGCACCATGCTCGTTGATATAGGCAACCTGGTTGGCGCGAGGCCAAGCGAGGAACGTGGCCGAGGCAAGGGCAGCGGGCGCTATGTCGAGATAGCTGCCGACGGGAGCGTTCCAGCCGGGTTGGTTTGATGACAGTCCCAGCGCGCCGCCCCAGAAATTCGAGATGACCATGACGTTGCCCCCCTACAGCCTGATCAAAGTGCGCACCGCGCGCGGTCGCTGCTCAAGCGACGACATGTTCCCACCCGTGTCCGCACCCGATTTGCCCTCTGTCGCTCGAATATGGTCTGCAAGACGGGAGAGTTGCCGTACGATGTCTTCCATGGAGCCGCTGCGACCGATCTCGTCGATGATCTGCGCGGCGAGCGGCGAGCGGGAGCGCCATGCGTGCTCGACCTTTTGCATCTGCAGGCGCAGCGTCTCGAACACGGCTTCATGGTCCTGTGTTTCCGGCAGCCGCGCCGCGAGCCATTGGTCGATATGCAGGGCGGCCTGACGCCCGTCCATGCCCACATTGCCATTTGCGACATGGTTGCCTTCGCGGTTGAAGAGCATTCGCCACCTTTGGATTCATCCGACTGGACGCTCTTTCACTATAGCCACCACAGAAGGCTCCACTGTGCCGTTCGATACAGTCGTGCGGGCGCATTTATGTGAGGTTCCCGCAACAGCTGCGCTGCCAAGGGTTTGGGTGGGGCGAAAAAGGGTTTGAGTCGATGCGGGTGCTGAGCCCCAGGGAAGAAATTTCACGGACGCTTCCCTTCATACCTGCCGGTCCGGCCGGAACGCAGGCTGCAATGAGCGACGATGATGATGCGCGGCGGCAGCTTGTGGAGCTTGGCCTGACGACGCTTCGCCGGCGGGCGGTTGAGAGGGATAAATTGGCGGCGGCGGTCCTAGCGATCGCCGGAGATGACATGGATGCAGCACACAAGGCGTTTGAACGGATACCCGGCGCAACCGGCTCATCGCCGGGTAGCGACACCCTTGCATTGTCCTGCATGGATGACGTGGGGCCGATCGGCGGCCTCTACGGCGCCGCTGTGGTTGCTGATTCTGAATTACGGGAACAGCATTCGGCTCTGCTGCTTGCTGTGCGGGCGGGCACCGATGAAAGCGCGCACGAAGCGCTTCTCGGCCTCGCCGTCCTGGCATTGCGGCGCAACCTATTTAAGGAAGCGGACGCACTGGTCACAGCCTGTCTCTCGGACGAACCGATGCATCCGCGCGCGGGTAGCATCTTCGCCATATGCGAGTTGGAACGCGGACATTCCGCTTCGGGGCAGGCGTATCTGGCCGCGGCATGTCGGCACGCACGACGGGCACGCTATTTCCGCAACGAATTGCAGATCGCCCAGCGGGCGCTTCTCTTGATACATCTGCAGTAAGGAATTGGGCCTGCTCGCCCGTCACCATGTGACGACAGGCGAGGCGGCAGTCGGGGACGGATAGATGGTGGAGTTGATTGAGGCCGACGATGTTCGGCTGCTTGTGGAATTGGGGTTCATCGCGCTGTCAGCGGGCCTGAACCAGGAATCGGAGCGGATTTTCGCAGGGGTCACTGCCGCACGACCAGATGCGGAAGCCGGCTTTCTGGGGCAGGCGCTTGTCCAGATTGCGCGCAACGATCTCGATGAGGCGATTTCGACGTTGAGGGCGCTGCCACCTAGCGATGCTGCAATGACTTATTTGGGACTGGCGCTTGCGCGGGTTGGAGACAGGAACGAAGCGCAACGCGTTTTCAAGCTCGTTGTGGAGACGGCTCCCTCCACCCCGTTTGCGGCGCTGGCAGCGGCTGGATTAAAAACCCTTGAAGGTTAAGTTTCTTGCGAAAAAATTGGCCAGATGATTATGTGCGATACCGTTTGCAAATAACATCCACGAATCGCGATGCGCCCCGTTTCGGGTTACGTGAACTGCAAAATGTATAGCATTCAGAATCTTGCTTGATTGCGGCGTCGCGCGTTCAATATTGAAGCTCATCTGATGCGGCTGGAGATGCGGACATGATAACTGGAATTCCTCTTGCGGCAGCCGGCACGATTCCAGCTTCCGACGCTGCTCGCACTATTCCTGCTCAACAGGTAGACGCCTTCAAGGACGCGCTTCAGCGCCAGGCGGTTGATCAGCCGGCTGCGACCCAACAGTCTGGGCCAGTGGCTGTATCCGCATCCCCGCCAGCCCAGGCCGAGCTTGATGCCCAGGCGCGCGCGCGCCGCGGGCTCGGTCTTGAAGGCGTGGAAGGCGCGTCCCGATCCGAGCCCGGAGACATGATCCTTGACGGTCTTCAGAAGCTGCGTGGTGTCTTCGATGCGCGGGAAGCGCGGGTGTCGGAGCTGATGAAGAGCTCCAGCGTCGATGCGTCCATGCTGATGGCAGTGCAGATGGAAATCACGAATTTCACCCTTCTGGTGGATATCTCGTCAAAGCTGACAGGTAAGTCCACACAGGCGCTCGACACGCTCATGAAGGGGCAGTGACGGTTGTGGGGCCAATTTCTGAACGTCGCATTTTCGATCATGACCGCTGGTGCAGGCCGATGCGTGCGCTCGGATTGACCCTTGTCCTACTTTGCGTTTTCGCTCTGAGCGCATGCAAGGTGGACCTCTATTCCAATCTCAGCGAAAGCGAGGCCAACGAGATGCTTGCCATCTTGATGTCCAACGGCGTCGCCGCGGAGAAGACCTCGTTCAACGAAGCGTTTGTCCTGCGTGTCGAAGAAGGTGAGATGGTGCGGGCGATCACGATCTTGACCGGCAAGGGTTACCCCAAGATCACTCGGCAATCGATCGGGTCGGTATTCCAGAAAGGGGGCATCATATCCTCGCCCTTTGAGGAGCGTGTTCGTTACATCTACGCACTTGGCGAAGAAGTTGCGCAGACGCTCAGCCAGATCGATGGCGTCTTGACGGCGCGCGTACACGTGGTTCTGCCCGATCAGCCGCAGCTTGGCCAACCGGTCAAGCCGTCATCGGCGGCGGTCTTCATCAAGCACGAGCCGAATGTAGATCTTGAGTTCTTTGTACCCCAGATCCGTCGTCTCGTTAGCAGTTCGATTGAAGGAATGGACTATGCCGCCGTCACTGTCGTGCTGACTGAAGCGCTGCCGTCGGAGCTTTCGGCAACCGCTGTCGACGCGCAGATGGTCAGCGTCATCGAAGGTCTCGCAGTAAAACAATCCGACGCGTCCTATTTCTGGCAGCTCGTATATGGCGCCTTGGCGTTTATCGTCGTTCTGCTTGCAGCCACGGTGGCAAGTTTGATTGCGTTGATTGTGGTGAAGCGTCGGTCGCGTACCCGCAATGTCGCGCCGTTGGGTAGCGGGGAGACGATCCTCGAGCCGTCCTGAGGTGCGGCTACGCGTGTCTCCGGCGTGCCGGACGCGGTTTTTAAGTCTGGATTGGCGAGGGGGACCGCTGTGCCGGCGTGGTACGAGGGGCTCGCAGGGGGAGAATGATGGAGGAGGCCAGGAGCGGACCCGCGAACGGGCGTGCTTTCGGTGAAATTGCTCGTGTAGCGAGTGCGCTCGCGCACGTGCTTGACGGTTTCGATGAAAGTGCGTGGATCGACGCGACGCTCGTCCCGGCGGAGATGCGCAAGCTGTCGGTTTCGCCGCATTTCGGGCGCTCGATCCGCGCCATCGCGACACGCGCGGTGACTGGAGCGGACTTCAACGTCTCGGCCACCCAGTTTTTTGCACTCGCCGCAGATCCCAGGGGGCGGCTTGCACTGAAACTCGTCAGCGCCCCCGCTGAGGAACTGGAGCAGGTCTCTCTGCTGGTCGCTGCCGCCATCCTGCACCGCGCCATACTTCATACGACGGCGAAAGCCGAGCGCCAACGCGTGCGACTTGCGCTGGGCCCTGCTGCTTTCATGCTCGCAACCCAGGAAGCGCCCGTGCTCTATGCGGGACTTATGACGCCCGATGGCGACAACCTCCTCCTTTCGATCCTCTCTGCAGGCGCGGACGAGAAAGACGTGCAGCGCGGTTTCGTGCGCTTCGGCCTGGCAGCACTCCTGCGACTGACGGAGGCGGTGGCGCCGGGCATCGAACGACTGCTTGAACGCCGCCTGCCACCCGATCTGCGGCCTTCTTTGAACGGAGCACCCCCTGAACTCGATTGCAGCCTGTTCGTGAAACTCATTCGCCGGAGGATGCCGTCATGGTCGGCTACTATCGGATAAGGGAACTTGGTTTCCGACTTGCCTCCGGGGCGCACATCATTCCGAAGGCAACTTTTGAGCCGGTTGCGGAATCCAGTGCGATTGTCGACGCAGCTCGCCAACTCGCCGCCACCATCATCGAAGATTCGCAGCGGACTTTCGAGGAGATGAAGCAGCGCGGCTATGCAGAAGGCACGGCACGCGCAAGGGTGGAAGCTGTCGAGCGGCTCATCGAAGAACAACGTGTGCTGGACGCCAGCATCGCAGCGCTTGAAACTGACGTCTCCGAGCTTGTCATTGCCGCTGTGCGGTCACTGGTCGACACGTTCGACGACAACGCCAAGGCCGAGATTCTGGTGCGCGCATCGGTGCGCCAAATGCGCCGTGAGAAGAAAGCGGAGTTGCGCGTTTCGCGTGAACAATACGAGTATCTACGCAAGATCATCGGCACGATCGTCGCCGATTTCCCCGAAGTGGAACTGGTCGATGTCGTCGCGGACGATGGACTTGTCTCCCCCCAGATCATCGTCGAGACCGCCATTGGCCGCGTAGAGGGCGATATGGGGCGCAATATGGATGATCTGGCGCTCGCCATCCGGAACGCGGCAGGTGCGCGGCAAGTGACCGACTCCGTACCGGAGAGGGCAGTGGCGGCCAGTGGAGACGCCGGATGACCGTCAATCCGTCGGACCTTGCTGCCACCAATATTGCCGCGCTGGTTGAAGGCCGTTCAACACTCATCGCGCAGCGCTTCGACCAGTTGCACGGACGGCTCAAGACGTCGATCTCTGGGTTCGTACCGTTCGGACTGACAGGGCGTGTACGCAAGGTGATCGGTACAATTATCCACGCAGCGGTGCCCGATGTGCAGGTCGGCGAGATCGTCGAACTCTTCAATCGTACCACCAAGGCACGGATGCTGGCCGAGTGCGTGGGATTCATCTCCGAAGAGGCACTGCTGTCTCCGATCGGCGACACGCAGGGCATAAGTCCGCAGACGGAAGTGCGACGCACCGGCCGCGTGCAGCAGATCGCCGTCGGGCGTGGCCTGATGGGGCGCGTGCTCGATGGTCTCGGCAATTTCGTCGACGGCAAGGACGATCCCTTCGTCCCGGAAACATACTATCCGGTCTATCAGGATCCGCCGGCACCGATGACCCGCCGCATAATCGACAGCCCGTTGCCGCTTGGCACGCGGGCCATTGATGCCATGCTGACCTGCGGCGAGGGGCAGCGCATGGGGGTCTTTGCTGCCGCTGGCGGCGGCAAGTCGACGCTTCTCTCGATGCTGGTGAAGGGTGCTGCTGTCGATGTCACCGTGCTGGCGCTGATCGGCGAGCGCGGACGCGAGGTGCGCGAGTTCATCGAGCACGACCTTGGACCTGAAGGAATGAAGCGTGCGGTGGTGGTGGTTGCGACCTCCGACAAGAGTTCTATGGAACGTGCCAAGGCAGCCTTTGCGGCGACCGCGATCGCCGAGTTCTATCGCGATCAGGGCATGAAGGTGTTGTTCCTGATGGATTCGGTGACGCGCTTTGCCCGCGCGCAACGCGAGATCGGCCTTGCTGCAGGCGAGCCCCCGACGCGTCGCGGTTTTCCGCCGTCGGTCTTTGCGACCTTGCCAAAGCTGATGGAACGCGTCGGCATGAACGACAAGGGTTCGATCACCGCCCTCTACACCGTTCTGGTCGAGGGCGACGACATGAACGAACCGGTCGCCGACGAGACGCGCTCCATTCTCGATGGCCATATCGTGCTGTCGCGCAAGCTAGCCAGTGCCAACCACTACCCCGCTATCGACATTCTCAACTCCAAGAGCCGTGTCATGACGGCCATCAGCACGCCTGAACACCAGGAGATGGCAGGCAAGATCAATAGCTGGCTCGCCGCGTATGCCGAAGTCGAGTTGCTGGTCAAAGTTGGCGAGTACAAACCCGGCAGTGATGCGCAGTCCGATCTCGCCATCGCCAAATACAAGGATATCAATGCCTTTCTGCGGCAGCGCACGGATGAGTTCGACGACTTCGACACAATGCTATCCAAGTTGCGGGTGCTGACGCGATGATCCGGCAGATGAAGATGCTGCTACGCGTCAAGGAGCTCAAGGAAGAACAGGCTATGCGCGCCATGCAAGCCAAGCGCCAGCAATTCGATTCCGCGCAGCGCCAACGCGTCAGCGCCGAGGCCGACGTCACCGAGAGTGCGGCCACTTTGCCAAGCCGCGAGAACGCCATCTACGCTGAAATTCTCGGCAAGATCGTCGATCAGGACGAGATCGACCAAACCAAGGGGCGTGTCGTCCAGCTCGAGAAGGAACACGGTGCGCTCAAGGACATCGCTGAACGCTGCCGCCACGTCGAGCATCGCCTCGAAGGCGAGCTTGAAAGCGCCACGCTGGCCTATCGGTACGCGCAAAAGAAGCGCGACAAATTCCAGATCGTTACCGATGATCTTGTGTCCGCAGCCGCCGTCGAAGCCGAGCACCGGGAAGAAGTCGAAGTTGAAGACCTGTTTTCTCGACCCAGAGCGAGGATGGCATGACACGCATTGGCGGCAGCCGGGCAGAAGGCAATGGCGACACCCGCAACGAACTGTTGCAACAGATGCATGATCCGGCGTTTGGAAAGGCCGGGCATCGCGACAAAGGGTACGGCCTGCACAGCCGCTTCGGCGGATCTGATTTCAGGGACGGCGTCACGGACGAGCGCGAAAACGCATTTCTGGAAAAGATGCGGCGCATCGCTGGTGATCGCGACGCCGATTCCCCCGCGGAGGTCAGCCCGAAAGAGCCACGCCTCCTGGCGATGGCTGTTAACCCTGCAATGGTGCCGTTTTCCACTGCGCCCGTCGTGACCAGCTGCGCGATGACAACTTCCCTTATGCCGGATATCGAAGCCGCAAAGCGCGTGCAGGCCTTGGGCGACCGCATCGAGCAAGCCATCCGCGCAGAGATGCGCGTTGATCCTGCAGCCGGCATGACGGTCAAGCTAGATTTGCCCGGCAGTGAAAGCGGCCTGGCAGCCATTTCTGTCGTGGTGAGCCGCGATAACATCGAGGTGGTGCTCCGCCATGGCGGCCTTGGCGATCTGGCCGGCCTGGCGCAGGCGGCGCAAATGCTCGCCGAACGCCTCCAGACTCGGTTCTCGCGCCGCGGGGTGCAGATTTTGGAAGTCGAGATACCGGCCACTACGGAACCGTCGCGAAGCATGGACGAAATTTCGGCACTGCTTTCCAGGCAGGGAGAGCGATCTTGACCAAGCCCTGGCTGCCCCCGCAGGTCGGTCTTGACCGTACGGGCCTCTGGAACGCGCTGGTTGCGCTGAGCGATCAGGCGATCGCGCTGGAAGGAGCTTCGCTCGCCTTTACGCTCACTGACGCGCCGCGTGGCGATGCCTGGTGTCTAGCGTTTCACCCGCGCAGTCTCGACGCCCCCTTTCTCGTCCACGTTCGCAACTTCCCGTTTCGGGAACGCCTTGGGCTTGAACTCGATGTTGCAGACTTCCCGTCCCTGCCTGCCGGCCTGCACGAAGCCATGTATCAGGGCATCGCACTGGCACTGGCAGAAACGGTCTTGCCGGGGCAACCCGACATGCTCCGTCTTGAAAAGCAGAATGTTCTGGCGGCATTCAAGGACTTCGCCGGCAGTAACGTCCAATGGTTTGCGGTTCAGGTCACCGGTGAGGATGGACTGGCGATCGATCTTGATCTGGGCGCAGACCGTAAATCTCTTTTGCGTCTCGTCGGGGATCGCCTGCCGTTGGGTTCGGTCGCCCAGAGGCAGCTCGCCCAGCAGATCCATGTCCCCGCCTACATCACGCTGGGTTCAATTTCACTGACGTTCGGCGAACTGGCGCTTCTGGAGTCGGGGGCGGTCGTGGTGATGGCCAAGCGTTCACCCTCGACAATGCTGGTGCGCATCCAGGACCATTTGCTCGATGTGGCAATGGTCGATGATGGCTGGCGCTGTGTCGACATGCAGCCGTTGAACGATTTTCCGGCACGCGTGAGGCATTACGCACATGATGGGGGACGAGGTATGAGCGACGACGCCACCGAGGAGGAACTGGGCCATGCCCCCGATCCCGACGCGACAGAAGTGGAAACGCAGCGAGTCCCGGGCGGTACCGAAGGTATCTCTGTTGAAACGCTGCGCCTGACGATCGACTTCGACATAGGCCGAAAATCAGTACCGTTGGCAGATTTCTCGCAGTGGCAGATGGGGACCATCGTCGATCTGGATATGCCGGTCCTTTCCGACGGTGTCGCTGTAACGATCCGCGCCAACGGTGATGTCGTGGGAACGGGTGACCTCGTGCGCATCGACGATCGCATTGCGGTGCGTATTACCCGCTTCCTCCTGGACTAGAGCATAGGCCCATGGTCGATCCACTTAGCCTAATTTTTATTGTCGGCGCCGCTGCGTTGTTTCCTTTCATCGCTGTGGTGGCAACCAGCTTCATCAAGATTTCCGTCGTGTTCCTGCTCGTGCGCAACGCCATCGGCGTGCAGAACATCCCGCCCAACATGGCGCTCAACGCACTCGCGATCATCCTGTCCGGATACATCATGGCGCCGGTCATTGTTGCCACCTACAACATCATCTCGGCGGGCAACTTCCAGTTTGACAACACCGAGGGGCTGCGCGCCGCCTATGAAGCAGGCAAGGGACCGCTCATCGAATTCCTCGACCGCCACGCTTCGGAACGCGAGAAAGCATTCTTCTTGGAAGCTGCACGGTCGCTTTGGCCGCCTGACCTCGCCGCGACGTTGGACACGCGCAGCATTGCGGTAGTGCTTCCATCCTTCACCGTGACGCAGCTGCGCGAAGCTTTCGAGATCGGGTTCCTGCTCTATCTGCCCTTTATTGCCATCGATCTGATCATCTCCAACATCCTGCTCGCGATGGGCATGATGATGGTCAGCCCCCTGACGATTTCGCTGCCCTTCAAGTTGTTTCTGTTCGTCATGATCGATGGCTGGTCGCGGCTTATCCTCGGCCTTGTGAAGAGTTACGTGTGATGCGTGGATCGTCACACCTCGGCAGCCTTGAGAAGCTCAACCCGGGAAGTTTGCATGTCACCTGATGTCGCCCTGCAGCAGATTACCGAGTCGATGGTCCTTGTGATGGTCCTGTCGTTGCCCCCCATCCTTGTGGCGGCGGTCGTCGGTATCGCTGTGAGCCTGATCCAGGCGCTGACGCAGGTTCAGGAACAGACGGTCTCCTTTGCCATCAAGCTCATCGCTGTTGCGATCACGATAGCTGCCATGTCTGGTCTGCTCGGTAGCGAACTGGTCAATTTCACCACGAAACTGTTCAACGACTTTCCGAGCATGACGTGAGCGACATCCAGCAGGTCATCAAGCTCTATCTCGGTCTTTTTGACCGGGAAATTCTTGCGATGCTGCTGACGCTGCCGCGCATCTACGCCTTCATGGCAACATCGCAACTGATCGCACCGACGGCTGTTCCGCGCCTTGCACGCAGCGTCGTCATCCTGACATTGGCCATTGTCGCCGCACCCATCAACTACGCCCACCTCGACAGTTTCGACCGGACGATCCCATCCTACGCGCTGGTCTTCGCGAAGGAATATGCCATTGGTTTTGTCCTTGGCTACATCGTCGGCTGGATATTCTGGGCCGTCCAGTCGGCTGGCGCCTTGATCGACAACCAGCGCGGCGCGGCCATTGCCGCCTCGATCGACCCCCTGCAGGGACATGAGACCTCGCCGCTAGGCATCCTCTTCAGCCAGGCCTTCGTGACCTTTGTATTCAGCACCGGGGCGGTGCTGCCGATCATAGGCCTGCTCTACCAATCCTTCGCACTATGGCCCGCGACGCACGGCATTCCGATCATTACGGAAGAGTTCCCATTGCTGGCCCTGACGATTGCCGACCAGGCCATGCGCATCGTCATCATCATCGCCGGCCCGATCGTCGCGATCATGTTCCTGGCCGAATTCGCGCTTGCCGTTGTGAGCCGCTTTGCGCCGCAGGTCCAAGTCTTCATTCTAGCCATGCCGATCAAGAGCGCATTGGCCATTTTCATTCTGATCTTCTACTTCTCGCGGCTTCTGCCCTTTGCGACCGACCAGCTTCGGGTCTTCGAGCCGCATATGAACCGCTTTTACGAGGTGATGCGGTTTTCGTCGGGCGCCGGTACAGCACCGCCCGTTCCTATCCGCCAGGAGGGTAGCCCATGAGCGGCGGATCGTCGGGCGAGAAGACCGAACTTCCTACACCCAAGAAGGAACGCGACTCTCGCCAGAAAGGGCAGGTCGCCAAGAGCCAGGAGGTGGTTACCACCATCTCGTTGCTGTCGGTGATCGTCTATATCTGGGCGACATGGGGAATGACGAACGCCCGTTTGACGGCGCTTTTCGATGCGATGGCCAAGCTCGCGACAGGCGATTTCACAACCAACGCCCTGCCTGGCATCTACAGCGCCGCGTGGGACAGCACCGTGATCCTGCTGCCGATCCTCGGCGTAGTGATTTTCGCTGGAATCGCGGCCAATTATATACAGATCGGCAGTCTCTTCACTTTTGAAACGGTGATGCCGAAGGGCGAAAAGATCAGCCCGGCGGCCGGTTTCAAACGCATCTTTTCAATGAAGCAGGTGGTCGAGCTGCTCAAATCGGTGCTCAAGATCTCCATTCTCTCGACGCTGCTTTATTTCATCATTCGCGATTCCATTTCGCCCTACATGAACTCGCTGGCTTGCGGGGTTCCCTGCATCCTCGACATCACGGTGAGCGCCCTCAGCCAGACACTGATCTATTCCGCATTGGCCTTCATTGTCGTGGCTCTGGCCGATTTCGCCTACCAGAAGCATACGCACACCAAGAGCCTGATGATGTCAAAGGACGAGGTGAAGCGCGAATACAAGGAAAGTGAAGGCGATCCGCATATCAAGGGCAAACGCAAGCAGCTCGCACAGGAGATGGCGATGGGCGACGGCGGTTTTGCCGCGCGCAAGGGGACGGCAGTTGTCGTCAACCCGACGCATTTCGCGGTGGTCATCGACTATTCACCCGCGCGCATGCCCTTGCCCATGGTCACGGCCAAAGGCCGCAACCTGCATGCGCACTACCTGCGCACCCAGGCTGAAGAGGCGGGCGTGCCGGTCTTCAGGAATGTCACGCTGGCGCGCGCGCTTTTCGCGGATGCCGATCTTCATGAGCCGATCCCGGACGAGCTCTTTGATGCGGTGGCAGAGGTGCTCGCCTGGGTCGCCAAAAACCGCGCCACACTCTACCAGGGGCGCCTCGACCATGGCGTCATCGACATGGACGCATCGGATCACCGGCGCAGTCCATCGTCGTGACTTTGCGCCGCGGCTTGCGCATCATCTGCATCGCAGCCGCCGTCATCTTTTGGCTACGATCAATGAGTCCTGACCCTAGTTTGCGACACAGCCAGCACATCCCACAGGCGATGAACGCCTTCAACTTCCTTGCTTTGTAAGTTAAGTATGGGACAATTTTTACTTCTTCAGTGGCTGGCCGACAGCAATATTACGGTCAGTTTTTCTTACGTGCTTCGATAGACAGTCAATCCATTGGTCCATCCACCCTGGTTGGGCAAGACTGTCCAGCTTTCTGAAAGGCAGTACCACACCGCTGTTGGCGTCCCACTGGCAAGTCACGGCGATGGTGCGCGTTCCAGCCAAGCGACGAAATGTTTTTTTACCTTTCTGGCTCGTCATAAAAGCTTGCGACAGACCCGCTGGCACAGCATGCAAGATATGCGTTCACGATGAAGCATCGGCCGATTTGTCGAATTTGGCCCCGTAGCGGATTCGGCGCTTGAGGTGGCGAAGGCCAAAGATCGCATCGGCCGAAAACTGGCCCAGGGTCGACGTCCATCGGTCGTATTCGCCTTCCATGGTGACGGTCTGCCCTGCCTTGCCGACGAACCCCTTCTTGAACTGGCGTAGACCAGGCTCGTGCGCTGCCCCTCCAAGGTCGTAGCATTGGAGGCCATGCTCGTGCAGCCACTGGAATATCCACCAGTGCAACGCATATCCGGCCTTGAGCGGCAGAGCGTCGGCGGAGGTCGCGCCGAACATATAGTATGCAGTATCTCCGAACAGGCCTACCGTTGCTCCGGCCACCAGCTTATCCCCATGATAGGCAACCACCAGCTTCGGCTTGAGCTTTTCGGGCAGTTTGGCGATCAACTCTCCGGTAAGATGGACCGGCGTGGTGCTGGAAAATTGCTTTCGCTCCATCATGGACACGTATAGTGCCTGAAAGGCTGCAATCTCCTCGGGGGCCTCAGTGATGTGGACATCGAGGGAATTGGCGAGCGCCTGACGCAGATTGTAGCGCCATTTCTGCGCAAGACTCTGCCGCTGGGCATCACCATCGAGAGTCGTGTTGACGATATAGCGTTCCGCGTCCTCGAGCTTGCGCCTTTGCACGAATCCCAGATCACGCAGCCAACCGCATTCCAGCGCGTGATAATCCGGATGCGGGCGGGTGAGGACGGTCAGGCAATGACCACGAGCCACGCAATATTCTTCGACCAGGGCTGCGATCATGGCGTGGTAGATTTCCGGGTCAGCCGTCTGCCCTTGCCGTCGCCAGAACGGGCCGAAGCGAAGGAATGCGAGACCGCGTCCGATCAGCGGCAGGCTGACGAGAGCAACGCGGGCCCCGGCAACCGGTTCACCGTTGCGGCGAAGGAGAAGATGGCTGTCGCGTCCCTTCCAATGGTTGCCAGCAAAGGTGGCGGTCTGTTCGGGGTGGATGTCGGCAAAATTGCTCGCGATCTCATCCCAATCCTCATCGGCAATGTTGTCGACCTCGACGCTATAGGATTTGCAAGTCGACCTCGAAACAATGCTGTTCGGCACAATGGCGTCATCGGGATAAATATTAGTTTTCTGAAACATTGCGATGGTTCCGGAGCATCCATGATGCATATACAGCGTCTCGGCACCTTTGGCCTGACTGATTGAATTCCGGTTAACCCTTATGGCGAGACTTTATGCAGCAGGCTCGCCAAAGGAATTTAATGCCCTGATGCCGAATTTCCTTCTAATAGTGAGATAGATCATCACGGATTCCAGCACGATACAGACAGTGGGGGCGAGAGCCGCACCTATGACGCCCCATACGGGAATGGGTGCGAAGCAGAGTACAAGGCTGCAGGCGAAGGCTGTGGCATAGATCGCGGCACAGGTACGTTGCAGGCCCATCATGTTCAGGAGGTTGTGCTGCAACGTTTTGAATACCGGCACTGTGGCAAGAGGAGCCTCCGACATTGTCGGAGGATTGAATGTTCAGGGGCCGCCAGTTCGACCCGTCCGTGATCCTGCTTTGCGTGCGCTGGTACCTGGCCTACTGTCTGAGCCTACGTGATCTGGAAGCGATAATGGCCGAGCGGGGCATTGCCGTCGACCACACGACCATTCGCCGTTGGACCGTCCGTTACGCACCGCTACTGCTGGAGCGTTTCAACCGACGCAAGCGTTGCGTGACCGGCAAATGGCATATCGACGAAACCTACATCAAGGTCCGCGGCCAGTGGATGTAGCTTTACCCGCGCCATCGACAGTGTCGGCGACACAGTCGAATTCTGGTTCAGCGAGCAGCGAGACCTGCCGTCGGCCAAGCAGTTTTTCCGAAAAGCGCTGGCGCGTCATGGCAGTCCCGACCGCGTCGTCATCGACGGTAGCCAGACCAATCAGGAGGCGATCGTTTCCTGTGACACCACAAATCGCTTGCAGGATCGCTCTCGGCGCCGGCTGAAGCCGATCCGGATCCGCAAGAGTAAATACCTGAACAACCGGATCGAACAGGACCATCGGCGCATCAAGCGCCGCGTCCGGCCAATGCTCGGCTTCAAATCACCAAGATCAGCCGCGATCATCCTGTCCGGTATCGAAATGGTTCACATGATGCGCAAGCGACAGGCGAGATATGCCTTCAATCCGAATCCGTCCCTGGCCGAGCAGCTCGAAATTCTTGCCGCATAATTGACCTCGGATAGCGCCACTTTGCGCTTCCAGTCAGCCGTTGCAACAAAACCCGAAATCCAGCCCGATTGTCTCAGGCGAGCCTCGCCTTCATTGTCCGGACGATCTCTTCGTCGGTGCGCTTTGGACGCTGCGAGACGAAGCCGAGGTCCAGCGCCTTTCCTGCAGTCGCGTCAGCGGCGACGGAGCAGGACGAGTGGATCTCGCGGAAGGGCAGCTGCGCCTGGATTGCACTGAGAGTTTCGAGATTGACCCCCGACCCAGGCATCATGGCAATGCGGCTGCCGGCGTGAGCAAAACAGGCGGCAAGCGCATCGAGCCCTTTCAGCGCCGTCGTTTCGCCGCCCGAAGTCAGGATGCGCTCGAAGCCCAGTTCGACAGCGAGGTCTATGGCCGGCGCAAAGTCGGGGCCGGCGAGGTCGAAGGCGCGGTGCAGCGTCATGCCCAGCCCCTGGGCATGTGCAACCAGCCTGGCGAGCACATCACGGTCGAGGCTGCCATCGGCGCGGCTGGCGCCGAGCACGACCCCTTCGAGACCCGATGCGCGCACCGCATCAATATCGGCCAGCATCGCGGTGAGATCGGCGTCGTCATAGATGAAATCGCCGGGCCGCGAACGGATCATGGCGTAGACCGGGATCGGCGCCTTGGCCGCCAGCGCCATCAGGCCCGGCGACGGGGTCAGCCCGCCGGTCTCGAGCGCCGAGCAGAGTTCAATGCGATCGGCGCCGCCTGATATCGCCGCTGCAAGACCCTGGGGGCTGTCGACGCAGACTTCGAGCAGGATGTTGTCAGACATGGGCAAGCTCCTGATGACCAAGCGCTGCCGCGCCGATCAGGCCGGGTTCGGTGGCGAGCGCCGCCTTGACCAGAAGCGGGTTGGCGGCGCGGCGCAGCGTGCGGCCGCGTACTTCGCGGTCGAGCGCTTCGATGAAATCGGGCGCATTGGACAGGCCGCCGCCGACCGGCACGACGGACGAACCGATGATGTTGAGCGTCAGCGCCAGCGGCACGCTGACCAGTTCGAGATAGATGTCGATGGTGCGGTTGGCCTTCGCCTCGCCTTCGCGCCAGCGCTCGATGATGTCGGTGCTCGACAGCACCTCGCCGCAGAGAAACTTGTGCAGCTTTTCCATACCGCGCGCGCCACCGATGGTGTCGACGCAGCCGGACTGGCCGCAGCCGCAGGCAAAGTGCGGCACGTCGACGGGCGGCTGGCCAACGCGTGTCTGCAGCGCCTTGCCATGCCCCCACTCGCCGGCATAACCGCCGGCGCCCGCAACGATGCGGCCGTCGATGACCAGCCCGCCGCCGACGCCGGTGCCCAAGATGACGCCGAAAACGTTGCGGTGGCCCTTGCCGGCGCCGCTGGTCGCTTCCGCCAGCGCGAAGCAATCGGCATCGTTGGCGATCCAGACCGGCAGGCTGATCACTCGCGCGAGGTCATCGGCGATCAGGCGGCCGTCGACGCAAGGGATGTTGGCGCATTTCAAGCTGCCGGAGGCGGGATCGACGACGCCGGCGATGGAGATGGATACACCTTTCGAGCGCCCCTCGCCGGTCGCGACGCGCTCGGCGATGACAGCGGCGAAGGCGTCGAAATCGTCGAGCGGTGTCGCCACCCGATCGAAGATCTCGATTTCGCCGGCCGATCGGGCGCGGGCGCTTTTTATCGTTGAACCGCCAATGTCGAAGCAGGTAATCATCAAATCAGTTCCCGATTGAATTCTGCGGCGGGGCGCCCCGGCCAGGACGCCGGATTTCAAGACCGACACTTAGCAAAGGCAGCAATGGACAGTTCGCGCAAACGACGCACTTTGCCGACCATCGCCGATGTCGCCGAGCTTGCCGGCGTATCGCGCGCCATCGCCTCGCGGGCGCTGTCGAGCGAAAGCCGCCCGGTCTCTGCCGACAAGCGCGCGCGCGTGCTTGAAGCAGCAGAAAAGCTCGGCTTCAAGCCCAATCTGCTGGCGCGCAGCCTGACCACCAAGACCGTCAATCTGATCGCGGTCATCGTCAACCACATCCACGACTTCTCCGACCTCGACCTGTTCGACCTGCTGATCGGCGAAATCCAGTCGATCGGCAAGCAGGTCATCTTCCTGCGCGTCGGCTCGGTCGAGCGCATTGAAGAGTTCCTGCGCAACGGCGTCGCCTACCATGTCGATGCAGCCCTAGTGTTCTCCGACTTCGCCGACGCCGAAAGCGTGCGCAAGATGTTCCGCAGCGACGACGTGCTGATGCTCAACGGCATGCATGACGGCTCCTCGCCCTCGGTCGTGCCCGATGAGGCCATCGGCATCGCCGAAGCGGTTGCCGACGCCGCCGGCAAGGGTGTCGGCACCGCGGCGCTCGTTACAGGTCGCGTGTCCTCGCCCGTCGAACAGAGCCGCATCGCCGCCTACAAGGCCGAAATGCAGCGGCACGGCATCCGCCTCGTTGCCGAACTGCGCGGCGATTATTCCTATGCCAGCGGCCGCCAGATGGCCCAGTCGGGCGACTGGCCCGATGTCGATGCAGTGTTCTGCACGTCGGACGCCATGGCCATGGGCGTGATGGACGTTCATCGCGCAGCACTCCCGCAAAACCGGCCCGTGCGCTTCAGGCTCTACGGCTTCGACAATCTGTCTCTGACCGATTTCGAAGCCTATCCGATCTCGTCCATCGGCTACGACAAGAAGGTCTATGTCGCCGAGATCCTGCGTTTCCTCACCCGACCGGACGAATTCGCCAACGGCAAGGCCGACGTGACGGTGCCGACCTTCTTCGTGCCGCGCTCGACGTCTTAGGTATTGTCGGTGCGTCCTTCGAGGCTCGCCCGCGAAACAATTCGATCCGGTCCGAATGGTCTGCGGGCTCGCACCTCAGGATGAGGACCGTGGGCGCCACCGGCGCTATTTGGGTAGAGCGAGAAAGTTCCGTCGGTGATCAAAGACAGCCCTTACAGGATAAAGCCGGGCTGGCACCCACGGTCCTCATCCTGAAGTGCGAGCGAAGCGAGCCTCGAAGGACGCACCACCTACCCCTCCCCCGATAGGGAGAGGGGCCTGGTTGGTAGCCGCTTACCAGAGCGGGGTCAGTGCCGGCGGGTTGGCGGTTTCGCCCCACCACTTCTTGTAGTTGGTCTCGTAGGCGCCGCTCTGGATGTAGTCTGACACGAACATGTCGATCCAGCGCACGAAACCATCGTCGCCCTTGGCAACCGCAATGCCGATCGGGTCGTTGGAGTGCAGGCCCGGCAGCGTCACCAGGTTTTCGTTCTTGGTGGCGAGATAGTCGAGCAGCGAGGAGTCCTCGATGGCCGCGTCGACACGCTTCTGCTGGAGCAGCAGCACGCCTTCGGGCGAGAAGTTGTCGGTGTAGACGAGCTCTGCCTGGGGAGCCGCCTTCTTGATGAAGGTTTCGCCGGTCGAGCCGCGGCCGACGACGATCTTCTTGCCGGCGAGGCCCTCAAGCGAGGTGATGCCGGCGTCCTTCTGGACGATGATGCGCAGGCCAGCGCGGTTGTAGGGGATCGAGAAATCCACCGACTTGGCGCGTTCGAGCGTCGCCGAGGTGTTGGCAACAGCAATGTCGATCTGGCCCGAGACCAGCATCGAGATGCGGGCGTCGCCCGACACGTCGACGAACTCGACCGGCACGCCGAGCTTCTCGGCGATCATGGTCGCGACGTCGACGTCATAGCCGACGGGGTTGTTCTGGGCGTCGCGGAAGCCGATCGGCTCGCCGCCGAGCGACACGCCGATGCGGACCGTGCCGCGCTCGCGGATCTCGTCGATCTTGCCGGCCTGGGCAGCGCCCGTGGCCGCGAGGCCGATGGCAAGCGCTGCGCCCGCCAGTTTCGCAATCAGGTTCTTCATTTTCCTCTCCCTTGAGTTTTAGAATGTAGATTCGTTTCAGGATGTGAACGGTTCGGCGAAGCGGTGTTCCGGTTCCGGCAGGCTTTCGTCCCAGTACCAGTAGCGGATCTGTTCTTCGCAATTCAGGCTGACGACCTTGTGGTTGCCATGAGCGTCGAGCGCGTGGATGACGACACCGGCCAGGAAGCCCTGCTTGAGCTCAAGCAGTTCCTCGACGGCAAGCGCGATTGCCGCGTCGAGCGAATAACCTAGCCGCATGGCAAGCACGATGGTGCGCGCGGTGCCGCAGCGCATGGTCATCTCGCCGGTGTGGGTGCAGGCGGCAGCGCCAAATCGGCTGTCGGCATAGAAGCCGGCGCCGGGAATGGGCGAATCGCCGAGACGGCCGGGATATTTCCACGCCCAGCCGGAGGTCGAGGTGACGACGTTGAGGCCGGCAGCATTGTCCTTGGACAGGAACACAGTGGTGTCGCGCACCCGCTCGGGGTCGGTGATGGTGCGGCTCAACGGCGCCAGCGGAATATCGGGGAACTTCGCCAGCTCGTCCGGCGAAAGCTCCTTTTCCAACCGCTCCCACCAGACGCGCTTGCTGTCCTCGTAGAGCGTCTCGTCGATGCCAAAGCCGATCTCGGTGGCGAAGCGGCGGGCGCCGTCGCCGGTGAGCATGACATGCGGCAGGCGCTTCAGCACCTCATGGGCGAGCGCCGACACAGGCAGCGTGTCGGGAACGGCGCCGACGGCGCCCACCTCGCGGGTGGTGCCGTCCATGACGCCGGCGTCGAACTCCATGCGGCCGAGCATGTTCGGCCAGCCGCCGAAGCCGACGGAACGCACCTTCACTTCACGCTCGACCTCGCCGATGCCGGCGACCATGGCGTCGAGGCCGTGGCTGCCGCCCTTCAGAAGGTCGACGCTCTTGGAGAAGCCGGGCCAGGCCTCGGAATTGGCAAGCAGGATCATTTCGGTCTTTTTCAGTCTTTGCGCATCTTGGAGAGGAACTGGGCGACGCGCGGCAGCGCCATGCCCTTGTCGGAGAAGAAGTCTTCGGTTGGCAGGTCGGCGATCATCTGCCCCTTGTCGAGGAAGGCGATGCGCGTGGAGATGGAACGGGCGAACTCGATCTCGTGAGTGACGAAGACCATGGTCGTGCCGCCCTTGGCGAGGTTGGCCAGGATCGACAGCACCTCCGCCGTCATCTCGGGATCGAGCGCGCTGGTGACCTCGTCGAGCAGCAGATAGCTCGGCTTCATGGCGAGCGCCCGGCAGATGCCGACACGCTGGCGCTGGCCGCCCGAGAGCTGCGCCGGATAGGCGTCGGCGCGATCGGAAAGCCCGACCGAACGCAGCAATTCGCGTGCCTCGGCCTCGGCCTGCTTGCGTGGGACCTTGAGCACCTCGACTGGGGCGAGCGCGATGTTCTGCACAGCGGTCATATGCGGATAGAGGTTGAACAGCTGGAACACCGTGCCCGAGCGTTTGCGCGCTTCGGCAAGCTCGCGCGGCTGGGAGACGTCGAAGCCGTCGACCGTGATCTTGCCGGCGTCGATCTTCTCGAGCCCGTTGATGCAGCGGATGAGCGTCGACTTGCCCGAACCGGACGAGCCGAGCACCGATACGACCTCGCCCTGGCGGATCTCGAGGTCGATGCCGTTGAGGACCGTGACGGCGCCGAAGGCTTTGCGCAGGCCGGCGATGCTGATCATTTACAGACCCTTCCAGGCGGTATGGGCGCGAAGCCGCTTCTCGAAGCGGGCACCGGCATAAGCCACCAGCTTGGCGGTGAGATAGTAGAGCGCGCCGACGGCGGCCCAGACGGCGAAGGGCTTCAGCGTGCGCAGGTTGAGGATGTTGCCGACCTTGGTGAGGTCCATCACGCCGATGACCGAGATCAGCGAGGTGACCTGCAACTGGTTGACCAGGAGGCCGGTCAGCGGGCCGATGGCGAAGGCCGCCGCCTGAGGCGCGATGACCCGGCGCAGGATCTGCCAGCGGGTGAGACCAAACACACGCGCGGCCTCGATCTGGTCGCGGCCGACCGACTCGATGGCCGAAACCGCGATGACATAGATGAAGGCCGCACTGTTGCCGGACAGGGTGATGACGGCGGCTTCCGTCGGCGTGACGTTGATCTTGAGGAAGGCCGGCAGGCCGAAGAAGACCAGGAACAGTTGCACCAGCACAGGCGAGTTCTTGAGCAATTCGGCGACAAAGGCGACGAGCTGAGCCAGCACCGGCACGCGGTAGAAGCGGATCACCGCCCAGAGCGTGCCGATGACCAGGCCGATCAGCGTGGTCGACACGAACAGCGCCACAGAAACGCCGAGCCCCTGCAGCAGGAGCACGAGATCGTAGGGCGTGAAATCGCCATAGCGCATCAGACCGCCCCTTCCGCCCGGTTGCGATTGAGGTGGCGGTGCAGCAAGCCGATCAGGATCGAGACGAACCAGGTCAGCGCCGCATAGGCGACGAGCAGGACGAAATAGACTTCGAAGGGCCTGAAGGTGTTGGACGCGACGATCTTGGCCGAGCCGGTCAGTTCGTTGAGCGTGATGGTGGAGAGGATCGACGAGGTCAGGATCAGGTTGATGAACACCGAGCCCAGCGGCCGAACCGAGGCGCGAAGCGCAAGGGGCATAACGATCTTGCGGAAAATCGTGCTCTTCTTCAGTCCGCTGACCTCAGCAGCCTCGATGATTCCAGGGTCGATCGCGAGGATGCCCGAGCGAATGACGTCAGAGGAGAAGGCGCCGCCGGCGATCGACATGGCGACCACGCCAGTGGTGAAGGCATCGATGTAGATGCCGATCTCGGGCAGCCCGAAATAGAAGAAGAACAGTTGCACGATGAAGGGGATGTTGCGGAAGATGTCGACATAAACAGCCGCCAGCCGTTTGAGCAGCGGCGAGGCCGAGGTGCGTGCAGCCGCGACCAGCAGGCCGATGACGAGGCTGCCAACGACGGCAAGCAGGCAGACCTGAAAGGTCAGCCACGCCCCTTCCAGCAGGAAGGGGATATGCTTGGCGAGGATCGACAGGTCGAACTTCAAGCAGCATGCATCCAAAAAGTGAAACCGGTTTCACTCTGGAGAAGGCCAAACAGGATGTCAACGGCCACCGGGCGACGCAAAGGCAGTTTTTCACATCGCGCTGGGCGTTGGTGCTGGTTAGCGCGCAGAGAACGAACAGCCCAGAGCGCGCAGTAACTGAAGTAACTGAGATGATCCTCGCCATTGCGGCCGCCACGGGAATTGCATCCGCACAGCACAGGACGCGCGCGTATGTAAACGCGGGCGAACCCAGACCTTCCGGTCGCTGAAGGGCAATAAGCGTACGCGCGGAAAATCTGGCAATTCGCGATCTGTCTCCTTGCCGATGCACGACAGCGGCACATCTACCAGCGTTTACGACCAAGCTCACGCATCCAACCAGTCTGGCCGGCCCTGGCCGGCAGTCTTGATAGGGAGATCAGTGACATGCGACCAGCAGCAAAAACTTGCATAGCAGCCGCAATGACACTCGGCACCTCACTGCTAGGCAGCACGGCGATGGTCCACGCACAGGACCAAGCCAAGCCCAACATCCTGTTCATCATGGGTGATGACATTGGCTGGATGCAACCGAGCATCTACCATCAAGGCCTCATGGTCGGCGAAACGCCTAACATCGACCGCATCGGCCAAGAGGGTGCGAAATTCATGACCTATTACGCCGAGCAGAGCTGCACGGCTGGTCGTACCGCCTTCATCACCGGCATGCAGCCGGTGCGTGTTGGCATGGTCCTACCGGAAATTCCGGGAAGCCCGTCCTATCTTCGGACCGGCACACCGACGATCGCTCGTTTCCTGCGCGATCTTGGCTACAACACCGGCGAGTTCGGCAAGAACCATCTCGGCGACCACACGGAGTCTCTGCCGACCGCACATGGCTTTCAGGAGTTTTGGGGATATCTCTATCACCTCGATGCCATGCAGGGTGTGAGCTTCCCCGACATCAACAAGACGCCGACCAAGCAGACCCTTGCGCCGCCTTGCAAGAACACACCGGTGCCGGGGCTTACCGAAGATCCGACGGCAGTCGACCCGGCGACCACAACATGCCTGACGCCGCCGCGCCCGATGCTGTCGTGCACATCCGCCGATGGGACTGCGGCCAATCAGACATGCAAGGACGAAGGGCCGCTTACACTTGAGCGCTCCAAGACGATTGACGAGGAGATTTCAGGCAAGGTCATCGACTTCCTTGACAGGAACGATCCCGAGAAAACCAAGAAGCCGTTCTTTGTCTGGTACAACCCGGCCCGCATGCACATCACCACGGTATTACCGGACAAGTATCTGGCTATGGTCGGCGAGCCCGGCGGCAAGGACTGGGGCGTCAACGAAGCCGGCATGAAGCAGATGGACGACAACATCGGCTACGTCTTGAAGAAGCTCGAGGAGATGGGAGAACTCGACAACACCATCGTCGTCTTCACCACAGACAACGGCGCCGAGACGATCACCTTTCCCGACGGCGGCACGACTCCGTTCAAGGGCGGCAAGCTGAGCACCTGGGAAGGTGGCATGCGGGCACCGCTGGTCGTGCGCTGGCCCGGCCATATCAAACCCGGAACGGTGAAGAATGACATCTTCGCGTCGCTTGACTGGCTGCCCACCTTCGTCGACATCGCCGGCGGTCCCAAGGGCAATGAGCTGAAGGCACAGATCGAGAAGGGCGAGTATCCCGGCATCGTGAAGACCACGCTCGACGGCGTCAATCAGCGCGCCTACCTCGAAGGAAAGTCGGAAAAGTCGGCACGCGATACGTTCCTCTACTATTCCGGCAAGGAGCCGTCCGCGGTCCGCTACAAGAACTGGAAGATGTATTTCGCCATGGTGTCTGACGCGCCGGCTGGCTTCATCTCAGGCGTGCAGCCATACTCCTGGACCCAGATCGTGAACATCAAACGTGACCCGTTCGAAACCTCGATCGGCCAGCAGATCAAGACGCTGTTCGGCATGGGCGGCGCGATCGCCTCTCCGTCGACGGCTTATGTCTATGACTGGAATATGCTGCCCATCGGGCAACAGTTGTGGCTCAAGGAACTCGAGACCTACGTCAAGTTTCCACCGATGCAAAATCCTGCAAGCTATAATCTCGAGCAGGTCATGCAGCAGGTCCGGGAAATGAAGACAGGTAGCGACTGACGTGGCCAGCCGCTCTGAACCTGCCAAAGTGCTGCCAGCACCTTACGGGAAGAGCGGCTGGGTTCGTACCCAGAGTTCCGCCGTTGGCTCATTGCCCAATGTCGTGGAACGATGGGGAAGATGCGACTGGAAATGCATCGAGTCGCCTTTGTTCAGGATGTGACGCTCGCCGGCCACCTCAAGCAGCATGCTTCCCTCCAGAACGTAGACGAAATCCTCGCCTTCGTTGTGCATCAGTTCCGACACATGGCCAGGCGGACGGCGCACCAGCGTGGGGTGTAGCTTGGCGCCCGGAAAGCCCCGCCCCAGAAGTTCATAGGTTCGTCTTGCATCGCCCAAACTAAATGATTGTCGCTCGCTCTGGCGTGAAACCGCGCCGGATTGAGGCGGCGTCTTGACGAAGGCGTCGACGCTGGTGCCGAGCGCCTCGGCTATATTGCACAGAGACGATAGCGACGGCGTCGACATCTCGCGTTCGATCTGGGACAGGAAACTGATCGACAGTCCCGCGCGCTCGGACACCTGCTGCAACGTCATGTCGATGGCGCGCCGCCGCTTCCGGATTTTTTTGCCGAGAGATTCGTCCACGCCTCTATCCATCGCCGTCGGCCTTGAAGACATTTCGAAACCCATTGTGCATGTTGGACTGCCAACCGAAACAAGGGGGACTACCCGAGAATTCGATGAGCGGCCGCGATGCAAGCAGCGTCTACCGCACCTTGGCCCAGCCTGCCACATTTCGTCACTGCAAAAATTTCACCAGCCACTTCAATTTCTTTTGCATTGGTTCAATTTTTACGCAAGGATTATGAACTTGAAGCTGATGCTCAATGGGAGGAGGAGCGTATGCGCATTCATAAAGGTTTGATGTCTCTTTTGACGACGGCTGCCCTGATCGGTGCCCTTCAGGTCGGAGAGGTACAAGCGCAGGAGCCGCAAAAAGGCGGCACGCTGCGCATTCTCGCCACGGGTGAACCGGATCACATGGACCCGGCGCTCGCGGGCATGGTTCCGACGAACAATCTGATGCGTGCCATTTCCCGGCAGCTGGTCAGCTACGAGGCTTCGAACGATCCGGACGTCGCGATCAAGCCTGTCGGCGATCTGGCGACGGAGGTGCCCCAGCCTACGGACGACGGCCTCACCTACACGTTCAAGCTGCGCCAGGGCGCCATGTGGGATGCGCCGTCCGGCCCGCGCCAGATCACCTCGGCGGACGTCGAGCGTGGCTTCAAGCGGCTGTGCAACCCGCACATGCAGGCGTCGACGCTCACCTATTTCACCGCGCTCATCTCGGGGCTTTCCGAATTCTGCGACGGTTTCGCGAAGGTCGAGCCGACCGCTGACGCGATGAAGAAATTCATCGAGGAAAACGACGTCGCCGGAATTGAGACCCCGGACGATGAGACCGTGGTCATCAAGCTCAAGGAGCGGGCCGGCGATTTCATCTACATGCTGTCGTTGCCCATGCCTGCGCCGGCACCGGTCGAAATCCTCGACTATATTCCGGACAGCCCGGAATACCGCACCCACTACATCGGCAGCAGTCCCTATACGATCGGCGACTACACGCCGGACACCAGCCTCAAGCTGGTGCGCAATCCTGCCTGGAAAGCCGAGAGCGATCCGCTCCGCAAGGCCCATGTGGACGAAATCGAGATCACCATGGGTCTCCAGGCCGATGCCATCATGCAGCAGCTTCAGTCGGGCGACGCCGATCTCGCATATGACATCAATGTCCCGACCGCGATCCTGGCGACGCTTGCCGCCGCCGGCGATGAGAAGCTGACCGCCATGTCGGCAGGCAATACCAACTTCCTGTTCATCAACACCGTCTCCGACAACAACAACGGAGCGCTGAAGGACCTGCGGGTTCGGCAGGCATTGCAATATGCCATCGACAAGGCCGCGATCGTGCAGCAGTGGGGCGGCTCGACGGTCGCACAGCCCGCCACCGGCATCTTCGGCATCGGCGTGCTGGGCCACCACAAGTTCGATCTCTATCCGTCGACGGATTCGAAGGGCGATCCCGAAAAGGCCAAGGCCCTGCTCGCCGAGGCCGGGTTCCCAGACGGCATCACGCTGAAGATGCCCTATCGCAACAAGGACCTGGAAGTCGCCACCGCCGCCACGATCCAGGCAAGCATGGCGCGGGCGGGCATCAAGCTGGAACTCACTCCGGTGACCGCTGCCGACTACTATTCCAAGTTCATGACGAACCCGGTCACCACCAAGGAAGGCAAGTGGGACATCGCGCCGGTGGGCTGGACGCCGGACTGGGTTGGCGGTGCTGCGCGCTCGGTGTTCCAGCCACAGTTCACCTTCGACGGCACCCACCAGACTTACAACTACACCGACTACAACAACGCCAAGGCGAACGAGATTGCCGCGCAGGCGATCAATGCCACCACGCCCGAGGAAACCGGAAAGCTGTGGGCACAGGTCGACGAAATGGTGATGGCGGATGCGCCGGTGGTTCCGCTCATTGCCAACATGAACCCGCGCTATCGCAGTGAGGCGGTGAAGAACTATCTGCCCTACGCACTCGGCGTCGAGGGAGACTGGACGAGCATCTGGCTCGAGCGTTGAGACCATTGAGTAAAGCGGGCGCCGCGATTGCGCGGCGCCCGAACCATTTGCGCGTCGCGGCATTCCGCGACGCCTGAACCACAATGAGTTGCGGGTAGCGAGGTTTGTCTTGGTAGTCCTGGAAGCCAGGAATCTCACGGTCGATATCCCGACCGAGGATGGGGTCGTCCACGCGGTCCGCAATGTATCGTTCTCGATCCAACCGGGTTCGCTGTTCGGTATCGCCGGCGAGTCCGGGTCTGGCAAGAGCGTCATGACCCAGGCAATGATGGGGCTGCTGCCGAATGCTGATATCCGCGGCGAGGTCCGGTTCGACGGACGCAACCTGATCGGGCTGCCCGCTTCCGAAATGCGCAAGCTGCGCGGCGGCCGCATCGGCATGATTTTCCAGGACCCGCTGTCCAGCCTGCATCCCTACTATACGATCGGCTCGCAGATCGCCGAGGTCCTTCACGCGCATGAAAGAATCTCCGCCGCAGACGCGCGCGCCAAGGTGGTCGACATGTTGGGCAGGGTCGGCATTCCGTCCCCCGCCGACCGCTACGACGACTATCCGCACCAGTTCTCGGGGGGCATGCGGCAGCGTGTGATGATCGCGATGGCGCTCATCTTGAAGCCTGCGCTTATCATCGCGGACGAGCCGACGACGGCGCTGGACGTGACTGTGCAGGCGCAGATCGTGGCCTTGCTCGACGCCATGCGCCGCGATTTCGGCACCACTGTCATCCTGATCACTCACGACCTGGGCCTGCTGTCGAGCGTCGCCGACGACGTGATGGTGATGTATGCAGGGCACCGGCTGGAATGCGGAAAAGGGGCGAGCGTGTTCCGCTCGCCGGCCCATCCTTATACGGCCGGCCTGCTGCGCTCGACACCGGCAAGCTACAGGCCCGGCTCCGAACTCGCGCCGATCAAGGGGCGGCCGCCCAGCCTGCTTGCGACTCCATCGGGATGCGTGTTTGCGCCGCGTTGCACCGAGGCGCTTTCGCATTGCGCCACGCAGCTACCGCCGCTGCGCGTTTACAGCGATGGGATGGAATCTCTGTGCTGGCTGGAGAAGGGCGCGGGTGCCGCACCACCAGCCATTGCCGCTCCGGAAGTTGCCCCGCGCGCTGGTGACTCCGAGCCGGTCGCGACGGTCGAGGACGTGCACCTGACCTACCATGTCGGCAGTTTCTTCGGGCAGAAGCGCAAGCTCGACGTGCTCAAGGGCATCGACCTTGTCATCGGCAAGGGCGAGACCGTCGGGCTGGTGGGAGAGAGCGGCTGTGGCAAATCCACCCTGGCGCGGGTCATCGCCGGGCTGACGCCGGCAACCTCCGGCACCGTCAAGGTGCTCGATCGCGACATGGGTGCCCTCGACGCTTCGCAATGGCGGGAGATGCGGCGGCAGATCCAGGTCGTGTTCCAGGACCCGTTCGGGTCGCTCAATCCACGCCGCCGCGTCGGCTCCATCATCGGCGATCCATTCCGCTTGCACGGGATAGCGTCGGGAGACGAGCGCAAGCAAAAGGTGCGGCACCTGATGGAGATCGTCGGGCTCAACCCAGAGCACTACAACCGTTTCCCGTCCGAATTTTCCGGCGGCCAGCGCCAGCGCATCGGCATTGCCCGTGCCCTGGCGCTCAACCCGGCGCTGATCATTTGCGACGAGCCGGTTTCGGCGCTCGACGTGTCGATCCAGGCGCAGGTGCTCAACTTGCTGCGCCACCTGCAGCGCGAACTCGGGCTGACCTATCTTTTCATCTCGCATGACCTTTCCGTTGTGCGCCATGTCTGCGACCGCATCGCCGTGATGCAGGGCGGCAAGATCGTCGAGCTGGCCAGTGCCGAGCGCCTGTTCGCCGATCCGCAGCATCCCTATACACGCACGCTGCTGGCAGCTTCCAAGGTCCCGCTCGCGCCGCGTGGCGGCGAGGATCGGGTTCTGACCGAAACGCGGCTGGTGGCATCATGAGCGATGTTGCGGAAAACCAGGCCTTCCTGGCTACCGAGATTGTCCAGCGCGGTTCGCTGGAGCTGACGCTGCGACGGCTTCGGCGGGACCCTGCGAGCATCGCGGCACTGGGCATCATCCTCGGCGTCGTCCTGCTGGCGATCGCAGCTCCCTGGATCGCCGCCGTCACCGGCCATTCGCCGATCGAGCAGTTCCGCGACATCGGCCTCTCGCCCACCGGCATCCCGGTTGGGCCGGGCGCGGATTTCTGGCTGGGCACGGACCAGCTCGGCCGCGACGTTCTGGTCCGCCTCGCCTATGGGGCGCGGGTGTCGCTACTGGTGGGCGTTTTCGCCTCCATCCTGGCTTCGATGATCGCAGTCACCGTAGGCGTCACGGCCGGTTATTTCGGCGGCATGGTCGACATGGCCCTCAGCCGCCTGACGGACCTTGTCATGAGCGTGCCCTTCCTGCTGTGCGCGCTCGCGCTGGTGTCGGCCTTCGGCCCGAGCATGATGCTGAGTGTGTCGGTGATCGTCTTCTTCAGTTGGGCGCCAATGGCGCGCGTCATTCGCGGCCAGGTGATCTCGCTGAGCCGCCAAGATTTCGTCCAAGCCAGCCGTTCGCTGGGCGCTGGGCCGCTTTCGATCATGGTGGTCGACATCCTGCCCAACCTGACAGTGCCGATCATCGTTTACACGACCATGCAGATCCCGAACTCCATCGTCTTCGAGGCAACCCTGTCCTTTCTCGGCATGGGCATCGTGCCGCCGACGCCCAGTTGGGGCGGCATGCTGGCCGACGCCTCGTCGAACTCCCTCTACCTCGTCGCCTGGTGGATGGTTTTCGTGCCGGGCACCGCACTGCTTTTGACGACGCTCGCCTTCAACATCCTGGGCGATGGGCTGCGCGACGCCCTCGATCCGAAGAGTGCGCGCACGGCGCGCCATCTCAAGCGCAAGCAAAAGGGAGCGGCAAAGCCATGATCCGCTTCCTCGCACGTCGCATCGCCTTCGGGGCCGGTGTTCTGCTGGTGCTGTCGGCCTTTGTGTTCTTCCTGTTCTTCGTCGCCCCGGGCGATCCCGCGCGTATGATCGCGGGCGACAAGGCGACCGAGGCTCAGCTCGCGATGGTCCGCAAGAACCTGGGCGTGGACCGTCCCATCATTGTCCAGTATGGCACGTTCCTCAGCCGGGCGCTGACCGGTGACCTCGGCTTCTCCTATCGCAATCAGCAGCCGGTGGCTAAAATCATCGTGCGCCGCATTCCCGCAACGCTCTCCCTGGTTGCTGGGGCGGCCCTTCTGTGGCTTGCGATCGGCGTACCGATCGGCATCATGTCGGCGCGGCATCCGGGCAGCCTGCGCGACCGTATAGGGCAGGCATTTATCCTGACCGGGCTCAGTTTTCCGACCTTCGTGCTTGGCATGATGTCGCTCTATCTCCTCTATTTCCTGCCCAAGCAGGCGGGCCTGACCCTGTTTCCGCCAGGCGGATACAAGGCTCTGACCGGCAACCCCGCGCTATGGGCCTGGCATCTCGTCCTGCCCTGGAGCACGCTGGCGCTCACCATGGCGGCCGTCTATGCGCGGCTGACGCGGGGCCAGATGCTCGACGTGATGGGCGAGGACTATATCCGCACGGCCCGCGCCAAGGGCCTGAGCGAGCGGCGCGTGGTGTGGAAGCACGGCATGCGCGCGGCGCTCACCCCGCTTGTTACGCAACTCGGCGCCGATATCGCGCTCATGCTCGGTGGCGTGATCGTCATCGAACAGGTCTATGGCCTGCAGGGCGTTGGCGCGCTGGCCGTTCAGGCGGTGACCAATCAGGACCGCCCGATCATCATTGGCGTCGTGCTGCTCGGCGGTCTGTTCATCGTCGCCGCCAACATCGTCGTCGATCTTCTCTATGTGCTGCTCGACCCGCGTGTTCGCTGAAGGAAACCCATGATCATCTCGCAATACACGATCCCCGGAATGCACATGCGCGACCACGTGCTCACCGTGCCGCTCGACTGGTCGAACCCGTCCGGGCCGACCATAGAGGTTTTCGCCCGCGAGGTGGTTGATCCCGCGCGCAAGGATGAGGACCTGCCGCTGTTGTGCTTCCTGCAGGGTGGGCCGGGAGGCAGGTCTCCCCGGCCGACCCGCAGCGGACCGCCTTGGCTCAAGGCAGCGCTGAAGACCCATCGCGTCATATTACCGGATCAACGCGGCACCGGCCGCTCGACTCCGGTCGAAGCCGCGACCATGGCTGCCTTTGCCGATGCGGAGGCGGGTGCGGATTACCTGGCCTGCTTTCGCGCCGACTCGATCGTCGCCGACCTGGAGCACTTGCGCAAAACGGCATTCGGCGGGACGCGCTGGCAGACCCTCGGCCAGAGCTATGGCGGTTTCCTGACGCTGACCTATCTGAGCCGCGCGCCGGAGGGCCTGTCTGCCTGCTTCATCGCCGGAGGCATTCCGAGCCTGACCCCTTCGGCGGACGAGGTCTATCGCCGGACCTATCCTCGCGTCCGGGCAAAAAACGCCGGCTACTACAAGCGCTACCCTGACAACGTCGCACGGGTGGGAGCTCTGGCCGATTTCATCGCTTCGAACGATGTGCGCCTGCCCGACGGCGACCGCCTGACGGTCCGGCGCCTGCAGACGGTCGGCCTCGACTTCGGCATGGCGCACGGCTTCGAGAACATCCACTGGCTGATCGACGAGGCCTTCGCCGGATCGGGTCACGACCGCCTGTCCGATCACTTCCTGTCGAGCGTCATGGCCTTGACGTCGTATCACGGCAACCCGCTCTTCGCCGCAATACACGAGGCTATCTACGGCGATGGCGACGGGGCAACCGCCTGGTCCGCCGAGCGGTTGCGTGCGCAGTTCCCCGAATTCGCCTCCGACGCGCGGCCGCTGCTGTTCACCGGCGAGATGATCTATCCGTGGATGTTCGATGAAATTGCCTCGCTGCGGCCTTTCAAGGCCGCGGCTGAAGCATTGGCCGGTCGTCCGAGCCACAGCCGTCTCTACGAACCTGCCCGCCTTGCTTCGAACGAAGTTCCGATCGCGGCGGCCATCTATCACGACGACGTGTATGTCGATGCCGAAATGTCGCTGGCGACGGCGCGCGTGATTGGCAACCTGGATTTCTGGATCACCAACGAATTCGAGCATGACGGTATCCGCCAGTCGGGCGCCGTCTTCGAGCGCCTTGCGGCCATGGTGATGGAGAAGGGCGGCCCGCTGGCCGCCGATCGTTAGACACCGGAGGCGTGCAGTGACGAGGAATGATTGTGCCGGCAACATCGCCCGGTTGCGCAGTTGGCTGGACGAACAGGGGCTGGACGGGCTGATCGTTCCGCGTACCGATGCACATCAGAGCGAAGTCACCGCCCCGCATGACAATTGCCTGGAATATATAAGCGGCTTCACCGGCTCGGCCGGCATGGCGCTGGTTCTGCGCGGACAGGCGCTGATCTTTGTGGATGGCCGCTATCAGGTGCAAGTGCTCCAGGAGGTCGATCTTGCGCTGTTTGCAGTGCATCACCTCCACGACGATCCGCTTGATCGCTGGCTGAGGGACAACGCAAGGCCGGGTTGGCGCGTCGGCGTTCCTGCGATGCGGGTCAGCGGCGGTTCATACGACGCGCTGGCACAGGCTTGCGCGGCTGCCGGCGGCGAACTCATCCCGATCGCCGATGATCCTTTCGATGTCGTCTGGAGCGGCCGTCCGGAAAAGCCTCTCGGTATCATCAGGGCCATGCCGGTTTCCGTGGCTGGCGGAACCTCGTTGGACAAGCGGGCTCGCATTGCCGAGCAATTGCGCACCGCCGGGGCGGATTTGCTGGTGGAAACACTGCCCGATAATATCGCGTGGCTGCTCAACGTGCGCGGCTCGGACGTGGCGATGAACCCGGTACCGCATTCCTTCCTGGTTCTCGATGCGGATAACCGCATCGAATGGTTCGTGGACCGGCGCAAGCTGGGCAACGATCTCGCCGCGTTCGAGCTTTCAGATGTCGCGTTGGCGGAGCCGGAGCATTTCCCGGGCCGTGTGGCTCAGATGTCGGCGAACCGCAGCGTCCTGATCGATCCCGATTTCACACCGTTTGCAGTGTGCGCACCTATCGAGGCGGCGAATGGAAGGGCGGTGATGCAGACCAGCCCTGTCACCCTTGCCAAAGCGATCAAGAATGCCACCGAACTGGCGGGATTTCGCGCCTGCCATGTCGAGGATGGGATCGCGCTTACCAACTTCCTCGCGTGGCTTGAGCGCGAATGGCGCGCGCGCTGTGATCGGAACTTGCCCCTGACCGAACTGGAGGCGGAGGAGCGCCTGATTGCTTTCCGTGCTGACCGGCCGGGTTTTCTGGAGCCCAGCTTCCGCGCGATTTCTGCGGCCGGCGCCAATGCCGCCATGTGCCACTACAATGTGCGGCCCGATACCAACGCGGCGATCGGTGCGGACAGCCCCTATCTCATCGATTCAGGCGGGCAGTATGCCAACGGTACGACGGACGCGACGCGCACGCTGATCTTCGGCAACGCCAGCGCCGAGATGCGCGACGCCTACACCGCAGTCCTCAAGGGGTTCCTGTCGCTGTCCATGGCGCGCTTCCCGACCGGCACACAAGGACACCAGCTTGATGCTTTCGCGCGACGCGCGCTATGGGATATCGGCCTCGACTATGACCATGGTACGGGCCACAGCGTCGGTCACAACCTGCTGATCCACGAGTACCCGCATCGCTTCGCCAAGAAGCCCAATCTGCACGGCCTGGAGCCGGGCAACGTCATGACCATCGAGCCTGGCTATTACAAGTCTGGCGCATTCGGGATCCGTATCGAGAACCAGGTGGAAGTGGTGGCCGACCGGCCCGGCTTTTGCCGTTTCTCCAGCCTGACCCTGGCGCCGATCGATCTCGCAATGGCCAGGCTTGACGCGTTGAATGGCGAAGAGACCGCCTTCCTTGACGCCTACCATGCTGAGGTTCGCGCAGTTCTGATGGACCGTGTGCTGCCGGAGACGCGATCGTATCTGCTGGCGCATACACGTCCGGTCGGCGAGCGCCCGACCTAAATGGTCCGTATGGATATGCATTATGCGGGCGCTTCAGTTCGCCAGAACTGCCGATGGGCGGAGCAAGCCGCAACACTTGTTGACCAGGTGCCGTTTCTGCAACATCTGGCGGGAAAGGTCTCGATCCGCACCGGCTATGCTGAGCTCGACAAGCTTTTCGCGCTTGCACCGGCGCAAGGATGAACTGCTGAAAGAGCTGGAGCGGCCGGAGGTTGCACTTCACACCAAGGTTTTGTTGCAACGGCTGACTGGAAGCGCAAAGCGGCCCGATCCGAGGCCAATTATGCGACAAGATTTCGAGCTGCTCGGCCAGGGACGGGTTCGGATTGAAGGCATATCTCGCCTGTCGCTGCGCATCATGTGAACCATTTCGATACCGGACAGGATGATCGCGGCTGATCTTGGTGATTTGAAGCCGAGCATTGGCCGGACGCGGCACTTGATGCGCCGATGGTCCTGTTCGATCCGGTTGTTCAGGTATTTACTCTTGCGGATCCGGATCGGCTTCAGCCGGCGCCGAGAGCGATCCTGCAAGCGATTTGTGGTGTCACAGGAAACGATCGCCTCCTGGTTGGTCTGGCTACCGTCGATGACGACGCGGTCGGGACGGCCATGACGCGCCAGCGCTTTTCGGAAGAACTGCTTGGCCGACGGCAGGTCTCGCTGCTCGCTGAACCAGAATTCGATCGTTTCGCCGACACTGTCCATGGCGCGGTAAAGCTACATCCATTGGCCGCGGACCTTGATGTGTGTTTCGTCGATATGCCATTTGCCGGTCACGCTACGCTTGCGTCGGTAGAAACGCTCCAGCATTAGCGGCGCAAAACGAACGGTCCAACGGCGAATGGTCGTGTGGTCGACGGCGATGCCCCGCTCGGCCATTTTCGCTTCCAGATCACGCAAGCTCAGACAGTAGGCCAGGTACCAGCGCACGCAAAGCAGGATCACGGACGGGTCGAACTGGCGGCCCCTGAACATTCAATCCTCCGACAATGTCGGAGGCTCCTCTTGCCACAGTGCCGGTATTCAAAACGTTGCAACATAACCGACCATAGCGGACGCTGCCATATTTGTGAGCTGTAAGCAGGGTTGCGGCGCAAGGTCGCTCTAATTTCTGTCGGGCATTGTGGCTGCCCGTAGGATGCGCATGAACAGCCGCATTCCATCTTCCAGCGCTGCGCCGGCGCCTCGCACATGCTTGATACCATCCATTGCGGAGACAATCATGTCCGCCAAATCCTTCGGTCCAGCGCCGACGTTCGACAGATTGATCTCTCCGTTCTGTGCCGCCTTCGACAGATGAGACGCCAGTTGCTCCAATAGCCGGGCGCGGGTGTCGAGGGTGATGTCTTCGGCCAACGCCATATTGGCGGTAAACAGTTCCGCAGCCTCGGCACTGCCACCAAACGGGGCAATCAGACTGGACTGAAAGGCGGTAATTGCGGCTTCGATACGGGCGACGACGTCACCCTCGCCCGATAGCGCAAGACCGACCTCGTCCATGGCCTTGGCATGCGCGCGTGCAGAGCCTGCCCGAAACAATTGCTCCTTGTTGCTGAAGGCCAAATAGAGGGATGCGCGCGAGATACCGGCAGCCTGCGCAATGTCCGCCATCGACGTTTTGCGAAAGCCATATCGGATAAAGACGGGCAATGCCGCGTCCAGAATCCAGGCGGTTTTCTGATCGTTTTGAACCATTTGTACATATTGACAGCAGCCGTCCATACTGTCAAAAGACGATTAGACAAGTTTTGTCATTTTGTCTAATTCGAGCGTGTCGATACGCTCGCAGGAGGAAGCGTCATGGTGCCGGCTGAGCGGAAAATTACGACCATACTGGTGACGGGCATCGGCGGTTTTCTGGCGGGACATATTGCGCAACAGTTGCTTGAGCAGGGTCATGCGGTACGCGGGACGGTGCGGCGCATCGACACCGCTCCACAGATAGCGGCCAGGCTTTGCCGGCAGCTGTCCGGCGATAAATCGCGGCTTGAATTCGCAAAAGCCGATCTTTGCCAGGATGATGGCTGGGCTCAGGCGGTTGAGGGATGCGACTATGTCATCCACACCGCATCGCCGTTTCCGGCAGGCCTGCCAACCCATGAGGATGATCTTGTCGTGCCCGCGCGGGACGGCGCATTGCGCGTGCTCCGTACGGCGCACGAAGCACGGGTCAGGCGCGTCGTCATGACGTCCTCCATCGCCGCAACCAATCATGGCAGCGGAACGCCGCCCTTTACGGAAGCGGATTGGACAGACCCGCATAGCCCGCGTGCGACGCCATACTACAAGGCGAAGACGCTGGCCGAACGAGCGGCATGGGAATTCGCCAGAAGCAATGCTCTCGAGTTGGCAGTGATAAATCCCGGCATGATATTCGGTCCGTTATCGGGTGCGAATTTCGGCACGTCTATCGGGCTTCTCCTGCAACTGATGAATGGCAAGTTTAGGCGCCTGCCGCGCTTTGGCTTTCCTGTGGTCGATGTCCGGGATGTGGCGGACGCTCATATCAAGGCAATAACCCACCCGGCCGCATCCGGTCAGCGATTTCTCGTTGCCGGCAAGTTTCTTTGGCTGAAGGACATCAGCGAAATTCTGGCCAGGGATTTCCCTGAATATGCATCACGGCTGCCGACCAAAGAGATGCCGGACTGGCTGGTTCGCGTCATGGCAACCATCAGCCCGATGTCGCGCATGATTGTCCATGAACTTGGCCGTGATCTGAGCGTCGATTCATCCAAGGCGCGCCGCCTGCTGGGGTGGAGTTCGCGAGACGAGGCAGAATGCATCCGCGCCGGCGTCCAAAGCCTGATCGATCTGAAACTGATCAAACCAACGAGCAAGGGTTCAAAATGATGGCCGGCCGTTATGGAGATGGAAAATGAGCCCTGAAACCCCAGGTTCGTCCCGGGACGAGAGTGAAACAGATCGTCTCCGGTACATTGAACGAAGCAGGCTTCGTGCTTTGGTGGATGCGGATATCGAAACCGCGCGGCACCTGCACGCCCCTGACTTTCAGCTTATTACTCCTATAGGCAGACCGCTTTCCAAGGATGAGTATCTGGGCGCCATCGCGGCAGGACATATCAACTATCTGCAATGGGAGCCTGAAGCTATCGCAGTTCGGCTGCAAGGAGAATGCGCCGTCATCCGCTATCGCGCCCAACTCGAAGTGATCTTCGGCGGCCATAAAGTACCGCTGAGTTCCTATTGGCATACAGATACGTATGAATGCAGAGACGGGCAGTGGATGGTCGTCTGGTCGCAGGCGACTGCCGTTCAGTAGGGCACGGTCCCACCCGTTACCTACGTCACTGGGTTAATGCGGCATCGCCAGATCATGCCGACACGCCGATCGAGATCGGCGAAAAGTCGGCAGACATGATCTTGGGCCATGAGCCCCTGCCGATGTCGCAAGTGCCGCTACCTGCGGCGCGATGCCCGCTTTTGCCCGCGGTGCCTACCGGAGAGGTCGAGATTCGGCAGATGATGGTCCGGGCGGGCACTTTGCAGAGATATTTTCCTGAACCGCCGATTGTGAGAATTCGATTCCTGTCGCATCCCGTCAATTCGGGGCAATAGTGCATCTATTGGACCCCCGACTGTCGAGACCAAGGCCGATTGCATGCTACGATTAGTCACCTGTCATCGAATGTGCAGCGTCTTCGAATGACGCGGCGGCGATGCTATCTCGCCCGGATGACTTGACTGAAACGTGAGCTGAAAATGACATTCCCAACTGTAGCGGCCGAGGCGGGTCGGCATGAGCGCGCGCAAGCCGCGCCCATGGTCACGTTCGCGGGCGTGACCAAACGCTACGGCGACGGCGCGAAATCCTTCACCGCGCTCGATGGCGTAGACCTGACCGTCGGCCGCGGGGAGATCACCGGCATCATCGGCCGCTCCGGCGCCGGCAAATCCACGCTCATCAGGCTCGTCAACGGCCTTGAAAAGGCGAGTTCGGGCAGAGTGGTGGTCGACGGCACCGAGGTTGGCGGACTGAACGAGGCGGGCCTGCGCGGCCTGCGGCGCGAGATCGGGATGATCTTCCAGCATTTCAACCTGCTGTCGTCGCGCACTGCCTTCGACAATGTCGCACTACCGCTGGAGATTGCCGATCTCGACCGCGCGGCGATCAAGGAGAAAGTCGAGCCGCTTCTCGATCTCGTCGGCCTCGGCGACAAGGCGGTGCGCTATCCGTCCGAACTATCGGGCGGGCAGAAGCAGCGCGTGGGCATCGCTCGGGCGCTGGCCACGTCGCCGAAGCTACTGCTCTCCGACGAGGCCACCTCCGCGCTCGACCCGGAAACGACGCAGTCGATCCTGGCTCTCCTGAAGCAGATCAATGCCGAACTCGGCCTGACGGTTCTGCTGATCACGCATGAGATGGAGGTCGTGAAGGCCATTGCCACGCATGTCGCGGTTATCGATCACGGCCGCATCGTCGAGCAGGGCCGTACCTTCGACGTCTTCACCGCCCCGCAGCACGAGACGACGCGGATCCTGCTGTCGTCCACGCTGGGCACCAGCCTGCCGGAATGGCTGCGCTCCGGCCTGAAGCCCGAGCCATCCACCGGTGACCGCATTCTCGTGCGGCTCACCTTCTTCGGCGCGACGGCCTTCCAGCCGCTGACGGCGCGGCTGGTCACCGAGATCGGCGGCGACGTCAATATTCTCGCCGGCGCCATCGACGAGATCACCGGCGAACCTTTCGGCACCCTCGTCGTCTCCTATCCGGCCACGCCGGAAATTGTCGAGCGCGCCAACCGCTTCTATGCCGCAACCGGCCTGTCCACGGAGGTGCTCGGCTATGTCGCCTGAGATGCTTTTCAGCCTGCTCTGGAAGTCGCTGCTGCAGACGCTGCACATGGTGGCCGTGTCCGGCCTGGCCGGATCATTGATCGGCCTGCCGATCGGCGTCTTCCTGGCCACCAGCGGCAAGGACGAGCTTTTCCCGGCGCCGAAGCTCAACTACGTGATCGGGCTCGTCGTCAATGCGGCCCGTTCCACCCCGTTCATCATCCTGGTCGTGGCGATCATCCCGTTCACGCGGCTTTTGACCGGCACGTCGATCGGCACCACGGCGGCCATCGTGCCCTTGACCATCGCCACCATTCCCTTCTTCGCCCGCCTGGTCGAGGCGGCGATCCGCGAGATCGACAAGGGGCTGATCGAGGCCGCCCGGGCCATGGGCGCGACGCCGATGCAGATCGTCCGCAAGGTGCTTCTGGCCGAGGCCCGGCCGGCCATCCTGCTTGCCTTCACCATGACCATCGTCAGCCTGATCGGCTATTCGGCAATGGTCGGCGCGGTCGGCGGCGGCGGCCTCGGCGATCTCGGCATCCGCTACGGCTACCAGCGCTTCATGCCGGAGGTGATGCTGGCTGTGGTGATCGTGCTGATCGTTCTCGTGCAACTGGTGCAGAGCGCAGGCGATGCACTTGCCCGGCGCTTCGACAAGCGCAACCGCAAGAGCTGATTTCAACCCCTCCCAAGTCGTGTCATCATTAAGGAGAAACACATGATGAAGTTCCTCGTCTCGGCGGCGCTTGCCGCCCTCATCAGCGTCCCGGCGCTCGCCGAAGACATCAAGGTCGGCGTCACACCCGGCGAGCACGCGCAGATCATGGAAAAGGTCAAGGAAGTCGCCGCCAAAAAGGGCCTCAATATCGAGATCCTGGAATTCTCCGACTATGTGGTGCCGAACCAGGCGCTCGCCGATGGCGACCTGAACGCCAACTCCTTCCAGCACCAGCCCTATCTCGACAACCAGATCGCCGATCGCGGTTTCGATCTCGTCAGCGTCGGCAAGACCATCACCACACCCATGGGCGTCTATTCCAAGAAGGTGAAAAGCCTCGGCGAGCTTGCCGAAGGCGCAACCGTCGCCATCCCGAACGACCCGACCAACGGCGGCCGCGCGCTTCTGGTTCTCGCCAAGGAAGGCCTCATCAAGGTCAATCCGGAAGCCGGTCTGAAGGCTGGTCCCGCAGACGTCACCGAAAACCCGAAGAACATCAAGTTCTCCGAACTCGACGCCGCCCAGCTTCCCCGCTCGCTCGACGACGTCGATGCGGCGGTCATCAACACCAACTTCGCGCTGGAAGCGGGCCTGCATCCGAAGGCCGACGCCATCGCCATCGAAGGCCAGGAATCGCCCTATGCCAACGTGATCGTCGTGCGCAGTGCTGACAAGGACGCGCCGTGGGTCAAGACGCTGGTCGAATCCTACCATGATGACAGCATCAAGGCGTTCATCAACGACCAGTTCAAGGGCGCGCTGATCCCGTCCTGGTAAGCAGCCCACGGGCATCGCCCGATGCTGCAAGACTGCACGAACTGCGACGCCCGGCTGGCCAGCGCCCGCCGGGCGGCGCGCATGGTTTTCGGATTTGCGAGGCTGATGCCGCAAATGGTTTCGGGCTTATAGAAACACTGACCTCAGGCACGCCTAGACCAAGCGAAAGCTGCCGGTACGGCGTCTGATAGTCTGCAATGCCGATACTGGGTCCTGAACAGAACGGCTGCTTCCTGATCCATTCGACTGGAAGCGGACCGACCGGTTATAGCGGGAAGGCTTCTTGTGAAGCAGTTGCCGTGCCCAGGCAGACCGTCAAGCCAAGAACAATGCGATAGCACCTAAGTCATTGTTATTTAACGCAAATAGCCGTTCAAACTTGAACCCGCCAGAGGCTGGTGAGGGGAGGTCAATGTAGCCATTGTCCTGCCCTCGCAATTTCGTGGTCAGAACCTGCCGCCAACCCCAACCTTCGCACCGACGGATTTGGCACCGTCACCTTCGATGTCGAACAGCATTCCAGCGTCTATCAACAAGCTCTCCGTGGCTTCCAGCGACAGGCCCGCCGAGACCGAGCTGAACAGGCCAGGACCATCAAGACCGGAAAAGCCAACCTCACCCCCAAGCTTGGGCGTCAGGGTCATGCCGTTTTCTAGCGTGAACTGACGCGCGATCCCGGCCCCGAGGCTCATGCGCAACTGCTCTTCGGTGAAGCCCTTCAGGTCGATGCTGTCGCCAGCACTGTTCTCCACGGCATAGTCATCGCCCGTCTCAGATAGGTAGACGGCCCTCAGTTCTGGCGTGAACACGGTCACATCGTCCAGATTCCACTGGCCCTTGATCGACGTATCGAACAGCCAACGGCGCGTGTCGAATGTTCCGTCCCAGAACTGCGTGTCAATGGTGTTGGAGGAGCCTCCATAAAGCAGTCTGGTATCCCAAAACACGCCCTTGCCAATTTCGAGGGAGGCGTATGGACCGACCAGCCAGCCATTGCCCGTCAGTTCCGCGTCCTCATCGGTTGGGTCGGTCATTCGGTCATAGTGGAAGGACAGGCCGAGCAGCGCCATTTCCGATAGCAGGTAGTCGGCACCGAGCGAGATCATGGCAAAGCTGCCCCATTTATTGCCGTTCTCCTCGCGGTTATGGGCCATGAACGTGCCATCGAGCCAGATGTTGAACGGAGACACCTCCGCCTGGACAACGCCGTCGAAGACGTTGCGGGCAGCCTCCACCTGGGCGAGGCTGGAGGCGAAGCCAAGCGTGACACCATCCGCAGAAGGGCTCATGCGGGCGGTGACCGGTCCGGTCGCGGCCGCCATCTGCCTGCGTTCGACAAGACCCGGAATCTTGATGGTCGAGGCAATCAGGTTCTGGCGGGTCTGCACGAAGTCATGCACCAGGGTGTCGACATCCCGCGCCACTTCGGCGGCATCATAGCCGAGGATATAGGTTATCGTTCCTGTGTTGGAGTTGCCAAGCGCACCGGTCAGGCGGAAGCCGACCTGAACCTTGCCGGAATAGGCCGGGTTTGGCGTGAACTTTAAATACCAGCCGACCGGTAAGATCGCCGGACCGGCCTGTGCCAGTTCGCCCTGTATGATCGTCGCGGTTCCAGCATCGGCCGGATTCACAAAAGCCACGTGGGCCGCTGAGAAGGGGCCGCCCGTTGCCCCGCGATCGAGGTTGACATTGTTCGGCGTCGACCCGACCGGAACACTGACGACTTGATCGACGACGGTGACGGCGCGGGCCTTGACCTTTAGGGTATATGTCGCTGCTCCGGTGGAACCGTTGCCGTCTTGGACCTGAATGGTGAAAGAGTAATCGCCTTCGGTATCCGCCGCTAGCGGGCCGGTGAGCTCGCCGGTCGAGATGTTGAGGACCATGCCATCCGGCAAGGTTCCCGGGTCAACGCTGTAAATCAATGTGCCGGTTCCACCCGTGGCGGAGATCGGCTGGCTGTATTCTTCGCCGGCCATTGCTTCGGTCAGCGCTCCCCCGGCTGGCGAGAAGACGAAGGAGGTCGGTGCCGCCGCGACGGCGATCGTATATGCGGCCGATCCGGTTGCACCGTTGGCGTCGGTCGCGGTGACGGTGAAGCCGGCGGTGCCGCTTGCTGTCGGCGCGCCGGAGATTGTCCCTGCGTTCCACGTCAGGCCGGGCGCCAAACCGCCGCTGGTGATCGCGTAACTGTAGGGCGCGGTGCCCCCAGTGGCGGTGATCGTCTGACTATAGGCCGTGCCGACGGTTCCACCGGCCAGGGCGCCAGCCGCTGGCGACAGGACGAGGGTCGGCGCCGACACGGTGATGGTCACGGTCGCCGGCGAAGACGTGCCGGAGGCATTGGTTGCGGTGTAGGTGAAGCTGTCGGAGCCGGAATAGCCTGCCGTTGGGGTGTAGGTGATCGTCGTGCCTGATGCCGTGGCGGTGCCATGAGCAGCCGCCGTCGAAACGGCAACCGAAGTGGCCGCGCCGCCGCTGAGGCTCAGGGTGATCGGATTGGCCGAGGAATTGGCCGCAACCGTTGCGCTGACAGCGCTGGCGACGGGCGGAGCGCCGCTGATGGTGAGGGAATAGGCCGCGGCTCCGGTGGCGCCATTGGTGTCGGTCGCGGTGACGGTGAAGTTGGCCGTGCCGCTTGCTGTCGGCGTGCCGGAGATCTTTCCGGTCGACGTGTTCAAAGTCAGACCCGCGGGGACTGCGCCGCTGGTGATCGCGTAACTGTAGGGCGCGGTGCCCGCGGAGGTGGTGATCGTCTGGCTAAAGGCCGTGCCGACGGTTCCACCGGCCAGGGCGCCGGCCGCTGGCAAGAGGGCGAGGGTCGGAGCCGACACGGTGATCGTCACGGTTGCCGGCGAAGACGTGCCGGAGGCATTGGTTGCGGTGTAGGCGAAGGTGTCGGAGCCGGAATAGCCTGAGGTCGGGGTGTAAGTGATCGACGTGCCTGACGCCGTGGCGGTGCCATGGGCAGCCGCCGTGGAAACGGCAACCGAAGTGGCCGCGCCGCCGCTGAGGCTCAGGGTGATCGGATTGGCCGAGGAATTGGCCGCAACCGTTGCGCTGACAGCGCTGGCGACGGGCGGAGCGCCGCTGATGGTGAGGGAATAGGCCGCGGCTCCGGTGGCGCCATTGGTGTCGGTCGCGGTGACGGTGAAGTTGGCCGTGCCGCTTGCTGTCGGCGTGCCGGAGATCTTTCCGGTCGACGTGTTCAAAGTCAGACCCGCGGGGACTGCGCCGCTGGTGATCGCGTAACTGTAGGGCGCGGTGCCCCCAGTGGCGGTGATCGTCTGACTATAGGCCGTGCCGACGGTTCCACCGGCCAGGGCGCCGGCCGCTGGCGAGAGGGCGAGGGTCGGAGCCGACACGGTGATCGTCACGGTTGCCGGCGAAGACGTGCCGGAGGCATTGGTTGCGGTGTAGGCGAAGGTGTCGGAGCCGGAATAGCCTGAGGTCGGGGTGTAAGTGATCGACGTGCCTGACGCCGTGGCGGTGCCATGGGCAGCCGCCGTGGAAACGGCAACCGAAGTGGCCGCGCCGCCGCCGAGGCTCAATGTGATCGGATTGGCCGAGGAATTGGCCGCAACCGTTGCGCTGACAACGCCGGTGGTTGGTGCCGGCACCGCATAGGTGTAGCCATTGGTGAGCGTGGCCGTACCGTTCGGCGTGCTGACCACGACATTGACTGCGCCTGCCGCATGAGCAGGTGTGGTGGCGGTAATCTTCGTGGCGTCGTTGACGGTAAACAAACTTGCCGCAGTTCCGCCGAATGAGACAGCCGTGGCGCCCGTCAGGTTGGTGCCTGTCAACGTAACCGAGGTGCCGCCTGCGGTGCTGCCCGTGTTCGGGCTGGCAGAGGTCAGCGTCGGTGTGGCACCGGCCGTGACGACCAGGGTATAGGTGGCGACTCCGGCCAGATTCCAGCCGTCATTGATCGAGACGGAAAAAGTGTAGGTGCCGGCCGTGGTCGGGGCGCCGTGGAGAGTCGTGTTCAGGCTACGGGGCGATGGGTCCAGGACCAGGCCCGGCGGCAGGCATGGAGTAACTCCATCATAATCGGGATCGTCGATATCGCATTGGAACCACTGGTCGATGATGTCGGTACTCGTGGCCGTGATGGAAATGCTCATCGATTGCCCGACCGCGATGGATGGCAGGGTGGTCCCGGAGGCCGGGCTGGTGATCGTGGGGCGAGCCAAGGCTTGGGTCGCCAATGTCAGTGTGAGAAGCAACAAGCAGATGGACATCAGCCTGCGCGCCAGCCGGGCGCCAAAGGAATAGAACATTGTTTTCATTGCAATTTCCTGATGTCCGGCCGCACAAAGCGGCCGAGCAGCTAATTGCTGCCCGGAAGGACACGCTGAATGACGTTAAATGAAACGATCGAAAATTTGAGCTATCTTGGCGATGCCCGCGCGAAGCGAAGTCGGGGGCGGGCGATAGCGCGAAGATTTTCCGAAACCTGAAGCCGTCCAGAGATTTGACGGCGCAAACACGACTGTTGTTTGAGACAATGCCGGCAGGTGCATGCGTCTGAATTCCATTTCATTCCAAGCAGAGATTGCCCCGAGCTTCAGTGCTTCGCGAACCAACCCTTCAGCTTTCGTAACAAAGATGGGTTTGCTTGTCTCGCAGTATCCGCACGGTAAACCGGCGTGCAAAGTCGACCTCTCGGTGTGAAGGCCTGCCACCAGCCGTCATCTGAAATTGACTGCAGGTGCTTGCGGCACACTGACCTCAGCATCCGTAAACAGATTCGGAAACAGGCGCTCCCTGTAGTCGAGCGGGAAGGCGATCCGCACTGGGGATTTCGGACTGTCAGACTTCAGGAAGCCATGCTTCACCATATCATTCAGCGTCGTGCGGGCAGTCCGTTCCGAGGTTTTGAGGACAAGGTTCGCCTCTCCTCGAGCCAGCGATCCATGCTTCAAGACGGCCGTGATCAGATCGGGGGCACGCTTGTCGTCGGAGGTGTCGCGCACGAGAGAGCGATAGCGATCCTCAAGGCGTTCAAGGTCAAACATGGTCGCAGAGAAGCGGACCTGGTCAAGGGCGACAGTCAGGAACCAGGCGCAGAAATCCTTGAGCGCGGCTTCCGACAGATTGCCTCGACCATCACGGTCACCCTGTCTCGGACTGTCGGCGTGATCCATCATCCGCTTGTACTCACCACGGTCCTTCAGGCCCCGAGCCAAACCGCGCGAGATCGACCACAGGCCCTGCCCGCCAATGCCTGCTTTCAATGCCATTGCATGAGACATCAAACGGCTGACACGGCCGTTGCCATCGGAAAATGGATGCACAAAATTGAGGCGGTGGTGGGCAGACGCCATGGCGATGATGCGCGAACTGGCCTGCCTCTCAGCCATTGCAAAGCGCTTCTGAAACCATTCCATGAACGTTTGCACCCTGTCGGAAGATGGGGGGTGGTGTCGGCCGACGGTGACATCCTGACCGGCTGAGTTTCGGAATTCACCGGGCACGATCTCCATCCTGGTGCCGTCTGGCCGTTCAAGGGATCGGAACTCGTCAGGCATCTCGGCGTAAAAGCGCTCATGGATCCATTTGATGAAATCGATCGATGTCGGGCTGGGCAGTTCACCGCGCCGATACATTGCATCGATTTCGCGCTGCACTTCGACATGGGCTTTCGCCTCGAGAGCCAATGCCCGCCGTTCGGGTTCAACCTCGGTACCGGCCAGTGCAAGCTCGATGTCCTTGGGACGGGTGTTGTGGCCTTCGATCAGGTTGCTGTAATAGCTGTTCATCATTCTGACGAGATCGGCCAGCTCACCAGCAGATTCAGGATGAAGGCCGCGACCGAGGTTGCCTGCCTCACGCTGCAGCTCAACGGTGAGGTCGGCCAGCCCAGCGGGGATGCTGTCCTCGAAAAATAGCGGTTCAATCCGCGACGGGGTTTCGATCACGCTCATTTTTTGCCGATCTTCGCAAGCTCTCAAAGCCTTGCATAAAAAGCACTTGTGGCCTTCAATATCAAGTTTTTGCCGATATCGATTGCCGATGTTTGCTGCTGATATTGGGCAGAACAGGAAACGGAAGAAAGAGCATCATTGCTTTCGCTTGCAACGGGGTCTTGGTCAATTCGACACCCGGTCTCACGACCCTTTCCGAGCCCTACTAGCCATGGACGCCTCGCATTCAAGCGCTCGGGCGTCGCGACCGATGGCAGCGATAGCGACGATCGTGCCATCCTTCTTGTAGCCGACCAGGCAATCGCGATTGGCGATGCTTCCGTCGATTTCGATGTCGTCCCACGTCCGGGCGTAGCCGACATAACGGATCGACACGTTGTAATGCTGGCTCCAGAAGAACGGAACGCTCAGGAATGGCTGCCGAGCGCCGAGCATATTTTCCGCCGCGACCTGCCCCTGGCGTTGCGCCACGACCCAGTGCTCGACGCGACGCGTTTCAGCCGTATGCACATCATGCCACTGCGCGACGTCACCGGCGGCAAATACGCCTGCCACGTTCGTCTCGAGGAATTCGTTGACCAGTACACCCCGATCGACAGCAATGCCGGCGTCGACCGCAAGCGAGATGCGTGGTGTCACCCCGACGCCCATGACGACAAGATCGGCATCAAGCATACGACCGTCGTTCAGCGTCACCGCCTGCCCGGTGATCCCCTTGACCGTTGCTCCCATATGGAAAACCACGCCATGTTCTTCGTGCAGCGAGCGGATGAATGCGCCAAGTTCAGCGCCGAGGATCGCACCGAGCGGATGGCCTTCCGGCGCGACGACATGAACCGAGATGCCGCGGCGACGAAGGGCGGCGGCGACTTCCAGTCCGATGAACCCCGCCCCCAGGATGACCGCCGTCTTCGCGTGCCGGGCACGCTCGATTATCGCGCGGCTGTCGGCCAGCGATCGCAATGTGAAGACATGGTCGCGATCGGCGCCGGCAATCGGCAAGCGAACCGGTTCAGCTCCTGTAGCCAGCAGCAGGCGGTCGAAGGGGAATACTCTTCCGTCGGCCGCAATCACCGCACGGCTCATGACATCGATACGCTCAACCGTCGTTCGCAACTGGAGATCGATCTTGTTCTCGGCGTAGAATTCAAGCGTGCGTAGCGGAACCCACGCCTCCGGCGCGGTTCCGGCAAGATAGTCCTTGGACAGGTTGGGGCGGTCGTAGGGCCCGTCCTGGTCCGAACTGAGCATGGTGATTTCGCCAGCGAACTGGCGGCGACGAAGCATCTCGGCTGCGGCGAAGCCAGCCGCACCGCCACCGACAATGACAAAGCGGCCCTGCTGGCAGGCCGCATCGCTTTGCGACAACGGTGCGTCGTGTTCTTCAGTCGGAAGCTTGCCGGTCACGAAAACCCGATCGTCGCGGCGTTCCACTCGCCACCGCTGCAGCGGATCAAAGGCAGGCGCGCCGAGCGCCTCACCGGTACGGAGATCGAAGCAGGCGTGGTGCCAGGGGCAGCGAACGGTATCGCCGACCACGATCCCATGCCCTAGCGGCGCGCCGTAGTGGGTGCACAGACCTCCGACCGCCAGCACATCGTCGCCGACACGCGCCAAAAGCACAGCCTCGCCGCCGACATGCCCTTGAAGCAGCCCTTTGCCGTCAAATGCGGCGATCGGCACGCCGATCGCAAAGTCAGGGCCCATGTCCGGATTTTTCTGAGCAGCCATTGGTGGCTCTCCTTCACGACCTTGCCGACGATCCGCCGATCGGGTGTCGGATGCAGAATTGACGCCGCACGGCCCAAAAGGTTCCCAGGACTGGTGGCCGGCACACTCCTTTGTCGCGCGTCGCGAATGGCTGGAACCATTTCGCCGCTGCCGCATCCAATGGTTCTCACATCAACGCCAGGAGAAACCTATGGACAGGCATGCGGAATTGCCAAGCGACACCGGAGAAGACACGGCCGCCGCCGTACCCCAACCGACATCGGGGCTATCCAAGCTCCTGCTTGCCACCCGACCAACTCGGGTGGAGGCCGAGGCGGCGGTGCGAACGCTGATCCGTTGGGCGGGCGACAATCCCGCACGGCCCGGTCTCCTGGATACACCGTCACGCGTCGCCCGCGCCTACGAGGAATGGTTCGGCGGTTACGATCTGGATCCCGTCGCCCTGCTTGGACGAACCTTCGACGAGATCGGCGGCTACAATCACGCTGTCGAGCTTCGCGACATCCCGTTTGACTCGTTCTGCGAACACCACATGGCAGCAATTCGCGGCAAGGCGCATATCGCCTACATGCCTGTCAACCGGGTGGTCGGCATCTCCAAACTGGTGAGGGTCGTCGACGCTTGCGCGCGGCGCCTGCAAATCCAGGAACGCCTGACCGACGACATCGCCAATGCAATCGATGATGCCCTGCAGCCGTTAGGTGTCGCCGTCGTCATCGAGGCAGAGCATGGCTGCATGAGCACGCGTGGCGTCCATGCGCATGGCACGCGAATGGTCACCAAACGCATGTCGGGTGTGTTCGACAAGGATGCCGATCTCAGACGCGAATTCCTCGCTTCGATCGGCATGTGACGATCCCCGGGAACCTTTCGCGTTAAACGCCTCCCCAGCGACAAGGCCCTCAAAGCGCAGATCCTGCGTATCGAACCGTCTTAGTCGCTCACGTTTTCGAGGGCATGACCATCGAAGAGACGACGAAGCTTCTTGGCGTGCGCCCTGAGACTGTCAAGACTCGGCTACCTGCCCCAGATTGCGTGCTTGATGACTGGCCTCCAACGGGTGCTGCCGGACAATTCGATAGCAGCCGTCGTTCGAACTCAGACGAACGTCATCACTATGACGTATCCGACAATGACCAATAAGAGGCCGCCGATAAGCATGGGTACGAGCGTGCTCCCCGACTGTTGATCATTCACGATTGGGTCTCCCAAGGTTCTTGCCGTCGCATCCGCACCGGGTGCTTGGCGTGGCTTTCCCGAATTTGCCTGAACGGCTGCGACCGGCCGTGGCGTGGCGTGGCGTGGCAAAGTTGCACCGCCGCTATAAGTGGCTTGTCAAATACCACTAATAACGGCAGTTTGTCGCCGTGACAATCACCAGCTGGAGATTGCGTCGACGAGGATCGCGGCGGCGCATTTTGGAAAGGGCGACATCCCATGCGGATGACACTGCACACGGACTATGCACTCAGGATGCTCATCTATGTCGCGGTGCGGCAGGAGCAGACATGCACGGTCATGGATGTCGCCGAGGCCTACGGCCTCTCGCGCAACCACCTTCTAAAGGTCGCAATGAGGCTCCGCGATCTTGGCATCCTCGCGACCACCCGCGGAAGGACCGGTGGGATTCGGATCACCCGGCGCCCCGAAGAAATCAACATCGGCATGGTGGTGCGGGCGACCGAAGAGGATTTCTCGCTTGTCGAGTGCCTGCAGAGCAGTGGCGGTGCTTGCGCCATCTCTCCTGCGTGCCGGCTCAAGGGCATGTTCGCAGAGGCATTGCGCGCCTATCTCGCGGTTCTGGACAAATACACGCTGGCAGACGTTGTGCATGACGGGACGGTCATGCGTTCGCTGCTGGGCATCGACTTCGTCAGCAATGGAAGGCACGCATGAGCAAACATGAAACAGCCAATGCAACCATGGTTGTGGACGGCCGGGTGTTGCCGGAGCAGCTAGACGAGCGGATGGTCCATGACGTGGTCCACGGCTTCTATGACGAGATCCGCAAGGACGCGCTGCTCGGGCCGGTGTTCAATGGGGCCATTAAGCCGCAAGACTGGCCGAAACATCTGATGAAGATGTGCGACTTCTGGTCGTCGATGATGCTGCGCACTGGCCGCTACGACGGCCGCCCGCTACCGCCGCACCTGGCGATCCCTGGCCTGGGCGAACAGCATTTCCGGCGCTGGCTGGAACTCTTTCGCACCACGGTGACCAGTCTCTGCCCGCAGGAGATTGCGGCGTTGTTCATGGAGCGGGCTTTTCGCATCGCACATTCGTTTCGCCTTGCGCTGGCCTACAGTCGCGGTGAGAACACGCTGGAAATCGAGCCGATCACGACCAACAGCCTGTGAGTTTGCGGGGGCATCCGGGAATTCCATTTGGTGACATGGCGCTGGACTGAAATCGGCGCGATCGCCTTTCTGTTTGTCCGCGCGCAATGACCGCGCTGCCGGGCGCGCCCATCATGATGGCTTCAAAAGCGGACAGCGACGATGAAGCCACGTTTCAACGACGACATGACAATGGACACCATCATGCGCCAATGGCCGGGAACCATACGGGTCATCCTCGGCCACGGTCTCATTTGCGTTGGCTGTCCCATCGCTTCGTTCCACACGGTTTCGGATGCGGCGAGGGAGCATGGCCTGAACGAAGACGCGCTTGTTCGCGACCTGATGACGGCGATGAAATGAGCCTGGGCGGTCAGCTCTTGTCGGCACGCCCCTCGGCCAGAACGAACAGGCGGTGCGGTTCGACGACCGTCACCTTTTGACGGCCGCTCTTGACCAGTCCCTTCTCCTCCCAGGCCGTGAGCAACCGGCTGACCGTGTGGAGCGTCGTTCCCGTCATCTCGGCGATGTCCTGGCGTGAAATCGGGAAATCGATGAGAATGCCTTCGTCGGTCTTCCTTCCCGTCTGCTTGACCAGCCGGAGCAGCGCGTGGGCGACACGCTGCTCGACCTGTTCTGTAGCCAACTCGACGACGCGGGCCTGTGCCTCCTGGAGCCTGGACCCGACAGTCTTGTAGGTACTCGCTCCAAAGCTCGGAAAGGACCCCACCAACTCCGGCCATAGATTTCCGGGCCAGGCGAGTACGACGCAGTCGACGGCAGCTATGGCACTGGCCGGATAAGTGGTGCGCCCGAGCGCGTGCGCTATGCCCATCAGTTCCCCGGGGCTGATGTAACGCACGATGACCTGTTGGCCATCGGGGGTCGTCTTGACGACGCGGACGTGGCCATCGAGCAACAGGAAGAAGGAATGCGCTTCTCCTTCCTGTTCGAAGACGGACTGGTCCTTGGCGATGCGTAGCGAACGCGCCTGCACAAGAACGCGGTCGAGATCGGTCAGAGCCATGCCCTGGAATACGGTCAAGCCGGCGATTAACGAGCGGTCAAGACGGCTCATTTCAGTTGCTCCCTGCGATTGCCCAATGCTGCCCCCCCCGAAACCACAGATCATCGCCGTCCGGTTTGCGTTGGATCAAAGTGTCCCCGGCAAAATCACCTTACGCAAGGCCCAACGGCTCGGAGCCGTCGATTAAGGATAGGACAAATCATGAAATACGCCATTGCCACTGCAGCCGCGTTCGCAGCCGTCCTTCTGGCCGGTGCCGCCCAGGCCGCCGATCACCAGATCCAGATGCTCAACAAGGGTGAAAAGGGGGCCATGGTGTTCCAGCCCGATTTCGTGGTGGCAGCGCCCGGCGACACCATCACCTTCGTGCCGACCGACAAGTCCCATGATGCCGAAAGCATCAAGGACATGATCCCTGAGGGTGCTACGCCCTTCAAGGGCAAGATGAACGAGCAGATCACCGTCACGCTCGACAAGGAGGGCGTCTACGGCGTCAAATGCACGCCGCACTACGGCATGGGCATGGTTGCGCTGATCGTGGTCGGCAAGCCAACCAACCTGGAGCAGGCGAAGGCCGTCAAGCAGGTGGGCAAGGCCAAGAAGTCGTTCGAAGCGCTGTTGGCGCAGGTTCCCGCGGCCAACTGAGTGGCGAGGCGAGACTACTCAATTCGTCTCTAAATCAGCCGGGTGGACGGGCTCCATCCGGCCTTTCCCGTTGAAGGGGATGTCATGGCTATTCCACGCGTTCGGCCGGGCAACTATCCCGCAGTACTCTCCTACGGTTTCCGTCCATTTTTCCTGCTCGGCTCACTTTATGCCGACATCACCATCCTGTTCTGGCTGCCCCTGCTTTACGGCCGGCTCGACACGGCGAGTGCACTGGCGCCTGTGGACTGGCACATCCACGAGATGCTTTTCGGCTATCTCGCCGCCATCGTGACCGGGTTTCTGCTGACCGCCATTCCAAACTGGACCGGCCGGCTGCCTGTTCAGGGACTGCCGTTGCTCGCATTGGTTCTCCTGTGGTTGGCTGGGCGCCTGGCAACGTTCTTTTCGGCGGACATTGGCTGGCTCGCGGCAGCCGTCATCGACAGCGCGTTCCTGCTGGCGGTTGCTGTCGCCGCGGCGATCGAAATCATCGCCGGGCGCAACTGGAAGAATCTCAAGGTGCTGGCGCCAGTGGCGGTGCTCCTTGCCGCCAACGTCGTCTTCCATGTCGAGGCGCACTATCAGGGCGCAGCCGACGTCGGACGCCGACTTGGCATCGGGGCGGGCATAGTGCTCATCATGGTCATTGGCGGACGCATCATCCCGAGCTTCACCCGCAATTGGCTGGCGCGCGAAAATCCGGGGCGGCTGCCGGTTCCGTTCAATCGCTTCGATGTGGCGACGATCGCGCTCTCGGGCTTTGCGCTTGCCGCCTGGGCCTGTTTCCCCGAGCAGCCGGTTACAGGCGCGATGCTTTTGGTGGCTGCGCTTCTCAACACAGTACGTCTTGTCCGCTGGGCGGGCGACCGCACGCTGCGCGACCCACTGGTTCTCGTCTTGCATGTCGCCTACGCCTTCGTGCCGCTGGGGCTTGCGTTGGCAGGCCTGGCAGCGCTCTTGCCAGAGACTGTCCCGCAAGCGGCTGCCCTCCATGCGTTCGGCGTCGGCGCGATCGGCTTGATGACGCTGGCCGTCATGGCGCGGGCAACACGGGGACACACCGGGCGCGAATTGCAGGCCGGTGCCGGCTCTTGCCTGATCTTCGCCGCCGTCGTCGTTTCGGCGGTGATGCGCATAGCTGCGGCATTTCTGCCAGGCGAGCCGGCGCTGCTGCATGGATCGGCGGCGGCGTGGACCGTGGCGTTTCTGGGCTATGCCTTGCTGTATGGCGGCATGCTCATGCGTCCTAAGCTGCGCGCGCGGCAGCCCAACGCCGCACCCTCCTGAGCAGGGATCTTATGGTTGCAGCATCTGCCTCATACAGCGGGAAGAAATAAGGCCCAGATCTCCGAATGAAATCTGGGCCTTCTGCTGATTGGTCTCTTGATCGAGTGGGGATTTGCCAGATCCGGTTCTAACCGGCAGCGCTGCGCCAGAAGGCCTTGAGCGTTGCGAACAACGACGGGCGCTCTTTCACCAGCCGGATACCGAGATTGTCGGGCGCCATACCGGCAGCACAGCCGCCGCTTTTGCCGTCACGGATGAAGAACGACATGTAGCCGCGGTGCTGACCGCCGGTGACCCGGACGCCGCAATTGTCGGTGCTGTTATCGACGTCACCTTGATGGTTCACGGAAGCGCGGCGGTAGCAGGTCGAGGTCCACTCCCAGACATTGCCGGCAAGATCATATACGCCCTTCGAATTCGCTCCGAAATGGCCATGGGGCTTGGGCTCCGGATCACGTCCCTTTGCCGCCTCGGCTTCACGACGATAGCGCGCCAGCCAGCGTGTGGCCGGGTTGTTGGCGTCTTCAACCCCAAGCGTGTCGCTGGTGAACCGCTCGGCTGCTGCGAACGCCCATTCCTCGTCGGTGGGCAGCCGCCATGTCTCACCGGTTCGATCCGACAGCCATTTTGCATAAGCGGTCGCGTCGCGGAAGCTGACACCGGTTACCGGAAGATCGGCTGTGCCAGCCCTTGTACTTTCGGCTGTCTCGCAAGCGCCGTCGGCAACACAAAGGGCATAGTCACCGGCACTGACTTGATAGGCCATGATCTCGAAGGAGCTGCGGAAGCGCACGTCCTTGGCTGGCGCGTCTACCGGGCGTTCGGCCTTCAGGAATTCCCCAGGTAGCCGATAGGCCAATGTTCCGGCGGTGATCGTGACTGTTGAAGGCCCCGTTGGCGCCTCCAGCCTGTTGGGCCCGCCTGTGCGGGAATAGACGGCTAGAGCGATGGCGGGGGCCACGATGGCCGTGGCCAGGAGAATGCCTGGTTTCATCGATCTCATCCTTTAAAAAACGGCCCGCAGGCATGCCGGCGGGCCGAGTTGGACAGTGAAAGGTGCCTGCCGGTCAGTTGGTCGGGATCGGGCCGGGGGCTTGGACCTGCTTCATCAGGTCGTCATTCCATTCACCCTCGACCATCACATGCGCGGTGGCACCGAGTTCCGCCGCCTCGATGAGATTGTGATTGACGTAGGCGTAAACGCCGGGCTGCAGGAAGGTGTAGAGTGCAGCTCCCGCCGATCCGCCGCGGATGAACCAGGTCTCCAGGTCCTTGGCCGGGGGATTGGTGAACTTGCCCTCTTCCCAGACATGGTCGCCATGGCCGCCGATCAGATGGGGCCGGGTATCCCGGTTCGCCTGAGCATGAATGAACAGCACCGTCTCACCGACCTTGGCCTTTAGCGCGTTGTCACCGGTCAATGCACCGACCTTTCCGTTGAACACGACGTGCGTCGGGATCAAGCCACGCATCACCTTCAGCGTTTCATCATAGCTGTCGCCGAGCGACTCGTAGTTCTTGTACTTGCCGTTCTCGTCGCGCGGCACGTAGAGGTCGTGTTCGCCGATATAGAAGAGACGGTCATACTTCAGCGGCTTGCCGGCCTCGTCCTTCAGACCGTCACGCGGCAGCACCATGACGGCGCCGCTCATGCCAGACACCACATGCCACGGGATCATACCCGTCGGCGCGCAGTGGTAGACGAAGGTTCCGGTTCGCGTCGCTTTCCAGCGCAGCACCGCCTGTTCGCCCGGATTGACATGGGTCAGCGCCCCACCGCCCAGCGCGCCGGTGGCAGCGTGGAAGTCGATGTTGTGCGGCATCTCGTTGGTCTCGGGATTGACGAGGGTGAGTTCGACATAGTCGCCTTCATGAACGATCATCAACGGGCCGGGCATCGAGCCTTCATAGGTCATGGCCCTGAGTGTCGTTCCCTCGTCGTCGATCACCATCGGCTGCTCCTTGATGACCATCTTGAATTCGACCACCTTCGGTCCGCCCTTCGCGATCTGGTCGTGGGCGTGGGCATAGGGTGGCGCGACGAGATCGACCTTGACCCGCGGCAGGGTGGCGACATCGGCTACGCGCGCCTCAGCCAGAGCCGGCGTTGCAACCATAGAGCCGAAGATCGCAGCTGCAGCCGCACCAGTGGCTGTACCCAAGAGTGCTTCGCGTCGCGTCAACATTTTCAATCTCCTTCGTGACGTTGCCCGTTACTACGATCAGGAGAATAGGAGCCTCGCGACAACCGGTCTTTGCTGCAGCGCAAACAGATACTGCAGTGCGACAATCTGGCATGTTCTCGAGAGAAACTTTTACGCTGGACGAAACGCAAGCCTTGAGTGCTTCACCAAGGCCGACAAAATACAGTCTCGCTCGATTGCAGTTTTCAGTGAGAGTTGGAGATCGTCCGCAGCGAGGCGAGCAAGCTCTGCTCGCACGCCACATGGCGGCGAACGGCCAGGAAATAGGCTCGCAACATGTAGCCTATGGCCTCCCAGGAGCGTCGTCCGCCGCCACGCGACAGAGTAACGAGGATGCGGACTATTTCATCGGCCGCGGCTCCATCCTGCGCATGTTCTTCACGCAACCGGCAGATTGTCGCCTGCATGCCCTCGTCCGGCAGGCGACTGAGGACGGCGGGGGAAAGCACCTGCTCTTCCAGCCGGTTTGCAGCTTCGATAGCCGGCTTGAGCGAGGCGGCAATCTGCCTGCAGCGTTTCCGGTCGGGTCGAGGAAGGGAATCCGCGACCGCTTCGAGGCTGTCACATATCTGCAGCGTCTGGCGATAGAGTTGGCTCAGTTCGCCAAAACCGACAGTCGGGCTGGGTTCGAACATCGCTTCCGGCCCTGCGGCTTCTATTGATTGAAGAAGAGCACGGCAGCGATGGCGACCGATGCAAGGACTGCCGATGCCGCCCCGGCACGCTGCAGAACCCCCATCCTATAGAGAAGCAGCGCAAAGCCGACGATGATCGGCGTGGCAACCGAAAGTCCGATCTGGGCATTGGTCATGGCGCGGGCTCCCGATAGCTTGATGGCGTTCACTGCCGCGATCCTGCAGATTTTCATGCTCGCCACCTTGCGCAATCGCAAAGAAGGCGATCGGGCACGTCCTTATGAAGCCGACATGGATGTGGCCGTATCGAACACGCGGGCCGGAGACGATCCGGATGCCGGCGAATTTCTGCTCTGGATATTGGTGTGGAGCGAGCTTGCCGCCTTCGGCATCCTGCTCGTGGCCTTCCAGGTTGCCGGCCTCGTTCAAGCGGACCAGTTCGCATCCGCGCGCCGGCACCTGAACGCGCCGCTTGCCGCCTTGAACACGGCCATGCTTCTCACCAGCGGCTGGCAGGCAGCGCGCGCGGCACGGCCTGACGCAACGCGCGGCCAGGCAAGGATCGCACTCATTGTGGCTGCACTTTTCGGTCTGGTGTTCGTCGCCATCAAGCTGTTCGAATACAGTGGCGAGATCGTGCATGCAGGAGATGAAGCCTATGGCGTGTTCTTCGAGCTCTATTTCCTGCTGACAGGCTTCCACCTGTTGCACGTCGCCTTCGGAGCGTTGGTGCTGCTGCTCGTCAGTTTGCGGATGGAGCGCTCGAACATGGTGCTCATCACCACGCTTTGGCACATCTTCGATCTGATCTGGATCGTCATGTTCCCGCTTGTCTATCTGGCGTGAGCGACATGACTGAGGGCTCCGCACATCGGCTTGCCAGGACCTGGCTCATTCTTTTGGCGCTCACCGGCGCGAGCGTGCTGATCGTGCGGTTTGGCGGGGCGACGACGGCCATCGCGTTCGTCCTCGGCCTTGCCGTTCTCAAGGCTCGCCTCGTTATCCTCGATTTCATGGGCCTGCGCGGTGACGGCGAGGCGGTGATACGGCGCGCGCTGCTGGGCTGGTGCTTGATCCTTATGTGTGGAGCAGCGGCGAAGGCCATTGCGCTGGCGATGGCTGCCGGCTGAGCCGCAGACGAGTTGTTTGCCAAAACGCAAAGAACGTCTTCTCCAAACCCATAGAAGGTTCCGGTCCGGGTCAGCCGGAGACCGCCGGGATTACCCGTCGGGAGGGAAACGATTGGGCCGATCCGCTTATACGGTCACCTGCCTGGAAAGGATCACGTGATGGCAGAACGCCTCACAAAAACGGGGGCTCGAAACGTCTTTTACGGCGGTTCGATCTTCTTCTTCGCAATTTTCGTCGGGCTGACGGCCCACAGCCACTTTTACATTCGCACGACCTCCACGGACGAGACGACGCTCACGGACTCCGTCGTGCGCGGCAAACACGTCTGGGAGAGAAACTCCTGCATCAACTGCCACACCATCCTCGGCGAAGGGGCCTATTTCGCGCCTGAACTGGGCAATGTCTGGAAGCGCTACGGCGGCGAGAGCGACCCCGACGGCGCGCGCGAAACACTCAAGGCCTGGATGGCGGCGCAGCCCTCGGGGATCGAAGGGCGGCGCCAGATGCCCCAGTTCAACCTCACCGATCAGGAGCTGAACGATCTCGCCGATTTTCTCGAATGGACCAGCCGCATCAACACCCAGAAGTGGCCCCCAAACGAGGCAGGCTGAGGCGCCAAGGAGACAGACATGAAATACCAAACGCAAAAGGTCGCGATGACCTATTTCTACGGCGCGCTGGTCCTGTTCCTGGCCCAAGTCGCCTTCGGCGTGCTTGCCGGCCTCGTCTACGTTGTGCCCAACACGCTTTCCGAGTTACTGCCGTTCAACATCATTCGCATGATCCACACCAACGCGCTGGTGGTCTGGCTTTTGATGGGGTTCATGGGCGCAACCTACTATCTGCTGCCCGAGGAAACGGAGACCGAGCTTTACAGCCCGAAGCTGGCGATCATCCAGTTCTGGATGTTCTTCGTCGCGGCGGGCGTGGCCGTGGTCGGCTATCTGTTCCGCATCCACGAGGGCCGCGAGTTTCTCGAGCAGCCCTTCGTCATCAAGGTCGGTATCGTCGTCGTGGTCCTGATGTTCCTGTTCAACATCACCATGACAGCCCTCAAGGGCCGCAAGACGACGATCACCAACATCCTGCTGTTCGGCCTATGGGCGCTGGCGATCTTCTTCCTGTTTTCGTTCTACAACCCCTCCAACCTCGCGCTCGACAAGATGTACTGGTGGTATGTCATCCATCTCTGGGTCGAGGGCGTGTGGGAATTGATCATGGCGTCGGTGCTGGCGTTCCTGATGATCAAGCTCAACGGCGTCGACCGCGAGGTCGTCGAGAAATGGCTCTACATCATCGTTGGCCTGGCGCTGTTTTCCGGCATCCTCGGCACCGGCCATCACTACTACTGGATCGGCGCGCCGGGTTATTGGCAGTGGATCGGTTCGCTGTTTTCGACGCTCGAAGTCGCTCCCTTCTTCTCGATGGTGCTGTTCACCTTCCACATGACCTGGAAGGCCGGCCGCAACCATCCCAACAAGGCAGCATTGCTGTGGTCCATCGGCTGCTCCGTGATGGCATTCTTCGGCGCCGGCGTCTGGGGGTTCCTGCACACGCTGTCGTCGGTGAACTACTACACCCACGGCACGCAGGTGACGGCGGCACACGGCCATCTCGCCTTCTTCGGCGCCTATGTGATGCTCAATCTCGCCATGATGGCCTATGCCATTCCCGAGATCCGTGGTCGCGCACCGTATAACCAGTGGCTGAACATCGTCAGCTTCTGGATGATGGTGACTGCGATGTCGGTGATGACATTTGCGCTCACCTTCGCCGGTGTCGTCCAGGTGCATCTCCAGCGCGTGCTGGGCGAGAGCTACATGGACGTGCAGGACCAGCTGACCCTGTTCTACTGGGTGCGCCTTGGCTCCGGCGTCGTCGTGGTCATTTCCGCATTGATGTTCATGTGGGCCGTGCTCGCGCCGGGCCGCACACGCAGCGAAAAACTGGCCCGCGTCGTCCTACCCGCCGAGTAACGCCAGCCACATGGCCCCGGTCAGCCCGGGGCCATGTTTCCCGCACCTGCGCCCTCCACGGAGCTCCTATGACTATCGCCCTGCCAAATGTGCGCCCTGTTGCCGACAGCCCCGCCTATTACAGCCCCTCGGGCAATGAATGTTCCCTGTTCGAGCGCGCCTGGGCGCGCCGGCTGCCGCTGCTTCTCAAGGGGCCGACCGGATGCGGCAAGACCCGTTTCGTCAGCCATATGGCGGCGAAGCTAGGCCTGCCGCTTTCGACCGTTTCCTGCCACGACGACCTCGCCGCCGCCGATCTCACCGGACGCTATCTGCTCATGGGCGGCGATACGGTCTGGGTCGACGGACCGCTCACACGCGCCGTGCGCGACGGCAGCATCTGCTACCTCGACGAGATCGTCGAGGCCCGCAAGGACGTTGCCGTAGTACTGCATCCACTGACCGACGACCGCCGCATCCTGCCGCTGGAACGCACCGGCGAACAGCTGGTGGCGCCGGCGAGCTTCATGCTCGTCGTGTCCTACAATCCGGGCTATCAGAACTTGTTGAAGAGCCTTAAGCCGAGCACCCGCCAGCGCTTCATCGCCATCGAGTTCGATTTCCTGCCCAAGGCCGAGGAAATCGTCGTGGTGTCAGCTGAAAGCGGCCTCGCCGAAACCAAGGTCGGGCCTCTGGTCGAACTCGCCCGGCGCATTCGCGCGCTGAAAGGCCATGACCTCGAGGAAGGCGCGTCGACCCGGCTGCTCGTCTATTGCGCCAGCCTCATCGAGGCCGGCGTGCCGGCGCGCGAAGCAGTCCTTGCCGCGATGATCGAGCCGCTGACCGACGAGCCCGATGTCAAGACTGCGTTGCTCGAACTGGCCGATTCCCTGATCCGCTGAGGCGCCTATCATGCTGGACTTCCTAGAGCTGGAGGAAACTGTCGGCCGCGCCTGGCATCGCCTGATCGGACATGTGCAGACCTGGCCCCGCCACCCGGAACATGCGGTACGCCTTGCCGATGTTCAGCCGGTGCTTGCGGTTTGCTTCCGCGGCTTCGGCGGCGAGAGTGCGGTGCAGATTGCCACAGCGCGCGGCAAAACCTCCGGCCACAGGCTCGGATGGCGACAGCGCATAGGGCTCGGCGAGGAAAAGCTGGCCCAGCCTGGGCGCGACATGTCCTCACTGATCTTGCCTGGCGCGATCGAGCTTTTCCCCGACAGGGGCCTCAATCGCGACCTCTATGTCTGGCTGGTCGCCTATATGGCGGTGATGCCGCTGGAACCCGTTGCCGAAGCCGATCCGCTGTTGCGCGACCTTGTCGCGCTCAAGCGTGCCGAAGCCACCGTGGCCACCGTGCTTTCGAGCTTTCCGGGGCTTGAGCGTCGCTACCGTAGGCTTGCCACCGCAACACTTGCAGCGCGCCATCGCGGCCCGCTACCTTCCGTCGAGGCTCAGGTAGAGGGGCGCGTCGCGAGCCTGCTCAAGCAGGCATCGGATTTGGCCGATGATGCGCTGGAGATGATCTTTCCGCACCGCGCCCCAGCAGGCTACCTGCCGATGCTGCCGGTGCCGCTCTGGCCTGACGCGTTGCTGCGCCCGGAAACGGCGCCGCGCCGCGGCGAGGATGAGCCGGTTGCAGGTGGCCGCGACGTGGCTGGGGTCGAGACCGAGAGCCAGGTTGCAGTCCGCGAAAACGCCGATGCGCGCACCGACGAGCGCAGCCCTTTCATCCTCAATCGCTTCGAGAAGATCCTTGCCATGGCGGAGATGGTCAATGTCGATCGTCCGTCCGACGACAGCGACGACCAGGACGCCAAGGCTGCGGAAGACCTCGACGACATGACGCTGGGCGAGCGCAAGGGCCGGCCTGCCACGCGCTTCCGCTTCGACCTCGATTTGCCGCCGGAAGCGCTGGACCGCACGCCTTTGACGGCCGAGCGGACCTATCCGGAATGGGATTTCCGCTCGGGCACCTATCTTCCGGATCACTGCCGCGTGCTGGCCGCACCTGCTTCGGCCCTCGGCGAGTCCGCCGGGCTTGATGTCGAGACCAGGCGCCTCATTCGAAGGGTGCGGCGCCAGTTCGAGGTGCTGCGGCCGCGCCGCGAGGTCCTGCGGGCACAACTCGACGGCGCCGATCTCGATCTCGATGCGGTGGTGCGCGCTCGTACCGACCTGGCCGCGGGCGGGCAAGGCAGCGACCGCATCCACCTGATGAGTCGGCCGCAGGTGCATGACCTTGCAGTCACCATCCTTGTCGACGTGTCCTTGTCGACGGACGCCTGGTTCGACAATCGCCGCGTGCTCGACGTCGAGAAGGAAGCTCTGCTGATCCTGGCCAACGGGCTTGCCGCCTGTGGCGACAGTCACTCTATCCTGACTTTCACGTCGAGGCGGCGCGACTGGGTGCGCATCGAGGTGGTCAAGGCTTTCGAAGAGCCGATGAGTTCTGTGGTGGAGTCTCGTATCGCCGCGTTGAAGCCGGGCTATTACACGCGGATCGGAGCGGCGATCAGGCATGCGGCTGCCGAACTTGGCAAGCAGCCCAATCGCAAGAAGCTGCTTCTGGTGCTGACCGATGGCAAGCCCAACGACATCGATCATTATGAGGGACGGTTTGCGCTCGAAGATAGCCGCCGTGCGGTGATCGAAGCGCGACGGATGGGCCTGAGCGTCTTCGGTGTGACCGTGGACCGTGAGGCTAAATCCTATGTCCCGGCAATGTTCGGTCAGAACGGCTTCGCGCTGGTCGGCAATATCGGCCGGCTGCCCGCCGCACTTCCCGCCATTTATCGCAGCCTTGCAGGATAGGGGAACAAGGCCGCGATACTGAAAGGCCCGGTGCGCCAGAACCGGGCCTTTTTGCTGCTTGGGATTCGCGGCAGTCAGGCTGCCTTGCTATGCGTGCGGTTCGACTGTTCGAGATAGGCATCAAAGGCTGCCGCGACCGCACGTATGACGAAACGACGGTCCTGGCTGACGCGGATCGCACCGTCTTTCATGTCGAGCACACCGTCGTCCTCGAGTGCCGCCAATCTGTCGTTGCCGTCGAGAAGCTGGCATGCATCGAAGCCATGGACGCTGCATATCGCGGGCAGGTCGACTGCGAAGTCACACATCAGCCGCTCGATGATTTCAGCCCGCACGTGGTCCTCCGCGGTCAGGCGGTAGCCCTTGGCGGTTGCCAGTTGCCCCGATGCGATGTGTTGGGCGTAGAGCCCGGGAGCCACCTCGTTCTGCACATAGCCGTCGGTCATTCTGCCGATGGCCGATGCACCGAAGCCGATCAGCGTATCGCAGTTGTCCGTCGTGTAGCCCTGGAAATTGCGCCTCAACCTGCCAGTTTCCTGCACCTGGACGAGATCGTCTCCGGGCAGAGCGAAATGGTCGAGGCCGATCTGCCTGTAGCCGGCGGCAATAAGCGTTTCGCTGATTGCCTCCGCTTGCTCGTTACGAGCCGGCCCGTCGGGCAGCGCGTTCTCATCGATCATCCGCTGGTGCTTCTTGAACGAGGGGACGTGCGCATATCCGAACACCGCGAAGCGGTCGGGCAGCATGGCGATGGCGGCATTTGCCGTTTCGATGCACGACTGCACCGTCTGGTGCGGCAGGCCATAGATCAGGTCGAAATTGGTGCCGCCGACGCCGGCGCGGCGAAGGTGGTCGGTCGCTTCCGCCGTCTGCTTCTCGCTCTGGATACGGTTGGTCGCCTTCTGCACCACCGGATCGAAGCTCTGGACGCCGAGGCTGGCCCGGGTGACGCCGGCGGCCCCCAGCGCCTGGGCCATTTCCGCTGTCAGCCCGCGGGGATCGATCTCGACGGCGATGCCGGTTGCCTCGGCAAAGGAGAATTGCTCCCGCAGCAATGCCGTGAGAGCAAGGAACTCGGCTGGCGACATGATGGTCGGCGTACCACCGCCGAAATGCACTTCGCCAACCGGCATCCGCTGCGGTATGCGCTCGGCGACCATGCGGATTTCATCGCGTAGAACCGTGAGATAGTCGAGGATCGGCCTGTCCTGCCTCGTGATCGTGGTGTGGCAGCCGCAATACCAGCACATCGATCGGCAGAACGGGATGTGAAGGTAAAGCGACACAGGATCGCTTGCAGACAGTTGCTCCAGCCAGTCGCCATAGGCCCCAGCGCCGATCGACGGCGAAAAACGAGGTGCCGTGGGATAGCTGGTATAGCGAGGCAGCCGGGCTTCCCCATATTTTTGCAGGATGGATGCGGGCATGGCTTCTCCAGTTCTGTCGCGCGTGTTCGCGCGGGTTCTAGCCCGCTGTCCGCCCCGCCTCTTTGCGAAATGCCAAGCAACCGGCCACATGGCCCGTTTCCTGAAATTGTTTGCGATTTGGCAAATCGGATTGGCGCCCGACACCCTGGGGTTCGTCGCATCCGGGAAAGGGCGGCCACTTTTCCGGTCGCTGGTATTGGAGGCCGCAGGACAATACCGGAATGACAGTTACACAAACGGGAGCGAAGCCTTCCATCGACGTGCGGGCGATTGCGAGGGCGGAACGCCATCCGAGGATCTTCGGAATGGTTGGTGCGCTCACGCCTGGAGAAGCCCTTGTCATCGTCAGCGATCACGATCCGCGCCCGCTGCACTACCAGCTCGAGATGGCGCTACCGGGCCAACTGTCTTGGGACTATCTGGAGCAAGGCCCTGAAATCTGGCGCGTCGAAATCGCGCGACATAAAGAGACTGGCTGCGACTGCTGTTGCGGTGGGCACTGATCGACGCCGATCAGCAGCCGGCCGCCTTCAGCGCAAGGCGGCCGTTGGCACCCAGCACGGCCGCGGGAATAGCCGTCGACCATATCCGCAAGGTGACCATATGTCCTTGTAGCATTCAATGAGATCGTATCCCCCAAAGTGGTGTAGCTCGGCAGTGCCGATGCCGGTCGCGAGCGCGGCAATGGGCGGATTGGCCACCGTCATTGGCAATCCGCGGACGCTGATCGTTTTGGCGTGCTGGCCCAGCGTTCCCGCAATCCGCAATACATGCCAAGGTCGCTGCGATTGAAGCCGCACGCCAAGACGCGCAACTAGTGCTCGTGACCAAGGGCCGCCATTCGTGAGGGCTCAGGCCTTTCAGAAAGCCGGAAAAGTCGACGGTTTGGCTGGATCAGGACTCCTGAACCACCCGAGGCCTTCACGATTGCCGGCCCAGGCGACGGGAATCGTCGATCCGCAGAAACTGAGCCCAGACAAGCCACCCAACTTCATCTATGTTTGAGCAGGCCAAGAGTTCATGGGAGCGTACTGTGCGCGGTCGTGTAGTTCTTGCAACCGCATGCGTGCTCACCTGCAGTCAAATTGTTTCAGCCGCTGAGCGGGCCAGCGACTTCAACCCGCTGACCTGCGGCTGGCTGCAAGGGCGCATTGCGCAAGCCGAGAGCCAGCTCAATCCCGCGCGCCTCAACAGTTTCCTGTTTCGGGCAGCCGACGAGGGCTGCACGACGATCGTGCTGGAACTCCTGGACCGCGGCGCTTCGGTGTCCGCGCGCGACCGCGTGTCCAATACGGCGCTGCTTTACGCCGCACAGAGCGGCCACAAGGGTATGGTTGGATTGCTCCTCGACAGGGGGGCCGACATCAATCATGCCAATCTGGAGGGCTCGACGGCCTTGGCGCTTGCGATTGCGCGCCGGCGCCATGAAGTGGTGCGGCTTCTGCTGGAGCGGGGAGCTTCGACCACCGGCCTGGCTCCACGCGGATCGACTTTGCTGGCCACTGCTGCGTTCGAGGGCGACGAACAGCTTGTGCGCGTCCTGCTGGATCATGGCTCTGATCCGAACGAACCGGACGGCACCGGCAAAGGTCCGCTCGTCTATGCTGCGGCGAAGGGCCTTGTGCCGATCGTGCGCATGCTGCTCGATGCCGGCGCTGACGTGAATAGGGTGTATGCACATAAGCTGACGGCATTGATGTGGGCCGCCGGCTACCCGAATATCGTTGTAGCGCATGACGGCCTTGCCATGGCAGAGTTGCTGGTGGCGCGGGGCGCTAGCATCCACGCCGTGGACGACCGAGGCCGTTCGGCATTGATGATCGCGGCCGAGCGCGGCCATGCCGAAATGGTCGGATGGCTTTTGGCGCACGGCGCTGATGCGAGCCTGCGGGACGGGCAAGGCAAGACGGCAGCCGATCTTGCCTCGGATGCTGCCGTGCTCAATGCGTTACAGACGCAGCCAGCCGATCAGAGGCCGGCGAGATAGCGGCTCATCGCAGCTATGTCGGCGTCGGACCAGTCCTTGACAATCGCTGCCATGGCCGCGGCATTCTTGCGGATTCCCCCCCGGAAATCGCTCATCGTCTGGGCCAGATAGTCGGTCTTCTGGTGGTTCAGCCGAGGGTTGCGGCTGTCGCCCAGCATTCCTCCGAGGTGGCACTGGGTACACTGGCCCTCGACGGCGAGGCTGTGCGCGCGCGCATTGTCTTCTGCGCTACTGACCTCCGAATAGTTCGGCCAGGGCTGCGCTGCAAAATAGGTCGCAAGCGCCTTCATCTCGTCATCGGAAAGCTCGGAGGCGATCGGAGCCATGACCTCGTTGGCGCGGCGACCCGCCCGGTAATCCTTGAGTTGGGTGAGAAGATAGAACATGTGCTGGCCAAAGATGATCGGCACCTTTTCGACGACCGGTTTTCCGTCTGCGCCGTGGCAACTGACGCATAGTTGCACCTTTTCTGCGGTCTCTGGCGCAGGAGCTGTTGCTTGTTGCGCATCTGCGGACCGGCCGACCGACAAGGCGACGACCGCCGCAAATACTGACAAGCTTGCAAGGTGAACGGCTCGCATTGCTACTCCAGTATGGGTGCAAGGGAAGGCGAAGCGCCAAGGCGCTTCGCCCGTCCGGAGCTTCCTATCGAACAAGCTTGAATGCGATGATGTCGTTGCCGCGCTTGTAGTCTAGTTGCGTGTTGCCGCCCGCGGCCACGACGATGTACTGCTCGCCATCTATCGTGTAGGAGGCCGGCGGTGCATTGACCCCGGCGCCGGCGCGGAAGCTCCACAATACGGAGCCGGTTCCGGCATCATAGGCCTTGAACAGGCCGTTGCCTTCGCCTGTGAACACCAGGCCGCCAGCGGTGGCCAGAACGCCGCCGATCATCGGTTGCTCGGTCTTCACTTGCCAGCGGATCTTGCCGGTGTTGTAGTCGACCGCCGTGACGTTGCCCCACTGCTCTTCGGTGGGGATGACCTTGAAGGCGCCGCCGAGCCACAACTTGCCCTCGGGATAAGGTGTGCTCTCCACATGATAGGTCATCGGCTGGTGTAGATTGATTGCATAGGCAAGCGAATGGTCGGCGTCGATCGCCATCGGCGACCATTCCACGCCGCCATTGGCGCCGGGAAGCATTCGAGCGCCTTGGGCCGTAGGCAGCACCCACATATTCTCCTGCGGAACCATGGCCTCGGAAAAGCGGACAAGACTGCAGTCGTCCGCCTTGTTCACGTATATGTGCCCGGTCTTGCCACCATGCAGGATGCCCTTCACCGTCTCTCCGGTGTCGGTCTTTACCGGGGCGATGATCGGCGGGCTGACCGAGTCGAGATCCCACACGTCGTGGGGGATGTACTGGAAGTGGCAGACATATTCGCCGGTATCGAGGTTCACCGAGACGAGCGAGTCCGTATAGAGGTTGTCCCCAGGCCGGAGCGAGCCATCCAGATCGGGGGACGGGTTGCCGACCACGAAGTAGATGCGCCGTGTTTCCAGGTCGACCGCAGGGTTCTGCCACACGCCACCGCCCAGCGTCTTGTATGGATCGCCCGTTTTCTTGAGCGCGGCTTTTTCCGCTTCGATGTCGCGATGCATATCGCGGCCGGTCGCATCATGCGTGGCCCAGACACCGACGGTGTCTTCGGGGATTGTGTCGAACGTCCAAAGGAGGTCGCCAGTCTCGGCGTCATAGGCCTTCACAAAACCGCGGATGCCGTATTCCCCGCCATTGGTGCCGATGAGAATCTTGCCGTCGACGGCGGTCGGCGCCATCGTCTCGCTGTAGCCGAGTGCCGGGTCGGCGATGTCCTTCTTCCAGACGACCGATCCATTCTTGGCGTCGAGCGCTACGAGCTGGCCATCGAGTGTCCCCATGTACACCTTGTCACCATAGACAGCGACGCCTCGGTTGTTCGGGCCGCAGCAGAAAGTCGTGATCGGCCCCATTGGGTGCTTGTAGTGCCAGATCTGTTCGCCGGTGCGCGCATCCAGGGCATAGACATGGTTGAAGGCCGTCGTTGCATACATGATGCCATTGACGACAATCGGCGTGGTTTCCATCGTCTCGACCACGTCGGTCTGGAATATCCAGGCTGGCCGCAGGTATTTGACGTTGTCCGTATTGATCTGCCGATTGGGGTAGTAGCGGGTCTGGTTGTAGTTCGCATTTGTATGGAGGAAGTTGTTGCCGTCACTCTCGGCCCTGTTCATCATGTCTTGCGTGACCGAGTTCATGTTGCCGTACAGGGTCTGCGTCTTTACTTCCTGAGCCGACGCGGCCGATATGGTTCCGGCCAGCATGACAAATACGCCGGCAGCCGCGCCGCCAGCGCGTTTCTTCGACCAGTATGTCATGGTTTCCTCCTTCAGCACTTGGTGTGCTGACCACACGCTCACTCAGAGAGAATGCAGCGGACAAGCTATCACATTCCGCAACGGCAAGCGACGGCCACAGGGGTGCAAGCGATCTCTTTGCTCTTCGTGCGGGCGACATCGCTCTCTCCGGGGGGGGGCGAGGGGGGGGCGAGATCGCGGGGTTTTGATCCAGCGGAAGACCGGACGGCCCGGCCAGCTCGAAATCACCAAGCAGACTCGGATTGCCATCCAGGCATGGATTGGTCGCCGTGGACTCGGCGAGGGTGATTTCCTATTTCCCAGCTGAGTGCATTCAAAGCATGATCTGCGGCGGGAAACGATGGCGCTCGTAGCTGATGGCGGGAGCGAGCCCGTCGCAAAAATCCTTATCGGCTGCCTCTCATTGCCTCGGCCAATTTTCCAAAGTGAAATTTCATCTTGTCGGCCGGCACACCTGAAAACCCAAGAATGATGGCACTCGGCCTTTTGGCGCCTACAGTGTAATCCGACAAAGGAAAGCACTGGATTCCGGCAGCCCGTGCCGATCGATGCACAGCGGCATCGTCCAGACCACCTTCGAGCCAGGCCAGTGCGTTCATGCCGCTGTCCGGACAGTCGATCCTGGCAAGTCCGTCGAGGGCTGCCCTGCCGGCCTCGACGAAAGCGGCGCGCCGCAGCGTGTAGAGGTCCCTCATGCGCCTGAGATGGCTGGCGAAATGCCCGCCGCCGATGAACTCCGCAAGCGCCAGCTGGGTCTCGACAGTCACGCTGCGGCTCATCAGGCCGGCAAGGTTGCGGAAAGATCCAACAAGTTGCGGCGGCAATACCAGATAGCCCACGCGGAGCGCTGGATAGAGGGCCTTGCTGAAAGTACCCACATAAATGACCCTGTCGTGCTTGTCAGTGGATCGCATGGACGGCAGTGGCGGCCCGACATAGCGGAATTCGCTGTCGTAATCGTCCTCGATGATCCAGGATCGGTTCTGTTGCGCCCAGTCGAGCATGGCTTGGCGGCCCGCTGGCGAAAGCGTTACTCCAAGCGGATGGTGCCTGGACGGCATAGTGAAAGCCAACCGCGCATCAGGATATTGTTCGGCGGCGGAAGCCACGTCCATCCCGTCCGTGTCCACGTCCACTGGGCAGATCCGGAGGTCCAGCGTCCGGAACAGGTTGTAGACGGTGAGCGGTCCGGGATCCTCGAACCAGACCTTGTCACCGGGATTGGCGAGCACCATGGCGGCAAGCGCGAAGGCCGCATGCCCGCCCGGCGTGATGACGATCTGTTCGGGGTCGCAAGGGTCGCGGCGGTGCAGCGCGAGATATTCCGCGATCCGCTGGCGCAGCACCGCCTCCCCCGCGGGGTCGCCATAGCCCAGGCCGGCGGCGCGCCCGCCTCTGGTCGCAGCGTTCCAGCATTTACCCCAGACGGCGAAAGGGAACCGCTCGAAGGCCGGGTGATTGGGCAGGAAGGGTCGGTACTCGACCCTGCCGATGTCCGCAGACATCTGCCGTGACAAGTCGCCGATCCGTGACAGGCGCGGCGCGGAGCCGTCCGTCTCCTCGCCCACCGCCGACAGCCAGCGCCTTCGGGAAAGCGGACGCGGCAGATCCTTCGCCACGAAGGTGCCAGAGCCTTGCCGTGTCTCGAGATATCCTTCGGATTTCAGGTTCTCCAGCACCCTGACGATCGTAGGCCGCGACATCGCCAGCTCGTCGGCAAGCACGCGGCTCGCCGGAAGTCGGGAGCCGGCAGGCAGATGTCCCTTCAGGATCGCTGTGCGCAATTGGTCCTGAATCTGCCGAAACATGGGCACGGAGGCGCCGGGATCGACGCGAATGAACGGCAGGATCGCGCCTTCGTGCTGCTTGACCAATTGGGCAGTCCCCGCGTCAGGAATTGGTATGCTGAGACCCAGCGTAGTGGACATTGATAGTTCGTCCAATTGTTACACCCTTGGCATCAAAAAAGCACCGCCGATCCCCGGCGCCCGGTACGCGAAAGGCACCGTCAGCGACAGGGCGCACCAGGGGATCGCGCGCGAACGTCCTCGAACTTTTCTCGCATGTGGGCCTGCTCGAGGGGGAACTCGGCAACCCAGGCGCGAGAACGGGAACTGCCACGAAACCCGTCGCCGACCGGCGGCCTGAACTGGGAGACATCAATGAAGAACCTCGCAAGGAATGCGGGCGCAACCGCTCTTGCCTCGACGCTCACGTTGACATCGCTATTGCCCGGTATCGCTCATGCCGATGCAATGGATGATCTGGTAGCCGCCGCGAAGAAGGAAGGCATGCTGACCGTCATTGCGCTGCCGCATGACTGGTGCGGCTATGGCGACGTGATTGCCGGCTTCAAAGCCAAGTATCCTGGCATCACGGTAAACGAGTTGAACCCCGACGCCGGCACGGCCGACGAGGTCGAGGCGATCAGGGCCAACAAGGGCAACACCGGACCACAGGCGCCCGACGTCGTCGACCTGGGCATGGCCTTTGCCCCCGCGGCCAAGGCGGAAGGCCTGCTTCAGCCCCACAAGGTAGCGACTTGGGACGAGATTCCTGGCAACATCAAGGATGCCGACGGCTACTGGTACGGAGATTACTACGGCGTCATGTCCTTCGGCGTGAACAAGGACCTCGTTGCCACCGCCCCAGCCGATTGGGCCGATCTGATCAAGCCGGAATATGCCAATTCCGTCTCGCTCACCGGCGACCCGCGCGCTTCTGCGCAAGCCATCCTCGCCATCATGTCGGCCGGCATTTCGCGCGGCGCCAAGCCCGGTGACGAGTCGGGCAAGAAGGGGTTGGAGCTCTTCGCCGAGATCAACAAGGCAGGCAATTTCGTGCCGGTCATGGGCAAGGCTGGAACCATTGCGCAGGGCCAGACGCCCATCGTCGCGGCCTGGGACTACAATTTGCTTGCCTGGCGTGACGGCCTGAAGGGCAACCCACCGATGGATGTGATAGTGCCCAAGTCGGGCGTGGTGGCCGGTGTCTACGTCCAGGCCATCAGTGCCTATGCGCCCCATCCGAACGCGGCAAAACTCTGGATGGAATATCTCTATTCGGATGAAGGCCAGACCGGGTGGTTGCAAGGCTACTGCCACCCGGCCCGTTTCAGCGCGATGGCCAAGGCCGGCAAGTTCCCCAAGGAACTGCTCGACAAGCTACCTCCGGCCGAAGCCTATGAAACCGCGATCTTCCCGACCGTGGACGAGCTGGCCAACAACAAGGACACCGTCACCGGCGGCTGGGACAGCGTCGTCGGCGCCAACGTGAAGTAGGACGGTTAGCAGGCTCCGCTCTTCCGGGTGGAGCCTGCCCGATCCTTTTCTGAACCGTACCTTGCCGAGCCACGCAAACGACAAGGTTAGCTTGGCACTACGTCCCGAGACCGTGACGTTCGGCCGGCAGGGAGGACGCAACGTCGTTCTTTCCGGCCGCATCGCCGAGGTTCTGTCGGCTCTTGAACAGGGCAGCAGGCTTGAAGCCTGTGCTGACCAAGCCATTTTTGCCGTCTATCGCCTCAGCAGCAGTGCGAGCGCGGCGCGATGGAGTTCCACATTCGCCGCCATCAGCACGGTTTCATAATGGGATGCGTTAACGAGGGGGCGGCCGTCCCAGTCGGTGACAATGCCGCCGGCGCCGAGCACGATCGGCATTTGCGGCATGATGTCATAGTCGAACACCCTGCTCTCCAGAAGCAGGTCGACACCGCCTAGCGCCAGCAAGCCCGCGGCGTAGCAATCATGCGACATCCGGGTGAACTGGGCCTTGGAGGCCAACGCGGAGAACCGAGCGCTGCGTTCAGAATCGAACTGCTCCAGGGCCGAAGTGTAGACGATGGCCTGGTCGATATCAGTAGTAGCGCTTGTGCGGACCGGCTTGCCGTTGAGCAGCGTGGCAGCCCCGGTCAGCCCGACCCAGCGTTCTTCGGTGATGGGCTGGTCGATGATCCCGAGCACGGGCACGCCCCGGTGCAGCAGCGCAATCTGCGTGCCGAAGGCCAGCGAGCCGGAAATGAAGGACTTGGTTCCGTCGATCGGGTCCAGAACCCAGACCCATTCGGCATCGGGCTGATGCGCTCCGAATTCCTCTCCGCGAATCCCATGATCGGCGAAGGTTTCGCCGATCATCCGGCGCATCGTGGTTTCAGCCTCGCGGTCAGCAATGGTCACCGGACTCGAATCCGCTTTTGCGTCGATCGGCAGACGCTGACGAAAATGCAGTCGGATCACGCTTCGGACAGCATCCGCCATCCTGTTTGCCAATGCGAGGCAATCTGCGGGCAGTTCTTTTCATCCATTTCTGGCATGTGCGTAACTCGATCCTTGGGCTTGCCATGCAATGTCGCGAAGCATCGACCTGATGGTCTGGACCTGCGCCTGCGCAGCGGCGGTCTCCTGCCTCAGCCGCGAAGCGAGGTCCGTCGCACCGATCTCGGTGTAGCTGGGCGTGCGGGCAGCGATGAAAGGGTCCGGCCCCTGTGCCGGCCAGCGCAAAGCCGGGGCGAAATAGCCCTCTTCTTCTTCCAACCCGAACGCGAGAACCTGCGGCCTCTGTTTGCCCAGCAACAGCAACTCCACGAGCATCGCATGCATCGGCAGATGCCCCTCCCCTGACACGCAGGCCAGATGCGCCCAGCCGCCCCGGTCGGGCTTGATGAAGCAGTCCTTGACATGCACTTCGGTGATGTAGCGAGATTGGCGCGCCAGCGCCGGTAGTGGCATTTCATAGGCGTTGATCATGTTGCCGAAGTCGAAGAGCAGGCTCAGCTTCGGGTTGTCGACCGCTTCCACGATACGGACCAACTCGTCCGACTTCAGGTCTTCGTGCTGCTCAAGCGTGAACCGCAGCCTGCCTTCCGGGTCGAGCTGCTGGAGTAGCCGAAGGTCCTCAATCGTGCGAGATACGATCTCGGAAACGCGCCCCTCATACAGGGGATAGCAACGAAGCGAGGTGGCGCCGACGGCCAAGGCTCTCGCGACGGCATCCGAGAGGCCGGCTCGCTCCGTCGTACTCGTCTCGACATGGATCTCGAGCCCCAGCCTCGCAACCTGCTCCCCGAAGGCGCGCAAGTCGCCAGGAGACATGGCATTCAGGCTGGCAGCTTCGCCATCGACGACATGGATCTTGAGGCCGGCGAGGCCTTGCCCGTGGGCGAACTTCGCGAGGTCGAGCGGCGTCATCCCACCGAAGCGGAAGTTGAGGTGAAAGGCGTAGGCATGGGCAAACAGCGGCGCCGCTTCAGCCCGCTGCACCAGGCGCGTGCGAGCGTCCGGCGCGAGCCCATTGATCCTCTGGCGCCAGTCGCGATCATGCGGTGCTGTTGCGAGCGGCCCCATCACGACGCCGTTTTCCCGGGCGATAGAGCAAACCTCACGGCTCCTCTGGACGCCGGCCAGTGTGGCTGGCGCCGGGCAAAATGAGACATCTTGGCAAGAAACATGGAGGCAGTTCCAACTAGCGGCAGTCTTCATCCTGCCAAGAAATTGGAGTGCCTCGGATGGCCACTTATCGTCTTTGTGCCATACCACATTCCCGATGGTGGCCGGCTCCATCGTCGGCATAGCTAGCAATTGGGTCAGCGACGTTGCTTCGGCCCGTGGTGCCACGCCTGCGAACGACCAGCAGCAATGACCAGCCCGCGTTTCACCAAGGAGATAACGTTCCGAGCAAATGCGGCTGTACCTGCGCCGATACAGGTTTCATTTGGACGCGGCTGGGCGGGCGTTCCGGGGTCGCTCTCGCTGTCGCTGTCGCGCCGTGCCACTACATAGCCGATGCCTCGTGAGATCATGCTCATGCTCCATCGTCGGCGTTTATCGGATGGTCGCCGATGGCTTGGCAGCCACCGGCGACAAGGAGCTAATGCTGGAACTTGCGGACCGGCTCGCCGCTGCGTTGGGTCTTCCCGACGCCCGGCGCGATCCCCACGGCGGCATTCGAAGAGGCAAGCAGCGGCTTGCCCCGGACGATGTCGGAGGCCCGTTCGGCAAGCATGATCGTGGAAGCATTGAGGTTCGCGTTGGGCTCGGACGGAAAGACCGAACTGTCGATGACCCGCAGCCCTTCGAGCCCCCGCACCTTCAGGTTGCTGTCCACCACGGCCATCGCGTCCTCGCCCATCCGGCATGAACCGCAGGGGTGATAGGTGCTTTCCATCGTCTCGCGCACCCAAGCGTCGATCTCGTCATCCTTCCTGACGTCAGCGCCCGGCGCCATTTCCGCGCCGCGGAAGCGGTCGAAAGCAGGCTGGGCGATGATCTCGCGCGTCAGTCTGAGGCAGCGGCGGAACCCTTCCCTATCTTCCTCGCGGTCGAGATAGTTGAAGAGGATATCCGGCTGCTCATGCGCTTCCGGTGAACGTAGCCTGACGTAGCCACGGCTCTTGGGCTTGTTCGGGCCCGTCAGCACCATGAACCCATGCCCCTTGAGCGGCTTCTTGCCGTCGTAGCGCATCGCCGCCGGTAGGAAATGGAACTGGATGTCAGGCCATTCCAGCGATGCATCGGAACGGATGAAGCCGCCGCTTTCGAAGTGGTTCGATACCGACAAGCCCTTCTTGAAGAGGATCCACTCCGCGCCGATCATCGCCTTGCTCAGAAGTCCCATCTTGCCGTTGAGTGTGATCGGTTCCTTGCAGGCGTACTGGATATAGACCTCGGAATGGTCCTGGAGGTTTTCGCCGACGCCCGGAAGGTCGTGCAGAACAGGCACACCGGCCTGTTGCAGCACGGACGCAGGGCCGATGCCGGACCGCTGCAAGAGATGCGGTGAACCGATCGGTCCCGATGAGATCAGCACTTCGCGGGTTGCGTTGGCGACGTGCCGTGTCCCGCTTTGCTCATACTCGACTCCAACCGCCCGCTTGCCGTCGAGGATCACGCGGCGCGTCATGGCGTGGGTGATGACGGTCAGATTCGGGCGGCTCATGGCCGGCTTCAGGTAGGCGTTAGCCGTCGACCAGCGCACGCCGTCCTTGACGGTCATGTGCATCGGACCGAAGCCCTCCTGCAAATAGCCGTTCGGATCTTCTGTTGTGACGTAGCCCGCCTCGCGTCCGGCATCGACGAAGGCGCGATAGAGCGGGTTCTTCATCTTGTTGCCGGCGTTGGTGGCAAGCGGGCCGCTCGAGCCGCGATAGGAGTCACCTCCGTCCTGCCAGTTCTCGGCGCGTTGGAAGTAGGGCAGGCAGTTGGCGTAGCCCCAGCCCCGCGCGCCGAGTTCGGCCCATTCGTCGAAGTCGCGGGCATGGCCGCGCATATATACCAGGCCGTTGATCGAGGACGAGCCGCCAAGCACCTTGCCGCGCGGGCAGTGCACGCGCCGGCCATCCAAACCCGGCTCCGGCAGCGTCATGTATTTCCAGTTGTACTTCGTGCCGTTCATCGGAATGGACAGCGCTGTCGGCATCTGGATGAAGATGGATTTGTCGCTGCCGCCATATTCGAGCACCAGCACCCGGCAGGACGAGTCCTCCGTCAAGCGATTGGCCAACACGCAGCCCGCAGAACCCGCGCCAATGATGATGTAGTCGAATGCGGCTGTCATGACGCTGCCCTGCGTTTCGGGGATCAGGAATGGCGGGGCCAGAGGCCCCGCCGGTGAGCGCTACAGCTCAGTTGCTCGGATAGTCGCCCCAGCCGCGCCCATGGGCGAACAGCCTGCTCAGCACGTAGTGCATGAGGCCGGCGACCAGGCAGGAGGGAACGGAGGCGGTGACGAACTTGAAGACGGAAAGGCTGTCGAGCGTCTGCGGGTTGAAGATCCAGACATAGACGACGAAACCAATGGCGAGCGACAGTATCCCGATCGGGTTGAAGCCGCCGAGGAAGCTGTAGGGGCCCTTCTCCTGGGGGCCATGCAGCTTGCGCATGTCGAGCCTCTGTCCGCGCAGGAAGAAGTAGTCGGCAATGCCGATGCCTGCCAATGCGGAGTTGAGTGCCGAGGTCCAGACCAGGAAAATTAAGAAGCCGTCATACATCTGCGGGTAGAAGACGACGAGGCCGAGCGGGATCAGGCAGAACAGGAACAATATCCCGCCCCAGGGAATTTTCCGGACGGTATCGGTTCCGACCTGCCGCAGCCCGACGATGGATGTGTAGAGGATGTTGGCCATCGACGTCATGTTGGCGAAGGCGACGAATAGCAGCGCGATCACCCCGACGGCCGGACCGGCGATCTTGGTCATCCAGATGGTCGGATCGCTCTCTCCCAGAGCCACAGCCGCAAGCAGGCCCACGATTTCGCCCAGTGCCGCCGCGCCGAAGATACCGAGGATGTTCGGCCAGAACGCGGTGCGCTCGTTCTTGGTCAGGCGCGCCAGATTGCCGATATAGGGCCACCAGGAGAAGCCGGCCGCGAGATTGACTTCGACGGCGATGATGAAGTTCAGGTGCTTGTCCTCGAACGGCGGATCGATTGCCGGCAGCAGCATCAACTCGCTGAAGGAGTGCTTGCTCAAGATGAGATAGAGCATCACGCCCATCAGCAGCACCAACGCCGGCGAAATGACCATGTTGAAGAACTTGATCGACGTCGGCCCCTTGGCCACTACGAACCACGTGACGAGGATCGCAAGGATTGCAGCGATCATCATCTTGATGCCGGTGGGCGACGCCTGCCCGCCGTTGCTCAGGGCGATCAGCCCATCGATGGAGCGGCCGAACATCATGGCCAGAACCGCCAGCCAGCCCATCGTCAGCACGACGACCGCAAGCACATAGACCAAGCGCGTTCCATTGTAGCCAAACTGGCTGCGCAGCCCGACGAACTGCTCGACGCCATAGCGGCCGGTCATGCAAGTGGTGGCGAATGCGGTCAGCACCACGCCAATGATGTTGCCGATGATGATGGCGGCAATGCCTTCGCGGGGCCCGACGAACAGGCCGACCGAGCCGCCGATCAGAAACGCCCAGGTGGCGATGGCAAGCGCCGAGTTCGCGTAGGTGAATTCCCAAAAGCCCCACAGCCGCTCGGACGGCAGGATTGGGGCGTCGCCCCGTTCGGCCGCTTCGCGATAGGCAACGAGGTTCTTGCCGGCTTCGTCGAAGGAGACATTCTCCCGGATGGAGGATTCGCTCATCTCAAGCTCCCCAGATCCAGAATGCCACCACCAATGCCACCGTCAGTGCGGCGACAGCGGCATAGTCCAGGCCAGTCAGTGTGCCTTCCCAGCGCTGGCCGGCTTCGATGTCCTCATACACACGAGCGCGCCGGTCCAGCTCGAGCTGCCATTCGATATCTTGATTGCTCATTGGCTTCCTCCCTGAGCGTGGCGCGGCACTCCCCCGCGTTCTCACTTGCGTGGCCCGGCAATATCGCCGCCGAACCTCACCCCTCCATGACCGGAACGCTCCTCTTGCGCTCCGATCCGTCGCCTACCGGACCGTCACCGGCTCGGCATAGTAGGGCAGCCGGTCGACGCGTGGGGTCCACGAGCCGTCTGCCGTGACTTTCAGGACGTGTGCTGCGATCTCCTCCATCGGCGCGAACCAGACATCGCCACGATCCAGCACGCCTTCGAGGAAGCGGTGGACGACTTCCCAGCGGGCCAGCCGGCCGGTAGCGAAGGGATGAACGACCGGAACCCAGAGGCCGCCATGCCGGTAGGCCGCTTCGAATTCCTGCGCGAAGATCGCAAACCCCTGCTCCGGGGCGCGGATCGGCATCATGTAGTCGAGGTCCATCGACTGGACGTATTGCGGCCAGTCATCGAGACCCCAGTGCGATGGCAACTCCACCAGCCGTCCCGCATCGCAGTCGAGCATGTAGGGGATGTCGTCTCCCATCAGCGAGGCGTCGTAAGTGAAGCCACGGGAGACGAGAAGGTCGGCGGAACGGTGCGAAAAATTGTAGAGCGGCGCGCGCCAGCCGCGCGGCCGCTTGCCGCTGGTCTTGACGATGACCTCGATGCCGCGGTCGAGCCAATGGGCTTCTTCGTCATCAGAGAGTTCGCGCGGATGCTCGTGCAGAAAACCGTGATGGGCGAGTTCGTGGCCGCCCGCCAGCATCGCATCGATTGCGTCGGGATATTTCTCGATACACCAGGCCGGCACGAAGAATGTCTGCCTGATGCCCAGCTGCCGGTAACTCTCCACGATGCGCGGGACAGCAACCTTCGGGCCGTATTGCAGCATCGAGATCGCCGACACGCGGCTATGGCCATCCTTGGGGTGCGCGATGTGGACGAGGCTGTCGGCGTCCATGTCGAAGGTGATGCAGGCAGCGCATTTCGCCCCGTTGGGCCACGGGATCGGATTGCGGATCATGGCATGGTGCTCCCGCCATTGATGCCGAGCCCCTGCCCGGTGAAGTAGCGGCCGCCACTGCCAGCGAGGAAGACGGCCAGTTCCGCCACTTCCTCCGGCTTTCCGAAGCGGGCCAATGGGATGGCAAGCTCCCTGGCGCGCCATTCGGGGCTCATGTTGTCGGCACCCAGCATTTCGGTATCGATCGGACCGGGGCAGATCGCATTGGCGAGAATGCGTGGCGCGAACTCCTTGGCCCAGGAACGCACAAGCCCAAGAATCCCATGCTTGGAGGCGACGTAAGGCGAGAAGGTCTCGCGGCCGTAATAGGCCATGTCGGAGGCGATCATGACGACGCGGGCCGGAGCGTCCTCGGTCCCGGTCATCATGCCGATGGCCATCTTGCCGATCAGGAAGCTTCCGCGCAGGTTGATGGCAATCACCCGGTCGAAGTCCGCGACCGGCGTTTCGAGCAGCGGCGCTTCGTGGATGACGCCGGCGCAATGGACCAACACGTCGAGCCCACCGAAAGCCGTTTCCACCGAACGGCCCAGCGCCACGACTGCGGCCTCATCTGACACGTCGCAGGCGAGGCTCAGCACCTCGGCCGCGCCCGAACTCTTAGCGGTCTCTGCGGTTTTCTCCGGCACGCGAATGTCGGCCAGTGCCACGCGCGCTCCCGCAGCGGCAAAGGCAAGCGCGCAAGCGGCACCAATGCCCCTGTATGCGCCGGTGACCAGCACCCGCGAAGTCATGCCATCACCTCGCCGCGGTCGAGCATCAGCGCCTGACCTGTCATGTCCTTCGCGCCATCCGATGCAAGGAACAGGTAGGGTGCAGCCAGATCTTCGGGCTCGAGCAATCCGGGAAGGACCTGAGCACCTACGATTTCAGCCAGCAGGTCCTCTTCGCTGCGTCCGGTGCGCAATGACATGTTTTTCAGCGACAGCATCGCCGCTTCGGTGCGCACCCAGCCGGGGCAGACAGCGTTGACGCGGATGCCCCTCGACGCGAGTTCCTTGGCCATCACCCTGGTGAAGCCGAGATTGGCATGCTTGGAGGCGATATAGGCGGCGAACTCCGGCACGGCCACGCGGCTCCAGATCGAGGCCGTGAGGATGATGCGGCCGCCTTCGCCCATATGCGGCACGGCGTTGCGGGTGACATAGAAGGTGCCGTTGGTGTTGATGTCGGTGATGCGCCTGAACGTCTCCTCGACAGCTTCGTCCGGATCGAGCAGCGGGGTGATGCGCTCCAGCCCGGCATTGTTGACCAGCACGTCGATCGGGCCCATGTCCGCAAGTGCTACCTTCACGGAGGCGCTGTCGGTGATATCACACTCCAGCGCCCGCACCGGTTGGCCAACCTTGGCCGAAATCTCCCGCGCGGCAGCGTGAATGCCCTTGCCTGAGGACAGCACGGTCACGTCGGCGCCGGCGACGGCGAAAGCCTCGGCCACCGCGCGGCCGATGCCGCGGCTCGCCCCCGTGACCAGCACGGTCTCACCCGAAAAATCGTAACGGACGCGGCCCATGGCTCAGCCCTTCCTGGCGTGCATGACGCGGCCGATGAGGTTCATCAGCACCTGGGCCGCCAGGGTCGAGGTGGAACCGGAATGGTCGTAGTCGGGCGCGACTTCCACCAGGTCTATGCCGACGATGGTTCCGCGCTTGGCAAGGGCGGCGAGGATCTCCAGCACCTCGTAGTATATGAAGCCGCCATGAGACGGCGTGCCGGTCCCCGGCGCGATCGACGGATCGAAACCGTCGATGTCGATGGTGACGTAGTAGCGCGCGCAGGCGGGAACCCGGTCGGCAGTGGCCGCTGTGCCGAGGGCACGGATCTGGCGGACCGACAGAATGTCGGAGCCCATCTTACGGGCATCCTCATAGCCGTCGCGCGCCGTGGACGACACGTTGCGGATGCCGAATTGCGACAACCCGCTTACATAGGGCTTCTCAGCAGCCCGCCGCATCGGATTGCCGTGCCCGTAGCGCACGCCATGGCGCTCGTCGACGAAATCGAGATGCGCGTCGATCTGGACGATGTGGATCGGCCCGTTCTTTGCACAGTCGTCGGCGAAGGCGTTGACGCAGGGGATGTTGACGGAGTGGTCGCCGCCCAGAACTACCGGCAGCGCGCCGGCGGCGAGAATCTTGCGCACGCCGAACTCGATGTTCGCGTGGCTCTTCATGGTGTCGGTGTGGACGATGTCGGCGTCGCCGATGTCGACGATCGTCACCTTGTCGTTCGGCAGGTAGGTGACGTCGTCCTCGTGATCGTAGGCACCGCCGTGGCCGAAGGAAAACAGCGTCGAGGCCTCGCGAATGGCGCGCGGCCCGAAGCGGGTGCCGGCGCGCCATTGCGTGCCGCAGTCGAAGGGCGCTCCGAGAATGGCCACGTCTGCCTGGATCGCGTTCCAGTCGGGCTGATACGGATATTTTCCGAACGTGCAGATACCGACGAACGGCAGGTTGAGGCGTCCGGTATCATAGGAATTGCTGGTCATGCTTGAGGCTCCTCCCTCGTGGGATACGAGTTGGCCAAAAGCAACTGCATCGATAAACTGCTATGATTGGATGTTTAGTTGTGCATTATTCGATGTATGCGCAGCCGTTCTCGCCACCGTATCCTCAATCTTTCGCTCGGCGATGTTGAACTGCGGCTGCTTCGAGTGTTTGCGGCCATCGCCCATCACGGCGGCTTTTCCGCCGGCCAGGCGAGCCTCGGCATGACCCAGGCGACGATCTCAACCCACATGCGCCATCTGGAGGAGCGGCTGGGGCTGCGCCTCTGCGAAAGGGGACGCAGCGGCTTTCAACTCACCGAAGAAGGCAGGCAAGTGCACGAGGCGACGCTCGACCTGTTCGGCTCGATCGAGCAATTCCAGAGCAGGCTCGGGGAGGCCCAGGGGGAACTCTCCGGCAGCCTGAAATTCGGCACGGTCGACGCCATGGTCAGCAACCGCACGCTCAACCTCCAAGGTGCGTTGGGCGAGTTCCACCGGTTGGCGCCGCGCGTGCGACTGGAGATCGACGTCGCTGCTCCGCAGGTACTGCATCAGGGGCTGCTCGATGGCACCTATCAGATCGTGCTCACACCTTCGACCAGCAGCCTGCCCGTTCATTTCAAGACGCAAGGCGTCTTTTCCGAAGTTCAGAAACTCTATTGCGCGCGCGGACATCCACTATTCGACGTCGCCGACGAGCAGATCACTACGTCGCTGCTCGAGGAACAGGCCTTCGCCGGACGCACCTATATGACGGATGCGCCGATTTGCAGTGTCGATTTCGCTTGGGCGGCAGCGACGCCGCATATGGAAGGCACGCTGCTGCTTCTGCTGTCCGGCGCACATATCGGCTTCCTGCCCGACCACTACGCCAGGGACTCGGTCGAGAAGGGCCTGCTGCGCCTCCTTGCGCCCGACCGCATGACCTTCGAGGACCCCTTCTACATCGCCTATCCCCGCTCGCGCCCCTCGCGCGCGGCAGAAAAGCTCGCCCAATCGATCATCGAGGGGATTCGATGATCGCTTCCAGGATCTCGCTATCATCACAGGTTATCGCTGCGTCTGCTGCCGGGTTGGAACGAAGGGGTATAGAAGCGCGGCACTGGGTCATATCGAGACCTCGGGCCTGCTGAGCCTAAGGGCAGCTTTCGGCCTGCGCATTCCGAAGGCTGCCGTTCCGCGTTGGGCCCGCGACGGGCTACAGATGCCGCCACCTGTTCGGCAAGGACATGTTGCAAGCTTCACGGCTTTCCGGATGTACAAAAAATTTTTAGTATAAAAAAAGTTTGACACAAACATTCGCGTCTCGATAGGTTGCTCTCGCTCGACAAGACGAGCGGGAGGAAAACAACGTGAGCGCTGCCAATGCCGCGCCGGGACAAGGCCCGCGCGCGATTTCGATCGACATAAGATCTGTCAACAAGCGCTATCCCGCCGCCGCAAACAGCGCGGGTGTCGTGGCGCTGGACGATGTTTCACTTGATGTGAAGTCGGGAGAGGTCGTCGTCATCATCGGTCCCTCAGGCTCTGGCAAGAGCACCTTGCTGCGGACAATCAACGCGCTTGAGAAGATCGATTCCGGCACCATCGTCGTGAATGGCGATGTCGTCACCGACAAAGCGACGAACCTGCCCGTCCTTCGTTCGAAAGTCGGCATGGTGTTTCAGCACTTCAACCTGTTTGCGCACAAGACCGCGATCGAAAACGTCGTCCTGCCGCAGGTGGCAGTCAAAGGCCGCCCCCGTGCCGAAGCTGAGGAGAATGCTCGGCGCTTCCTGGGCAAGGTCGGAATGCTGGAGCGGGCAAACAACTATCCCTCACAGCTGTCAGGCGGCCAGCAACAGCGCGTGGCAATCGCGCGAGCCTTGGCGCTGAACCCGCAGGTGATGCTTTTTGACGAAGCCACGTCTGCCCTCGATCCCGAAACTGTGGGCGGCGTGCTCGACCTGATGTGCGAACTGGCGAGCGAGGGCATGACCATGGTCGTGGTCACGCACGAGATGCACTTCGCCCGCGAGGTCGCCGACCGAGTGGTTTTCATGGATGCAGGTGCGATCGTCGAGATCGGATCGCCCGCGCAGGTGTTCCGCAATGCGCAGAACGAACGGACGCGAAAGTTCCTTTCGCTGGTCGGATAGCGCCGACATTCAGCGGCGCTGAGTTGTCTCAATAGGGAGGATGAATCAATGAGACGAGTTCTAAAGTCGATAGCGACCGCGGTCGTGGCAGCAACCGCAATCGCAGCGTCCACGGCAGCCTATGCCGAGGATGTCATGGACAGGATCCTGCAGCGCGGCGAGCTCAGGGTTGGCGTCCAGACACAGGGCGAGCCCGTCAGCTTCATCGACAAGAACGGAGAGCGCACAGGCCTTGCCATCGACCTTGTTACGATGATGGCCAAAGACCTCAAGGTAAAGCTCGTCATCCAGGACTATGACTGGAAAGGCCTGATCCCCGCTCTCCTGGCCGACAAGTTCGACATCATTGCTGCCGACATGACGCCGACGGCGGAACGCACCGCAGCACTGCTGTTCTCGAAGCCGTTCTTCTACCAGGACACGGTTGCCTTCACGACCAAAGACAAGCCCTTCACCAAGTGGGAAGATCTGAACGCAGCCGGCCTTAACGTCGGCGGCACGCAAGGCGGCACCTACATCGTCGCCATCAAGGAGTTCATGCCCGATGCCACGGTGAAGGAGTTCGCCAGTGGCCCGGCCTCGGCCCAGGCAGTGGCCTCTGGCCGCATCGACGCCGCAGTATCAAGCGTCAGCAACGTTGCCGCCTATTCGAGCAGCTTCGACAACCTGAAAACCCTCGACGGCACCATCACCCGGGAGCCCCTTGCATTCGCCACCCGCAAGGAAAACATCCAGCTCAAGTTCTGGATGGACAATTACATCGACCTGATTACGGCCGACCGCAAGCTCGACAAGCTCCTGAACTACTGGTGGAACACCACTGCCTGGGAAAAGGATCACAAGTAAGCTTTGCCTTTTGGCACCGGGCGGCCTCCGCGCCGGCCCGGTGCTGATGCCCAGCAAGGGAGGGGTCGTGGAAGATTTCGTATATGCTGTCCAGTCCGTCTACAACTTCCGGATTGTCGGCCAGTATCTCGATGAGTTTGCGCGAGGCATTGGCCACACGGTCACTGCCGCGGCCTTCAGCCTCGTCCTTTCGCTTGTCCTCGGCTTCGTCCTTGCCCTGATGAGGATTTCAGGTCGGCGTATCCTGTCTCATCCGGCAGCGGCCTATGTCCAGGTCATCCGATCGACGCCGCTGCTGCTTCAGATCTACGTCGTCTATTTCGGGCTGCCTGCGATCTTCCCATCGATGGGCCGATTCCCCGAGATCGTCCTCGGCATCATAGCGCTCACCTTGCATACCGGAGCCTATATGGCTGAGATCATCCGCTCCGGTTTGCTCTCGGTACCGATAGGCCAGAGGGAGGGTGCTATTGCCGTCGGCATGTCGACGTTCCAGCAATATCGCTACGTCATCCTGCCGCTGGGCATCGTCAACATCATTCCCACCCTACTTGGGCAGACCGCGATCCTGATCAAGGACACCTCACTGCTGTCGCTGATCACTGTTTTCGATCTCGTCAGCGCGGGCATGTTGCTCAACAGCGATCGCGTTCGGCCAAACGAGGGTTTTCTGACCATCGCCGCGATCTATTTCGTCATCTATCTGCTGGTGCTCTTCATGTCGCGAGTTGTCGAGGGTCGACTTGCAGGCCGTGGCTGGAGGGTACCCGCATGATCAGCCAGTTCCTCGAATTTCTGGGAAGCGACCTGGCCCATTACTGGAAGATCGCTGTTGCTGTAATGCCTGCCCTGCTCAAGGGCTTCGTGGAGACACTCAAGCTGGCCCTAGTAGGCATTCTCTGGGGCTCTGTTCTCGGCGGCAGCCTGGGTATCCTTCGCGGCCAGCACATAAGGATCGCTACGCCCGTGATCGGCGGCTACCTGCATCTGTTGCGTGGCACGCCGTTTTTGGTCCAACTCTACGTGATCTATTTCGTTCTCCCCAATACAGGCTATTCTTGGCTTCAGTGGGACTCGCAGACGGCAGCCTTCGTAAGCCTCGGCATCTATACTTCGAGCTACGTAACCGAGATCGTCAGCGGAGCCATCCGCGCCATCCCGCGTGGCCAATGGGAGGGCGCGTTCGCGCTCGGCTTCAGTCGCGTCAAGGCCCTTAGGCTGATCATCCTGCCGCAAACCGCTGGACTGGTCCTACCTTCGCTCGGTGGCGTCTACGTCACGCTTATCAAAGCCACGTCAATCGTCTCGGTGGTCGGCATCGTCGAACTGATGCGGCAGGCCGAAATCTCAATTGTCAGGTTCCCCGGCGACATCCTCTATATATATTTCCTCGCAGGTACCCTTTACTTCGCCTTCTGTTTCCCAGTCCTTGTACTTGTCGGACGGCTCGAGAAGCGGACGAAGATCGGACGACTGGTCAGGGTGTAGGGGCGGCCTGTGCAGAAAGAAAAGAACATGGCGAATTCGCAAACGGTAGCAGGCGACCCGACATTCCAGTCTTTCGTCCTGCTCATGGACACGCTGGTTGCCCAATTCGGCGCCAACTGCCAAGTGACGCTATATGACATGCGCGAGGGGAGCGCGCGTCTGATTGCTGTCTCCGGCACCGTCATGGATGTCGCGATAGGCTCGCGGCTGGCGCCGCCCATCGTCGAAAAGCTCAATCAGGCAAACCGCTCCAATTCCGGCCGCATCATGTTCACATCGACCACGCCTGACGGGCGGCGGCTGAGCTCGTCGCTGACGATGATCAGCGATCCGGCAACCGGCGGCCAGATCGGGGTCCTGAAGATAGATTTCTGTATCGAGCATCTGATTTCGAGCATCGACGTGCTTCAGACCTTTTGCGGCATCGACGAGCAGCCGCGCGGTGGCGACGCCAGCGGTGAGGAAGATATCGGCCAGATCGTCGAAACCATCATTGCCGAGACATTCGAGAACCGGAATAGCGCCCGGAGCACATCAGGCAAGGAGCATCGGCTCGAGATCGTTCGGCGGCTCGAAGACAGAGGCGTCTTTCGTGTGAAGGGTGCAGTCGAAATCGTTTCGAACAGCCTGAATGTGTCGAAGTATTCGATCTACAACTACATCGATCAGGTCCGAAAAACCCGATCGTCCCAGTAATCACCATCAGAACGAAAAATGCGGACTTACCCCATGCTGGACAGAGCAAGCGCACTGCTGCGCGATCCACGAGTTACGCTGCTGAACATGCCAACGCCCTTGCAGCGCCTCGGCTACCTGGAGGCCAGACTGGAGCGGTCCGGGATCTACATGAAGCGCGATGACCTCATGGAAATCGCACTCGGCGGCAACAAGCTGCGCAGCCTCGAATTCTGGCTGGGTGCCGCAAGGCGCGCTGGCGCAGATGTGCTTCTGGTGGCGGGTGGCGCGATGTCGAACCTTTGCCGCCTCACTGCCGCGGCTGCCTCGATGACCGGTTTCGACTGTATTGTCTTCCACAATTCCGCGGACAACGAGTCAAACCGCCAGAGGTCCTTTCTGAACAAGCTGTTCGGTGCGGAAGTGCGATACCTCGGGCCAGTGAGCGAACAGGAGCGCGGCGAAGCGATCCTCAAGGCTGCGGCTGAGCTCACCGCGAACGGCCGCAAACCCTATATCGTAGGCGATGCCGTCGTCGGCGCGCTGGGCTACGTGGTTGCGGCCGCAGAAATGCACGATCAAGTGAGCCACCAGGACAAGCCGCTGCGGCACGTATTTCTGGCCGGCTCGATGGGGCCGACGGAAGCTGGTTTCATTTTCGGCAATGCGCTGCTCGGCAGTCCGTTTGAGGTGCATCTTGTCAGCGTCGAATATGGCCAGGCAGAATTGGCGGCACGCGTCAGCCGGATCTATGACGATTTGCGCAGCCACACGGGCCTCAGTGTCCCGAACCTCGACGACGTGCCTGTCCATTACCACATGGACTACCTTGGTGCCGGATACGGTCAGCCCACGCCGGCATCAGAGAAAGCCATCATCAAGCTGGCGCGCACCGAAGGCATCCTTATAGAACATGTCTATACGGCCAAGACCTTCGCCGGCTTCGTAGACCTCATCGAGCGCAACCACATTCCGGTCAACGAACCCGCAGGGCTCATCCATACAGGCGGTACGCCATCGCTGTTTTCACAGTTCGGACTGTTCAAGACGATCGAGTAGAAGTTCATCGCAATATGAGGGGGCGAGTTGGGCGCCCCCGCCGCAGTTCAGCCGCCTTTCGATCTTCCAGAAGGGCAGAACGCAAACAAAGCGTCAACGTCGCGGCGCTCCCATAAGAAATGCCCATCTTCGGAAACGTGGACCCTTGTCGGCCAGTTTCGGACACCAAACACAGGCCCGCTGGTATTCCGATCGGGACTGCATCGGGCATTCAAGGCAAAAAGACAAATCGGGTTGGGATGCCGGGAATAGAGAGCCAAACCAAGGCTCCTGGCGGCATCTGGATCACCCCCGACCAACACCGTGGGCGACATCCCATCCCAATGGAAATATCAGGTTGCGCGGCTGATACATCAGTTGTAAGCATTCATTTCCGACCGGACGGTCGGCTACCCGCGGTACAGGAGGGGTCTCGCGCATGTCTTCAATCACTCGTCGTGGTCTCATGGCAGCTACAGCTGCTCTCGCCTTGGCTTCCTCAGTCGCGTTGCCGGCCTGGGCGCAAAAGCAGCCGAAGCTCGAGTTCCTCTACTCGCCTTACGCCGACTACGCGCCGTTCTTCGTCGCCAAGGAGTTCGGCTATTTCGATGAGTTTGGTGTCGAGGTAACGCTTTCGCCGAAGGGCGACACGGCCGAGACCATCCAGATGCTCGCCTCCGGCAACATCGAGGCCGGCGGCGCGACCTGGGGCGCCAGCCTCTTCAACGCGCTCGACCGCGGCGCGACCGTCACAATCATCGCTACCTTGGCCAAGATGCCGGCCACGGTTCCGTCGCCCTCTCCCTTCATGGTCTCCCAGAAGGCCTGGGACGAAGGGATCAAGACTGTCGCGGACCTCAAGGGCAAGCGCGTCGGCATTCCCGGTCCGGGAGGCTTTGGCATGTACTCTGTCGCCAAGGCCCTGGAGAAGGGCGGGCTGACGATCGAGGACGTCGAGGCGATCTTCCTGCCGCCGCCTGCGACCGCGGCCGCCTTCGCCAATGGCGCGCTCGAAGCTGGCTGGAGCATCGAGCCCTTTGCCCACCAGCTTGAAAAGCAGGGCCTTGGCCGCCGCCTGGTCGAGGATCACACCTTCGGCACCGAGCTTGGCCTGATCGCCTTCAACCAGGATTTTGTCGCGGCCAACGAGGATCTGGTCGTGCGCTTCATGGCCGGCTATCTCAAGGCTGCTCGCCTGCTCGACAACGGTGGATGGCAGGACGACAAGGTAATCGCCGTCGTGTCGAAATACACCGGAACGGAACCCGATACGCTGCGCGGCATCCCCTATACCGTCCGCTCCGAGGACGGCGCCATCGATATGGCTTCGGTGCGCGAGCAGGAGGAGTTCTTCCGCAAGCGCGGCACGCTCGAATATGAAGGCCAGGCCAAGATTGACGCCGTCTATCGTCTTGATCTGCTGAAGGCCGCCAACGACCTGCTTGCAAGCAAGAAGTGATGGCAGCCGTGCGTGAGGCAGTGCATCCGTCCGTGGCGGAAGCGGCTCCGCCCGCCATCGAGGTCAGCAACCTGACCAAGGCCTTCTACGACAGCGAAGGCGACCGCGTTACCGTGGCCGTCTCCGATGTCAGCTTCTCGGTGGCGCGCGGCGAGTTCGTCTGCATCGTCGGGCCGAGCGGCTGCGGCAAGACCACGGTCCTGCGCATCCTCGCCGACCTCGAGCAGCAG
>NZ_CP159951.1:0-72341 GCF_042466635.1 Mesorhizobium sp. ANAO-SY3R2
GGGCTGCGTCTGGATGTGTTCAGACTGCTAGTCAAGAAGGGGCCGGAAGGCATGGTAGCGGGCGAAATCGCCAGCGCGCTGGACGTGCCTCCGGCCAACCTCTCCTTTCACCTGAAGGCGTTGTCACAAGCTCGCTTGGTGACAGTAGAGCAGGAGGGTCGCTTCCAGCGCTACCGCGCGGATATCCCGTTGATGCTGGATTTGATCGCGTACCTCACCGAAGAATGCTGTTCGGGCAACCCCGTGCAATGCATTGACATGCGTGCTACCTCGAAATGTGTCGAGGAACTATTGCCGCCTCTGTCACCCACCCCAACGAAAGCGACGATATGAAAATTCTTTTTCTTTGCACCGGTAACTCCTGCCGTTCCATCCTGGCCGAGGCGACCTTCAACCACCTGGCACCCACAGAGTGGGAAGCGATGAGCGCAGGTAGTCAGCCGACCGGGATTGTTCACCCGCGCTCTCTGGCGCTGTTGGCGCGTGAAGGCATCGCCACAGATGGACTGCGCAGCAAGTCGTGGGAGAACTTGCCGCTGGTCCCGGATGTGGTCATCACTGTCTGCTCGAACGCCGCGGGAGAAACCTGTCCGGCTTACCTTGGCCAGGTAGTGCGGGCGCATTGGGGCGTTGACGACCCCGCTCATACGACGGGAAGCGACGAGGAAATCGAAGCCGCCTTCACGAACGCTTACCGGATTTTGCGTCATCGCATTGAAGCGTTCATCGCGCTACCCCTGGCGCAGCTTGAGCATGACCGAGCACAGTTGAAGGTGGAACTGGATCGGATCGGAACGCTTTCAGAGTAGTTTTTATTTGACATACATTTCAATACTTGATGGAGGTTTTAAATGAATAAGATCGAAGTCTTTGACCCGTCGTTGTGCTGTAGCACTGGCGTGTGTGGGGTGGATATTGACCAAGCCCTCGTCAATTTTGCTGCCGATGTTAATTGGGCGAAGCAGAACGGGGCGCAGATCGAGCGCTTCAATCTGGCGCAGCAGCCACAAGCCTTCGCGGACAACGCGACGGTAAGGGCCTCTCTGGAAAAAAACGGTCAGGACGGGTTACCACTAATCCTGGTGGACGGACAGCAAGTCCTGGCAGGACGCTATCCTGGCCGCGACGAGCTGACGGACTGGATCGGGGCAAATGCTGGGAGTGCCTTGTTCACGCCCCAAACAGAAGGAGGACCAATCATGGAAAAGAAAAACAGCGAAGTGAAATCAGGCAAAAAAGGTCTTTGGACCATCCTCAAGGAGTCCATGAACAAGGCGAGCAGCGGTTGCGGCCCTGGGTGCGGCTGCCATGTCGAGAATCAGGACAGCAAAAACCAGCGGAAGGATGTGCCGGAGAATCCGGCAAAGGACAACGGGAAGGCATGATGGCTCGACCAAATAATTCGCGAAACTTGCAAGAAATACTGATCTTTGCGCTTGTCCCGGTAATAGTTGGAGCGTTGACACTGGCCTCTTGGCTCCTGGGCCGCTGGCAGGTCGGGCCTTGGCTGCTCTTGGGTCCCTGGCAGATCGGGCCGGGAACTCTGGCTGCGGGACTTGCCCTGGTCGCAACCTTTTTCGGCGGATGGCAGCGGTTTTGGGCAGGCTTCCGGGACGTCGCAAATCGAAGAATCACGGTCAACGTCTTCGTAACGTTGGCGATTTTTGTCTCGATAGCTGCCGGGGAGTTCTTGCCTGCTGCGGTAATCATTCTGATTATGGCCGTGGTCGGGGCTTTGGAGTCTTACACGCTTGACAGTACGCGCCGGAGTATCCGCGGCCTGCTAGATCTCACCCCGCCAATGGCAAACGTGCGGCGCGGCGATGAGGAAGTCCCCGTTGCCGTGGCCGAGCTTCAGTACGGAGATATCGTGATCGTACGGCCGGGTGAGCGCATTCCGGTGGACGGCGTGGTGACCGCGGGTGCCGCCGCCGTCAATCAAGCCCCCATTACCGGTGAATCCATGCCGGTGGAAAAGCTCAAGGGACACGAGGTGTTCGCCGGCACCCTGAATGAGGATGGCCGCCTTGAAATTCGAACAACCAAGATCGGCGCGGATACCACCCTTGCCAGAATCGTTCACCTGGTCGAGGAGGCGCAGGAGTCCAAAGCGCCCATCCAGGGGGTTGCTGACCGCTTCACCGTGTGGTTCCTCCCTGCGGTCCTCGTCCTGGCGGTTATCGGGTATCTGACTTCGGGTGATGTGAAGGTGGCCGTCGCCATTCTGCTCGTGGCATGCCCGTGCGCTTTCGCCATCGCGACACCCTCGGCCGTGGCCGCCGGCATTGCCAACATGGCCCGACGAGCCGTACTCATCAAGGGGGGCATTTTCTTCGAGATCGCAGGCAGGATCGACTCCCTGGTAGTTGACAAAACCGGCACCCTCACCCTGGGCCGCCCGAAAGTCCTGGAGGTAATCAGCGGCGATGGCGTGCCGAAAGACGAGGTGCTTAGGCTGGCCGCCATCGCTGAAAAGTACTCAGAGCATCCTTTGGCAAAAGCGGTCATGGCGCTTGCCGGTGAAAAAGCGCTTGAGATTCCGGACCCCGATGAGTTCAGAATCGAGATCGGCAAGGGTGTTGTGTCGTCTTATGCCGGGCAGCAGATCGTGGTGGGAAGGGATGTTTTTCTGAGGGAACAGGGAATCGTCATTCCCGCCCGGATCGAGCAGGCCGTGACGGACCAATCCGACCTCGGAAGAACGGTGATCCTGGTTGTACGAAGCCGCGAAGCCATCGGACTTCTGGCCATCGCCGATGAAGTCAGGGCCGAGACAGTGGATGCGATTGCCTCGATGAGGTCTCTTGGCGTGGGCAAAATCACCATGTTGACCGGTGATAACTTCAAAATTGCGCAGGCTGTAGCATCCCAGATCGGCGTGGATGAATTCCGGGCCGATCTCTTGCCGCAGGACAAGCAGTCCGCCATCAACGAGATGAAAAACAAAGGCCGGATCGTCGCCATGGTCGGTGACGGCATCAACGACGCGCCTGCCCTGGCGCTTGCTGATGTCGGCATCGTGATGGGAGGGACCGGCGCGGACGTCGCCATTGAGGCGGCTGATGTCACGCTCATGGACGGTAACCTCTCGCGTCTGGTCGAATTCGTGCAGATGTCCCGAAAGGTGCTGCGGCGGATCAAGATCAATATCTTTTTTTCCATCATCTATAACGTTATCGGTCTGACCCTGGCGATGCTTGGACACCTGACGCCCGTTATGGCCGTTATTTTCCAGGAAGCCGGTTGCGTCACCGTGGTTCTCAGTTCCACGTTGCTACTCTGGGCCAAGGTCCCTGGCCTGAAACGCCGTGGTTAATCAGCACGCGGACCGTTACGCAGTTGTCCCGCTTCTGAAAGAAGAACCGATTGGTGCAGAACGCCTGCGTGCGCTCATCCATCCCCAAGCATAGGAGGTCGACCATGTTGATCCGAAATTTTATGACTCCCGATCCGGTGACCGTTCAACCTGAAACACCGGTTGAGGACATCGCGAATCTGCTGCTGAAGCACCGCATCAACGGGGTGCCCGTGGTCGATGAGGCAGGCCGGCTGCTCGGCGTCGTGACTGCGGAGGACTTGATCCACCGGGGAGCGGACGAACGGCTTGAACCCCGCGAATCGGTCTGGAAGGAGAATTTCTGGGTTTCCTTCCTGGGCCCAAAGGGAACACAGCGCGACAAGGCCGAGGGGCGTACTGCCGCAGAGGTAATGACCACCGAAGTGCACGGCGTCGCACCTGCCATGCATCCCTCCGTGGCAGCCCGGCTGATGGTGGATCATCACTTGACGTCCCTTCCCGTAGTGGAAGATGGGAAAGTGATCGGCGTCATCTCCCGCATTGACCTCTTAAGCCTCCTTAAAGAACTCGAAAACCCGCTGAAAAGAGAGAATTGACGTGCTTGCTGCCCTACTGATTTTTCTTGCCACTATCGTGCTGGTGATCTGGCAGCCGCGCGGGCTGGGCATCGGCTGGAGTGCGACGCTTGGCGCTGTCGTGGCGCTACTGTCCGGTGTCGTTCACCTCGGCGATATTCCTGTTGTCTGGCAGATCGTCTGGAACGCCACTGCCGCGTTCATTGCCATCATCATCATTAGCCTGTTGCTGGATGAGGCCGGCTTTTTCGAATGGGCAGCCTTGCACGTCGCACGCTGGGGCGGCGGGAAAGGACGCATGCTGTTTGCACTGATCGTCCTGCTAGGTGCGGCCGTCGCCGCGCTTTTTGCCAACGACGGCGCGGCACTGATTCTCACGCCAATCGTCATGGCGATGTTGTTGGCACTGGGGTTCAGTCCGGCTGCGACGCTCGCGTTCGTCATGGCAGCGGGTTTCATCGCGGATGCCGCCAGCCTGCCGCTCGTCGTATCCAACCTGGTCAACATCGTCTCTGCCGACTTTTTCAATATCGGGTTCAATGACTACGCTGCGGTGATGATTCCGGTGAACATTGTCGCCATCATTGCCTCTCTGGTCGTACTTTCGATCTATTTTCGCCGCAGCATCCCCGCACACTACGACGTGAATCAGTTGAAACAGCCGAATGAGGCCATTCGCGATGCGGCCACGTTCCGTTTCGGCTGGGTGGTTCTTGTCCTGCTGTTGGTCGGATTCTTCGGCCTTGAGCCGCTAGGCGTGCCGGTTAGCGCCGTGGCTGCCGCAGGCGCCCTGCTGTTGCTCGCAGTCGCTGCGCGCGGGCATGTCATCAGCACCCGCAAAGTGATCCGTGAAGCGCCTTGGCAAATTGTCGTTTTCTCGCTGGGGATGTATCTCGTGGTCTATGGGTTGCGTAACCAAGGCCTGACCGAGCATATCGCAAGGCTGCTGGATTACTTCGCACAAGGCGGCGTATGGGGTGCCGCCTTTGGGACGGGCTTCCTCACAGCGCTGCTGTCTTCGGCCATGAACAACATGCCTACGGTACTGGTGGGCGCACTTTCCATTGATGCCACAAGCGCAACCGGCGTGGTGAAAGAGGCAATGATCTATGCCAATGTGATCGGCAGTGACCTCGGGCCGAAGATCACCCCTATTGGCTCGCTGGCGACGCTGCTCTGGCTGCATGTACTGGCGCGCAAGGGAATAACGATCACTTGGGGGTATTACTTCAAGGTGGGCATTGTGCTAACCGTCCCCGTACTCGCGGCGACCCTGGCTGCGCTGGCACTGCGCCTGACTCTCGCCTGATGCGGGCGGTGCTCTGCTCGAAGACATACAGTATTGATCCATCCTTGCCATAGGCTCGGCAAATTGCATCTGTAACACGGAGCAAGAGGGAGCTGAGACTCCTTTTTGCTTATTGGCTGATCCTTAGCGTGCTTTATTTTCCGTTTTCTGAAACGACCCCGAGACGGGCGGCTTTGGCCGCCTGGCTCGATGCGCAGCACGACATAGCCGGTTCTCGCGGCCGCAGGCCGGGAGAATCCCCCGCAGCTCGGCCCCTCAAATGTCAAAGAGTGGATCTCATCGTCGGATGTGGCGATGCGAGATCCAGCGCCGGCGGCCGTCATCGCCGGATGTGGCGATGGGGCCCTCGGTGCATCGTTGGATGTGGCGATGGTCGACCGTGGCCAGGACGTGGCCAACCTCGCCGGAAGTGACGATGCTGCAGCTCGACGTGCGCGAGCTGGTGCGCGGTAATGCCTCGCCGGAAGTGGCGATGCTCGAGAAAAAAAGCCGCCTCGATCTCGGGCGGCTCCAGGGGAGGGCAGGGCGGCGATCACCGCTTGCAATGCACCAGGTCGTCGTTCACCCATGCGCTTTCGACCAGGCCGTTTTCGCGCAGCTCGTCGCACGCTTCGCCTACCTGCTCGCGCCACTTCTTCGGGCGGGTGGAATCCGAGCCGCACATCAGCCGGAACGTCTCCAGCTTGAGCGGGTAAGGCTCCTTGTGGGTGGCGAAGTAGTCGAACATCCGCCGCGCGGTGGGCGACAGCTTGCGGTACTTCTCCCACACGAATTTCGTGTAGTGGTCGCCGGCGAACAGCACCACGATTTCGGCGTCGATCTCGACCTGGCAGCGTGACGTGCGCTTGCCGCGATCCAGGACGCGGAAGCGCCGGATCAACGACACCGATTCGAGCCGGCCGATGCGCTGGGATGAGAACTGCATGGCCGACGCCTGGAGCCGCGTCAGGCATTCCTCGGCCCTCGTGTAGTACCGGCCGTTGATCGACCAGTCCAAGTCCTGGCACAGCTCGTAGAAGGTGAAGGAAACCGGCTCTCCGAGCGCGGTGCGTTTCGCGTACTCCAGCACCTGGGCGAATACCAGCTCGTCGTCGTCGGCGCGCAGCTCGATCCCGGTGTAGGTGATCTCCACGTCCTTGTTGACGTGGTAGATCGACTGGCCTTGCAGCGCGGCGCGTGGCACCTTCTTGTTGCGGACGGTGAAGATCGCCGACCGCCCGAAGTCGTTGGGCAGCGCCCGCATGTGATCCGGCCAGGGAGCCAGGTCGAACAGCGAGAGCTGCATGTCCTTGATCTGCTGCTTCGTGTGCTTGAGCAAGGCCGTCTGCTTGGCCTCGCTGACCTTCTCGGCCAGCTCGCCGCCGGCGGTTCGCTTCTTGGTCGCCATCGCACTACTCCGTTTGTCCTGGGCCAGCGCGCCGATCTGCTCGGCCATCTTGTTCACGGCGGTGCGCGGTTCGGGCGGCAGGCCCATCGTGCGCGCCAGCTCGGCCGATTCCTGCGCCATGCGCTCGGATCGCTCGACGGCGGCGCTTGCCGGCGTCGGTGGCTTCGGCGGCAAGGCCGCCTTGTTGTCGCCGGCCGTGGCCGGCAGCTCGAAGAGGGAACCGGCGGGGCGGAAGGCCCCGCCGGCGCTGCCCGAGTCCCTGCGAGCGGCGGCGGTACGGGCGGCAAGGTCGGTGGCGTCGGCTTCACTAAGCCCGCCCTCGATGAGCTTGCGCCTGTATTCCTGCTCGTTGAACTCGTTCGGCATCTAATCTCCCTCCTAGCATACTGCCCGGCCGTGGCCGGGCTTGGCCTTCATTGGCCGCCTGGTGCTTTGGTGTCCAGGTACTCGATTTCCTCGGCGATGAAGTCGAACCCGTATTCGGTCTTGCCGTCCTTCTCGTACTTCGTCGGCTCGATGCGGCCCTGGACGAACACCTTGGAGCCTTTACCCAGGTACTTGCCCGCGTTCTCGGCCAGGCCGCCGAACGACTTGATGCGGAAGAAGTCCGTCTGCTCCTGCTTCGCACCGGCTGCGTTGCGCCACACGCGATTGACGGCCAGGTCGAAAACGGCGCGGGCGCTGTTTTCGCTATGGCGAACGTCGGTATCGCGGGTAAGATTACCGATAAACTGGAACAGGTTGTGGCTCATTCGTCATACTCCTTTCGCTAATGGAGTCGTCAGTTTAGCTAAACCTGCGTCCGTGGTCAAGAACTTTAGCGGCTAAAATTTTCTGCCGCCCGCACCGAGAAGGCATACGGGCCTTGTACAACTACATCTTCTTCACGAACGTGCTCCGGCTGCTCGATGAGCGGCACATGACGAAAAAGGAGCTATCGGACAGGTCGGGGGTTTCGATCTCCTTCCTGTCCGATCTCACTACTGGCAAAGCGAACCCCTCCCTAAAGGTGATGGAGGACATTGCGCAGGCCCTTGAAACTCCCCTGCCGCTCCTGCTTGAATCGACCGACCTGGACAAAGACGCCCTTGACTCCCTTGCGGGAGGAAAGGCACCTCGAAGCCTGCCGCCAGGCTTCGAGCGCGTGGCGGCAGTGCTGCCCGAACACCAGGCGTTCATCGTCAAGAAGTGGGGCGAGGCAACGAGGAAGAAGCTAAGAGGGAGTTGACGCCAGGATGAGATAGGGAAGGGAGGCGGCAAGGAACTGAGCCACAAGAGCCAGCCAAGTTTTAGCCGCTAAAGCCCGCCGGGGTGGCTCAACCCCCGGACAACCCATAGACGCAAACGCCACGGGTTCGGCGCGAGGGGCGCAAGGAGCATGCGCCGCGTCGTCGCCTCTTTCTACCACGCAATCCGCGATGCAACGTCGCGGCCGAAGTCGCTATTGTGAGCTTCGGTGTTGCGGTCGAAATTAGTTCGGTATATCGTATGAACCTGTGTAGAATGCGCGAAACGCAACGGCATACAGGGCATACGGAATGACCGACCAGAAACCAGAACACAACAGCATCAAGGAACGGGCGAAGAAGAAGCTCGAACGCGACATGGGGCCGGAGCTGCTGGCCGCCCTCAACGATCCCAAGACCGTTGAAATCATGCTCAACGCGGACGGCAAGCTCTGGCTCGAACGCCTGGGCGAGCCGATGACGTGCATCGGCACTCTGCGCGTCGCGCAGGCGCAAGCCATCATCGAAACCATCGCGGGCTACCACGGCAAGGAAGTCACGCGCTCCAAGCCGATCCTAGAAGGCGAGCTGCCCCTTGACGGCAGTCGCTTCGCCGGCCAGCTCCCGCCGGTTGTGCCCGCACCCACCTTCGCCATTCGGAAGAAGGCCGTCGCCATCTTCACGCTCGATCAGTACGTCGAGCGCGGAATCATGACCGCGCAGCAGCGCGACGCATTGATTGCAGCGGTGCGCGCGCACCGGAACATCCTCGTGATCGGCGGCACCGGCTCGGGCAAGACCACGCTGGTGAACGCGATCATCAACGAGATGGTGATTCAAGACCCGACCGAGCGGGTTTTCATCATCGAGGACACCGGCGAAATCCAGTGCGCCGCCGAGAACTACGTCCAGTACCACACCAGCATCGACGTGAACATGACGGCGCTGCTGAAAACCACCCTCCGCATGCGCCCCGACCGAATCCTGGTCGGCGAGGTGCGCGGCCCCGAAGCCCTTGATCTGTTGATGGCCTGGAACACCGGGCACGAAGGAGGTGCTGCAACCCTGCACGCAAACAACGCCAAAGCTGGATTGGATCGGCTCGCCATGCTCATCAGCATGCACCCCGATTCCCCGAAACCCATTGAACCGCTTATCGGCGAGGCGGTTCACGTGGTTGTTCATATCGCCCGCGTCGAAGGCTCGCGGCGCATCCAGGAAATCTTGGAGGTTTCCGGGTTCGCCAACGGCCAGTACATCACCAAAACCCTCTGACTAGGAGTTACGACCAATGCAAGCAACCCTCCCGGCATTCCGCCTCAACCGCAACGCCCTGTTCTACATGGGCCTCTTCGCCCTCCTGGCGTTCTTCCTGCTGGCCCCCCAGCACGCATTCGCCTCCGAGGGCACCGGCGGCTCTCTGCCGTATGAGAGCTGGCTGACCAACCTCCGCAACTCCGTCACCGGCCCGGTGGCCTTCGCGCTGTCGATCATCGGCATCGTGGTCGCCGGCGGCATCCTGATCTTCGGCGGTGAACTCAACGGCTTCTTCCGCACGTTGATCTTCATCGTCCTGGTCATGGCCCTGCTGGTCGGCGCGCAGAACATGATGAGCACGTTCTTCGGCCGTGGCGCGGAAATCGCCGCCCTGACCGATGGCGCGCTGCACCAGGTCAAGGTCGCCGCGCTGGACGTGGCCGGCTTCCCCGGCGAAGCCGTCATGCGCTGGGCCGAGCGCGGCCACATCGCGGGGTAAGTCATGGCTCTGCGCGCGATCCCCATCCGTAGGGCCGGCAACCGAGAAAACCTGTTCATGGGCGGGGATCGTGAGCTGGTGATGTTCTCGGGCCTGCTGGCCGGCGCGCTGATTTTCAGCGCCCAAGAAGTGAGGGCAACGGTGTTCGGCATCGCCTTGTGGTTCGGCGCGCTCTTCGCGCTGCGCCTCATGGCGAAGGCCGATCCGAAGCTGCGACACGTGTACCTGCGGCACCGCCGGTACAAGCCGTACTACCCGGCTCGCAGCACGCCCTTCCGTGACAACACGCCGAGTCAAGGGAAGCAATACAAATGATCGAAGCAATCGCAATTGCCATTGCTGTGCTCGGTGCGGTTCTGTTGCTCATCCTCTTTGCCCGCATCCGGGCTGTCGATGCCGAGCTGAAGCTCAAGAAGCATCGCGCCAAGGATGCCGGCCTGGCCGATCTGCTCAATTACGCCGCCGTGGTCGATGACGGCGTGATCGTGGGTAAGAACGGCTCCTTTATGGCCGCCTGGCTGTACAAGGGGGATGACAACGCCAGCAGCACCGAGGAACAGCGGGAAATGGTGTCGTTCCGCATCAACCAGGCCCTGGCGGGCCTGGGGAACGGCTGGATGGTGCACGTCGATGCTGTGCGTCGGCCTGCGCCGAACTACTCGGAGCGCGGCGTCTCGTCGTTCCCCGACGCTGTGTCCTCGGCCATTGACGAGGAACGCCGGCGCTTGTTCGAGGGCCTGGGCGCGATGTTCGAGGGCTACTTTGTCCTGACCGTCACGTGGTTCCCGCCGGTGCTGGCCCAGCGCAAGTTTGTCGAACTCATGTTCGATGACGATGCGGTGGCTCCCGACCATACGGCGCGCACCACGGGCCTGATTGCGCAGTTCAAGCGCGAGATCACCAGCCTGGAATCGCGCCTGTCCTCTGCGGTCAAGATGACGCGCCTGCGCGGCCAAAAGGTCGTGTCGGAAGAGGGCAGGGAGGTCACGCACGATGACTTCCTGAGCTGGTTGCAGTTCTGCGTGACGGGCCTCCATCACCCGGTCATGTTGCCCAGCAATCCGATGTACCTCGATGCGGTCATCGGCGGGCAAGAGCTGTGGGGCGGTGTCGTGCCCAAGATCGGGCGCAAGTTCATCCAGGTGGTCGCCATCGAAGGCTTCCCCTTGGAGTCAACGCCTGGGGTGCTCTCGGCCCTGGCCGAGCTGCCCAGCGAATACCGCTGGTCGAGCCGCTTCATCTTCATGGATCAGCACGAGTCCTTGAAGCACCTGGACAAGTTCCGCAAGAAGTGGAAGCAGAAGATTCGCGGCTTCTTCGATCAGGTGTTCAACACGAATACCGGCTCGATCAACCAGGACGCAGCCGCGATGGTCGGCGACGCCGAGGCGGCCATCGCCGAGGTCAACAGCGGCTTGGTCGCAGCCGGCTACTACACCAGCGTGGTCGTGCTGATGGACGAGGATCGGGAGCGCCTGGCGGCCTCCGCGCTCCTGGTCGAGAAGGCCGTCAACCGCCTGGCCTTCGCGGCCCGTATCGAGACGATCAACACGCTCGATGCGTACCTGGGCAGCTTGCCCGGCCACGGCGTCGAGAACGTGCGCCGGCCGCTCATCAACACGATGAACCTGGCCGACCTGCTGCCGACAAGCTCGATCTGGACGGGCAGCGCCACGGCTCCGTGCCCGATGTACCCGCCGCTGTCGCCGGCGCTCATGCACTGCGTGACGGTGGGCGCTACGCCGTTCCGCCTGAACCTGCACGTGCGCGACCTGGGCCACACCTTCATGTTCGGCCCGACCGGCGCAGGCAAATCGACGCACCTGGGCATCATCGCCGCGCAGCTCCGTCGCTACGCCGGCATGTCGATCTACGCCTTCGACAAGGGCATGTCGATGTACCCGCTCGCGGCCGGCATCCGCGCGGCCACGAAGGGCAAGAGCGGCCTGCATTTCACGGTGGCCGCCGACGATGACCGCCTGGCCTTCTGCCCGCTCCAGTTCCTCGAAACGAAGGGGGATAGGGCCTGGGCGATGGAGTGGATCGACACCATCCTGGCGTTGAACGGTGTCAACACCACGCCGGCGCAGCGCAACGAGATCGGCAACGCGATCATGAGCATGCACGCCAGCGGCGCGCGCACGCTCTCCGAGTTCTCGGTGACGATCCAGGACGAGGCGATCCGCGAGGCCATCAAGCAGTACACGGTGGACGGCTCGATGGGCCACCTGCTCGACGCCGAAGAGGACGGCCTGTCGCTGTCCGACTTCACGGTGTTCGAGATCGAAGAGCTGATGAACCTGGGCGAGAAGTTCGCGCTGCCGGTGCTGCTCTACCTGTTCCGCCGCATCGAGCGCGCACTGAAAGGCCAGCCCTCCGTCATCATCCTGGACGAAGCCTGGTTGATGCTGGGCCACCCCGCGTTCCGCGCCAAGATCAGGGAATGGCTCAAGGTGCTGCGCAAAGCCAACTGCCTTGTGCTGATGGCGACGCAAAGCCTCTCCGACGCGGCCAACTCGGGCATCTTGGACGTGATCGTGGAATCGACCGCGACCAAGATTTTCCTGCCCAACGTCTACGCCAGGGATGAGGACACATCGGCGCTCTATCGCCGCATGGGCCTCAACGCGCGTCAGATCGAAATCCTGGCGACTGCCATTCCGAAGCGTCAGTACTACTACGTGTCGGAGAACGGCCGCCGTCTCTATGACCTTGCCCTGGGGCCGATGGCCCTGGCCTTCGTCGGTGCGTCCGACAAGGAATCGGTCGCCACCATCAAGAGCCTCGAAGCCAAGTTCGGCCACGAATGGGTGCATGAGTGGCTGGCCGGCCGTGGGCTGAATCTCAACGACTACCTGGAGGCCGCATGAGCATCGCCGACACCCTCAAGGGCTTGATCCTCAAGAAGCCCGCCAACCCCGCCGAGCCGCGCGATCCGCGCCGCTCGAAGGAACCACTCGCCGGCGGCCGACGCTCGGGCGAAGCCGAGAACCCCTACCTGGCCGCGCGTCGCACCTGGAACGACCACGTGGGCGGCGTCGTGTCGCAACGCCAGACCTGGCAGGTGATCGGCATCCTGTCGCTGTTGATCGCGCTGGCCGGCGTCGGCGGCGTGATCCACATCGGCAGCCAGTCGAAGTTCATCCCCTACGTGGTCGAGGTGGACAAGCTGGGCCAAACCGTGGCCGCTGGCCCGGTGCAGGCCGCAGGGAAGGCCGATCCGCGCGTCATCCATGCCGCTGTCGCGGACTGGATGAGCTGCGCGCGCATGGTGTCGCCTGACGTGGCAATGCAGCGCAAGTGCGTGTTCAAGGCGTACTCGATGCTCGCGCCCAACGATCCGGCGACGCCAAAGATGAACGAATGGCTGAACGGCACGCCCGATTCCAGCCCGTTCAAGCGCGCCGAAAAGGAAATGGTCAGCGTCGAGATCAAGACCGTCATCCCGCAGACGCCCGACACCTGGCAAGTCGAGTGGGTGGAAACCACGCGCGACCGCCAAGGCACGCTGAAAGGTCAGCCCGTCACCTGGCGCGCGCTCGTGACTACCTACATCGCCGAGGTCACGCCCAACACCACCGATGAGCAACTGCGAAACAACCCGTTGAGCATCTACGTGCGTGATTACTCCTGGTCCCGCATCCAATGAATTCGAGGTCATCCACCATGAAGAAAACCCTCTCCGCTTTGATCGTGGGCGCTGCTGTGGCGGTGCCCTCCTTGGCTCTGGCCGCCCCTGGCGACGACATTGCCGACAAGTATTTCAACAAGACCAACCCGACGCTGACCGCTCAAGAGCGCGCGGCGCTCGCCATCGCCAAGCGGTGGGAAGCGGGGTCGGCGACCGGCATCAAGCCGGTGGCCGGCTCGGGCGGTGCCATCAAGTTCGTGTACGGCGCGCAGCAGCCGAGCATCGTTTGCGCGGTGCTCCAGGTGTGCGACGTGGCCTTGCAGGCCGGCGAACAGGTGAACTCGATCAACCTGGGCGACACGGCCCGGTGGACGGTGGAACCGGCCATCACCGGCAGCGGCGCGACCGAGGTTCAGCACCTCATCATCAAGCCGATGGACGTGGGCCTCGAAACCAGCCTGGTCGTGACCACGAACCGCCGCAGCTACCACTTCCGCCTGCGCTCGCATCGCACCGAGTACATGCCGCAAGTCTCGTTCACGTACCCCGAGGAAGCGCAAGCCAAGTGGGATGCGATCCAGCGCCGCGAGAAGCAGGAACGCACCGACAACACCCTGCCGGCGACCGGCGAGTACCTGGGCGATCTCTCGTTCGACTATGAGCTGTCCGGGTCGGCGAGCTGGAAGCCTGTGCGCGTCTACAACGATGGCCGCAAGACCATCATCGAAATGCCAGGCACGATGCAGCAGACCGAAGCGCCGACGCTCCTGGTCGTGCGCAAAGAGGGCGGCCTGTTCACCGACGACGAAACGGTGCTGGTCAATTACCGCGTGCAGGGCAATCGCTACATCGTGGACACGGTGTTTGACCGCGCGATCCTGATTGCCGGTGTTGGCAGCAGCCAAGACCGCGTGACCATCAGCCGGAGGAAGTGACCATGCGCAAGATCGTCTCTCTCGCGCTGCTCGCCCTCGCCCTTGGCCTCGGCGGCTGCGCAACCACTTCAAGCCCCTACGGCAACTTCGTCCAGTCGGCCGCGCTCGATCAGCAGAAGCTCGCCACCGACGCGGTGCAGCAGCTCTCCACGCTGTACGCGCCGGCGCGCACGCGCCTGGAGCTGCAACAGCCGACGCCCGATCCGTTCGGCCAGGCTCTCGTCAAGTCGCTGCGCGACAAGGGCTATGCCCTCCTGGAGTACGCCCCGGCCGGCGCTTCCGCGCAGGCCCCGGCCTCGGCGGCATCGCAGCCGAGCGCACCGGCCACCACGGCCGCGCCGGGCGGCCTGCCGCTGCGCTACGTGCTCGACCAGGCTGGCGACTCGAACCTGTACCGCCTGACCTTGATGGTCGGCAATCAATCCATCACCCGCCCCTACCTGGCGCAAAACGGCACGTTCGCGCCGGCCGGGTACTGGGTGCGCAAGGAGTGACGCCATGACAGAAAACGCCGATCAGATGGCACCTGACGCTTCGCCTGGCGAAGTGTCCAAGAAGGCGGGCGTCCGTCGCGTCAACAACATGCCCATGTACATCCTCGGCGGCGTCCTGCTGTCGTTCGTGCTGGTCATGGCTCTGGTTGCGGCGGATCGCGCGGCCAAGCAGAACGCGCCGGCGGACGGCCCGAAGGAGAAGGCCGGCAACACGTCGATGTTCGCCAAGGAGATCGCCGGCGACAAGACCGGCGGCTTGATCGAGCCGGCAGGCCCGCTCAAGGTGCCCGACATGCCAACCGGCCCGGCGTCGGCACCGCTGGAGATCGCGCGGCCGTCGAACCCGGACGCGCCGCCGGCACCGCCGGCCAACCCCGGCAACCCGGGCCAGCCGGTGAACGATGACGAGGCCCAGCGCATCCGCATGGCGAAGATGCAGATGTTCGGCGAGGCCGTTAAGGCCAAGACCACCGTGCGCGTGGATGCCCCGCGCAGCAACGGCTCCGCGCCGGGTGGCCCGAGCACCTACACCGCCACGCCGCAGACGCGCGATGAAATGCTGAACCGCATTGCAGCGGTGCAGCAGCAAATCGACGCGCAGCGCAGCAACGATCCGACCGCCGCCTATCAAGCGCGCCTGGCGCAGATTCGCGGCATGGGTGTCGGTGGTGGCGGTGCGGCCCCGGCCGGCGGCGGCATGGGCGCGGGCGGCGCGCCGCAGCTCCTGCAAACCTCGACCAGCGGCGGCGGGCGCAACAGCATGGCGCAGTTCGGCCAGGGCGGCCAGGGCGACCGCTGGAAGCTGGATTCGCAGCCGGAAGCGCCGCGCACGCCGTTCGAGCTGCGCGCGGGCTTCGTGGTGCCGGCCACGCTCATTTCGGGCATCAACTCCGATCTGCCGGGCCAAATCATGGCCCAGGTCGCGCAGGACGTGTACGACACGCCGACCGGCAAGCATCTGTTGATTCCGCAGGGATCGCGCCTCGTCGGCTCGTATTCGAGCGACGTGGCCTACGGCCAGGCGCGCGTGCTGGTTGCGTGGCAGCGCATCGTGTTCCCCGATGGCAAGGCAATGGACATTGGCGCGATGCCGGGCGCGGACAGCGCGGGCTACGCGGGCTTCAACGATCAGGTGAACAACCACTATGTGCGCCTGTTCGGTTCGGCCTTCCTCATGTCCGGCGTGACGGCTGGCATCACCTACAGCCAGCGCCAGAACCAGGCCACGAACACCTACGGCGCACCGAGCGCCAGCAGTGCCCTAAGCGAAGCCCTCGGCCAACAGCTCGGCCAGGTCACGGCGCAGCTCATCGCCAAGAACCTGAGCATTTCGCCGACGCTGGAAATTCGGCCGGGCTATCGCTTCAACGTCGTGGTCACGAAGGACATGACGTTTTCCAAGCCGTACCGTTCCTTCGATTACTAACACCATAGGAGAGCACCATGAAGCAGAAGTTTTTAGCCGCTAAATTGGCCCTCGTCATTGCTGTTTCGAGCACGCTGACGGTCACGCCTGTGGAGGCTGGCATCCCCGTCATCGACGGCACCAACCTGTCGCAGAACATCATGACGGCCATCGAATCGGTGGCCCAAACGCTCAAGCAAATTGAGCAGTACAGCACCCAGCTCCAGCAGTATCAGAACCAGCTCCAGAACACGATGGCCCCGGCCGCGTATATCTGGGATCAGGCGCAATCGACCATCAACGGGTTGATGAACGCCACCAACACGCTGAACTACTACAAGAACCAGCTCGGCAGCCTGGACAGCTACATCGGCAAGTTCCAGGACGTGAACTACTACAAGGGGTCGCCGTGCTTCACGGCCACCGGCTGCTCTGCGTCCGAGTGGGCGGCCATGAAGAACGTGCAGCAGCTCGCCAGCGAGTCGCAGAAGAAGGCCAACGATGCCTTGTTCAAGGGCCTCGACAAGCAGCAAGACAACCTGACCGCCGACGCCGCGACGTTGCAGCGGCTCCAGTCCTCGGCGCAGGGCGCAACCGGGCAGATGCAGGCCATCGGCTACGCCAACCAGCTCGCCAGCCAGCAGGCCAACCAGCTCTTGCAGATTCGCGGCCTGTTGATCGCGCAGCAGAACGCGGTGGCGACCAAGATGCAGGCCGACGCCGACAAGGAAGCCCAGCAGGCGGCAGCGGCCGCACAACTGCGCCAGGGCAGCTACCGGGCCAGCCCGGCGCGCACCTGGTAAGGGGGATTCATGAAAGCAATCAAGGCTCTGTCCTTGGCCTCGGCCGCCCTCGTGGCGGCCTTGGTCGCCGGCTGCGACAACAAGCCGGCCACGGCCCCCATGCCGGAAGTGAACGACGAGAACTGCAAGCCCGAGAACATCGCCAAGATCGAGGACAAGGGCGTCCAGCAGGCTTTCTCGTCGCTGTGCTTGCGTCGTGGTGGGGAGTTCAAGCCCAGCCCGAAACGCGAATGGTGAGGTGCTGACGATGAGAATGCCAGCCAATCTAAAAACCCTCGCCCTGCCGCTGTTCGTCTGGCTGGCGTTCTTCGCGGTCGATGCTCATGCGGCCATCGACAACGCCGGCGTGTTCGATAGCGTGCTGGATCGCTACCAGGCCGCCGCGAGCGGCTGGGCCGGCGTCATCACCACGGCCGCAACCTGGCTCTTCTGGACGCTGGTTGTGATCTCGATGGTCTGGACGTTCGGCATGATGGCCTTGCGCAAGGCCGACATTGGCGAGTTCTTCGCGGAGTTCGTCCGCTTCACGATCTTTACCGGCTTCTTCTGGTGGGCACTGACCAACGGCCCTAACTTCGCCTCGTCCATCTATGCGTCGCTGCGGCAGCTCGCCGGCAACGCGACGGGCCTGGGCAATGCGTTGTCGCCCTCGGGCATCGTGGACGTGGGCTTTGCGATCTTCGACAAGGTGATGGATCAGTCCTCGGTGTGGTCGCCGGTGGACAGCATGGCCGGCATCCTCATGGCCGTTGCGATCCTGGTCATCCTGGCCCTGGTCGGCGTGAACATGCTTCTGCTGCTCGCGTCGGGTTGGGTGCTCGCCTATGGCGGCGTGTTCTTCCTCGGCTTCGGTGGTTCGCGTTGGACTTCCGACATGGCGATCAACTACTACAAGGTCGTCCTGGGCGTGGCCGCGCAGCTCTTCGCAATGGTGCTCCTGGTGGGCATCGGCAAGACCTTCCTCGATGACTACTACGCGCGCATGAGCGCCGGCATCAGCCTCAAGGAAATGGGCGTGATGCTGATCGTCGTCATCATCCTCCTGGCGTTGACCAACAAGATTCCGCCGCTCATCGCCGGGATCATCACCGGCGCGAGCGTGGGCGGTGCCGGCATCGGTCAGTTCGGCGCAGGCGCTGCGCTGGGTGCCGCAGGCATGGCGGCAGCAGCGGCCGCCACTGGCGGCGCAGCCCTGGCCGCCGGCGCGGCCTCGGCCGCAGGCGGTGCCTCTGCCGTCATGGCCGCTTTCTCGAAGGCCAATGAAAACGTGTCGGCAGGCACGGACGTTATGTCGGCCTTCTCCGGCGGCGGCAGCTCCGGCGGTGGCTCGGGTGGTGGCGGTGGTGGCGACGCCGGCACCGGCGGCACGCCTTTCGCGCAGGCTGCGGGCTTTAGCGGCAGTTCCGGCGGCGGTTCGTCGTCGGGCGGCGGCAGCACCTCGACCGGCAGCAGCTCGGGCAGCTCGAAGGGTGGCGACAAGAGCGGCGGCAAGGCCGACGCCGGAGGCCAGGGCAGCGGCTCGACGGCCAGCACCGGCAGCAGTGCCGACAAGGCCGCCAAGAACGAACCCAAGCCCGCCGGCGGGGCAGGGCAGGGCCAGCAGGGCGGCCAGCAGGCCGCACCAGGCAGCACCGGCCCCGGCTTGCTCGCATCGGCAGCGTCGGCCCTCGGCACGGCTGGCCGCATCGCGGCCGACGCCGGCGCGAACTTGGCGAAGGGAACCGCTGATGTTGCCAAGGCCAAGGCCGCGAGCCTGCGAGAAGCAGCAGCCGAACGGATCGCCGACACCACCGGCGGAAAGATCGCCGCCGCGATCAAGGCGCAAGGAAGCGGCACGGCCGAGAACATCGACGTGCCCGACCAGCAGCCCGCGCCGAGCTTCGGCGACAACAGCCTGGCAGGCGGCCCCGCCGATGCCGATCCCGAGTCCGAAGTAGCCGCGTTCGCCAACCGCGAGCAAGGCCGCGACGGCACAACTGCGTAACCAAGGAGAGTCCAACCATGAAGAAGAAACTGTTTGCCCTGGCCGCCCTCGTGGCGGCCCTCGGATCGGCCGCCGGTACGGCCAGCGCGCAAGACGTGCTGACCGGCGACACGCGCCTGGCCTGCGAGGCGATCCTGTGCCTGTCGTCGGGCACGCGCCCGAGCGAATGCACGCCGTCGCTGTCGCGGTACTTCAACATCACGAAGCGCAAGCTCTCGGACACGATCCGCGCACGCGCGAACTTCCTCCAGCTCTGCCCGGTCGCCAACCAGACGCCGCAAATGCAGTCGCTCGTGTCGGCGATCTCGCAAGGTGCCGGCCGCTGCGATGCGCAGTCGCTGAACTCGACCATGCTGGTTTGGACGGGTGGCGATGACGGCCGCACGTACATCAGCAACCAGATGCCCGACTTCTGCGCGGCCTACACCGGCCACGCCTACACCGACTTCACCAGCAGCGGCACGCTGCCGCGCTATGTCGGAACGCCAGAGCGGGGCGGGTATTGGGTCGAAGCGCGCGACTATGACCGCGCCCTGGCCGAATACAACGAACGCATCCGGCGCGAGGACGAAGAGCGCCGCCGTCAGTCCTGGCTGAACTGAGGGAGGGGAGGGCATGCCGTTCTTCGCCGATCTGCCGCCGCAGCTCCAGGAGCGCGTCGTCTGCTCGATCTCGGCCGCCGTCAAGTACGAGGTGCCGGTCAACATCGTATTGGCCGTCGCCGAGAAAGAGGGCGGCAAGCCGGGCCAGTGGGTGCGCAACTCGAATGGCACGCATGACGTTGGCCCGATGCAGTTCAACACCGCGTACCTGGGCGACCTCGCCCGGTACGGCATCACGGCGAACGATGTGGCGGCCGCCGGCTGCTACTCGTTCGACCTGGCGGCCTGGCGGCTGCGGATGCACATCCGCAACGACAAGGGCGACCTCTGGACGAAGGCAGCGAACTACCACTCGCGCACGCCGCAGTACAACGCGGTATACCGGGCCGACTTGATGCGCAAGGCGTCGAAGTGGGCCGATTGGCTCGAAGCCCGGTTCGTCACGCTCGACGTGATGAAGGCCGGGGCCACGCCATCGACGCCCAGCCAGCCCGCGCCGGCCACGGTGGCCCAGCAAGCCACGCCGGCGGCCAAGCCGGCACCAGCACCCCAGCAGGCCGCTCCGGCGGTCGCAGCAGCTCGCAGCGTGACGGTGGCCGGCTACGTGCCCCGCACGGTGTCTTTCAGGATGAACGATCAAGAGGAAACGAAGTGACCTACAGCAATCTCATTCCGGCCACGGACTGGTTCTACGTCCACAAGCAACTGACCACGCAGGCCGGTGCGCCCCCGGTGGTCTATCACGTTGCCGCGTTCGCGCTCACCGAGGACGGCGAGGTGGTGGGCTTGATCCCCGTCGCCGAGGGCCGCAAGAACCCGCCGCGCCTGGTGCCGCCGCCGGCCGGCGTCGATGGCTTCTATCTGCACCGCGACCAGCTCAACGAGCAAGAGGCCGAGCTTGCACGCTCTACGCGCTAACGCCGCGCCGGCGCTGCCACGCCTGACCGTCGCCGATGGCACGGTCGAAGGCTTGAAGTGGCTCGCGCTGGCTCTCATGACCGGCGATCACGTCAACAAGTACCTGTTCAACGCGACGCTGCCGGTGCTGTTCGAGGCCGGCCGCGTCGCGCTCCCCCTTTTCGTGTTCGTCCTGGCCTACAACCTGGCGCGGCCGGGCACGCTCGAACGCGGTGTGTACGGCCGCACCACGTCGCGCCTGGCTGTGTTCGGCGCGCTGGCCTCGGTGCCCTTCGTGGCCCTCGGTGGCCTGTACGCCGGTTGGTGGCCGCTCAACGTGATGTTCACGCTGCTGGTCGTCACGGCCACGGCCTACCTGGTCGAACGTGGCGGCAAGCTGCACCTGGCGGCCGCCGGCGTCGCGTTCCTGGTCGGCGGAAGCTCGGTCGAATACTGGTGGCCGGCCGTGGCCTTCGGCCTGGCCGTGTGGTCGTACACGCGCCGGCCGAGCTGGGCCGCCGCGGCGGTCGCGGTGCTGGCCTGCGCGGCCCTGTGGTTCATCAATCGCAACCTGTGGGCCTTGGCGGCCCTGCCGGTGCTCTTCCTTGCCTCGCGTGTCGATGTGCGCGTGCCGCGCCTGCGCTGGGCCTTCTACGCCTATTACCCGCTGCACCTGGCCGCGCTCTGGTTGATCCGCATCCCCATGAGCAAGGCCGGCTACCTGTTCTTCTGATTGGAGTCCTGCCCCATGCGAAAACCCGTTCTTCTGGCCCTCTCTCTGGCGTTCCTGGTCAGCGCGCAAAGCGCCCTGGCCGCCGGCGACGCCGGCAACTTCGGGACGCCCATCAAGTCGGGCGTCTCGGTGTCCTTCCCCGACAGCAGCGCGACATTCCAGCCCACGCCCGAGGCGCTGGAGCTGCTGGCCGACGCCAGGAACGCGGCGATCATCTACATCAGCGGGCGCACCAGCACGCTACGGCCCAGCGCGGCCGACGAGGCCCTTGCGCTGCGCCGTGCGCTCTCTGCCAGGTCGTACCTGGTGGCGCGCGGCGTGTCGCCGCTCAAGATCATGGTGAACTTCGCGTCGGCCGCCGACTTCGTGGCCGACAACTCGACGGCCGAGGGCCGGCGCGAAAACCAGCGCGTGGACATTGAGGTGGTCTACATCCCCACCTACTGAGCGATCCGGCATCGCCATTCCTGGCGGTGCTGCAGGTCGCTCCAGCAGCGTCGCATCGTCGGCTCTGACGATGCAGGCCCGGCCGGCTTCTCTTGACAGCATCGCCATTTCTGACGATGCTGGCCAAGTCCCGATTTACTCCAGGAAGAAGGCCATGAGATACCCCGGCGGCAAGGGCGGTGCCGGCGTCTACCAGACGATCATCAACAACATCCCGCCTCACGACACGTACATCGAAACGCACCTGGGCGGCGGCAACATCCTGGAGCGCAAGCGGCCCGCTGCCCGCAGCGTCGGCATCGACGTTGATCCCGAGGTGATCGAGGTCTGGCAGCAGCTCGACGTGCCCGGCCTGGAGCTGCACCACGGCGACGCCGTGGCCTGGCTGGAGTCCCACCCGTTCACCGGCTCCGAGTTCGTCTACGTCGATCCGCCCTACGTGATGGACAGCCGGCGCGGCGGCAAGCTCTACCGCCACGAATACGACGACGCCGACCACGTGCGGCTGCTCGACGTGCTGGCCGGCCTGCCGTGCGCGGTGATGGTGTCGGGCTACAGCTCAACGATCTATGACAGCTCTCCCTTGGCGTCATGGAGAACCATCGACTTCAACGCGATGACGCGCGGCGGCATCGCTATTGAACGGCTCTGGATGAACTACCCCGAGCCGGCCGAGCTGCACGATCTGCGCTACCTCGGCAGCAACTTCCGCGAGCGTGAGCGCATCAAGCGGAAGAAAGCCCGCTGGCAAGCGAAGCTCGCCAAGCTCGATCCGCTGGAGCGGGCGGCGATCATGGAGTGCCTGCGCGAGCTGGAGGCGGCCGAGTAGGTCACGCCTGCGCCTGGTTGTGCAGCGCCCATACGCGCTTGACCTGGCTTTCACTACACCCGGCCAGCCTGGCCGTCTCTGGAATGCTGTGGCCTGCGGTGCGCAGCGCCACGATGCGTTCATGCACCTTTGTGTTGGCCTTGCGGCCGGTGTAGCGGCCGGCGTCCTTCGCCAGCTCTACGCCCTGCCGCTGACGCTCGCGGCGATCCTCGTAGTCGTCGCGGGCCATCTGCAACGCCAGCTTCAAAAGCATGTCCTGGATCGACTCCAGCACCACCTTTGCCACTCCCTTCGCCTCGGCGGCCAGGTCGGATAGATCGACCACGCCAGGGACAGCCAGACGCGCGCCCTGGGCGCGGATCGAGGCCACGAGGCGTTCGGCCTCGGGCAGCGGCAGGCGGCTGATGCGGTCGATCTTCTCCGCAACGACGACTTCACCGGGTTGCAGGTCGCCGATCATGCGCAGCAGCTCGGCGCGATCGGCGCGAGCGCCCGAAGCCTTCTCACGGTAGATGCCGGCGACGTAGAAGCCGGCGGCCCTGGTGCTCTCCACGATGGCGGCCTGCCTGGTCAAGTCCTGCTCGTCGGTGCTGACGCGCAAGTAGATGCGCGCGACCTTGAAGGCGACGCCGGCGGCCTGGTGCTCGGTCGGCGTCCGCATGATGCGGTCGGCACCTTCGACCAGGCCATCGCCGCCGACGCGCAGCGGCGGCGTCTTGGCGAGCGCCTGGCGAGCTGCGCGTGACTGGCGCGGCATGGCCGCGATCTGTGTTTCCTGGGCGGTGCGCGGCGTGATGATCGCGCTGCGCTTCGCCTTGGTCTTGCCTGGGAAGTAGCCGTTGCGGCTGGTCATGGGTTCCTCCGGTCATTTTGGGTATACGCAAAGTGTCCGGTCATGCTACCCCCGGCCAAAAAGACCGTCATGCGGTTTATCTTGGCCGGGTCGTTGTTGGCGGGTCTAAATGGCCGCTCCGTGGATCTCATCGCCAGAAATGGCGATGCGAGATCCAGGGCAGGGCGGCCGCCATCGTCAGACCTGGCGATGGTCGACGTCGGATGTGGCGATGCCAGCTCGAGGTCGGTGGCCACCGCCGGCGACCTGGTGCCATCGTCGGCAATGGCGATGCTGCAGCTCGACGTGCGCGGCCTGGTCGTCGCGGCATCGTCGGATGCGGCGATGCTCGAGCGAGGCGAAAAAAAACCGCCTCGGGGTGTCCGAGGCGGCAAGTCTGCATGCGGTTCAGGGAGGAAGAAACCGCGCCGGCGATCAGGGAGGAAAACCGCGCGGCCTGATGTGCAGCTCGACCACTTTAGCCGGATTTTTCGACTTATCCGATGCGCGCGGCCCGCCGTGGGCGCTGCTCGATCTGCTGTTGCTTTTTCTCGACGTGCTTCTGCTCCTGGTGCTGCTGCTCGTCGCGCTGCACCTGGCTGATGGCCGCGCCGATCTGCCGCTTCACGCCCTCGATGCCCAGCTCGCTCTTGTGCGCCAGGTCGTTGAAGTCGGTGTGCTGCTTCATCGTGGACAGCGCCGCGATCTGCGCGCCGCTCAACATCGACGCCTTGAGCTTGGCGGCCTCGTCGCCGGCCAGCTCGACCTTGCCGGCGGCGGCGTCGGCAAGGCGCTGCTCGGCGCGGAGGTGGGTCTTGAAGCTGTCGGGCGTGATGGCGGGCAAGTCGCGCGGGTAGGTGTTCTCGGCCGGCGCGAAGATCGGGAAGATCGCCTTGCCGCCCACGGCCTGGGCGGCCGCCTCGGCCTTCTCCCGGCCTGGGTTGTTGCCGTGGGTCATGACCAGGTGCCGGTCGTCGTCGCCGGCGATGATGACCGGCTTGTCCGGGAACTTGGCGTGCAGCGCCTTCGCCACGGCCTCAAGGTTGCCGCTGTCGAAGGCGGCGACCGTGGCGTGGCCCACGGCCTCGGCCACCTGAGCCGCAGTGGCGTAGCCCTCGGAGATCACCAGCGCCGGCGCGGCGGCCAGGGCGTCCATGCCGCCGACAGGGTGAAAGCATCCTTCCTTCTTCGAGTCCTTGGCGAACCGCTTGGTGCCGTCCTCCTGGATGTACTGCATCGTCCATTGCTTGCCGTCTGCGTCGAAGGCCGGGATGTAGGTCTTCTGGCCTTCGCGGTCGGTCATCACGCCGGCCTGCGCCTGGATGCCCTTGGCTTGCAGATAGGGCGTCGGCTGCTCGATGGGCACGAGGTCGGCCATCTGCCGGCCGACGCGCTGCGCGGTGGCCTCCTGGGCCTTGTCCTGCTCGACGGCACGCTGTGCCAGCTTCTCGGCCGCCTCGGCCTGGAGCTTGGCCTTCTCCTGGTCGCTCAAGGCGTAGCCCTTGCTCTTCCAGGTAATGTCCGTGCCGGTCTTGTTGTTGATGATCCGCCCGGCCGGATGCCCGTCCAGGTGGCCCACGTAGAAGCCATCGAGCGCACCCTTCTTGCCGCCCTCGACCGGCACGCGGTGCCGCTTGCCGTCCATGATCGGGTGATCGCCCTGGGCGTTGCTGCCGGTGAACAGGCCGGCGCTGCGCATGGCCTCGGCGAACTCTTCCCTTGGCGTCATCGCTGGCCCTTGCTGGGCCTGCACGTTCTCGGGCTTCCAGCGTTCGAGCTTCGCCGCGTCGGCACGCGGGCCGACATACCAGGACTTCGCGGCCTTGTCCCAAAGCGCGCCGGCGGCCTTGGCGGCGTTGCGCTGCTCGTAGGGCACCGCCAGGTACTGGCGGGCCTGCTGCGCCTGCTGCGTGGGCTTCTGCGCCTCGCCCTGGGCTTCGGGTGCCGGCTGGGCCGAACGCGGTTCTACGGCCGCTGTAGCGGCTCCCTGCGCCCACTTGGCGAAGGGAGCGGCATCGGTGCCCGGCGGCACGTACCAGGACTGTTGTTGCCGATCCCAGCGCGCCCCGAGGCTCTTGGCCTCGTCCTTCTCCTTGTACGGCACGTTGATGTACTGCCGTTCGGGCTTCTCGCCCTGCGGCTGCGCCTGCTGCCGGTCGCGCTCCTGGCGCTCCAGCTCGGCCGCGCGGCGCTGCGCGTCGGTGTCGTTGAGCATGGCCGACGCCTCGGCGGTCTTGCGCGCCTCTTTAGCGGCTGAAATGTCCTCTTCGGTCGCATTGGGGTCGCGCCGTACACGCTCTTCCTGCACGCGGGCCAGCTTGGTGGCGCGCTCGTGCTGGTTGTCGGTGCCCAGCGCATCGACCAGGTGCAGGCGCTCGGCCAGCGCCTCGGCCTGGCCCTCGGTGCGGGTGCCGGCCACGAAGGCAAAGGCGTCCTCGCCGAACTGCGCATCGGCCTTGCGCGCGTACACCTGGAATGCCTGCGGCTCGATGCCGGCCTGGGTGGCATCTACGGTCTGGCCGTCCTGTTCGGCCACGCCGACGATGCGCAGCTCGCCGCTCCAGTCGGGCGGCAGCTCAACGCCAAGGTGTTGACGGGTCGCCTCGGCGAACGCCTGGCCGTCGATCTCGCCGGCGGCGAGCTGCCGGCGCGCGGCGGCGGCCTGCTCGATGCCCTGCACCGCGTCGGCAGGATGGGCGGCCAGCAGGGCGGCCGCCTGGTCGTTGGTCGGTGGGGTCATGTTCGCCTCCTGGTCTGCGACGGCCGCTTGCTGCTGGGTCAGCGCCGGCAGGGCCATCAACTGGTCGGGCGCGTAGTTGTTCAGCTCGTCCAGGCTGCGAACCTGGTGGGGTTCGCCGTCCTGGTCGTGGAACGCAAAGATGCGTTGGCCGTCGCTCCACCGGGCTTCGGCGTCGATGCCAGACACGATCTGTTCGCCGTGCTGCTGGAGCTGCTGCGCGAGGTGGAGCTGTTCCGCCATGTTGGCGAACTCTTGCGCCAGGCCCTTGCGCTCCAGGTAGGCGTTGTCGGTGTCGGTGTGGCTCGGGTCGATGCCGAACACCGGCGACAGCCGGTCATGCGCGACCGCGTAGAACTGCTCGGGATCGGTGCCGGTGATGCTGCCCACGGTTTCGAGGCCACGGCTGCGCAAGGCATCTTCCAGGGTGTCGCCCTGGAATGCCTGGTAGTGGCTGAAAGACACGTCCGGGTTGTCCAGGACTTCGGCAATGTCCACGGCCAGGGCCTGGGCCACGGCTTCGTCCTGGGCCTGGCTCTGCTGCTGGTCTTGCTCCTGAACCTGCTGCTGCTCGAAGGCCAGCACGTAGTCGTGAATCTTCTCGGCGTCGGCGGCCGCGCGGAACACCTCCAGCGGCTCGTCTTGCAGCGCCTTGATCCACGAACCCACATAGGCGGCGTGCTGGCCCGGATCGTGGCCGATGCCCAGCTCGTCGCCGACGATCATGGAAGCGATCTCGGCGCGCAGCTCTTCCTTGGCGTAACCCTCGCTTCCGAACGGGTGCGCCAGGTCGCGGTCAAGGCGCGAAGCGTGGCCCGTCCAGTGGCCCAGCTCGTGCAGCGCCGTCGCGTAGTAGCGGTCGGAGCTGGGGAACTGGCCGCGCTCCGGCAGGGTGATGCTGTCGGTCGATGGACGGTAGAACGCCCGATCCCCGGCGGCGTGCGTGATCGTCGCGCCCGAGGCTTTCAGGATGTGCTCGGCGCGCTCGACGGCGTTCCAGGTCTGTTCCTTCTTCGGCTGGAGCGGCGGTAGGCCGTCGATCTGCTCGCCATTGAACACGGTCGCAAAGAACACGCGCGGCCGCTCCAGCATGACGGTTTCCTTGACCGGCTGGCCCTTCGCATCGAGGACGGGCCGGCCGCTGTCGTCCAGCTTGTCTTGCTCTTCGCTGAACTTCCAGTATTGAACCGGCGTGCCTTTCTCGCCCTTGCGAACCTGCGCGCCCACGGCGGCCGCCTGCTTGTAGGTCATCCAGCGCGCATCGCTGCGGCCCTGGGCCATCAGGTGAATCGCGTTGATGCCCTTGTACCGCTTGCCGGTGGTCGGGTTCATCGGCAGGTAGGCGTTGGGTTCGCCCGGCTCCCACGGTTTTTGCCACGGTGCGGTGCCGGCCTTGAGCTGCTCGATCAGCTTTTCGGCCACGACTTCGTGAAACGGCTTCTTCGGCTCCATGTTCTCGTCCCTTCGGAATAGTTCGTTGAACTGAGGGAAGTTCTGCTGCGTCCGGGAACGGTCGCGCAGGCCCTGGGCGACCATGCACACGATGTTGTGCAGGTCGTCGGCCTGCATGGGCCGCACGCGGGCGATGCAGGTTTCCGTGAATGACTGTTGGCCGCGCTGCTGCACCTGGTCGGCGACCTGGTGCTGGCTCGGCTCGATGCCCTCGCAGTGCAGGGCAAACACTTCCTCGGCGCGCACGTCCAGGGACTGGCCGGCGTAGCGCCGATTCACGTCATCCCATAGCGGCTTGAGGGTGGGTTCGTTGCGGGCGGCCGCCAGGCCGTCCAGCAAGGCGCGCTTCTCGCCTGGCGCGAAGGTGTTGGCCCCGTAGTGGCCCAACACCTCGTGCCGCAGCGTCATCAGCAGGTCGCCGGCGCTCTCGACGTTCTGCAAGGGCACGTCCACGCGGCCACGGTAGGCGCGGCCGGCGTGCATCGTCTCCTTGGGCACGTAGCCGCCCTTCATGTCGGCCGGCACCTCGGCCGCACGCGGCCCGTACAGCTCGGCCGCGTCCTCGCGGAACTTGTAGGCCAGCTCCAGCGCGCCGGGGTAGTCGCGGACGAAAGCCCGCGTCACCCCTTGCGCCTCGGCTTTCGTGATCGGCATGGGTCAGCCCTCCGACGCCTTGCGCGCGGCGGCCTGGGCCACCGTCTCGCCGGGCCGCAGGTCGTACAGCTCGCGGGCGTTCGTGGTGGTGATGAACGGCGGGATGTCGGCGCTAGGGCCTTCGTCGTCCAGGAATGCCGGCTCCAGTGCGCCATCGACTTCCACCAGGTCGTCGCCGCTCGCGGCGGCGTCCTGCTCGGACAGCGCGTCCTCCACGAACGCGCCCACGCGCTCGGCTTCGTCGGGGTCGAACTCGACCTGGAAGCCGGGCGTCAGCGCGTCGGCCATCTTCTCGCGCACGGCCTCGCGGCCGGCGGCGTCGTCGTCAACCGGCGGCAGGACGGCCAGCGGCTCGTCATGGGCGGCGGTGTTGGTGGTGGTTTGCTCGTTCATGGTCGATCTCCTTCGCTGTGGTCATTCGGATGCCGGGCCGTTGCGGCCCTTGCTGTAGTCGGGCCGGCCCTTGAGGTCGGGGTAGGTCTGCTTGCACGTGGGGAAGTTGCTGCAACCCCACCAGAATTGCCCCTTCTTCTTGCTCGGCCGGCGCGACAAGCCGCTGCCGCAGGCCATGCACTTGTGAAGGGACGACACCGGCGCGGCTTCCTTGCCGCCGGCGATGGTCACGGCTCCGCTGTTGGCCTTCGCCACCTGGTCGCGGATGAACGTCTCTTGCTTCGTGATGAAGGCGTCCAGGGCGGCCGTGCCCTGCTCGACGCCTTTCAGCATCCGCTCGTAGAGCGCAGTCAGCACCGGGCTTTTCACAACCTCGGGCAGCGCGTCGATGACGCTGCGGCCGAGGGTCGTGCTGATGATCTGCTTGCCCTTGACGGCCAGGAACTCGCGCCGCTTCAACTCGGAAATGATCGACGCGCGGGTGGCGGACGTGCCGATGCCGTCGCCCTCGCGCAGCATCTTCTTGTGCTCGGCGTCGCTGACGAACTTGTGGATGTTCTCCATCGCGCGGATCAGCGTGCCCTCGGTGAAGCGCGCCGGCGGCTTCGTCTTGGCGTCCTTGCGGGTGGCGTCCGTGCAGGTCACGGCGTCGCCCTGGGCCATCGACGGCAGGGCCTGCGTGCCGCTGTCGTCGTCTTCGTCCTTCTCCGCTTCCTCGTCGGCCTGGCTGTACACGTCACGCCAGCCGTTGCGCGTGACTACCTTGCCGCTCGCCGCGAAGTTCTCGCCCGCGATCTCGACGCCCACCGTGGTCTGCATGTACTCGTGCAGCGGGTAGAACTGCGCCAGGTAGGCGCGCACGATCAGGTCGTAGATGTTGCGCTCGCGCTCGCTGAGGGCGGCTTTGTTGCCCTTCTGCATGGTCGGCACGATGCCGTGGTGCGCGGTGATCTTGGAGTCGTCCCACGTCTTGGACTTGATGCGCGGATCGGCCCCATCGACCAGGCCGGCCAGCTCGGGGTTGACGTGCTTGATCGCCTCCAGCACGCGCGGCGCGTCGGCGTGCTGCGACTCCGGCAGGTAGGCGCAGTCGGTGCGCGGGTACGAGGTCAGCTTGTGCGTCTCGTAGAGCGCCTGGCAGGTATTCAGCACGTCCTCGGCGCTGTAGCCAAACTTGGCCGAGGCCAGGGCCGTAATGTCGGACAGGGCGAAGGCCAACGGCTGGTTCTGCTTCTTGGCCTCCTGCTTGTACGCGGCGATGGTGCCCGGCTGGCCCTTGACGGCGGCCACCAGGGCGTCGGCGACGGCGGTATCGACAAGGCGGCCTTCGCTGTCCAGGCCGGCTTGATCCTCCTTCGCCTTCCATGCAGCGGTGAAGCTGCCGCCGGCGTGCTGCACCATCGCCCGGATGGTGTGGTACGGCACGGCCTTGAATGCCTCGATCTCACGGTCGCGGGCGACCACGAGGGCCAGCGTCGGCGTCTGCACGCGGCCCACGGTCAGCAGGGCGCGCGAGCCGCCGCGCTGCGCGCGCAGCGTGTACGCGCGGCTGAGGTTCATGCCGATCAGCCAGTCGGCGCGCTGCCGCCCGCGTGCGGCGTCTGCCCAGCCGGCATACGTGGTGTTCTCTTTCAACGCGGCCAGGCCCCGCTTGACGGAAACGGAGTCTTGCGCGCTCACCCAAAAGCGGCGCACCGGCTTGCTGTTGCGGAAGTGCTCCAGCACTTCGTCAACCAGCAACTGGCCTTCACGGTCAGGGTCGCCGGCGTTGACGATCTCCTTGGCCTCCTTGAGTAGCTTGCCGATCACGGCGAGCTGCTTCTTCGCGTCGTCCTTGGGCTTGAGAATCCAGCTCTCGGGAATGATGGGCAGCTCATCGACGCGCCAAACCTTCTTGCCGGACTGGCCGCGCGGCACGTCATCGGGCGTGTACTCGTCGGGGTCGGCCTGTTCGAGCATGTGCCCAAAGCACCAGGTCACTTTGTCGGTTCCGCACTCGATGAAGCCGTCTCCCTTGCCGGTCGCGCCCAGCTCGCCGGCGATGGCCTTGGCGACGGACGGCTTTTCTGCGATGAAAAGGCGCATGGTGGTGTCTCCCTACCAGGTGATGACCGGACGGATCACGGTCTTGATTTGCGAACGATTGATCGGGCCGAAGTAGCGGCCGTCGAAGGATGTGGCGCTCACGTCCGACATAAGCAGCACCTCGGAATTGCCGAGGGTGTAGCTGTTGGACTGGTAGCGCGGCAGCGGCCGCCCGGCCTTGTCGGCCTTGATCGGCGCGCTGAGGGGCAGCAGCTCGCCGTTGACGCGCACGCCGTCATCGGCGACGGCCACGGCATCGTCTTTAGCGGCTAAAACGCGCTTCATCATGTAGCCGTAGCCGCCCTCGCAGAAGCCGGCCCCGATGTAGCCCCGCTCTTTGGCGTCATCGAACACGCCGAGCTTCGGCGGGCAGAAGAGGACGTAGGCCCCCTTCTCCACCGGCGCGCTGCTCGTCCAGTACAGGCCGACCGGAATGCTCTTGGTGGTGTTCACGCGGGCACCGGCGGCATAGCCGCCGGCCGCCAGCAGCAGGGCGGCCACGCCCGCGATGGCGACGCCTGCCGCGATGCGTTTCAGGATGCGGCTCATATCGTGATGCCCTCCCCTTCCGTCTCGGCCTGTGCGACGGCGCGCAGGCGGTCGCTGACCTTGGGCGCGGGGATCGCGGCGCGTGCCGAGAACACCGGGTCTTTGAAGTACAGGGGTTGCTTGCCGTAGATCGCCGGGTAGCCCGCGACGTAGATCACCATGTCGCCGGCCTCTTCGATCTCGCCCTGGGCGTTCTTCTTCGGCCCCGGCATGCGCAGGCATTCGTCGGGCGTCAGCAAGGGCCGCTGCACCTCCTGGTAGGTGCGCGACACCTGGCCCAGCATCGCCGCCGTGCGGCGGCCGCTGGTCGTGATCTGCTCTTTCACCACGGTGGTCTGCCCGGTGAGGCGGGACAGGTGTTCCGCCGTCTCGACGCGGTTGGGCGGATAGGCGTTCTGCACGTGGCAGTTCGACGTGATGCTTTCGTCGTGGCCGTAGCCCGTCTCGCGGCTCTTGAGCTGGTTAATGTCCTGGCAGATGAGGTAGCACTTGATGCCGTAGCCGGCCACGAAGGCCAGCGACTCTTGCATGATCTCCAGCTTCCCGAGGCTCGGGAACTCGTCCAGCATCATCAAGAGCCGGTGCTTGTAGTGCGCCACCGGGCGGCCGCCCTCGAAGTCCATCTTGTCGGCCAGCAGGCGCACGATCATGTTCACCATGACGCGCACCAGCGGCCGCAGGCGGGCCTTGTCGTTGGGCTGGGTGACGATGTAGAGGCTTACCGGGTCGTCCTCGTGCATCAACTGCTTGATGCGGAAGTCCGACCGGCTGACGTTGCGGGCCACCACGGGGTCGCGGTACAGGGCCAGGTACGACTTGGCCGTGGACAGCACCGAGCCGGCTTCTTCCTCCGGGCGATCCATCATGTCGCGGGCCGCCGAGCCGATGGCGTGATGGTTCTGGCCGTCTACGTGCCCGTAGGTCGCCATTTCCATCCAAAGCTCGCCAATGTCCCGGTTCGGGTCGGCCAGCATCGCATCGACTGACGGCAGCGTGGCGGTGCCGCCCTCGTCCTTGGCCTTGTACAGCGCGTGCAGGATCACGCCGACCAGGAGCGCAAAGGCGGTTTTCTGCCAGTGCGAGTCCAGGCCCTTGCCGTCCGGGTCAACGATCAGCGTGGCGAGGTTCTGCACGTCGCCCACCTCGTATTCAGTGCCGAGGCGGATTTCGTCCAGCGGGTTCCAGCAGACGCCGCCCGAGGTGCTGGCCGGCTCGAAGCGCAGCACCTTGTTCTTGGCGTGCTTCTGCCGCCAGCCGGCGGTCAAGGCCCACAACTCGCCTTTCAAGTCGGTGATGACGCTGCTCGCGCCCCACGACAGCAGCGTCGGCACCACCAGGCCGACGCCCTTGCCCGAGCGCGTGGGTGCGTAGGTCAGCACGTGCTCGGGGCCGCTGTGCCGCAGGTAGAAGAAATTGCCGTCCTTGTCCTGCCAGCCGCCCACGTACACGCCGGTGGCCGTGGGTGCAGCCTTGCCGGTGACGATCTCCAGGACGTTGCGCTCGCGCGGCAGCAGGCCGGCCGCCTGAATGTCCTTCTTCTCGGCCCAGCGGGCCGAGCCGTGCAGGTACTCGTTCGCCTTCGAGCTGTTGGACGTGACGACCTTCGCCACGGCCACGCCCAGCAGGCCCACGGTCGAAACCAGCATTCCCATGCTGCCGGCCTTCATGATCTCGTCCGGGTACTGGCTGTACCACTTGTACGTCCAGTGCAGGATCGACCAGGGCGCGTACACGTGGCCCACGTTGGGGCCGAGGGTCGCGTGATAGGCGAACGTGTGGGCGAAGAACTGCGTCGCGGCCTGGAGGCCGCCGACCATCGAGGCCGCGCCCAGCACCGGCAGCAGCTTGCTCGGCTTCGGTTTGGCGGTTCGGACTTGCGGCCCTACCGCGTTGTTCATCTTGATCTTCATCTACTCCTTCCTTTCGACGTTTTGATGGAGCCTTTCGCGGTGATCGAGACGGCATCGCCGACCGCGATGCGCGTCAAGCGCCGGGCCGTGGCCTGGTCGATGGGCATAACCATGACCTCTTCACCTCGCTTCAAGAGGGCCAGCGGCTGGCCCTCGACGTTCCGGGTGCCCTGGAACGTAAGGACACCTTCACCGGCAGTATATCGGGAATGCTTCGGTATATCGAAACCTTTTAGGCGCTTCGCCTCGCGCTCGGCGATGTACTTGTCGGCAGCGACGACGCCCGGCGGCGTCTGGCCTACTCCTGTTCCTGGCCGAGAAATTCCCCGTCGCAGTGCGTGATCTGGTTGGGTTCCTTGCTGCTCCACGTGACGAGGAACATCACGCGGCAGTAGCACTTCACTTCCGCCGGCGATGCGAACCACACCGAGTTCGGACAGTGCTCGCAAACGGTGCTGGCTTTGGGGCGGCGGTTTTCTTCCAAGGCGTCCAACGTCGGGCTTCCGGTGGACGTTGGCGGCGTGAATGCCGGCGGCGGCGCGGTCGCCTCGGCCGGCTGCTGGCCGGCCGTCGCCTGCTCGGGCGACGGCTGCGGCTCCGGTAGCGTGCTGGTCGGCAGAGGGCCGCTGTCCAGGGCCGCCAGCGCCGCGTCCAGCTCGTCCTCGATGCTCTGGTCTTTCGGTTCGCTCATGGGTGTTCTCCTTGTTCAAAAGCGCCTGCCGCCGGCTCTCAAGAGCCGGATCGGTGAAGGTGATGGGTAGTTGGGAATCGACGGCGGCGCGGATCATCTGCGCCTTGAACTCCACCGTGCCGTTGACGGTGATGCGGTTGCCGTAGCGTTGCATCGCCAGGCGCAGGGCTTCTTGCAGCCCTTCGCGCGTGGCCTCGCGGGAGACTTGCAGGCGGTCGCCGTCATCGCGCACGGCGCTCATGCCGGCGCGGAAGATGATCGTCCCCTTCTTCGTGATGTTGTCCACCGCCGGCGCGTGGCCGGGCTTCGCCTGGCCCTCGCCCCGGATGGTGTTGCCCTTGAGGCCCTGGGCCGCCTCGCGGGCGCGTAAGGCGGCCAGGGCATCGGCGCTGCCATGCTGTGCCTCCTTCTTGAGCCAGTCGGCCCACGTGCGCCGGCTGTGCTCGGCATAGAGCGCGGTGCGCTCCTGCTGGAACTGTTTGTTGATCGCCTGGATTTCGCTGCGCAGCGCCTTGCTCGCCTGGGCGTACAGCAGCTTCTTGTTCGCGCGCCCCTCGCCAACCACCTTGATCGTTGCGCGGCGCAGGCGGTTCGACCGCTTGGCCGCCTCGATCAGCCGATCCTTGCGATGCCGGGCGCGCTCCAGGGCCTGACCGCGCGCCGTGGTCAAGCTCTGCTGCTCGGCCTTGTACTTCGCGTACAGCTCCACGGTGTTGACGCGGAGACGGATGGGGTCTTTGCGGTACTGCCGCTTCGCGGTGGTTTGCGCCTGCCGTTCGGGCGAAGCCTCGAACGGGCCAAGCCGCGCCTCCAGGCTCGGCTTGGAAAGGTCGCGGGCTACTGTGCTCGCCTTCACCATCGTGCCGTCGCCGGCCTCGAACACGAGGCCATTGGCGCGGACGCGCAACTCCAGGCCGTTTTCGCGCATGACCTGGTGCAGCTCCTGCCAGGACTGCGCGCCCTTGATTTCGTCCAGGCACTCCCGCTTGATCCAGCCGACCAGGCTTTCAACGCCGGCGTGCCGCTCCATGTCGGCGGCCCGGCCCTCCGCGCCGCGCTTGCGCGGCTCGTGGTTGTCGCGCTCCAGGCCGTAGTCGCGCTCCAGGGCCGTGCAGAGTTCCGCCAGCGCCCGGTGCGGGTAGTACGGCTCGTGCATCGTGTGCCGCGTCGGGTGAATCTTGTTGATGGCGATGTGGATGTGCAGGTTGTCGGTGTCGTTGTGGACGGCACTGATTCGCTGATGCTCGCCATAGCCCAGCCCGGCACAAATGCGTTCTTCAATCGCGCGCAGGGTGTCGGCGCCGGGCTGCTCGCCGGCCCGGAAGCTGACGATCAGGTGATAGGTCTTGTCGCCCTTCGCGCGGGTGTTCGTGTGCTGGGTCGCCAGCACTTCCGTGATGGCGTCCTGGATGGAACCGGCCTCGCAGTTCGTCGCCTGCACGTGGCCCAGCCGGTGGTCTTTGCTTTGCGCGTCGGTGATGTAGTTCGCCAGGCCCGCAAAGTCGCTTTTGCCAAGCGAGCGCATCGGCACGTGCTTGGCGATCATGGCCGGCCTCCGGGCTTTTTAGCCGCTAAAAAGCTCAAGGCTCAGCCCTCGGCTGAACCACGGCCTTCATGATCCGGCTCATTTCGTCCTGGGTGGCCTCGATCCGGCCCAGCAGGGCCAGGATGGTCGCCTCGCCGAACTGGAGCGTTCGCACGTCATCGGTCAGCCAGAGCTTGAGCAGGCCACCAAGGCGGCCAAGGTCGCCGTTGACGCGCACCAGCTCGCGCACGTGCTGGTAGTCCATGACGCCCTTGATCTGGTAGCCCTGTCCCACGTCGCGCAGGTAGCGCGCCACGCTGACGCCCGCCCTCTTGGCGTTCGCCTCGATCTCGTCTTTTTCTTCCGGGAACACCGGCACCCGCAGGTGCTGCCGCCGCCGGCGACCGTGTTCCTTCTCGTCGTTCTCCATGCCTCGCCTCGTCTCTCATGCCGGCGGTAGCCGGCTGCCTCGCAGAGCAGGATGACCCGTTGAGCGCCCCCGGCGCGAATAAGGGACAGTGAAGATAGATAACCGGCTCGCCGGTTAGCTAACTTCACACATCCTGCCCGCCTTACGGCGTTAATAACACCAAGGAAAGTCTACACCAGCCACTACGATTTATCCGCAACTATCGCGCTATCAGACCGCAAAAGCAGCAACCGATATAGCGAAACCTGCCACAATGGCCCATAATGCCGCTGTCGAAGCGTGCCAATGCACGCCGATAGCGGACTTTTTGCGTTTGAGTAGCGCCGCCTAGTAGCGTTACATTTGCGATGAGAGGATTAGATGGACGAACACGATGCCAAAGACCTACCCCGAAGAGCTGGCTGAATGGGTGAAGGGACGGGAAGCCAAGAAACCGCGCCAGGACAAGCACGTGGTCGCGTTCCTGGCCGTCAAGAGCGACGTGCAAGCGGCGCTCGATGCGGGCTATGCGATGAAAACGATCTGGGAGCACATGAAGGAAACCGGCCGGCTGCGCTGTCGGTACGAAACCTTCACCCAGCACGTGAAGCGGTACATCAAGGCCGCGCCGGTAGCTTCCCCGCCGCCTCCCGCCACTCCCCCGGACAGCCAGCCCAAGGGCGCGAAGCCCGAGCCGAAGGCCGCCCCGCCGGCCTCGGAATCCAAGAGTGAACCGCCCAAGATCGGCGGCTTCACGTTTGATGCGACTCCAAAGAAAGAGGATTTACTGTAATGGCGAAAATTCACATGGTTCTGCAAGGCAAGGGCGGCGTCGGCAAGTCGATGATCGCGGCCACCATCGCGCAGTACAAAGCCGGCAAGGGACAGAAGCCGCTTTGCATCGACACCGATCCGGTGAACGCGACGTTCGAGGGCTACAAAGCCCTCAACGTGCGCCGGCTCAACATCATGGACGGCGACGAGATCAACACCCGGAATTTCGACGCCCTGGTCGAGATGATCGCGTCGGCCGAGGGCGACGTCATCATCGACAACGGGGCCAGCTCGTTCGTGCCGCTGTCGCATTACCTCATCAGCAACCAGGTGCCGGCGCTGCTCCAGGACATGGGCCACGAACTCGTGGTGCATACGGTCGTCACCGGCGGCCAGGCCCTGGTGGACACGGTGAGCGGCTTCGCCCAGCTCGCCAGCCAGTTTCCGGCCGAATGCCTGTTCGTGGTCTGGCTGAACCCGTATTGGGGGCCAATCGAGCACGAGGGCAAGGGGTTCGAGCAGTTGAAGGCGTACACGGCCAACAAGGGCCGTGTGTCCGCCATCATCCAGATTCCGGCGCTGAAAGAGGAAACCTACGGCCGCGACTTCGCCGAAATGCTCCAAGATCGGCGCACCTTCGATGAGGCCCTGGCCGATTCGGCGCTCACGATCATGACGCGGCAGCGGCTCAAGATCGTGAAAACCCAGCTCTTCGCCCAGCTCGAAAACGCGGCGGTGCTCTGATGGCGGCCGACGACAAGATCGAGGAACTGATACGGGAGATCGCGGCCAAGCACGGCATCGCCGTGGGCCGCGACGATCCGATCTTGATCCTCCAGACCATCAACATGAAGCTGATGCAGGACAGCGCATCGGCGCAGCAGGAAATTCTGGACGCCTTCAAGTCGGAACTGGAGTCCATCGCTCACCGATGGGGTGATGACGCCAAGGGAAAGGCGGAAAGGACGCTCAACGCGGCGTTGGCGGCCAGCAAGGACGCCATGACGCGAGGGATGCAGGAGGGCGCGAAGGCGGCCGCCGAGGCCGTGCGGCGCGAGGTTGAGGCGGTGACGGCGCAGCTCGTCGCGCCGATCCGCGAGGCGCGGCGCGTCGCCATGATGAACATGGTCGCGGCCGGCATGGCGGTCGTGGCCGCCGGCCTGGCCCTTTGGGCCTCGCTGTAGATGGCGATGCGGGATCTCATCGTCAGAACTGGCGATGGTCGACCGGCCCGCCGGCGGCATCGCCAAGTTCGGCGATGCTGGCCAGCTCCCGGCATCGTCGCTTGTGACGATGCTGCAGGATGATCGCCAGGCCCCTCGGCGGGCCTCCCTCGCCAGAAGTGGCGATGCTCGAGAAAAAAGCCCGGCAACCGCCGGGCTTCGTTTTTATGCGGGCCTGGCTGACAGGCCCAAGGACTGCGATCTCCCTGGCCGCTCCTGGACCTGGGATAGCTTGCGCTCCTGCTCCTGCTTGCGCATCAGCAGCTCATGCCGGCGGGCGGCTTCGCGCATGGCATCCCAATCGGAAGCCAGCTCGGGGTTCTCGGCGCGCATCTTGCGCGTCGCCAGCTCTTCGATCTTCGGCGAGTGCAGGCCCATGCCTTCCTTGATCTCGCGGACGGCCTCCAGGCGCGCATGAAGCGTCTGCAAGCGGGCCTGCTGCTGCGCCTGCTGGTTCTGCCAGGCTCGCTTAGAGCCAGGCAAGGACAGTCGGCCAGGCGCGGACGCCTGGGTCTGCTGCAAGCGGGCCTGCTGCCGGTCGATCAGGTTTTCTAGCCTGTCCTCGATGTGCTCCACCTGGTCGTGCTTGGCCTGCACGTAGAGCGCCAGGGTTTCGGGGTAAGACTGCTCGACCGGGGCCGCCTCTAGGGTGGCCTGCTGCTCGATCTCGGCCGCCTGGGCGGCCTCCAGCAAGTCGGCTTCGGTGTCCTCGCGCGAAGCGCCGAAGGCGGCACCGCCGAGGGTGGCCGGCGCGCTGACGCGGGCCGGCTTGGTGGCGCGGCTCTCGGTGCCGCTGCCGGGGATGGTGAGTCGTTTCAAGGGCGTGCCTCCTTTTTAGCCGCTAAAGCTACATGGAGCGCCCCCGCGTCAGTTTCGGGGCCTCTGCGGCGACTGCCGCCTTGCCCTGGGCGTTGTAGCTGATGCTCTTTGCGCTCCCGATTTCAGGTACTTTATCGAAATCTGACCGAGCGTGCATGACAAAGTTCTTGCCGATCTGCTGGTACACGTTGGTGGCGTCGGCATGAACGATCACGCCGGCGTGGGTCTGCTTCTTGTCGGCCGCTTGGGCCGTGTACAGGTTGTAGATGCCGGGCTTCAACGCGCCCGCCTTGTCTACTTTCTGATTCGTCCAAGCGCCGTCCTTTTCGGCCTGAACGATCCGCTGACCGTTCATGACCAAGAGGCGTTCTTTCATCGGGCACTCCTATGGTTGCCGTGGTTCTAAAAAGGGTGATGGTGGCCCCATGCAAGCCGCGCTCCAACAAAAAAGCCGACCTCGGCAAAGCGAGGCCGGCTCCTTCCCTGCGGCCGGGTTGTGCGTTTTGTCAGGGTTCCAGGGTAATTTTAAGGAAAACCAACCGATTTATCAGGTCTTTTTGCGTCCGCCGCTGGCCGGATCGGCCGGCCGGCCTTGCGCCATGACGGTTTCCAGGGCCTCCAGCCGGCCGCGAAGCCCGGCCGCTTCCTCGCGGGCCTGGGCGGCGTCGCGCTTCGCTTGGTCGCGCTCGCCCTGGGCGGCGGTCAGCCGCTCGGCCTGGCGGTGCGCCTCGGCCGCCATCGTCTTGCGCTGCTCCTGGTGGGCCTGCTCGCCCGCCTCGGCCTTGGCCTGCACCTTCACCAGCTCGGCGCGCACCTGGTCGCGCTCGGCGGCGGCCGCCTCGGTGGCCTTCCGCTGCTCGGCCTGAGCGGCGCGCGCCTGGTCGGTCGCCTGGTTCGCCCGCTCCAGGTCGGCACGCAGCTCGCCGGCGCGGCGCTCGATCTCGGCGGTACGGCTGTTCGCGGCCGCCAGGTCGGCCCGCAGGGCCTCCACCTGGTCGGCGCTGGCCGTGGCCCGCTCCTGGGCCTTGTCGCGCTCTGCGCGCGCCTGGCGGGCCTCCTGGTGGGCGTGATCCAGCTCCGTGCGCAGCTCGCCGGCCCTGGCCTCGGCCGTGGCCGCGCGCTCGCTGGTCGCCGCGAGCTTGCCGCGCAGCTCGTCGGCCTCGCCCTTGGCGGCCGCCTCGACGGCCTCCAGGGCCGCGACGCGGGCCTTGGCCTCGTCCAGCTCGCCGGTGAGCTGGTCGGCCAGCTCTGCGGCTTCCTGGCGCGCTGCTTCCGTCTCCTGGCGCACGGCCTCCAGAGCCTCGCGCTCGGCGGCCAGGCGGTTGTTCGCCATTTCCAGCGCCACGGCCCACAAGTCGCCGCCCAGCTCGGCCAGCTTGTCGGTGATCGCCTGCGGTGCCGGCTCGCGGATCGGGGCGGCCTGGCTGGCCTTACGTGCCCGCCACTCGTTCATCGCCTCGCTGATGGTGGTGAAGCTGCCGCTGCCGAGCTGCTTGCGCACATTCGCCAGGGTGGGGTTCTGGCCGGCCGCGTCCAGTTCGTCGGCCACCGCAAATATCTGCTCCTTCGAGATCGCCATGTCGGGCCTCCTTTGGCCGGTTGTATGTTGTAGCGTGTAGCATACTACAACATACAACACTACGCAAGCGGTTTAGCTGAACTTTTTTTAGCGGCTAAAACGCCGGGCGAAAAAAAGCCCCGCTCGATGGCGGGGCGATAGGGTGGGGTCGGTGGTTGGCGATGCCCGGCGCTGGGCGCGTCAGCCCTCCAGCAGCGCGACAAGCTGCACGGTGCCAAGGTCGGCCTCGAACTCCTGGCCGTCATCCTCGTACTTGAGCCAGGCCCAGCCCTCGGCCGGGGGCCGGCGGTTGAGGATCAGCCGTGCCGGCCGGTCGTCGTGCTTGACCTGGATGATGGCCTTCTTGAGCTTGTCGGGGTCGGCCTCCTTCGGCTCCTTCTTCCCCTTGGCGTCATCATCCTGCGGCCCCTGCTCGCCGTCGCCGGCCTCGGCGTCGGTCTTGCCGGTCAGCGCATCGACGGTGTTCGGATCGCGGTCGCCGTCCTCGTGACTGCGCTTGTCCTCCAGGAACTCGCGCAGCAGCTTCACCGAGCCGCGCGTCAGCTCCTGGCTGTCGTCGGCCAGCCAGGCGGCCACCTCGTCGGGGTTCTTCTTGTAGGCCGTCACCAGCTCGTTGATGACAGTCACGTCCTTGCCCCGGCCGGTGTTGAACGCCTCGGCAATGGGTTCGGGCAAGTCCAGCAGCGTGACGTGCTGCGTGACGAAGGCCGGCGACTTGCCGATCTCCTTGGCGATCTCGCCCTTCTTCTTGCCCTTCGCCAGCTCGCGGCCGATGAAGTCGGCGATCTCGCGCGCCGTCAGCTCGTTGCGTTGCAGGTTCTCGATAACCTGGTCGGCCTCGTTGTAGTCGTTGTCGATGAAGGCCGGGATCGTGGTCTTGTGCGCCCACTTCGAGCCGCGATAGCGCCGCGCACCGTGGTTGATGAGGTAGCGCCCCGGTGCGTCCTGGTTCTCGCGCACGCTGATGGGCGACTTCACGCCGCGCGCTTTGATCGTCTCGCCGATCTCCGCGATGCTCTCCGGCGAGAAGCCGGGGTTGTCGGCCGTGCGCGGCTGGTGCGGGTCTTCGTCGATCAGGTCAAGCGGCAGCTCCTGCGGGCCTGCGCCGCCGGCGTTGGCCGCCGGCTGCTCGTTCAGCAGGCCGGCCAGGTCGCCCAGCCCGTCCAGGCCCAGCCCGGACGATTGCGGCTTGTCCTGCTCCTTCTTCTTGGCGTTGGTCTTGGCGCTCATTGCGCGATCTCCATCTTCGTGAACACGTAATCCGCCAGCGCACGCACCTCCTGGGTGGCCTTCCGCGCGGCGGTCTTCTTGATCTTCCACACCGGCATTTGCTCGCCCAGCGCCTCGGCGATGCTGTCACGCGCGCCGATGCTGAACGGCAAGATGAGCTGCGGGTATGCCTGCTGCAACGTCGCCAGGTTGTTGACGTGGCGCGGCTTCCGCGCGTCCACCTTGTTCGGCACCATGCCGAGGAAACGCAGCTTGGGGTTCTGCTTGCGCAGGTTGCTGATGACCGCAACCATCTTCTTCATGCCCTGCAAGCTGTACGCCTCCATTTCGATAGGCGACAGCATGTAGTCGGCCGTCAGCACGGCCGCCGTCATGGCGACGCCAAGGGAGGGGGCCGTGTCGATCAGGCACACGTCGAAGAACTCGCCCAGCGCGGCCACGCTGGCCCGCAGCGCGGCGGCCGCCTGGGACAGCTCCATCTTGTCCAGGTTCGCCAGGTTGGCGTCTGCCGCGATCAGCGCCAGGCTCTCGCCCTCGCGCTTGCCGAACCAATACCGCAGGTCGTCGGTGTTTCCGGTGAACAACTGGCTGGCGAGGTAGCCCGATTGGTAAGCCGACAGCGTGAACGATGCGTTGCCCTGGGTGTCCAGGTCGATCACGGCCACGCGAAGGCCGCGCTCCAGGAAGTCGAATGCCAGGTGGCAGGTGGCGAACGTCTTGCCCTGACCGCCCTTCTGAATTGCCGTGACCAGTGTTTTCATGACTTGGGTTCCTGTTTCCTCTTGGCGTCTGCTTCCCACTTCTTGACGATGAACGCTTGATGCTCCGGCAGTACCGCCGTCACTCGCTCGAAGCCCTCGGGGAGCTGCCCCCCCGCTGCCGCCCAAACGCGACTGACCGCCTGCGACACTGCCCCCTTGGTCAGCCCCAGCGAAGTGACAAACTCCGCCTGGGGCCGGCCATCGACCAGCACGCCGCGCGCTATGTCGATGGTCTGCTGCCCGATCTCCAGCCCCTTGATGGCCGTCTGGAATTGGGCTTCGGTTAGCCGTTTCTTCATGGATTGCACCCATAACACTCCACACCCGGTTTGTTGAACAAATGGCGGTGCCAGCCGCCGACCATGTGCAGAAGTTTAGCTAAACCATGCAAAGCCGTCAAGCGTTTTAGCGGCTAAAAATTTGTCCGCGCCTTGTCGATGGCCGCTGCTGTCGCGGCCGTCGCCCGCGCCTGCCGCCAGTGGTCGGAATCCACCGCGCACGCGCAAAGCGTGGCCCCGTCCTGGTCGTAAAACACGGCCGGCCGGCCCTCCACCTTCACCTCGATGCGCAGCGCCTCGGCAGGCAGGCCCAACCCGGCCGCGATGACCGCCAGGGTGGCGCGCTGCAAGGCCAACTCTTCCCCCTTGGCGTCAATGAGCTGTGCCGCATGGGCGGCACTGAGGAAGACCGTCATCAGCGGGCCTACGGTGCGCGTGCGGCCGCTGGCAAAGCACACGTCGAAGGAACCGCCGCCCACGTGCGGATCGACGCCCTCCACGAGACGCCAGGGGTCAAGGCCCCATTCTTCGGATTGCGCGCTGTACCAGTAGGCCGGCGCGTCGCCGTTCAAGTCGCTGTCCGCGTACTCGCGCACCAGAACGGCCACGCGGCCTGTGGTCGGCTCCACGAAACCGGGCGGGTAGGGGCGGGCTGGGCCCTTCATTTCAAGCCCCCGTTCTGAAGCATGAAAACTGACGCCGCCAATAAGCTAAAAAAGATTAGGGTCGATCTGATCCCTATCGCTTTCCACATGGAAGTAGAAATAACCCCTCTCCACCATGCGATGCCAATCCCAAACTGCACAACCAACCAAAGCAGAACAATTACCAATCCGGCCGTTTGGACAAAAATGGTGCTCATATCAAATCCCTTTTGGTTTGAAAATCGAAACGAAGTAGGTGATCGCGGTCAGTGCCGCGAAGTACGCCAGGAACGACCAGCCGGCATACACGCCGGGCGTGTTCCAGTGGTAGAGCATCCGCACGAACTGGAAGAAGGTGATGATCGCCAGCACCCACTTGAGCACCGGCCAGACCAGCACGGTCGCCACCCATACGAACTTGACCAGGCCGGCCACCAGGCCCCGGCCTTCGGCCTTGGGTGCGGCAGGCGCAGCAGCGGGCGCGGCAGGCTGCACCGGCTCGGGAGCCGGCGGCTTGCTGGCCCTGGGGAACTTGACGATGTTGGACATGGCTTGACCCTCCACGCGGTTACGTGTTGAATGCTGGATGCTCCCACTCGGAAGCATGGTTACGGTGTGCCAGCACCAGGCCAAGCGCCCCGGATCACTCCGGGGCGTTCCTCCACCTGGGGCCGTCGAACGTGTTGAATGCCGTCATTGCAGCGTCGCTCCGCTCATGCGTCGCACGGCCGCCGCCAGCAGCATTTCCGTCAGCTCGTTATCTTCCTCCGGCGTGATGCAGCCGCCGCAGATGCTGCCGAACTTCTCGCGGGCATCATCGGCGCCGATGATGCTGTGGCTCAAGGTGCGGATGCTCTTGCCGCAGCGCCGGCAGCACGTCTCGATGATCTCGATCTTGCCTTTGCTCATGGGACTGTTTCCTCTTGGCGTTCCGTGGATGACCCGGCCGAAGCCGGGCCGCCTTCCCTTACCAGCCGACGCTACGCTTAGCCTGCTCGACCGCTTGGCTCGACCATTCGCCCTTGGCGGAACCTTCCAGCGTGAGAGCCGCGAAGTACGCCGATCCCTTCAACACTTCCGCCTCCTTCACGAGCTGCGCCGCTTGCTTCTCCAGCTCGGCCGCCTCGTTCATCTTTGCCTCGATCTCATCGCGGCGTGCTTGGAACTCGGTAGCCTCCACGTTTGGCAGCGCGTCAATCCAGCTCATGATCTTGTTCTTGCTCATCGGAACCTCTCCGGTAATCGACCTGGGCGAAATGCCCGGCCTTCAAGTGCTATATTAGGACAAAATGTCCTATCTTGTCAAGCACTTTAGCTAAACTATTTTCGCTTTACCGTATTCCGATGCAGGCACTTTAGCCGCTAAAACTTCTTCCCTGGCGTCAAACCTCTTTCCAGATCAGCCCGAGGCCGGCGTAGTCGCACAGCAGCGCCCAGGCGGCATAAGGGATCGGGGTGTCCTCGCCCACCCAGCGCCGGATCGTCCGGTCGCCCTTCGGGCCAAGGCCCAGCACCTTTGCGGCCTTCCCGCCGGTGAGGCCGGCCAGGCGCAGCACCTCGCGCACCTCTTCGCCGGTCGGCTGCGCCCACCGCTCGGCTGGCTTCAAGCACTCCAGCCGGATATTCGCGTCGTTCGTCATTCGTTCTTTCTCCTGGTCACGTGATAAGCCGCAGTTGGTCGAAGCCGTAGATCGACTGAATGCAGCTCGGGTCTGAATCCACCACGCGGCGGCCCGCGCGATTGGTCTTGTATGTCACCGGCCGGTCATCGTGCGCCCACACCTGGCGGGTGTCTGGATGCACCTTCACGATGATGACGCGCTTGCCGATCTCCTTGGCGAACACCGGATGGTGGACGCTCACGATCTCGCACCGTTGACCCGGTGCGGGCGTGAACTCCACCAGGTCGGCCGGGACTGCATCGCCATTCCTGGCGGTGCTGCAGGATGCTTCGCCAGCGCCTGGCATCGTCGCTTCTGGCGATACAGGCCCGCCCTCGGCCTGCTCGCCATCGTCAGCTTTGGCGGTGCTGCAGCGCATCGCCGCTTCCGTCGATGCGGGATCGCGCTCGCGGCCCCCGGCCTTTCCCTTGGCGTTCGACCTGGCGGCCCTGGCCGCCTTGACCTTGCCCGCCGCGTCGGCCGCCCAGCGCCGCGCGATGAACGCCTTGTGCGCGGGCAGCACTACATCGACCAGGACGAAGCCCGGCGGAATCGTCACGGTCGCCGGCTCGCGCCGCGCCGGCGGCACCAGGCCGGCCAGCCAGTCGGGCAGGGGAGCGTCGGCCAGGCGGTCGCGGTAGCTCGCCTCGATCAGCACCGGGCGCTTCTTCTCGGCCAGCATGGCCGCCAGGATGCCGCGCGCAACCTCGTCCACGGTCATGCAGCCCCGTGCCGTGTCGAAGTGCGAGCGATAGCCCGTCGCCGAGATAAACGGCCCGTCCAGGTCAACCGCGTGGAACTGGAAGTGCGCGTTGAGCGGCCCGCCATAGCCGGCCTCGTACTCCACCAGGGCGCGCATGTCGCCCGTCACGGCCAGGAACTGGCCGCGCTGGCCCCACAAGGGCACCTCGCCCGGCACCGCCGCGCAATGCCGCTCGATGACGCGGCCGGCGGCCTCGTCGTCGGCCATGCACCCGAAGTTCGTGCCGCCGTTCAGCTTCCAGATGATCGCCTCGTATCGTTCGCCGGCCAGCTCGGCCGCCGCGCCGTCGCCGCGCATGACAGCGGCGTCGATCTCCACCACGGCCGCAACGGCCGCAGCCAGCAGACCGTTGCGGTCTGCCGGCAGCTCGGCCAGCAGCTCGGCCGCCGGCGCGCTCCAGTCCTGGCCCGCCTGGGCCGGTTGCTTCGTTCGCTTCGCCATCGCTTGACGTGCTCCTGGTGCAGCCCCGGCCGAAGCCGGGGCCGCCCCTCATCAGTCAATAGCCCGGTAGATCGCAGCGGCCTCGGGGTGGCCGGCCGCGAAGCCGCGCAGGAAGTGATAGCGGTCGATCAGGGCGTCGGCCGCGTCCGTGCCGGCGATCTCGGCCGCGAGCTGGCCGAGCGCGAACAGGGTTGCGACAATGCCGGCGGCGTCGGCCGACAGTTCGCCCCGGAAGCCGTTGCCGTCTACCTCGATCTCCAGGCGCTCGGCCAGGTCGGGGGCCAGGTAGAAACCGCCGTCCGACAGGGTGTAGTAGTGCCAATACGCGCCGTTGTAGCGCTCGCAGAGCCGGCGCAGCCAGGCGTACACAAGGGCCTCGCCGCGCATCATCAGGCGCGGGCCGAAGTAGGTGGGCAGGAAGTCGAGGCGCTGGGCCTCGGCGACCAGGGAAGCGGTGACGGGTTGGTCTTGGGTGTTCATCGGAACTCTCCGGTAGTTGACCTGGGCGACATGCCCGGCCTTCAAGACGTATATTAGGACAAAATGTCCTAACCTGTCAAGCACTTTAGCTAAACTTTAGCCGCTAAACTGGACTTCGCCCCCTTGGAGTGATAGGATTGAATCCTATTGAACCGACTGGAGGCCGCCATGCGAACCACCCAACAACTGAGCATCACCCTGCCGAACGACATGGCCGACGTGGTGAAAACGAAAGTCAAGACCGGGGAGTACGCGAGCGAAAGCGAGGTCATCCGCGACGGCCTGCGTGCGCTACTCGCGCGTGATCGCGCCGTCGAGTCCTGGCTTCACAACCAGGTCGGCCCGGCGTATGACGCCCTGAAAGCCGATCCCTCCCGAGCCGTCACCGCCGACCAGGTGCGCGCCCGCCTGGCCGCCGAGCATGCGAAGGCGCAATGAGCTACACGGTCGTCTTCTCGCCCGAGGCCGAAGAGCAGCTTGCCGAGCTGTACCGCTACATCGCGGCGGCGGCGTCGCCTGACGTTGCCGCTCGCTACACCGAGGCAATCGTCTCCTACTGCGAGAGCCTGCGCACGTTCCCGCTGCGCGGCACCATGCGCGACGATGTGCGGCCTGGCCTGCGCATCACGAACTACCGCAAGCGCGCCGTGATCGCCTTCGACGTGGCCGGCGATCTGGTTTCCATCATCGGCGTGTTCTACGGCGGGCAAGACTACGAGTCGATCCTGCACGACGACGCGGACGACTGAATTTCCTGGGCTTCTTGACACTTGAGGGGCGCATTCACGTCCCTGGCCTGGCCGGCCGACCCCTTCCTTGGCGTTCAAACTTGCGGCCTTCGAGCCGGCGCTGTCGTCTGCCAGGGCTACGGCGCTGGAGTCACAGCGGCCTTGACAGTTGGGGAGTCCAGAGGGGGCCTTGGCCCCCTTTGGAAGAGCACGAACTTCTGCCAGGCGCTTGCGCCTGGCTATGGTCAGTCGTAGCGCCGTAGGCGCTCCATTCTTGGGGTGAAGGCCGCAGGCCGAGGGGCAACGCCCCTGGGGGGATGGGAGGCCGCTTTAGCGGCCGGGTGGGATCGAGAAGGGGGGGCACCCCCCTTCGGCGGCCGGTCATTCTGCGCGACACCTTGGGCCGGTTTGCCGCTTTTTTCGACACCCGGTTATAACTACCAGGTTTAATATAACGGTTATGAAGGGTTAAAAGCCGGTTAGCTTGACCGGAAAACGCGCGCAAACCGTTGATACGCCAAGGAAAAGGCTCGAAGGGCCGCCCCTCAAGTGTCAATGGACAAGCCCCTCAAGGGTCAATAGTCTGCCCGCCAAGTGTCAAGGTTCGCGCCCCTCATCTGTCAGCACCCCCGCCCCTCAAGTGTCAGCACGGTAGGGGCCTTGCCAACAGGCTTATCCACAACTTCTGTGGATAAAGCCTGCCGGATCAAGCGCATAGGCGGCCTCGACGGCGGCCGGCGCAGCTCCGGGCGGCCGATTTCGAGGCCGGCCCCTCATCTGTCAGCATCGCGCCGGGGTGCGCTGCCCCCCAAGTGTCAAGAAACGCCCCTCAACTGTCACCGGCCGGCGTTTTGTCCCCAAACGATCCACAAGCCCGGCCAGACGGCGCAGGCCCGCCAAGGCCCCGAGAAGGGGCCAGGAAGGCCCGCCAGGGCCTCGTAGCCCAGCGGCGAGGGCCACCGGCCCGGTGAGCGTCGGGAAGGCGCTGGAAGCCCGCCAGGGGCGAGACGGGGTCGCCTCAGAAAACGGAAAATAAAGCACGCTAAGCCGGTTGCAACGGTCGTAACGGCCTGAACTTGCCCGCGCCGATCTTGGCGCTGCTGCGCCAGAGGTAATCGCCGGTCAGGTTGATGTGTTCCCAGCCGAGCGGCGACAGGTACTGCAACAGCGCATCATCGACGGCATGGCCGTTGCCACGCAGCGCATGCGCTGCCCGCTCCAGGTAAACCGTGTTCCACAGCACGACAGCCGCTGTCACCAGGTTGAGGCCGCTGGCACGGTAGCGCTGCTGCTCGAAGCTGCGGTCGCGGATTTCGCCCAGCCGGTTGAAGAACACGGCGCGGGCCAGCGCGTTGCGCGCTTCGCCCTTGTTCAGCCCGGCATGCACGCGGCGGCGCAGTTCCACGCTTTGCAGCCAGTCGAGGATGAACAGCGTGCGCTCGATGCGGCCCAGCTCGCGCAGGGCCACGGCCAGACCGTTCTGACGCGGGTAACTGCTGAGCTTCCTGAGCATCAGCGAGGCCGTCACCGTGCCCTGCTTGATTGAGGTGGCCAGCCGCAGGATTTCGTCCCAGTGGGCACGAATAGCCTTGATGTTCAGCTTGTCGCTGCTAATCATCGGTTTGAGCGCGTCGTAACTGGCTTCGCCCTTGGGGATGAACAGCTTGGTATCACCCAGGTCGCGGATGCGCGGCGCAAAGCGGAAGCCCAGCAGATGCATGAGGGCAAAGACGTGATCGGTGAAACCCGCCGTGTCGGTGTAGTGCTCCTCGATACGCAGGTCGGACTCGTGGTACAGCAGGCCGTCGAGCACATAGGTCGAGTCGCGCACGCCGACGTTGACTACCTTGGTGTGGAACGGCGCGTACTGGTCGGATATATGGGTGTAGAAGGTTCGCCCAGGGCTGCTGCCATATTTCGGGTTGATGTGGCCGGTACTTTCGGCCTTGCTCCCGGTTCGGAAGTTCTGGCCGTCCGACGATGACGTGGTGCCGTCGCCCCAGTGTTCGGCGAAGGGATGTCGGAATTGGGCGTTCACCAATTCAGCCAGCGCTGTCGAATAGGTTTCGTCGCGGGTATGCCAGGCTTGCAGCCAGGCGAGCTTGGCGTAGGTCGTGCCGGGGCAGGACTCGGCCATCTTGGTCAGGCCCAGGTTGATCGCGTCGGCTAGGATGGTGGTCAACAGCAGGTTTTTGTCCTTGGCCAGGTCGCCCGATTTCAGGTGCGTGAAATGGCGGGTGAAGTCCGTCCACTCATCGACTTCGAGCAGCAGTTCGGTGATCTTGACGTGTGGCAGGATCATGGCTGTCTGGTCGATCAGCGCCTGCGCGATGTCGGGCACCGCCGCATCCAGCGGCGTGATCTTCAGGCCCGATTCGGTGATGATCGCATCCGGCAGGTCGTTCGCCGCTGCCATGCGGTTGACCGTGGCAAGCTGCGCTTCCAGCAGCGTCAGCCGGTCGTGCAGGTACTGGTCGCAGTCGGTGGCCACGGCCAGCGGCAATTCGCTGGACTGCTTGAGGCTGGCGAATTTCGCGGGCGGCACCAGGTAGTCATCGAAGTCCTTGAACTGGCGCGACCCCTGCACCCAGATGTCGCCCGAGCGCAGCGCGTTCTTCAGCTCCGACAGCGCGCACAGCTCATAGTAGCGCCGGTCGATGCCGGAGTCGGTCATGACCAACTTCTGCCAGCGTGGCTTGATGAAGTCGGTCGGGGCATCGACGGGCACCTTGCGGGCGTTGTCGGCGTTCATACCGCGCAGCACCTCGATGGCATCAAGCACATTTTTGGCGGCGGGCGCGGCCCGCAGCTTGAGTACGTCGAGGAATTCCGGCGCGTAGCGGCGCAAGGTGGCATAGCTCTCGCCGATGCGGTGTAGAAAATCGAAGTCATCGGGCTGCGCGAGCTTTTGCGCCTCGGTGACGCTTTCGGCGAAAGCGTCCCAGGACATGACAGACTCGATGGCGGCGAACGGATCACATCCAGATTGCTTGGCGTCGATCAGCGCCTGGTGTTAGCGGCGGTCTAAACCCGCGTAAATCTGGCGGCGGCAAATGGTGGCGGAATATGGTGACGGAATCCGGTGGTCATTTGTGGCGGCGGATTCTGGTGGCGGCTTTCGGTGCTGAGTGCGCCACCAACAGCAAGGGCCCCGTCAGGGGCCCTTGCTGTTGGCGTGGGAGATTCGTCGTTGTTCAGAACGGCAACTCCGGGTCAAAGTCATCCAGCGATTCACTGGTCACGCGCTGCTCGCGCAGCAGGTTCTGGATGACCCGGCCGTAGTGGGTCCAGACACGATCACGCAGATCATCAAGCAACTCCATCACCGCCAAGGCCTGCTCTGGTGTCCAGGTGTCGTCCACCGTGAAGGGCAGCCCACGGCGCAGTCCTGAAGGCGGGTGCCACGGCTTCATGCCGCCTCCTTCGACGGTTTGCGCTTTGCGGTGCGCGCCCTGGCGCGTTCTTGTGCCTCCTTGTGCCGGTACGACTGACCCTTGATACCGACAATTTCGGCGTGGTGGACCAGGCGGTCCACGAGTGCGACCACGCAGGCCGCGTTGGGGAACACTTCACCCCACTCGGCAAACGATTTGTTCGTGGTGATCAGCGTGCTCTTGTGCTCGTGGCGCCGGCTGATCAACTCGAACAGCAGATCGGCATAGCGGCTGGAATACGACAGATACCCGACCTCATCAATGGCCAGGAGCTCTGGCCTGGCGTAGTGGCGCAGCCGGGTGCGCAGTGCCGAATCGCTGTCCAGACTGGCCAGCTCGCCCAGCAGCTTGCCCGCGGTGGTGAACACGACGGTGTGTCCCTGCAACACCGCCTGGTGCGCAATGTTCTGCGCGATCGTGGTCTTGCCGACCCCGGAGGGCCCCACCAGGATGGCGTTGCTGGCGTTTTGCAGGAACTGCAGCGTCATCAGCTCGCTCACGCTGGCCTGGTCAATCTGCTCGGGCCAGCGCCAGTCGTAATCCACCAAGGGCTTGAAGCGCCCGATGCGCGCACTGTGCAGGCGCCGCTCCATGGATCGGCGGGTTCTCTCCTGCTCTTCCCAGTCCAGCAATGTGCCCACCCAGGGTTCGGTGCAGCAGGCACTCCAGTTGGCCAGCACCCCGTGCAGTTGCAACGCCTGGGCGCGGTGTTTGAGTGTGGCCGAATCAGTTGCTGGCATCGTCACTCTCCTGTGTGAGACGGTCATAGCCGTCCAGGCTGTGGGGGCGCACGGCGATGTCGCGCGCGCGCACCTGCGCGGACAGGGCCACGCCCAGCGGTGGCGGGGTTTGCTGCTGGCGCTGGCGTTGGCGTTGGCGTTGGTGTTGCAGCGCCAGACGAACCGCATGGGGGTGCGGTACACCGCGGCTTATGGCATCGGCGACGGCGGCCGTCATCTGCGTGCGTCCATGCACATCCAGGAGTTCCTGCAACTCACGGGCGATGCGCCCCAGCGGCTCGCCCCGCTTGGCCGCCTCTGTCAGCAAGTCCTGCACCTGAGGCAGCGCGTGCACCAGGCGGTCCGTGTCGCGATGGGCTCGCGCGGCTCGCTTGTGCTGCACCAGTTCCTGCACATGGGCCTCGATCTCGATCTGCTGAGCCTTGTCCCAGCAACGCGGGTGCGTGGCCAGTGCCTGCTGGCCGTCCAGAATACGCACCTCATGCAGGCTGGCGTGCACGCTCAGGCTGCGCTGTACGTGGGTGTGGGGGATGGAATAGTCGTTCAGGTCAAAGCGAACATAGGGTGTCTTGGCCGCTGTCACGCCGCGGATCTCATCGCAACAAAACGGTGTGACCGGGATGTCCATCAGGTGCGCCTTCTCTTGGTCAAAGGCCTGCTGCACCGACAGCTGGGAATCCTCGGGGCAGCGCCGAGCGCTGGCTGCCCCGTTCACCCAGGCATCGGCCTGGGCATTGAGATCGTCGAGGCCGTCAAAGGTGCGTCCCTCGAAGAAGGCCGTGCGGATGTAGCGGATGGCCCGCTCCACGCGTCCCTTCTCATTGCCCCGGGCCGGGGCCACGGGCCTGGCCTCGAAGCGGTAATGCGCCGAGAGTGCCAGCAAGGTGGGATTGAAGCGGATGGCCGGCCCCCTGCGTTCGAGCACCGCGCTCTTGAGGTTGTCGTACAAGACGACCCTGGGAACGGACTCCCAGGATTCAAAGGCCTGGACGTGGCCGCGCAGGAAGTTCTCCATGTGCGCGCCCAGGAAGAAGCGCAGGAAGATGCGTCTGGACCAGGACAGGACCATCACAAAGGCCATCAGGGGTCGCCTGGCTTGCCCGATCTGGATGTGGCCGAAGTGGCCCCAGTCGCATTGCCCCTGTTCACCGGGCAAGGTGCGCAGGCGCAAGTAGGCCTGTGCTGGGGGGCGTGGACGGTGCCTGGCGACGATGTGGCGAAAGTGGTCGGGGCGTCCCTCGTAACCGCGCTCGGCGACCATGGTGTGCAACCGGCTGGCCGTGAGGTTGGGGAACTGCTTCAGGGTCTCTTCAATAAAGGGCAGGTAGGGGCTCACGCCCGAGGTGCGTTGTGCGGGCACTATGGGGGCGGCGCCGGCCTGGGTGAGCACGCGCATGACGGTCTCGCGGTGCACGCCCAGCTGGGACGAGATCGTTCCCACCGGCCAGTGCTCGGCGTGGTGGTAGCGCAGGATCTGCGCCGTGAGTTCAGGTGAAATGGCCATGTGAGTCGGTACTCCATACGGATGGTTTCGATGGGCGACGAAAGCGGCAACGCAAATAGTCCAGGCGTACAAAATTCGAGACCGAACGGCCGCAAAAGAGGCATTGGCAGCGTTGACTTGCGTCCGGGATCAGAGCGGTTGTTTCGCCGGGTGGGAGTACATCAGCGCAGGGCGGTGGTGGGCTACCCTGATGCGTCACTGTTTGCTGGCGCGCCCTCCATTGCCCCTGGCGTCTGGCGTGAGCGTGACGGCCCTTGCGGCTGTCCTGGTAGCGTTTGCCGGCTGCGCGCTGGGCGCCACTTCTGGCCTGGTGCGAGCAGGCCGCGCTGCAGTAGCGCTGGCCGCGGTCGCAGTGGCTGCAGATGAGCACAGGGCAGCGGCACAGGGCGCACACAAAGCGTCTGGGCGGTGGTGACGGCGCGGGCTGGGCAGTGGGCATGGACGCTCCATTCCCATGCGTGGGCCCACGCTGCTGGACAGCCACGCCCGCTTCGTGAAATACTGACAGCGGCAACGGCGCCCTCCAAAGCGGGGGGTCTCGGGGCGCGACAGTGGGTTTACCGGAAATTTACTGTCACTGTCGCGCCTGCTTCTTACACAGGTAGGCGATATGTAACGCAAAAGACCAGCGCTGCGCCATACCCCTGCGCTGGCTCACTCCCGCCATCCCACGGCCACAGCAGGCACGCCCCCCCGGCACACCTCAGTGCCCTGCAGAACGGGCACCCCCCATTCAACTCAAAGGAAGTTCAAGGCATTCAGCTGACTGCCGCGGATGACCGCGTCCGACTGCTTGCCGACACCAGATTTACGCGGAAACTGACCGCCGCTAACACCGTATGCAGCTAAAGCACGGCCTGTTACTCAGGCGACTTGGTCGGGACGAATCGCATGTTCGGACGCGCGACAGCCTCACAGATGGCTTCCGCATCCAGCGAATCGTTCTTGTTGGTCTTGACATACGGCTTCACAAACTGCGGGGCCATCATCTTCACACGATGACCAAGGGTGCTCAGCTTGGTGGCCCAATAGTGCGCCCCGCCACACGCTTCGATTCCGACCAGGCAAGGCTCCAGACGAGCAAAGAACGCCGCAATCTGGTCGCGCTTGAGCTGCTTGCGAAGCACTGCCGCTCCGCGCTCATCAACGCCGTGAACTTGGAGCACGTTCTTGGCGAGGTCCAGACCGATAGTTGTGATCTTCATAGCTGCCTCCGTAGAGTGAGCGGGCAAGGTCCCCGCTCAGACTTTGGCCACAGTCGGACGCCGGCGAAAGGGGGCGTCCATGCCATTAAATCTGCATCTTGATCCGGCCGCATTCCTTATAAATCGGGAATGCTGTTCGAACAAGTGGAGCCACTCTATGGTTTAAGGGGTCTCATCAATCGCAGCCAAATCGAATGCGACCAGGCGGGAGCGTTTGTTGACGCCGACCTTGTGCATGACCGCGCATACCTGATTGCGTACCGTGTTAACGCTCACTCCACGCAGAGTGGCGATCTCCTTGTCGCCCATGCCCTGTCGGAGATATCCCAGTATCTCGCGCTCGACTGCCGACAGAAGCTCGATCGTGGAAGGACTGATGGTGCGGCTGCCCGGGACGGGCAGATCGGCGGGTTCGGTCCACACAACAACCGCTGCGAGCAGTGCGCAGATTAACTCATCGCCAAGCTGACCGCACGTGTCGCTAACCACGAGGCGGGTTTGCCGCACACTCTGCTGCGACTGGAACACATGAAAAACCCGCTGCCGCCCGTCCACCTCCACAACAAGGTCAAAGAGGCCGTTCTGCAGGACGCGTGAGTCGACCGCAGCGATGGCATGATTCAGCTTTTCCATGAGCAGGGATTCAGCCGGCAGTGTGTCGTCCCGACTGCGTCCCGACCATAAAGCGATACCAATACCGTAATGCTTCCTCAGATAGGTCACCGTGTTCTTCTCGTACATCTCGACACTGCCTACGGACCGACGCAAGCTGCGGAAAAAACTTAGGGCGACGGTGGGAGCGAGATCATTCAGTGGCTTGACCAGGATGGCGATCATCGCCGATCTTCCCGCGACTCCGATGGCGCGCATCTCACACAGTACGGGCCGCAACACGTCCTGGCCGCCCCGCAACTGCCAGAGCCCCGACTCCCCGCTAGCCAGATAGAGATCCAGAACGTTCCAGCAGCAATGGCCAGTTGAGAGCGCGAAGTTTGGAGGCTGCAGCAGTACATCGCAAGGCATTCCTTCAATGTCCATTGCCGCTAGGCGCCTGAAGGCTGGACTGGCGAAGTGCAGGCGTTTGTCGCTGCCGATCAAAAGTATAGGTGCGGCCAACTCGGACAACATTTCGTGCAGCAGATCGGTCGTGGACATAAGGCTTTCGTATCGCGGAGGTCCATAGTCAATTTGCACCATTCTATTGATTTCGCCCGTGCATACCAAGTGACCATATTGATAGTCTGACGGATTCAATAGACTGTCATTCACCCGCCCCGTGCGGACGACATTCACCCGCCCCGTGCGGACGAGTTTGTTATTTAGGAGACAAGAAATGCAGCATAAAAAACTGAACCGTCGCAGCTTCGTGCTGGCCGGTGGTGCGGCGGTTGGATCGTCGGCGCTCCCGGCCGCCCAGGCCGCTCCCGTCAAAAAGCACGTTAGCCGACTGGCCGATATCAAGGTCGGCGAGCCGACCGCCTTCAACTACCCCGGCGATGAGCCCGCCTATCTTGTCGATCTGGGCAGTGCCATTGCCCGCGGGGCCGGACCCAAGCGCTCTCTGGTTGCCTACAGCGCACTTTGCCAGCACATGGGTTGCCCGGTAAATTACAGCAAAAAGACCGGCCATTTCGTCTGCCCTTGTCATGCCAGCGTTTTCGACCCGGCCAAAAATGGCGATGCCCTGGAAGGCCCCAGCCCTCGCGGACTTCCGCGCATCAGCCTGCGCGTGGACGGCGATGCGGTCTATGCGGTGGGCATCGAGGACGGTCTGGTCTATGGCCGTGCCTGTAACCATTCCTGAGACGGCGGAGGATACGATGTCCAAAGAAACGAAAACGGCTGACGGTAAGCGCATCGATTCGGGCCGGCGCGATTTTTTCAAGCACAGTGCGCTCACCGGAGTAGCGGCTGCAGGAACGCTGGCTGCGCCCGGAACGGCGCTGGCCGTAGAGATGGACGAGTGCGTCGAACTGCCGCCCGAGAAGGCGGAGACCTTCAACACTACCTGCCAATATTGCATGGTGCAGTGCGGCTACAAAGTCAAGGTCTGGCCGCGCGGTACCGGCCGCAAGCCGGCCGGCCCCTACACCAGCGTTCTGTCCGGCGAATGGCTGTCGCCCTCCATGGTGGTGCCGGCGGAAACCGGCGGCAAGAAAGTGTTCATCGCCATCTACCCGGACAAGGACTGCGTGGTCAACCACGGCGACTACTCCGTGCGTGGCGGCACCAATGCCCAGACACTGTTTTCCAAGAACCTGCCCTCGGCCAAGAAGCGTCTGAGCCAGCCGATGATCCGCAAGCATGGCAAGGGCAAGCCGCTGGTGGCGGTGAGTTGGGACGAGGCCATTGCCTTCACTGCCGACAACCTCAAGCGGATCAAGGAAGAACACGGGCCCGACGCGCTGGGCCTGGTGTGGGGCGATTGGCTGTGGTCTATGCCCACCCACGCCATCCTCAAGCTGTGGTTCGAGAGCATCGGCTCATCGACCCATGCCGGCAACGGCTGGTTCTTCGACGAAGAAAGCTCCGGCGTATCCCACGCCCTCGGCTCGGGCACCCGCTCCTTCACCGAGGAGGACTTCGAGCAGACCGGCCTCTTGTTCACGGCCGGCACCAACATCTGGGCCAACGGCACGGTCTGGTACAACCGTTTCCACATGAACAATGCCGGCGCGAAGCAGATCGTGGTGGATCCCCGGCAAACCGCCATGGCGCGCCATGCCGAGGAGCGCGGCGGCCTGCACCTGATGATTCGCCCAGGCACCGATTTCGTGCTGGGCACGGCGCTAATCCAGGAAGTGCTGCGCCGCGATGCCTGGGACAAACCCTTCGTGGACAAATGGGTGAGCGGCTTCGACGTGTTGCGCAAGGTAGCGATGGAGGACCGCTTCTCGCCGGAAAACGCGGCCAAGGTGACCGGCGTGCCGGCCGCCAAGATCCGCGCCGCTGCCGATCTGATGATCGCCAACCGTGGCAAGACCATGGTACTGCACGAGAAGGGCATCCAGCATCAGATGGCGGCCTTCGAGAACCAGCATGCATACACATGCCTGGGGATCGTCCTGGGCAACGTGGGCAAGCCCGGCGCCTGCTCCTCCCGCGCCGGCGGCCACCCAGGCGGCACGTGGGCCTGGCCCAAGGAGCCTGCCAGCCGTGAGCACAACCTGGACATCCTCAAGGGCCTGCGCGACGGCAAGGTCAAGGCCATGTGGGCCTTCGGTAGCAACATCTACAAACAGGTTCCCGATCTCAACCGGCACCGGCCGCTGATCGGCAAGACTTTCTTCGTCGTCCAGGATCGCATCATCACCGAGATGAACCAAGATGCGGACGTGGTCTTCCCGGCCGCCACCTGGGGCGAGACGGATACCATCATCTCCAGCGTCACCCGGCGGGTGCGGCTACAACAGAAGTTCATGGATCCGCCCGGCCAAGCCCGACCCGACTGGTGGATCGTCGCTCAGGTGGCGAAGAAGATGGGCTACGCCGGCTTCGACTGGAAAGACGAGGTGGCGGTGTGGGACGAAATCCGCTCGAAGAGCGATGACGTGCGCGACATGAGCTGGGACAAACTCACGGCCGCCGGCACGAATGGCCTGCGCTATCCCTATGTGAACGGCAAGTCGCCGGCCCGGCTTTACGGCGACGAGATGGAGGCCCTGCTGGGCAAGCGTTTCTTCACCAAGGACAACAAGGTCCATGTGGAGGAGATGGCCCTGGTGGGCAAACTCGATCCTAATCGCTACGAGTGGTCCGGAGTCAATGCCGAGCACCCTCTCATGGCCTTTGACTTCCGTTTGGACGAGCTGTGGAACACCGGCTACACCTACTGGGATAAGCCCTCCGTCTCCAGCCGCACCCCGGACGCCTATCTGGAAATGAATACCACCGACGCACGCGCCCGCGGCGTCAAGGACGGCGACTGGGTGGTGCTGAGATCCAAGTATGGGCAGTGCAAGGCGCGCGCGCGCGTGCACGACGGCGTAATTGCTGGAAGTGTGGGCATGACGGCGCTGTTCCCGAAGATAGGGCAGGAATTCAACTACGTCTGCGCGCCCGACGTGAGTCCCATCAACGGCAACTTCGACACGATGGTGGCGGTGCAGGTGCGTCGTGCCTAAGTGCACGATTTTCCGTTGGTTAACTTGACGTTCTAACGTATGAACTTGTCTCGTCACTTGCGGATCGAGGCGAGGCCCCAATCTCGCATGATCTTTTATACGGATTTACACAACGCCGCCGACCATGTTGGTTGAATCGCGCTAGCTCTGAGAAGCTACCCGGGGAATTTCAATGACACTATTCGATGGAAACTGTCAGTATTCTTCCCCTATACACATCAGGGGCGCGATGCAACAGACAGCGTGTCTTGCCTTTGCATTCTGTAGTTTGGTTTTGCCGGTTTTAGTACAGGCAGCAGATGGGTTGTCGCCTCAACCCGAACAGAAGAAAAATGCCCGGACGGACGACCACAACAGTATTAGATTGAGCAACAAACTCGCATCCATTCTTAACGACGAATCTTTGCGTTCGCAGGCAATTCAAGAAGGAAAAAAAGCAAGTTTTTTTTGCATAAATTGCCATGGGGTAGATGGAAATAGTAAGTTCATGGACGTTCCCAATCTGGCAACACGGGGCCCAGTTGGCAATCAATCAACCTGATCTTTCGGGGGCGCCACTTCCGGGCACCCATTCCGCAATTCAATCTACAAGAGTATCTACATGAGGACAACGATTATCCCGTGGAGCGTTACCGCAACTGTCCTGCTTGCACTAAGCCCGGCCTATGCGAACCAGGAACTAGCTCGGAAGAACCAGTGCATGACGTGCCACGCAGTGGCCACAAGGGTACTTGGCCCGGCGTACCAGGACGTAGGCAAAAAATACAAGGGCTCTAAGGACGCTGAGGCGGCACTGGCTGACAACATCAAGAAGGGCAGCACGGGCAAGTGGGGGACGATCCCCATGCCGGCGCAGCCCAACGTCAGCGACGCCGATGCCAAGGTACTGGCGATGTGGATTTTGGGCTTAGGCAAGTAGACCTGCTAACCGGCAAAGTCCCATGCGCGCAGTACCTTACACAACTGAGGCCCGCAGACCACTTCGCGATCTGGGCGATGCCGGCGCCACCGTCGTTGCAGAAGACTCCTTCGCCTTCGCGCAGACGCTCATCACATCCCGCCGCAACGTTTCCCCGCGGCGCCTGGTCGAGCCTGGCCCAGCGGCGGCACAGTTGGAATCGCTTCTCGCCTTGGCTGCGGCTGCCCCCGACCATGGATTGTTGACGCCCTGGCGCTTTGTGCTGTTGCCGGCGACCAAACGTGCGCTGCTGGCAGAGGCTTTTGCGCTGGCGCTGATCGACCGCGACCCTGGCGCCAAACTCGAGCAGATCGAGTCAGCGCGAGAAAAGGCTCACCGGGCTCCGGTACTGCTCGTCGCCATCGCCTGTCTGGGCCCACGCGAGCCCAACATACCTGTGCTGGAACGGATGGTTTCCATGGGCGCGGCCATTCAGAACCTGCTGCTGGGCGCCCATGCCATGGGCTACGGCAGCGGGCTCACCAGCGGCCAGGCCATGACATCGCCGCGCATGCGCAGCCTGCTCTCGCTTGGCCAGGGCGAGGAAGCGGTGTGCTGCGTCAACCTGGGCACGGTGGAAAAGGCAAAGCCCGGGCGCGTGCGGCCGGCCCCGTTCTCTTTTGCAAGCACGCTATCCGCGCTCCAGCCTGAGTCGCAGTAGCAGCTAGAACAGGTCCATCATGTCCCGGCGCGTGATACCTCTCTTCGACCATCGGCTGGCCACGCGACGCTTGTTGATGCCCACGGGCCCGGGCCGCGCCGACGGCCGCTTGCTCGACGCGCGGGGCCGCAGTCTGAGCGACCTGCGGATCAGCGTGACGGATCGGTGCAACTTCCGGTGCCGTTACTGCATGCCCAAGGAAATCTTTGACGCAAAGCATTCCTATCTGCCGCATGCGTCGCTCCTGAGTTTCGAAGAGATAACGCGGCTCGCACGTGCCTTCGTGTCGCACGGCGTCCGAAAGATTCGGCTGACGGGGGGCGAGCCCCTGCTGCGCAAGAACCTGGAGGCATTGATCGAGCAGCTGGCCGAGCTCCGCACAACGGACAACCGACCGTTAGACCTCACCTTGACGACAAACGGGTCGCTGCTGGCCCGCAAGGCGCGCCAGTTGCGCGATGCCGGCCTTCAGCGGGTGACGGTTAGCCTGGATGGCCTTGACGACGCGGTGTTCCGGCGCATGAACGATGTGGATTTCCCGGTGGGCGACGTCCTGCGCGGCATAGAGGTGGCCAAAGAGGCTGGCCTCGGTCCGATCAAGATCAATATGGTCGTCAAGAAAGGAACGAACGACCATGAAATCGTGCCGATGGCCCGTCATTTCCGCGGCAGCGGTATGGCTCTGCGCTTCATCGAGTACATGGATGTAGGCGCCACGAACGGCTGGCGCATGGACGAAGTACTGCCAGGCACAGAAGTCCTCAATCTGCTCCGCTCCGAGATGCGCTTGGTACCGCTATCAGCAACATCGGTCGGCGAAACGGCACAGCGCTGGGGTTATGCGGACGAGACCGGAAGGCACGACCCGGCGCTCGGAGAAATCGGGTTGATCAACAGCGTCACCCAGGCCTTCTGCGGTGACTGCAATAGAGCCCGTCTTTCCACGGAAGGGAAGCTCTATACGTGCCTGTTCGCTGCGGACGGAGACGATCTTCGCTCGCTGCTGCGTGGCAGCGCGACCCAGCCGCCGGCGTCCGACGCAGTGATTGCGCAGGCTATCCGCTACTTGTGGGAGCAACGAGGTGACCGGTACTCCGAGTTGCGTGCCTCCTTGGCGGGCAAGGGACATGAAGTTCGGAGGGTCGAGATGAGTTACATCGGCGGTTAGGGGCTGGAAACGTGCTGGCCAGGTGAAGTTGATTAAAACAGGCGACAAATCATGTGGTTCAACAAGCAAGAAATGCGATGATCATGGGGGCGATTTTCTTCCCCACCTGTATCGCTTACGTTTTGTACGAGACCCACTGGCTGCAGGTGAAAACCCAGCTCGGGGGGCTGATGAACTTCGCGGACGCCAAGCAGCAGGGCGTGATCCGTTTCCTGGGCCAGAACTAGAAGATGGCCACCAGCCTGGGCGAGCTGCCCAAGTCCGCAGGCGAAGAAGTGCTGCGCAAGTACTTCAAGTCGGTGATCGAGAACGATACATTCGCCCTGGGCGATCACCCGTTCAAGACTCAAATCAACGGGGGCAAGCCGCCAAGTCCCCACTTGGCGGGTTTACCACTGCATCGACGTGGTCAAGGACGCACCATCGAGGTTTCCTCGTCCTCGCTGCGCGAGGGCCGAGCCTGGGGGACCGACCGCGGATCCCCGGCGTGGCTACTCCGAGGTCTACCGAGATCTCATCAGCTTAAGGAACGAGCCTGTCATCAGCTTCGCGTCGCCCGCCCACGACGGTCGGATTGTTTTATCCAAACGCAGACGCAAGGATGCTGACGCTCATCGTCAACGGCGAGATCGGCAACATGGAGAAGCGCATGGGAACGTTCTATCTTGCCGGGATGGGCAAGACATGCGACTTCTACATGGTGGACCGCGGCAATCGCCTGATCACCGAGTCTCGCGCCATACACAACGGCATGCTGACGAAGCAAGGCAGCGAAACGCCGTGGAAAACCACCATGGCCGACACCGCCCTTGGGATCGTATGCGGCAAGGACGGCACCTACACGACGAACGCCAAGTGCACGACCGGCTGCCGCGAGGCCATGGGTTTCTACAAGGGCGTCAACGGCAAGGACAAGCTCGGGGCCTCGATGCCGTTCTACGATTCCGAATGGACCCTGGTGGTTGAACAGGATGCGGACGAGCTGCTCACCCCGTTGTACAGGCTGTACCTGTACATGGCGCTTGCCGCGGTCGGCGCCGGCGCCATCGTATTTCTCCTGTTCGTGCTGGCGATCAATCGCTATGTGTTCCGGCCCGTCAAGTTCGTCAAGCCCGCTTTCAAGACCTGACTCCCGCGGGAGCGCTAGCAGGACGTTGTGTAGGTTGTAGTAACCAGCGGAAAGGCGAACTTCATGCTGCCGGACGATCTGATACTCGAGAAAACAGATTTCGGGCGTGCCGAATTGAGCCATCAAGGCCAAGGCCTCAGTCACGGCTCGCGACGGGTGCTCATTCTGGTAGATGGTGTCCGGCGCGTGGCCGACATCAAGGCTGCGCTCGGGCAGACTGCCGATGCTGTGGCTACGTTGGAGGTGCTGCTGGCGCAGCGATACATCGCTGCCCATGCAGCGCCGGACACCAGCGCCGCGACGTCCGGCCATGACACGGAGAAGTTCACTCGTGTCAAGACGTATCTGACCGACTTCGTGAACGGGCTCTTCGGCTCGGACGGCCAAGAGCTTGTTCAGGAAATCAGCCGCTGTACCACGGTGCCTCAGTTGCGCGCTTATGGGGATGTGTGTGTGGACACGGTTGCGAGCTTCGCCGGCAAGAAGAAGGCAGATGAATTTGCGAAGCAACTGAAGGCGATGTGAATCGCCCCGGGTTCCCTAGACACTTCCGAGCCGTTGGAAATGGCGATGTTCGAAGTCTATCGGGGAGATGTCCCCGGCAGTGCCGTGACGCCGTTTTGCGTTGTAGAACATCTCGATGTAGTTGAAGACGTCCGCTCTTGCGTCGGCACGGGTTGGATAGATCCGGCGTCGAATGCGTTCGCGTTTGAGCAACTGGAAGAAACTCTCCGCCACCGCATTGTCATGACAGTTGCCCCGGCGGCTCATGCTGGACACCATGTTGTGGGCGCGCAGGAAGTCCTGCCACTCATGGCCCGTGAATTGACTGCCTTGGTCCGAGTGCACGGTCACGGCGTTCTTGGGCCGACGGCGCCACAGGCCCATCAGCAAGGCATCGAGCACCAAGCCGGTATCGATGCGGCTGCCCATGGACCATCCGACCACCTGGCGCGAGAACAGGTCGACAACGACGGCAAGGTACAACCAGCCTTCGTGGGTGCGGATGTAGGTGATGTCGGTCACCCAGGACTGATTGGGCTCGGCCACGGTGAACTGGCGCTGCAGATGATTGGGCGCCACGACCGCGGGCTTGCCTCCACGCGGGCTTGGACGACGCCGATAGCCCGTCTGCGAGCGCAGCCCCTCGAGCTTGAGCAGGCGAGCTACGCGATGCTTGCCGCACGTCTCGCCCAGGTCGCGCATGTCCAGCGTGAGTTTGCGATAGCCGTACACGCCCCCGCTTTCCAGCCATGCGTGCTTGAGCAGACCCGACAGGCGCTGGTCGTCCTGGGCGCGCGTGCTCATCGGGTCAGTCTTCCAAGCGTAGTAGCCGCTTGGATGAACCTGCATGACCTTGCACATGCGTCGCACGCTGTATTCGTGCTCGTGGCGCTTGATGAACGCGTACCTCACCCGGACTGCTTGGCAAAGTACGCTGCGGCCTTTTTTAGGATGTCGCGCTCCTCCGTCACACGCTTGAGCTCGCTGCGCAACCGGCGCAGCTCCTCCGCCTGAGACGCCTGCGCTTGGCGCTCACCAGCGGGCGTGCTGTACGCCTTGATCCACTTGTACAGGCTGTGCTGGCTCACGCCGATCCGCGCCGAAACGTCGGCCACCTTGTGACCGCGTTCGGTGATCTGCTTGACCGCTTCGATCTTGAATTCTTCGGGGTATGGCTGCTTTGTCATGGCACCTCCTATTGGGCCTCAGGTTTGAGGCTCGGAAGTGTCTAGGGAACCCGGGGCGATTCAATGCTGTAGAGCGATGGGCACTCTCAACCGCCGTACCGCGCTGCGCGGCCTAGGTGCGCTTGCCGCCTGGCCACTTGCCGGTCGCGCACAGGCAATACCCATCGTGGCGGCTGCGTCAGATCTGAAATTCGCGCTGGACCAAGTGCACGCTCAGTTCAGCCGCGAGACCGGGCACAAGGTGAACCTGGTGTTCGGCTCTTCGGGCAACTTCTACGCCCAGTTGCTGCATGACGCACCGTATGAGATGTTCATGTCGGCCGATGAAGACTTCGTCTTCAAGCTGGCTGACGCTGGAAAAACCAGGGATCGAGGTCGTATCTACGGTTTCGGGCGGCTCGTCATCATCGTTCCGCACGGGTCTTCCCTGAAAGCGGACGCAGAGATGGGAGATCTGGCAGCCGCGCTCAAGGACGGTCGACTCAGGAAATTCGCCATCGCCAACCCTGAGCATGCTCCCTATGGAAGGCGCGCGCAGGAAGCCTTGCGGCATGCGGGCTTGTGGGACGCGATCCGCCCAAGGTTGGTCCTCGGCGACAACATCTCTCAGACCGCGCAGTTCGCGACCTCGGGCTCGGCCCAGGGGGGGATCATCGCTCTTTCCCTGGCTCGGGCATCTGCCGTAGCGCAATTAGGAAAATTCGCGCTGATCCCCGGAAGCTGGCACCAGCCGCTAAGACAACGCATGGTCCTGACCACGAAGGCCTCAGCGCCAGTGCGCGCCTTCTACGACTACATTGCAACGCCGCAGGCTCAGTCGATCATGGGTCAATATGGCTTTGTGATCCCCAAGGATCGACCGCAACCACCACATGAGCGACTGCTCTGAAGCCTTCACCTCGCAATACCCGATCACTTGTCCTCAATGAATATGCTTACCCATTTTGACCGCGAAGGCCAAGCTCACATGGTTGATGTTGGGACCAAACCAAACACGCGGCGCAGCGCTGTCGCCTGCGGCCGAATAGAAATGCAGCCCGCCACGCTGGCCCTCATAGAGGCGGGTACGGCGGCAAAAGGCGACGTGCTGGGGATCGCCCGCATCGCCGGTATCCAGGCAGCGAAAAGAACCAGCGACCTTATTCCACTTTGTCATCCAATCGCGCTGACGCGGGTTGCGATTGATTTCCGTGTGGAGACCGAAGCGGGCGGGCGGGCACCGGCAGTAAGCTGCTCCGCGACCGCGGAAACAACTGGCCCCACCGGCGTGGAAATTGAAGCCTTGATGGCAGCACAGGTTGCGCTTCTGACCATCTATGACATGTGCAAGGCGGTCGATCGCGGCATGGTCGTCGCACAAATCAGGCTGTTGGAAAAGCACGGCGGCGCTTCTGGAAGTCACGTGTACCCGGAGATGCAAGCATGAAGCTGACGATCAAATACTTCGCCTCCATTCGAGAGGCCATCGGCACGGGCGGGGAGAACGTCTCCACAGCCGCGTCGACGCTTGCGGGTTTGCGCGACGAGCTCGTGGGCCGCGGCGGCGCTTATGCAGAGGCTTTGGCACGAGGCAAGTCGGTACGGATGGCACTCAACCAAGTCATGAGCGACGAGGCAGCGGCACTCAGCGATGGCTGTGAAGTGGCCTTCTTCCCGCCGGTGACCGGAGGCTGATCATGCAACGCCCGCGCTCAGCATCCTGGTCGAGCACTCCAATCTGAACCATGGTAGTCAACCCGCCGTCAGCAACGGCCACCAGATCGGTTGCGCGGTGGAAGCAGTCGAAGGAGACAAGGTCATGGGCCATGCCACGCTGTCTGCCGACACCCTGAGCCTGGGCTCGCGGCGCGACCGTCTGACCGACAAGGGACGGGCCTGCGTGGACGTCGTCGAATCCGGCGCGCAGACGGTCGGGTCTTTGTCGCGCTACCTGCACGATGTGCTGATGATGTGCGGCTCCGGCATCTGGTTCGAGCAGCTGCGCCAATTCAGGCCGCCGCGCTCGCTGGAGGAATCGCTGCAGGCGCTGACGGCGCTGGAGCTGATCGAGATCGTGGCGGTTGGCCCGGCGCGCGAACGCCCATCAGATCATGAGCGACGACGCAGCGGCACTCGACGATGGCTGGGTGGCCGACGTCATTGAGAAGGACAGCCCGGCCACGGCCGAGAAATTGCGGCGTGCCAGCCCGCACTGGATGCGCCATACCCATGCCACGCATGCGCTCGCACGCGGCGCCGAACTGACGACAGTGCGCGAACCTGCGGCACGCGTCGATTTCGACGACTTCAATCTACCTGCACGGCGACGAGGTTAAGCGGGCGCGGCAGATGGGCCAGGCGTTCGCAGCTCGGCCGTCTTGAAGTTGGGCTGCGTCAGGCGAACTGCAGTTCGATCTTGCCGGCGCGGCGCCGTACCGGACCGACCACGATCTTCACGTCATGCCCCAGTTTGGCCACCAGTTCCAGCAGCTTCGCCTCGCTGACGCCACGGAACTGACCGCGCGTGATGCGGGAGATCTTAGACTGGTCGATTTCGAGCAGCTCGGCGGCTCCCTGTTGCGTCAGGCGTCGCGCCTTGATGGCGCGGGCAATCTCGGCCGCGAGTTGCGACTTGCGCTGCATTTCCGCGGCGTCGGCATAGCCCAGGTCCGCGTAGACGTTGGTGCTGCCTTCTTCGATGGTGATGTGGCTGTTCTGGGTCATCGCTTTACTCCTTGCTTTGCCTGCCAAGCTTCAAAATCCTGCGCCGCGGCCTTCAGGCGTGCCTTGATCAGATCCAGGTCCTCCTTCGGCGTCTTGATGCCGGTCTTGGACTTCTTCTGAAAACAGTGCAGCACATAGACCCAGCCGGCGAACTTGACCGTGTAGACCGCCCGGAACGTGTCGCTCCGGAAATCCTCGACCACTTCCAACACCGCAGCGGAACCGAACCCGCTCAGCGCCTTGGCGTCCGGGTGCTTGCCGCCGGCTTGCGCCAGGTCGATCGCATGGCCGAACACGTCTTGGACGTCCTCGGGCATTCCGTCCAGATCCCGCTTGGCCGAGCCGACCCATTTGAGCGGTTTGCGCGGCAGATGGGACATTGGTGGTAATTATGCCAATTTAGGCATAGCCCGTCAATCCCAACTGAGCCCAGTGGGACGCTGGCGGCGACATCTGATGAAAGGGAGCCGCAGCCCTCAAAGCGCACCAATCTGCACGCAAAGGACGGCGCGCCGGAAATTCAGATATTCACAAGTGCTTGTTTTTGAAGAACTTTTTTCGCGAAGCGCATCAATTTGCACGGAAAGGACGATCACCCCAGGTGCTGCAGCAAGCGATCGATCAGCATTCTGAATCGTCCCAACTCGTTGCTGGCGCCCCGATCAGATCGGGAACGCGCTGGTAAATGTAACGAATGCCTTGGGGAATGATCAGCCCGAACTCGATCAGCAACCCGCGGATCTGGTTGGACTGCGCGGTTCGCGCCCTGACGAAGCCTTCAACGTCCGTATGTTAGCGGCGGTCTAAACCCGCGTAAATCTGGCGGCGGCAAATGGTGGCGGAATATGGTGACGGAATCCGGTGGTCATTTGTGGCGGCGGATTCTGGTGGCGGCTTTCGGTGCTGAGTGCGCCACCAACAGCAAGGGCCCCGTCAGGGGCCCTTGCTGTTGGCGTGGGAGATTCGTCGTTGTTCAGAACGGCAACTCCGGGTCAAAGTCATCCAGCGATTCACTGGTCACGCGCTGCTCGCGCAGCAGGTTCTGGATGACCCGGCCGTAGTGGGTCCAGACACGATCACGCAGATCATCAAGCAACTCCATCACCGCCAAGGCCTGCTCTGGTGTCCAGGTGTCGTCCACCGTGAAGGGCAGCCCACGGCGCAGTCCTGAAGGCGGGTGCCACGGCTTCATGCCGCCTCCTTCGACGGTTTGCGCTTTGCGGTGCGCGCCCTGGCGCGTTCTTGTGCCTCCTTGTGCCGGTACGACTGACCCTTGATACCGACAATTTCGGCGTGGTGGACCAGGCGGTCCACGAGTGCGACCACGCAGGCCGCGTTGGGGAACACTTCACCCCACTCGGCAAACGATTTGTTCGTGGTGATCAGCGTGCTCTTGTGCTCGTGGCGCCGGCTGATCAACTCGAACAGCAGATCGGCATAGCGGCTGGAATACGACAGATACCCGACCTCATCAATGGCCAGGAGCTCTGGCCTGGCGTAGTGGCGCAGCCGGGTGCGCAGTGCCGAATCGCTGTCCAGACTGGCCAGCTCGCCCAGCAGCTTGCCCGCGGTGGTGAACACGACGGTGTGTCCCTGCAACACCGCCTGGTGCGCAATGTTCTGCGCGATCGTGGTCTTGCCGACCCCGGAGGGCCCCACCAGGATGGCGTTGCTGGCGTTTTGCAGGAACTGCAGCGTCATCAGCTCGCTCACGCTGGCCTGGTCAATCTGCTCGGGCCAGCGCCAGTCGTAATCCACCAAGGGCTTGAAGCGCCCGATGCGCGCACTGTGCAGGCGCCGCTCCATGGATCGGCGGGTTCTCTCCTGCTCTTCCCAGTCCAGCAATGTGCCCACCCAGGGTTCGGTGCAGCAGGCACTCCAGTTGGCCAGCACCCCGTGCAGTTGCAACGCCTGGGCGCGGTGTTTGAGTGTGGCCGAATCAGTTGCTGGCATCGTCACTCTCCTGTGTGAGACGGTCATAGCCGTCCAGGCTGTGGGGGCGCACGGCGATGTCGCGCGCGCGCACCTGCGCGGACAGGGCCACGCCCAGCGGTGGCGGGGTTTGCTGCTGGCGCTGGCGTTGGCGTTGGCGTTGGTGTTGCAGCGCCAGACGAACCGCATGGGGGTGCGGTACACCGCGGCTTATGGCATCGGCGACGGCGGCCGTCATCTGCGTGCGTCCATGCACATCCAGGAGTTCCTGCAACTCACGGGCGATGCGCCCCAGCGGCTCGCCCCGCTTGGCCGCCTCTGTCAGCAAGTCCTGCACCTGAGGCAGCGCGTGCACCAGGCGGTCCGTGTCGCGATGGGCTCGCGCGGCTCGCTTGTGCTGCACCAGTTCCTGCACATGGGCCTCGATCTCGATCTGCTGAGCCTTGTCCCAGCAACGCGGGTGCGTGGCCAGTGCCTGCTGGCCGTCCAGAATACGCACCTCATGCAGGCTGGCGTGCACGCTCAGGCTGCGCTGTACGTGGGTGTGGGGGATGGAATAGTCGTTCAGGTCAAAGCGAACATAGGGTGTCTTGGCCGCTGTCACGCCGCGGATCTCATCGCAACAAAACGGTGTGACCGGGATGTCCATCAGGTGCGCCTTCTCTTGGTCAAAGGCCTGCTGCACCGACAGCTGGGAATCCTCGGGGCAGCGCCGAGCGCTGGCTGCCCCGTTCACCCAGGCATCGGCCTGGGCATTGAGATCGTCGAGGCCGTCAAAGGTGCGTCCCTCGAAGAAGGCCGTGCGGATGTAGCGGATGGCCCGCTCCACGCGTCCCTTCTCATTGCCCCGGGCCGGGGCCACGGGCCTGGCCTCGAAGCGGTAATGCGCCGAGAGTGCCAGCAAGGTGGGATTGAAGCGGATGGCCGGCCCCCTGCGTTCGAGCACCGCGCTCTTGAGGTTGTCGTACAAGACGACCCTGGGAACGGACTCCCAGGATTCAAAGGCCTGGACGTGGCCGCGCAGGAAGTTCTCCATGTGCGCGCCCAGGAAGAAGCGCAGGAAGATGCGTCTGGACCAGGACAGGACCATCACAAAGGCCATCAGGGGTCGCCTGGCTTGCCCGATCTGGATGTGGCCGAAGTGGCCCCAGTCGCATTGCCCCTGTTCACCGGGCAAGGTGCGCAGGCGCAAGTAGGCCTGTGCTGGGGGGCGTGGACGGTGCCTGGCGACGATGTGGCGAAAGTGGTCGGGGCGTCCCTCGTAACCGCGCTCGGCGACCATGGTGTGCAACCGGCTGGCCGTGAGGTTGGGGAACTGCTTCAGGGTCTCTTCAATAAAGGGCAGGTAGGGGCTCACGCCCGAGGTGCGTTGTGCGGGCACTATGGGGGCGGCGCCGGCCTGGGTGAGCACGCGCATGACGGTCTCGCGGTGCACGCCCAGCTGGGACGAGATCGTTCCCACCGGCCAGTGCTCGGCGTGGTGGTAGCGCAGGATCTGCGCCGTGAGTTCAGGTGAAATGGCCATGTGAGTCGGTACTCCATACGGATGGTTTCGATGGGCGACGAAAGCGGCAACGCAAATAGTCCAGGCGTACAAAATTCGAGACCGAACGGCCGCAAAAGAGGCATTGGCAGCGTTGACTTGCGTCCGGGATCAGAGCGGTTGTTTCGCCGGGTGGGAGTACATCAGCGCAGGGCGGTGGTGGGCTACCCTGATGCGTCACTGTTTGCTGGCGCGCCCTCCATTGCCCCTGGCGTCTGGCGTGAGCGTGACGGCCCTTGCGGCTGTCCTGGTAGCGTTTGCCGGCTGCGCGCTGGGCGCCACTTCTGGCCTGGTGCGAGCAGGCCGCGCTGCAGTAGCGCTGGCCGCGGTCGCAGTGGCTGCAGATGAGCACAGGGCAGCGGCACAGGGCGCACACAAAGCGTCTGGGCGGTGGTGACGGCGCGGGCTGGGCAGTGGGCATGGACGCTCCATTCCCATGCGTGGGCCCACGCTGCTGGACAGCCACGCCCGCTTCGTGAAATACTGACAGCGGCAACGGCGCCCTCCAAAGCGGGGGGTCTCGGGGCGCGACAGTGGGTTTACCGGAAATTTACTGTCACTGTCGCGCCTGCTTCTTACACAGGTAGGCGATATGTAACGCAAAAGACCAGCGCTGCGCCATACCCCTGCGCTGGCTCACTCCCGCCATCCCACGGCCACAGCAGGCACGCCCCCCCGGCACACCTCAGTGCCCTGCAGAACGGGCACCCCCCATTCAACTCAAAGGAAGTTCAAGGCATTCAGCTGACTGCCGCGGATGACCGCGTCCGACTGCTTGCCGACACCAGATTTACGCGGAAACTGACCGCCGCTAACACCTGGCCGATGCGCCCGTACAGGCGCACCTTGGCGTTGATCGCCTTACCGGACGCCTGAAACTGCTGCTGATGCTTGTTCTTGGCGGCGTTGAACAGCTTGCCCAGGATGCGGTCGTGCAGGTCGATGATTTCGTCGGTGACGGTGGCCATGCCTTCGATGGTCAGCGCCACCAGGGTGGCGTAGCGGCGCTGCGGCTCGAACTTGGCCAAGTCGGCAGGCGTCATCTGGCCGCCTTCGCGGGCGATCTTGAGCAGCCGATTCTGATGCACCAGCCGCTCGATGCCGGTAGGCAGGTCGAGCGCCTGCCAGGCTTTCAGGCGCTCAATGTGTTCAAGCATGTGGCGCGAATTCGGTTTGGCGGGCGACTGACGCAGCCAGGCCAGCCAAGTCGTCTTGCCGTTGTCGCGGCGTTTCAGCAAATCGTCGAGACGATGCCGGTGTCCGTTCGACAACGGTTCGGACAGGGCTTCGTAGATGCGACGGTTGGCTCGGGTAATCGCCTCGGAGCTGGCGCGCTCGATGGCATTGAGCGCGGGCAGAATGATGGACTGCCGCCGCAGATGTTCGATCAAGGCATCAGCCAGCACGACGCCCTTGTCGGTCTGCATGGCCAGCTCGGTCAGCGTGTGTACGGCCTGCCGGTAGTGGCTCATGGTGAAGGGCTGGAAGCCGAACACCGTTTGCAGCTCCACCAGGTGCTCGCGCCGGGTCTGCTCCCGCTGCCCGTAGTCGTCCCAGCTTTCGACGCCGACCTTGAGTTGGTCGGCGACCAGTTTCAACAACGGCTGGAACGGCGGCTGATCGACGCCAAGAATGATGCCGGGAAAGCGCAGGTAGCAAAGTTGCACGGCGAAGCCCAGCCGGTTGGCTGGCCCGCGCCGCTGCCGGATGATGGAGAGGTCGGCTTCGTTGAATGTGTAATGTCGAATCAGTTCGTCCTTGGTGTCCGGCAACGCCAGCAGGCTTTCCCGCTCGGCGGCGGACAGTATGGAACGACGAGGCATAGCTATTGATCCAATTTCAAGTATTGATACAGGGTCTCCCGGCTGACACCAAATTCACGTGCCAGCTTCGCCTTCTGCTCGCCGGCTGCGGCCCGCTGCCGCAGCTCGGCGACCTGTTCGGGCGACAATGCCTTCTTGCGGCCCCGATAGGCTCCGCGCTGCTTCGCGAGCGCGATGCCTTCTCGCTGCCGCTCGCGGATTAAGGCCCGCTCGAATTCGGCGAACGCACCCATCACCGACAGCATCAGGTTCGCCATCGGCGAATCCTCACCGGTGAAGGTCAGACTCTCCTTGACGAACTCGATGCGCACGCCGCGTTTGGTCAGCTTTTGCACAAGGCGGCGCAAATCATCGAGGTTGCGCGCCAGCCGATCCATGCTGTGAACCACCACGGTGTCGCCTTCGCGCACGAAGGCCAGCAGCGAATCGAGTTCAGGCCGCTGAGTGTCCTTGCCCGACGCCTTGTCGGTGAATACCCTGCCGACTTCGACATGCTCCAGTTGCCGTTCCGGGTTCTGGTCGAAGCTGCTGACCCGGACATAGCCGATGCGTTGACCCTGCATGGTGCCTCCAAACACGAAAGTGTCAGGAAGAAATCTATGACCTTTCGCCGCAGGTGTCAATAAACGTGAAAGCCAACTCTATTCTGACGTTGCAGTGTGGCCTATCCTGACATCAGGATAGGGTATAGCCTAGCCGGACGCACCACACTTCGGTTGACTTCATTTAAATAGTTGTTGTAGTATCTTAATATGGAAAAGCAAACCGCAACATCAATTTTTGAATCCCTCTCATCG